>NZ_BMND01000039.1 GCF_014646275.1 Streptomyces kronopolitis
CGCGCGGGCCGGCCGGCGGCGGCCCTGCGGCTCGGCGGCGGCGGCCTGTTCGGGGCGGGCGGGAGCTGGGATCGTGGGCCGCGCAGTCGTGGTCCGCGCCCGTGCGGGCCTGTGCACCGCCCCGGATCTCCGCCCCGATCTGTGAGGACCGCCGATGACCGACGCCATCCGCCCCGCGCCCCCGACCGCCGCCGCCCGCCCCGCGCACTCCGGCCGGGAGCCGCACCGGCTCGCCCCCGGGGGCGCCGGCCGGGCCGCGGCCGACGCGCGGCTGCGCGCGGACGGGGCGGTGGTACCGGTGCTGCTGCCCGGGGAGGTGCCCGCGGTCGCCGTGACCCGCCACGAGGCGCTGCGCGAGATGCTGGCGCACCCCGAAGTCGCCAAGAACGCCCGGCACTTCACCGCCCTGCACGACGGCACGGTGCCGCCCGGCTGGCCGCTGACCCTCTTCGCCGCCGTCGAGGGGATGACGACCGCCGACGGGGCGGACCACCGGCGGCTGCGCGGCCTGGTGACCCAGGTGTTCACCGGGCGGCGGGTGGCGGCGCTGCGGCCGCGGATCGCGGAGCTGACGGCCGGGCTGCTCGACGCGCTGCCCGGGGCCGCGGACGCCGGCGGCACGGTGGAGCTGCGCCGGCACTTCGCCTATCCGCTGCCGATGGGCGTGATCTGCGAACTGCTGGGGGTGGACACCGCGTTGCGCGACCGGCTGCACGAGCTGTCGGACCTGATCGTGGGCACGGCCGGCACCGCGGCCGAGGTGCTGGCCGCCAACCAGGAGATCACCGCGCTCCTCACGGAGGTCGCCGAGGCCCGGCGGGCGGCGCCCGGTGACGATCTGACCAGCGCGCTGCTCGCCGCCCGGGAGGAGGACGGCGACCGGCTCAGCGCGGGGGAACTGGTCGGCACCCTGCTGCTGATGATCATCGCCGGGCACGAGACCACGCTGAACCTGATCACCAACGCGGTCCGGGCGCTGTGCACCGACCGCGGGCAGCTGGAGCTGGTCCTGGCCGGGCGGGCGAGCTGGGAGGACGTGGTCGAGGAGACCCTGCGCTACGACAGCCCCGTCGCCCACTTCCCGTTCCGCTACCCGGTCCGGGACCTGGAGATCGGCGGCACCCTCGTCCCGCGCGGCACCCCGATGCTGGCCTCCTACGCGGCGGCCGGCCGCGATCCGGAGGCCTACGGGGCGGACGCGGACCGGTTCGACGTCACCCGGCGGCCCGCCGCCCGCCACCTCTCCTTCGGCCACGGCCCGCACTACTGCCTGGGCGCGCCGCTGGCCCGGCTGGAGGCGACGGTGGCCCTGCGGGCACTGTTCACCCGCTATCCGGCGCTGCGCCTGGCCGTCCCGGACGCCGAACTGCCGGCGCACCCGAGCTTCATCGGCAACAGCACCCACGTCCTGCCGGTCCGGCTCACCGGCTGAGCACGGGCCGGTGAGCCGGGCGGGGGTGGCGTGGGGCCGCGGCGTCAGTCCGTCGCCAGGCCCGGCGCCGGGTAGGCGGCCATCAGCTCCGCGACCTCGCCGCGGATCACCGCCAGCGCCTCCTCGTCGTCCTTGGCCGCGGCCCGGACGCTCCGGTCGATCCACTCGGCGACCTGCGGCATCCGGTCCGTGCCCAGCCCGCGGGAGGTGAGGGACGGGGTGCCGATGCGGATGCCGGAGGGGTCGAAGGGCTTGCGGGTGTCGAAGGGGACGGTGTTGTAGTTGACGACGATGCCGGCCCGGTCCAGCGCCTTGGCGGCGACCTTGCCGGGGACGTCCTTGGAGGTCAGGTCGATCAGCACCAGGTGGTTGTCGGTGCCGCCGGAGACCAGGTCGTAGCCGCGGGCCAGCAGCGCCTCGGCGAGCGCCTTGGCGTTGGCGACGACGGCGTGGGCGTAGTCCCGGAAGGACGGGGCGGCCGCCTCGCGCAGGGCGACGGCGATGGCGGCGGTGGTGTGGTTGTGCGGGCCGCCCTGGAGGCCGGGGAAGACGGCCTTGTCGACGGCCTTGGCGTGGCTCGCCCGGGACATCAGCATCGCGCCGCGCGGCCCGCGCAGGGTCTTGTGCGTGGTGGTGGAGATGACGTCGGCGTGCGGCACCGGCGACGGGTGGGCGCCGCCGGCGACCAGCCCGGCGATGTGGGCGATGTCGGCGACGAGCACGGCGCCGACCTCGCGGGCGATCTCGCCGAAGGCGGCGAAGTCGATGGTGCGCGGCACGGCGGTACCGCCGCAGAAGATGATCTTCGGGCGCTCCTTGCGGGCGAGGTCGCGCACCTCGTCGAAGTCGATCAGCGCGCTGTCGGCCCGGACGCCGTACTGCACCCCGCGGAACCACCGGCCGGTCGCCGAGACGCCCCAGCCGTGGGTGAGGTGGCCGCCCATCGGCAGCGCCATGCCCAGCACGGTGTCGCCGGGCTCGGCGAAGGCGAGGTAGGCGGCGAGGTTGGCGGGCGAGCCGGAGTAGGGCTGGACGTTGGCGTGCTCGACGCCGAAGACGGCCTTGGCGCGCTCGACGGCCAGCGTCTCGACGCGGTCGATGTTCTGCTGGCCTTCGTAGTAGCGACGGCCCGCGTACCCCTCGCTGTACTTGTTCTGCAGGACGGTGCCGGTGGCTTCCAGGACGGCGGCGGAGACGTAGTTCTCGCTGGGGATCAGCCGCAGGGTGTCGGCCTGGAGCTGCTCCTCGGCGCCGACCAGTGCGGCCAGTTCGGGGTCGGCGCCGCTCAGCGCGGGATGCGGAAGGGAATGCGGCAGGGGAAGTGACATGGTGTCCTCCGGGGCGGTCGATCGGTGGTCCGGTCGTGGTCCCGGGGTGCCCAGGCGGGGCGGCACCTCGTGAGGGTTCCCGCACACCGCTTCCTCGAGGTTGCTTCCCCGTACGCCAGTCGCGCTGTGCACGGCCGAGTGTAGGACACCCCTGGCCCCCGGCGGATCCGTGCAGGTCCGCCCGGCCGGGCGCGACAATGGAGGGGGACGCGGCAGCGCCCGCGCCCCCGGGGTCTACCGAACGGAGTCACCGGTGACGTCCACGGAACGCTTCCTCGCCGCCGCCGAGGCCCACAGCGCGCACAACTACCACCCGCTGCCCGTCGTGGTGGCGACCGCCGAGGGTGCCTGGGTGACGGATGTGGCGGGCCGGCGCTATCTGGACCTGCTCGCCGGGTACTCCGCGCTGAACTTCGGGCACGGCAACCGCCGGCTGCTCGACGCGGCCCGGGCCCAGCTGGAGCGCGTCACACTCACCTCCCGCGCCTTCCACCACGACCGGTTCGGCGACTTCTGCACCCAGCTCGCCGAGCTGTGCGGGATGGAGCTGGTGCTGCCGATGAACACCGGTGCCGAGGCGGTCGAGACGGCCGTCAAGACGGCCCGGAAGTGGGGCTATCAGGTCAAGGGCGTCCCGGACGGCCGGGCGAGGATCATCGTCGCGGACGGCAACTTCCACGGCCGGACGACCACCCTGGTCTCCTTCTCCACCGACCCCGAGGCGCGCGCCGGCTTCGGCCCGTACACCCCCGGCTTCGACGTCGTCCCCTACGGTGACGCGGCCGCGCTGGAGGCCGCCCTCGACGAGGACACGGTCGCGGTGCTGCTGGAGCCGATCCAGGGCGAGGCGGGGGTCCGGGTGCCGCCGCCGGGCTATCTGGCGCGCGTACGGGAGCTGACCCGCAGCCGGAACGTGCTGTTCATCGCCGACGAGATCCAGTCGGGACTGGGCCGCACCGGGCGGACCTTCGCCTGTGAGCACGAGGGCGTGGTGCCCGATGTGTATGTGCTGGGCAAGGCGCTGGGCGGCGGGGTGGTGCCGGTGTCGGCGGTCGTGTCCTCGCGCGAGGTGCTGGGCGTCCTCGCGCCGGGCGAGCACGGGTCGACGTTCGGCGGGAACCCGCTGGCCTGCGCGGTGGCCCTGGAGGTCGTGGCGATGCTGCGGACCGGCGAATTCCAGCAGCGGGCCGCGGAGTTGGGCGCGCGCATGCATCGCGAGCTGGCGCGGCTGGCGGCCGGCGGCGCGGTGGCCGCGGTGCGCGGCCGCGGGCTGTGGGCGGGCGTCGACATCGACCCGTCGCACGGCACCGGACGGGAGCTGTCCGAGCGGCTGCTGGCCCGCGGGGTGCTGGTCAAGGACACCCACGGCAGCACGCTCCGGCTCGCCCCGCCGCTGGTGATCGACGAGGCGGACCTGGACTGGGGGCTCGAACAGCTGCGGGACGTGCTGGGGGCGTAGCCCCTGTTGCCACGCTCCCGTCCGCCCGGGGGCGCCACGGCACACGCGGGCGCCGGGCCGCCCTCCGAAGAGGACGGCCCGGCGCCGTGTGCACGGTGGTGGTGGAGGGGTCGGCGGGTCAGGGGAGCACCGTCTGGGTGTCCGTGTCGCTGGAGCCGGTGAAGTTGGTGTCACCTCCGTAGACCGCCGTGATCGTGTAGAGGCCGGCGGTGGTCAGGGGGCTGCTCACCGCGGCGACTCCGGCGCCGTCGAGGGTCCCGGTGAGGTTCAGCGTGGTCATCCCGTCGGTGATGGTGAAGGCGACCGTCCCGGTCGGGACGCCGCTGCCCGGTGCCACCGGCCCCACGAAGGCGAGGAACGCCACCGAGTCGTTCACGTGGGACGGGTCGGGGAACGAGGTGGCCGTGAGGGTCGTGGCCGTCTGGCTCACCGTCTGGGTGTCGGTGCCGCTGGAGCCGGCGAAGTCGGTGTCGCCGTTGTAGGTCGCGGTGACGTTGTGCACACCGGCGTCGAGGGTGGCGGTGGTGACGCTGGCCATCCCCCCGGCGACGGTGCCGACCAGCGTGCCGCCCCCGCCGCCGTCGATGACGAAGGTGACGGTGCCGGTCGGCGTGCCCGCGCCCGGCGCGACCGGCGCGACGGTGGCCGTGAAGGTCACCGACTGGCCGAACAGCGACGGGTCGGGCGCCGAGGTGACCGCGGTGGTCGTGCTCGCCTGGTTCACGGTCTGGGTGTCGGTCCCGGTGGAGGTACTGAAGTCGGCGTCACCGCTGTAGGTCGCGGTGACGGTGAACGTGCCGGCCCCCAGCGCACTGGTCGAGGCGGTCGCGACGCCCCCGGAGAGCGTCCCGACCAGCGTCGGACCGCCCGTGATGACGAAGGTGACGGTGCCGGTCGGCGTCCCCGCCCCCGGCGCCACCGGCGCGACGGTGGCCGTGAAGGTCACCGACTGCCCGACCACCGACGGATCGGGCGAGGAAGTGACGGTCGTGGTCGTCGACGCCTGCCCCACGATCTGGGTGTCGGACCCCGTGGAGCCGGTGAAGTTGGCATCACCACTGTAGGTCGCGGTGACCGTGTACGCGCCCGCCGTCACCAGCCCGTTGGTGCTGACACTCGTGGTGCTGCCGCTGAGCGTGCCGGTCAGCGTCACCGTGGTGACCCCATCGGTGATCACGAACCCCACCGACCCGGTCGGGGTGCCCGCACCGGGCGCGACCGGAGCGACGGTGGCCGTGAACGTCACCGACTCCCCCACCACGGACGGATCCGGCGCCGAGGTGACCGTCGTGGTCGTCGACGCCTGCCCCACGATCTGGGTGTCGGTCCCGGTGGAAGTGCTGAAGTTGGCATCGCCACTGTAGGTCGCCGTGACGGAGTAACTTCCCGCCGTCACCAGCCCGTTGGTGCTGACGCTGGTGGTGCCGCCGCTGAGCGTGCCGGTCAGCGTCACGGTGGTGGGCCCGTCGGTGGCCACGAAGACGACCGTGCCCGTCGGAGTACCCGCCCCCGGCGCCACCGGCGCGACGGTGGCCGTGAACGTCACCGACTCCCCGACGACGGACGGATCGGGCGAGGAGGTGACCGTCGTGGTCGTGGACGCCTGGCCCACGGTCTGGGTGTCGGTCCCGGTGGAAGTGCTGAAGTTGGCATCGCCGCTGTAGGTCGCCGTCACGGTGTACGCGCCGGCCGTCACCAGCCCGTTGGTGGTCACGCTCGTGGTGCCCGCGAAAAGCGTGCCGGTGAGCGTGACGGTGGTGACCCCGTCCGTGGCCACGAAGACGACCGTGCCGGTCGGGGTGCCCGCACCTGGCGCGACCGGCGCCACGGTGGCGGTGAACGTCACCGGCTGCCCGACGACGGACGGATCCGGCGCCGAGGTGACGGTCGTGGTCGTCGACGCCTGCCCCACGGTCTGGGTGTCGGACCCGGTGGAGGTGGTGAAGTTGGCATCACCGCTGTAGGTGGCGGTGACCGTGTACGCGCCCGCCGTCAATAGCCCGTTGGTCGTGACACTCGTCGTGCCGCCGCTGAGCGTGCCGGTCAGCGTCACCGTGGTGACCCCGTCCGTGGCCACGAAGACGACCGAGCCCGTCGGAGTCCCCGCACCCGGCGCGACCGGCGCCACCGTGGCCGTGAACGTCACCGACTCCCCGACCACCGACGGATCCGGCGACGAACTGACCGTCGTCGTGGTCGACGCCGGACCGACCGTCTGGGTGTCCGTCCCGCTGGAGGTGCTGAAGCTGCCGTCACTGCTGTAGGTCGCGGTGACGGTGTAACTGCCCGCCGTCACCAGCCCGTTGGTCGTGACGCTCGTGGTGCCGCCGCTGAGCGTGCCGGTCAGGGTCACCGTGGTGACCCCGTTGGTGGCCACGAAGGTCACCGTGCCGGTCGGGGTGCCCGCGCCGGGTGCGACGGCCGCCACGGTCGCAGTGAACGTCACCGGCTCCCCCACCACCGACGGATCCGGCGACGAACTGACCGTCGTGGTCGTGGACGCCAGGCCGACCGTCTGGGTGTCCGTCCCACTGGAGGTACTGAAGTTGGCGTCACCGCTGTAGGTCGCGGTCACGGTGTGGCTGCCGACGCTCAGGACGCTGGTGGTGACGCTCGCCGTCCCACCGGAGAGGGTGCCGGTCAGCGTCGGACCACCCGTGATCACGAACGTGACGGTGCCGGTCGGCGTCCCCACTCCCGGCGCGACGGGCGCGACCGTGGCCGTGAACGTCACCGGCTCACCGAAGACCGACGGATCCGGCGACGAGCTGACCGTCGTCGTGGTCGACGCCTGGCCGACGGTCTGGGTGTCGGACCCGGTGGACGTGGTGAAGCTGGCGTCGCCACTGTAGGTCGCCGTGACGGTGTAACTGCCCGCCGTCACCAGCCCGTTGGCCGTGACACTCGTGGTGCCGCCGCTGAGCGTGCCCGTGAGCGTCACCGTGGTGACCCCATCCGTGGCCACGAAGACGACCGTGCCCGTCGGAGTCCCCGCACCCGGCGCCACCGGAGCGACCGTGGCCGTGAACGTCACCGACTGCCCGACCACCGACGGATCCGGCGACGAACTAACCGCCGTGGTCGTCGACGACTGCCCCACGGTCTGGGTGTCGGACCCGCTGGAGCCCGTGAAGTTGCCGTCACCGCTGTAGGTCGCCGTCACGGTGTGGCTGCCGACGCTCAGAGAGCTGGTCGTGACGGTCGCCGTGCCCCCGGACAGCGTGCCGGTCAGCGTCGGACCACCCGTGATCACGAACGTGACCGTGCCGGTCGGCGTCCCCGCACCCGGCGCGACGGGCGCGACCGTCGCCGTGAACGTCACCGGTTGCCCGAATACCGAGGGATCCGGCGACGAGCTGACGGTCGTGGTCGTCGACGCCAGACCGACCGTCTGGGTGTCCGTCCCGAAGGAGGTGGCGAAGTTGGCGTCGCCGTTGTAGGTCGCGGTAACGGTGTAACTGCCCGCCGTCACCAGCACGTTGGTCGTGACACTCGTCGTGCCGCCGCTGAGCGTGCCGGTCAGCGTCACCGTGGTGACCCCGTTGGTGGCCACGAAGGTCACCGTGCCGGTCGGGGTGCCCGCGCCGGGCGCGACCGGCGCCACGGTGGCCGTGAAGGTCACCGGCTGTCCGACCACGGACGGGTCCGGCGACGAGGTGACGGTCGTGGTCGTCGACGCCGGGCCGACCGTCTGGGTGTCGGTGTCGCTGGAGCCGCTGTAGTTGGCGTCACCGCTGTAGGTGGCGGTGACGGTGTACAGGCCGGCGGTGACCAGCCCGTTGGTGCTGACGGTGGCCACGCCGGAGCCGTCGAGGGTGCCGCTGAGGCTGACCGTGGTCGTGCCGTTGGTGATGACGAAGGCCACGGTGCCGGTCGGGATCCCGCCGCCGGGGAACACCGGCCCCACGAAGGCGGTGAAGTTGACGGTCTGGCCGGTCACCGAGGGGTCGGGGAACGAGGTGACCGTGGTCATGGTCGCGGCCTGGCCGACGGTCTGGGTGTCGGTCCCGGAGGAGGTGGTGAAGTTGGCGTCACCGCTGTACGTCGCGGTGACGGTGTGCACACCGGCCGCCAGCGCACTGGTACTGACGCTCGCTGTGCCCCCGGACAGCGTGCCGGTCAACGTCGGACCGCCGCTGATGACGAACGTGACCGTGCCCGTCGGCGTGCCCGCACCCGGGGCGACCGGCGCCACCGTGGCCGTGAACGTCACCGACTGCCCGACCACGGACGGATCCGGCGCCGAGCTGACCGTGGTGGTCGTCGACGCCTGCCCCACGGTCTGGGTGTCGGTCCCGGTGGAGCCGGTGAAGGCGGCGCTGCCGCTGTAGGTCGCCGTGACGGTGTGCGTACCGGCGGAGAGTGCGCTGGTCGTGACGCTGGCGGTGCCCCCGGACAGGGTGCCGGTCAGGGTGGGGCCGCCGCTGATCACGAAAGTGACCGTGCCGGTCGGCGTCCCGGAAGCAGGCGGGACGGGCGCGACGACGGCCGTGAAGGTCACCGGCTGTCCGACGACGGACGGATCCGGCGACGAGGTGACCGTCGTGGTCGTGGCTCCCTGGCCGACGGTCTGGGTGTCGGTCCCGGTGGACGTGGTGAAGTTGGCGTCACCGCTGTACGTCGCGGTGACGGTGTGGACGCCGGCCGCCAGCGCACTGGTACTGACGCTCGCCGTGCCCCCGGACAGGGTGCCGGTGAGGGTCGGGCCGCCGCTGATGACGAACGTGACCGTGCCCGTAGGCGTGCCCGCGCCGGGCGCGACCGGGGCCACCGTCGCGGTGAACGTCACCGACTGCCCGACCGCCGACGGGTCCGGCGCCGAGGTCACCGTGGTGGTCGTCGCGGCCTTGTTGACGGTCTGGGTGTCCGTACCGCTCGATGGCGCGAAACTGCCGCTGCCGCTGTAGGTGGCGGTGACGGCGTGACTGCCCACGCTCAGGCTGCTGGTAGAGACGCTCGCCGTGCCGCCCGAGAGCGTCGCCGTCAGTGTGGGGCCGCCGGCGATCACGAAGGTGACCGTGCCGGTCGGCGTCCCCGAGGCGGGCGGGACCGGTGCGACGACGGCCGTGAAGGTCACGGACTGCCCGAAGACCGAGGGGTCCGGGGACGAGGTGACCGTGGTGGTCGTCGCGGCCGGCGCCGCCACCACCGTCTGGGTGTCGGTGCCGGAGGAGGCGTTGAAG
This sequence comes from Streptomyces kronopolitis, assembly GCF_014646275.1. GTDB lineage: Bacteria > Actinomycetota > Actinomycetes > Streptomycetales > Streptomycetaceae > Streptomyces > Streptomyces kronopolitis. The sequence continues at coordinate 9,403 of NZ_BMND01000039.1, forward strand.
CGGGTGTCGCCGTTGTAGGTGGCGGTGATCAGATGCGTGCCGACGGCGAGGCTGCTGGTGGTGACGGTCGCCGTCCCGCCCGAGAGGGTGCCGGTCAGGGTGCCGCCCCCGCCGCCCGCGATGACGAAGGTGACGGTGCCGGTCGGTGTCCCCGCGCCGGGCGCGACGGCGGCGACCTGGGCGGTGATGGTCACCGTCTGCCCGGAGTTCGACGGGTCCGGCGCGGAGGTGACCGTGGTGGCCGTGGAGGCCTTGCCCACCGTCGCGGAGCCGGTGGAACTGGACGGCCCGAACTGCGCGTTGCCGTTGTAGTTCGCGGTGTAGGTGTGGAATCCGACGCTCAGGCTGCTGGTGGTGACGGTGGCGGTGCCGCCGACGAGGGTTCCGGTCAGGGTCGGCCCGCCGGGGATGACGAAGGTGACGGTGCCGGTGGGCGGGCCCAGCCCGAACGGGATGACGGTGGCCGTCAGCGTGACGGTCTGGCCGAAGACCGACGGATTGGGAGCGGCGGAGGTCAGCGTGAACGTGGGCGTTGGCATGAAAGGCCCTCCGAGGACGGTGAGGATGACGGGCCGCAGGGCCCCGCGGCGTGCCGGATTCCGTGGGAAATACGGCAACTACCTGCGGAAGAAGGCGCGTTGTGGGCAGCCGGGACTCAAGTGCACCTGCCTTGCGGTCCTCCCACAGGTGGGGGCGGCCCCGCCGGTCGATGGCATCAGTAGGCGCGTTTTTCCGGCCACCACGCCATAGCCCGTGCGCAGTTTTACCCTGAATGGCGCAGCGCGGGACGGCGCACCCGTCCCCCGTGCCCGCACACCACCCAGCGCGCACCGCCCCCGCGCCGCCCCGACGGAAGCGGGAGCACGGCACACCCCCGCCGGAAGCCACGTCCGCACCACCCTCCACGCGGTGGTGCAACGGCGTCGGGGGTGGTGCGGGCCGCCTACCGCTCCGGTGGCAGCGCCCTGAGCAGGGCGTCCAGGACGCCGGTGAAGGAGTGGTCGGGTGGGGTGCCGTAGGCCACCACCAGGGCGTCGCGGGCGGGTTGGGAGGCGGCGGGGTGGCGGAAGCTGCCGAGTCCCTCCAGGGCCAGGCCCTGCCAGCGGGCGGCTTCGACGACGGCCTGTTCGGTGCCGGGCGGGAGTTCCAGTACGGCGTGCAGGCCGGCGGCGATGCCGGAGACCCGGACGTGGGGTGCGCGGTCGGCCAGGGCGGCCACCAGTTGGTCGCGGCGGCGCCGGTAGCGCAGCCGCATGCCGCGCAGATGCCGGTCGTAGGCGCCCGAGGCCAGGAAGTCGGCGAGGGTGAGCTGGTCCAGCGCGCCGGACTGCCATTCGCCGGTGCCCTTGAGTGCCAGCACCGGGTCGACCAGCCGGTCCGGCAGCACCATCCAGGCCACCCGCAGTGCGGGGGCCAGGCTCTTGCTCGCGGTGCCGAAGTGGACGACGTGATCGGGGTCCAGGCCCTGGAGGGCGCCGACGGGCTGGCGGTCGTAGCGGAACTCGCCGTCGTAGTCGTCGTCCAGGACGTAACCACTGGTGAGCCGGGCCCAGTTGACGGCGGCGGCGCGGCGGTCCGGGTGCAGCGGGACGCCGGTGGGGAACTGGTGGGCGGGGGTGAGCAGGGCCGCCCGGACGTCGTCGAGCCCGGCCAGTTGCCCGGTGTCGGCGCCGTGTTCGTCGACCGGCAGCGGGACGGTGCCCAGGCCGGCGCGGGTGATCACCGCGCGGTGGAAGTCCAGGCCGTAGGACTCGACGGCGATCCGTCCGGGGCCCAGCGCCCGGCTCAGCAGGGACAGCCCCTGCGGGAAGCCGGCGCACACCACGATGCGCTCGGGGTCGGCGCGCACGCCCCGGGCGCGGGCCAGGTAGTCGGCGAGCGCGGCGCGCAGTTCGGGGCGCCCGGCGGGGGTGGTGTAGCCGAAGGCCTCGCTGGGGGCGGCGGTCAGGGCGCGGCGGGCGGCGGCCAGCCAGGCGGTGCGCGGGAAGGCCGAGACATCGGCGGTGCCGGGGGTGAGGTCGAAGCGCGGCCGGTCGGGGCGGTCGGCCGGGCCGCGCGCCACGCCCGCCGCGCGCCGCGCGCTCCCTCGCGCCGCGTCCGGGGCGGCCCGCCAGGCGACCCGGGTGCCGGAGCCCTGCCGGGCGGTCAGCCAGCCCTCCGCGACGAGTTCGGCGTAGGCGTCGGCGACGGTGTTGCGGGCCAGCCCCAGGTCGGCGGCGAGGGAGCGGGAGGAGGGCAGCCGGGTGTCGGGGGCGAGCCGCCCGGACCGTACGGCGTCCCGCAGCGCGCGGATCAGCCCGGCCCGGCGCCCGCCGGGGCCGCCGAGGTCCAGATGCAGATCACGGCCGAAAGTGGCCCAGGAATGTGGCATGAAAGTGGACCATACAGCTGCGCCATTACCGCCGTAGCGTCAGAGACATGACGACACCGCAGACACCGCAGACACCGCAGACACCCGCTACCGAAGGCGCCCCGGCGCACCACCACGGCCCCCGGATGCGCTGGGTGCAGCGGGCTCCCGAGGTCTATCAGGCCATGATCGCGCTGGACGCGGCCGCCAGGAAGGGCGTCGACCCGGGCCTGGCCGAACTGGTCAAGATCCGCGCCTCGCAGCTCAACAAGTGCGCCTTCTGCCTCGACATGCACCTGACCGACGCCCGCAAGGCCGGCGAGTCCGAGGAGCGGCTCCAACTCCTTGTCGCCTGGGCGGAGGCACCGGACCACTACACCGCGAAGGAGCGGGCCGCCCTGGCCCTCACCGAGGCGATCACCGTCCTCACCGACGGCTTCGTGCCCGACGACGTCTACGCGACCGCCGCCGCGCAGTTCGACGAGACCGAACTCGCCCAGCTGATCGCGCTGATCACCACCATCAACGCCTGGAACCGCTTCGGCGTGAGCACTCGCATGACCCCGGGGAAGGCGTGACCACGATGAGCCGTCGCATGGCGTTCTGGGGCCAGATGTCCGCGTTCGGCCGGGCCCAGCTGCGGCTGACCACGGCCGCCAAGAAGGGGCTGGGCGATCCGGTGCTGGCCGAACTGGTCGTGCTGCGCGCCTCCCAGCTCAACCGGTGCGCCTTCTGCATCGACATGCACGTGAAGAACCTGCACGAGGCGGGCGTCGAGCCGCGGCGGATCGACCTGCTGCCCGCGTGGGAGGAGACCGGCGACCTCTACACCGCGAAGGAGCGCGCCGCCCTCGCCCTCACCGAGGCCGTCACCGTCCTCACCGACGGCTTCGTCCCCGACGACGTCTACGCGACCGCCGCCGCACACTTCGACGAGACCGAACTCGCCCACCTGCTCGCGGTGATCGTCGCGATCAACAACTGGAACCGCGTCAACGTCACGATCCGGCAGCCCCCGGGCGAGGAGCTGTGAGCACCACCGGGGCGGCGGAGCAGGAGGGGGGGCGAAGGGTACCCAACGCCCCTCCCCCGCTACCGGTCGGCGAACTTCCGGCTGATGTCGGAGAAGACCCGCTGCGCCTCCGGCCCCAGGTGCGGGCCGGCCAGCCAGGTGTGGCTGCTGGAGCTGATCGAGGTGTTGGAGACCAGGGTCAGCTTGCCGCCGCGGTTGACGAACCAGCCGCCGCCCGACGTGCCGCCGGTCATCGTGCAGCCGATGCGGTGCATGGCGGGCGTGCCCGGCTGGATGACCAGGCGGCCGGGGCGGGCGGGGCAGTTCATCATCCGGGCGCCGTCGTACGGGGCCGCGGCCGGGTAGCCGAACGCGTCCAGGGCGCCGAGGCCGTTGGCGGCGGGGGCGTTGAACCAGACCTGGGCGGCTGCCCCCACGGTCTCCTGGAGCGACTTGGTCCCGCCGTTCTCCGGCTTGACGTGCAGCACCGCGAAGTCGTAGGCGGAGCCGCCGTTGCCGGTGTCCTCGCTGCCCATGCCGATCCATTCACCGGAGGTGGTGATCCAGTCGGCCCAGAAGCGGCCGTACGGGGTGACCTGCTGCGGGGGCGTGCGCCCGACCTCGTCCATCGGCACGCCGTCGTCGTTGTAGGACGGCACGAAGACGATGTTGCGCATCCAGCCGCCCCGCTTGCCGGAGTGCACGCAATGCCCGGCCGTCCACACCAGGTTGGACTTCCCCGGATGCGCCGGGTCCTCGACGACGGTGCCGGAGCAGACCATCGGCCCCTTCGGGCTGTCGAAGAAGATCTTGCCGACCGGTGCCATGTGCCGGTGGTAGGGCCGGGCGACCTGCGCGGCGCCGACCGGCGCCGGCACCGGGTCGGTGGCCTCGGACTCGTCGCCCGCGCCGGTGGCCCGCGCCCCGATCTCGGGGGCGGCCTTCGCCTGCGCCAGCCGGTCGGTGCGCCAGTGGTCCTTGATGACCGGGTTGGCGAAGTCCGAGGCCCGGCGGGCCCACGAGTGCCAGTCGCTCCAGCCGCCGTCCTTCCACTGCTTCAGGTCGTCCAGGCTGGTGGGTATGCCCTTGGGGAGCCCGAGTCCGCCGTCGGCCGGGTCCTTGTGGTCGGCGGCCGCGGCCCGGTCCTCACCGGGGCCGCAGGCCGTGGCGGTCCCTGCGAGCAGGACGAGCAGCGCGGCGGCCGCGGCGGCGGAACGGCGGATGGCTGGCATGGTGCGTGGCTCCCCCTGATGCGTGCCGGCGGCCCCCTGCTACCGGCCGGCGTCCCGGTGATGCGTGCCGGCCTGGCGGCGAACGGCGCGCCACAGTTTGTCATGTCCCTCATCGGGTGCGCCGCACCGTGCCGTCCGCCCGGGCCGCGCCCTACTGCCGGTTCGCCCCGGCCCGGTGGTCGCGGTAGGAGGAGTGCGGCGCCCCCGCCGACGCCCCGTCGCGGAAGTCCGCGAGCTGCTCCGCCGTCGGGTACCACTTCTTGTCGCAGCGGCAGCACCACCAGCGCCAGTTGTCCCAGTCGGTGTCGGTGGTGGCGGTGTCCTTCCACAGCCAGTCATGGCAGTCGGCGGTGGGGCACTTCGGCGGCAGGGGCATCGCGGGCCTTCCCTCGGCAACGGCCCCCAGCGTGCTGCGCCCGTCGATGAACGGTGCGGCAACACGGCGCCGCCACCCGAACGAGGGAGGCAGTCGGCGGGCGGTGGACGCCGGGCGCCACCGGCCCACAACGCGCCCGCGGGCGGCCGCACCCATGGTGCGACCGCCCGCGGTCCGTAGCGCTCCCCGTACGGCTACTTCTTGGGGAGCCACTTCTTCCAGACGTCCGGGTGCTTGTCCACCCACTGCTTGGCCGCCTCGTCGGCGGTCAGCCCCTTCGAGGCGATGCCCTCGGAGACCTCGTTCTGGTCGTCCTTGGTCCACTTGAAGTTCTTCAGGAAGGCCGCGGCGCTGCCGCCCTTCTTGGCGAACTCGGTGTTGAAGAACTTCTGGAGCGGGGTCGTCGGGTAGGCGCAGTCGATCGACTTGGGATCCTTCGCGCCCTTCGCCGCACACGCGTCGGTGTACTTGGGGAGCTTGACCTCCTTCATCGGCACCTGGTTGAAGAGCCACTGCGGCTCGTACCAGTACGTCAGGAAGGGCTTCTTCTCCTTGGCGAACTGCTGGATCTGGGTGATCTGCGCCGCCTCGGAGCCCGCGAAGACGACCTCGTAGTTCAGCTTGAGGTTCTTCACCAGCGCCTTGTCATTGGTGACATAGGACGGCGAACCGTCCATCAGCTGGCCCTTGTTGCCGCTCTCCGAGGTGCGGAGCTGCTTGGCGAACTTGTTGAGGTTCTTCCAGTCGGCGACCTCGGGGTGCTTGTCGGCCCAGTACTTGGGGACGAACCAGCCGATGTGGCCGGTGACGCCGTTGCCGCCGCCGGCCGTGATCGTCTTCTTGTCCTTGACGTACCGCTTCTCCTGGTCCGGGTGGCCCCAGTCCTCCAGGATCGCGTCGACCCGGCCCTGGCTGAGGGCGTCCCAGGCGGGGATCTCGTCCACCTGGACGGTGTCGACGTGGTAGCCCAGCTCGTGTTCGAGCAGGTACTTCGCCACCGCGACGTTGGACTGGGCGCCGACCCAGGTCTGGACCGACAGGGTGACCGACTTCGAGCCCTTGGCCGCCGCGAACGGCGAGGTCTGCTTGGTCATGTCGGCCTTGCCGCAGGCGGACAGGGAGAGGGCGAGGACCGCCGTGCCGGCCAGCGCGGCCGTCCCGATGGTCATGGTGCGCTTACGGGACATGGTCAGGCTCCCTTCCCCGTCATGCGGCGTTCGGTGGGCTGGGTGACGCGGTCGAGCATCAGGCCCAGGCACACGATGGCCACACCCGCGACCAGGCCGAGGCCCAGGTCGCCGGTGGCGAGACCGGTGACGACGTCGTAGCCGAGGGCACCGCCGCCGACCAGGCCGCCGATGATGACGACGGCGAGGACGAGGACCACACCCTGGTTGACGGCCAGCAGCAGCGCGGGCCGGGCCAGCGGGAGCTGGACCTGGCGCAGCATCTGCCAGCGGGTGGCGCCCAGCGAGCGGGCCGACTCGACGGCCGCCGGGTCGACCTGGCGCAGGCCCTGGGTGGTGATGCGGATGACCGCGGGCAGCGCGTAGACCACGGCCGCGGCGACGGCCGGGGCGCGGCCGACGGCGAACAGCGCGACCACCGGGATGAGGTAGACGAACTGCGGCATGGTCTGCATGACGTCCAGGACCGGACGCAGGATCGCCTCCAGCCGCTTGCTGCCGGCCGCGAGGATGCCGATCGCGAAGCCCAGCACCAGGGTCACCACCAGGGCGGCGAGCACCTGCGAGAGGGTGTTCATGGAGGGCTTCCACACGCCCAGCACGCCGATGGCGGCCATCGCGAGGACGGCGGTCAGGGCGGTGCGCCAGGTGCCGATGAGCCAGGCCAGCGCGGCGACGATGAGCAGCGTGCCGTACCAGGGCAGCGCGGTCAGGCCGTCCCGCATCGGGTTGAGCACCCAGTTGGTGAAGTGCGCGGCCCAGTCGGCGGTGCCGCCGATGACGGGGACACCGGAGTAGAGGTGGTCGACCATCCACTCCTTGAAGTGGTTGACCGGGTGGGCGATGTCCACGGCCCAGGCGTCCGGCCAGACCAGGGAGCCGGTCAGCCGGCCGAGACCGGCGAAGAGGGCGGTGAGCACGGCGGCGCCGGCCCAGACCCGCCAGCCGCGCAGCCACTCCGGGCCGGTGGCGGAGGTGCCCGCGCCGAGCCGTTCGCCGGCTGCCGCGGTGGTGCGGTCCATGACGATGGCCAGCAGCACGATCGGGACGGCGGCGGCGAGCGCGGCGCCGACGTCGACCGAGGCGAGGGCCTGGTAGACGCGGTCACCGAGACCGGCCGCGCCGATCATCGAGGCGATGACGACCATGGACAGCGCCATCATGATCGTCTGGTTGACGCCGAGCAGCAGCTCCTTGCGGGCCAGCGGGAGCCGCGCGGTCAGCAGCCGCTGGCGGCCGGTGGCGCCGAGCGAGGAGACGGCCTCCAGGACGCCGGGGTCGGCGCCGCGCAGACCGAGCGCGGTCAGCCGGGCCATCGGCGGCGCCGCGTAGATGACGGTGGCCAGCAGCGCGGCGGGGACGCCGATGCCGAAGACCAGCACCACGGGCAGGAGGTAGGCGAACGCGGGCAGCACCTGCATGGTGTCCAGCACCGGGCGCAGGATGCGGAACAGCCGCTCGGACAGGCCGCCGGCCAGGCCCAGCAGGGCGCCGACGACGACCGAGAAGACCACCGCCACGATCATCAGGGCGAGCGTCTGCATGGTCGGGACCCACATCCCCAGCAGGCCGCTGACCAGGAAGGAGATCAGCGCCGTCGCGGCGATGCGGGGTCCGGCGACGCGCCAGGCGAGCAGCGTCACGCCGGCCGTCACACCCGTCCAGCCGAGCGCGAGCAGCAGCAGGTAGACGGCGCGGACGGAGATCACCACGGCGTTGCTGAGGTGACCGAGGAAGTAGACGAACAGCCAGTGGCTGTCGCGGTTGTCGATGATCCAGTCGCTGGTCTTGCCGAGCGGGCCGGAGACGTCGACGGTCAGCGAGTGCGGCCAGGCGGCGCCGTACTTGGCGGCCAGCAGCGGGACGAGGACGGCCGCGGCGACGGCGAGCAGCAGCAGCTTGGCGAGGCCGCGGCGCTGCAGCAGGGCCTGGACCGGGCCGGCCTTCGGGGCGTCGGCGCCGAGGCCGCGCCGGGCGGCCGGGGGTGCGGACACGGTGCTCATGCGCGCCCCCGCTTCACGGTGCCGGCGGGGATGTTCAGCGCGGCGCAGCGCTGGGCCTCGCGCCAGTGGCGCAGCAGGCCGGCGCGCAGCCGGGCCCGCGGGGTGGCCGCGGGAGCTCTGGAGCCGACGGCGCGCAGGGCGCCGCCGCGGGTGGTGGCGACGTACATCAGGCGGCCACCTCACCGTGCTGCGGGGTGTCGACCCGGGCGACCACGTTCAGCAGGCAGGCGTGGTCGACGATGCCCACGCAGCGGCCGTCGTCGACGACGCGGACCGCGCCGCCGGTGCGGGCGACCGCCTCGATGGCCTCGGAGATCAGGGTGTCGGGGCCCAGCGCGGGGCCCTGGTCGGCCTCGCCGTCCTCGACGGGGCGCATCGCGCGGCGCACGGTGAGGACCTGCTCGCGCGGGACGTCGCGGACGAAGTCGCGGACGTAGTCGTCGGCCGGGGAGCCGACGATCTCCTCGGGGGTGCCCAGCTGCACGATCTGTCCGTCGCGCATCAGGGCGATCCGGTCGCCGACCCGCAGCGCCTCGGAGAGGTCGTGGGTGATGAAGACCATCGTCCGGCCCTCCTCGCGGTGCAGGCGGACGACCTCTTCCTGCATGTCGCGGCGAATGAGCGGGTCGAGGGCGCTGAACGGCTCGTCGAAGAGCAGGACCTCGGGGTCGACGGCGAGCGCGCGGGCCAGGCCGACGCGCTGCTGCTGGCCGCCGGAGAGCTGGCCGGGGCGGCGCTTCTCCATGCCGGCCAGGCCGACCTTGTCGACGATCTCGCCGGCCTTCTCGCGGCGCTCGGCCTTGCCGACGCCCTGGATCTCCAGGCCGTAGGCGACGTTGTCGACGACGGAGCGGTGCGGCAGCAGGCCGAAGTGCTGGAAGACCATCGCGGCCCGGCGGCGGCGCAGTTCGCGCAGCGTGCCGCGGTCCATCGCGCGGACGTCCTCGCCGTCCATCTCCAGCGCGCCGCTGGTCGGCTCGATCAGCCGGGTCAGGCAGCGCACGAGGGTGGACTTGCCGGAGCCGGACAGGCCCATGACGACGAAGACCTCGCCCTTGTGGACGTCGAAGGAGACATCGCGGACGGCGGCCACACAGCCGGTCTGCTCGCGCAGCTCCTGGGCGCTCAGCCCGGCGACCGAGGAGTCCTCGGGGATGCGCTCGGCCTTGGGCCCGAAGACCTTCCAGAGGTTGCGGACGGAGAACACGACCTCGCGGCCGTCGGCGTCCCCGGCGGGGGAAGCGTCCTTCGGCGTGCGGGCGTTGGGTATCTCGGATGCGCCGGCGGAGGTGGTAGCCATCACGCATCACCTCCCTGGGTCGGAGCCTTATGGAGCAGGTCGGCGCACTTCTCCCCCACCATCAGCACGCCCAGCATCGGGTTGACGGCCGGCATCGTCGGGAAGACGGAGGCGTCGGCGATGCGGATGCCGGACAGCCCGCGGATGCGCAGCTCCGGGTCGACGACCGCGAGCCGGTCGTCGGCGGCGCCCATCTTGCAGGTGCCGGCCGGGTGGTAGACGGTGTGGGCCGCCTTGCGCACCAGCTCGCTGATCTCCGCGTCGTCGGTGACGTCGGGGCCGGGGAAGACCTCCCGCTTGAGCCACTTCGCGAACGGCTCGGCCTGCGCGATCTTGCGGGCCAGCTTGATGCCGTCGACGAGGGTGTCGCCGTCGTAGTCGACCCCGTTCGCGTCCTTGGCGAAGTACCGGAAGTCGAGCGCGGGCTTGGCCTCGGGGTCCGCGGAGGTGAGGTAGAGCCGGCCGCGGGAGCGGGACTTGGGGATGTTGGGGGTCATCGAGACCCCGTGCTCGGGGCGCTCGTAGCCCAGTCGCTCGGGGTTGTCGGTGAAGGGGATCTGGTAGAAGTGGAACATCAGGTCGGGGCCCTTGTGCGCCGGGTCCCGCTTGACGAACAGGCCCGCGTCGGAGTCCATCGCGGAGTTGTCCGGGATCGGCCCGTCGGTCTCCCAGACGATCACCGACTCGGGGTGGTCAATGAGGTTCTCCCCGACACCCGGCAGGTCGAGCACGCAGGGCAGTCCCAGCGCCTCCAGGTCCTGCTTCGGGCCGATGCCGGAGTGCATCAGCAGCCGCGGGGTGTCGACGGCGCCGGCGCACACCAGCACCTCGCGGGCCGCCTCGACGTAGACCTCCTCGCCGTCCTTGGTGCGGACGTGGACACCCTTGGCGGCGTCGCCCTCCAGCTCCAGCTTGTGCGCCCAGGTCTCCAGCATCAGCGTGAGGTTCGGGCGGTCGCCGGCCTCCATGTGCGGGTGGAGGTAGGCGACCGACGCGGAGGAGCGCTTGTTGTTCTCCGGGTGGTAGGAGAGGTCGAAGAAGCCGACGCCCTCGTCGAAGGGCTTGTCGTTGAAGCCGACGACCTCGGGGACGCCGAGGGCGGTCTTGGTCGCCTCGATCCAGTCCGTGGCGATCTGGTTCTGGTCCTTCTTCGCCACCCGCACGATGTTGTTGCGCAGCTTGCCGAAGTAGGGGTCCATCTCCTTGGCGCCCCAGCCGGCCGCGCCCGCCTCTTCCCACTCGTCCCAGTCGGACGGCAGCGGCTTGAAGGAGATCAGGGTGTTGTGGGAGGAGCAGCCGCCGAGCACCTTGGCGCGGCTGTGCAGGATGTGCGAGTTGCCGCGGGGCTGCTCGGTGGTCGTGTACTCGTAGTCCAGCTCGCCGCCGAGCAGGCCGAGCCAGCGGCGCAGCGTCAGCACCTCGTCGCGGTCGAGGTCGGAGGGGCCGCCCTCGATGACGGCGACGGTGACGTCCGGGTCCTCGGTGAGGCGGGAGGCGATGACCGAGCCGGCGGTGCCGCCGCCGACCACGACATAGTCATACACGGGCATGGGGTGCTCCTTCTTGCAAAGTGCGTGGTGCGGGTGGTGCCAGGTGTTCCCGGGTGTCAGCCCGCGAACCAGCGCACCGGCTCCGGCCGGAGGTTCTCGTAAATGTGCTTGCTCTCGCGGTACTCGTCCAGACCCGTGGGGCCGAGTTCCCGTCCGATGCCGGACTTGCCGAAGCCGCCCCACTCCGCCTGCGGGAGGTAGGGGTGGTAGTCGTTGATCCAGACCGTGCCGTGCCGCAGCCGGGCGGCGACCCGGCGGGCGCGGGCGGTGTCGCCCGAGAAGACCGCGCCGGCCAGGCCGTACTCGGTGTCGTTGGCGAGCGCGACGGCCTCGTCCTCGGTGGCGAAGGTCTCCACCGTCAGGATCGGGCCGAAGGTCTCCTCGCGGATGACCTTCATCTCGCGGTGGCAGCCGTCGAGCACGGTCGGCGCGTAGAAGTAGCCGCTCGCCGGGCGGACGTCGCTGGGCTCGGGGCGCTTGCCGCCGCAGCGCAGCTGGGCACCCTCGGCCAGCGCGGAGGCGACGTACGCCTCGACCTTGTCGAGCTGCTGCTGGGAGACCAGCGGGCCGCACTCGACGCCGTCCTCGGTGCCCCGGCCGAGCTTGATCTTCTCGGCGCGGCGGGCGAGTTCGGCGACGAAGCGGTCGCGCACCGACTCCTCGATGATCAGCCGGGCACCGGCCGAGCAGACCTGGCCGCTGTGGATGAAGGCGGCGTTGAGCGCCTGGTCGACGGCGGTGTCGAAGCCCTCGTCGGTGGCGCAGGCGTCGGCGAAGACCACGTTGGGGTTCTTGCCGCCGAGCTCCAGCGCGATCTTCTTGGCGCCGGAGACCGCGGCCGCGCCCGCCTTCGTGCCGCTGACCAGGCCGCCGGTGAAGGAGAACAGGTCGACGTCGGGGTGTTCGGCCAGGCGCTGGCCGACCGGCAGGCCCGCGCCGGTGACGATGTTGGCGACGCCGGCCGGCAGCCCGGCCTCGACCAGCAGCTTGATCAGGTGCACGGTCGACAGCGGGGTGACCTCGCTGGGCTTGATCACAAAAGTATTGCCGGCCGCGAGGGCCGGCGCGATCTTCCAACTGGCCTGGAGCAGCGGGTAGTTCCAGGGCGTGATGAGCGAGCAGACGCCGACCGGCTCGTGCACGACGACGCTGTGCACATCGGGCGATCCGGCGTCGACGACCCGGCCGCCGCTCTCGTTCATCACCACGTCGGCGAAGTACCGGAAGGCGTTGGTGACGTCGTCGACGTCGACCCGGCCCTCCTCCAGCGTCTTGCCGGTGTCGCGGCTCTCGATGAGGGCGATGACCTCGCGGTCGCGCTGGAGCAGATCGGCGACCCGGCGCAGCAGCGCGGAGCGCTCGGCGACGGCCGTGCGGGGCCAGTCGCCCTCGTCGAAGGCCCGGCGGGCGGCGGCCACGGCCGCGTCGGCGTCCTGGGCACCACCCTCGGACACCAGCTGGAGCGTCGTCGCGTCGGCGGGGTCGAGGACCTCCCGCGTTTCGCCGGCTGCGGCGGGGAGCCACACCCCGTCTACGTGAATGGTCTCGATTGACGACACGTCGTTACTGCCTTCCGGTTACCGATTGTTCCCACTGGTGCAACCACTGGTGTCACCAGCAACGGGGACCCCTCCCCGGAAGCGACGTACCTATGCCCAAACATTCATGGAAAGTGAGCCGACTCACTCAACGTGCGGCGGAATGTCCCGGAACATAACCTGAATAGCCGTATGTCCATCGCGGGATTCATCACGTTTTGTCCCACGGGACCGGAGGTGGCGAGATGACCAGCAGACGGCGCGCAGCCACCGCTCCCGCCGCTCTGACCTGTGGCGCGGCCCTCCTCGTGGGGATTGCCTGCACGGGTGGCGCGGCGGCGGCCGGCGACTCCGACGGCGGCGAGGGCGACCTCGCGCACAAGTCCGCCCAGCAGATCTCCGACGACGCACTCCACCAGCTGGTCGCCGCGCAGTCCCTGCGGCTGCGCACCCGCACCAGCACCGACCCCACGACGCTCGACCTCACCCTCGACCGGGCCGGCAACTGCACCGGCGCCGTCGCCAAGGGCTCCCTCGGCCGCGTCGAGCTCGTCAAACGCGGCAACGAGGTCTGGATGAAGCCGGACGCGGCCTTCTGGAAGAGCCAGCTGCCCGGTGACAAGGGCGACCGGGCCGCCGCCAAGTACAAGGACACCTACCTGCACGGCACCACCCGCAACGCCTTCCTGCGGGGCCTGTCCGCGGCCTGCGACCTCCGGGCGTTCCAGAAGTCCGCCGCGGGCCCCGACAAGGGGCAGCAGCCCCCCTCCGGCGCCCCGTCACCCTCCGTGACCCCCACGCTCACCAAGGGGCAGCCGACCACCCAGGACGGCACCCGGGTACTCCCCGTCACCAAGAAGGTCGACGGCGCGGTCCAGACCCTCTACGTGGCCATCGACGGCAAGCACTACCCCCGCAAACTCACCGCCGAGGCCGACCACCAGAGCGCCACGATCCTCCTGAGCAACTACGGCACCCCGGTGTCCGACAGGACACCCCCGCCGAGCCGCACGGCGGACATCTCCGCCCTGGACGACCTGATGCGCGGCTCCCAGGGCCAGCAGGACACCCAGACCGCGTGACCCTGCCGTTGACCGCACCCTCTCCACCGAGGACTTCCCCCGGGACTGACCCTGGAGCCCCCACGGCCGCCTGTCCCGCCCCGTCACCCGCGCTGCCGAACCGGAGGGGCCCGGGGCGGCCGGGCGGACGACAATGCAGGCATGGCTGAGACAGCGGCGAAAGCAGTGCTCGAAGGCGGCCCCGCCGGGTTTCCCGAGCGGATCGTGCCGATCGACCCGCCCGGGACGGAGCTGAAGATCCCGTTCCGCAACGGCTACGAGCACTTCCGGGCCACCGACCGGCAGCAGCGGACCGCCGAGGGAACGCTCCCCGTCTACGAGTGGTGGGAGCGGACCGAACTGCCCGGGTAGTAGCCGCCGTACCTGTCAGGCCGCGGGTGCGAAGGCGGCCAGGGCGATCTGCTGGGTGCGTTGCTGTTGTGGCCAGTTGGCCTCGGTGCCGAGGACGAGGACGGCGAACTGGCGGCCGTCGGAGACCGTGAAGGCGCAGTCGACGACCTTGACGCGTTCGCCGAGTTTCTTGCTGTCATAGGCGTAGACCAGTTGTGCGGCGTCGCTGCCCGGGGCCGGGCCGTCCAGCGGGCCGAGGCTTATCTCCTCGTAGCCGGGGTTGCCGGACAGCCCCTTCGATGCCTGTTCCAGCGCCGTGCGCGGGCTGGTGTCCGGCTCGGTGATCTCGAAGATCTGCACCAGTCCGCGGTCGTCCGGGGCGGTGTAGAAGACCCCCGACGAGCGTTCGCTGCGCTGCCAGTCGCCGGGCACCGCGAGGGTGAAGCCCTTGGTGTCGTGGACCAGCCGGTAGCCCTCGGGCAGGCCGGAAGCGGGGGTGGGCGTGCCGGTGGCGCCGGTGGGGCCGCCGGTGGACGGGACGGTGGCGGTGCCCGGCGCGGAGGCCTTGGACGGCGGGTGGGCGGCGGGCGGTACGTCCTGGCGGTTGAGGAGCAGATAGCCGCCGAGCGTGGCCACCGCGATCGCGGCCACCGCCGCACCGGCGATCAGCGCGGTACGGCGCGGACCGGCGGAGGCCGGAGCGGGAGGAGGAGCGGGAGGAGACGTGGGAAAGGGCCCGGGATACGGGCCGGGGTACGGGCCGCCCGTGGTGGCCGCGTCCGCCGCGGGGGCGTGCGGCGGACGGGACGGCATCGGCCCCGAGTAGGGCGCGGGCGGCGGCGTGCCGTCCTCCCAGCGCTGGGTCTCGTTGTTCCAGCGGGCCTGGCCGCCGCGCGCCATCGTCAGCCTCCCACCAGGGCCGCGACCGCCTGGACGACCGCCGCGCCGGAGGCCAGCAGGCCCACCACGCCCCCGGCGTCGGCCAGCGCGGTACGCAGCCGCGCCACCCGCCCGGGCCCGGCCGCACCGGTGTCCGCGATCTCCGTCTCGGTCTCGGCGAGTTCCCCGCTCAGCGCCGTGACCTGCGGGCTCTGCACCGCCCGGGCCAGGTCGTCGCGCAGCGCCCGCACCGCGCGCAGCAACTCCTCCTGCGCCGGGTCCATCGCGGGAGTGGAGCCGCCCTCGTGATGGGTCACGGTGTTGTAATTCCCGATGGCGAAGGCACCCCGGACGCTGCCGATGTGGATGCCGTCGCCGCGCTCATCAGCCGTTGCCACGCTGGCCACTTCCCTTCTCCGCGGAGTCCTGTCCGGTGGGGCCCTGTCCGGTGGGGCCCTGCTGGGTGATCGTGTTGTGGTCGCCGATGCCGACGGCGCCCTGCGCGGACTCGACGTAGACGCCGCCCTCGGCGACGTGCACCACCCGCCGCTCGAACTCGTCGGTCTGGTAGCCCGCTTCGCGCAGCGCCGTGGTCACCCCGGCCGCCACCCGCTGCTGCACGGTCTTCAGATAGCGGGCCACGTCCATGTCCTGGAAGAGCGAGGAGTCCCCGAAGGAGCCCAGCTCGCGCACGGCCGCGCCGGGGCCCTCGGGCAGCGCCGCGCCGTGCCCGGCGGTGGCCAGCCGCCAGGCCGACACCAGGCCCCGGACCAGCGTGAGCGCGGCGTCCCCGGCCGACCGGGGCGTGCGGGTCACCGCCCACACCGCCTTGCCGAAGTGGTGGTGGTGCCGGTACTGGTGGGCGAGCCGGTCGGCGTCCTGGAAGAGCTGCCGCAGCGGCCACAGCACATGCGGCGCGACCTCCATCATCAGCATCCCGCCCTGGGTGTGCACCCGCACGAACACCGTGGTGACGATGCCCTCGTTCCAGCCGCCGACCCGGATCCGCAGGAAGTGCCGACGGGTCTCGCCGCCCTCCTCCACCGCGTCCCGCCGGTGCGCCTCGAACGCCTCGGGTGCGTACGGCGCGGCCGCCCGGTTCGGCAGCCCCTCGGCCGGCAGGTAGACGCACTCGTCGATCTCCAGCGCGCGCAGCCGGTCGCGCACCGCGGCCGCCACCTCCGGCGAACCGTGCGGCGACGGCACCCGCAGCGCCTCCACCAGCGGGACGATCCGGGCCAGGATGGCGCTGTTGTCCAGCGGTTCGGGCGTGCGGTCGGTGCGGGGGTTCAGCTCCACGGACAGCGACCAGGTCCGGTAGGCCTGCCCGGCGCCGCAGAACGGATCGGCGGCCCGGTACATCACCAGCGGCCCGTGCTGCTCGATGCGCACCCGCTCCCGCAGCCGCTGGAAGCGGTAGCCCTCGGCCCGCTCGGCGGGGTCGGACATCACGTCGGGGAAGCGCTCCCTGGACAGTTCGCGGGCCAGCGCCCGGGCGAACTGCCCGCGCTGCAGGGCGACCAGCAGGGCCAGCATCAGCGGCAGCAGCACCGCGACCCACAGCCCCAGCACGGCGACGGTGCCGACCAGCGCGACGTCGTTCCCGAGGCCGGACGAGTCGCTCGTCAGGCCGCCCATCCCGTCCGGGAGCAGCGCGGTCAGCGGCCAGCCCGTGCCCATGATGCCGATCGTGCCGCCGCACGCCGTCACCAGCAGCGACAGCCACAGGACGGTCAGCCCCAGCCGGCCGTACCAGCGCAGGCCGAACGCGAGGGTGCGGGCCACCCACGGCGGGACGGGCGCCCTGCGCACGGCGCGGCCCAGCGCCATGAGGAGGACGGGGAGGAGGTAGAGCAGCGCGAGGCCGAAGGACAGCGGGATCGCCATGATCCACACGCCCAGGATCGCCGCCGCCCAGCCCAGTTCGAGCCGCCGGGCCCGCAGCGCGTGGGCCAGGACCCGGGCCGCGTCGATGCCGAGGGAGGGCGCAGCGAACCGCTGCTCGTGGACGTACAGCTCGTCGATGACCGCGTTGCGGAAGCTGTCGTCCAAGTAGGTGCCGGCGCACAGCAGGCGGGTGGCCTCGCTGGCTCCCGGCGGGGTGGGCAGCAGCGGCGGCGGGGGCGGCGGGCTCGCGGGCGTCTTCCGTAACCCCTGCGGACCGCCGGGTTCACCGGGCTGCGCAGGCACATCCGTCCGAGTCATGGTCCTCCCCCGAATCCCAACTGACCGCCCCCGCGGCCTCGTTGGCACACGCATGAGGCGGCCGGACGCGGGGCGGTACGAGCCGCAGCATAGGGGAGCCGAGCACTCCGTGTCAGCGCGATAACCCAAGGTCGCGACGCGGGTCAGACGCCCGAGGGGAACTCCCCGTTCTTGACGGCGCCGACGAACGACGACCAGCCGCCCGTCGGGAAGACCAGCACCGGGCCGTTCGGGTCCTTGCTGTCACGGACGGGGACGGAGTCGGGGATACCGGGGGCCACTTCGATGCAGTTGCCGCCGTCGCGATCGCTGTAGCTGCTCTTCATCCAGTTGAGCGCCACTTCGATGCAGTCGCCGCCGTTGTCGCCGCTGTAGCTGCTCTTGGTCCAGGTCGCCGCGCTGAGTTCGGGCCTGTTCATGCTGCTCGTACCCCTCCATGACGTCGCTGATCAGAGCAGCGGACTCGTGGGCTGACAGAGCGTCCGCCCTGAGCACATCATAGGTCTGACTGTGGCGGGCGAAGACAGCTGGATCGTCGTTGAAATGCCCACTGTCCAGCGACTCCGAGTAGACCCACTGCTCTCCCTTCGGCAGGGTGATCAGCGTCATCGAGGTTTTGGGCCGGATGAGTTCAGGACGATGGGCCGGGGCGACCTGGATACGGATGTTGGGTCGTCGGCCCACGTCCAGCAGGTGTGCGCACTGACCGCGCATGACAGCCGCACTCCCCACCACGTTGCGTAGGCAGCTCTCATCCAGGACAGCGACATACAGGGGGCCGCCATCATCAAGGAAGCGCCCCTGTCGGCTGAGTCGTGCCCTGACGCGCTCTTCCGCCCTCTCGCTGCTCGCGAGGTCGGAGAACAGCCCCCACGCGTAGTCTTTTGACTGCAACAGTCCAGGCATCACTTGCGCTTGATACTCCCGCAGCGCCACCGCCTCGGCGTCCATCTTCGCCCGACGCTCGAACCAGTCCGGATGCTGCACCTCCGGATACCAGTCGATCCGCCCCCACAACCGCTCCAGCACTCCGCCCGTGCGCAGGATCTCGTCGCACTGCTTGGCGAACGTCTCCCCCGGGACGCGCGTGCCCGCCTCGACGCGGGCCACCTGGGAGCGGTCGCACGGGATCTTGAGCGCCAGCGCCTCCTGCGTGAGGCCCGACGCCTCCCGGAAGTGCTTCAGCACCTCCCCGAACACGGCGGCGTTGGTGGCGGCCGGTCCACTCGCGGTGGTGCGTCGTCGTCGGCTCACCGCATCCCCCTTTGTGCCAGATGGTGAGTGTCACGCGTCCGTCGTTGCGACTCGCGCTACGGGGCGCAACGCTGAACACACCCAACGTAAGGGGTTATTCGGCCGACCGTGCCGTCTTCCCACGCAATACCCCCGCGACGGGGATCAGCCGTCCGGGGGCGTGGCCACCAACTTCTCGGAGTCAATGAGCATGAACAAAGGTATCGCCCGGTTCGCCGCACGGCCGCCGCGCCTGCGGGAGCGGCCGCACGGAGCGGAGGCGGGCGCGTGATGAGTTACGACCGGGATGCCGCTCCCCTGTGGCCCGGGCTGCGCCTGCTGCCGTGGGAGGGCGAGGGCGGGAAGCCGTGCTTCCTGTCGGCGGACGGCGCCGACGGGGTGCTGGCCCGGCTGGCCGACGAGATCGAGGCGGAGCAGCTGTGCGACGGCGCCGATGTCCTCAAGGGCGCGGTGGCCGTGCTGGACGACGTCAAGGCGGGGGAACACGCGCTGCGGCTGGCGCTGCGGGCCACCACGCAGGCCTTCGGCAACGTGCTGCGCGTCGCCGACAGCCGGGGCGCGCGCCTGTCCGTGGCGTCGGGCGGTGACTGACCGGCCCGTATGACCGGGTCCCCATGGCCGGGCCCCTGTGACCGGGTCCGTATGACCGGGTCCATATGACCGAGCCCGCACGGCCGTTGTGGACCGTGCGGGCTCGTCGGTGCTGCGGTGCCGCCCCGCGCGCGGGGCGGCCGCGGCGGTGGGTCAGCCGAGGAGGCCGAGACCGCGGACGGCCTCGCGCTCCTCCGTCAGCTCCTTGACCGACGCGTCGATGCGCGCACGCGAGAAGTCGTTGATCTCCAGGCCCTGGACGATCTCGTACGCGCCGTCCTTGGTGGTGACGGGGAACGAGGAGATCAGGCCCTCCGGGACGCCGTAGGAGCCGTCCGAGGGGATGCCCATCGAGGTCCAGTCGCCGGCGGCGGTGCCGTTGACCCAGGTGTGGACGTGGTCGATGGCGGCGTTGGCGGCGGAGGCGGCCGAGGACGCGCCACGGGCCTCGATGATCGCCGCACCGCGCTTGGCGACGGTCGGGATGAAGTCCTCGGCCAGCCACTTCTCGTCGTTGACGGTCTCGGCGGCGTTCTTGCCGGCGACCGTGGCGTGGAAGATGTCGGGGTACTGGGTGGCCGAGTGGTTGCCCCAGATCGTCAGCTTCTGGATCTCGGACACCGGGGTGCCGGTCTTCTTCGAGAGCTGCGAGAGCGCGCGGTTGTGGTCCAGACGCGTCATCGCGGTGAAGCGCTCGGCGGGTACGTCCGGCGCGGCGGCCTGGGCGATCAGGGCGTTGGTGTTGGCCGGGTTGCCGACGACCAGGACCTTGATGTCGTCCGCGGCGTGGTCGTTGATGGCCTTGCCCTGCGGCTTGAAGATGCCGCCGTTGGCCTCCAGGAGGTCGCCGCGCTCCATGCCCTTGGTGCGGGGGCGGGCGCCGACGAGCAGGGCGACGTTCGCGCCGTTGAAGGCCTCGTTCGGGTCGTCCGAGATGTCGATGCCCTGCAGCAGCGGGAAGGCGCAGTCGTCGAGCTCCATCGCGGTGCCCTCGGCGGCCTTCAGGCCCTGCGGGATCTCCAGCAGGCGCAGCTTGACCGGCACGTCCGCGCCGAGGAGGTGTCCGGAAGCGATGCGGAAGAGGAGTGCGTAACCGATCTGGCCGGCGGCGCCGGTCACGGTCACATTGACGGGAGTGCGGGTCATGGCGATCTCCTGCGCGGTGTTTTCCGGGGGCAAGCCCCTGGACCACCATGGGTGGCGGTGGGTGTCCCTGCCCAGCTATCGAGGTCTCTTGGTATCGAGAGACCCGGCCGTCAGGCTATCGGACCCCCGCCCGCCCCCGGTGCCGGGCCGGTGTGGAACACCTCACCGGGTGCCCGGCGGAGTGCGTACGGCGGCCCGTGCCCGACTGTGCGGGGAGCGCTGCGAGACATTGCCCCGAAGGGGCGGCGGCCGCCCGCCTATGGAGGGGGGAGTGCGGGCGGCCGCCCAGTTGTGCCACACCCGTGGGGGGGTTATCCGTCGCTTGCCCGGGATCCCGGAGGGCATGCCTCCCGTCTTTCGGACATCCTCCGCGGGCGGTGTGAGCCCGTCCGGGAGGGCGCCGCGGCCCCGTCGGCCGGTGGCCTACCGGGGCGTCCTGGAGGGTGCGCCGGAGGGGCCCACGGCACCGGCCGCCGTCGTCGGAAGGGGCTGTGAGCAGCCCTTCAGGCCCGCGACGGTGGTCCCGCAGGCCGCGACCTTTGCCGGGTCCCCGGACACCGAGACCATCGGCGTGTAGGCGTCACCGGCCCGCTCGGCGCGCGCCGTGGCACGGTGGCCGCCGGCGCTGATGGTGGCTTGATCTCCTCGCGCGGCACGGCTGATCCGGGCCCAGGCGGTGTGGCAGACGGAGCTGTAGCGGACCTCGATCAGGGTGCGGCCCGCAAGCCCGCGGGACGGCGTGGTGGCGTGCTGCCCGCCGCACCCCATCGCCTCGGGGTCCTTGCCCACACAGCCGTCGCCGGTGCAGCGCACCCCGTTGGGCAGCGCCGGCTCCACGCTCGGCGCGGGGGCCGGGGCCGTCCGGGCCACCGCTTCCTTCTTGGCCGGCGCGGCGCCGGGGTTCAGCAGCAGGACACCGGCGACGGCCACCAGCACCGCGCCGGCCGCGCCGACCAGGATCATCGGGGTCCGGTAGCGGCGGCCGGACCTGCCCTCGGCGGGCGCCGGTTGCGGGGCCGGGGCCACCGCCTCCCAGCCGGGGAAGTCCGTACTGGAGGGCACCTGCGACAGCGGGGCGGTGCCGGGGTGGGGCGCGGGGGCCTCGGGGGTCCCGGACTTGCCTGCCTTCCCGGCTTTCGCGGCCTTCCCGGCCTTCTCGGACGGTGCGTCCGTCGCGGCCGGGTCGGGGTCCAACTCCCCCAGCGCGGCGCGCGCCTGCGCCACCCGGATCGCCTCCATGGTGACGTCCTGGCGCATCTCCGCCCGGCTCCAGGCGCGTTCGGCCAGCTCCCAGAGCGTGGTGAGGTGCGAGGGGTGGGCGCCGGTCTGCTCGGCGAGGGCGAGCACCGCGCGCAGCGGAGGCAGCAGCCGCCCGTTGAGGTAGCGCTCCCAGGACGTCTTGCTGTAGCCCGTACTGTCCGCGACGGCGGCCACGCTCAGCCCGCTGCGGTCGATGAGCCTGCGCAACTGCCCGGCGAACTCCCGCACCTGCGGATCGAGCTCTTCCGGCAGCGCCTTCCAGCGAGGCATTGCCTCCCCCTATCCCCCCGCTTACGTGCCAATGCGCGGCTCCCCCGGCCCGCCTCCTTGCTGCCCGCGGGCCGCCGCCCGGTCACGACGGCGGTCCCCGCTTGAGGGCGCACGGGAGCATCCGGACAAATGCCTCTGGTCCGAGCACACTCCGTGCCCCTGCAGTGTGGCATTTCCGGACGAGGCCCTACGAGTTCCGTGCGAATTCCAACAAGAATCGGTCAGGATTCGATAAAAAAGTGCAGTCCTGGCGCCGCGCGCGCTACCGGAGCGGCCCGCCCGCACTCACCGTTCCGCCCCGCACTCACCGTTCCCTCCGCGCCATCACGCGACGGCGGCCCGCCCCTCCCGGAGGAGGCGACGGGCCGCCGTCATCGCGATCCGGCCGCTGTCAGCGCGACCCCGGGCCGCCGGCACACGGCGGCGTGGGCGATCAGCGCACGGTGAAGTGGACGATGTCGTCCAGGAACGGGATGTGGATCCACGGCTTGGGCTGCACCATCAGCGACAGCATCACGATCACGAAGCCGAGCACCCCGTACGTCAGCATGTCCGTGAAGCGGGAGCGCACCGCCAGCATCCCCACCGACGGCAGCGCCCACCGCAGCACCGCGCCGCCCAGCAGCGAGAGCCCGATCACGATCGACCCGATGCGGAACGCGCCGAGTGCCACCAGCAGCAGCCCGACCGCGACCCCGCCCATCACGCTCAGCAGGGGCCACTGCCGGGCGGGCGCGGGGTAGCCGCCCGAGGCGGCCCGGCCGCCGCCCTCCGGGCGGGCGGTGTCGCGGGTCAGCGTCGGAAAGCGGCGCGAGGAGCGCTGCGGCTCGGAGGCCCCCTCCGAATGCGCTGTGGCAGCCATGGCGGGCAGTTCCTTCCGGTGTCCGGATCCGTCTGTCGAGGACAGGGTCTCAGGTCCTGGGTGCCGACGTCGTCAGCCGGCCGCGCGCTCGGCGGCCTCGACGACGTTGACCAGCAGCTGGGCGCGGGTCATGGGCCCGACGCCGCCCGGGTTGGGGGCGACCCAGCCGGCCACCTCGGTCACGCCCGGGTGCACATCGCCGACGATCTTGCCCGCCTCGTCGCGGCTGACGCCGACGTCCAGGACGGCCGCGCCGGGCTTGACGTCCTCGGGCTTGATGATGTGCGGCACACCGGCCGCGGCGACGATGATGTCCGCCTGCTTGAGGTGCGCGGACAGATCACGGGTGCCGGTGTGGCACTGGGTCACCGTGGCGTTCTCCGACTTGCGGGTCAGCACCAGCGGCATCGGGCGGCCGATGGTGATCCCGCGGCCGACGACGACCACGTGCGCGCCCTTGATCTCGACCTCGTGCCGCCGCAGCAGCTGGACGATGCCGTACGGGGTGCAGGGCAGCGGGCCCTCGATGCCCAGCACCAGCCGGCCCAGGCTCATCGGGTGCAGCCCGTCGGCGTCCTTGGCCGGGTCCATCAGCTCCAGGACGCGGTTCGCGTCGATGCCCTTGGGGAGCGGGAGTTGCACGATGTAGCCGGTGCAGGCGGGGTCCTCGTTCAGCTCCCGGACGACCGCCTCGATCTCCTCCTGGGTGGCGGTCTCCGGCAGCTCGCGCTGGATCGAGGCGATGCCGACCTGGGCGCAGTCGCGGTGCTTGCCGTTGACGTACCAGCGGCTGCCCGGGTCGTCGCCGACCAGGAGGGTGCCCAGGCCGGGCTGCACGCCCTTGGCCTTCAGGGCCTCGACACGGACGGTGAGCTCGGACTTGATGGCGGCCGCGGCGGCCTTGCCATCCAGAATCTGGGCAGTCATGCCGCCATTGTCCCGGATGAGGGCGGTGACCTTCCAATCAGGGCACCCCGGGACGTCCGTGGCCGGAATTGATCATTGCACTTGGACAACGGACAGCTACCCGAACTGGACAGAGTGAATGCGCAACTAGAAGGATTGACGCGCAGTGCCGCAGGCATCGTCGGGGGGTCGCCAGTGAAACCTGTATTTCCTCCACGTCACGCTGCACCGTCCCCATGGACCCAACGGAGGAAAACCGCAGATGAGTTTCGGTGACCCGAACAACCCGTACGGCCAGCAGCCGCCGCAGGGCCCTTATGGCCAGCAGCCGCCGCAGGCCCCCTACGGCCAGCAGGCGCCGCAGGGCCCGTACGGTCAGCAGCCGCCCGTCCCGCCCCAGGGACAGCCCGGCTACGGGTACCCCCAGCAGCCCCCGCAGCAGCAGCCGTACGGCTACCCCCAGCAGCCCGTTCCCCCGCAGCAGGGCTACGGCTACCCCCAGCAGCCGCCCTACGGCCAGCCGGGCATGCCGGGCATGGGGATGCCGACCGGGTACGCGAGTTGGGGCGCGCGGCTGTGCGCACTGCTCATCGACGGCCTGATCGTGGGCCTGGTGCCCGGCATCCTGTACGGCATCGCGGCCGGTATCACGGCGTCCTCCGTGAGCAAGGTCAGCACCTGCGCCTACGACGACACCCAGTGCCGGATGGACGCCTCGGCCGGACCGCCGGCGATCGTCTTCGTGCTGATCGCGCTGGCCGGCCTGGCGGCCATGGCGGCGGGCATCTTCATGCTCGTCAAGGAGGGCAATACCGGCCAGACCGTGGGCAAGAAGGCCATGAGCATCCGCCTGGTCCGCGAGGACACCGGGCAGCCGCTCGGCTTCGGCATGGCCTTCGTCCGCCGCCTCGCCCACTTCCTCGACAGCATCGCCTGCTACATCGGCTGGCTGTGGCCGCTGTGGGACGACAAGGCCCAGACCTTCGCCGACAAGGCCGTCGGCTCGGTGGTCGTCAAGACCCAGTAGGTGGTCGTCAAGACCCGGTAACGGGCGGGGTGTCACCCCGGTCCCGGTGCACCACTCGGTGAAGGCCCCCTCGCCACCGTGCGATCGGGGCCTTCGCCGCTCCCGTTCACGCCGCTTGAAGGACACGCTCGTGAGTTATCCCCCACAGAACCCCTACGGTCCCCCGCAGGGCCAGCAGCCCGGCTACGGCTACCCCCAGCAGCCCGCGCAGTACGGCCCCTATCCGGGCGGCCAGATGCCCGGCATGCAGCCGCAGTACCCGATGGCGATGCCCGGCGGGGTCAAGATCGCGCGGGCGCTCATGTTCGTGCTCGCCGGACTGAACCTCATCGGCCTGGTCGGCGCCGTGATCGGCCTGGGCAGCGTGAGCAAGGCCGCGCACCACACCTCGCCGTACGCCACCACGGACACGATGTCCATGCTGGACTTCGGCAAGGGCTTCCTGATCTTCGCCATCGTGCTGATCGTGATCTTCTCGGCGGTGGCGATCACGCTGGCCCTGCAGTGCGCCAACGGCGGCAAGGGCGTGCGGACCGGCGCCATCATCTTCGGCGTCGGCACCCTCCTCGTGAGCCTGATGACCTTTCCGCTCGGGCTGGCGCACACCGTCCTGGGCATCCTGGTCATCGCCTTCATGTCGAAGGACGAGAGCAACGCCTGGTTCGGCCGGCCGCGTTACTGACCGCCGCGACCGCACGGCGAAGGGCCGCACCCCGCGCGGGGGTGCGGCCCTTCGGCTTCGGTGACCCGACGGCTCAGTGGAAGAAGTGCCGGGTGCCGGTGAAGTACATCGTCACGCCGGCCTTCGCGGCGGCCTCCACGACCTGCTCGTCACGGACCGAACCGCCCGGCTGGACCACGGCCTTGACGCCGGCCGCGGTCAGGATCTCCAGACCGTCGGGGAACGGGAAGAAGGCGTCCGAGGCGGCGTAGGCGCCCCGCGCCCGCTCCTCGCCGGCCCGCTCGACCGCCAGCTTCGCGGAGTCGACGCGGTTGACCTGGCCCATGCCGACGCCGACCGAGGCGCCGTCCTTGGCGAGCAGGATCGCGTTGGACTTGACCGCGCGGCAGGCCCGCCAGGCGAAGGACAGCTCCGCCAGCTCGTCGGCGGACAGCGCCTCGCCGCTCGCCAGCGTCCAGTTCGCCGGGTCGTCGCCCGCCGCCTGGAAGACATCGGTGTGCTGGATGACCGCGCCGCCGGAGAGGAACTTCACATCGCCCGGCCGGGTCGGCAGACCCTCGACCTTCAGCACGCGGATGTTCTTCTTCTTGGCGAGGACCTCGACCGCGCCGGCCTCGTACGCCGGGGCCGCGATGACCTCGGTGAAGATCTCCGCGACCTGCTCGGCCAACTCGATGGTCACCGGACGGTTCACGGCGATCACCCCGCCGTACGCGGACAGCGGGTCGCAGGCGTGCGCCTTGCGGTGGGCCTCGGCGATGTCGTGGCCGGTCGCGATGCCGCAGGGGTTGGCGTGCTTGATGATCGCCACGCACGGCTCGTCGTGGTCGAAGGCGGCACGGCGCGCGGCCTCGGTGTCCACGTAGTTGTTGAAGGACATCTCCTTGCCGTGCAGCTGCTCGGCGTTGGCGATGCCGCCCGGCTCGCCGTCCGTGTAGAGCGCGGCGGCCTGGTGCGGGTTCTCGCCGTAGCGCAGGCTGCCCTTGCGCTCCAGGGTCTCGCCGACGAACTCCGGGAGGCCGTTGTAGGCGTCCTCGGGGGCGTAGCGGTCGGTGAACCAGGAGGCGACGGCAGTGTCGTACGCCGCGGTGTGCTGGAAGGCCTCCGCCGCCAGCCGCCGGCGATCGGCGAGCCCGAAGCCGCCGACCTCGACGGCCTCCAGGACCTCGCCGTAACGGGCGGGGTTGACGACGACGGCGACCGACGGGTGGTTCTTGGCGGCGGCACGGACCATCGAGGGGCCGCCGATGTCGATCTGCTCCACGCACTCGTCGGGGGTGGCGCCGGAGGCCACGGTCTCCCGGAACGGGTAGAGGTTGACGATCACCAGGTCGAACGGCTCGACCCCCAGGTCGGCCAGCTGCCGGCGGTGGTCGTCGAGGCGCAGGTCGGCCAGGATGCCGGCGTGCACCTTCGGGTGGAGGGTCTTGACCCGGCCGTCGAGGCACTCGGGGAAGCCCGTCAGCTCCTCGACCTTGGTGACCGGCACCCCGGCCGCGGCGATCTTCCCGGCCGTCGACCCGGTCGACACGAGCTGGACGCCCGCCGCGTGCAGCCCCTGCGCCAGCTCCTCCAGACCGGACTTGTCGTAGACGCTGACCAGAGCCCTACGAATGGGGCGGGCCTGCAAGGACCCCGATTGAGGGTGGTGGCGGGTGACGGGCGGGTGGATGGGCCGCGGAGTGCCTTCGGTGGCGGTCACGAGATACGTACCTTTCGTCCCTCAATGCGGTAGCCGTGCCGGGCCAGTTGCCCCACGACCTCGACGAGCAGCGATCGCTCGACTTCCTTGATGCGCTCATGCAGCGCGGATTCCTCGTCCGCCTCCCGGACCTCGACCACGCCCTGGGCGATGATCGGGCCGGTGTCGACCCCGTCGTCGACGAAGTGGACGGTGCATCCGGTGACCTTCGCGCCGTACGCGAGCGCGTCGCGCACGCCGTGGGCACCGGGAAAACTCGGCAGCAGCGCCGGGTGGGTGTTGACGGTCCGGCCGCCGAAACGGGCGAGGAACTCCTTGCCCAGGATCTTCATGAAGCCGGCCGAGACGACCAGATCGGGCTCGTACGCGGCGGTGGCCGCGGTCAGGGCGGCGTCCCACTCCGCGCGGCTGCCGTAGTCCTTGATCCGGCAGACGAACGTCGGCAGCCCCGCGGCCTCGGCGCGCTCCAGGCCGACGATCGCGCCGCGGTCGGCGCCGACGGCCACGATCTCGGCGCCGTAGGCCTCGGCGCCCTGCTCGGCGATGGCGTCCAGGAGCGCCTGGAGGTTCGTTCCGGAACCCGAGACGAGCACGGCGACGCGGGCCGGACGGCCGGGTCGGGCGGGCGGGGCGGGGGCTGGGGAGGAAGCCACGGCGGGGCTCTTTTCCGATCTCGCGTGCTTTGTGTGGTCATACAAGACTGCGGGTACCGCAGATCCGGGGAACCCTACGAAGGCGCCGACCGTCAGCAACGATACCGGCACACCGCGCGGCCCCCACGGGACGGGGGCGGGCACGGGAGGTAGCGTCAGGCGTAAGACTGCATGCAGTTCGTGGTAACCGGGCGCCGGTCGCGAAGGCCCGCGTACGGACGAGACAAGGGGAAGACGCACACCTGATGACGGACCGACGCCGCCGCGCGGCCCTCCCGCCCCTTCCCGCAGCGACCACCGGGTGGCACCCCCGGCCCACGACCGCGCCCGGGACGGTGCTGCTGCGTGAGGGCAAGCCGTCGTCCGCCTCCCCGGACTCCCCGGACTCCTCGGGGCCCGACCGCGACAACCCCTTCGCGCCGCCCCCGGCGGACGCCCCCGACCAGGAGTGGCGCCCCCGCCACCCCGACCCGCACGGATCGGGCTCCGGCTCCGACGGGCAGGACGGCCGGGACGAGAACGGGGAGCCGTCGAAGGACGACGCGGCGCCGAGCTGGGGCAGCCAGTGGAGCCCGCGGCAGCCGGGCCGCCAGAACGGCGGCTTCGGCACCCGGCCGGGCAGCCGCGGCGGCCCGCAGAGCGGCGGCCCCGGCGGCTCGGGCGGCTCCGGTGGCGGGCTGCGCTGGGACCCCACCGACCCGGCCCAGCGCCGGGCGCGCTATGCCCTGCTCGCCGGCATGTGGGCGTTCTTCTGCGTGCTGTTCAGCCTGCCGGAGATCTCCCTTCTGCTGGCCGCGCTGGCGCTCTACTGGGGGATCAGCTCCCTGCGCGCCAAGCCGGACTCCTCGAAGGCCACGGCCGAGGCGACCACCGCCGCCATGGAGGGCCGCCCCGCGCCCGCCACTCCCCCGGCCGGACAGCCCGGCGCCGCGTCCGCCCAGGGCAGCACCCGCCCGCAGGTCACGGCGGCGATCGCGGGCCTGGTGACCGCCTCGCTGGCGCTGATGATGGTGGCCGCGACCTTCACCGTGCAGATCGTCTACCGCGACTACTTCACCTGCGTGAACGACGCCCTGACCCAGTCGTCCGGCAAGTCCTGCGAGAAGCTGCTGCCCAAGGAGCTGCGCCCGCTGCTGAGCACGCGGGAGTAGCGGAAGCGGGCGGGAGCGGCGGGAGCGGGTGGGCTCAGGCGACGGCTCCGCCGGTGCCCGCCGGGGCGTCGGCCTTCTCCGCGGACCGGTCCTCGTCGTCGCTCGCCTCAGCCTTGCTCGCCCCGGCCCTGCTCGTCCCGGCCGGTGTGGCGGCTCGTTCACCGGCGCTCGTCGCGCCCGCGCTCTGCACGGCCATGGCGGCCTTCACGGCTGCGGCGCTCTTCACCGTCGCGGCAGTCTTCCCATGCGTCCATCCCGTCAGGCGGGCGGCGGGCTTCGCGCCCGTCGCCCCCTCCGGGCGCTCAGCTGCTTCCGGCTCGCCCCGCCCCGCGCCGTCCGCCCGCTCCGCACCGTCCGCCCGGTCCGCCCGCCGCCCCGTGTGCCGTCGCCAGACCCGTAGGGCGAGCGCGCCCGGGATGCCCGTGGCGGCGGTCCAGGCCGTCGCCGCGAGGCCCGTGCGCCACCAGCTCGGGCCGAAGGCGGCGAGTGCGCCGGTGCCCAGCGCGCCACCGGAGAGGCCGGCGAGCACGGCCATGGCGACGCCGCAGAAGCCGGCGCCCAGGGCCGCCACACAGGCCGTCGCCCACCAGGACCAGGGCGCGTCGTCGGTGCCGGGCGGGGGCTGCGCGGCGCGGGCCACCGAACGGGCCAGCAGCGCCCCCGCGATCAGCGGCAGCACCGCCACCGCCCAGGTCAGCGGGCCCCCCGGACCGGCGTCCGGTACCCCGCCGAGCAGCGGCAGCTGCGGCAGTACGGGATGTGCCGAGGTGCCCAGCGGGCCGACCGTGCTGCCCGCGCCGACCGTGAAGCCGGGCCCCAGGCCGTACGCGGTGCCCCATACGGCGGCGTTGGGGAGCAGCACCAGGCACAGCAGCAGCACCGTGGCGCGGCCGGCCCAGTCGGGCGCCAGGTGGAGGAGGTCCGCGCCCACCCGGTCCGCGTGCAGGACGAGCCCGAGGAGGGTGAGCAGGACGCCGGAGCCGAGCAGGGCGGCGAGGGCGAAGGCGGCGGCCCGGCCGGCGGCGGCGCACCGGGAGCCGCCGAGGAGCGTGCGCAGCCCGTCCGGCACCCGGGCGCAGGCCCGCAGGGCGCGCGCGGGCAGCAGATCGGCGCCGGGGTGCCGCAGCAGGCGCCAGGCCGTGGCGGCGAGCGTGGCGACCGCGGTGGCCGGGACGAAGAACAGCGCGCTGAGCGGCTCGGCGCTCAGCTCTCCGGCGCAGGCGTAGAGCAGCGCGCCGGCCGCGATGCACAGATAGCCGGCGAGCAGCGCCCCGAGCAGGGTGCGCGGCGCGACCGCGGTGGCGCCGGGGTCGTCGCCGGGCGCTTCCGGACGGCCGTCGGCCGCGGTCGCCAGGGCATGGCGGGCGGCCCGGTGCAGCAGCCGGACCGGCACCACCACGAGCAGCAGCGGGGTGATCCCGACCGGGGCCGGGATGCCGGAGCGGGTGGTGCGGACCAGGTCACCGCCGTGCGCCGACAGCCACAGATCGGCGGCGAGGTGCAGGGCCCGGGACGGGCCGCTGTCGGGTGCGGGTGAGGCGACCCAGAGCAGCAGGACGGCGACCGTCAGCGCGCCGAGCCCGAGGCCGGCGGCCGTCACACCGCCGAGGAAGGCCGCGCCGATCGCCGAGGAGCGCTGCGCGGCGGTTCTGCCGTGCGAGGACAATGCGGGGCCACGATCGGTGAACTGGCTCACGCGGCCATGCTGCCAACAAGAGGCGTTTCAGCCATGTACTGGCGACCTGCCCGACGTGTCGCGCCGCAGATGGCTCAGCGGGTTTTCCACACTGCTGTGTATGACTCCGCACGACCAGGCCACCGCCGCCTTCGACGCACTCCTCGCCCGGCACGCCGTCGCGCTGACCCGGCAGGCGTTCCTGCTCACCGGCCGGCCACGGGTGGCGGAGCGGGCGGTGGCGCGGGGGTTCCGGCGGGCCTGGCAGCACTGGCCGCGGGTCGCGGTGGACCCGGACCCGGCGGGGTGGGTGCGGGCCGAGGTCTACGAGTACGCGCTGACGCCGTGGCACCGGCTGTGCCCCGCGCTGCGCTGCGCCCGTACGCCGGACCCGCACACCGGGCGGGCCGAGCCGTCGGACCCGGAGCTGCTGGCGGCGCTGCTGAGCCTGCCGGCGCCGTACCGGCGGACGCTGGTGCTGCACGACGGGGTGGGGCTCGGGCTGTGCGAGACGGCGGCGGAGGTCGAGGCGAGCACCCCGGCCGCGGCCGGGCGGCTGGCCCATGCGCGCGAGCGGATCGCCGAGCGGCTGCCGGAGCTGGGGCTCGGCGGGCAGCCGCCGGCACGGCAGGGCGAGATCCTGCGGACCCGGCTCACCGCGCTGACGGCCGCGCAGCGGATGACGCCGCCCGCCGCGGCGCACGTACGGTCCGGGAGCGAGCGCAGCGCCGAGCGGACGACCCGGTCCGTGTTCGGGCTGACCGGGCTGCTCGCGCTGGTCACGCTGCTGACGATGGTGCTGGCGCCGGATCACCGCACGCCGCCGGACCGCTCGCTGTCGAGCGCGCCGCACGCCCCGGTGTCACCGGCCCGGCAGCCGGACGGGAGCGCACCCCGCACCACGGGCGCGCACGAGCCCGGCGGTCCGCGCCGCGAGCCGGGCGGTACGCACCGGCGCCACGGCGCGCACCGGCACGGGAGCGCACACCGCGGCGGAAGCGCGGCAGCGGCGCGCAAGCGGCTCCGGCAGGCCCGGCTGATGCCGGAAAGCCGTTAGGGGCTGCCGTGGGGGCCGTCGTTGGGGCCTGCTTCGGTCTCCCGTCCGCACCGACGGGCCCCGAACGCACCGCGCCGGCGCGGCGGAAGGATCTTCCGCAGCGCCGGCGCGGTGTCACCGGAGCGAGGGGGTCCGGCGGGATCGGGGGCGGACGCCGGGCGGGCGTCGCTCCGATCCGGCGGACCCGCCGGGTGGCGCAATCAGCCGCCGAGGATCTCGCGGGCCAGCCGCGCGGTCTCCGACGGGGTCTTGCCGACCTTGACGCCGGCGGCCTCCAGGGCCTCCTTCTTCGCCTGGGCGGTGCCGGAGGAGCCGGAGACGATGGCGCCGGCGTGGCCCATGGTCTTGCCCTCGGGCGCGGTGAAGCCCGCGACGTAGCCGACGACCGGCTTGGAGACGTTGGCCTTGATGAAGTCGGCCGCACGCTCCTCGGCGTCGCCGCCGATCTCACCGATCATCACGATCAGGTCGGTGTCGGGGTCGGCCTCGAACGCGGCGAGCGCGTCGATGTGCGTGGTGCCGATGACCGGGTCGCCACCGATGCCGACGGCCGAGGAGAAGCCGATGTCACGCAGCTCGTACATCATCTGGTAGGTCAGCGTGCCGGACTTCGACACCAGACCGATGCGGCCGGGCTTGGTGATGTCGCCCGGGATGATGCCGGCGTTGGACTGGCCGGGGGTGATCAGGCCGGGGCAGTTCGGGCCGATGATCCGGGTCTTGTTGCCCTTGGACTTCGCGTACGCCCAGAAGGCGGCGGAGTCGTGCACCGCGATGCCCTCGGTGATCACGACGGCCAGCGGGATCTCGGCGTCGATCGCCTCGACGACCGCGGCCTTGGCGAAGGCCGGCGGCACGAAGAGCACGGACACGTCGGCGCCGGTCTTCTCCATCGCCTCGGCGACCGAGCCGAAGACGGGCACGTCGGTGCCGTCGAAGTCGACGCTGGTGCCGGCCTTGCGGGGGTTCACACCGCCGACGATGTTGGTGCCGTCACCGAGCATCAGCTTGGTGTGCTTCATGCCAGTGGCACCGGTCATGCCCTGGACGATGACCTTGCTTTCCTTGGTCAGGAAGATAGCCATGGTTGTTGTGTCCTCGTCCTTTACTTAGCAGCCAGCTCGGCGGCCTTGTCGGCCGCGCCGTCCATGGTGTCCACGCGCTGCACCAGCGGGTGGTTGGCCTTCGACAGGATCTCGCGGCCGAGCTCCGCGTTGTTGCCGTCAAGACGCACGACCAGCGGCTTGTTGACGTCCTCGCCCTTGGACTTGAGCAGCTCCAGGGCCTGCACGATGCCGTTGGCGACCTCGTCGCAGGCGGTGATGCCACCGAAGACGTTGACGAAGACGGACTTGACGTCCGGGTCGCCGAGGATGATCTCCAGGCCGTTCGCCATGACCTCGGCGGAGGCGCCGCCACCGATGTCGAGGAAGTTGGCGGGCTTGACGTTGCTGTGCTTCTCGCCGGCGTAGGCGACGACGTCCAGGGTGCTCATGACGAGACCCGCGCCGTTGCCGATGATGCCGACCTGGCCGTCGAGCTTGACGTAGTTCAGGCCCTTGGCCTTGGCAGCGGCCTCGAGCGGGTTGGCCGCGGCCTTGTCCTCCAGCGCCTCGTGCTCCGGCTGACGGAACTCGGCGTTCTCGTCCAGGGAGACCTTGCCGTCGAGGGCGATGACCTCACCGCTGGCGACCTTGGCGAGCGGGTTGACCTCGACGAGGAGCGCGTCCTCGGCGATGAAGGTCTTCCACAGCGTGACCATCACGTCGGCGACCTGGTCGGCGACCTCGGCCGGGAACTTCGCGGCGGCGACGATCTCGGCGGCCTTCTCCTTGGAGACGCCCTCGTTGGCGTCGACCGGGATCTTGGCGAGCTTCTCGGGGGTCTTCTCCGCGACCTCCTCGATGTCCATGCCGCCGGCGACGGAGGCCATGGCCAGGAAGGTGCGGTTGGTGCGGTCGAGGAGGTACGAGACGTAGTACTCCTCGGCGATCTCCGGAGCGGTCTCGGCGATCATCACCTTGTGGACCGTGTGGCCCTTGATGTCCATGCCGAGGATGTCCGTCGCGCGGGCGACGGCCTCGTCCGGGGTCGCCGCCAGCTTGACGCCGCCGGCCTTGCCACGGCCGCCGACCTTCACCTGCGCCTTGACGACAGACTTGCCGCCCAGCCGCTCGGTCGCCTCGCGGGCTGCCTCAGGCGTGTCGATGACTTCACCGGCCAGCACCGGTACACCGTGCTTGGCGAAGAGGTCCCTCGCCTGGTACTCGAACAGGTCCACGCGCGTCCGTCCCTTGTCTTCTCAGAATCGCCGTAGTGATCGCGGATCGTTGTCCGCGATGGGCGTGCCGCGAAGGGCAACGTGACGGCGCTGTCACAGGGGAGGCGTACACGGTGTCCGGATACGCGGCATGTCCGTCCGGCAGGTTATCGCCGCGGGCCGTGAGCCCCTAAATCACAGATCACACTCCAGCGGTGATTACCATCACAGATCTTTGGATCAAGTTACGCCTTCTCGGGATATCCGCATGTCGGAGGCGAGGGGAAGGCGCCTGCCCTTTCGCGCGCGGCAGGGGGCGCTGCGGGCGCGCTGCGCGGGCCGGTCGGTGGCCGCTTCGGGGGACGGGGGTGGCGGTGGCGGACCACGGGGGCGAGGGGCGGGCGCAGGGCGCGGGGGCGAGGGGACGCGGGGCGAGGGGGCGAGGTGCGAGGGGACCCAGGCCTCAAGTGGGGGTAGGGATAGGAGTGGGGCCGGGTGTCGGGCTCAACTACGGCGTGCCGGTGCACTGTTGACGGGTTCCGGGAACGCCGAAGCCGGGCGGTCCTCCCCCACAGAGGACCGCCCGGCTGTTCACGGGTGTTCCGGTACCGGCCGCCGCCGCGGCCGGTGAACCGGGGTTACTGGCTCGGCGAGCCTCAGATGCCCTGCACCGGGAGGGCGGGCAGCGCCGGGATGTTGGCGGCGTTGGTGAGGTCGGCGAGGTCGGCCGGGACGGCGACGGCGTGGGTCAGGCCGGCCGGCACGGCGTCGGTCACGTGACCCGGGACGGCGGGCACGGCGGGCACCGACGGGAGGGCGACGGCGTGGGTCACATTGCCGGGCACCGACGGGACGGCGGGCACGGTCGGGACAGACGGCACGGACGGGACCGAGGGAACTGCCGGGACCGAGGGGAGCGACGGCACGGACTTGGCCGGCGTCAGGCCGCGCACGCCGGCGACGGTCTGGTGGGCGGTGCCCTGGGCGTCGGTCGCGACGACCGCGGTCAGGCCCTGCGCGAACGGGGTGGCGTCGGCGGCCACACCCTTCGCGAACGGGGTGGCGTGGCCCGCGACGCCCTTGGCGAACGGCACCGCGTCGGCCGCGACACCCTGCGCGAACGGCACCGCCTCGCCGGTCTCACCCTGCACGAGCAGCTGCCCGCGGCCGCCGACCGTGGTCACGAACGGGGTCGCCTGGCCGGCCGCGTCACCCGCGAGCTGACCGGCGTTGCCGACCGCGCCCTGGGCGACCGGGACGACCTTGACGACGACCCGGCGGGCGACGGGCGGCAGCACGTCGGAGGCGGCGTGGTCGACGACCGGACGGGCCGTGGCCAGACCGCCCTTGGCCTGGTTCGTCAGCTGCTCGGGGCGGACCCCCGCACCGGCGAGACCGGCCAGCAGGTTGTCGACCGAACCCGGAGCCTTGGGCAGCGCGGGGGCCTTGGGCAGCGCCGGGACGGCGGGCAGGCCGTCGCTGAGGCGGGCGGCCGGAATGCCGGTGGCGGGCAGTGCCGGGACGGCGGGCAGCGTGCCGTCGGCGAGGCGGCCGGCCCGGACCTGACCGGTGGCGCCCTCGGCGGTCTTCTTGACGGCCTTGACCGCCTTGGTCGCCTTGGCCGCCTTGACGGCCTTCTTCGCCTTCGTCACGTCGGCGGTCTTGCGGACCGCACCGGTGTCCGGGAGGCCCAGACCATGGGTCAGCTTCTGCACGCCGTCCGTCGCGGGCAGGTCCTGGGTCGACACCCCGCCGCCGAGCACGCCGGTGGCCTTGCCCGCCGTCCGCGCGGCGGTGTCGGTGACCTTCTTGGCGGCCTTGGTCGCCGTGCCGGTCACGTCACCGGTGGGCAGCTTCTTGGCGGTGTCGGTCACCGTGCCGGCGGACGGCAGGTCACCGGCGACGGGCAGTTCGGCGGCGTTGGCGGCGACGGAGCCCAGGGCCCACAGTCCGGTGGCGGCAGCGGCGACGACGATGGAACGGCGGATGTTGGAGCGCATGGAGGTGAAGTCCTTCGAATTCAGGAGGGGTGAAAGGGCAGACCTGTCCCGCCCCCGCGCGGCAGGTCCAGTTACAGACGCGGAGCGGTCTGCCCTAGCCCGGGAATTCGAGGATTTCTTCGGCACGCCGACGCGTCGGAGCGCCATCGGCCGTGCGGACGCCACCGGGCAGAAGCCGGAAGCGAAGGGAGTCCGCCGTATCGGCGGCGTGCTGGTCCCCGCCACGGGGGCCGTGGCCGTCGCCCGCGCTGTGCGAGGCGGGCGCCACCGGGCCCTGCGGGGACTGCCCCGGAAGGCCGTGGTGGCCCGGGTCCCGCTGCTCGTGGACGGTGGCCGAGGGGTGCTCGTCGGCCGCCGTGCGCGGGCCGTTGACGAGGTGGGCCGCCCGGCCCGTGCCCGCGTCGGCCTGCGTGCAGGGGCCGCGCTGACCGGCGGTCCGGTCGCCGTCCGGCGTACGGCCGTGCTGCTGCGCACCGCCGTCCCCGGGGTGGCCGGTGTGCTCACCGGACGGGAGGTGGACGGGCAGCGCGGCGCGGGCCGAGTCCCCGATCTCCCGTACGACGCGGCTCACCGGGCGGGTGAGGCGGCCGGTGGCCGATGCGGCCCGGCCGGTGGCGGGCCGTACGGTTTCGGCCACCTTGTCGGACGCGGTGTGGGCGCGCCGGGCCAGCTCGGCCCCGGACGCCTTGCCCTGCCGTGCCAACGTGGTTCCGGCGCCGGACAGTTGCTTCGCCCGGCCCGTCCGGTCCGCCTGGCCTGCCTGGCCTGCCTGGTCTGCTTCGTTCGCCTGGCCGGCTCGGTCCTTCGGGATCGCCGACCCGTCCCGGGTGGCGGCCCGGTCCGGGGTGGACGCCCCGGCGGCGGTCTCGGCCGGGGCGGTGAGCCCGGGCAGATCCGCCGTCCGCGTCCGGTCGACGGCATGGGCACCGGGACCGAAGGCGAAGCCGAGGGCGACGAAGCCCGCCAGGAAGAGCCCGGCCAGCAGTGCACGCCGCACGGCGACCGTGCGCGGCAGGCGCACGGCGGCAGGCAGGGCGAGCACAGCGGACAAGGAGGGGACCTTCCCATACGGACGGGGACGACCGGGCACACGGCCTCGGCGTCACGCGCGTCGCGGGCGATCGAGCGATGGCCTGATCCTTGCATGAGAAACCAGGTGCCACGCAAGTCCCGCGGACCCACCTGTCACCGTTGCTCCGCCATGTCCGGTATGGGCAGCGGGCGTTTCTCCAGGGCGGCCGCCATGACGTCCGGGAACAGATCGGGCGTACAGGCGAACGCCGGTGCATCCAGGGCCGCGAGAGCCGCCGCGTGCTCCCGGTCGTAGGCCGGGGCGCCTTCGTCGGACAGGGCGAGCAAGGTCACGAACTGCACTCCGGACGCCTTCATGGCGGCGACCCGCTTGAGCATCTCGTCGCGGATACCGCCCTCGTAGAGGTCGCTGACGAGCACGACGACCGTCTCCGCGGGGCGGGTGATCCGGGACTGGCAGTAGGCGAGCGCGCGGTTGATGTCCGTGCCGCCGCCGAGCTGGGTGCCGAAGAGCACGTCGACCGGGTCGTCGAGGCGGTCCGTCAGATCGACGACGGCGGTGTCGAAGACGACCAGACGGGTGTCGATGGCCCGCAGGGACGCCAGCACGGCGCCGAACACCGAGGCGTACACGACGGAGGCGGCCATCGACCCGGACTGGTCGATGCAGAGCACCACTTCCTTCCGCACCGACTGCGCGGCCCGGCCGTGGCCGATCAGCCGCTCGGGGACGACCGTGCGGTACGCGGGGAGGTAGTTCTTGAGGTTCGCCCGGATCGTGCGGTTCCAGTCGATGTCGCGGTGGCGCGGGCGGCTGATCCGCGCGGAGCGGTCCAGCGCGCCGGTGAGGGTGGCGCGGGTGCGGTGCGCGAGCTTGCGCTCCAGCTCCTCGACGACCGTGCGGACGACGGCGCGGGCGGACTCCCTGGCCCGCTCCGGCATCAGCCGGTTGAGCGAGAGCAGGGTCCCCACCAGGTGGACGTCCGCCTCGACGGCCTCCAGCATCTCCGGTTCCAGCAGCAGCGCGGACAGCCCCAGCCGGTCTATGGCGTCACGCTGCATCACCTGCACCACGGAGGACGGGAAGTACGTACGGATGTCGCCGAGCCAGCGCGCCACCCCGGGCGCCGAGGCCCCGAGCCCCGCCGTACGACGGCCGCCGTCGGCCCGCTTGCCGCCGTCGCCGCCCTCCCGGCCGTAGAGCGAGGCCAGCGCCCCGTCCATCGCGGCATCCCGCCCCCGCAACTCACACCCCGTCCCCTCCGCCCCACCACCCCCGAGCACCAGCCGCCAACGCCGCAGCCGTTCGGCTTCGGGGGTGATGGAGACGGGGGCCGGTGGAACGGGGTCGGTGGAGACGGGGGTGGCGGGAATGGGGGCTGCCGCGTTGGGCGTGGGGTGGGGGGTGGTGGCGGAGGGGGTCGGGGGCGTGGCGGTGGGGGGTGTGGCTGGGGTGGAGGTCGGGGCGGGTGCCGTCTGGCCGTAGGAGTCCTCCTCGCCGATGCCCAGGAGGAGGCGCAGTGTGGGGAGTGCGGCGGCGGCGCGGTCGCGGTCCAGGCCGGGGCCGAAGCCGGGGGCGGCGGCGTCCGGGGCGTCGCCGGGCGGCCGTTGGGACGGTGCCGTGGGCCCGCGGCGGATCAGCTCGCCGAGGGTGCGCCGCACGCCGGTCTCGTACTCGGCGAAGGTCCTGCGCAGCAGCGGCAGCACGTCCGTGAACGCCGCGTCCGGCACCCCGGTCAGCCAGCCGTCGACGAGGGCGAGCAGTCGCGCGTCGTGGACCAGCAGCATGCCGCCGTCCCCGCCGCCGGCGAAGCCCTCGATCCAGCCGGCGGCGTCGGCGGGCGGGGTGCCGGGCGAGAGGGCGAGCCCCATCAGCCGCGCGGATTCCTCCTCGCG
Source organism: Streptomyces kronopolitis (assembly GCF_014646275.1). Taxonomy (GTDB): domain Bacteria; phylum Actinomycetota; class Actinomycetes; order Streptomycetales; family Streptomycetaceae; genus Streptomyces; species Streptomyces kronopolitis. Next base: position 47,871 of record NZ_BMND01000039.1, read on the forward strand.
CAACTCGCCGTCGTCCAGCAGGAGTCTGACGGCCCCGCCGCGGAGCAGCCCCGGCACGGCGTCCCGTGCGCTCACCGTGTGCAGGACGGCCGCCCACCGCGCCCGCAGGCCGTCGGGGGCGGGCCGCTGTCCGGGCTCCGGCCGGGCGAGCAGGCCCACCGCCTGATGGGTGGCGTCGAGCGGCTCGCGCATGGCGGCGGCGCCTTCGGCGTCCAGGCCCGCACAGGCCGGCGGCAGCCCGACGAAGACCCGCTCGGCCAGGCCCGTGGCGACCTCGCGGAGCGCCGCGGACTCCGTGCCGCGGACATCGCCGTACCGCACGGAGCGGACGAGGGCGGGCAGCGACCGGGCGAGTTGGCCCACGTCGGCGTCGAGCGCCGCGCGGTCGGCGAGGGCCTGCGTCACCACCGGCAGGGCGTCGGGGAGTTCGGCGAGCAGGCAGTGTTCGGCGAGCGTCGTCACCCCGGCCAGCGTGGCGGCCTCGGCGGCTTCGGACACGGCCTTGGCGGTGGCGGCCGAGAGCACCGTCGTGCCCCAGATACCGGCCTCCGCGACCCGGACCGAGAGTTCGGGCTCCCAGCGCAGCCGCCAGCTCTCCCGGAAGGTGCCGGTGCCGGCGCGGGAGCGGTCGGGCTCGCCCCAGGGGATGCCGAGCAGCCGCAGCCGGTGCAGCAGGCGGCTGCGCGCGGCGTCGGTCTCCTTGCGCAGATCCAGCTCCAGCACCCGCTCCGCCGCCTCCGGGGTGAGCCGGAGCGTGCGCCGGATACGGGCGATGTCCCGCTGCAACGGGACCGCGGGGGCGTCCTCGGGGACCTCGCCCAGCACCTCGCCGACCACCAGCTTGTCGCGGATCAGCACGGACGGGGCGTCGGAGCCGTCGCCCATGACGGCCCGGACCGCGTCCTCCAGTTCCGTCAGCCCGGGCAGCGGGCGGCCGCGCACCGTGGCCAGCCCCTCGGCGAGCCGCACCGCTTCGATGACATGCGCCGACGAGACGGCGTAGTCCTCCTCCCGGAGCAGTCCGGCGACCTTGGTCAGCCAGCGTTCGACGGGACGGTCGGGGGCGCTGAAGAGATGGCCGTACCAGCCGGGTGCGGCGACACCGGCGCCGTAACCGCTGTGCCGGGACAGGCGCCGGTACGTCCAGGGCACCCAGGTCACCGTGGCCTTCACCTTCGGCAGGCCCTTGAGCAGCTGCCGGTCGGCGGTGAGGGTGGTGCGCCGCGTCAGGGCCGGGACGTGCCAGGCTCCGCACACCACGGCGATGCCGTCGCCGAACTCCTTGCGCGCGGCCCGCAGTCGGAGCCGCATATGGGCCTCGCGCACCGGATCACGGTCGTGCCCGCCGTCGCCGTAGGTCTCCCGCAGCGCGCCCATCGCCTCGGCGAGCGCCGCGAACGGCGCGGCCGCGTCGGGCTCCTGGCCGCACCCGGCTTCGGGCCCCTGCTCGCCACCGCTGTCGGGCTCCTGCTCGCCGCCGCCTCCGCCCGGCGCGCGGGAGGTACCCCCGCCGCGGTGCTCGACCACGTCCTCCCACCAGCGCTCCGGGTCGTCGTACCCGGCCGCCTCGGCCAGCACCCTGATCGGGTCGACCCGGACCCCGGCCGCGGCATCCCCGCCCCGGGCGGGCCCGGAGGCGCCTTCCCCGGGCTCCTCGTCTCCTGGGTCTCCGGGGCCTCCGGGCTCTCCGGGCCGCTCGCCGTCCGCCGCCTCCTCGTCCTCCCCCATGGCCAGAGAGTGGGCCGCGGGCAGATCGATGAAGCGGACCGGGACGCCGTGCCGCAGGGCCCAGCGCATCGCCACCCACTCCGGGGAGAACTCGGCCAGCGGCCAGAACGCCGCGCGCCCGGGGTCGTCCTGCGCGTGGGCGAGCAGCGCGACCGGCGGCCGCATGTCCTCCCGGGCGGCCAGCGGCACCAGTGCGTCCGCCTCCGGCGGGCCCTCGATCAGGACCGCGGCGGGGGTGTACCGCTCCAGGGCGGCCCGCACCGCCCGTGCCGATCCGGGGCCGTGATGCCGCACCCCCAGCAGCAGCGGCCCGGTCATGCGCTCACCTCACGGCAGGCGCGGTAGAAGTCCTTCCAGCCGTCGCGCTCGCGCACCACCGTGTCCAGATACTCCTGCCAGACGACCCGGTCCGCGGCCGGGTCGCGGACCACGGCGCCCAGGATGCCCGCGGCCACGTCCCCGGAGCGCAGCACGCCGTCCCCGAAGTGGGTGGCCAGCGCCAGGCCGTTGGTCACCACCGAGATGGCCTCGGCCGTGGAGAGGGTGCCGGAGGGCGACTTGAGCTTGGTGCGGCCGTCGGCGGTGAGGCCGGAGCGCAGCTCGCGGAAGACCGTGACGACCCGGCGGATCTCGTCCATCCCCTCCGGTCCGGCCGGGAGATCCAGCGAGCGCCCGATCTGCCCGACCCGGCGCGAGACGATGTCCACCTCCTCCTCCGGGGTCGCGGGCAGCGGCAGCACGACGGTGTTGAAGCGGCGGCGCAGCGCACTGGAGAGTTCGTTGACGCCGCGGTCGCGGTCGTTGGCGGTGGCGATCAGGTTGAAGCCGCGGACGGCCTGCACCTCCTGCCCCAGCTCGGGGACCGGCAGAGTCTTCTCCGACAGGACCGTGATGAGCGAGTCCTGGACGTCGGCGGGGATGCGGGTCAACTCCTCGACGCGGGCGGTCATGCCCTGCGCCATCGCGCGCATCACGGGGCTGGGGACCAGGGCCTCGCGGCTGGGGCCGTTCGCGAGCAGCTGGGCGTAGTTCCAGCCGTAGCGGATCGCCTCCTCGGGGGTGCCGGCCGTGCCCTGCACCAGCAGGGTGGAATCGCCGCTGACGGCGGCCGCCAGATGCTCCGAGACCCAGGTCTTGGCGGTGCCGGGCACGCCGAGCAGGAGCAGCGCGCGGTCCGTGGCGAGGGTCGTCACCGCGACCTCGACGATCCGGCGCGGGCCGACGTACTTCGGTGTGATGACCGTGCCGTCCGCGAGCGTGCCGCCGAGCAGATAGGTCGCCACCGCCCACGGCGAGAGCCGCCAGCGCTCGGGCCGCGGCCGGTCGTCGGCCGCGGCGAGGGCCGCCAGCTCCGCCGCGAAGCTCTCCTCGGCATGCGGTCGCAGCACCGCCCCGCCGGCGGCTTCCGCTGCCGCCCCGCCCGCCGGATTCCCGGTCGCGACCGCCGCGCCGTCCGCCGCACCGAAGCTGTTCCCGGACATGATTCCCCCTCGTCTCGCGTCCGCCGGCCGCACCGCGGAAACCGCTGTCGGCCGCCTGCGGGATCAAGCCTGCACCAGACCACTGACAACGCCCCGAAAACCGTCCCTGAGCTGCGAGTTCGGGATCGGACGGCGGGATTGTCAGTGGCGCGTCGTAGCGTCGGTGACATGAATCCGCAGGGGGAACGCTGGACGACGGATCAGGTGCGCGCGCTGGCGCCTGACGAGGCCTCGCGCAGGGCGGGCGGCAGGCTCGCGGCGCCCGGGCCCTGGTCGGAAACGGGCGCGGACGACGCCGCGGTGTGGGGGCAATGCAAGGGCAGCGGCAAGACGCCGTACCGCACCGTGGTGGACCTCAACGGACCGGCATTCAGCTGTAGTTGTCCGAGCCGGAAATTTCCGTGCAAGCACGCGCTGGGGCTGCTGCTGCTCTGGGCGGGCGAGGCGGGGGCGGTGGCGGCCGGGGAGCCGGCGCCGTGGGCGGGCGAGTGGCTGGCCGGGCGCCGCGAGCGCGCCGGGCGGTCCGCGGGTCCGTCTGCGGGTGCGGGCGCGGCGTCGCGGGCGCCCGCCGACCTGGAGGCGGCCGACCGGCGGGCCGCCCGGCGGCTGCGGCGGATCGGTGCCGGTGCCGTGGAGCTGGAGCAGCGCCTGGAGGATCTGCTGCGGTCCGGCCTGGCCTCGGCCGGGCACCCCGGAGGGGGCGCCTCCCGCCCGGGCGGTACCGGCGGCGGGGGCGGCTCCTGGGACGAGACCGCCGCCCGCATGGTCGACGCCCAGGCGCCCGGACTCGCCTCACGGGTACGCGAGTTGGGCGCGGTGGCGGCGTCCGGCCCCGACTGGCCGGCCCGGCTGCTGGAGGAGTGCGCCCTGCTGCACCTCCTCGACCAGGGGTTCCTCGGCCTCGACCGCCTGCCGGCCCCGCTCGCGGCGACGGTCCGCTCCCGCGTGGGGCTCACCACGGAGGCGGCCGGCCTGCTGACCGGTCCCGAGGCGGCGACGGTCCGGGACCGCTGGCTGGTGCTCGCCCAACAGGACGGCTCCGAGGGCACCTTGTTCACCCGAAGGATCTATCTGCGGGGCGAGCGGACCGGCCGGATGGCGCTGCACCTCTCATTCGGCGGCGCCGGCCGCCCGCCGGAGCTCGCCCTACCGCCCGGCCTGGTCCTCGACGCGGACCTCGCGTACTACCCCGGTGCCCGTCCGCTGCGCGCCGCCCTGGGCGAGCGGCACGCCCCGGCCGCCCCCGGGCCGGTGCCGCCCGGCTGCGGCATCGATGCCGCGCTGACCGCGTACGGCGATGCGCTGCGTGACGACCCGTGGCTGGACTCCTGGCCCGTGGTGCTCAGCGATGTCACCCCGATACCGGGCCGCGACGGGGCGGGCTGGCAACTGGCCGACGCGGACGGGGAGTCGGCGCTGCCGCTGGATCCGCGCTCCTGCGGCGGCGCGGGCCGCTGGCAGCTGGCCGCCATATCGGGCGGGGCGCCGGTCACCGTCTTCGGCGAATGCGGCCACCGCGGCTTCCGGCCGCTGACCGTCTGGGACCCCACCCCGGTGTCCCTGTGACCCGCACCCCGGCCCCGACCACCCCGGCTCCCCGCCCTCAGCGGAAGCCGTCCCCACTCACGCGACCGATCTCCCCGACGCCACTACTGACGCCGCTGACGCCACCGATGCCTGGAGGACGGGCATGACGAGCACCACCCCCACCCTGAACGGCACGCACAACAACACCTCACCCAACACACCCACTTCACCCACCACCTCCTCCTCACTCACCACCCCCACCTCTGCCTCTTCTCCCGCCACATCCACCTCAGTTACCTCACCCGCCGCGCCCAGCCCGGCCGCACCCAGCCCCACCGCACCCGGCTCGCCCGCCCCCGCCACCTGGCCCGCCCTCGTGAGTGCCGCGCTGCTCGGCACCGAGCGCCGGACCCCGCCGGTGGCGATGCGACCGGGGCAGAGCGGTGCGGCCGCGCTCCTGGACGAGGCCGCGGTGAGCACGGTGCGCCGGCGCGCTGCGCTGCGCCCCGCGCCGGCCGGCGAGCGCCCC
>NZ_BMND01000040.1 GCF_014646275.1 Streptomyces kronopolitis
CTGGGCCGCGGCGGCGCGGGCGGGCGCGGCCGCACCGGCCGCCAACGCCGCCCGGGAGTCCCGCGGCTCCCACTGCCGGCCCGCCTTCCCGGCGTCCATCGCCTCGTTGGCGAGCCGGTCGGCGTGCTTGTTCCGCGCGCGGGGGATCCACTCGTACGACACCCGGTCGGCCGGGAAGACCGACCCGGCCTCGGCCGCCAGCGGCTTCATGTCCGGGTGCTTGATCTTCCAGCGGCCCGACATCTGCTCGACGACCAGCTTGGAGTCCATCCGCACCCGGATGTCCGCCTCGGGATCCAGGGCGTGCGCCGCCCGCAGACCGGCCACCAGGCCCTTGTACTCGGCGACGTTGTTGGTCGCCGTACCGATGAACTCGGCGGCCTCCGCGAGCGCTTCACCGGTCTGAGGGTCGAGGACCACCGCGCCGTAGCCGGCCGGCCCCGGGTTGCCCCGGGAGCCGCCGTCCGCCTCGACGATCAGGGTGCGGGCCATGGCCTACAGGCCCGAGTCGGGCGTACGGACCAGGATGCGGCTGCAGTTCTCGCAGCGCAGGACGGTGTCGGCCGCGGCCGCGCGGACGTCGTTGACCTCGGTGATGTTCAGCTCCAGGCGGCAGCCCTCGCAGCGGCGCTGGTAGAGGCGGGCCGCGCCGACGCCGCCCTCCTTGGCGCGGATCTTGTCGTAGAGCTTGAGGAGGTCGGCCGGGATGTCGGCGACGGTCAGCTCGCGCTCCTTGGCGACCGTCGCCCGCTCCGCCTCGATCTCGCCGAACGCGGCGTCGCGGCGGGCGGTGGCGTCGTCGACCTTGGACTGGATGGCCTCGACCCGGGCGGTCAGCTCGGTGACCCGCTCCTGGGCGGACTCCCGGCGCTCCATGACCTCCAGGACGATGTCCTCCAGGTCGCCCTGGCGCTTTGCCAGCGAGGCGAGTTCGCGCTGGAGGTGCTCCAGGTCCTTGGGGGAGGTGACGGCGCCGGAGTCCAGCCGCTTCTGGTCGCGGGCGGCGCGCTGGCGCACCTGGTCCACGTCCTGTTCGGCCTTTGTCTGCTCGCGGGTGGTGTCGCTCTCCTCGGTCTGCGCGGCGACGAGCAGGTCGCGCTGCTGGGTGAGGTCGCCCTCCAGGGTCTGCAGCTCGGCCAGTTCGGGGAGGTTGTGCCCCCGGTGGGCGAGCTGGGAGAGCCGGACATCCAGGGCCTGGACGTCGAGAAGGCGGATCTGGTCGGCGGGCGCGGCGTTCAGCGTGGGGCTCCTGTGGTGTGCGTCGGGGTGAAGAGAGGGGTGGACGCCGCGTGGGCGGTCCAGGGGTCGGTGACCGTACGGGAGACATGCGTGCGCAGTCCCCAGTCGTGCCGGTCGGAGACCGCGTCGAGCTGGGCCGCGGCCTGCTCGCACCACGGCCACTCGGTGGCCCAGTGGGCGGCGTCGAGCAGCGCCGGCGGGCGGTCCGCGGCGCTCTGGACGGCCTCGGAGGCCGGGTGGTGGCGCAGGTCGGCGGTGAGGAAGGCGTCCGCACCGGCCGCCCGGACGGCGCCGAAGAGGCTGTCGCCGGAGCCGCCGGAGACGGCGAGGGTGCGGATCTCGCGGTCCGGGTCGCCGGCCGCCCGGATGCCCTGCGCGGTGGCGGGCAGCCGGCCGGCCGCGTACGACGCGAGCGCGGCCAGCGTCATCGGATGCGGCAGCTCGCAGATCCGGCCCAGGCCGCGGCGGCCGGCCGGATCCTCCGGGTCCGGCACCAGCGGGCCGAGGACGCGCAGGTCCAGGGCGCCGGCCAGGGCGTCGGAGACACCGGGGTCGGCGGTGTCGGCGTTGGTGTGCGCGACGTGCAGGGCGATGTCGTGCTTGATCAGGGTGTGCACGACGCGGCCCTTGAAGGTCGAGGCCGCGACCGTCGTCGTACCGCGCAGATAGAGCGGATGGTGGGTGACCAGGAGGTCGGCGCCGAGCCGCACCGCCTCGTCGGCGATCTCCTGGACCGGGTCGACGGCGAACAGCACCCGGCGGACCTCGCTGCCGGGATCACCGCAGACCGTGCCGACGGCGTCCCACCCTTCGGCCCGCTCGGGGGGCCACAGGGCATCGAGCGCGGAGAGGACTTCAGACAGTACGGGCACGGGTGGAAGGTTACCTCCCGGCCATGACACCGCGCGGGCCGTCCCGCCCCGGGCTCCGCGGCCACCGTACGGGGGTGCGGCGGGCCCGCCGCGCCGGGGCCGCCCGCAGCGGCCGGAGCCGTCGGCCGGGCGGGCATATGCACAGCCGCCTTGTCCGCCACCGGCGAATCGGACAACTGCCATCCTTATGCGTGAAGTGCGGCAACTCACCCTGTTCGGCCGGACGTGCGAAACCTACCTTCGGATGCCGACTGGAGGTGACCGCCCGATGACGATCTGTGCCACCGAGGGCGCCGCGGCGCCGACGCGCCCGCACCGCGCGACCCTGACGATCGCCGCCGACGGCTCGTACGCCGCCCGGCTCGCCCGTCACGACGACGCCGCCGGGAGCTGGTTCCCGGAGCGCTGGACGCTGGGCGGCCCCGAGCCGTACGCCGTGCCGCTGCAGGGCACCCAGCCCGAGGAGCCGGACAGCGCGCTGCTGCCGCTGGCCGACGGGCGGGTGCTCATCGCGCGCCGGGTCGCCGACCGCTTCGCGGTCTCCCTGCTCTACCCGGCGGGCCCGGGCACGGGTGAACTCCTGCTGGGGGCGGTGGAGGCGCCCGAGCTGACCCTGCTGCCGCCGGCACCGGACGGGACCCGCGGCTACGCCCTGGCGCCCGCCGCGGACCGCACCACGCTGTGGCTGCTGCACGGCGGCGCGGGCGGGCCCGAGCGGGTCGCCGAGATCCCGGGGCGCTGCTCGGGCGGCGCCTGGCTGGACCGCGCCGGCCGGCTGCTGGCGCTGGACCGGGAGTGGGCGGGCCGGACCAAGGCCGTCACGGTCGACCTGGAGCGCGGCGGCGAGACCGGCCCGCTGCTGCAGATCACCGAGGACAGCAACGACCGCCTGCTGATGGCCGATCCGGACAGCGGGCTGCTGCTGGTCCGGTCGGACGCGCCGGGTCAGGACCGGATCGGCTGGGGCGTGCTGGGCAGCCATCTGCCGGTGCGCTTCCCGGAGTGCCTGTATCCGGCCGGCGCGACGGTCACCCCGTTCGCGATGCAGCCGCGGCAGATGCTGGCACCGGAGAGCTGCGCGGTGGCCTTCCGGGTGGACGGGGCGCACGGCACCTGGCTGGGCGTCTGGCGGCCCTCGGTACGGCAGCTGCGGCAGTTCCCGGCACCGCGGGGGTGGCTGACCGGCGCCGGTCTGTGGACGGCCGGCGGCGAACTGCTGCTGCCGCACACGACGACGGCGGAGCCGTGCGGGGTGGCACGGCTGCGGATGGCCCTGCCGCCGGTGACGCCGGAGCCGGCGGCGCGGCGGGAGCGGGTGGCGGAGCCGGAGCGGCGGCCGGTGGGGCCACTGCGGGCGGTGGTGCCCGAGCGGGCGGTGCGGGCCGCGGCGCCCGCGCAGCCGGCGCGGACCGTGGAACCCCCGCAGGCGGCCTGGACGGTGGAGCCCGCCCGGGCGGCGGTGCCAGTGGCTGCGGCCCCGGCGAGGAGACCGTGGCAACTGGTCGGCCCGCTGCTGCCGGTGCGGCAACCGCCGGCCGGGGTGCGTACGTGGACGCGGGTGGGAGTGCCCGCGGCGGTGCGGGGGGCGCTGCCTGCCGAGGTGCCGCCCCGGGCGGACGCGGAGGCGGGCGCCGGAGCGGAGGGCGACGCGGGCGCCGGACCGGGCGGCGGCTCGGACGCCGCCCCGAATGCGGCCCCGTATGCCGCCCCGGAGGTCGTGCACGGCGGCGGGATTGTCCCGGATGGGCCGGAAATCGACAACCGCTCCACATCATCTGCACAACCGCCGGGCGCGGAGGCGGAACCGCGGCGGAGCGCCGAACATCCCCCCTTGTGCAGGCCAGTTCCCTTGCAGCAGGCGCCGCTGGCGGCCCGGTAGACCCGGTGGAGCGCGATTTCCGGCCCCGTTAGAATTTCGGGTGGGGGCAGCGCAGCCGGTTGACCGGCCACCGGTCGTGCCGTTCGGGGTCAGCCTTGGCGGTCGTCGGGCGAGGTCCCGACGCGTACAGCTGTAAGCGATCCGACGGAGACCCTTTTCATGTCCGAAGCCCGAACCGACACGACCCAGGCGCGCCCGCAGGAGGCATCCGCCCAGGCCGCCGAGGCCGCAAGCTCCGGCAGGCACCGCGGCCCGGCCGCCTCGGAGGAGTCCGACTCCACCGCCCACGGCCGGCACCGCCGGGACAAGCAGCCGCAGGACGCATAAGGCCGGTCCGGCGGTTTCCGACCGCCGACCACACACCACGAGCCGTGGCCGCCACCCCGCTTCGCACGGGTGGCGGCCACGGCCGGTTCAGCTCGCGGGCGGCCGGTCCCCGCCGTGTTTGAGGCCCAGCACCTCGGCCGCCGCGAAGGTCTCGCCCGCCGGGCGCCGCGCGTAGTACGGCGTGAGCAGTTCGTCCAGCTCCGCGTAGCTGAAGACCTCCTTGGCGGTGTCGAACTTGGCGGCGATCCGCGGGCGTTCGGCGATGGCGACCAGGCCGCCGTGCACCACCAGCAGCTGCCCGTTGACCCGGGCCGCGGCCGGTGAGGCGAGATAGCCGACGAGCGGCGCGACGTGTTCGGGCGCGAGCGGGTCCAGGGCGCCGTCCTCGGGCTCCTGGAAACCGGCGAAGACGTCCTCGGTCATCCGGGTGCGGGCGCGCGGGCAGATCGCGTTGGCGGTCACGCCGTATTTGCCCAGCGCCAGCGCCGTGGAGGTGGTCAGGCCGACGATGCCGCCCTTGGCCGCCGCGTAGTTGGGCTGGCCCGCCGAGCCCGCGAGGAAGGCCTCGGAGGAGGTGTTGACGATCCGGCCGTGGACCGGGCCGCCGGCCGCCTTGGCGCGCTCGCGCCAGTGGACGGCGGCGAAGTGCGTGGTGTTGAAGTGGCCCTTGAGGTGGACGCGGATGACCGAGTCCCACTCGTCCTCGGTCATCGAGAACACCATCCGGTCGCGGAGGATGCCCGCGTTGTTGACCAGGATGTCGAGCTGCCCGTAGGTCTCCACGGCCAGCTCCACCAGGGCGCGGGCCTGTGCGTGGTCGGCGACGTCGCCGAGGTGGGCGACGGCCCGGCCGCCCGCCGCGCGGATCTCGGCGGCGACGTCCTCGGCGGGCGCGGCGCTGGCCTCGCCCGAGCCGTCGCGGCCCGGCTGCCCGTAGTCGTTGACCACGACCCGGGCGCCGAGGCGGGCGAGTTCCAGGGCCTCGGCGCGGCCCAGGCCGCGCCCGGCACCGGTGACAATCGCGGTCAGGCCCTCCAGTGGCTGTGCCATTCCTGTCCTCTCCAGTCGTCGTGGAGCGAGGTGCGGGACGGTGGTGCGGTGGACGGGTGCGGGTTCGGGGCGGGGCGGGGCCAGGTGGCGGGTCCCCCCCAACCGGCCGGGTCAGATCTCGATGCAGGTGCGCAGGGCGGTGCCGGCGCGCATCTGGTCGAGGGCCTCGTTGATCTCGGCCAGTCGCACGCGGTGGGTGATCAGGCCCTCCAGGTCGATCCGGCCGGCCCGCCAAAGGGCGATGGCCCGCTCGTAGGAGCGCAGCACGTCCCCGCCGCCGTACAGGGACGGCAGGATCTGCTTCTCGTCGAAGAACAGCTCGAACATGTTGACCTGGAAGGTGTCGTCCATGGCGCCCGCGCCGACCACGCACAGGGTGCCGCCGCGCCGGGTCATCTCGTAGGCGGTGCGGGCGGTGGCGGACTTGCCGACCACCTCGAAGACGTAGTCGAAGCCCTCCCCCGCGGTGATCCGGGCCTTGGCGCCGGCGAACTCCTCGGGGGCGACGGCCTCGGTGGCGCCGAAGCGGAGCGCGGCCTCCCGGCGGGCGGGGACCGGGTCGACGGCGATGATCTCGGCCGCGCCGCAGGCCTTCGCCCCCTGGATGACGGAGATCCCGACGCCGCCGCAGCCGATCACCGCGACCGAGGACGCGGCCTCCACCTTGGCCGTGTTGAGGGCCGCGCCGAGCCCGGTGGTGACACCGCAGCCGATCAGCGCGGCGATCTCGTAGGGGAGGTCGTCCGGGATCGGGACGGCGCAGCCCGCGCCGACCACGACCTCCTCGGTGAAGGTGCCGGTCCCGGCGAAGCCGAAGACATCCCCGCCGGCGCGGCGGAAGTTGGGCGTGCCGGCGTTCATGAAACCGGCCAGGCAGAGGTGCGACTGGCCGCGCTTGCAGGACGGGCAGCTGCCGCAGGCGGGCAGCCAGCACATCAGGACGCGATCGCCCTGGGCGAGCCCGCTGACGCCGTCGCCGACGTCGAGGATCTCCCCGGCGCCCTCGTGGCCCGGGACGAACGGGGCGGGCTGCGGCAGCACCCCGTTCATCGCCGAGAGGTCGGAGTGGCACAGTCCGGTCGCCCGGATCCGGATCCTGACCTTGCCGGGGCCGAACCCCACCGGCTCGACGTCGTCGACGACTTCGAGCTTGTCCTGGCCTGTCTCGTGCAGTATGGCTGCGCGCATGTCACGGCTCCTCTCGGTTGGTCCGCCGGTCCGGTGTGGCGGCCGGCGGGGGTGCGGACAGCCCCTAGCGGTGCGTCACCACGGTGTCCGCCAGGACGGGCGCGTCGTCCCGGTCGGGCGCCGTCACCGACACCTGGACCCGGCCCGGTTCGCGCCACATGCGCAGGCGCAGCGTCTCGCCCGGGAAGACGACGCCGGCGAACCGGGTGGTGTACGACGCCACCCGGGAGACCTCCCCGCCGAGCACCGTGTCGACCACGGCCTTCAGGGTCACCCCGTAGGTGCACAGCCCGTGCAGGATCGGCCGGTCGAACCCGGCGAGCGCGGCGAACTCCGGGTCGGCGTGCAGCGGGTTCCAGTCGCCGGAGAGGCGGTAGAGCAGCGCCTGGTCCTCGCGGATCCGGCGCTCGGTTTCCAGGTCCGGGGCGCGCTCGGGGAGTTCGAGGCGGGCGGACGGGCCGCGGTCGCCGCCGAAGCCGCCCTCGCCGCGGACGAAGATCTGGGTGTCGCAGGTCCACAGCGGGCCGTCCTCGTCGGCGACCTCGGAGCGCAGCACGATGACGGCGGCCTTGCCCTTGTCGTACACCGCGGGGACGGAGGAGGTCTGGACGGCCCGGCCGCGCACGGGGACGGGGCGGTGCACGGTGACGGTCTGGCCGCCGTGCAGGACCGCGGCGAGGTCGACCTCGATGCCGGGTGCGGAGAGTCCGCCGGCGAGGGCCATCCCGCCGCCCGCGACGGTGGCGAAGCTGGGCAGGACGTGCAGCGCGCTCTCCAGGGTGTAGCGCAGCTCGTCCGGGTCGGTGGCGGGGTGCGGCTTCTCCGGCGTGGCCGCGCCGGCGCCGATGCCGAGGTGGTAGAGCTGGACGTCCTTGTGGTCCCAGGCGAGTTCGGTGCTCCGCGGTTCGGCGGAGGTGGCCTTGGCGGCGTCGATGGGCATGGGGCTGGCTGCTCCTTCACCACGTGGGGAAGACCCCGGCCCGGCCGTCCGCACCGTCGACCGGGCCGGGGTCGCATCTGGTCGGCCACGGCAGCGCTCCGACCGCACACAGGGCACACTTCTAGAACGCGTTCTAGCCGATGGCTCTCATGTATAGCCGATCCGTCCGACGGCTGGAAGACCTGACCTCTGACGGATTGTCAGATACGGGCGGGCCGGAGACGGCCCTGACGCGGTCCCTGGCACGGACCCTGACGCGGTCCCGCATCCGGCCCGGAGGCGGACCCGGACACAGCCCCGCCGCGCGCCCACGGAATTCCCGCCCGGCCATGACATTTGTCAGGGCCGACCGTCCACATTCGCCTCTGCCGCGCAGCAGGCCACTCTCCGTAACGTCATACGGGACGACGAGAGGCGGGGGCGGGCATGACAGCAACGACAGGCACCACAGGGGCGCCACCCACGACGGCGGGCGGCACGGCCGTGGAGTTCTCCGGGGTGACCCGGAGCTACGGCGCGGTGCGGGCCGTGGACGGTCTGGCGCTGACGATCGCGGCGGGCGAGACGGTGGCGCTGCTGGGGCGCAACGGCGCGGGGAAGTCCACCACCCTCTCGATGCTGTTGGGGCTGCTGCCGCCCGACGAGGGCACGGTGGCGCTGTTCGGCGGCACCCCGGAGGCGGCGGTGCGGGCGGGCCGGGTGGGCGCGATGCTCCAGGACGGCAAGGCCGTACCGCGGGTCACCGTCCGCGAGCTGGTCGCCTTCGTCGCGGCCTGCTACCCGCACCCGATGGATGTCTCCGAGACCCTGGAGCTGGCCGGGCTCGGGGAGTTCGCCGGGCGGCGGGTGGACCGGCTGTCCGGCGGGCAGGCCCAGCGGGTCCGCTTCGCGGTGGCGCTGGCCGGCAACCCCGAGCTGCTGGTGCTCGACGAGCCGACCGCCGCGCTGGACGTGGAGGCGCGCCGCGCCTTCTGGCGCTCGATGCGGGCCTACGCGCGCCGCGGCCACACCATCGTGTTCTCCACCCACTATCTGGAGGAGGCGGACGAACACGCCGACCGGATCGTGGTGATGGACGGCGGCCGGGTGGTCGCCGACGGCAGCGGCGCGGCGATCAAGCGGCGGGCCGGGGGCACGGTGGTCTCCTTCGACCTCGCGGGCGCCCCCACCGGTCCGCTGCCGGGGCTGCCCGGGGTGAGCGCCGTGGAGGTGCGCGGCGACCGCGCGCTGCTGCGGACGGCGGACTCCGACGCGACGGTGGTGGCGCTGGCCGGGCTCGGGCTCGTCCGCGGGCTCCAGGTCTCCCCCGCCAGCCTGGAGGACGCCTTCCTCACCCTCACCTCCGCCGCCGCTCCCCTCGCCCCGGCCGCCGCCGGCACCCCCGCCACGAAGGAGCACGCGTGATGCTCGACTACGTCCGGCTGGAAGTCCGCCGCACCCTGCGCGACCGGGGCTTCGTCATCTTCGGCGTCGGGATGCCGGTGGTGATGTACGTGCTGATGACCACCATCGGGGTGGGGGCCGGGGGCGCCGCCATGGAGTGGAAGACCGCGTCGATGGTCGGGATGGCCGCCTACGGCGCGCTGGGCGCGGCGATCGGCTCGGGCACCGGTGTCGCCGAGGACAAGCAGCTGGGCTGGCTGCGGCAGTTGCGGGTCACGCCCCTGAGCCCCCTACGGGTCGTGGTGGGCCGCGGGCTGTCCGCCTCGGTGACGGTGCTGCCGGCCATCGCCGCCGTGCTGCTGGTCGGCGCGCTGCTCAACGGCGTACGGATGCCCGCGTGGCAGTGGGCCGCGCTGGCCGGGCTGCTGTGGCTGGGCACCGCGCCCTTCATCCTGCTCGGCCTCGGCAACGGCTACCGCCTCTCCGCGCAGTCCACCGGCGTGGTCAACACGGGCTGCATGGTGCTGCTCTCGATCATCGGCGGCCTGTGGTTCCCGATCGAGCTGTTCCCGAGCTGGCTGCGGGCGCCGGCCTCCTGGACGCCCGGCAACCGCTTCGCCGCGCTCGGCCACAGCGTCACGCAGGGCGAGGCGCCGGGCCTGGGCACAGTGGCGGTGCTCGCCGTCTGGCTGGCACTCTTCGGCAGTTACGCGGTGTACGCGTACCGTCGGGCCGCACGCACGGCCTGACGGCGATGGCGCAGACCTGGGAAGCGACAGTGCAGCACACGAAGCAGCAGGACGCCGGCGCCGCGGAGGCGGGCGGCGGGCACGGCACGGACTCCGGGTCGTGCCGGCCCGGCCGGGCGGAGCGGAAGGCCGACGGGCCGGGGAAGTACGCCTTCCTGCCCTGGCTGCTGATGGGCCTGGGCGCGTTCTCCAACGTCCTCCAGGGCAAGACGGCGTACCCCTGGCTGGCGGGCCTGGGGCTGCTGGCCTTCAACTCCGTCTACATCACCGTGGTGTGGACCTCGTTCAACCCCCGGCTGCGGGACTCCCGCCGGCCGCTGTACGCCCTGGCGCTGCTGACCGCCATCACCTTCGCCATCTCCCTCGGGTTCGGCGGTGACTGGTTCCTGTTCTTCCCGCTGCTGTCGCTGGCCTCCGGCACGGTGCGCGCGCTGCGCGGCAAGAAGCTCGCCGTGTGGCTGATCTCGCTCAGTGGTGTGGCCGGGTATCTGACCGGCTGGCACGACGCCGGCCCGGGCGCGTTCGGGGTGGGGTACGGCACCTTCCTCTCCGGCATGGTGACGTCCACGGTCCTGAGCCTGTTCGACACCATCCAGGAGCTGAACACCACCCGCCAGGAGCTGGCCCGCAGCGCCGTCGAGAAGGAACGGCTGCGCTTCTCCCGCGATCTGCACGATCTGCTGGGCCACACGCTGTCCGTGGTGGTGGTCAAGGCCGAGGCGGTCCGCCGGCTGGCGCCGCGCGATCTGGACGCCGCGCTGGCCCAGGCCGCCGACATCGAGGCCGTCGGCCGGCAGGCGCTGACAGAGATCCGCGAGGCGGTCACCGGCTACCGCGAGGGCAGCCTGGCCACCGAACTCGACCGGGCCCGCTCGGTGCTGGAGGCGGCGGGTATCGATCCCGTGGTGCGCCAGAGCGGGCCGCCGCTGCCGCCGCAGGCCGGCGCGCTGCTGGGCTGGGTGGTCCGCGAGGGCGTCACCAACACCGTGCGGCACAGCGGCGCCACCCACTGCGAGATCTCCGTCCACGCCGACGAGGACCGGGTCCGGCTGACGATCGCCGACGACGGCCGCGGCCCGGGCCCCTCCGTCGCGGCGGCCGCCCCGGACCGGCTGCGCGACGGTGATGGCGGCGACGGCACGGGCGGCCGCCCCGGACCGGTCGGCGGCACCGGGCTGAAGGGCCTGGCCGAGCGGCTGGCCGCGGCGGGCGGCACCCTGCGCAGCGGCCCGGACGGCCGCCGCGGCTTCCGCGTCACGGCCGAACTCCCGGTCGGCACAAGCGACATGGCGGACGCGGGGGAGGTGAACGGGTAGCGCGGGCGGCTGCCCCGGCGCATTGCTGCCGGGGTCCGTGACCTGGCTACTCTGACGGCATGACCGACGCACCCGCCCCACCCCCCACGAACCCCACGAAGAGCGTGAAAGTCCTCCTCGCCGAGGACCAGGGAATGATGCGGGGCGCGCTGGCGCTGCTGCTCGACCTGGAGGAGGACATGCAGGTCGTCGCCCAGGTCGCGGCGGGCGACCAGATCGTCGCCACCGCCCTGGAGACCCGCCCCGACATCGCCCTGCTGGACATCGAACTCCCCGGCCGCAGCGGCCTGGACGCCGCGGCCGACCTGCGCGAGCGGCTGCCCTCCTGCAAGGTGCTGATCGTGACGACCTTCGGCCGGCCCGGCTATCTGCGCCGTGCCATGGAGGCCGGGGCGTCCGGGTTCCTGGTGAAGGACGGCCCGGTGGAGGACCTGGCGGCGGCGATCCGCCGGGTGCTGGCCGGCGAGCGGGTCATCGATCCCGCCCTCGCCGCGGCGGCGCTGAGCGCCGGCCCCAACCCGCTGACCCAGCGCGAGCGGGATGTGCTGACCGCCGCCGTGGACGGCGCCACGGTCGCCGACATCGCCGGCAAGCTGCACCTCTCGCAGGCCACCGTCCGCAACTACCTCTCCGCGGCGATCGGCAAGACCGGCACCCGCAACCGCATGGAGGCGGTCCGGGCGGCGCGCCGCAACGGCTGGCTGTAGGACGTCGCGCGCCGGGCGGGACGCGGCAGGCCCTCCCGGCGAACCGGCTCAGCCGTGCGCGGCGTCCGCCGGGCGCCGCGGCAGGGCCACGACCATCAGCACGATGCTGCCCAGCAGGATCAGCGAGCCGACATGGAAGGCCAGGCCGTAGCCGTCCGCCAGCGCCGCGAGGCCGTTGTCCCGCTCCGTGCGGGAGGCCGCGACGGTGGACAGCACCGACAGGCCCAGCGCGCCGCCCATCTGGCGGGAGGTGTTGATCAGGCCGGAGACCAGGCCCTGTTCGGCGGGGTCGGCCCCGGAGGTGGCGAGGGACGCGATCGGGGTCGCGGTCAGCCCCGCCCCCAGCGCCATCAGGATGCCGGGGCCGAGGATCGTGCCGAGGTAGCTGCCGTGCACGTCCATCGTGCCCTGCCAGGCCATCCCGGCGGCGGAGATCACCGCGCCGGTGACGGCCAGCGTCTTGGCGCCCACCCGGTTCATCAGCCGCGGCGCGATCGTGGAGCCCAGGACGATGGACAGGGAGTGCGGGATGAAGGAGAGCCCGGCCTGCAACGGCCGGTAGCCCAGCACGTTCTGCACGTACAGCGACAGGAAGTACCACATCGAGAACATCGCGGCGCCGGCCAGCACCATCGCCCCGTTCGCCGACGAGACCGAGCGCAGCCGGAAGAGCCCCAGCGGCATCAGCGGCGCCTTGGCCCGCGCCTCGACCACGAGGAACGCCGCGACCACCGCCAGCCCGGCGCCCAGCGGCAGCAGCGCGGCCGCCGAGGCCCAGCCGTGCGTCTCGGTCTGCACGATGCCGTACGCCACCAGCGCCAGCCCACCGGTCACCAGCAGCGCGCCGGGCACGTCGAGCCGCCGCGCCGTGCCCTGCCGGCTCTCGGTGAGCCACAGCACCGCGCCGGTCAGCACCAGCGCCCCCACCGGCACATTGATCAGCAACACCCAGCGCCAGGACAGGGATTCGGTGAGCACCCCGCCGACCAGGCCGCCCACCGCGCCGCCGCCGGCGCCGACCGCCGTCCAGGTGGCGATGGCGCGGGTACGGGCCGGGCCGGCCGGGAACGACGTGGTCAGGATCGTGAGGGTGGCGGGTGAGAGCACGGCGGCGCCGACGCCCTGCACCGTGCGGGCCGCGATCAGCTGCCAGGGCTGCTGCGCCAGCCCGCCGCCCAGGCTCGCGACGGTGAACAGCGCCAGCCCCAGGACGAAGACGCGCTTGCGGCCGAAGAGGTCGGCGGCCCGCCCGCCGAGCAGCATGAAGCCCGCGAAGGTGATCACGTAGGCGTTGACGATCCACTGCAGGCCCAGCTCGCTCAGGCCCAGGCCGGTCCGCATGGCGGGCAGCGCCACATTCACCACGGAGACGTCCAGCACCACCAGGAACTGCCCCGAGCACACCAGCAGCATCACCAGCCACGCGGGGGCGGCCTTGCGGCGCGCGGTGTCGGGCAGCGTGGCGGAGGTGGCTATCGGCGGCATGCGGACCATGCTCGCATTCGGTACGTGCACCCTGCATCGGGATTTCGGCGCACCTGTCCGTGGACGGGACGTAGGCCGAAAGGCGGAGGCCGGGGGGAGGCGGCGGGCGGCCCGCACCGGCCGCCCGCCCGCTCGTGCCGGGGAGTCACGCCGCCGGACGGTCCGCCCGCCGCAGCACGGTGACCACCGCCGCGCCGCCCAGGCCGATGTTGTGCGCCAGGCCCACCCGGGCGCCGGGGACCTGGCGGGCGCCCGCGGTGCCGCGCAGCTGCCAGACCAGCTCCGCGGCCTGCGCCAGGCCCGTCGCCCCCAGCGGGTGCCCCTTGGAGATCAGCCCGCCGGACGGATTGACCACCCAGCGCCCGCCGTAGGTGGTGGCGCCGTCGGCGACCAGCTTCCCGGAGTCCCCTTCCGCGCACATCCCCAGCGCCTCGTACGTCAGCAGCTCGTTGACCGAGAAGCAGTCGTGCAGCTCGATCACGTCCACGTCCTCGATGCCGAGGCCGCAGGCCGCGTACGCCTGGCGGGCCGCGGCCCGCGACATCGGCCGGCCGACCACATCGATGCAGGAGCCCGAGGCGAAGCTGTCGCCGGTGTCCGTCGTCATGGCCTGCGCGGCGATCTCCACGGCCCGGTCGGCCAGCCCGTGCTCCCGGACGAACCGCTCGGAGGCGACCACGGCGGCGGCCGCGCCGTCCGAGGTCGGCGAGCACTGGAGCCGGGTCAGCGGCCGGTGGACGGTCGGCGCGGCGAGCACCTCCTCGACCGTGTGGACCTGCCGGAACTGGGCGTAGGGGTTGTGCGCGGAGTGCCGGTGGTTCTTGGCGCCGACCGCGGCGAGCTGTTCGGCGGTGGTGCCGTGGCGCTGCATGTGCTCGCGGGCCGCGTTGCCGAAGATCTGGGCGGTGGGCGGGGTCTGCTCGAAGCCGTGGGCGGCGGCCATCACCCCGTAGTGGCGGGCCACCGGGGAGGTACGGAAGTCGCCGCTGCCGGCGCCGCCGCCCAGGGCGCCGCGCTTCATCGTCTCGAAGCCGAGGGCCAGCACGCAGTCGTCGATGCCGCCCTCGACGAACTGGCGCGCCATCATCAGCGCGGTCGCGCCGGTCGCGCAGTTGTTGTTGACGTTGTAGACGGGGATGCCGGTCAGGCCCAGTTCGTAGGCGGCGCGCTGGCCGGCCGTCGAGGGCTGGAAGCAGTAGCCGGCCGCCACCTGCTCAATGTCCTCGTAGCCGATGCCGGCGTCCGCGAGCGCGGCGCCGCCGGCCTCCTTCGCCAGGTCCCAGTACTGCCGGCCGCCGCTCTCGGGCTTGGTGAACGCGGTCATCCCGACGCCGACGATGTACGCCTTGCCAGCCATGCGTGTCCTCCTGGGGAGCGGACGGGCGGGTCAGATCAGGGGGCGGGGCTCGGGGTCGCGCGGCAGGCCGAGCAGCCGCTCCGCGACGACGTTCAGCTGCACCTGGGTGGTGCCGCCGGCGATGGTCAGGCAGCGCGACATCAAGAAGCCGTGCAGCGCCCGCTCGCCGGCCCCTTCGCGCACCGCGCCGGCCGGGCCGAGCAGCTCCAGCGCCAGCTCGGCGGTCTTCTGCTGGTGCGGGGTCTGCACCAGCTTGCGGATGCTGGCGCCGGCCCCGGGCTCCAGGCCCGACACCTGCTGGAGGGTGGTGCGCAGCCCGATGCAGCCCAGGGCGTGCGCCTCGGCCGCCAGCGCGCCCAGCCGCACCCGCACCGCCTCGTCCAGCCCGTCGGCCCGGGCCAGGAGCTGCTCCAGGCCGGTGTCGAAGGTCAACTGGTCGGCCATGTGGACGCGTTCGTTGTCCAGGGTGGTGCGGGCCACCTTCCAGCCGTCGTCGACCGCGCCGACCACCGCGTCGGCCGGCAGCAGCACGTCGTCGAAGTAGACCTCGTTGAACAGGGCGTCGCCGGTGATCTCCGTCAGCGGGCGGATGTCGATGCCGGGGGCGGCCATGTCGACGAGGAAGAAGGTCAGCCCCTTGCGCTTGGGGGCCTCGGGGTCGGTGCGGGCGAGCAGGATGCCGTGGCTCGACCACTGGGCGGCCGAGGTCCACACCTTCTGGCCGTTGATCCGCCAGCCACCGCCGTCCACCCGCTCGGCGCGGGTCCGCAGGGAGGCCAGGTCCGACCCGGCCTCGGGCTCGGAGAACAGCTGGCACCACAGGCGCTCGCCGCGCAGCGTCGGCGGCAGATGGCGCTCCTGCTGCTCCCGGGTGCCGTGGGCGACCAGCGCGGGCACCACCCAGGTGGCGATGCCCAGATCGCTGACCTTGACCCCGGCGGCGGCCAGCTCCTGCTGGATGGCGAGCTGCTGGACGGGGCCGGCGCCCAGTCCCCAGGGCCGGGGCAGATGCGGGGCGGCATGGCCGGTGGGGGCCAGGGCCCGGCGGGCCGCCACCGGGTCGAGGCCGCGTGCGCCGTCGATGGCCGCGCGGGCGTCGGCACGGAATCCTTCGGCCTCCGCGGGGAGTTCCAGCCGCAGCGCGCGCCGGGCGCCGCCGGCGGCCTCGGCGGCGGCGCGCAGCCGGTGCGTGTCGCCGCCGCCGAGCAGCGCGCGGGCCACCAGGGCCCGGCGCAGATGGAGATGGGCGTCGTGCTCCCAGGTGAAGCCGGTGCCGCCGAGGATCTGGATGCAGTCCTTGGCGCAGCCGACGGCGGCGTCCAGGGCGGTGGCGGTGGCCAGCGCCGCGGCCAGCCCGCGGACCTCGGGCGGCTCGTCCGTCGCACGGGCCGCGTCCCAGACCAGGGCACGGGCCTGTTCGCAGCGCACGAGCATCTCGGCGCACAGGTGCTTGACCGCCTGGAACTGGCCGATGGGGCGGCCGAACTGCTCGCGGACGGCGGCGTGTTCGGTGGCGGTGCGCAGCGCCCAGGCGGCCGTGCCGCAGCTCTCGGCGGCGAACAGCACCCCGGCCAGATCGCGGACCAGGGTGTCGTCGACGGCCAGCAGCCGGTCGGCGGGCACCAGGACCCCCTCGGCGCGCACCTCGGCGGTCGGCCGGGTCGGGTCGGCGCTCTCCTGCGCCCGTACTGTCAGCGCCGCGGCGTCGGCGGCGAGCCACACCGGGCCGTCGGGGGTCCGCGCGGCCAGCACGAGCAGGTCGGCGTCGGCGCCGGCGAGGACCGGGGGCGCGGTGCCGTCCAGGACGTAGCCGCCGTCCCGCCGGGTAGCGGTGAGCGCGCCCGCGTCGAGCGCGACGGCGGCGCTGCGGGCGCCGGTGGCGAGTGCGCGGACGAGGTGCCGGGCGCCGCCGCGGTGCAGCAGCTCGGCGGCGAGGACGGTGGGCAGATACGGGCCGGGGAACCCGGCGCGGCCCAACTCCTCCAGCACCACGGCGAGATCGAGCAGGTCACCGCCGCCCCCGCCGTCGGCCTCGGGGAGATGCAGCCCGAGCAGCCCCTGTGCGGCGAGCTGGTCCCAGCAGGCGGGCGGCCCCTGTGGCCCTTGCGGCCCCGGCGCGGCGTCGAGCAGCTTGCGCACCTCTCCGGGCGGCATGACCCGCGCCGCCCAGCCCCCCACCGCCCCGGCCAGGTCACGTTGCTCTTGCGTGATTCCGATGCCCATGCGGGGCAGACTAGAACACGTTTCATTCTGACGGAAGGTCAGGTGACGGCCGAAGTGCGGGTCGCCGGAGGCGCGGAGGGTCGTGTGGCCCGGAGGCGCGGAGGAGGTCCGGCCGGATAGGTCCCGGACGGTGCGGCCCGCCCCGTAAGGGGGCCCGGACAGGGAACTCTCCGGGCCCGCACAGCGAGTACTCCGGACGCTCACAGGAAACGGTCAGGACACGCACAGAATCGGCCCGCTGAATTCCGCCGCACGCCTCACCATTTCCCCTCCCTCTCTCCCACTCCTCCCTCTCGCGCCCCGTTCTCCACTCCCCGTACGCGAATTCACCGCTTCCCGACATCCGGGCTCGCGACATCCGGGCTTCCGACATCCCGGCATCCGGGAATCAGGAAGGCGATACCCGCCAAAGGAAACGGACCGAGAACGGCCGGAAACCCACCCGCACCTCCGGCCCCCGGAGCGGTAATTGCGAGGTCGCCGTTCCGATATCCGAATCCCCGGCACCGGAGCGCACCACACCGCCCTGCCTCGCCCCACCCCCACCGCGGACCACCCGCACACCACCCGCCCCACCCCATACGGCACGATGAGCCCCTGACCGCACCACCAGCAGGAGGAAGCCCATGCCCGCTCCCACGGCTCCGACCGCTCCGCAGCCGGAGATCCTCGCCGCGTTCGAGGCGGCGAAGGGCTTCATGCCCGTGGACGAGGGCCTCGCCCTGTACGCGGCGGCGGCCGAGGCGGCGACGCTCGGACTGCCGCTGCTGGAGGTCGGCACGTACTGCGGCCGGTCCACGATCCTGCTCGCGGACGCCGCGCGCGCCGGCGGGGTGGCGGCCGTCACCGTCGACCACCACCGCGGCAGCGAGGAGCAGCAGCCCGGCTGGGAGTACCACGATCCGACCGTCGTCGACCCGGAGGTCGGCCGGATGGACACCCTGCCCACCTTCCGCCGCACCCTGCACGCCGCGGGCCTGGAGGACCAGGTGATCGCCCTGGTGGGCCGGTCGCCGCAGGTCGCGGCCGTCTGGCAGGCCCCGGTCGGCCTGGTCTTCATCGACGGCGGGCACACCGACGAGCACGCCACCGCCGACTACGAGGGCTGGGCGCCGCACCTCGCGCCCGGCGGCCTGCTGGTCATCCACGACGTGTTCGCGGACCCGGCGGACGGCGGCCAGGCCCCGTACCGGATCTACCGCAGGGCGCTGGAGTCAGGCGCGTTCACCGAGGTGTCGTTCCACGGTTCGCTGCACGTCCTGCGGCGCACCGGCCCCGGTTTCTGAGCGGGCTACCATCGCGGACGTGTCGAACGGCAGTACTTTCCCACCGCACCGCCGCCTGCGCGGCGTCCTCCTCGCCGTACTGGCCGCTGTCGTGGCCGCCGGCGTGGGGGGCTGGCTGGTCTGGCGGGCGTCGGGCGGCGACGGCGGCCCGGCGCACGGAGCCGGGCCGCCCGCCGCGAGCCGGTCGCCCGGCGGCGCGGGCGACCACGGCGCCGGCGGCCACCCGCCGGACGGCAAGGACTCCCCCGCCCCCGGCACGGCGCACGGCAGCCTCAAGGGCAAGGTCGTGCTCCTCGACCCGGGCCACAACCCGCACAACCGGGACCACGGGCGGGAGATCGCCCGGCAGGTGGACATCGGCAACGCCCGCAAGGAGTGCGACACCACCGGCACCTCCACCGATGACGGTTACGCCGAGGCGTCGTTCACGCTCGACGTGGCCCGCCGCGCCCGCACCCTCCTCCAGCGCGAGGGCGCCAGGGTCGTGTTCACCCAGGACGGCGACCGCCGGTACGGGCCGTGTGTGGACGAGCGGGCGGCCCGGGGGAACGAGGCGCACGCCGATGCGGCGCTCTCCGTCCACGCCGACGGCTCGGCCCCCGGCAACCGCGGTTTCCATGTCATCCTCCCGGCGCGGGTCACGGCCGGGCCGGCCGACAACGCCGCGATCGTGGCGCCCTCGCGGCAGCTGGGCGAGCGGCTGGCCGGCCGGTTCCTCGCGGTCACGGGCAGCGCGCCGTCCAATTACCTCGGCCACGGCACCGGACTCGATGTGCGTTCCGATCTCGGCGGCCTCAACCTCTCGACCGTGCCGAAGGTGTTCATCGAGTGCGGCAATATGCGCGATCCGAAGGACGCCGCGCAATTGACCGACGCGCACTGGCGGCAGAAAGCGGCCCGCGGCATCACCGAGGGCATCACGCAGTTCCTGACGCACCGATGACTCACCGATGACGACGAACCCGACGGCCCGCCGGATTCGGCGGCGGGTTCCCCTTTACGATGGGTGCCCACCGCCGTGCCTCGCACTGCGCGCACCGCAACAGCGACGACCGGACCCACGAAACCGACAAAGGACCCTTACGTGAACATCCGCTCCCTCACTCGAGGCGACGGCGTGGTGATCGGAGCAGCGGTGCTGCTGTTCATCGCCTCGTTCCTCAGTTTCACCGGCAGCCCGGACTGCTCCGGCCTGCCCGCCAAGTACTGCCAGCAGGCCCAGGGCTACGCCAGCCCGAACGCCTGGGATGCGCTGCCCACGCTCATGAGCATGTACCTGGCCGGTGTGATCGGCGCGGCGATCGTCGTCCTCAGCCGCCTGCTGCCGCAGCAGCGCAAGGTCGCCGGCCTCGATCCGGCCCAGTTCGGTGTCGCGCTGACCCTCTTCGCGGCGTGGACCGGCCTGTGGACCGTCATCGGCAGCACCAACGCCGGCGCGGGCCTGATCATCGGCCTGATCGCCACCCTGATCCTGGCGGGCGGCGCCGTCGCCACCCCGCTGGTCCCGCCGCTCAAGGTCGCCCTGGTCGGCGCCCCGAAGCCGCAGCCCGCGGCGGCCCCCTACGGGGCGGGCCCCAACCCGGGTTACGGCTACCCCGGCGCCCAGCAGCAGGCGGGCCACGGGTACGGCTACCCGGGCGCCCAGCAGCAGCCCCAGGGCGGCCAGGCCTACGGCCAGCAGGCGCCCGTCGCCGACGGGACGGCCGGCGGCCAGACCGGCGCCACCCAGGCGGCCGGCGCCCCGTCGGACTTCGCGCCGTTCTGGTTCGCGGTGCCCGTCGCGCGCCCGCTGTACGGCGAGGACGGCTCGCCGGCGCCGATCGCCGAACTCGCGCCCGGCACCTGGTACCTCGCGGTCGAGCAGCGCGGCCAGGCCCTGATCGCGCAGACCCAGGACGGCCGTCGCGGCGTCCTCCAGGACACCACCGGCATCCAGCGCGGCTGACGCCGGACGCACAGCGGTCCTTTCGCGGCCCCTCGCCCCTGCGGGCGGGGGGCCGTTGCGCTGCCCGCGGCCCGGTCGTACAGTGCGCGGACACGGCTCGCTCTGACGCACCGTCAGCACTGTGGTGCGTCGCCACCCCGGAACCCTCGCCACGCCGAAGAGGGGCGATCAGCATGCGACTCGGTCTGCAACTGGGCTACTGGGGCCGCGGCCCCGACCCCCGCCATCTCGAACTGGCCCGCGAGGCGGAGCGCCTGGGCTACGACTCGGTGTGGACCGCCGAGGCCTGGGGCTCGGACGCCTTCACCGCACTGGCCTGGATCGGCGCCCACACCTCCCGGATCAAACTGGGCACCGGCATCGCCCAGATGGCGGCCCGCACCCCGACCGCCACCGCCATGCACGCCCTGACCCTCGATCATCTCTCCGGCGGGCGGCTGCTGCTGGGCCTGGGGCTGTCCGGGCCGCAGGTCGTCGAGGGGTGGTACGGGCGGCCGTTCCCCAAGAGCCCGCTGACCGCCACCCGCGAGTACGTGGATGTGATCCGGCAAGTCCTGCGCCGGGAGGGGCCGGTGGTCTCGGAGGGGTCCTTCCACCCGCTTCCCTACCCCGGCCCGGACGGCACCGGACTGGGCAAGCCGCTCAAGCCCATCACCCACCCGCTGCGCGCCCACCTCCCCGTCCTGCTGGGCGCCGAGGGGCCCAGGAACATCGCCCAGACGGCCCGGATCGCGGACGGCTGGCTGCCGCTGTACTGGTCGCCGCGGCGCACCGACGTCTACCAAGCCTCGCTGGCGCACGCCCCGGACGGCTTCCTCATCGCGCCGATGGCCCGCGCCCTGGTCTGCGACGACGTCGCCGAGGGGCTGCTGCCGGTCAAGGCGATGCTCGGCTTCTACATCGGCGGCATGGGCCACGCGGCGAAGAACTTCCACGCCGACCTGATGGCGCGGATGGGCTTCGAGGAGGAGGCCCGGCAGGTGCAGCGGCTCTTCCTGGAGGGCCGCAAGGAGGAGGCCGTCCTCGCCGTGCCGGACGCCTTCGCCGATGAGATCTCGCTGGTGGGGCCGCGGGCGCGGATCGCGGAGCGGCTGGAGTCGTGGCGCGCGGGCCCGGTCACGGACCTGCTGGTCACCGCCCCGGACCCGCACACGCTGCGGGTGCTGGCCGAACTGAATTCCTGACCGCGGCCGGCGGGACCGCGGCGGCCCCCCCCCGGCCGGCCGCCTACCGGCAGCAGTCCGGATCGAGGCCGGTCGGCAGCCGCTCCCCGCCGAAGACCGCGGTGGTGGCCTCGTCGCCGCCCAGGGCCGCGACCGCCAGCAGCAGCGAACCGGCCGTCCAGGAGGTGCGTTCGCGGGGCCAGATCGCGTCGTCGTCGAAGACGTAGCCGGTCCAGTACAGGCCGTCGTCGGCGCGCAGGTGGCCGATCCACTTGAGGATCTGCACGGCCCGCTCGGACTCCCCCATCGCCCACAGCGCGAGCGCCAGTTCCGCGCTCTCGCCGCCGGTCACCCAGGGGTTGGGCAGCACGCAGCGCACGCCCAGGCCGGGCACGACGAAGCGCTCCCAGTCGGCGTCGATCCGGTCCCTGGCCCGCTCGCCGCGGAGCGCGCCGCCCAGGACCGGGTAGTACCAGTCCATGGAGTAGCGGGACTTGTCCAGGAAGCGTTCGGGGTGGCTGCGTATCGCGTGGCCGAGCCGGCCGGCCGCCAGCTCCCAGTCGGGCTGCGGCTCCTCGCGCTGCTCGGCGAGCGCCAGGGCGCAGCGCAGGGCCTGGTAGATGGAGGAGGAGCCGGTCAGCAGCGCCTCGTTGACGGGGGTGCCGTCCTCCTCGCGCTTCCAGCCGATCTCCCCGCCGGGCTGCTGGAGTTCCAGCACGAAGCCGATCGACGCGCGGACCGCGGGCCACATGCGGTCGAGGAAGGTCTCGTCGCCGGTGGACAGGAAGTGGTGCCAGACGCCGACCGCGAGATAGGCGCAGAAGTTGGTCTCCCGGCCGCGGTCGGTGGGTTCCTCGGCGTCGCCGTCGGCGTAGGCCGCGTACCAGGACCCGTCCGGGTTCTGGTGGCGCACCAGCCAGTCGTACGCGGCCTCGGCGCGCTCGTGTTCGCCGGCCGCGTCGAGGGCCATGGCGGCCTCGGTGTGGTCCCACGGGTCGAGGTGGTGGCCCCGGAACCAGGGGATGGCGCCGTCCGGCCGCTGGGTCGCGAGGATGCCGGCGACCGTGCGGGCCGCCTGTTCGGCGGTGAGCACGCCCGGCAGGACGAGCCGTTCGGTACGCCCGGGACTCGTCACTTGGCGGCCCCGGCGGAGGGCTTGGCGGCGGACGAGGCGCCGCGCTTCGGCCTGGACCCGGCGGACTTGGCGGTCTTCGCGGTCTTAACGGCGGGCGCGGGTGCGGGCGCGGCCTCGGCGGTCTCGTCCGCCCCGGCGGCGGGCGCCTCGGGCAGGTGCGGCTTGGTGGCGTAGACGACGAAGCTCTTGCCGATGACGGGGTTCAGCGCCCGCTCGGCGAGCCGGGTGGCCAGCGGCTTCTTCATGATGTCCCAGACCAGCAGCTTGTGGTACGCCTGCACCGGCAGCGCCTTGTCGTTGTCCACCCCGAAGGCGCACTTCAGCCACCAGTAGGGGCTGTGCAGTCCGTGGGCGTGGTGCGTGCCGTACGGCTCCAGGCCCGCCTCCCGCACCTTGTCGAGGAGTTCGTCGCCGCGGTAGATGCGGATGTGGCCGCCCTCGACCTCGTGGTAGGCGTCGCTGAGCGCCCAGCAGACCTTCTCGGGGCCGTAGCGGGGCACGGTGACGGCGATCCGGCCGCCGGGGCGCAGCACCCGGACCATCTCGGCGAGCACGCCCTTGTCGTCCGGGATGTGCTCCATCACCTCGGAGATGATCACGACGTCGAAACTGTCGTCGGGGAAGGGCAGGTTGAGCGCGTCGCCCTCCATCGCGGTGGCGGAGGCGCCCGCCGGGGCCTCGCCCGCCTCCTCCATCGCGGCGAACCACTTGGCGACCTCGCGGATCTCCTCGCCGTTCTGGTCGAGGGCGACGACCTGCGCGCCGCGCCGGTAGCACTCGAAGGCGTGCCGGCCGGCGCCGCACCCCAGATCGAGCACGCGGTCGCCCGGGGCGAGCGGGAAGCGGGAAAAGTCGACGGTCAGCACGGCGTTCTGCTTTCGTCCGGCGGTGGGTGGCGGTGTGGCTGCGGAAGGTACTGCGGGCCGGCTAGGGGGTGTCGTTCGGATCATGGTGGATCAGGGAGCGGGGTCTGGTGCGTGCAGCTGCAAGGCGGAGGAGGGAGTCGACGCGGAGCGTCGGCAACCGACGACAACGCCGCAGATGTGCGTGCCAGACCCCGCGAGCCCGCCATGATCCGAACGACACCCCCTAGACGTGTCCGGCGGTGCGCGGCGCGGGCGCGGTGCCGGCGCCCGCCCCGGACAGGGCGGCTGCGGCGCCGCCCTGGCGGGCGATGGCCTCGCGGTAGCGCTCGGCGGTGCCGAGGGCGGCCTGCCGCCAGGTGAAGCGGGCCAGCACCCGCTCCCGGCCGGCCGCGCCGAGCCGGCGGCGCAACGACGCGTCGCCCAGGAGCCGCAGCAGCCCGCCGGCCAGCGCGTCGGCGTCGCCCGGGGGCACCGCGAGGCAGGTCTCGCCGTCCGGCCCGGCGACCTCGGGGATGGCGCCGCCGGTGGTGGCCAGCAGCGGGGTGCCGGTGGCCATCGCCTCGGCGGCGGGCAGCGAGAAGCCCTCGTAGAGGGAGGGGACGCAGGCGATCTGGGCCCCGCGGACGAGGTCGACGAGCTCGCCGTCGGAGATGCCCTTGACGAAGTCGACGGCACCGGACAGCCCGAGCCGTTCGATGGCGGCGGCCACCGGCCCGTCGTCGGCGCGCCTGCCGACGACCACGAGATGGGCGTCGGGCTGCTCGGTGCGCACCTTGGCGAGCGCCTCGACGAGGTGGATCAGCCCCTTGAGGGGCACGTCCGCGCTGGAGGTGGTGACGATCCGCCCGGGCACCTCGGGGACGGCGGGATCCGGCGAGAACAGCTCGGTGTCGGCGCCGATGTGCACGACGTGGATGCGGTCGGGGCGGACGCCGAGGTCGTCGACGATCTCCTGGCGCGAGGATCCTGAGACGGTCAGCACGGACGGCAGCCGGCGGGCGACGCGCTTTTGCATGCGGGTGAAGCCGTACCAGCGGCGCACGGAGGCCCGGCGCCGCCAGTTGGCGGCGGCGGCCAGGTCCAGCCGCCGGTCGACGGTGATGGGGTGGTGGATGGTGGTGACCAGCGGGGCGCCGAGCGCGCCGGGGCCGCCGAGCAGGCCGTAGCCGAGGGTCTGGTTGTCGTGGACGACGTCGAACCGGCCGCGGTGGGCGGCGAGATGGCGCCGGGCCCGCAGCGAGAAGGTCAGCGGCTCGGGGAAGCCGCCGGTCCACATCGTGCCGACCTCCAGGGCGTCGATCCAGTCGCGGTACTCGCCGCGCTTCGGCGTGCGGAACGGGTCCGGCTGGCGGTAGAGGTCCAGGCTGGGCAGCTCGGTCAGGGTCACCCCGTCGTCGACGACGGGGTAGGGCTGGGCGCCGATGACCTCGACGGTGTGGCCCAGGCGGGCCAGTTCGCGGGAGAGGTGGCGCACATAGACGCCCTGTCCGCCGCAGAACGGGTTTCCCTTGTACGTGAGCATCGCGATGCGCAGGGGTCGCTCGCCATGGGCCGGGGCGGAGGCCGAGAGGGCCTCAGCGGGGCGAGGCGCGGCTGCCTGGACGGCCTCTGCGGTCACGCTCGGCCCCCTTCTCACTGGACTTTCGCCGGAGCGTAACCGCTGGCGGTAATCTAGAACAAGTTTCAGAACTGATTGGCTACTGATCAGTTCACCGAGCCTCGAATCTACCGGCCGAGAACGATGCGAAAAGAGCCGCACCAGGTGATTCGCGCCACCACCCGCCCCCCTGCCATGCTGTGCCGAGCACACCACCGGCACTCGCCGCATCGCGGACGGAATGCCACGGAATGGGAAATATGACTACGGAATCCAAGGCAGCCAGGCCGACGCTTCCCGCGAGTCCTCCCCTGACCGAGCGTCAGGAGGCCAGACGCCGCCGCATCCTGCACACCAGCGCCCGGCTGGCGTCCCGTGGCGGCTTCGACGCCGTGCAGATGCGCGAGGTCGCGGAGTCCTCGGGCGTCGCCCTCGGCACCCTCTACCGCTACTTCCCCTCCAAGGTGCACCTGCTGGTCGCCACCATGCAGGACCAGCTCCAGCACATGCACGAGACGCTGCGCAAGCGCCCGCCGTCGGAGCAGGACCCCGGCGCCCGGGTCGCGCAGACCCTGATGCGGGCCTTCCGCGCGCTCCAGCGCGAGCCGCACCTCGCGGACGCGATGGTGCGCGCGCTGACCTTCGCCGACCGCTCGGTGAGCCCCGAGGTGGACACCGTCTCCCGGCTGACCACCGCGATCATCCTCGACGCGATGGCCCCGCCGGCCGCCCCGCGCCACCCCGGGCAGGAGCCGGCCCACCCCGCCGCCGCCCCCACCCCCGAACAGCTCTCCGCGGTCCGGGTCATCGAGCACACCTGGCACTCCGCCCTGATCACCTGGCTGTCGGGACGGGCCTCGATCGCCCAGGTGAAGATCGACATCGAAACGGTCTGCCGCCTGATCGACCTCACCTCACCGGACCGGGAGCGTTGACCCGCACGCGGCGCCACGCCGGGGACTCCGGCCTCCGCACGTGCCACGCCGGGAGCATTGGCCTCCGCACAGGGCAGGACCGGGAGCGTTGACCCGCACGCGGTACCGGGCGCGGCGTTAACCTCCGCCCCAGCCTGGGTAGTTGGCCCGCAAGGGGCCCGCCCGACCCCTACGGGACCCGCCCCGCACCCCCTTACGGGCCCGAGCCCCCCGCCCCGCCCCGCAGCCCCTTACTCCTCCGGCGGGAACACCGCCTCACCGCTGCCGGCCAGGGTCACGGTGATCGCCTCGACGGGGCAGCCCTCGGCCGCCGCCAGGATGTCGGCCTCCGCGTCCGTCTCCGGCGCCACCGGGTGGGACTGCCGGGCGGTGTCCAGCCGGAAGCCGTCCGGTGCGGTGGCGACGCACATCCCCGAGCCGATGCACACGCCCCGGTCCACCTCCACCCGCCAGCGCTCCCCCATCAGGCACCCGCCGGCAGGTGGATCATCTTGTGCTCCAGGTATGCGCCGAAGCCCTCGGGCCCGAATTCCCGCCCGATGCCGGAGTTCTTGTAGCCGCCGAACGGGCCGAGCATGTCGATGCTGAAGGTATTCACCGAGTACGTGCCGGTGCGCACCTGCCGTGCGAGGTCGATGCCGTGGTCGACGTCGGCCGTCCACACCGAGCCGGAGAGGCCGTAGTCGGAGTCGTTGGCGATCCGTACCGCCTCTGCCTCGTCGCCGTACGGCAGCAGGCAGATGACCGGGCCGAAGATCTCCTCGCGGGCGATCCGCATGGAGTTGGCGACCTCGCCGAAGAGGGTCGGCTCGACGTACCAGCCCGTCGGCTGCCCCGCGGGCCGGCCGCCGCCGGTGAGGACCTTGGCGCCTTCCTGCTGGCCCAGTGCGATGTAGTCCAGCGAGCGCTGCCGCTGGCGGCGGGCGACCAGCGGGCCGACCTCGGTGGCCGGATCCAGCGGGTCGCCGACGGTCAGCGCGCTCGCGGCGGCGGTGAACCGCTCGGCGATCTCGTCGTAGCGGCTGCGCGGGGCGAGGATCCGGGTCTGGGCCACGCACGCCTGGCCGTTGATCATCCAGGCGAACGGCACGATGCCGGCCACCGCCGCGTCCAGATCGGCGTCCGGCAGGATCACCGCGGCGGACTTGCCGCCCAACTCCAGCGTGACCCGGGTGAGATGGCGGGAGGCGACCTCCATGACCCGCCGGCCCGCCGCCACCGAGCCGGTGAACGAGACCTTGTCCACGCCCGGGTGCCCGACCAGGTATTCGCTCACCTCGCGGTCGGCCGCGAGGATCGACAGCACACCCGGCGGCAGCCCGGCCTCCGTCGCGATCTCGGCGAGGAGGTAGGCGTCCAACGGGGTCTCCGGGGACACCTTCAGCACCACCGAGCAGCCGGCCAGCAGCGCGGGGGCGAGCTTGGCGGCGGCGGTGAACTGCGGGACGTTCCACGGCACCACGGCCGCGACCACCCCGGCCGGCTCCCGCCGCACCAGCAGCGGCCCCAGCAGCCCGGCCCGCCGCTCCTCGAAGGGGAAGTCCCGGGCGACCGTGAGCGCGGCGTCCCACACCAGCATCGCGGCCAGCGACTGCACCATGACCCCGGAGGTGAACGGGGTGCCGTTCTCGGAGCTGATGACCCGGGCGATCTCCTCACTGCGGGCCGCGAAGGCGTCCTTGATGCGGGTGACCACCGCGATCCGGTCCGCCAGCGGGGCGTTCGCCCACTCCCCGGAGTCGAAGGACCGGCGGGCCGCGGCCACCGCCCGGTCGACATCGGCCCGCGAGGCGTGCGGCACCCGGCCGATGACCTGTTCGGTGTGGGGTGAGACGACCTCGATGGTGTCCCGGCCGGCCGGATCGGCCCACTCGCCGCCCAGGTAGAGCTTTCCGTGTTCGACGAGGTCGCTCATCGCCGCCGCCTCCCGAAGGTTTCTGACGCTGCATCAGAGTTCACGTGTCAGGAACTGATACCAGTTCTACCGGGAGGAGTCCACGGCGGGCGGGCCGAATCCGGCGGGCGGCCTTCCGGGGAACGGATTCCGGCCGCATTGAAACCCGTTCTAGTTATAGTGGGGCGGGTGCCGGACGCCCGGCGGGACGAGAGGGGACCTGGATGACGACGCAGGTGACCGACCACCGGGGCGGGGTGTGGAGCATCGCCGTCCCCATCCCGGACAATCCGCTCGGCCACACCCTCGTCCACCTCCTGGAGACCGACCGGGGGCCGGTGCTCATCGACACCGGCTGGGACGACCCGGACTCCTGGGAGGCGCTCGCCGCCGGCGTCACCGCCTGCGGCTTCGCCCTCACCGACCTCCACGGCGTGCTGATCACCCACCACCACCCCGACCACCACGGCCTGTCCGCCAAGGTGCGGGAGGCCTCCGGCGCCTGGATCGCGATGCACGCCGCGGACACCGCCGTGGTCCGCCGCACCCGCGAGGCCACCTCGGACGGCTGGCTCGGCCACCTCCTCGACCGGCTCACCGCGGCCGGCGCGCCGGAGGAGCATCTGGCGCCGCTGCGCACCGCCCGAGCCGGCGGGGGCGGCCGGCGAATGCCCGGCCTGCGGGCCGCGCTGCCGGACCGCGAGATCGTCCCCGGCGAACTGCTCGACCTGCCGGGGCGCCGGCTGCGCGCCATCTGGACACCGGGGCACACCCCGGGCCATGTGTGCCTGCACCTGGAGGAGGAGCACCCGGCGCGGCACGGCGGCGGCTTCGGCCGGCTCTTCTCCGGCGATCACCTGCTGCCGGGCATCACCCCGCACATCGGGCTGTACGGGGACCCACAGCCCGAGGACGGGGCGGACGGGGCGGACGGGCCGGGGGAGGCCGCCGACCCCCTGGGCGACTACCTCGACTCCCTCGAACGCGTCGGCCGGCTCGATCCCGCCGAGGTGCTGCCCGCCCACCAGCACGCCTTCACCGACGCCGGCGGGCGCGTCCGCGCGCTGCTCGCCCACCACGAGGAGCGGCTGGCCCGTCTCGGGACGCTGCTGCACGAACCCCGCACGGCCTGGCAGCTCGCGACCGCCATGGAGTGGAACCGCCCCTGGGCGGAGATCCCCTACAGCTCCCGCACCATCGCCGTGTCGGAGGCCGAGGCGCATCTGCGGCGGCTGGTGAAGCTGGGCCGGGCGGAGTGCGTACCGGGCCCCGGTCCCGTGCGGTACCAGGCGGTGGACGCAGCGCCGTAGCCGGACCTCGCGCCGGGGGCCGCCCGGCCGGGGCGCGGTTTCGTACGTGCGAGCGAGGGACGGGCGGGCGCCGGTTAAGGTGTGCGGGACAACTTCATCCGTACCCGATCGGGGGAAGCCGGTGGAAATCCGGCGCTGACCCGCAACCGTGAGGACGGCCCGCCCGCGCCGCGCCCCTGGCCGGCGCGCACCGGGCCGTACGAGCCGGAACACCCGAAGGGCACGGCCAAGGCTCGCGCCACCGCACCCGCCCGCCCCCGCGGACGGCTGGTGCGCGGCCCCGTCGAGGTATACGGAGCCGAGCCCGGTGCCACCCGCCCGATCCCCGGATCGGTGCGCGGGTGGGCGGCCGAGCGCGGCTGTGTGACCGCCGCGACCCGACCCGAGAGGCACCGACCCGATGGCTCCCACGGCTCCTTCGGCCCCCCAGGCCCCTTCGCCGCGCTCCGGCGTCCGTCCGGCGCGCCGCGCCGCCACGGCGCTGGCCGCCGCGCTGGTGCTGGGCGCGGCCGCCGCCCCCGCGTACGCCGCGGGCTCGCCGGCCCTCATATCGAAGGCGCCGAAGAACCTGCCCGACGGTCTGTACGGCACCAAGGACCCGCAGTACGACGGGGTGTGGCGGCAGTCGCTCGCGCTGCTGGCGCAGCACACCGTGGGGGTGCGTCCGGCGGCGCCGGCGGTGCGGTGGCTGGTGGGCCAGCAGTGCACGGACGGCGCGTTCACCGCGTTCCGTGCCGAGCCGGGCAAGGCCTGTGACGCCAAGACGATGCGGGACACCAATCAGACGGCCGCCGCGGTGCAGGCGCTGGCCGCGCTGGGCGGGCAGGACGACGCGGTGCGCAAGGCGGTGGGCTGGCTGAAGTCGGTGCAGAACGACGACGGCAGCTGGGCCTCGATGCCCGGCTCGCCCGGCGACGCCAACTCCACCTCGGTGGTCATCGGGGCGCTCGCGGCGGCGGGGCAGAAGCCGGAGTCGGTGACGTCGAAGAAGGGCAAGAGCCCCTTCGACGGACTGCTCACCTTCCGGCTGGGCTGCGCGGGCAAGGCGGCGGCGCACGGCGCGTTCACCTTCCAGCTCAAGGGCGCGGCCCCGAACGCGGATGCCACCGCGGCCGCCGCGACGGGTGTGCTCGGCCGGGGCTTCGTCGTCGAGCCCGCCGCGCACCGCGCCCCCCTCACGCCGCCGGCCTGCAAGGACGGCGCGGACGCGAAGCCGGGCAAGGTCTCCGCGGCGCGGGCGGCGGACGGCGGCGCCGCCTACCTCGTCGCCCAGCTCGACGGGAACGGGCAGCACCTGGTCTCCGCGATGCCGGGCGCGAAGCCGCAGCCGGATGTCGGCAACACCGCGGACGCCGTGGTGGCGCTGGCGGCCGGCGGGCACGGCGCCGAGGCGCGGCGGCCGCTGGCCTGGCTGGAGAAGAACGCGGCGGGCTGGGCGCGGCAGAACGGCCCGGCCGCGTACGCCCAGCTGATGCTGGCCGCGCACGCCACCGGCGGCGACCCGCGCTCCTTCGGCGGCAGCGACCTGGTGACCGCGCTCAACGCGACCGGTCCGGCCCCGGCGTCCCTCCCGGGGAAGCACACCAAGGACGCGGCCGCGGCCGCCGGGGACGGCGGCGGCACCGCCTTGTGGTGGATCATCGGCGTCGGTCTGGCCTTCGGCGCGGGCCTCGGCTTCCTGCTCAGCGGCCGCCGGAAGAAGAGCACCTCGTGAGGCGCCGGGCCGGTCTCGCCGGGGCCGCGCTGCTGGCCGGTACGGTCACCGGCCTGGCCGCCGCGCCCGCCCAGGCGCAGGAGTACCGATACTGGTCCTTCTGGCAGGGCAAGGGCAGTTCCTGGACGTACGCCTCCGAGGGGCCGGGCTCGCTGCGGCCGGCCGACGGCGCGGTCGTCGGGTTCCGCTTCACCGTCAGCGCCGATTCCGCCGCGGCCGGCAAGCCCCGTGCGGCCGCCGGTTTCGGCGCGATCTGCGCGCACACCCCCGCCGAGAAGGGCCGCAAGCGGATCGGCGTCGTCGTGGACTTCGGCACCGCGGCGGACGCGCCCGGCGGCGAGCGGCCGCCGGCGTCCCGGACGACCTGCGCGCGGGTCGCCGCGGACGCCTCGGCGGGCGAGGCGCTGGCGGCGGTCGCCCGGCCGCTGCGCTATGACGCGAGCGCCCTGCTGTGTGCCGTCGCCGGCTACCCGAAGGCGGGGTGCGCCGAGCCGGTCGGCGACGCGAAGAAGGCGCCGTCCGCGTCGCCGTCCCCGGGAGCGGCGGCGGACGGCGGGGACGGCGGGGGGCCGTCCGCCGGGCTGTTCGGCGGGATCGCGGTCCTGGTCGTGCTGGGTGCGGCGGCCGGGTGGCAGCTCCGCCGCCGGCGCGGATGAGGGCCCCGCGGACCACCCGTACCACCGCGCTGCACGCCGGCGCCTGGTGGCTGTGGGCGCTCGGCCTGGCCACCGCGGCCTCCCGCACCACCGATCCGCTGCTGCTGGGGCTGCTGGTGGGGGTGGCCGGCTATGTCGTCGCGGCCCGCCGTACACAGGCGCCGTGGGCCCGGTCCTACGGTGCGTTCGTCAAGCTCGGCCTGGTCGTGATCGCCATCCGGCTGGTCTTCGCCTTCTTCCTGGGGTCCGCGATCCCCGGTACGCACACCCTGGTCACGCTGCCCGAAGTGCCGCTGCCCGACTGGGCGAAGGGCGTCCGGATCGGCGGCCGGGTCACCGCGGAGGCCATGGTCTTCGCGCTGTACGACGGGCTGAAGCTGGCCACCCTGCTGATCTGCGTGGGCGCCGCCAACGCGCTCGCCAATCCCGCGCGGCTGCTGAAGTCGCTGCCGGGCGCGCTCTACGAGGCGGGCGTCGCGGTCGTCGTGGCGATGACCTTCGCGCCGAACCTGGTCGCCGATGTGCAGCGGCTGCGGGCCGCCCGGCGGCTGCGCGGCCGCCCCGACCGCGGGTTCCGGGGGCTGCTCCAGGTCGGGGTGCCGGTGCTGGAGGGCGCGTTGGAGCGTTCGGTGGCGCTGGCCGCGGCCATGGACGCGCGCGGGTACGGCCGCACCGCCGAGGTGCCGCGGGCCGTACGGCACACCACCTCGGCCCTGACCCTGGGCGGGCTGCTCGGCATCTGCGCCGGGACGTACGGGCTGCTGGGCGCCTCGGGGAGCGGCTACGGTCTGCCGCTGCTGCTGGCCGGGCTGG
The DNA here is from genome assembly GCF_014646275.1 of Streptomyces kronopolitis. Lineage (GTDB taxonomy): Bacteria > Actinomycetota > Actinomycetes > Streptomycetales > Streptomycetaceae > Streptomyces > Streptomyces kronopolitis. Next base: position 32,030 of record NZ_BMND01000040.1, read on the forward strand.
CGGCGGCGCTCGGCGGGCTGTGGCTCGGCGGCCGGCGGTCGGTGCGCAGCCGCTACCGGCCCGAGCGGTGGGGGTGGCGGGCCTGCCTGGTCGCGGGCTCCGGCATCGCCGTCGCCGCCCTGATGATCTGGGCCGGTTCCTACGCGCCCGCGGCCCTGCATCCGCCCGCCGTCCCGCTCACCGCCCCTGTCCTCCCCCTCTGGCCGGCCGTCTCCGTCCTGGTGGGACTGCTGCCCGCGTTCGTCGCCCCGCTCCCGCCGAGCGGGGACCGTGCGGACCGTGCCGCGTCCCGCGGCCGTGCCCCCGATGTCGGTCCGCGTGTGAAGGAGCCCACCCCGTGATCCGGTTCGAGCAGGTCTCGGTGACCTACGGCGACGCCGCGGCGCCGGCCGTCCAGGGCATCGACCTGACCGTCCCCGAGGGCGAACTGTGCCTGCTGGTCGGGCCCTCCGGCGTCGGCAAGTCCACCCTGCTGAACGCCGTCTGCGGCCTCGTCCCGCACTTCACCGGCGGCACCCTGCACGGCCGGGTCACCGTCGACGGCCGGGACACCCGCACCCACAAGCCGCGTGAACTGGCCGATGTCGTCGGCACCGTGGGCCAGGATCCGCTGGCGCATTTCGTCACCGACACCGTCGAGGACGAGCTGGCCTACGGCATGGAGTCGCTGGGCCTGGCGCCCGACGTGATGCGCCGCCGGGTCGAGGAGACGCTGGATCTGCTGGGGCTGGCCGAGTTGCGCGACCGCGCCCTGGCCACGCTGTCCGGGGGCCAGCGGCAGCGGGTGGCGATCGGGTCGGTGCTGACCACCCACCCCAAGGTCCTGGTGCTCGACGAGCCGACCTCGGCGCTCGATCCGGCCGCCGCCGAGGAGGTGCTCGCCGTGCTCCAGCGCCTGGTCCACGACCTGGGCACCACGGTGCTGCTGGCCGAACACCGCCTGGAGCGCGTCGTCCAGTACGCCGACCAGGTCATCCTGCTTCCCTCCCCGGGCGCGGCCCCCGTCATGGGCGCCCCGGCCGACGTCATGGCCGTCTCCCCCGTCCACCCCCCGGTGGTGGCCCTCGGCCGCCTCGCGCACTGGTCCCCGCTCCCGCTGTCCGTGCGCGACGCCCGGCGCAAGGCCGGCGCCCTGCGCGAGCGGCTGTCGGGGGTGGTGCCGCCGGCGCCGGGGGCCGGGGCGGGAACGCCGCCCCGGAACGCATCCGGCCCGGACGGGATCGCCGCGGCGGTCAGCGGGCTGGGGGTCCGGCGGGGGCGGACCGAGGTGCTGCACCGGGTGGAGCTGACCGTCCGGCGCGGCGAGACCCTGGCGCTGATGGGCCGCAACGGGGCGGGGAAGTCGACGCTGTTGTCCACCCTCGTCGGGATGCACGAGCCGTCGTCCGGCGCGGTGCGGGTCGGCGGCCTCACCCCGCACCGCGCCGGCCCCCGGGAGCTGCTGCGGCAGGTCGGCCTGGTCCCGCAGGAGCCGCGTGACCTGCTCTGCGCGGACACCGTCGCCGCCGAGTGCGCCGCGGCCGATCAGGACGCGGGTGCCCCGGCCGGCAGCTGCCGGGCCCAGGTCACCCGGCTGCTGCCGGACGTGCCGGATTCCGTCCACCCCCGCGATCTGTCCGAGGGCCAGCGCCTCGCCCTGGCCCTGGCGGTCGTGCTGACCGCCCGTCCGCCGCTGCTCCTGCTCGACGAGCCCACCCGCGGCCTGGACTACGCGGCGAAGGCCCGGCTGGTCGAGGTGCTGCGCGCGCTGGCCGCCGAGGGCCACGCGATCGTCCTGGCCACCCACGATGTGGAGCTGGCCGCCGAACTCGCCCACCGGGTGGTGATCCTGGCCGAGGGCGAGATCGTCGCCGACGGCCCCACCGACGAGGTGGTGGTCTCCTCGCCGTCGTTCGCGCCGCAGGTCGCCAAGGTCCTCGCGCCGCTGCCCTGGCTGACCGTGCCGCAGGTGGCCGATGCGCTGGAGGCCACCGCATGACCGGCCTTCCACCACAGCGCGCCGGAGGCGACGGGCCGCCGTCGGGCGCCGCTCGGGCCCCGGGGCGCCGGGTGCGTGCCGTGCGCCTGGGCCCCCGCTCCGTCGCCGCGCTGTGCCTGGTCTCGGCCATCGGCGTGATGGCCTTCGGCTGGCCGCTGCTGGCCGACTCCGCGTCCGGTCTGGCCCATTCCCAGGACGCGCCCTGGCTGTTCGCCGCGCTGCTGCCGATGCTGCTCGCCGTCGTCGTGGCGACCATCGCCGACACCGGCCTGGACGCGAAGGCCATCGCGATGCTCGGCGTGCTGGCCGCGGCCGGGGCGGCGCTGCGGCCGCTGGGCGCGGGGACGGCCGGCATCGAGCCGATGTTCTTCCTGATGGTGCTGGCGGGGCGGGTGCTCGGGCCGGGGTTCGGGTTCGTGCTGGGGTCGGTGGCGATGTTCGCGTCCGCGCTGCTGACCGGGGGCGTCGGGCCCTGGATGCCGTTCCAGATGCTGACGATGGGGTGGGTGTCGATGGGCGCCGGCCTGCTGCCCGGGCCCGACCGGCTGCGCGGCCGCCGGGAACTGGCCCTGCTCGCCGCCTACGGAGCCGTCTCCGCCGTCCTCTACGGCCTGGTGATGAACCTCCAGGGCTGGCCGTATATCGGCGGCATGGCCTCGGGGGTCTCCTTCGTCCCCGGCGACCCGGTCGGGCAGAACCTCACCCGCTTCCTCGCCTACTGCCTGACCACCTCCCTGGGCTGGGACCTGCCCCGGGCCCTGGTCACGGTGGTCCTCACCTTCGTGCTGGGCGGCACAGTGCTCAAGGCGCTGCGCCGCGCCACCCGCCGTGCCGCCTTCGACGCCCCCGTCTCCTTCACGCCCGGCCCGTCGCGGGAGACCGGCTCCCCGTGACGGGCCCCGCTACAGCCGCTGGATGATCGTCCCGGTCGCCAGTGCGCCGCCCGCGCACATGGTGATCAGGGCGAACTCCTTGTCCCGGCGTTCGAGTTCGTGGAGCGCGGTGGCCAGGAGCCGGGCGCCGGTGGCGCCGACCGGGTGGCCCAGGGCGATGGCCCCGCCGTTGACGTTCACCTTCTCCAGGTCCTGGTCGAAGGTCTGCGCCCAGGAGAGCACCACGGAGGCGAAGGCCTCGTTGATCTCGACGAGGTCGATGTCCTTGAGGGACATCCCGGCCTTGCCGAGCACCGCGCGGGTGGCGTCGACGGGCCCGTCGAGGTGGAAGTGCGGATCGGAGCCGACCAGCGCCTGCGCCACGATCCGGGCGCGCGGCTTGAGCTTGAGGGCACGGGCCATCCGCTTGGAGGCCCACATGACCGCGGCGGCGCCGTCGGAGATCTGCGAGGAGTTGCCCGCCGTGTGGACGGCGGTCGGCATCACGGGCTTGAGTCCGGCCAGCGCCTCCATGCTGGTGTCGCGCAGCCCCTCGTCCCGGTCGACCAGCCGCCACATGCCCTGGCCCGCGGCCTGCTCCTCCTCGGTGGTGGGCACCTGGACGGCGAAGGTCTCCCGTTTGAAGCGCTCCTCGGCCCAGGCGGTGGCCGCCCGCTCCTGGGAGATCAGGCCGAGCGAGTCGACGTTCTCGCGGGTCAGCCCCCGGTGGCGGGCGATGCGTTCGGCCGCCTCGAACTGGTTGGGCAGATCGACGTTCCACTCGTCCGGCCAGGGCTTGCCGGGACCGTGTTTGGAGGCGCTGCCGAGCGGCACCCGGGACATCGCCTCGACCCCGCAGCCGATGCCGACGTCGATGACGCCACTCGCGATCATGTTGGCGACCATGTGGTTAGCTTGCTGGGAGGATCCGCACTGGCAGTCCACGGTGGTCGCGGCGGTCTCGTACGGAAGGCCCATCGCCAGCCAGGCGTTGCGGGCCGGGTTCATGGACTGCTCCCCGGCGTGGGTGACGGTGCCGCTGACGATCTGTTCGATGCAGTCGGGCTGGATGCCCGTGCGGGAGAGGAGTTCGCGGTAGGTCTCGCCCAGGAGATAGGCGGGGTGCAGGTTGGCGAGGGCGCCCTGGCGCCTGCCGATCGGGGTGCGTACTGCTTCGACGATGACGGGTTCCGCGGCCATGACTGACTCGTCCTCTCCTCGCGTCCGCGGGTCCCGGCACCCACGGAAGAAGAACTAGTACGCGTTCTAGTTCCACGACAGTCTCATGAGCCGCCCTCCGGGGCGCAAGGGGCCTGCAACGCCCTTGTCCGCAAAGGGAGTCGCCGCGGCTCTTGCGACCTGGAGAACTCGTCACTACCTTCACCGCGATCCATGACCTGATGAACCGTCAGAAATTTTGGATGGACCAGGAGTCGCCGATGCCATGCCCAGCGTTGCCCGAGGGGTTCGACTTCACCGACCCCGACGTCTACCGGACCCGTGTCCCGCTCCCCGAGTTCGCGCAGCTGCGGCAGACCGCTCCCGTGTGGTGGAACGCCCAGCCGCACGGCATTGCCGGCTTCGGCGACGACGGCTACTGGGTCGTCACCCGGCACCAGGACGTCAAGGAGGTGTCCACCAAGCCGGACCTCTTCTCCGCCAGCCGCAACACCTCGATCATCCGGTTCAACGCGTCCATGACCCGTGAGCAGATCGACGTACAGAAACTCATCATGCTGAACATGGACCCGCCCGAGCACACCCGGGTCCGGCAGATCGTGCAGCGCGGCTTCACCCCGCGCGCCATCCGCGGCCTGGAGGACGCGCTGCGCCGCCGGGCGGCGCACATCGTCGACGAGGCGCGGCGCGGCGGCACCGGCGACTTCGTCACCGACATCGCCTGCGAACTCCCCCTCCAGGCCATCGCGGAGCTGATCGGCATCCCGCAGGACGACCGGGCCCGGATCTTCGACTGGTCCAACAAGATGGTCGCCTACGACGACCCCGAGCTGGCGATCACCGAAGAGGTCGGCGCCAACGCGGCCATGGAGCTGATCTCGTACGCGATGAACCTCGCCGCGGCGCGCAAGGAGTGCCCCGCCGAGGACATCGTCAGCCGGCTGGTGGCGGCCGAGCACGAGGGGAACCTCGGCTCGGACGAGTTCGGCTTCTTCGTGCTGCTGCTGGCGGTGGCCGGCAACGAGACCACGCGCAACGCCATCACCCACGGGATGCACGCCTTCCTCACCCACCCCGACCAGTGGGAACTCTTCAAGCGCGAGCGCCCGGCGACCGCGGCCGAGGAGATCGTGCGGTGGGCGACGCCGGTGGTCTCCTTCCAGCGCACCGCCACCCAGGACACCGAACTCGGCGGCGCGAAGATCAAGGAGGGGCAGCGGGTGGGGATCTTCTACTCCTCCGCCAACCACGACCCGGAGGTCTTCACCGACCCCGGCGTCTTCGACATCACCCGCGACCCCAACCCCCATCTGGGATTCGGCGGCGGCGGACCGCACTTCTGCCTGGGCAAGTCCCTCGCGGTGCTGGAGATCAACCTGATCTTCAACGCCCTCGCGGACGCCCTGCCCGACATCACCCTGGCGGGCGACCCGCGCCGGCTGCGCTCGGCCTGGCTCAACGGCGTCAAGGAACTCCGGGTGCACTACGGCTGACCGGCGGCACGGCGAGCGGCGGCAGGGGCGCGCACCCGGAGGGACGGGTGGGCGCCCCGCCGTCATGCGGGGGCAAACCCGGTGCGGCGCCCGGCGCGTGGCGGGCGGGCCGGGGAAACCGGGCGCGCGGTATGTCCGAAAACGGCCGCCGCCTCCGCCTTGTCAGTTGTCATGCTCAGACTTACATTCAACTCACCGGTAACACGTGGCGGTTCGGCTTCTCGGCGCACCGCTCCGCAGCCGTCTCCGGCCGGACCGCACGCTCCTCCCCACACCCGCATCCGCCGGCCCGCGCGCCGCCGACCCACGCACCGCGCCGCGCACCCCGCAGTACGCCGCACCCACGCCGCACCACGCACGGCCCCCCACACGGTTCGACAGCGCGCTTTCTTGCTCTTCGAAGGGGACACACCGTTATGAAGGACGCACACGGCAGACCCGTCACGGGACGCATCAGATGGCGCAGGTTCGCGGCGCTGTCCGTCCCGGCCCTCGTCGGCACCGCCGCCCTGGGCATCGCGCTGGCCAACGGGGCACTGGCGGCCTCGTTCGCCGTCTCGGGACAGCAGTTCAAGGTTTCCGCCGACAGCCTCACGGGCGACGGCTTCGCCCAGTACGGCAGCGTGGACACGAACGCCAGGGGCGACCTCCTGCCGGTCGCCGTCACCGCCATCAAGTCCGCACGGATGCACCACCTGTGCCAGTCGGTGGTCACGCATCTGCCCGTCATCGGCGATATCTCGCTCCACCTCAGCGCCGGCACGGGCAGCACGCCCGTCGAGGCGACCAACCTGTTCGTGGACGCCACCCAGCTCTCCGGCGACGCGTCGTTCCACGGCATCGAGATCGGCCGGGACGCCTCCACCCTCGACAAGGGACCGGACGGCGGCCAGGGCATGCAGGACCTCTTCGCCCAGCAGGCCGACGACGTCAGCATCGGCAGCCTGCGGCAGACGGCCTGGGCCACCAACGCGGGGACCTTCAAGCTGTCCGGCCTGAACATGAAGATCTCCAAGGGCACCAAGGAATGCTTCTGACCTGGCGGCGCTGGCGGAAGGGCCGGCCCTTCTGGGGCGGCCTGGCGGCGGTCCTCGCCGGCGTCGAGATCTGCGCCCTGCCGCTGGCACCGTTGAAGATCATGCTGCAGCAGGGCATCGCCGGCATCCCGTCCGTGCTGATGGGGCTGGTGATGATCGTGATGGGGCTCTCGGCGTGGTTCGCCCCGCACTACCGGGGCATGGCGGGGGTGCTCACGGTGCTGTGCGCGGCGGCCGCGCTGGTGATGTCCAACCTCGGGGGCTTTCTGCTCGGCACGGTCCTCGGGGTTCTCGGCGGCTCGATGATCTTCGCCTGGCAACCGGCCGCCCCCGCGGAATCCGGCGCCCCCACGGCGTCCGGGGACCCCACGGCGTCCGGGGACCCCGAGAACGGCACGACACCCGCGAACGGCACGGCCCCCGAGACCGGTACGGCTCCCGAGGCCGCCGCCGCGGCCGAGGCCCCTGCGGCACCCACCCCCCTTGAAGGAGACCCACGATGACGATGACGCACCCCGCCCGCCCCACCCACCGCAGACGCGTGTGGTGGGCCGCCGGCACCGGTATCGCCGCGGCCCTCGCCCTGCCGCTCGCCGTGACGGGCCCGGCGGCGGCCCTGCCCGCCGGAGCGGCGCCGCTCGCCGCGTCGACGACCGTGCTCCCGGCGGGACACGGCTTCACCGCCACGCTCAGCGGCAAGGCCACCTTCAAGGCCGGTTCGGTGGTGGTGACCTGCACGGTCTCGACCTCCAGCGGGCAGGTCCCGGCCGCGCCCGGCAACCACAACGCGGCCGGACCGGTGAGCAGTTCCACCACTCCGGCGACCTACAGCTCCTGCACGACGAGCCTGCCGGGGGTCAGCGCGAGCGTCACCACCAGCGGCACCTGGGGCGTCGCCATGCAGATGGGGGCGCCGGTGACCGCCGGACTGACCATCCCCACCGGCGGTTTCGTCCTCAAGACCAGCGGGCTGGCGTCCTGCACGGTCACCGCGGCCCCCACCGCGGCGGCGACCGTGCCCGGCACCTGGGCCAACGGCGCACCCTCCACGCTCACCTTCACCAACGCCGCGGTGCCGGTGAAGGTCGTCGGCGGGTTCGGCTGCCCGACCACCGCGACCAGCTCGGTCTTCAACGCCACCTACAAGGTCGCCGACACCACCGCGCCCGCCTCCCAGATCACCGTCACCGGCTGAGCGGCGCGCCACCGGTACAAAGGCCGGGGTGACGTCCGTGCCCCGCACGGCCGTCACCCTCGGCGCACGCCCCGGACGTTCCCCCTCCAGGGACGGCCCGGGGCGTCCCTCAACGCACGGCCATCCCGGCGACCGCCACCGCCACCAGCGCCGCCACCGCCAGCGTGCCGCTGAGGACCGCGGTGATCAGCCGCCGCCGCAGGGCCCGGTAGACGCCCTCGTACTCGGTCCGCAGGGTGGTGCTGCGGTGCGCGATGCGCTCCAGATACGCCCAGGCGGCGTCGCGCTGGTCGCGGCAGTAGTGCTGCTCGACCTCCCGGCGCTGGGTGTCGGTGAGCCAGGGCAGACCGGCGCAGAAGGCCTCCGCGCGAAGGCGGGCCCGGTCCTTCTCCGCCTCCCAGAGGAGAAATCCCTCGATCTCGTTGATGGCCCGGTCCATCGCGGCGCCGTCGGCCCCCGGCATGTCCTCCAGGTGCGGCAGGCCCGCCCCGCCGGGCAGTTCGCCGCCCGTTCCCGCGCCTTCGCCGCTCCGCCGGCCCTGGCCCCGCTGCGTTCCCTCGTTCATGTGCGGGCCCCGATTCCGGTGGTGGGCGCGTCCTCGGCGTCCGCCAAGGCCTCGATCCCGCGTCCGATCTCCGGGTGGTGCAGATCGAACGCCGGGGATTCGGAGCGGATACGCGGCAGCGTACGGAAGTTGTGCCGGGGAGGCGGGCAGGACGTCGCCCATTCCAGCGAACGGCCGTATCCCCACGGGTCGTCGACCTCGATCTTCTCGCCGAACTTCGCGGTCTTCCACACGTTGTAGAGGAACGGCAGCAGGGAGAGCCCGAGAAGGAAGGAGAAGATGCTGGAGACGGTGTTCAGGGTGGTGAAGCCGTCGGCCGCGAGATAGTCGGGGATACGCCGCACCATTCCTTCCGCGCCGAGCCAGTGCTGGACGAGGAAGGTGCCGTGGAAACCCACGAACAGCGTCCAGAACGTGATCTTGCCGAGCCGCTCGTCCAGCATCTTGCCGGTCATCTTCGGCCACCAGAAATGGAAACCCGCGAACATCGCGAAGACCACCGTGCCGAACACCACGTAGTGGAAGTGCGCCACCACGAAGTACGAGTCCGAGACATGGAAGTCCATCGGCGGCGACGCCAGGATGACACCCGTCAGACCACCGAACGCAAAGGTGATCAGGAAGCCGATCGCCCACAGCATCGGCGTCTCGAAGGACAGTGAGCCCTTCCACATCGTGCCGATCCAGTTGAAGAACTTCACACCTGTCGGCACCGCGATCAGGAACGTCATGAACGAGAAGAACGGCAACAGCACGCCACCCGTCACGTACATGTGGTGCGCCCACACCGTCACCGACAGACCCGCGATCGACACCGTCGCCGCGATCAGACCGACGTAACCGAACATCGGCTTCCGGGAGAACACCGGAATGACCTCGGAAATGATGCCGAAGAACGGCAGGGCGATGATGTACACCTCCGGATGGCCGAAGAACCAGAAGAGGTGCTGCCAGAGCAACGCACCGCCATTCGCCGCGTCAAAGATGTGCGCCCCGAATTTGCGGTCCACCTCCAGCGCGAACAGTGCCGCCGCCAGCACTGGGAAGGCCAGCAGCGCCAACACACCGGTCAGCAGCACATTCCAGCAGAAGATCGGCATCCGGAACATCGTCATGCCGGGTGCCCGCATGCAGATGATCGTCGTGATGAAGTTGACCGAACCGAGGATCGTGCCGAAGCCGGAGAAAGCCAGACCCATGATCCACATATCGGCGCCGATTCCGGGGGAATGCATGGAATCGGACAGCGGCGCATAGGCGAACCAGCCGAAGTCCGCCGCGCCCTGCGGCGTCAGGAAAGCGCCCACCGCGATGAGCGAGCCGAAGAGATAGAGCCAGTAGGCGAACATGTTCAGCCGGGGAAAGGCGACATCGGGCGCGCCGATCTGCAGCGGCATGATCCAGTTCGCGAAACCGGCGAACAGCGGCGTCGCGAACATCAGCAGCATGATCGTGCCGTGCATCGTGAACGCCTGGTTGAACTGCTCGTTCGACATGATCTGGTGGCCCGGCCGGGCCAGTTCGGCGCGCATCACCAGCGCCAGCAGTCCGCCGACGCAGAAGAAGCCGAACGCGGTGGCCAGGTAGAGCGTGCCGATCGTCTTGTGGTCGGTGGTCGTCAACCACTTCACGGGAAACCTCATGCCCGTTAGGTGTCCGGCACCGCCGCACGCTTCACCGCCCACGGGATCCGGGGCCCGCGGGAGGGGGTGGGAAGTCTCACCGAGCCGGGTGTGATGATCCGGTCCATGCCGGACACCAAGGTTTCATGAGCACGGACGACGCCTTCGCCGAGGCCTATCGCGCGCACTACTGGGCGGTCAGCCGCTTCGTGGCGCGACGGCTGGACGGGCAGGCACACGAGGTCGAGGAAGTCGTGGCGGAGGTCTTCTCCACCGCCTGGCGACGCCGCGCCGAACTCCCCGACGCGCCACTGCCCTGGCTGTACGGCGTGGCCCGCAACTGCCTGGCCAACACCGTGCGGGGGATGGGCCGCTACCGGCGGCTGCTGCTCCGGCTCGGCCACCACGAGGCGGCGCGGCAGCGGCAGCCCGTGGACAACGGCCCGGCGGCGGAGCGGCCCGGGTCCTGGGTGCACGAGGCGCTGGCCCGCCTCTCCCCCGCCGACCAGGAGGTGCTGCGGCTGACCGCCTGGGAGGAACTGACCGTCGGGGAACTGGCGGTGACCCTCGGGTGCGGGCAGAGCGCGGCCGCCATGCGGCTGCACCGGGCACGCGGCCGGCTCCGTACGCAGATAGAACGGATGCAGGCGGCGCGGCCGCGGCAGAGCGACACCGGCCCGGGCGAGGACACCGCCCGGAGCGAGGCCGCTCCCCGCCGCCCCGCCCTCCCCCGCCCGCTGTCCCCCCAGCCCGTACCGACCCGAGCGGGAGGCCGCCGCCATGACTGACGAACTTCAGCTGCTGCGGCAGGCCGACCCCGCCCCGGCCGGGGACGGCCCCTGGCGCGACCGTCCGCTGACCGCTCGGGCGGAGCACCGGCTGGCGGAGCTGACCCGGCCGACGGACCCGGCGGCGCCGGCGACCGGCGACGGCCGCCGGACCCGCCCGCGCCCCGTGCCCCGGCGGCGCCTGGTGCTGGGCCTGACCGCCGCGTCACTGGCCGCCGTCGCCGCCCTCGCGCTCACCTTCTCCGGCGCCGGCAGCACCCCCGCCGTCGCCGCGCCCACCGCCCTGACCCTCCACACCGGTGCCGCGTCCGTCTCGCTGGACACCCTCGCCCGCCGGGCCGAGGCCCGGGCGCGGTCGGCCGGCCCCGCGGACGGACCGCGGCGCGGCAGCCATCTGCAGACCTGGTACATGCACATGGAGGCCGGCCCGCACGCCGCGCCGCCGATCACCGTGCCCGAGGAGCGGATCACCCACTGGAACGCCGACGGCAGCGGCTCGGAACTGGTCGTGGCCACCGACCCCCGGCACCCGGGCCGCCCGGTGATCCACGACAACGACGGCCACTGGCGGCAGGTCAGCGACGGCCAGGTCCTCCACGACAAGACCTATCCGGCCGGCTCGGAGGCGCAGCACAGCGGCCTGGCCTCCCGCACCCGGCCCTCGACCAACCCGGCGAAGCTGCGCGAACAGCTGTCGTGGCTCTACGGCGGTCTGGACGGCAACCGCACCACGGGGGAGCTCCTCTCGGCGCTCTCCTCGTTCCGCCAGGAGTGGACGCCGGGGCCCCGGGAGTCCGCGGCCATCGTCCGGATGCTGGCCGACGCGGGCGGGCTGCGCCAGGCGGGCACGGTCACCGACCGGCTGGGCCGCCGCGGACAGGCCTACGTGTACGACGGCCCCGACGGCGCCATGGACGTCACCCGCCAGATGGCGATCTTCGACCCGCGCACCGGCGAACTCCTGGGCCTGGAGGTCACCTTCACCAAGACCCAGCCGGAGTTCCGCACCAGGGCCGGCGACGTGATGTCGTACGAGGCCTGGATGCCGTGACGGACGCTCCCGCCGGTGCCTTGCGGGGAGCCCGGCGGGAGTGGCAACGGCAGGGGTACGCCCCCGCTCCCCGGCCGGGCCCACGTCCGAGTGGCGGGGCGGGCGGTCATGGCCGATCCTTGAGGGAACGCGACGATCCACTTCGGCGCGGCGGTGCACAGTGCCGCCGCGCCGTTCGCGTGCCCGGCCCGGCCCCGGCCGTGGGCCACCCCCGACCTCGCGTGGCGCACGTCACAATCTACCGACGGTTGCAGCGGATCGCCGCGATATGGATCACAGACATAAGTGCCGGGAATCGCTCACGCACAGTGCGTTTACCCAGCAAGGAGCGGGTATACGGCCGACTGCGCGGTCATCCGCACACCGTCCGTGATGATCCGGTCTGCCCCTATGGTCGACCTTTGCCCGTCGCATCACGACGGGCTCTGGCCCGCCACGCCATGGCGGGCGGTGTCATGTTGTCGTCCAAAGAGAGCGCAGGCGAGCGAGCACGTGCCGACGCAGTCCCCCGTCGTCCCCGGGCCCCGAGATCCCGTCGGCCGCGGTGCCGAGACCGCACCCGATCCGCAGCGGAAGCCGGCGGCGGACGCGGCCGCACCGGGCTCCGGCGAGGTGACCGTCGTCGACCCCGCGATGGTCAAGCGCGCCGTGTCGGCGGCCGCGCTCGGCAACGCGATGGAGTGGTTCGACTTCGGCGTGTACAGCTACATCGCGGTCACCCTCGGGCATGTCTTCTTCCCGTCCGGGAACCCGACCGCGCAGTTGCTGTCGACGTTCGGAGCGTTCGCGGCCGCCTTCCTGGTGCGCCCCATCGGCGGCATGGTCTTCGGGCCGCTCGGTGACCGCATCGGCCGGCAGAAGGTCCTCGCGATCACCATGATCATGATGGCGGCGGGCACCTTCGCCATCGGCCTGATCCCCTCCTACGCCTCCATCGGCGTGGGCGCGCCCATCCTGCTGCTCGTCGCCCGCCTGGTGCAGGGCTTCTCCACCGGTGGCGAATACGGCGGCGCCTCCACCTTCATCGCCGAGTACGCGCCCGACAAGAAGCGCGGCTTCCTCGGCAGCTGGCTGGAGTTCGGCACGCTGGCCGGCTACGTCGGCGGTGCCGGCCTGGTCACCCTGATGACCGCGCTGCTGTCCACCAGCGACCTGACCTCGTGGGGCTGGCGCATCCCGTTCCTGATCGCCGGACCGATGGGCATCATCGGCCTCTACCTGCGGCTGCGGCTGGAGGAGACCCCGGCCTTCGCGCAGCTGGAGAAGGCGGCGCGGAGCAAGGAGAAGGAGCGCCGCGAGGCCGAGAAGCGGATCGGCATCCGCGAGATGATCTTCGGCCAGTGGCGGTCCATGCTGCTGTGCATCGGCCTGGTCCTGGTCTTCAACGTCACGGACTACATGCTGCTGTCGTACATGCCGAGCTACCTGACCTCGGAGCTGAAGTACGACGAGACGCACGGGCTGCTGGTCGTGCTCGCCGTGATGGTCCTGATGATGGTCGTCCAGCCGCTCGCGGGCCGGCTCACCGACCGCTTCGGCCGCCGCCCGGTCATCGGCGCGGGCTGCCTGGGCTTCCTGGTGCTGTCGGTGCCCGCGCTGCTGCTGATCCGGCAGGGCTCGCTGGTCGCCATCGCGCTGGGCATGTCCGCGCTCGGCCTGCTGCTGGTCACCTTCACCTCGGCGATGCCGTCCACGCTGCCCGCGCTGTTCCCGACCAAGGTGCGCTACGGCTCGCTGTCGATCGGCTTCAACGTCTCGGTGTCGCTCTTCGGCGGCACGACGCCGCTGGTGGTCACCGCCCTGATCGGGGCGACCGGCAACAAGATGATGCCCGCCTACTACATGATGGCGGCGGCCGTGATCGGCGGCATCGCCGTCCTGATGATGTCGGAGAGCGCCCGCAAGCCGCTGCCCGGCTCGCCCCCCGCCGTCGAGACCGAGGCCGAGGCCCAGGAGGTCCGCGAAGCGGCCCACCACCCCGCCCCGGCCACCGCGAAGGCCTGACCCGCACCACCACCCCCCGAGGGCCCGCCCGGAGCATTCCGGGCGGGCCCTCGGCGTTCCCGGGCACGGGCGGTCGCCGCGGCGCCCCCGGCCGAACCCGGCGGTCCGGTCCCTCTACGCGCGTGACGCGGCCCGGCGGAACGCGCCCGGAGTGACGCCGAAGCAGCGCACGAACCAGCGGTGGAAGTGGGCCTGGTCGGCGAAGCCGGCCACGGTGGCCGCCTCGGCCGTGGGCCGGCCCTCGACGAGCAGCGCGCGGGCCCGGCGCAGCCGCAGCAGCCGCTGGAAATCGCTGGGCGCCATCCCGTACTCGGTGCGGAACGCCCGGTAGAGCGCGAAGCGGCTGCACCCCGCGGCGTCGGCGAGTTCCTGGGCGGTCAGCTGCCGGTCGTGGTCCGCCACGAGCAGGTCGCGTGCTCTCCGGGCCGCCCTGGCCTGCGCGCCCGGAGGGAGTACGCGCGCGCCGCCCGCCCTGGCGCCGGCGGCGTTGCGCCGCACCATGGCTTCGACGGCCGCGGTGAGCCGCTCCTCCCGTACCAGGGGATCCGCGTCGCCGACAAGCGCCGGATGCAGTCTGCGCAGCGCGCGGGCCAGCACCGGGTCGTCCACCACCGGACGGTCGAACAGCGGCAAGGCGCCCCGGCCGTCAGTGACATCGTCGAGGACGGCGCGGACCACGTCCGGGCCGATGTGCATGATCCGGTAGGTGAAGCCGAGTTCGACGGCGGACTCCCCGTCGTGCGGATCGTCCGGATTGAACGCCATCACCATGCCGGCGGCGCTGGTGTGCCCCGCGCCCCGGCAGGTGAAGCGCTGGGCGCCGGTCTCCGTCACGGCGAACGAATAGGCGTCATGGCTGTGCGGATGGAAGGTATGGCGGACGAAGTGCGCGTGCATCGCTTCCAGGGGACGGTGCGGATCGCGCCAGTAGCGCACCCAGTCCCCGTCGTGCTGCCGACTCATCGCCCCAGTCTGCCGGTTCCGCACCGGCGTTCCCTCCGCACCAGCGTTCAAGACGGGCCCCGGACGCCGCAGGAGACTCCCCCCATGACTACCGCACCGACCGCCACCGCATCCGCATCCCCTCGTACGACGCCGGCCGCTCCCCGCTTCGACACCAAGATCGCCGTGATCGTCCGGGACGGCCTCGCCGACTGGCAGAAGCTGAATGTCACCGCGTTTCTGGCGAGCGGCATCGCGCACGCCCGCGGCGACATCATGGGCGAGCCCTACGAGGACGCCTCGGGAAACGGCTATCTGGCGCTGCTGCGGGAGCCGGTGCTGTGCTACACCGCCGATGCCGCGGCGCTGGCCCGTACGCACGGCCGCGCGCTCAGCCGCGCCGTACCGACCGCGCTGTACACCTCGGAGATGTTCGCGACGGGCAACGACGACGACAACCGGGCGGCGGTGCGGGCGGTGCCCGCCGGCGACCTCGACCTGGTGGGACTCGCCGTGTACGGGCCGCGCGGCATCGTCGACAAGATCACCAAGGGGCTGAAACTGCACGGCTGACGGCCCGTGGCGTGCGACCTGGCCTGCGTTCGGTGTGCACCATGCGGCACGATGGTCGCCATGAGCATCGTGAAGATCAATGTGCTGACCGTCCCCGCCGAGCAGCGTGAGGTGCTGGAGAAGCGCTTCGCCTCGCGCGCCGGCACCGTGGACTCCTCCGACGGCTTCGAGTGGTTCGAGCTGCTGCGCCCCGTGGAGGGTACCGACCAGTACCTCGTCTACACCCGCTGGCGCGACGAGGAGTCGTTCCAGGCCTGGATGGAGGGGCCGATGAAGGCCGCGCACCAGCAGGGCGGCGGCGACCAGGGCGGCGAGCGGCCCAAGCCCGCCGCCTCCGGGTCGACCCTGTGGTCCTTCGAGGTCGTGCAGCAGGCCGGGCCCCGGAAGGACTGAGCCCCCGGCGGCAGCAGCCGTCGAAAAGCGTTGTGTGATGGGCAGTCGCCGCCGCGAGAATGCGGGCATGAGTGAGGTCGTCGTTCCGCTCCGTTCGCCGTGGTCCGTCACGGTGGAGCCGGTGGATTCGCCGGACGCGGTGGCGCTGCTGCGGGAGTACTACACCGAGGTCGCCGACCGCTACTTCCTGCTGCACGAGGGGCGCCGCTCCACGCCGCGGGAGATCGCACAGGGGGTGGCGGAGTACCCCGGTGCCGCGCTGCTGCCGCCGCGGGGCGTGCTGCTGGTGGCCCGGCACGGCGGGGAGGCGGCGGGCTGCGCCGGGGTGCGGCTGCTGGACGGGCGCACCGCGGAGCTGAAGCGGATGTTCGTGCGGGCCGGGCGGCGTGGACGGGGCGGGGCGGGGCTGCTGCTGGGGGCCGCCGAGGCGGCCGCGGTGCGGCTGGGGGCCGGGCGGATCCGGCTGGACACCCGGCGGGACCTGGTGGAGGCGGTCGCGCTCTACCGGCGGCACGGCTTCGCGGAGATCGCGCCGTACCACGACGACCCTTACGCGGAGGTCTTCTTCGAGAAGGGGCTGGGCGGCGGCCCGCTGCCGGGCTGAGCGGGCGGGGCCGGGGCCGATCCGAGGGCGCCCAACTGCCTTACGGACGTGGTCACTTCGCCAGGTCGGGTGGGTGCGCGGCGGGCGGCGGGGTGCGGGGCGTGCTGCGGCGGGTGCCGTTGCGCTGCGGTTCCTCCGCGTCCGAGCCGCACAGCTCCGCCGTCAGCTCCCGGACGAGTTCGGTGAGATCGGTGGGGCGGTCCTCGGTCCACCAGTCGCCCAGCAGCTCCGCGAGTGACTGCTGACGGGTCGCCGAGAGCCGGTCCGCGATGTCCCGGCCGCGGTCGGTGAGCAGCAGCATCAGCCCCGCGCGGGCGCCGAGTCCGCGCTCCTCGATCTGCCGGACGCCCTCGGCGACCACCCCGTACGGCACGGTGGTGCGTTCGGCCAGCAGCCCCGGCTCCACCGAGCCGTAGCGGTGGATGCGCAGGATCAGCCAGCTGGCGGCCGGTTTGAGGTCCAGTCCGGCCCGGGCGGTGATCTTCTCGTAGATGTCCTTGCGGCCCTCCATGCTGCCGAGTTTGGACAGCGCGCGGGCGACCTCGTCACGGGAGGAGCGTTCGACGGGGTTGGAGGAGAGCACCTCGCTGGCGTCGGGGGCGGTGACGCTGCCGCGCAGCGGCTCCTCCTTGAGGAACCAGGCCAGCACGAACGCCACCAGGACCAGCGGCACGGCGTAGAGGAACACATCGGTGATGGAGACGGCGTAGGCGTTCAGGACACCGGCGGCCTGCCCGGCCGGCAGCCGCGCCACGGTCCGCGGATCCTCGGCGATCCCCGCCGGGTCGACGCCCGGGGGCAGGGGGTGCCCGGCGAGGGCGTCGGCGATCCGCGGGCGGAGGTTGTTGGCGAAGGCCGTGCCGAAGAGCGAGACGCCGAACGAGGCGCCGATGGAGCGGAAGAAGGTGGCGCCGGAGGTGGCGACGCCCAGGTCGCGGTAGGGGACGGCGTTCTGCGCGATGAGCACCAGCACCTGCATCACCAGGCCCAGCCCGAAGCCGAAGACGAAGAAGTAGGCGCTCATCTCGCCCACGCCGCTGGACGGTTCGAGCCGGTGCAGCAACAGCAGGCCGAGCGCGACGACGCCGGTGCCGGCGATCGGGAAGACCTTGTAGTGGCCGGTGCGGCTGACGATCTGGCCGGAGCCGGTGGAGGCCAGCAGCATGCCGAGCACCATCGGCAGCATGTGGACCCCGGACAGCGTCGGCGTCACTCCCTGCACGACCTGCAAGAACGTCGGGAGGTAGGTCATCGAGCCGAACATCGCGAAGCCGACGACGAAGCCGATGACGGCGGTGAGCGTGAAGGTGCGCAGCCGGAACAGCCGCAGCGGCAGCACCGGTTCGACGGCCCGTCGCTCGATGGCCACGAACGCCACCAGCAGCACGGCGCCGAGCACCCCGAACCCGATGATCTGCCAGGAGCCCCAGGCATAGCTGACCCCGCCGAGCGAGGCCATCAGGACCAGGCAGGCGGCGGCCGCGGCGATGGTGGCGGTGCCGAGGTAGTCGATCCGGTGCGGGGTGCGGCTGCGCGGGATGTGCAGCACGGCGGCGATGACGGCGAGCGCGACGATGCCGACGGGCACGTTGATGTAGAACACCCAGCGCCAGCTGAGGTGGTCCACGAACAGCCCGCCGAGCAGCGGGCCGAGCACGCTCGCACCGCCGAAGACGAAGCCGAACAGCCCCTGGTACTTGCCGCGTTCGCGGGGCGGAACGATGTCCCCGACGATCGCCATCGACAGCGCGATCAGGCCGCCGCCGCCCAGTCCCTGCAGGGCCCGGAAGGCGATCAGCTCCCCGATGTTCTGCGCGATGCCGCACAGCACCGACCCGATCAGGAAGATCACGATGGCGGTCTGGAACAGCCTCTTGCGGCCGTACTGGTCACCGAGCTTGCCCCACAGCGGCGTCGCCGCCGTCGAGGCCAGCAGGTAGGCGGTGACCACCCAGGACAGATGGTCGAGGCCGCCGAGTTCGCTGACGATGGTGGGCAGCGCGGTGGCGACGATGGTCTGGTCGAGCGCCGCGAGGAGCATGCCGAGCAGCAGCGCGCCGATCGCGACGAGGATCGTCCGCCGGGACCGCTCCCCGCCGGGCACGGCGGGAGCGCCGGTGTCCTGCGCCATGAGCCTCTCCCTCTGTGCCGGAGTGTCCCTTGCGGTACCGGGTCCGGGGCGGCGGGGCCCCGGTGGCCGTTTCGGCGGACTGCGCGGCGACCGCCGGGCGGGGCGCGCCGTCCCGTTACGGGCCGCCGTCGGCCGCCCGCCCCATGAGGGGGCGGCCTTCGGATCCCTTCCATCCTGGGTGGTGGTGCCGGATATGGCTTGCCGAGCGGCGTCCGCCATCCGGGGCCGTACGGGGGACAGTCGGGGCGTCGCCGGGTGGGCCGGGGCAGCCTCGGTCCGCCGGGCGGATGTCGCCGAGTGCCTGCGCGGGGCGGGTGGCGTCTGGATAATCGCTGCCGGTTCGAGGCATCCAGGGAGGGGTCCACTCGTGACGGCACGGCACTGCCCGCACTGCTCCGCCCCGGTACGCGGCGGCGGCCGCCCGTCCTGCCTGTGCGCGGCCATCGGCGCGGACGACTTCGACCCGCTGCGCGTTCGGCCGTACGTGTCACTGCCCGACGGGGAGGAGGACGCGGACGAGGCGGGCGCGAGGCGCATGGGCGAGGGGCGCGCGGGCGGGGACGGCATACGGAGCGCCGGGCCGGGCGACCGGCTGGACGACTTACCCGGGGTGGACGCGGCGGTGCACCGGGCCGACGCCTCCGCCCCGTCCGCCCCCTCCACCACGTCCACTCCCGCTGCCCCCGCTGCCCCTCCCGCCGCCTCCCCCGGCCCTCTCCTCCCGCGGTCCCGCCGCCGCTCCGGGCCGACCTCCCGGACGGTCGACGCCGCCGAGGGGCAGGCGTCCGGCGGCGCCCGGTCCGCGCCGCGCCGCACCGGCGTCCGCGCCCGGCGGCCCGCCGTGCTGGTGGCCACCGGGGCCGCGGCCGCCGGGG
>NZ_BMND01000041.1 GCF_014646275.1 Streptomyces kronopolitis
CCCGCGGAGCGGGAAATGCCCCGGCAAGCCGGGGCATAGCAAACGAAGCGCGCAAGCGCGCTTCGCATTCCCGCGTGAACGCGGGAATGGAATTCCGTAAACGGAATTCCCGAAAGAAGTACAATTCGCGCAAGCGCGAATTGGGGCACCCGCGCAAGCGCGGGTGCCATGGCTGGCTACGAGGGGAGGTGCATCGCCTGTCAGCCTGCGTAGCTACTGGGAATCACAGCCACCACCCCACAATGAGAGTGACGGGCCGTCGGCCTGACGGAGTGCCGGCCCGCAGTGCAGTGACGGGCTCCACCCGAACCCCTCCCCTACCCCGGAACAACACGTTCACGTTCACTGATGCCCCGCCAGCATACACCACAACCCGTCGCCGTAGGGCGAGATTCGGACATGTATCACCCTGGAGCAGGAACCTGCCGCGTGGGTGATGCATCACGGGCGCGATCTGCGTAGTATTTGGGTCCAGACGTCACCACCCCCGGCCCATCTCGTCGTGCCGGACTTGCATTTCTGATCGCACGCCGCATTCCGTGAAAAGGAGAAACAGGAAATGGCCATCAAACTGCGTGAACATCAGGTCGAGGCCGTTGCCGCTATTGTGCGTGGTCTCGACATCCCGTCGGGCGGCATTCCTGCCAATGGTATGCGCGGGCAGGTGCACGCTGCGTGCGGAACCGGGAAAACCGTCATTGCGGCGGCTTCGGCTCGCCGCATTGTGCCCAAGGGCCGCATTCTCGTTCTGGTCCCGACACTGGACCTTTTGGCGCAGACGGTGAAGGCGTGGCACGACGTCGGGCACCGGGGGCCGGCGGTTGCAGTGTGTTCGCTCCAGGACGATCCGGAGCTGTGGGACCTTCAGGTGCGCTGCACCACGAACCCCGTGCAGTTGGCGCTGTGGCACGGCACAGGGCCTGTGACGATCTACGCGACGTACGCCAGCCTCGGTGTGCTGGCGGAAGCTTTCGAGGGCATCTACGGCCAACGGTTGGACCCGGTAGACCTCGCCTGTGTGGATGAGGCCCACAGGACTTCGGGCTCGATGGGTAAGGCGTGGGCGGACATCCACAACCAGGCGGTCATCCCGGCGTACCGGCGGCTGTATCTGACGGCGACGCCGCGGATCTGGCAGGAGCGGGACCCGCACTGGGAGGTTGCGGAGGGGGTTCGTGATGCGCTGCCGAAGGAGATGGCGGCGAGCATGGATGACGAAAGGGTCTTCGGGCCCGTTCTGTACAAGCTTTCGCTGGCGTCAGCGGTGTCTCGCGGGCTACTCGCGCGGTATCAGGTCATCGTCCTGGAGCTCCAGGACGAAGTGGTCACGCCGGAGCGGCTGATGGGCGAGGAGCGGCACGCCGAGGAGGTGCGCGGGCAGCGGCTCGGGGCGCTGCAGGCGGCGCTGCTGCACACGATGGCGCAGCACGGGCTGCAGACGTGCATCACGTTCCATCACCGGACGATAGAGGCCGCGGCGTACGCGGAGGGTTTGGAGCGGGTGGCGAAGCGGCTGCACGCGGACCAGCCGGAGATGTACCCGGCGAAGGTCTGGGCGGACTGGCTGTGCGGCGAGCACGTCCCGGAGCGCCGGCGGGGCGTGCTGGGTGAGTTCGGGTCGACCGCCCGGCGCGCGGTGCTGTCGAACTGTCGGGTGCTGGGTGAGGGCGTGGACATCCGGGCCGTGGACTCCGTCGCGCTGCTGGACCCCAAGGGCGCGCCGCACGACATCGTGCAGGCCATCGGGCGCGCTCTGCGGCAGAAGCCGGGTGAAGGGAAATTGGCCTCTTTGATTGTTCCGGTTTTTCTCCAGCCGGGGGAAAAGCCGGAGGATATGTTCACCTCGGGATCGTACCGTCCTTTGGTGAAGGTATTGGAGGGTCTGCGGGCTCACGATGAAGAGGCCGTGGAATTGCTGGCCATCCCGCAGGAGCCCCAGAAGGATGTTGCGCAGCCGTCCCAGTACATCGGATCGAAGCCGGAGGATGGTGAGGAGGAAACTCGTCTTCTGCTTCGCTTTGCTGCTCCGCGGGACCCGGTGATGGTCGCGGACTGGGTCAGCTTCAATGTGATCGACATCGAGCGGCAGGACTGGGGGCGCGGGTGGGCGAAGCTCAAGGCATTCACCGAGCGTGAGCATCACGCCCGGGTCCCGTACGAGCACAAGGAGGGCGCGTTTCCGCTGGGGACCTGGGTGGCGGAGCAGCGGCGGGCCTTCGGGGCCGGGCAGATGACCGGCAAGCGGGCGGATCGGCTGGAGGAGCTGGGCATGGTCTGGTCGATCGCGGACGAGCGGTTCGAGGAGAACTTGGCGGCGGCGCGGGTGTACTTCGCGGAGCACTGGACGTTGTGTGCGCCGCGGTCCGCGACCGCGTTGGACCGGCAGGTGGGGAGTTGGTTGTCCAATTTGCGGCGGCCTGGTGCGCTGGAGGGGCGTCCGGAGTGGGAGGCGGCGCTGCGGGCGATCGACGAGGACTGGAACCCGGCTTGGCCGGCGGAGTGGCAGCGGCGTTTCGCGGCGGTGCGGGAGATGGTGTCGGAGGAGAGCCAGAGCGCCCTGGCCTACATCGAACCGGGCGTCACCGTGCACGGGATGGACGTCGGCCGGTGGCTGGCGAAGCAGCGCCAGCACGAGGTGTGGCAGGGGCTGATGGACGGGCAGCGCGAGCGCCTGGAGCAGCTCGGCGTCCAGCCACTGCCCGCGCCGGAGCCGAAGGCGCCCGCGAAGGGGCCCACGGCGGCCCTGAGCGCCTTCGAGCGGGGCGTTGCGGCCCTGGCGCAGTACAAGGCCCGCACCGGCTCTGTGACGGTCTCCAGAGGGCACGAAGAGGCCGTTGTGGTCGATGGTCAGGAGCACCTGGTGAAGCTGGGTGTATTTCTCTCGAACGCGAAATCGAGGCGCGGCAAGCTCACCGCGGACAAGCTGGCCGCGCTGGCCGCGCTCGGGCTGGAGTGGGCGGCATGAGCACCGAGCAGCCCGACGACGATCAGAGGGACGAGATGGCGAAGATCAGCGATGCCGAGTGCCGGGTGGCGGTTCGCCGGGAGGCCGCCGGCCTGACGTGGGAGCAGCTGGGTGAGCTGATTGCAGCTGCCGGGGGCGGGGGGCATCTCGCGGTCCCGGTGGGTGAGTCGGAGCGGTTGGCTGCGGTGCGGTTGGCGGAGCTGAGGCGTATCCGGGAGTTGGTGGGACTGCAGAGCTGGGGGGATGAGTACAGCCCTGCTGGTGATCCATGTGAGCGCGGGGAGGGGTATCCGACGTCCGGCGGGGTGCGGCCGGAGGAGCGTCGGGGGGAGTTCCGGGTCCTGGCGAGGTGTGCCGACCCGGCGCATCCCGGTGCCTCGGAGGTGCTGAGCTGGGCGGTTGCCGCCTCGGTGGAGGAAGCTGCGGTGAAGGTGCGCCGTGCGAAGGAGGGCAACCTCTATGGGCCGCCGGGGTTGTTCCGGGTGGTGGAGGTATTCGAGGACGTGCCCTCGACAGGCGGTCGGCAGATGCTGGATGCGCTCTCGTGGGCCGGTGCCGAGATCGGGCGGGCCGCGGCCGCCGCGGCCGGCGGGCACGAGCCTGCCCGAGCGGGCGCGGAGTTGTTCGAAGTGCTCAGCGACTTTCTGCACCGCACCGTCATCCACCCGTGGCACCTTGCCTACCCCGGCGACCGTGGCGACGGCAGCGCCGATGGGAAGCCGGCCGGCAGCGAACACAGCCGCGCCCTGGCACGCCTGCTCCTGGCTCACCTGGAAGCTCTGGACATGCCGCTGGTGAGCGCGGCGCAGCAGCACGGTGCGGACGCCTCCGGTCAGGAGCTCGCCCGCGTCCGTGCACATGTGGCCGGCGGCTTGACCGCCCGGGCGGCCGTGTTGCAGGCCCTGGGCGGCGCCGGGCACACGCCGGAGGAGGCCGACGAGATCGTGGCGCGGCTGGAGGCCGGGGCCATCGCCTCCGCCCACAGCGGCGTCTCCGGGAGCAGCGACCTGCTGCGTATCGCCGATGCCACCGCCCAGGGCGGGCGCGCGGCCTCCAGTGCCCAGCTGGTCTCCTCCCTCCAGCCGCCGGCCTCCGCCGCCCCGGTGCAGCCTCCGGCGGAGGCTCCGGTGGGCGGACCGGCCGCGGACGCCGGCGGCCTGGAGGAGGCACCGCGGGAAGCCGCGCTCCCCCAGAGTGAGCCGGAGATGCACCGCCGACATGTGGTTGAGGAGGGCTGGGAGAGCGCGCTGCGGCGGCAGGAGGACGCCCGCCGGCGGTACCTCACCACCATCGTCCAGGCGGCTATCACCACCGTGCGCGGCCGCGAGGTCGACAACCCGGATGAGGAGCTGCTGAGCCGCCTGGATGACTTCTTCACCCGTGCCGTGGTCTTCCCCGACCCGCACAACGGCGGCGTGCGGCCGCGGCCCGACCAGGCCACCTTCGGTTGGACGAGCGAGCCGCCCGGGATTGAGCATGCCAGCGACCCCGGCCGGGCCCTGGCCGTGTTCCTCCTGGCCTACCTCGACCACTACGGTCTGCGCCTTGTAGAGGCCTCGGGCGAGTACAGGGGCGGCCATGAACCGGCCGTTCAGGGCTCGTTGGCGCTGTCCGCCGGCGATTCGGACCCGGGTGTGTCCACCGCTCTGGAGGCCCTGGCCGCACGGGCGTGGCGCAGCTACGGCATCGCTCTGCACTACACCGGCGAGGACGACCGGGACGGGGCTGAAGCCACGATGGAGGCCATGCGGCACGCCGTCCAGGCCGTTGCCCCCGGCTTCACCGCCGCGGCCCTCGTGCGCCTCGCCGAGGACCCGCGGTTGGGGTTGAGCCCTGAACAGCGCCTCTTCCTCGACCACCTGGCCGTCGACCTTGACCTCGAAACCGTTGAAGCTCTGGACGGAGCCGACCCCGGCACAAGCGAGGAGACGGGCCGTGGCCGGTGACCGTGTGGAAGAGCGGCGTGTGCAGGAGGCCGTCCGGCGGCACGTGCGCACCAGTGCCTTCGCGGAGGCGGAGAAGGTCATCTCGTTCGTGCTGTCCGACCCGCGGGTGCAGGAAGTGAGGGCACAGGTCGAGGCGGCGGAGACGCAGATCGGCAGGGAGTTGTGCGCCCGCCTCCAGCCGTTCCAGGACCGCTTCGAGCAGGCCGTGCGCGATGGCGACGCGGCCGTGCTCGCCGGGATCTGTCCGGGCAAGCACGGCCGCTGGGGACGCATCTGTGTCCTGGACGACGGTCACGAGACCTCGATAGAGGAGCCGCACTGGGGCTACAACAGCGAAGGCCGGCCGATCGCGTGGGTGGGCAGCGTCCCCGACGACTGGTGATCCGCAGGGTCAGCGGCACCGTTCCCAGGCCCTACACATACTGGGGTGCGAGGCCCGGGGGTGCTGAGCTGCGACACCGCACTGGAGTGCGTGTAGAGCCTGGGATCTTGGGTGTGGTCCCCACGATGTGTGCCCTGCCTCAGTCACCCCGGCTCAGCTGGATTCGGTGCTCGTGGAAGTGCGCCCAGTCCATGAAAAGGCGGAAGCGGCGGTGGGCTTCCAGACGCTCCGCGTCAGCCGGTTCTTCGCCGCGCTGGAGTCGGGCATCGCCGGATTGCACGAGCTCCGCGAGAGCGATCCGGACGTCGTCGACGTCCTGGTCCGTGGTAGCCGCGAGCCGGTCCAGAGAGGTGAGGGTCTCCTCTGGTTCGCCCAGGTCGTTGAGCAGGTAGTCGATGAGGGTGTCGACGAGCGGGCCGGTGCGCATCGTCCAGCGGATCCCGTCGAGGCGCCTGGCGAGTTCGTCGTCCAGGGGCAGCAGGTCGCCGGGTAGCGGAAGCGCGGTCGGCATGGACCAGCGGGTGCCGCCTGGTGTCTCTTCGCGGCGGGCCAGGCCCCACGTCAGATAAAGCTCGGACAGGTCTCGCACGGTGGTGGGCACCGGGAAGCCTGCGGTCGTCAGCGTGGCGCTGAACTGCTTCCAGCGGTCGGCTTCGCAGGCTTCGCGGCCCTCCGGCGCTTCCTCGTAGTCCCACTCTTCATCGGGCCAGGAGAACGTGAGGGGGCTGTCGAGGTCGCCGCCGATCATGTCCCAGTGCCCGTCGAAGATCTTGTGCAGCAGGTCGTCCAGGGAGCCGGTGAAGCCGGGCTGGCTCGCGGTCCCGATCAGCATGGTCAGGGCAAGGCCTTGGCGGGGCAGGACGTGCTCCCAGCCCGCGGGCCACCAGTCGTTGTGCATCGCCAGGTCCCGGCGCGGGCCGGGCACAGACGCGTTCTCAGTCATCCGCAGCTCTTCCTCGAAAACACCTCGGTGCCCGCAGCGTACGCAGCCAGATGCGGCGAGCCCTCACGAACATCCCACCCATGCCTGGTGTTCGGGGGCGGCGTACAGCTGCTCGCGGAGGCGGCCGCGCCCGCCCGCGCTTCCTGTGACATCCGGCCTGATTGAGGTCCGTGGCCAGAGCGGTCACTCGGCCAGGAGCGTGGCCTTCTGGGAATGTGCGGCCCAGAACTGCTCGGCAATGGCTCGTGCCTCTTCGGCTTCCTGCACCTGGTGGCTGCGTTCTTGGTCGATCCGTTCCAGCACCCCGCTGTGCCGCTCGACGTCACGTACAGGCTGCTTCACCTGCTTCAGGAACCACTCGTACATCTCGATGTTCTCGCCCGGAATGGAGAGATGGACGTGGCCGGGGGGCTCCCCGGTGATCCAGCCATGGGCGCGGGCGAGGTTCACGCTGTCCTCAACTGCCGCATATGTCAGGCCGGTGGCGGATGACAGCTCGGGAATGGTGAAGCTGACGCCCTGCCTGTCGGTGAGTTTGCCTGTGCCAAGGCGGTCGGCCAGTACGAACAGGCAGACACGGACAGAGTCGGGCAGATCTACCGCGAGCATGTGTCCCAGGTAACGCGTCCGCTCCTCGGCGAGGTCCTCCGGGTTATGGATGGCGGCGCGGAGTTGCGCCTTCTGCGCCGCACGGTCGTCTTGCTCCTGCGCGCGCTCTGCTTCCATCTCACGGGCTGCCTGGCGGTAGCTGGTTCCGGTCTTGGTGGCGTGCGCGCGGATGCGGGCCTTACGCGCGTTGGAGCCGTTCTTCGTCATGGCTTCTCCAGGGGCTTCCCACGCTTCTCCCGGTTCAGCGACACGATCAACGACGGGATCACGGGCCCTTGCCGGCAGGTGCCGGGGGAGCCTGGCCGTTCTGGGTCGCTGGCGGCGTGGGCGCTGCGACGGCGGCGGGGCGGCGTTCGTGTCATGCCGACTCCCAGCCTATGCACGCGAGCTTCCCTGCCCGCTCCTTTCATCCGTGCGTGGGCGTGGCGCGGTGTGGCGGGTGGCTGCCGAGGCTCCGGCTGGCGGCACTGATCAGCGCCGCCAGCCTCTACGACCGAGCGGCGGCGGTGCGCTGCAACGTCTCCTCCAAAGCGGAGGTGGCAGCCATCAGGTGCTCCGCCCGTTCCGGGTCGGCGGCCCCCTGCCGCCCTGCCTCGAACGCCAGCAGTGCCACGGCCTGCTGGAGCGCGGCCCGCAGGTCCGCGATGGGCTCGACGGTCACGATCGTCTCCCTTCCGGGTCGGTGAGGTGCGGCCACAGCCGCTTGAGGTCGTGGGCGACCCGCTCCGCCAGAACGGAGGGATCGCTGGCCGTCCACTGGTGAGCTGTCCCGATGGAGTCGGCGGTCTTCGCCCTGGAGCTGCTCTTGCTGGGGAAGGGGCCGGATACCGCGCGGGCGGTGAAGGTCGCCGGGCCGGGCGGGCGGGGCAGGAACAGCAGCGGGTGGTGCGGGGTGAAGCCGAAGTGGCCCAGGCGGGCGGCGGGCTCTTCGTCGAGGAACTGCGGCTCGGTCCACAGTCCGACGGTGACGACGAGCCAGGCGTGCGGGCGGTCAGGGTCGTTGCACAGCCACAGATCGAACGTCCCGACCTGGAGGTTCGCCTCCCGCTCCCAGACCTTCGCCCGCGGATCGAGCGCGTCGGCCCCGTCCCGGCGCAGCGGGATCAGGGCGCGCTCGAACGGAGCGATCAGATCGTCGTAGGCCGTCCGCATGGCCATGCTGCCGGCGTGGTCGACGGTGAACTGGCGATCCGGCGTGACCTCCCACTTCAGGCCGTCGGGAAGCTGGGTGGTCAGGTACTGGCGCAGCGGGCCGAGCGCCTGCGGGATGCCGTCCGTGCCGTGTCGGGCGTGCTCGGCGGCGGGCAGGCGGACCCACCAGGCGTAGTACGGCGTTCCGTCGGGGTAGGAGTCGTAGTCGACGCAGTGGTCGTACACGCAGCCCAGCGAGCCCGCGAGCTGTGTCATCGTCTTCTTGGTGCGCTCGTCCAGGTCGGGATTCTCGCCCGCGAGCTGCTGAGGGTCCTGGACTTCGAGGCGCCACACCACCCACTCGAAGTCGTCGAAGTCGTCGAAGTCCGTCACGCGGCCCCGCCCGCGGTTCGACGGTGTAACTCCTGCTGTACCCGGCAACGTCCACTCCCTGCTTCGCCTGCTCCGGAGTCCAGTACATCAAGGCCCACCAGGCGGGCGGGAGAGTTCGGCGACACCGGCCCCAACGAGCGACCCTGGGCGGGCTGCCCCCGGCGCACCGGATCAGTCGACGTCAGCTCTGCCGGGTCCTCACAGGCCCAGCCACCTGGGCCTGTTCACCAGAACGTTCGACGGCACCGAGGCTTGCTGGAGGGTCCCCGTGCCCTGACGCGGGGCCGGTAGAAGTCCGCCGCCGGTCCGCCTCAACACCTATGGCGCTGCCGGGTGCGAAGCAGCCTGCTACCCGCAGTTGTCCGGCCGGAGCGAGTGGAGCTTCGCCCGCGCGAGCGTGGTGCGCCTGAGGACCTGAGCCCGGATGAGCCGGACCGTGGGCGGGATCGGCAGAGTGACGGGGGCGCGGCTCCACCGAAGCCACAGTGCCAGGTGGCCGAGCTCGGCGGCCTGGACGAGCTTGTCGAGGGACCACTCCTTCGTACCCCGATCCACCTCGATGCTGATCAGCCGTCCCTTCCCCGAACGGTGCCGCAGTTGCAGGTCGAGACGCCCGGTCCGGTTTTGCCGAGTGGCGGTGGGCAGCGTTACCTCCCGCTGGACTTCATATCCCTGGTCGGTCGCCCAGTCGGCCACCGCGTCGGTGAAGAAGGCGGTCACCTCGGAGGCAGACAGGTCGCTGAACTGCTGTCGATTGAGCCAGGCCCGCAGGGAGCGGGCGGCGGCGTCGAGCCCGGCTTCTGTCATGAGCGACAGTCTGCCTTGGGGGCCTGACAGCTCGTCACACCCCCTGCTGTCCTCGCCCTGGCCGCCCACGCTGAGCCCCAGCCCAACGACGGCGCGGGGCAGCCGTTTGCTGCTTGCGGGTCAGGAGCGGTGCTGGATGCGATCCAGGTCGGCGTCGAGGTGTCCGGGGCCGATGATGGGCATGGAGTCTCCTTCAGGGTCGGTTGTTCAGAGGTAGGGGCTCCAGCCGCCGAAGCGGGCCATCAACTTGCGGGCATCGTCCTCATTGAGGCCGAGGGCCGCGGCGGCCTGCGCGGCTGTGGTGTCGTGTCGGGCGTCGTGGGCCGGCCAGTACCCGACCTGTGCGGCGGTCACCTCCAACCGGCGGGCCGCCCGCACAGCCGCCAGCGGGGAGGTCCTGGCCAGCTTCTCGATCTCCCCGTGCAGCTGGGTCAGCAACACGGTGACCATCTCCGGCAAGGGAATGGCCGCCTGCTCGACGTCGACGGTGTGCGCATCCCAGTCCTCCAGACAGGTGTCCGCCGTGCCGTGAGCTGCCTCGATCAGCTTCTGCTCGCCGATCGCCTCCCAGTCCAGCTCGTACCGGGGGCCACTCCAGCCACACGAGCACACCGCGCGCAGAGCGGCCGCCCGCGGCCCGTGCGCGAGAGCGCCGTCGTAAACGCTCCACTCCGAGATCGACCGTCCACCCGCACCGGAGCTCATCTCGGCCAAGACGGGGGCTGGGACGGTGCCGTCGGCCAGGAGCACGCCGACCGCTCCCTCGTGGGAGGAGCCGAACTCCTCGGTCGTCCACGTCTTCCGCTCACCCATCACAGCCTCCAGCCGCTCCGCCCACGCCCTTGGGCCCGAGCGGGCCCGAGACGACGATGCCGCAGCACCGACAGGCCCACTACCGGATTCACCGAACGGGCGTGAAGCGAGATTCAAACCGGCGGGATGATCCACGGGCTCGTGCGCCGCATGCCCACAGAGCGGGCTGACCCCGGCACACCTTGGACCGTGCCGCAGCAACGCTTCCGGGCCGCCCGCCCCAGTCGGCCTCACCAGCCATGTTGATCCTCGCCCGCCGGCTCACCGTCGCCCGGCGCCGTGGGTGCACCACCAGTCGTGGATGTCCCCCAGGCCGGACAGGTCCGGCTCCGGCAGGCCCGGGTCCACCACCGCCTCTGCGCCTTCGGGCACCAGCTCCACCTTGATGCTCCCCCCGTCCGATCCATGGTCGAACGTCTTCAGGGCCTCCAGCGCTTTCTCCTGGCTCTCGCAGATCGGAAGATGAACCGCGAATACGCGAGGGTTGCCCCCGTTGTGTGCCCCCGCTCGGATCACCAGACCAATCGCCTCCTCGAAGCACTCCAGGCCACCCACGGTGATCCGGTAGAAGGGGATGTCCTTGCCTGTGTGGTCGCCATTGCACGCGGGTTCCGCGACGTGCGGGCGGCAGGTTTCGCACTGAGCGCCCTCGGTCGCCACACGTACCCGGTCGCACGACGCGCACAGCCAGGAGTCGCACCCCGTGCAGCGGCTCGGGGCGGGGTAGCTCATGGAGTACGTTGCCAATTCCTCGGGCAACTGCTCGTCGCACGGGCACGCGGCGATCCGCGCGCGCCGTCGCGCCTCGGCTTCGGCAGCGCGGCGTTGCCGTTCCGGCTCGCCCTCGGCCCAGATCCTCGCTCGTTCCGCACTCCTGAGTCCCCGTGCTCGGGTGCAGGTCTCGCGTTCCGCTTTGCTGAGGTGGACCCAGCAGGACGCAACGGGCTGCGGCTCGCCCGGGATCGCGGGCCAGTCGGTGGGCCTGCTCTGACAGCGGCGCGCCGTGGTCTTCGTCCTCCGGATGCACCTCGCCTCGTCCGCCGGCCCGGGAGACACGGCGGGGGCACGCAGTCCTTCCGGCTCCGGCGGGGCGGAGCACACGCCGCAGCGCACACCTGCGCCTGTCACGGGCCTGTCCCCGCAGCCCGCGCACAGCCATGCGTCGCACGCTGAGCAGCAGTACTGCGAGCCGTAGGCCAGCGAGTACCGGCCGATCGAGTCCGGCACCGGCCCGCCCACCGTGCGCATCGCGCACAAGGGGCAGAGGGTCGACTGCGTCAACGGCGGTGGAGCGTCGGTGTGCGGCATCCGACCATCATGCCCACCCAGCAAGATCCGAGCCTGCGCTTCACGCCGAAGCAGCCCCTCAACAACATGGCCCCGGCCGAAAGCCTGACGATGCGACACAACCGCCTTTTGTACGCGGCAGTGTGGCCCCGGCCCGGAAGTTGTCCGGATCGGGGCCACGCTGTGCTCCAGTCGGCCTGCGGCGACTACCGCACCGCGTCCTGCCGGTCTCCTGCCTGTACCTCACCGGTCCATACCTTGCGACCTTCTGTGTTCAACAGTTTTTGCATGCGGCGCCACTGCGGCATCACGGCCGACATTCGGCGTTGCCACTGGACGCCATGAGCTGTGCCGCCGGGGCGGGTCGCATGCGCGAGCTCGTGCACCAGCACGAGCTCGGCAAGGTCGGGGGTCAGCTGAAACAAGGTCCAATGGAGTTCCACTGCGTGGCGCTTGGGCCGGTATACACCCCAGCGCCGCTTGCCCAGGTCGGTGACCCGGATCGTAGGAGCCTCGCGAAGCAGCAGGCGCCGCTGCCACTGCGGCGCCGTCGCCTGCGCCCATTGGGTGCCTTCGGTCTTGTACCACTCGATGACCGGGGTGGGGTCGTGCGCGGCCAGCTTGGCGCGGGGGATGTTGAGGTACCACGACGTGAAGCAGGGCTGACGCTCGGCGGACGTGTGATCGGCATCCACCGGTCGCAGCAGATGACCCCGGCCAAGGAACGAGAAGCCTTCCGACTGCTTCATGAAGACTTCGCGCGGGGTGGCTGCCTTGTCGCGCGAGGTGCCCACGTGAGACTCGATCCACTGGATCTTCTTACCGATGAAGTCCGTCAGGCGCTCTGTGGGGGCCGTAGGCGGGACGGCGAGGACGACGTGTCCCCCCGGTTCGATCGCGATCCCGATACTGCGGCGGCGCGGGCGGATGGAGATGGACCAGTCGTGCGCGACGAGGTGTCCGCTCGCGTGAATTGCCTCTTCGTAGGCGTGCTTTGGGGTGGTGCCCGTCATCTGGAAGTCCTTCGTGAGTGTCTTCGGTGTTGACCGACTGCCACCGCCAATCAACGAGAAAAATATACCACACTTCAATCACGCCTTGTTTGTGGGCCGCCCCTGTCCCATCGGCCTCGGCCCGTTCGGGCAGCGCGGTCCGAGCGACACTCCAGCCCCACCAGCAACGAAATCGGCCAATCGCTTCCAACAGCCCCCAGTAAGAGGCGGCGAAGGAACGCCCACGACCAACCACCAGTAGCCCCACCCACACAGAGCGCCGCCCCGCTCCAACTCGACACCCACCCGCCCCCGGCAACCGCCGGGGGCTCCGTCGTGCTGCCCGGAGGACACCACCGTGCCCACCTTCGAGACGCTCCCCCGCTTCACCACCGACCTCCAGCACCTCACCCCCGACCAGCGCCACGCCTTCCGCCAGGCCGTCACCGCTTTCGTCCACGACCTCCGCACGGGCGGCCCCTTCCGCTCCGGCCTCCGCGTCAAGGGCGTCCGCCGCGCGTCCGGCATCTTCGAACTCACCTGGGCGCAGAACGGCCGCGCGACGTGGTCATACGGCCAGGAGCAGCTGCCTGCGGCCCGCCACGTGGTGTGGCGCCGGATTGGCACTCACGCGATCCTCACCAACCCCTGACCAAAGGGGTCTCAGGTGCGATGCCCGGGTGCGCCGGCCCCTCCCGTACGGGAGGGGTGCCCCTGCGGCCGCCCCTTCCCGCTTCACACCTCCTGACTGTCGACAAGCCGGAACAACCCCGGCGCCCACACCCGCCCTTCGCACACGTCGCAGTCGCAGGCGTGCATGCACCGCAGGCACGACAGCTCATCGCAGTACGGGTCCGGCCCGTGCCACTGGTGCGCGGGATCCGGGTCCGGGCACCCCCACGTCGCGCAGCTCCGATCCTTCGACCACGTGGGGTAGATGACGTGCTCCCGCCGGCCTTCGATCCCGTGGGCCAGCGGCACACCGGGACACTCGAACCGGGAGGCTCGGCCGCCCTCCCTCGTCAGGAAGGCGGCCCGGCACCGGGAGCACTGGTACCGCCGCTCCGGGCGTTTGATCAGGTGGTGAGTCACCGGACTAGATCCCGTTGGGAGCGGGGCGAGGCGTCGCCGTGCCCGGCCGTCCTGCGGCTGCTTCTTCGGGCAGCAGGGGAACGAGGCTGACGCGCAGCACCCGGGCGCCGTCGCGGGCTACCACCTGCCACGGGCGTCGCCGCTGGTGCATGTAGCCCGCGTCCCACAGGACGGCTGTTGCCACTGCTCGGTCGATGCCGTCCACCGATTGCACCGGGGAGCCGGGCAGTTCGGCGTGCTGCCAGTGGTCGCGGCCGCTCTCGCAGATCAGCCGGACGAACGCGCGGCCCTCCCCGGTCACGTAGACCTCACCGACCCATGCCCGATCGCTGCACCTGAAGTCGGCGGAGCGCCGGTGCGAGGCACACCATGCCTCATAGCTGCCCGGCCGGAACACCTCGCCCGGATCGCGCGGCTCGGCGGGAACGGTCGGCGAGGTGGTGAACCGGACACGGTGCCCGCCGTTGGATGAGTCCGCGCTGAGCCCCACGACGTATCCGTGCCGCTCGAATGCCACCCCGTCGGCGTTGTAGCGGAAGAGGACGGCGGGCATGCCTGCACGCCATCCACCGATGCTGCCCGCAGGCAGTTCGGCCACGGTCTCGACGCGTCGCAGCGTGGCGGGGTCGCAGTTGAACTGGCCCGACCCGTAGGGCCGGAAGTCGACGCGCACGTTACGCGACTGCTGGGACCGAACCGCCTTGCTCGTGCCGTCCAGCCGTACCTGCCACTCGTGCACGGTGCCGGTGTAGGTGTCGACGATGCCGTCGGTGCCGGCGACATCCATCGCCACGGGTTCGCCGGGCTGGAAGGCCGGCGCATTGTCGAAGTGGTCGGGGTGCGGGAGGTCTTCGACGTCCCATCCCAACGTGTGGGCCGTGCAGGGGCCGCACTCGGTGCGGCCGCCCGACGCGTACAGCAGAGCGTCAGCGCCGCACGACGGGCACGCGGCGGCCGAGCCGGTGCGGCGCGGCGAATCGGCCGGAACCAGGGCCCCCAACGCGATGGCGTGGTTTCCGTCCACGTGGTGCGGCATGGTCGCGCCGACCCGGGAGATGCTCAGGAAGTCCCCGTAGCGGTCGTGGTCGGCCTTGTGCGCCCGGCCGTGGCGGGACACCGCCCGCAGGCGCACCGGTTCGGTCCAGGCGGCGGCGTACCGCTCCCCCGCATCAGGCTCGCGCGGGTCGGTGGCGGGGTCGACGTACGGTGCCTCGGTGACCAGGCGCACCCGGCGGAACCCTTCACGGGTGATCTCCCCCCACGACGCCGGACGCCACCCCTTTGGGACGCTGGTCGCGGCCGCCGCGCGCTTGCGCTCCACCTCGCGGGCAGCGTCCGCACGCGCGTCGATGAGGGCGACGATCTGTTCGGCCGCCTGCCACCGGCGCGCGGCCGGGATCGGGTACGTGGCATCGACGGTGGCGGACCCTTCGGCGAACCAGCGTTCAGCGCCGTGGCCGGTGTTCCACACGTAGCCGCTCGGGTCGCTCGCACCGTCCACGAATACGGGGGTTCGGCCGTCCGCTCCGCGCTTGCCGAAGGTGTACCGCCCCTCATGCCTGCGGTGGAGCTGTTGTGCGGCGGGCGTCTTGGACATGGGTTCTCCCGGGAGTTGAGTGTCTTCGGTTGTTGGTCGCTGCCACCGCGACCAACAAGAAAAATATACCACACTTCCATCACGTCACGGATTCCGCCCTCATCGAGCCGCCGACGAGCCCCAGGGCCGGTACCAGTACCGGCCCTGGGGCTCGTCGGCGGCTCGCCGTGGGGCGCAGCCCGTCGGCTGCACCCCGTGCGGATCACTCCCAGGAGGGGTCGTTGCGGCAGTATTCGTAGGCCAGCGCAGCGGCGGCGTCGGGGGCGGGGGCGTCGAAGTCCATGGACCAGCGGGTGAAGTCGTCTTCGCTGGAGCGGAGGACGGCGACGGTGTCGGCGTCCGGGCCGGGCTGGACTCTGGCGATCAGGAGGTCGGTGAAGTCGTCATCCCTTCGCAGCCCGATGACGGTGTACGTGCGCTGGAGTTGGGTGGTCATGCGATCAGCTACCTGGGTCGGGGTGCGTGGTGTGCGTGGTGTGCGTGGAGGGCGCGGCGGCCGGGCGGGAGCAGCAGGGTCGCACTCCCGCCCGGGGTGTCAGCCTTCGCCGAGGGTGGCGAGGAAGGCCAGGACCTGATCCTTGGTGAGGGGGACGGTGCCCCCGTCGACGTCGGCGCCGCCGGTCAGGAGTACGGGGCCGTGGTAGTTCTGCCAGATGAAGCCGAAGCGGGCGGCGAACGCGGTGGCGACCTTGTTGACGGGGTGGTTGTAGAGCCCCTCGTCGTCGATCCACATGTCGAGGGTGTTGGTGAGGGCTACGACGTCGTAGCGGTCGCAGCGCATGACCGCGCGCTTGACGGCCTGTTGGATCTTGGAGTCCGCGGGCAGGTCGAGCTGGACGAAATCGGCTTCGGGGGTGATGAGCAGGGCGGTCATGGTGACTCCGTTGGTGCGTGGTTTTCGGTTGTTGGGCGCCTGCCACCGGCTGACCCGATGAGAAAAATATACCACACTTCCATCACGTCGTGTCGAAGGCGCCCCCGCAACACCCCCGACGCGGCCGCGCCCTGCGGATGGGTCAGACGATTTCCAGGCGTACTGCTCCCGTGGCGGAAGGGGCGCCCGGCCTACTGCCGGGCGCCGGGGAGGGTGCGGGCCCGGGCCCGGCGGGAGAGATCAGGCGGAGGGAGCTATACGGCGTCTTCGGCATGCGGGACGGCGTCGCCCGGCGAGGTGTGGTGGCCGGCGTCCAGGTCGACGGTGATCGTCTGCGTCGCGGTGTGCACGGTGAAGACGGTGGCCCAGGCGTTGGCGTCGCGCTGGATCGCCTGAGCCTCGCGGGCGGCGTCGCCCGGGTCGGCCGCGTCCAGATCGATCTCCCAGGTAACGCTGTACTCGGGCATGGGTATCTCCTGCGGATAGGAGCCTGCGGGGCGAGGTGAAGGGATCTGACCGGGGTGACGGAGCCGGGGCTGGCGCAGCCCCGGCTCCAGCCCCGTCACGGCAGGAGCTGGCCTCCCGTGCGCTGCCAGTACCCGGGCGGGGCCTGGTCGGCACGCATGGGGAAGCTGGGCCCGCTGGCGGCCCACAGAGCGTCACCCGGGGCGTAGTCGGAGGGGTGCACCATCACGGTGTCGGACGGCAGGTATAGGTACCGCAAGCGCCCCTCGCGGGTGACGTCGCCCAGCGACATGTTCAGGTCGCAGAAGGTCTCGTCGGCCATGCTCCAGACCGTCGGTCAGCCACAGGGTCTCGTACGGGCCCGCCCCGGTCGCATTGTCGGCAAGGTCCAGGGTTGCCCCGTCCCATACGCGGGCCAGGCCGTCCGGGCTCAGGGTCAGGAAGTATCGGAGGACGAAGGGTTCGGCGAGGTTCGCCATGGGGGCTCCCAGGGTGCGTGGTTTTCGGTTGTTGGGCGCCTGCCACCGGCCGACCCAACGAGAAAAATATACCACACTTCTATCACGGCCGGATGGGTGCCCGGAGCGGAGACGCGGGTCCTGTAGGGCGATTCGGCATGCGGGACGGCGGGACTCCGCCCCGGTAAGCGGTGTCCCGCCGGGGCGTTGACCGCTCAGGCCGGCATCAGCCGGCCCTCGGCCCGCCGCAGCGGCCCGCATCCCCGCGTGAACCTGATCCGACCATCCCAGCGTCGGCACGACCTTCCGTGCGTCCTGACGATCCATCTGCGCCTGCACCCGAGCGGACCGGTCCCGCTCGGCTGCCAGATCAGCCCGGTCCACCGTGCGGTCGCGCGCATCCGCGCCCGCCGTGTCCGCGTCCGTCAGCGGCGCGGGGGCGTCCTCGTCGTCCGCCTGCTCCGCTTCGCTCTGCGCGGCCGCCAGTTCCGCGTCGCCGAACAGCCCGCCGTCGTCCGGCGTGGTCGGGGGCCGGGGCTGGCGGCGCTTCGGTGCCACGTACAGGTCCGCCAGGTCCTCCGCGCCGAACAGCGATTCCTCGGCCACGACCGGAGCGGATGAGGCCGCCATCTCGGTCACGAACAGCCCGTCCGCCAAGGACAGCTCGGCGCGCCGCCGGTCCTCGGCGATCTCGTCGCACTTGCGGCAGGTGCGCATGGTCCGGGCCGCGAGCCCCATGGACGCGGCCGCCGGGTCGACCGGGTTCGGCGCGAACTTCCCGCAGTAGCCCTTGACCTTGCCCGCGTCCTGGCGGTGCAGCTCCGTCGTGTGGCTCTTGGTGGTGGCGTAGTGCATGGCAAGCCCCTCTTGTCGTCGTGGTGTCGGGTGGTGGGTGATCAGGCGGCGACCAGGACGTTGTGCGCGGTCTGCCGGGCCCGCTCGGCGGCCTCGGTGCGGGTGCCGCGCTTCATCTCGTCCCACTGCGCGAACGTCAAGCGCTGTTCGACGTCCGCCCAGAAGCGGACCAGGTCCTCCGAGGCCCGTGCGTAGGCGATCGTGGCCGGGCCGCTGAACAGGGCGCGCGGGTTGATGCCCTTCGCCGTGGCCTTGTGGTTCAGCAGGTTTCCGCGGCACCAGTCCTCCGCGCGCCTCC
The DNA here is from genome assembly GCF_014646275.1 of Streptomyces kronopolitis. Classification (GTDB taxonomy): domain Bacteria; phylum Actinomycetota; class Actinomycetes; order Streptomycetales; family Streptomycetaceae; genus Streptomyces; species Streptomyces kronopolitis. Next base: position 17,908 of record NZ_BMND01000041.1, read on the forward strand.
ACTGCTCCTCGCAGTGCGCCCGGTAGCTCTCGCGCGACTCGGTACGGCAGTAGGCGGCGCGGGCCGACTCCTGCTCCTGCTCCCGCTCCTGCTCCCACAGCGCGAGGCGCAGGATGCGCTCACCCTCTGCGCGCACTGCGGCGTCCGCGTCGCTCTCCAGCGGGAGGGCATCGCAGCCTGCCCACATGTCGACGTCCGCAGCGTCGTCGACCTGGAAGAGGCCGCCGAACAGGTCGTCGGCGCTCTCCTCCAGGTCCTCCCCGACCAGGTCGGCGCGCAGCGCACGCAGCGCGTGTGCCAGCTCCTCCCAGTCCATCTCGGGCAGGTGGCAGGTGGGCTCCTGAGCGGGGCGAGCGGGCGAGATCTCCAGGCGGATCGTCCGGAGTTCACCCTGGATCTCGTCGAAGCTCATGCGAGCGCCTTCCGTGCCGTACGTGGGGGGAGTGGTTGTCGGTTGCCGGCCACTGCCGCGCCAACCAACGAGAAAAATATACCACACTTCCATCACGCTCGGGGGCTCGCCTCGCACTCCGCTCCTACGGCGAGGCGTGGCCGTAGCCAGGTGGGGCCTTGCCTGCGTGCGTGGGCGAACAGCACCTACCGGTGGTCATCGTGAATCCGGCGCCGCGCCGGAAGCGCTGGCGCCGGACAACCGGACGGCGCATCTCCGCCCTGGCGGGTGCGCGGCAGACTGCGGGGCCGTGACCGGACCGCGTCATGAACGTGGCCGGCTGGACGCGGGCGACGCGGCCGGGGCCGCGGGGCGAGGACGCCGGCCGACCGGCTACGACACGGCCCGCGCCGCACACCAAACAAGGGTTCTCTTCCTCCGGCTACCGCGTAGGAAGAGATGTCCGCGCGGGCGAGGGGCCTGCCCACGGGGTCTGACCTGCATCAATGAGGCACGGCGCCAAAAGGGCTTTCGCACCCTCGGTCCAACTCTCGGTGAAACTATGAAACCAACTGTGGGGCAAACCGTGGGGCAAACCATGAGACCTACCCTCGGTCCAACTCGCGTTCGTCATCGGCCGGCTCGCTCATCCAGCTCGGCACGCAGCGCGGCGAAGGCGCGCTCGGCTGCCTGCTGGTCGCGCAGGGCTTCCATCCACCCCTCGCGCGCTTCGGCGTCCGGCTGACGCGGTGGGCACGCACCACGAGTACGTCGCCGGTACGCCTCCAGCGCAGAGGCGCTGTGCGGGGCTGCGAGCGACTGCCAGAAATGGCTCTCCGGTTCGCGCAGGCGCGCAGCGTGCCGGGGCGGCTGTGCCGGCACCTCGGCGCGGCGGGCCGCGAGGGCGTGGCGCAGGCCGGGGCGGAGCTGGGTCTCGTAGTGCTGCCAGGCGGGGGTGTTGGTGCCGTCCAGGGAGCGGAGCAGGGCGGTGTAGCGCTCGGCGGTCTCGTCCGCGGCAGGGTTCTTGGCGGGCTGGGGTACCGGGGCGTGGGTGGGGGGCAGGTCGCCGGTGTGCTGGCGACGCGCCAGTTCGTGGTGGACGTAGGCGATGGGGTTGCGGAGGTGTCCGGGCACGCCCCAGGTCTGGAGTTCGGCGGCCAGGCTCTGGGGGGTCCAGCCGGCGTCGAGCAGCGGGCGCAGGGCGTAGGCGAGTTTGCGTGAGCAGGTGCGGTGGAGCCACCAGATCTCCGTCTGGAGCTGCTGGGTGGCGGTGATGTGCCGGGCGCAGCGCTGCGGGGTGGTGCGGTGGTGGTGGTGGAAGGTGGGGTTTTTGCGCCTCGCGCGCGTGCGCGAGGTGTAGTTAATACCCCCGTCTACCTGCACCTGTAGGTGGTCTGTGGAGACCACCACAGAAGGGGTGCAACGCGTCCGGTCGGCCTTGCGTCGGGCTTCGGCGACGGCGCGGTGCCGGCCGTGGGCAGTGACGCCGATGATGCGGGCGTGGTAGCCGTGTCCGGACAGGCGACGGCCGCGGGCTTCGTCGTACGCGGGCGGGGCGACGGCGGCGAAGATCGTGGCGGTGGCGCGGTATCCGTCGCCGGCCTTCCAGGTGCCCTTGGTGCGCCGCACGTTGGCCTTGGTGCCGTGTTCGACGTAGGCGATCAGGCCGAGCTCGCGCAGGTGCTTGGCGGCGTACATCACGGTGCGGCGGGAGACGCCCAGGGCGCGGGCGGTGGCGTCGGCGGCGAAGACGAAGTGGCCGTCGCGGCTGCGGCGCATGCGGGCGGCGAAGAGCTGGGCCAGGCGCAGCGCGGTGGCGCCGGCCTTGGGGTGGTAGCCGCTGGTGATCATGTGGTGGGCGGCGGCGAGGAAGTCTTCGCCGCGGCGCAGCCGGCGGGAGGCGGTGGTGCAGTGTTCCTGGTCGTCCGGGTCGAGGACGAGGGTGAATTCTGGTCGCGCCGAGCCGGTTTCCTTGGTGCGGTGGCCGCCGGTGGGGTGGTCGGGCATGATGAAAATGCGCGCTTTCCTAGCAGGGAGTGCTGACGCCGTGAGGCGTGGGTGGCCGCGGAGGTGATGACTCCGCGGCCACCGTCGTGTTCAGTGCGGGATGCGGGCTCTGTCCCCGTCCGGCGGGGCCGTGGCGGGGGTGCGGGGGACCAGGAGAAGGTCGTCGATGCTTCCGCGCCCGCCGGTCTGCTGCTGCCAGCCCTCGTAGATGTGGTGGATGACGGAGCGGGCGATCAGCCGGTACTCCTCCGCGGACTGTTCCTGTCCGGCGAGCGTCCCTATCGGGCGGGTGTGGCAGTACAGGGCGAGCATTTCGGCGATCAGCGGGGTGTGCGGCCGGGCCGCTGTGTCCAGGTCGGTGCAGGCCGGCTGGTGGGGCTGCGCGGGTGCGGGCGCCGGGGGGTTGGGCGTGGTGAACCAGAACACTGGGTCTCCTTGTCGTCAGGCCGCGGTGGCGGCGGGCGCGGTGGCGGGGGCGAGCCAGATGTCGGTCGGGGTGGCCGGGCCGAGGACGGGGGTGACGATCGGGGCGAAGGGGCCGCGGTCGCGCAGTTCGTCGAGGGTCGTGATGCCGGCCCTGATGCCGGCGGTGGGCAGGCGGGGGTCGGCCGCGGCGAGGCTGCGCAGGTCGTTGATGCGGCTCTGCAGGCGCGCGCTCGTGGCGCCGGTGAGGACGAGAAGGACGCGGGGGTAGAGGGGGTAGCGGCTGCGCCACGCCAGCTGCGGCTTGGCGGTGGCGGCGCGTGCCGCGCGGGTGGCCGGCTGCGGGGCGTAGGCGTGGTAGGCGGCGTAGGCGTGGAGTTTCTGGGCGAGGCGGCCCACGGTCATCTGGGCGCGGTCGACCTCAATGAAGAAGGTGAGCAGCGTGCGCCGGTCGGCTTCGGTGTGGACGTAGTGGAGAACCGCGTCCGGGACCAGCGACAGCTCCTCGCCGGGCCGGTCTTCGGCGCGGTAGTAGTGGGCGATCTCCGGAGTCCAGTCGAGGGGGCCGCATTCGTGGCCGAGGCGGGCGGCGTGGGTGACGAAAGCGGCGCCGGTTTCGACGGTGGCCAGGGTGTGCTCCTGCAGGGGCCCGGCGGCTGCCTGCCGGCTCATGCGGTAGGGGCGCTTGGGCAGCAGGCCGGTGGCCTCCACAGCTTCGGCCCCGCCCTCGGTCAGCCACCACAGCAGTTCGCTCTGGCCATGGCGGCGGCGGTTGACGCAATCAGCCAAGCCGTCGCTACGCAGGCTCCGAAGCTGGCGGCGGAGGTACTCGGAAGTCGTGTTCTGGGGCGTGATCAGGCGGTGGAGTTGGCCGGTGGACACCAGGCGGTGCTGGTAGAGGACGTTAAGGGCGTGCTGGCCGGTGGTGCTGACGCCGGCGGGGACGGGGTGGGTGTAGGGCATGGTGGCTCCTATCCGAGGTGGGTGTGCTGGTCGTCGCCGCGGCCGCCGGCGCCCCCGCCGCTGGGGGGTGCGGGGGGTGCGGTGAACAGCTCGCGGATGTCGTCGTCGAGGGTTTCGAGGGCGTCGAGTACTTCGCCGACCACGCGGCGGCGGGTGTTGGTGTCGATCGCCTGGCGGAGAGCGGGCAGTCCGTCGGGGTTGTAGTACTTGGCGAAGATCTCGTCGACGGGCAGGCCGCGGACCCGGAAGGGCTTGGTGGGGCGGCCGTCGAGAGCGATCGACATCAGGTAGTGGTATTTGGGGAGTTCGGTGATGGTTTCGGCGGTGACGTGCCCGTTCCACCGGCGGGCGACGAAGGCTGCTTCGTCGTAGTCGGCCGCGCAGGTGGCGAGCAGCGACTGGTTTTGCAGCAGCGCCTGCCGGGTGGTGGCGGACAGGCGCAGCGCCATCTGCGTCATGCCGATAAAGCGGACCTCGTACTTGCGGAGCTGTTCGGCGATGGCGGCGAGGAAGCCCTTGGACGAGGAGTCCAGGGCGGTGAGTTCGTCGCCCCAGGACCAGAACGTCTTGCGGTCGGCGCGGGGGGTGTCCTGGCGGGAGAGGCCGGCGCGGTGCAGGTCGTGGATGAGCAGGCAGGAGACCAGGGCATCGGATTCGGAGCCGGAGGGGCAGACGAAGACGATCTTGCCAGTGTCCATGGCGGTGCGGACGTCGTAGCCGGAGCGCGGGGAGCCGAAGAACGCGCGCAGCGAGATGGAGGTGTCGAGGCGGTCGATCGCGTAGGTGACGGTGGGCACCGCGTTCTCCGCCAGCTTCGGGAACGTCGTGGTCCAGTACTTACGGACGGTGGGCGGCAGGTGCGGCAGGAGCGCTTCACGCCAGCGGTCGTCGGTCAACCACGAGCGGATTTGGAACACGGTGGGCTGCAGATCGGGACGGCCGGCGTCGACCGCCTGGAGCGCGATGAGGGCCAGGGCCTGGACGGTGCGCGCCAGGATGGTGCGGGCGCGCGGTGCCCTGTCGCCCCAGTCCTGCGCGGCGGCGATGCCCTCGGTGACCGCGCGGACGACCTCCTGGACGTGCGTGGCGTCACGCCCCTCCATCGACAGCGGGTTCCACGACACCACCCGCTGGTCGGGGGTGGGCGTGGCGAGGTTGATCTCCCACACCCGGTCCTGCAGGTGCGGGTGCGCGAGGTAGGGCTGCGCGCGCACCCACGCTTCACCGTGCGGGTCGAGGAACCAGACGCCGTGGCCGTTGTGGGCCAGGGCGATGGCCTGGACGAGGGCCTCCTCGGTCTTGCCATGGCCGGACTTGCCCAGCAAGAGGGCGAACAGCAGGTCCTCGACGCGGGCTGCGCCGATGCGTTCGACGCCGTCGGGGTAGACGACGGCGCCCAGCGGTACGAGGTCGGGCTGCCCGGTGTAGACGGGCAGGTTGGCCGGGGCGGGCGGGACAATCCCGCCGGAGCGCACGATGTTGCTGCCCGAGCAGCGGGTGGTGGGGGGCTTGAGGAATCCGGCGAGTTCGGGGGTGGTCAGCCACTGCCGGCGGTGGGGCGCGAACTCGCCGGTGGCCATGCGGTGGTCGAAGCGGGCGATGGCACGGCGGGCCTTGGGTCGGCGGGGGCGGAAGTAGTTCTCGCCGCTGGTGGTGGCGAGGGCGGCGAGCAGCTGGTTCATGCGGGCGTGGGCGGCCTGGGGGTGGCGGGCGGTGGTGCGCAGCAGGAGCTGGACGGCGAAGACCGTGCCGCCGGGGGTGAACTTGCCGACGCTGTCGCGGACGTCGCTCTGCCGCGGCACCCGGTTCGTGGTGCGTGCGGAGCGGTTGCCGTTCCAGTCGGAGGTCAGGGCGTCCATGAGGCCGGCCCCGAGGCCGGCGGTGCTGCCGGTGGTGAGGCGCTCGCCGTAGGCGGAGGGGCCGCGGCGGCGGGCGGCGGCGAGCAGGGCGCGGCGGCGGCGGGCGAGGCGGCGCTCGCTGACGGGGATCAGGTCCAGGCACATCTCGGCCTGCTCGCCTGCCTCGCTGCGGACGCCGGCGAGGGCGGCGGCCAGCGACTGCAGCGGGTCGGGGTTCAGGCCCAGGGAGGCGAGGGGCTTGGCGTCGGGGAGCGCCAGGACGAGTTCCGCGCGCTCGGTGTACTGCGGGGCGGCCGCGGTCGGGGACGGGTGGGGCTTGGTCAGGTCGATGAGGCTCATCGCCGGGCCTCCTTGCTCAGGGAGAAGTGCACGGGGTGGATGTCGGGGGCGGCGTTGGGGGTGCGGACCTCGACCTCGGCGTAGGCCGGCATGCGCAGCACCGCGGCCGCGTCGGCCGGGCCTTCGAGGTAGCAGCGCATCTGGCCGTCGGTGACCGTGTAGCGCAGGCGGGCGGCGGAGCCGCGGGCCGGGGCGCCGGCCGCGTGGTGGATCCGGGTGACGTGGTGGGCTGCCCGCCCGATCTCGTCCAGGCCGGGGTTGAACGTGGACGTCGGCACCAACTCGACACGGGCCCGGTGGGCCAGGGCTGCGTCTGCCTGCCGGCGGCGGCGCAGACCGATGGCCCCGGCGGCGATGGCGCCGACGAGGATGAGGGCTGCGAGGTAGGGGGAGCTCGCGGCGATGACGTGTGCGGCGTCGAGGGCGGCTGCCGCGCCGGGCAGCTCGGCGCTCATGCCCGGCTCCGGTCGGGGTGCGTGTACTGCTGCATGGGTCCTCCAGCGGTTGCGGTCCTTTCACCAGGACCAAGTGCGGCTGGAAGGCCGATTCGGACAGCACCCCCTCAACTTTTCTTTTTCTTTACCTTTGAGGTCGGCGGCCGTTGACGGTGAGGTGCCCGCCGCGGATGGCGATCCGGACTCCCCGCTCATCCATCGCGGCGGCCGGCGCCCGTCTCCTCGTCGCGTCCCGCGGATGTCGCCACGGCTGCGCGGGCGCCTGCCGGAACGTGGTTGGCCGATCGGGTTGGCCGATCGGCCACGGCCTGCCGATCGGCCACTGGCCTGCCGGTCGGCCATCGGCCATGACCGATCGGGCGCTGTCGGCCATCGGCCATGACCGGGCCTCACGAAGGGGCCACGGACCGCCGCTGCGTCCGGATCGGCCACCCCCGCCGGCCGCCCCGCCACGGACACGCCGCCATCTCCAGGGCATGCCCAGAACCACGGCAGCCGGCGGCAGCAGGCATGCCCAGGAACAGCGCCGCCTCAGGACAGGGCTGCCCTGGCACGCCCTCGCTGCCCAAGGGCATGCCCAAGACCGGCGCCAGGCCCCCGCACGGGACTGCCCCAGGGCGGGAAAAGGCATGCCCATTCCATGGGCATGCCTCCCACCTGCTGTTTTAGGGCTGCGGGCAGGCCTTTGGGCATGCCCGCGTGAGGAGTGTTTACGGCACGAGCTGAAAGGAGCGGTGCCGTGAACACGACCCCGAACACGACCCCCGGGATCTTCCGTCGTCTGGACGCGGAATGGGCTGAGCTGTGCGCAGACCCTGGCGTGCGAGGCGCCGTCTACGGATGGCTGATGGCCGACTGCCTGGCCGTCGAGGTCGCGGTCGTGACCGATTCCTGGGTGCGTTCGCTGGGTCCCGAACAGCTCCTCGCCGCGCTTCGTCCGACCGGATCGGCCACGGGCGATGCCCTGACCGATGCGGTGCTGCGCGCCCTCCTCGACCGGGCGGCCGGCCATGGCCGATCGGCCATCTTGGCCGCGCGCATCGTGGTGCAGGCGATGATCCCGGCCGCGGTGCGCATCACGCACGGACAGATTCGCCCCTTCGGTGGCCGCACCCTCGACGACGTCGGCCACATGACCATCGCCGCGCTCTTCGAGATCGCGCGCAGCGGCAAGGTGCTCGGCCGCCCCGGCCGGCCGGCCGCCAACCTCGCACTCGATGCACTGCGCCGTGTCCTGGACGACCTGGCCGCCGATCGTGAACCCCGCGGATCGGACCTGAAGGCCGCCGAGGACCTCGCCGATCCGCTCGATCCCTTCGACCCCGCATGCGCCTGCCTGCTGCGCTGCGCCGCGACCGCCGCCGGCCTCGACGAGACCCCGGCCGAGGAAGAGCTCACCACCGCGCGCCTGCAACTGCTGGAGCTGGTCCTGGACGCGATGGACGACGGCACTCTCAGCGAGGCCGACGCCCGCGTCATCGCCGGGCACTACCGCAACACCCCGGCTCCCCTGCCCGACCGCGAGGCCGCCCGCGCGGCCGACACCAGCGTCAGCACCTGGCAGCGCCGCCGCAGCCGCGCCGTCGCGCGCCTGAAGACCGCCACCCGATCCACCGCTGCCTGACCAACCGGCTGAAGGAGTTCGCCATGCCCAACACCCGACCGTCCGTCCTCTCCACGGCCGCGGCCTTGCCTCTGGACGAGGACGAGGTACGCGTCACCACCGCCCAGCGCCGGCTGATCGCCCTGGGCGCCGCTCTGGTCACCAACCCGTTCGACACCTCCGTCCACCAGCGGCTGCTGCGCTTCCTGAGCCAGGACATCGGCGCGGTGCTGGCGTCCTTGCGCACTCTGCAGGAGCGGCCCGAAGCGCAGCTTCGGGCCCGCATCGCCGAGCTGACCCCCATGTCCGCGAACGTGACCGTTGCCGGGCGGCACCAGTGATGCGGCTGCGCCGGACGAAGCCGGCCCCCGACATCTCCCCCGCCGACCTTGCCCCCGGTGAGGCGGTGGACACGGGGTGGGCCACCACGCCGATGTCCACCGGCGCCATGGCCAACGCGACCGCGCTGGTGCGCTGGTGCGCCTGGGGCCTGCTGCTGACCGGTCCGCTTCTGGGCGGCTTGGCGCTGGCCTCCACCGCGAAGCCGGTGGCCGTGCCCGCACGGGCGGAGGCGCCGCGGGCGCGGCCGGCGTCGTCGGATGCGGTGGCGCCGGCCGGGTTCGCCGAGGTGTACGTCGCCACCTACGTCAAGGCTGGTGACAGTGACGCGGCCGCGGAAGAGCTCGCGGCGTTCTACCCGGCGGCCCGTTCAATGTCGTGGGCGGGCGAGGGCGAGGCCGGGTCGGAGCGGGCGGAGTCGGCGTCGGCGGTGCAGGCGCGGCAAGTCTCGGCCGGCTACTGGTCGGTGACGGTGGCCGCGCGGATCACCGGCTCGGCGAACAAGTCCGACAGCGTCCGCTACTTCCAGGTGCCGGTGCGGGCCACGGCCGGCTCCAAAGGCGCGGCCGCGGGATGGACGGCGACGGCGCTGCCTGCCGAGGTCGCCGCCCCGACCGCTTCCAAGGGCGCGGCTCCCGAGCTGTCGTACGGGGCAGCGCACGCGCCGCTGGCGTCCGACCCGGCGGTGCGCACGGTCCAGGACTTCCTGGCGGCGTACCTGACGGGCCGCGGTGAGCTGGACCGTTACCTCTCCCCCGGCACCGCGCTGCACGCGGTGCGGCCGGCGCCGTACACGGCGGTGACGGTCACGCAGATCGCCGACCACGGCCATGCGCCGGCCGAGGGCGCCGAGGCCCAGGTCCCGCCCGACGGTGTCCAGCGCCGGCTCCTGGTCGACGTCGACGCCGAGGGCAAGCACGCGAGCGGGCGGCCGATGACGTACGCGATCGAGCTGCGCGCCCGCGATGGCCGGTGGGAGGTCGCCGCGCTCGAAGCCGCGCCCGCCCTCGCGACGTCCTCCACCTCTTCAGATCCTCAGGAAAGGCACGGCTCATGAACTTCATGCAGATGGCAGGAGCCATCTCCGACGCAACCACCCTCGTCAACCAGCTCAAGACCTTCTTTCTCGTGGGCGTGCTGGGGCTGATGTACGTCCTGTCCATCGTCTACGTGTGGGGCCAGACCAAGAGCGTGCTGAAGGCAGCCGTCGCGGCCATCGGTGGTGCGGCGGTCCTGGCCATCGTCGTCAACATGGCCGTGCTGCGGGACAAGATCGGCGAGGACATCAAGAGCCCCGGGAGCAATGCGGCTCCGGCTGCGGTCCGCGTCGTCGACCACATCGGCCCGGCCGGCGGTGAGCGGCGATGAGCACCACCGCTGCGGCGCCGGAGCCGCTGATCGGCCGCTGCTACACGAAGGCGCGGCGCCACCAGAACGTCGTGGGCACCTGGCCCGGCGGCGGCCGGATCTGGGGCGGCCCCTACACGTGGCCTCAGATCATCGTGGCGGCAGCCGCCCTGGCGGTGCTGCTGCTCACCGCCGGGCTGTGGGCGCATCACGGCCTGCTCGATGCCCTTCCGTTGCTCGGCGTGCCCTACGGCCTGGCGCTGGTGGTGGGCCGTGTGCACGTCGATGGCCGCAACCCCTTCGCCGTGGCGGCCAGTGTCCTGGGCCTGGCGGTCGCCGGTTCGGCCGGCCGGATGGACGGCCGCCCCGTGCGCCGGCCCCGGCGCGGTGCGGCGGTCGGTGTCTGCACGCTGACCTGGCAGCCGGCCGACGCCCACGCGCCGGCGACGGCACCGGCGGGCGCCCCTTCCCCCCGGCCGGTGCGCTCCGTTGCTGCACCCGACACCCCGGAGAACACCGCCGTCGCCGAGCGGCCGGCGACCGACGCGGCCGTGGCGCGGGTGACGTCGGGCGTGGGCGCGCTGCTCGCCGCCCGCGCCGCCGGCCAGAACACCACGAACACCAACAACGAGCGGGGGCAGTAATGCGGATTCCCGTCCGGCACATCGCCGGAAATGTCATCTGGACCCGTCACGGCACCTGCTGGGCGCTGTGGCGGGTGGAGGGAAGCGGGCACGCCCAGTCCTCCCGCACCGTCAAGGAACGCCGGCTTCGCGCGATGGAGTCTCTGGTCAAGCAGCTGCACGGCGAGTCGATGATGCTCAGCTTGTGCCCGCAGGTCGACCCGGCCGCGGTGGTGCGCAAGATGACCGACGGCGTCGACCTGGCCGCGAGCGAGCGCTACGAGCAGCTGGCGACGCGGGTGTGGGACCAGCTGGAGCGCATGGAGCTGACCAGCCGCGCGGACTGGCTGGCCGTCCCGCTGTCCGCCGCCGGCAAGAAGCAGGCGGCCGGCATGGCGTTCGACGCGGCTCGCGCGGAAATGGCCCTGCAGCTGGGCCTGCTGCCGGCGCCGGTCAGCGCCCGCGAAGAGGAGCGCCGGCTGAAGCAGGCCCGCGCGCTGGCCGCGACGTGGCCCTCGACGATCGCGGTGCGGCCCGCGAACGAGGCGGAAATCCTGTGGATCTACGGGCACAGCGCCCGGCGGGGAGTGCTGGAGCCGTTGCTGCCCGACCCGGAGCAGAGCAGCGGACGCGGCCGCGGGGCGGCTGCGCTGGGCGAGGTCATCCTCGCGGAGAGCGGCGCCCCCGCCGAGGCCCGACACGATGAGGACGGCGCGGGCGCGAGCCGGTTCGGGCGGCGCTGGCTGCAGGTCTCCACGGAGTGGGGCGACTCGTACCAGACGTTCCTGTCGCTGGCCGAGATGCCCGAGCGGTTCGTGTTCCCCGGCAGTGAGTACCTGGCGAGCCTGGACGAGTTCGGGTTTCCGGTGGACTGGGTGATGCGCCTGAAGGTCACCCCGGGTTCCGTCGCCGACGCCAAGGCGCGTCGGCAGGCCAATGAGCTGGCGAACCAGCCCGGCGAGTACGAGGGGGAGGTCTCCGGTGTGCCGTCGCGCGTGCACGATGCGGCGGACGGTGTGGAGGACTTCCGCAGTGCGGTGACCCGGACGAAGTCCGAGGTCGAGGTCCAGGCCATGGGCACGCTGTGCGTGTGGGGCACCACACCGGCAGAGATGGAGGCCCGCGCCGCAGAGCTCAAGACCCATTTCGGCGAGCACGACTACGCCTTCATCCGCCCGGTGGGCGAACAAGAGCGGCTGTTCTACGGGATGCTGCCGGGCGCCCGCACGCCGACGGTGTCGCTGTCCTACGCACAGGTGCTCCTCGCGCGCGACTTCGCGATGGCCGGTGCCTTCGGCGCCAGCGCTCTCGGGGACGCCAAGGGGCCGCTGTTCGGCCTGCAGCTGGCCGGCGGCGGGACCCGGCCGGTGCACACGGACTGGTCGATCGGCCCGCAGAAGTCGGCGTCCGCATCCGCGGCGTTCATCGGCGAGCTCGGCGGCGGCAAGAGCGTCGCGATGAAGACCGCCGTCTACACCATCCTCGCCGCCGGCCGCAAGGCCGGACAGCCGGGAAGCCGGGGCCGGGCGGTCATCGTCGACCGTACTCCTCAGCAGGAATGGGTTCGCTTCGCCAGGGCGTGCCCCGGCACCACCCAGGTCATCACCATCGACGACCAGGCCCAGGTCTCCCTCGACCCGCTGCGCACCATCCGCGACCGCTCCCAGGCGCAGCGCCGCACCGAGTCGTTCCTGACGCTGCTGCTGGGCATCGGCCCGATGAGCGACCAGGGCATCGCGCTGTCGGAGGCGATCGAGGCGACGCTGGCCGGGCCGACGCCGTGCATGGCAGAGCTGGTCAGTGAACTGCAGGTGCGCGGCAAGCGCGATGCGACCTCGAACGCGGTCGCGCGCAAGCTGGCCTCGGTGGCCCGCAAGGACCTGGCCCGCACGATCTTCGACCCCACGCTGCCGGTGGTGGACACGTCGAAGGCCGACGCGGTCGTCTTCGCCACCGCCAACCTGGCTCTCCCCAAGGAGCACGAACTCTCTGCTGACCGGCTGTCGACGCTGGAGTTCGAGAAGACCTTCGGCCGGGCGGCGCTGTACCTCATCGCGGCGCTGTGCCGGGAAATCTGCTTCGCCAACCCCCACGAATTCGCCGTGGCGGTCTGGGACGAGTGCTGGTGGCTGACCTCCTCCCCCGAGGGCATGGCCCTGCTCTTGGAGTTGGTCCGTGACGGTCGCAAGCACAGGGCCGGCTGCCTGGCCGGCAGCCACGACGGCGAAGACATCGGCCCGGAGGCATCCGCCACCGGGAAGGTCGTCCGCGGCCTCTTTCCTCGGAAGTTCCTGTTCAGGCAGACCGACGTGGCCCTCGCCAAGCGCGGCCTCGCCTTCCTCGACCTCGACCCCGACGATGCCGACCTGGTGGAGCTGGTCACCACCGGTCTGTCCCCCGTCGACGTGGAAGACGAGCTGCGTGCGCAGCGGGCCGGTGAGTGCCTGCACCGCGATCTGTACGGGCGGATCGGCGGGATGCAGATCGTCATCCCGGCCGACCCCGAGGCCGAGCCCGCCATTCACTCCGACCCTGCGTCCGCGGCATGAGGTGGCTGCGCCTGGCCGGGCAGACGGCGTGCGCAGGGCGGCGGGGCGCCTGGCGGCTGGTGCTGGTGCTGTGCGCCGCGGCCGTTCTCACCACGGCAATGGCCACGCACGCGGCCGCGGCCCCCGAGCCCAAGCCCTCCGCACCGACCAGCGCGCAGCCTTCCCCCTCCGAATCCGGGACACCCGGATCGCCGGACCAGAAGCCGGCGCCGGACGGGCGTGGCGGGGTGGCCTACGAGGACACCGCGCAGGGCAAGGCGGCCGCGAAGAAGGCACAGCGGGAGGCCAAGGAGTCGCTGCGCAAGAAGCTGCACCGCCTCGGCATCGGCAAGAACGACCTCCTGGACTCCTTCCATGTCACCGATGAAAACGGCATCCCCGTCAGCGCGTTCAAGGTCGACTCCGAGAGCGGCGACTGGTCCGACTGGGACCTGAAGGTGGACGAATGGCTCACGAGCCTGCTGTTCATGTGCACCAAGTGGATGATCGCTTTCGCCTGCTGGCTGCTGACCTGGGCGTTGGGCTTCAAGCTGGCCTCGCTCCTTCTCAAGCCGGCCCTCGCGGTGTCGGACTCCCTCTACAACAGCGTGTTGTTGCAGCTGGGTCTGCCGGGCCTGTTCCTCGCCTTCAGCGGCACCGTCGCGGCCTACCACTTGTTCTTCGGTGACCGCTCGCGCGGCTGGGGTGAACTCACCGCGTCGCTGCTGATCTCCGCGCTCGCGGTCACCACTCTCGCGTCGCCGCCCCAGACGCTGCTCGGCTCCGACGGCGCGGTGGGCAAGGCGCGTGACCTGGGTGTCGCCGTGGCCTCCATCGTCATGGGCGGCGAGGACCCCACCAGGCGGCCGGCCGACGCCGTGGTCGGCATCACGACGCCGATCACCGACGAGCTCGTCAAGGCCTTCGTGGTGCAGCCCTCCCAGGTGCTCACCTACGGGCAGACGTTCACCGACGACACCAAGGACAAGTGCGCCACGCAGTTCACGTCCTCCCGCATCTCGACCGCGCTCGTCAACCAGCAGGTCGCCAAGCAGACCAAGGCGATCAAGGACATGCCGGGCGCCGGGGACATCCTCGCGCCCGGGATCGGCGGCAAGATCGAGGACTTCGTCAAGGACAAGGCGGCGCAGTGGGGCATGGACACCTTCGGGACCAAGCCCGACGTCAAGTTCGAGAAGGCGTGTGTCAGCGGAAGTGCCAAGGCGGCGAAGAAGGCCTCCGGGGACAAGCTCGCCGGGTCCGCCTTCATGTTCCTGGCGGCGTTCCTGGTCTGCGTGCTCATCATCGGGCTCGCCGGCAGCTACCTGGCCGCCCAGGCATGGCTCGCCGCCGAGGCGATGCTGCTGCGCTGCGCGCTGATCGTCGGCACCCTGCCGGGGCCCGGCCGCGCGTGGCTGTGGTCGCGGGGCGCCGCGATCGCCCGCGGCCTGGCCCTGCTCGTCGGTCTCGTCGTGGCGCTCGGGGTGTTCGTCGTCGCGGTCACCGCCGTGGTCGCCGCGCCGGAGAAGGACATTCCCGGTGGCATCGTCGTCCGCTTCGTCACGATCGACATCCTGTGTGTCGGCGCGATCATCTTCCGCAAGCGCCTGATCAGCCGCTCGCGCCAGATGGCTGCCCGGCTCAAGACCCGCGTCGGAGCGTCCAAGCTCGGCGGCGCCGCCGCCCCTTCCGACCTCAGCTCCGGTGGCGGAGGCGGTCGGCGCGGCACCCTGGGCAAGATCGGTGGCGCCGCGCTGATGCTCGGTCTGATGGCCGCCACCGGCGGCAGTGCCGGCGTGGTCGGCGGCGGCCTGGGCCGCGCGGGCAGCACCCGCACCGTCCGGCATCTGGCCAAGGGCGCCGGACGACTCGCCCGCGGCGCCGGGAAGACGGTGGGGGCGGGAGCTCGGGCGGGCGTGCGCATGGGCCGCCTCGGGCTGAAGGGCACGGTCGGGCTGCCGGTCTACGGGCCGCGGGCCGCGCACCGTGCGGTGGCCGCGGCACAGGCTGTGCCCGGTCAGGTCACCGGTGCAGCCACCCAGCTCCAGGACCGCCTGGAGACCGCCCGGAGTCTGTATGAGCCGCAGGTGCGGGACTTCGCCGACGAGTACTGGCGTGGCATCGGCGGGCGCTGGATCAGCAACCGCGTCCGTGCCCGCCGCGGCCTGCCGCCGCTGCCCTCGCGCCCTGCGGGCCGTTCGGCTCGCCGGACCACCGGACCCCTCTCCCCCATGGCGCGTCGTGGGCCAGGCCGGCCGCCCAACCCGGCGCCCACCGTGGCGCCGCGGCGCAGCCGTCGGCCGCAGATGGTGCCGCAGCGGCCGATGACCCCGCCGGCGTCCAGCCGGCAGGCGAGTCTGCAGCAGCGGTTGCACCGCATCCGTGCCCGTGGCGCGGCGGCCAAGCAGCCGGCCCCGCCGCCCGTGCCGCCGCGCCGTCCCGTGCCGCCCCGTCCCCGGCAGCCCAGGAGGCGGTCATGAAGCGGCCGGGCATAGCGGTGGGGGCAGGGTTCGGCGCAGGGGCCCTCGGGTTGATCGGGGTGCTGGTGCTGTTCGTGGCCGCCGTGGCCAACGGCGTCGCCGGCCACCAGCAGGAGCAGGCCGCGGCCGGGACCCAGATCTCGGCGCCGAGCGGCGGAGCGGTGGGTGACATCCCGCCGGCCATGCTGGCTCTCTACCGGAAGGCGGCGCCGGCCGCCTGCGCGGGGCTGGACTGGTCGGTGCTCGCCGCGATCGGCAAGGTCGAGACCGACCACGCCCGCCACCCCACGATGCGGTCGAGCGCGGGAGCGGTCGGGCCCATGCAGTTCCTCCCGAGCACGTTCAAGGGGTACGCGTACCCGGTGCCGCCGGGCGGGGCGAACCCGCCGACGCCCTGGGATCCGGCCGATGCGGTGTATGCCGCGGCGCGGATGCTGTGCGCCAACGGCGCCAAGTCCGGCTCTGAGAAGGGGATCTATCGAGCGATCTACTCGTATAACCACGCGGATTGGTACGTGCGCAAGGTACTCGGCCAGGCGAAGGCCTACGCGGCGGCGCCGAGCACCGGGGGCGGGAGCGGCGGGGCGGCCGCGGGTTCGTCCAGCGCGATCGTGCGGGCCGCGTACTCGCAGCTCGGTGTCCCCTATGTATGGGGTGGCGGCGACATCCACGGCCCGAACAACGGCGGGCTGGACTGCTCGGGGCTGACCTCCTACGCCGTATATAAGGGGACAGGCGGCCGCGTTGCGCTGCCCCGCACGTCACAACAACAGCGCTTCGCGGGCATTGCGGTCCCCCGCGATGAGATGCAGCCTGGTGACTTGATCATCTTCAACAGGCACGGTTGGGGTCACGTGGGGATTTTCGTCGGGGACAACACGATGATCAACGCGCCGAAGCCGGGCAGGGGGGTCGAGACCGCCCCTCTTTCCGAATGGTCCGGCTATGAGTGGGCGGTGCGGCGGGTGACCTGACGCTGGCGGAGGCTGGCGGGCAGGTCCCCGCGGCGCGGGAGGCGACGGATATCACTTGGGCGGTTTGTCGGAGTTGGGTCAACTGCCCGTGAAAACAGACCCCGCGGTCTGCGAAACGGGCGGTAGGGTGCAAGCTCGGCCACTCATATGGCTCATAACCGTCCTTGCGGTGGCGATCAAGAAAATCGTCTCCACTGCGACAGAACCCAGAAAACTGCCTGTAGATCGAACCTTCGGGGGGAGCACGGATGCGACTCGCATCATGCCGGAACAGCTACCGCGGCAATCTGCTCAAGAACAGCGCAACCGCGCTGTTTACCACCGGCTTTGCGGCGCTAACCGTCGTCTCGTGCAGTAGTGGTCCCAGCGGTTCGGACGCCAAGCCCACGCCCTCGAAGTCCTCGGCCTCGAAGCCGGCGGCGGATGACGCGGCGGCCCGCAAGGACGTCCTGGCGGCGTACTCCGGGATGCGTACCGAGCAGGTCAAGGCCTACGCCAAGGGCAAGGCCTCGGGGACCAAACTGGAGAAGTACGCCACCGACAAGGCCCTTGCCACGGTTGAAGGCAACCTGTTCCGCTATCGCCAGGGCGGCATCGTCTTCAAGGGGAAGCCGAAGAGCTCGGCGAAGGTCACCGCTCTGAGCCTCTCCGACAAGCCGAAGACCGCGACCGTCACCGAGTGCCTGGACACCACGCACTGGAAGCCGGTGGTGAAGTCCAGCGGCAAGGAGGCGGCCAGCGGCAACCAGCCGCGCCGCTACACCGTGACCGGCACCGTGCGCACCATCGGGAAGACCTGGATGGTCGTCGGGCTCACCGCGGACAAGGACCACCCGTGCTGAAGGCACCGGCCGCCGCTGCAGTGACGCTCGGCATCCTGGCCGCAGCAGTTCCCGCCTACGCGGACGGCACCGGGCCCGAGGACTGCGGCGGCCTGGAAGTGTGCGTCGGCGCATACGACCCGGCCAGCCCCCAGCACCACGCCCCCAAGCAGCATCACGCCACCCCCAGCAAGGGCTCGGGCAAGAAGCCGGTCTGCAAGGTGTGGGGCGACGGCCAGAACACCGACATGAACAACGGCCCCACCGATGCCAAGGCTCCGGCCAACGTCGAGGTGCCCTGCCAGGACTCCGAACTCGGCTCGTTCTCCGGCGGCTGCTACTACAAGCCCGCCCCGGCCCCGCCTGCGGATGATCCCGTGTGGAAGGGCCACAAGCCGGGCGACGGCGCGATCTACCAGAAGACCTGCCCGATGGGCTCCAACAGCGATCCGTTCGGCACCAACGGCGCCGGGCTGGTGTGGATGGCCAAGCCGCCCGGCGGCGCCGGAGCCGATCCCGCCGAGCTCGCCCGCCAGGCCGTCGACAAGATGACACTGCGCGGCCCGGACATCGGCATCGTGCCCAAGCCCGGCGGCAAGGGACTGGTGGGGCTGCCGGTGTGGATGTGGACCGCCAAGACCGCGGAGACGTACGGGCCCAACACCGCCACGGCGACCGCCGGCGCTGTCACGGTCACTGCCACGGCGAAGGTCGACCAGATCGTGTGGGACATGGGCGACGGCCATTCGGTCACCTGCACCACGGCCGGTACCCCCTACAAGTCGTCGTACGGCAAGAAGAGTTCGCCGGACTGCGGATACCGCTACCTGCGCTCTTCCAAGGACGAGCCGGACGCGAAGTACCCGGTCACCGCCACTTCGACCTGGACCATCGACTGGCGTGGCGCCGGACAGACCGGCCAGCTCACCCAGACCCGTCAGTCCCAGACCCAGGTCAGCATCGGCCAGCTCAAGGTCCTCAACTAGTTCCGCGGACCAGCACGTAACGGAAAGTCGGGCGCGATGAACCGCACCAGCACCTCCCAGATCCCTGCCCCCACCACCGCACCTCCGCTGCGGCCCGAGACCCCCATCGGCGCCAGCCCGGCGCCCCGGCGTCGCAAACGCTCCACCATGGTGCTCGGCGTGCTGATCACGCTCGTCGGCGTGCTGGGCACGTCCATGCTGGTGCGCAGTGCCGGGGACCGGGTCGACGTACTGGCCGTGGCCCGGGACGTCCCGGCCGGACAGGAAATCACCGCTGAGGACCTGACTACCGCGGCGCTGCCCGAAGACCCTGCCCTGCAGCCGGTGAAGGCCATCGAGAAGGACAGCGTGATCGGCCGGCGTGCCACAGCGCCGCTGCACCGCGGTGAGCTGCTGGCCAATTCGCAGATCCACGGCGGCAAGGCCCTGCCCGACGGCCAGGAGCTCGTGGCCGTCGAGGTCCAGCGCGGCGCTGCCCCTTCCGACGCGCTCGCACCCGGCGACCAGATCAAGGTCATCTCCACGCCCGGCAAGGACTCGGCAGCCCCGGCCTCGGGCTCGAAGTCGGCCAGCCCGGAGGAGATCGAGGCGAAGGTCGTCAAGGTCGGCTCCCCCAACGCCACCGGGGCCGTCGTCATCCAGGTTGCCGTGGCCTCTACCGACAGCGCGCAGCTCGCTGCCCGTGCCGCCACCGGCCGGGTTGCCATCGTGCTCTCGTCGAAGGGCTGAGCACGATGTCCGTGATCGCGCTGACCTCAGCACACGCGAGCGGCGTGACCGTCTCTTCTCTGGCCATGGCGCTTGCCGGGCCTCGGCCGTCGCTGCTGGCGGAGGCGGACACCAAGGGCGGCTCCATTCGTACCGGCTACCGCATGGGCGAGTGGGGCGGCGAAGTCGGTCTGTGGCACCTGGCCCAGGCCGACCGTGAAGGGGCGCTCGCCGAGGCGTTCGAGGCGCACCTGCGGCGACTGGATGCGTCCGGCAGCCGATTGTGGCTACCGGGCCTGACCGATCCGTTGCAGGCCGCTGCCCTCGCCCAGACCTGGGAGCCGCTGAGCCTGCTGTTGCAGGCCATGGACCAGCACGCCAAGTACGACGTCGTCATCGATGCTGGCCGTGTCGTGCTCGAACCGGGAGGGGTGCACCCCTCCCTCTACCCGCGGCCGCTGCTGCACCGCGCGGACCTGGTCGTGCTGGTCATGCGCAACACCATGACCAGCGTGGCGCAGACGCTGCCCGTTGTCCGTTGCCTCCAGCAGGAGTTGGCGGAGCGCGGGACGGGCGCCGATGCCCTGCGACTGCTGCTGGTGCAGGAGGGCGATATCTCGGCGCATGACATCGCCCACCGGCTGCAGGTCCCGGTGATCGGCACGCTGCCATGGGAGGAGAAGACCGCCCGTATCCTCACGCACGGCACGACCCGGCAGGTGAAGCCGGGCGCGATGCGGCTGCTCAAGCACGCCCGCGAAGCGGCCCGCGCCGCAGAGGTCGAGGCGAGCACGCGGCGCCTGCGCATGCAGTTGCCCTCACCGCCCGTGACCTCGCCAGTGGTTGCCGGTGTGGTGCAGCGGCTGACCGCCCCGCGCCAGGAGGTGCCAGCCCATGACTAACCGCAACGGCACCCCGGTGAACGGGGGCACCCCTTTGTCCGGGCTGCTCAGGAACGCGCTTGCACAGCAGGCCCCGCACAGCGGGACCGCCGAACCGGCTCACGGGCCGCGGCCTGCTGCCCTGCCGGTACAGCTCGGCAAGGACGACGCTGCCGCTCCCGGCCGCCTGGCCGAGCTTCCCGGTGTGCTGCCTGTCTCCCGGGCCGTGATCCGGGAGCTGCAGGACGCGGTGTCGCAGGACCTGGTGGAAGCGGAGCGGAGCAGCGAGAGCCGGCTCAGTGCCGAGGACCAGCTGGAGCTGGCCCGGTCCCTGGTCGCCAAGCGCGTCTCGGCCTGGGCGGTCGAGGAAGCCCGCACCGCACGACCGCTGTCCGGCACCCAGCTGGAGACGGTCCGGCAGGCCATCATCAACGCGCTGTTCAAGGCAGGCCCGCTCCAGCAGTACCTGGAGGACGAGCGCGTCGAGAACATCGTCGTGGACGGTGACCGGGTGGAGATCGACTACTTCGACCAGCCCACCCAACGCGTCGACCCGGTGGCCGACGACGACGAAAGCCTGGTGGCGCTCATCAACCGGCTCGCCGCGCGCTCCGGCCACGGCGACCGCGTCCTGAACCCGGCCACCCCCATGACCAACTTCCGGCTGCCGGACCGCTCCCGCGTCGCCGCGACGCTGCTGACTACCCGGCCCACCATGGCGATCCGGCGCCACCGCGTCATGAGCGCCTCCCTGGAGGACCTCGTCGAGTGGGGCACGCTCAGCCCCGCGCTCAGCGCGTTCCTCCAGGGCCTGGTCGCGGCGAAGCAGACGATGCTGATCGCCGGGGACATGGGCGTGGGCAAGACGTCGCTGCTGCGGGCGCTGGTGCGCAAGGTCGGCTCGGGCGAGCGGATCGTGACGCTGGAGACCGACCGCGAGCTGTTCCTCGACGAAGACCCGGACGTGGCCGCGCACGTGATGGCGATGGAGGAACGCGCCTCCAACGGCGAGGTCGGCAAGGACGGGTCGCAGACCGGGCGGATCACGATCGCCGACATGTACCCGCACACGCTGCGGATGCTGTCCACGCGCGTGGTCGTCGGCGAGGTCCGCAGCACCGAAGTGGTGCCGATGCTCGATGCGATGAGCTCGGGCGGCCGCGGCTCGATGTGCACGCTGCACGCCGCCTACCCGCGCCTGGTCCTGCCCCGTCTAGTGCAGCTGTGCCAGAGCGCCGGCAAGGACGTGGACTCCACCCACCAGCTCGTTGCCAACGCGATCAACTTCGTGGTCTTCATTCGGCAGACCGACCAGACGCAGATCGGCGGCCGCCGTCACCGTTACGTCTCCGACGTCCTGCAGGTCACCCCGGGTGAAGGCGGTCAGCCCGCCTTCAGCCGCATCTTCGCGCCGGCTGGTGACGGTGACCCGCGAGGTGTGCCGCGGGATCTGCCGACCGGTGAGGTCATGCAGGAGCTGACCGACATCGGCTTCGACAAGCGATGGCTGACCGAGGCGCAATACGGCCGCTGGCCCAAGCCGATGGAGTTGGTGCGGCGATGAGTCTGGGACAGCTCGGGATGCTCGGTGCGCTGTGCGGCCTGCTCGTGGTGGCCGGCATCGCCCTGGCCGTACGGTCGTTCAAAGCGCCGGCCGAGGCAGAGCGGGTGCGGCCGCAGCGGGCATCGCTGTGGCAGCGGGTCTGCGAGTCGCTGCCCGGTGCGTGGGCAGAGCGCTACCGGTGGATCGTCGTGTTCGCCAGCGTCGTGGCGGTCGTGGTGTGGGGCTGGTCGGCTCGGCCCGTGCAGGGTCTGCTGGCCGCCGCGGTGGTGGCCGGCTTCCCCTGGATCTGGCATCCGTCGGTCACCTCCACCCGCCGCATCGTGCGGCTGGAGGCGCTGTCGCGCTGGCTGCAGCACCTCGCCGGCGCGCACGTCGTCGGGCACACCCTGGAGGCCGCGATCAGCGGCGCGATGCGCCAGGTCCCCGCCGACATCCATGACCCGGTCCGCACGCTGGAGGCCCGTCTGCGAATGGGCGTCGCCCCGGAAGCGGCCTACCGCGCGTTCGCCGACGACTTCGAGGACGGCGCGGTCGACAACGTCGTGCTGGTGTTCATCACCCACATCCGCGACCGCGGCCGCGGCATGGTCGAGACCCTGCAGACCCTCTCCGACCTGACGGCCGAAGAGGCGGCGTCGCTGCGCACCGTGGACGCGGACCGCCAAAAGGTCCGCACACAGACCCGCTGGGTGGCGATCATCGTGCTCGCGATGGGCTTCACCATGGGCAGTTCCTTCGGCCCCGCCTACAACACTGCGGGCGGGCAGATCTGGCTGTTGCTCATGGGCGCCGGATTCGTAGGCGCCCTGGTGTGGCTGCGGCGTCTGTGCGCGGTGCGGCCCTCGCCGCGGCTGCTGCAGTCGCGTCCGGCCCAGGAAACGAAGCAGGCCACGATGGCCGGGCAGGGGGGCGTTGAATGATGTCGATGGCAGGCGCCGTATATGGCGCGATGATTGGCGGCGGCGCCTTCCTGGTGGTCAGGGAACTGTTGCCGTCCCGCCCGGACCTGGGCACAGTCCTCGACCGCCTGGAGAACACCACCGCGGCCCCGAAGACGGAGCATGCGCCTGGGACTTCCCGCAGCGCGATCTGGACCGAGCAGGTCGGCACCCGCGTCCTGGGGTCCTTCGGCGACCAGGTGGGCGTGCCACGAAAGGACCTGGATCTGCTCGGGATCTCGCCGGCCAAGCACGTCGGCGACAAGGTCATCGGCGCCATCGGTGGCTTCGCGATGCCGCAGATGGCTCTGGCGATGGCCGCGCTGCTCGGCGTTCCGCTGCCGTTCGTGGTGCCGCTGTTCGTGTCGGTGATGTTCGCGGCGATCATGTGGGTCTCCGCCGACACCAACGTGCGTTCCAAAGCGACCAAGCTGCGGCTGGAGTACCGCTACGCGGTGGCGTCCTTGATGGAGCGGGCCCGCCTACAGCGCGGGGCGCACTCCGGCGCCGAGCGGGCTCTGTACGAGACGGCTGCGGTCGGCGACGGACGGGTCTATGTCCGGATCCGGGCTGCGCTCGATCAGGCCCGGCTGTCGGGCACTCCGCCGTGGGACGCGCTCAAGGCCCTGTCCGAGCAGCTGGACGTCCCCGAGCTGGCCGGGCCGGCGGATACGTTCGCGCATGCTGGCGGCGAGGGCGCCTCCATCGTCGCGGCGCTGGAGACGCAGGCCAAGGCCCTGCGTAAGCGGTTGCAGACCGACGTCCAGGCCGAGGCCAACGCCGACTCCGAAAAGAGTGTGGTGCCGGGCACGGTGCTGTTCGTCGTGCTGTTCGCGACCCTCGGCTATCCGCTCTTCCAGACCCTGATCAGCACCTGATCGCTTCAGCGGCGACAGCACAGCA
The DNA here is from genome assembly GCF_014646275.1 of Streptomyces kronopolitis. Classification (GTDB taxonomy): domain Bacteria; phylum Actinomycetota; class Actinomycetes; order Streptomycetales; family Streptomycetaceae; genus Streptomyces; species Streptomyces kronopolitis. The sequence continues at coordinate 41,040 of NZ_BMND01000041.1, forward strand.
ACCGTTCACCACAAATAGAGGGGGAGATCCCATGAAGCACACCGCCCGCACCCTGCGATCCCGGCTGGCCGACCGCTGGCTGACGGCCGTGGCCCGCATGACGAGCACCCGCAGTGACGCCGGCCTGGAGACCCTGGAAAAGCTCATCATCGGCGCCGTCCTCATCGTCGCCGCCACCGCCTTCGGCGCTGCGTTCAACGGCAAGTTCGACTCGCTGATGTCCACCTTCAAGAGCTCGTTCTGACATGTGGCGGAGCTGGAGGCAGCGGTGGTGCGCACGGCGCGCAGGCATGCGGGGCGATGAGGGAATGGGGACGCTGGAGTTCACCATCACCGCGCCGGTCATCATGCTGATTCTGTGCGCCGGGCTGCAGCTGGGCATGTGGTACCTGGCCCAGGAGGCCGCGCTCACCGCTGCCCGCAAGGCCGCCACCGTCGGCGCCGCCTACCAGGCCTCCCCCGCTGACGGCACCGCCCGCGCCCGGAATTGGCTCGCCGGGGTGCACCTCATCAAGGGCACGGTCGTCTCCTCGTCGGGCTCCACCGCCGACCGGGTCCGTGTGACCGTGACGGGCACCAGCCTGTCGCTGGTGCCCGGCTGGACCCCGCAGGTCACCAAGTCCGCCGAAGTGCCTGTTGAGCGCTGGGATGTGGGGCCGTGATGACGATGCTGCGCCGCCTTCACCGGCGGGACGACCGGGGCACCTACACCCTGGAAAACATCATTTGCGTGTGCTTCCTGCTGCCCTTCCTGGGGCTGCTCGCCGCGTACGGTCTGGCCGGAGTTTTTGATTCCAGCGTCGACAATGCCGCCAACTCCGCGGCCCGCGCTGCGTCGCAGGCCGCTGACGCGGACACCGCCCAGGCCCGCGGCCGCGCCGCCGCCACTGCGGCCCTGCGCCAGGACGATCGCAACTGCACCAGCCGGACCGTCAGTATCGACACCAGTTCCTTCAACGCGCCGCTCGGGCAGGCCGCGAGCGTGACCGCCACCGTCACCTGCACCATCCCGCTCTCCCAGCTGACGGTGCCGGGCCTGCCCGGCTCCAAGACGCTCACCGCCACGGCCACGAGCGCGCTGGACCAGTACGCCGACCGCGCGGAGTGACCATGCTGCCCTTTACTTCCGCCGCCCGCCGGTTCCTGCGCCACCGCTGCCGTGGTCCCGCAGACCGCGGCTCGGCCACGTTGTTCTGGATCATCGTCGGCATGGTCTTCCTCAGCCTGCTGGCTCTCGTCGTGGACGGCGGGGGACAGCTCAAGGCGTCCGCGCACGCCGACGACGTCGCCAATGCCGCGGCCAGGGCAGGCGGTCAGCAGATCGACGCCGGCAAGGCCATCCCCGGCGGGGAGGTCGTCGTCGACCCGGCGGCCGCCGTCTCCGTCGCCCGGGACTTCTTGCGCCAGGCCGGAGTGGAGGGCACCGTCTCTGTTTCCGACGGCGGCAAGCGCCTGAACGTGGACGTGACCGACACCTACAACTGCCTCATGCTCGTCGGCGTCGGCCGCCCCACCCTGCCCGTCACCGGACACGGCACCGCCCAGCTCGTCCACCAGGTCGGAGACTGACTGACATGCCCCACCCCCACTCCCCCACGCACCGCCCCTGGCCGCTGACCCTGGTACGCGTCACCGGCAGCCTTGCGGCCCTTGCCGCGCTCGTCGTCGGCCTGCCGCTCGCGCTGCTGCGCGTCGGCACGCTGCCCGCTGGCGTGCCCTCCGTGGGCGATATCGGGGATGCCCTGATGGCGCCGGACGACGGGCAGGTCCTCTTCACCGCCATCACGCTGGTGTGCTGGGTGCTGTGGGCATGGTTCATCGCCTCCCTGGTCGTGGAGGCCGCGGCCCTCCTGCGCCACCGGGCCGCGCCGCGGGTTCGGGGCCTGGCCGCACCGCAGCGCCTTGCGGCCGTACTGCTGGGCGGACTGCTGGTCTTCCCGTCGGCCACCGCTATCGCCGCTACCCCCGCCACCGCGGTTGCCCACAACACGACGGCAGCCCCCGCCCCCTCCACCGCCCACGCGCCCACGCCGCAGAAGGCGTCCACACACACTGGTCCCCGGCACACCGTGGGCGCGACCGGCGAGACACTGTGGGACCTGGCCGAGCACTACCTCGGCGACGGGCGCCGCTACAGCGAACTGCGCGCCCTGAACCCCGGCCTGCCGCAGACCGCGACGCTGCCCGTCGGCACCGTCGTCAACCTGCCAGCCGACGCGTACGGCGTGCACACCGAGCTCGCCGCGGCCGCCCCGGCCTCCGCCGAGACCCAGCAGGAGCCAAAGGCCGAAACGTACACGGTGGCTTCGGGCGACTCCCTCTCCGGCATCGCGCAGAAGAAGCTGGGCAGCGCCAGTCGCTGGCACGACATCTACACCGAGAACCGCGACGAGATCAGCAACCCTGACCTGATCTACCCGGGCCAGCACTTTGACCTGCCCGGCCACAACGCCCAGCCCCCGCACGCGGACCACGAGGACGCCCCGCGGCCCGCCCCGGCCAAGCCGGCCCCGCACAAGGACCACAGCGCCGCGCCGACCACCCCGGACACGGACTCCTCTACCGGCGCACCCGACCGTCAGGCACCCGAGCACCACGGCAGTTCCAGCACGCACCGCCCCGACGCCCAGCCGGAACACTCCTCCCCCGCCGCGCCAGCCCCCTCGTCTCCCGCCCCGTCAACACCCGACGTCCCTGCGCCCCATGGCTCCGCGCAGACGGAGACGGCGCAGCCGGAGGTGCATGCCGTTGACGATGAGCAGACGCTGGCGCCCGCCATGGTGTGGGCTGGGGCCGGTGTGCTGGCCGCGGCGCTGATCGGCACGCTCGTCACCCGCCGTGTGCTGCAGCAGCGCCGCCGCAAGCCCGGCCACCGCATCGCCATGCCCGAGGGAAGTGCCGCCGAGACCGAGCGCCGACTGCGCAGCGTCCAGCACAGCGGCTTCGACCTCCTCAATGCCGCTCTGCGGGCGCTCGCCTCCCACCTCGCCGACGCCGGGCGCGACCTGCCCGATCTCGACGCGGTGGTCCTGCACGACGCCCGACTCGATCTCCACCTGGCCCGACAGGCCCCGCCGGTCGCTCCGTTCACGGCCATGCCCGGCCAGCCGCACGTGTGGACCTGCACCGCCGCCCACCCCACTCTGGGCGAGGACCACAGCGACATGGATGCCCCCTACCCCGCTCTGGTCTCGCTCGGCTGGGACGACGACGGCCGCCTGGTCCTGGTCGACCTCGAGCGCATCGGCGTCCTCAACCTCACCGGCGATGCTCACCTCGCCCAGAGCGTGATGCGGGGGATCGCAATGGAGTTGGCAACCGCCAGCGTCCACGGCCCCCTGGACGTCACGGTCGTCGATAGCACCGCGCCCGGCCTGGACGACGTCGTACCCGAGCGCGTCGCCCGCAGCGCAAGCCTCGCCCAGATCACCACTAAGCTCACCGCCCACGCCACCGACCAGCGCCGCAGCCTCACCGAGCTCGGTGCACGCGGTCTGGGCGAGGCCCGGCTGCACGAGGACTCCGGCGGCGCCTGGACACCCCACGTCGTCCTCGCCCAAGACCTGACCGGCGACCCGGGCGCGCTCTTCGCGGCTCTCGAACTCGATGCCGCGCCGCGCACCGCGAGCGCCGTCGTTGTCGCCGCCCCGACCGACGTGCCGCTGCCCGACACCGCCTGGACCCTGGACTGCGGCGGCCCGGAGCAGAGCGTCACCCTGCCCGGCTCCGGCCTCACCATCCATGTCCAGGGCCTGGACAACGCCGTCTACGCGGATGCCGTCGAGCTGCTGCGCGTCGCCGCCAGCTCCGCTTCCCTGCCGCCGTCCCCCGCCCCGGCCCATCCCGTCACCGACGAGGAGGACTTGCAGACCACGGACGCAACCCCCGGCGAGCAGCCGGCCGGGACCTCGGGCGCGGACGGGGCCGGGTTGCCGGCCGAATACGCCGACGACGAGGGCGAGGACGCCGCCGACGAGCCGGAAGGTCCCGCAAAGCACGCCGCAGCCCTCCCCCAGCTGGCCACGGAGCCCGTCGACACCAGCACCACCGTCGCACCGGGCCCGGCAGACACCGCACTGGTCCGCGTCGCGCAGGCCTGCACCACCGGCACCGCGCACCTCACCATCCCCCTCCCGCCCGAGACGACAACTGCGGCACCCGAAAGCGAAGATACGGCCGCCGCTGCCGGCGCCGCGGCGCCAGACATCCTGCTGCTCGGCCCCGTCTCCCTCACCGGTGCGACCGGCCGCTACGACTCCGCCCGAGAAGCCCCCAGCACAGAACTCGCGGTCTTCCTCTACCTGAACCCCGACGTCGACCACCACGCCATCGACGCCGCACTGTGGCCCACCAGCACCGTGCACAAGTCCATGCGCACCTCCGTGATCTCCCGCCTGCGCAGCTGGCTGGGCCAGGACGCCGACGGCACGTACTTCTTCCCGCGCCTGCAGGACACCGAAGGCCACCGCTACCGGCTCAGCCCCAGCGTCGACTGTGACTGGACCCGCTTCCAGCGCTTCGCCGCAGCGGGGCTTCACGACGTGAGTGAGGACGGGGATCTGGCGCTGCGCCGCGCGCTGTCCCTCGTGCGCGGTCGCCCGTTCTCCGCTGTCGACCGCCAGCGCTACTCCTGGGCCGAGCCGCTCATGCAGGAGATGTGCGAGGCCATTGTGGATGTCGCGCTGGAGCTGTCCGACCGTCTGCGGGAGGCTGGCGACACCACCGGCGCCCTGTGGTCGGCGAACCGCGGTCTCCTCGCCGCCGAGGAGAGCGAACCGCTGCACCGTGCCGTCTTCCGGGCCCACCACAAGGCCGGTGACACCGCTGCCTTGCGCGAGGCCGCCGCCAGGCTGGTCCGTATCAACGACCAGCTCGGCGGCGAAGGCGTCGATATGGACGCCGAGACCGCGCAGCTCCTGCGTGACCTGCTCCCCCGCACCCGCCAGACCACCAGCTGAGAGGCGGCCGAACACCCGGCACTCACCAGCTGGTGCCGCGCAGCAAACCACCCGACGATGCGGGCGCACCGTGCGCCTGCTCACGGAATCCCAGCCGCCGCGCTTCAGGCGGCGCAGCACGAGAGGGGCGCTCCATGCTCGGTCAGCTGCTGGCCACGCTTGTGGGCCTTGCAGCAGGAGCTGCCCTACGCCCGGTCGTTGTTGCTCTCGCCGTCCCGGCCGGCGAGCCCGTCAGCATCCCGTGCATGGCCTGCTCGCCGTGTCCGGGCGCGACGTGGCGCCCGTATGCCCTGCGGCTGCTGCCGCCAGGCGGCCGCTGTTCCACCTGCCGTGTCCGGTTGTGTGCACCCTGGCTGCCGGAGCTCACCACTGCGGCGGCGTTCGCCGCGGTCGCGGCCGGCGGGACGGAAGGCTGGTACGCCGCTGCCCAGTACTGGCTGGCGCTCATTGGCTCCGCCCTGCTGTTGGTCGACAGCGCCGTCCAACGTCTACCGGACGCCCTGACCCTGCCCGCCGCCGTCGGCACCTTCACGCTGCTCACCGTCGCCTCCGCGCACCACGAGCCCGGCAGTCTCGGGCGGGCCCTGGCCGCCGCGGCCGCCGCCGGCGTGCTGTTCACGGTGCTGGCCTTGGGCGGCATGGGCCTGGGTGACGCCAAGCTCGTCATCTCTCTCAGCGCCCTGCTCGGATGGCACAGCTGGCATGTGGCACTCCTGGGGCTCATGATGAGCTTCCTGCTCGCGGCTGTCGTGGCGGTCTTCTTGCTCCTCGCCCGACGCAGCACCCGCAAAAGCACGATGGCCTTCGGCCCGTTCCTGATCATCGGCACGCTGGCCGCCCTCCTTGCCCACAGCTAAATTCGCCCGCAGTGCTGAGCGGTGGGGCTGTCGTGCGGTTGGTGGTGGCCAGTCGTTGGCCGATCGCGCTCGTGCAGGTGACCGTGGCCGACTTCCCCGAACCGGCCATCAGACGATCGGCCATGACCGACTCGGAGGATGGCCGGTCAGCGGCCACGTAGGCGGTTCAGCCAGCCGTGCAGGCGCGGCGAGCGCGGCGAAGGAACGGCGGGTGGACAGCGCGGTAGTGGCGGAACGACCGGACCGCCGGCTGGTGCCGGTGGCCGATCCGGTGCCCGAGGCTGAGCCGGAGCCGGAGGCCGACGGGCAGTGGAGGCTGAAGTGCCCGCCCGTGGACCTCTCAGCGGGATGAGGTACGGCGGGCAGGGCTTGATGTCGATTGCCGACCGGTCGTATTCGTCACCCCGTTCATCCCGGACCCACGGGATCCGCACCCCCGGCTTCCTCTGCGGCTTTCCCACCTGCTCCCCCACTCCTCGACGGCTGATACACCGATCTTGCCGCAGCTACCGACGCTCGCCGGTCGACTTGGAGGGTTTCTTTGGCCGCCGTACCGCCGGGCGGGACACAGCGGCGAATAGCCGGATGGGATGGCCGATCAGACCATCGGCCACGGGAGTATCCGTGCGCGGGCGTGTGGCCGACTCCTGCACTTCGGCCATCGGCCACGGGGTGGATCGGTCATGGCCGCGGCCGGACCGGTGGAGGCTTGTCGGCCACTCGGCCACGGCTCTCACGCTGTGGCCGATGCCGTGGGCTTAATCTGCCGATCGGTCACGTGCGGTCGGTGACCGACCTCAGGTGGGCGCGGCCCTGCTGTCGCTCGCGATCGGCCTTGATCTTCTTGGCCTCGGCAACCGCTCGCTGGCCCGTTCGCGGGGCTACTCCCAGCCGACGGGCAGCCTCTGCACCGGACAGTTTCTTCTCCCCTGCAGCCTCCGCCTCGATCATCCACTGCAGCACCTGCTCGATCCTCTCTTCATCGGGATCGCGCTCTTGCTGCTGCGGCTGCGGCTGCCGCGCCGTGGCCTCACCGCTGTCCAACGCCTCGGCCTCCCAGAGTTCAGGCTGGCCGACGGTGTCCGGCTCACGGGCCGACGGGATGGCCGACGGGCTGGCCGCGGACGCAGCGGCACTGTGGCCGGTCACGCCCTGGCTGGTGACCGAGGAGACCGGTTGATGCGTCTGCTGCCCACCGGTGGCCGACGCTGCGGCCACCGGCTCCTGAAGCGGGGGTGCATCGGCCACCGCGGTGCTGGCCGAAGCGTGCTCGGTCACGCCGCTGTAGGTCGCGTGACCGACATCAGCCGGCTGCGGCTCAGGCTCGGGCTTCGGGTCGACCACGTCCATGATCGGCGCAGGGTCTTCCCGGGCGTTGGGTGCGTCGCCGTGCTGGGTGGTGTAGGCGTGGACGGCACCGGCGAAGTCGTCCCCGTGCTCCTGCTCGGGGACGAACGCCGGGTCGTAGTTCCCGCGGTACGTCACCTGCTGCGGGGCCACGAACCACTGACTCGGCAGTTCCTCGGACTCGGCACCGACGTTGGACTCGGTTCCGACCCCCGCGTCGGCTCCGACCCCGGCCGGCTCCTGCGTCGTGGGCTCCAGGGCGGGCGTGGCGGATCGCCAAGGCGCCGGCAGCAGCTGCGGTTCGATGCCCGCGGCGGCCAGCCCCGCGGGAGCGGTCTTCGCCAGCGGCACCCCGAACCGCGCGAGCCGCAGCGGCATCAGGGACTCCACGGGGGCCTTGCGGCGCCAGGCCCGTCCGAACCGGGAACGCAGGCGGGCCTGGTACACCAGCCGCTCCTGCTCCAGCT
>NZ_BMND01000042.1 GCF_014646275.1 Streptomyces kronopolitis
CCGGACCTTTTCTCCACCCCTCAACGGGAGGGGGCGGGCCGGAGGGGCCTGGTGTGTGGACGTAAAGCGAAGCAGTCCACACACCAGGCCCCGGAGGTCCGTCTCCGCACCCAACAGCCCCGCGCAGCGGCCCCCGCCCGCCGCAGGCGCAACGGCGAGAAGCCACCACGGCGGGCCAGCCGACAACGTGGGAAGCCAGCCAAGCGCAGCGGAGACGCACCGCGAAGCGGGCGACACACGGCGAGCAACCACCACGGCGGGGATGCCAAAAACGTGGGAAGAAATTCCTCGGTAAGAAAGATCCACGTGACCCCCTCCACGCACCGTCCGCCGAGAACAGCCGTATGCGTGTCGCCCTCGTCACCGAATCCTTCCCGCCCGATGTCAACGGCGTTGCCCACTGCGCCCTGGAGACCGCCCGGCACCTCGTCCGGCGCGGTCATGATCCGCTCGTCATCGCACCGCTCGGTGGCGCCGCGCCGGCCTCCGGTTCGCAGGAGAGCCCTTGTCCCGTCGTGCGGGTGCCGTCGATGCCGCTGCCCGGCTATCCGCAGGTGCGGATCGCGCTTCCGGGGCGGCGGCTGTCCGCCGCGCTCGCCGAGCACCGGCCCGATCTGGTGCACCTCGCCAGCCCCTTCGTCCTCGGTGCCCGCGCGATGGCGGCCGCCGCCCGGCTGCGGGTGCCCGCGGTCGCCGTCTACCAGACCGATCTGGGGCGTTATGCCCGTACCTACCTCGGTGGCGGCGGGGCCGCGGCCTGGCGGCGCATCAAGGCGGTGCACGCCGCGGCCGACCGCACCCTCGCGCCGTCCAGCGCCGCCCTGCGGGATCTGACCGAGCACGGGGTGCCGCGGGTCCATCTGTGGCCGCGCGGTGTCGACTCCGAACGGTTCCACCCCGGGCGGCGCGACTCGGTGCTGCGCAGCTCGCTGGTCGCGGGGCGGGAGCTGCTGGTGGGGTACGTGGGACGGCTCGCGCCCGAGAAGGACGTCCGGCTGCTGGCCGAGACCTCGCGGCTGCCGGGCGTCCGCACCGTCGTCGTCGGCGACGGCCCCAGCGCCGCCGGGCTGCGCACGGCGCTGCCGGAGGTCCGCTTCATGGGCCGCCGCACCGGCGACGAACTCGCCCGGATCTACGCCTCGTTGGACGTCTTCGTGCACACCGGGCCGTACGAGACCTTCTGCCAGACCGTGCAGGAGGCGATGGCCTCCGGGGTGCCGGTGGTCGCGCCGCGAGCGGGCGGGCCGGTGGACCTGGTGGACCACGGCCGTACGGGGCTGCTGGTGACGCCGGGCGACGGCGCCGCCTTCCGGGACGCGGTGCGCTTCCTGGGGGGCAGTGCCGAGCTGCGCGCCCGGTACGGTGCCGCGGCCCGCGGCGCCGTCGCGGAGCGCACCTGGGCGGCGGTGGGCGATCTGCTGCTCGGCCATTACGAGGCCGTGCTCGGCGACCGGACGGCGGTGGCGGCATGACCGCGCGGCACGGCACCACGACGGGCCTGCGCATCGTCCGGATCGCCAACTTCGTCACTCCGGCCTCCGGCGGGCTGCGCACCGCGCTGCGCGAACTCGGGGCGGGCTACCGGGCCGCCGGGCACGAGCCGGTCCTCATCGTGCCCGGGCCGCCGCGGCCGGACGGCTCGGCCGCGATCCGCGACGAGAGCACCCCGCAGGGCCGGGTGATCACCCTGCCGGGGCCCGAGCTGCCGGGCAGCGGCGGCTACCGCATGCTCACCGACCGCCCCCGGCTCCAGCGGCTGCTGCACGCGCTGGCGCCCGACCGGCTGGAGGTCTCCGACCGTACGACGCTGCGCTGGACCGGGGAGTGGGCGCGCCGGGCCCGGGTTCCCGCGGTGATGGTCTCGCACGAGAGCGTGGACGGGGTGCTGCGTACCTGGGGCGTCCCGCAGCCGCTCGCCCGTGCCGCCGCGGACCGGCTCAACACCCGTACGGCGCACGCCTACAGCCGGGTCGTGTGCACCACGGAGTGGGCGGCGGCGGAGTTCACCCGGGTCGGTGCGCGCAATGTGGTGCGCGCGCCGCTCGGTGTCGATCTCGACGCCTGGCACCCGGACTGCCGCAGCGCCGCGCTGCGCCGGCGCAGCGCGGGCCGGGCGGAGGTCCTGCTGCTGCTCTGCTCCCGGCTGTCGCAGGAGAAGCGGCCCGGACGGGCCCTGGACGCCCTGGACCGGCTGCGCCGGCGTGGGGTCGACGCGGCCCTGGTGGTGGTCGGCGACGGGCCGCTGCGCTCCCGTCTGGAGGCCCGGGCGCGCGACGAGCGGCTGCCCGCCGCGTTCCTCGGGCACCTCACCGACCGCTCCCGCCTCGCCGCGTTGCAGGCCGCAGCCGATGTGGCGCTGGCGCCCGGACCGGCCGAGACGTTCGGGCTGGCCGCCCTGGAGGCGCTCGCCTGCGGGACGCCGGTGGTCGCCAGCGCGGCCTCGGCGCTGGCCGGTCTGGTCGGCAGCGGCGGCGACACCGCCCTGGACGACGGGCCCTCGTTCGCCGACGCGGTCCAGCGGGTGCTGGCCCGGCCCGAACCCGCCCGGCGCGCGGCCGCCCGCCGCCGGGCCGAGGGCTTCGGCTGGCGGCCCGCGGTCGACGCCTTCCTGGCGGCGCACGACGTGCCCGCGCCGCCGGTCCGTCCGCTCGCCGCCCCGGCCGGGGCGCGCCGGGCCGGTCCGTGGGGCGGGTGATGACGGTGCGGTCCGAGGGGACGGCGGCACCGGCCGCGGGCGGCGGCAGCCTGCCGGCCCCGGTCCGCTTCGTGGCGCTCGGGGACTCGCTGACCGAGGGGCTCGGCGACCCCGTGGCGGGCGGCGGCTGGCGCGGCTGGGCCGCCCTGCTGGCTGGGGCCTTGGGGGAGCGGCCGGACGCGGTGGAGCTGGTGAACCTGGCGCGCAGCGGCGCGCAGACGGCGGACGTGGCCGAGCGGCAGCTGCCCGTGGCCCGGGAGCTGCGGCCGCGGTTCGCCTCACTGGTCGTCGGGGCCAACGACACCCTGCGTGCCGCCTTCGCCATCGAGCGGGTCGCGGCCGCGCTGGACGGGGCGCACGGCGCGCTGAGCGCCGACGGGGCCGTGGTGCTGACGGCCTGTCTGCCCGACCCCGGCCGGATGCTGGGGCTGCCCGGGCCGCTGGCCCGCCCGCTCGCCCGGCGGATGCGCGCGGTGAACACCGTGGTCCATGAGGTCTCCGCCCGCTACCGGGGCGTGCATCTGCACCTCGCCGACCACCCCTGGGTCACCGAGCGCGCCTCGTGGAGCGTGGACCGGCTGCATCCCGCAGAGCGCGGCCACCGGCTGCTGGCCCACGGCTTCCATGCGGCGCTCGCCGGCGCCGGGCTGCCCGTCGGGTCGCCGCCCGCGCTGACCCTGGACGGACCGCCGCCGACCCGCGCCGGATCGGCCGTGTGGATGGCGACCCGCGGCACCCGCTGGGTCGCCGACCGGTGCACGGATCTGCTGCCCGGCCTGCTCGCCCTGGCCCTCCAGGAGTGCCGGCACGGGATCACCGGCTCCGGCCGGCTGCTGGACGCCGCGGCCGAGCGCGCCACCCGCACCGCGCTGGCCGCCCTGCCCGAGCCGGGCGGCGGCGCGCTGTGGAAAACCTCCGGGTCGGCGAAGGGCGCTGTGACAATGGCGGGATGACCGGACGCTGGGAGTTCTGGATCGACCGCGGCGGCACGTTCACGGACGTCGTCGGCAGGCGGCCGGACGGTCGGCTGGTCACGGGCAAGCTGCTCTCGCACCACCCCGAGCGCTATCGGGACGCCGCGGTGGCCGGCATCCGGATGATGCTGGGGCTCGGTCCGGACGAGCCGGTGCCCGCCGAGAGGGTCGCCGTCGTCAAGATGGGCACCACCGTCGCCACCAACGCCCTGTTGGAGCGCACGGGCGAGCCGACCGTCCTGCTGACCACCGAGGGCTTCCGGGACGCTCTGCGGATCGCCTACCAGAACCGTCCGCGAATCTTCGACCGGCACATCGTGCTGCCCGAGGCGCTCTACGAGCGGGTGATCGAGGTACCGGAGCGGATCGGCGCGCACGGCGAACTCGTCCGGCCGCTGGACGCCGAGCCCGTCCGCCGGGCGCTGATCCGGGCCCGCGCGGACGGCCTGCGCAGCGCCGCCGTCGTGCTGCTGCACGGCTACCGCCACACCGACCACGAGCGGGCCGTCGCCGAACTCGCCAGGAGCGCCGGGTTCACCCAGGTCAGCTGCTCGCACGAGGTCAGCCCGCTGATGAAGCTGGTGCCGCGCGGGGACACCACCGTCGTCGACGCCTACCTCTCCCCGATCCTGGGCCGGTACGTCGACGAGATCGCCGCCGAACTCCCCGGCATCCGGCTGATGTTCCTGCAGTCCAACGGCGGGCTGCGGCAGGCCGCACACTTCCGCGGCAAGGACGCGGTGCTGTCCGGACCGGCCGGCGGTGTCGTCGGCATGGCCCGCAGCGCCGCCGAGGCCGGCGGGCACGACCGGGTGATCGGCTTCGACATGGGCGGCACCTCCACCGATGTCTCCCACTACGCGGGCGAGTTCGAGCGGGTCTTCGGCAACGAGGTCGCGGGCGTACGGATGCGCGCCCCGATGATGAACATCCACACCGTCGCGGCCGGCGGCGGCTCCGTCCTCCACTTCGACGGCCGCCGCTACCGTGTCGGCCCCGACTCCGCCGGCGCGGACCCGGGACCGGCCTGCTACCGCCGCGGCGGACCGCTCACCGTCACCGACGCCCAGGTGATGCTCGGGCGCATCCAGCCCGACCACTTCCCCGCCGTGTTCGGGCCGGACGGCGACCAGCCGCTGGACGCCGAGGTGGTCCGTACGCGCTTCGCCGAACTCGCCGCGCGGGCCGCCGCCGCGACCGGGGACGAGAGGGGCCCGGAGGAGGTCGCGGCCGGCTTCCTCGACATCGCCGTGCTCCACATGGCCAACGCCGTCAAGAAGATCTCCGTCCAGCGCGGCCGCGACATCACCCGCTACGTCCTCACCAGCTTCGGCGGCGCCGGCGGCCAGCACGCCTGCGCGGTCGCCGACGCCCTGGGCATCGACACGGTGCTGGTCCCCCCGCTGGCCGGGGTGCTCTCCGCGTACGGCATCGGGGTCGCCGACGCCACCGCGATGCGCGAACAGGCCGTCGAAGCGGAGCTGACGGACCCCGAAGGCCTGCGCCGCCTGCGCGAGGCCTGCGACGCGCTCGCCCGGCAGACCCGGGGCGAACTCCTCGACGACGGGGTCCCGGAGGCGTCGGTCAGCACGCACGCCCGGGTGCTGGTCCGCTACGCCGGGACCGACTCCACCCTGAGCGTCCCGCTCGCCGACGCCGACACCATGACCGCCGAGTTCGTCCGGGCGCACCGCGCGCGCTACGCCTTCACCATGGACCAGCCGCTGGTGGCCGAGGCGGTCTCGGTCGAGGCCCGCGGCACGGCCGGCGGCGCCCGGGGGTACGAGAGCGGATCCGGCGGCCGGGAGGGCGCGTTGCGGCCGGCCGCGACGGTCCGGATGTACACGGCCGGACGGTGGCGGGACACCGCCCTCCACCGCCGCGGCGACCTGCTCCCGGGCGATGTCCTCACCGGCCCGGCGATCGTCGCCGAGCAGGACGCGACCACGGTCCTGGACCCCGGCTGGCAGGCCGCGATGGGCGAGGGCGGCCACCTCCTGCTGACCCGGACCCGGCCCCGCACCGACCGGGTCGCGGCCGGCACACAGGCCGATCCGGTGATGCTGGAGGTCTTCAACAGCCTCTTCATGGCCATCGCCGAGCAGATGGGCGTCCGCCTGGAGAACACCGCCCACTCCGTCAACATCAAGGAGCGGCTCGACTTCTCCTGCGCCCTCTTCGACGCCGACGGCAATCTGATCGCCAACGCCCCGCACATCCCGGTGCATCTGGGGTCGATGGGGGAGTCCATCAAGGAGGTGCTCCGCCGCCGCGGCGGGGAGATGCGGCCGGGCGACGTGTACGCGGTCAACGACCCGTACCACGGGGGCACCCACCTCCCCGACATCACCGTCGTCACCCCCGTGTTCGCGCAGGACGCCCCGGACGGCCCCGTCGGCACCCCTCCCGAGCTGCTCTTCCTGGTCGCCTCCCGCGGCCATCATGCCGAGATCGGCGGCATCACCCCCGGTTCGATGCCCGCCTTCAGCAGCACCATCGAGGAGGAGGGCGTCCTCTTCGACAACTGGCTGCTGGTCCGCGACGGCGAACTGCGCGAACGCGCCACCCGCGAGCTGCTCACCTCCGGCCGCTACCCCTCCCGCGCCCCGGACGCCAACCTCGCCGACCTCCGCGCCCAGATCGCCGCCAACGAGAAGGGCATCGAGGAACTGCGGCGCATGACCGACCAGTTCGGGCTGGATGTCGTCCGGGCGTACATGGGGCACGTCCAGGACAACGCCGAGGAATCGGTGCGGCGGATCATCGCGCGGCTGTCGGACGGCAGCTGCCGCTACGAGACCGACAGCGGGGCGGAGATCCGCGTCGCGCTCACCGTCGACCGCGCCGCCCGCAGCGCCGTGCTCGACTTCGCCGGCACCTCACCCCAGCAGCCCGGCAACGCCAACGCGCCCACCTCGGTGGTGATGGCGGCCGTGCTGTACGTCTTCCGCACCCTGGTCGCCGACGACATCCCGCTCAACAGCGGCTGCCTCAAACCCGTACGGGTCCGCATCCCGGAGGGCTCGATGCTCGCCCCGGTCTTCCCGGCGGCCACCGTCGCGGGCAATGTGGAGACCTCCCAGGCGGTCACGGGCGCCCTCTACGCCGCCCTCGGCGTCCAGGCCGAGGGCTCGGGCACCATGAACAACCTCACCTTCGGCAACGACCGGGTGCAGTATTACGAGACCGTCGCCAGCGGATCGGGCGCCGGCGACGGCTTCCACGGCGCGGACGCGGTCCAGACCCATATGACCAACTCCCGGCTGACCGACCCCGAGGTCCTGGAGTGGCGCTACCCCGTACGCGTCGACGCCTTCACCATCCGCGCCGGCAGCGGCGGCCGCGGCCGCTGGCACGGCGGCTGCGGCGTCGAACGCCGACTGCGCTTCCTGGAACCGATGACCGTCGCGCTGCTGACCAACCACCGCCGAATCGCCCCGTACGGCATGGCCGGCGGCGCCCCAGGGGCACTGGGCGCCAACTCCGTCGAACGGGCCGACGGTTCACACGAGGACCTGGCGGGCTGCGACACGGCGGACGTCGGGGTGAACGACGTGCTGGTGATGCGCACACCGGGCGGGGGCGGGTACGGGGCGCCGGAGGAGGGGTGACCGCGGCGGGCCGGGCACGGACGGTGTCACCACCGACGGCGTTACGAGGACGAGGCAGGACCGGTCGCTGATCCCCGACCGCCTCGCCCAGCTTCTGCGCGCTCATGGATTGGCGGAGTCGCCCCGCCTGGTGCTGGAGCCGAAGCTCACTGACCTCTGTTTCAACCGCTGCTGCCGAAGGAGGATATATCAGGTCATCGAGGAGGTTCATTTGCCTTCAGTGACTTGTGTACATACTGTGCTCTTCGCAGCTACGGGGGGCTGACCAGGCGGTTTGGTAGTTGTGCTGACGCTTTTTCACCCCGCGTGGCGTAAGGCAGAGGGATTGGACCTCTGCGGCTATGTGAATGGAGTATCGGGGAAATGCGTACCAGCGCGAGACGTCTTGCCGCTATAGCCATCGGCGGAGCTTTCCTGGTCGGGATCGCACCTGCACAGGCGGCTCAGCTCTCGGCTTCCACCTATGGGTCTTCCGGCTGGGTGAACCAGAATCACGCCTATGCCTACGCGAAGGACACCAAGGCGGACGGTGATTCCGTCTACAGCCAGTACGGCCGAGAAAACGCCGGAGACTACTACCTGCACAACAAGAGCGGCAGCGGAACCACCACTCAGAGTGGTTCGGGGAAGTACATTTACACCCTGACCAGCTGCGTCTCGCTGGACTGGCAGCCCGACACGTGCTCGTCATCGCTCTAATCCTCCCCGTACGGTCCTGATGGGCCGTTGATCGGGAGCTCACCCTTCTGACGGCCCGGCGGCTCAGTAGTGCTGCCGGGCCGTTGCAGTATCTAGCGAGGCAGATCAGCATGGTTCATCCGAATGTCGACGCCCACCCGGTTCTGAGGCTCAACGGCCTGAGCTACAGCATCGGCGAGCGCCGGCTGCTCAACGGCGTCACCTTGGACTTGGCCTCGGGGGAGGCCGTTGCGGTGACGGGGCCGAGCGGCAGTGGGAAGAGCACCCTGCTGTCGTTGATTCTGGGCCTCATCACCCCCAACAGGGATCAGGTGTGGGTGGCCGGCAGCGACATGTCCGCGCTGCGGGGAAAGCGATTGGCGCGGCATCGCGCTCAGCACCTCAGCATGGTCTTCCAGTTCGGCGAGCTGCTTCCCGAACTGACACCCGTGGAGAATGTGGCACTTGCGGGCCTGCTGGCCGGGGAACCCGGTCGGTCGGCATATGAGCGGGCCGCCGGTCTGCTCCGTGAGGTCGGCGTTACCGGTACCACGGCCACCACAGGGGAGCTGTCGGGCGGTGAGCGGCAACGCACCGCCCTGGCACGTGCCTTGATGAACCGGCCCTCGCTGATCCTGGCCGATGAGCCCACCGGCTCACTCGACACCGCCGCTCGCAGCTCGGTGGCCGATCTGCTGTTCTCGCTGCCGCAGCGGTGGGGATGCGGGCTGCTGGTGGTCACCCACGATCCGAGCATCGCTGCTCGCGCCCACCGGCACTTCAGCCTCCGCGAGGGGCTTCTGCACGACGAGCAGGTGGCCGCATGACCAGGGCACCGCGCAGAGCTGGGCTTGGGGCCCGGTGGCACATGCTGCGGATCGGCCGGGCCGCCCGTCGGGGTACGGCAGGGAGCGGTACCCGCTGGATGGCCCTGCTGTTCGCCACAGCGGTCCTGTGCCTGGCCTTCACCGCGCTGGTGGCGGTATACGCCGGCTATGCGGGAACGCAGGAGCGCACGGGGGCTCGCAGTCCGGAGCGGGTGACAGACGGCCACACCACCACTCGGGCCCGCTACTTGCTCAAACACGACACCCTGGACGATGCACGCTCCTACACCGTCGCGTTCGTGGAGCCTGTGGATGCCGCGGTTGCCCCGCCCCCCGGCCTTACCTCGTGGCCCGCTCCTGGCCAAGCGGTGCTCTCGCCCGCCCTGCTCAAGGCGGGAGCTGGTCAACACATCGCCGACCGCTACGGCACGTTGGCAGGGACGATAGGCCCGCAGGGGCTGGCATCTCCCAGCGAGCGCTTCGCCTACGTCCGGCCCGCGCACACCATGCGGGGAATGACGGAGGCACGCCCCATCCACGGCTTTGGTGCCGCGCCGGAGTGGGGCAACGGGGACTTCACCAATCAGCGGCCCATCTGGAATCTGCTGCTCACCGTCTGTGGCTTTCTGCTGTTGCCGGCAGCAGCCTGTGTGGTGCTGGCAGCCCGCATCGGCGCTGACGAGCGGGACCGGCGTACCGCCCTCGTCTCGGCTCTGGGCGCACTGCCGTCGCACCGTCGGCTCATCGTCATCGGTGAAGCGGCCCTACCCGTGGTGGTGGGAGCGGTGGTCGGGGCAGTGCCGGCTGCCGTCGGCTGTCTGATCGACGTGCCCGTTCCCGTTGTGGACTTCACTCTCCATGCACCGGATCTGGCTGCGTACGCTCTGTGGCTTGTCGGCATGGCGGTGCTGTCAGTGGTCGTGATGCTCACAGCGGTCACCGTTCTGCACCGACGGCGACGCCCGGGCGCATCGACACGCCCCCGAGCCTCCCGACCGGCCCTGACCAGGTTCGCCTGCTGGGCTTGTCCGTTGTTCCTGCTGGCAGCCTCGTACGGACCGGGGCTCGCCCCGTCGCCCACCCTGCGCGTGCTGCTGCAGGTAGTGGGCACTCTCGGCGGATTTGCCACCCTGCCCTCGCTCCTCGCAGCAGCCTGCAAGGCGGCCGGTTCCGCCTTGGCCGAACTCTCTCGCCGTCGGGCCGGGCCGTCCGCTCTCATCGCGGGACGCTGGATGGCGGCTCATGCCGCGACCACCGCACGGCTGGTGTGTTCGGTGGTGATCGCCATCGGGCTCACGGGGGAGACGCAGTTGTGGATGTCTCGTATGGCCGAGCCGGTCCGACAGGCCACGGCCGTGCACGCGATGGTCGGTGAGAGCCTGCTGAGGGTGAGCAGCCCCCGGCGCATCACACCGGCGTTCGTGGAGTCGCTGCCTGAGCAGGCCGTCCTGCTGTCCCTGGAGGAGGACAAGGGAGCCATCACTGTCCTCGGTACGTGCTCCGACCTCAAGGCTGTCCGCCTCCCCTGCCGATCCACCGCTGTCACGCCTGCGGACGGGGCCGACGAA
This sequence comes from Streptomyces kronopolitis, assembly GCF_014646275.1. Classification (GTDB taxonomy): domain Bacteria; phylum Actinomycetota; class Actinomycetes; order Streptomycetales; family Streptomycetaceae; genus Streptomyces; species Streptomyces kronopolitis. The sequence goes on from NZ_BMND01000042.1 coordinate 10,354, forward strand.
CGCCTGCGATACGCCCTCGGGCGCGGCACCGACCTCAACACCGCTGTCATCGCGCAGGCGTCCGCCCACACCGGCAGGGCAGCGCTCGTGCTCTCCCGCGGTGGGACCGCGCTCGATGTCGCCGGGATCAAGCAGACAGCCAACCGCACACTCGCGCCCGGAACCGACGTCAGCACACTGGGCACCGAGTGGATCAGTGGCGGAATGGTGCTCAGGGACCAGTCAGGGTGGCTGCTCTTCTTCGGCCTCTTGGGTACCTCCGTCCTGGCGGTGGGGTTCGCGCTCAATACGCAGGCCGAGTTCTTGCGCCAGGGGCGGGCTGCCGCACCCCTGGCAGTGCTCTGCGGCCGTCGCAGGGTCTTTTACGGACTCAGCGGATGGAGCCTGCTCGCTCCGCTCCTCGCTTCCGGGGCCGTGGGAGTCCTCATCTACTCCTGGCTCGCCGGCCCCCTCATCGCGGACGGATACGCGCAGACCTCACCGACTTTGATGTCTGTCAGCCTGGGAGTGAGCGCTGCGCTGGGCCTCGTGCTCTGGGTGTGCGGCGGAACCAGCGCCGCCCGGATCTCCGGCCGCTGGCGCCCCAACGGTGACTGACCGCACGGGCCGTTGACCGCGGTCGAGTCCGCTCGGGCCCGTCGGCGAGCGGTGGAAGCCGCTACGACAGGACCACTGGCGGGCAGCCGCCACCTCGCATCGCCCCTGATGCGGGTGTGGCATGCGAAGACCGGACCTAGCGCATCCGCACGAACCGGACCGCCGTCCCCGGGGCCGCCTGGGCTGCCGGGGCCAGGAAGCGTTCGGGGACCACGCCGATGACCGGGTAGCCGCCGGTGGTCGGGTGGTCGTGGAGGAAGAGGACCGGCAGGCCGTTCGGGGGGACCTGGAGGGCGCCCAGCGGCATGCCCTCGCTGGGGAGTTCGCCGGGGCGGGCGCGCTCCAGGGGCGGGCCCTCGGTGTGCAGACCGATGCGGTTGCCGGCCGGGGAGACCCGGAACCGGCCGGTGACCAGGGTGCGCAGACCGGCGTCGGTGAACCAGTCGTCGCGCGGGCCGGGCAGGAACGGCAGCAGCAGTTCGGCCACCGGGCCCGGGTGCGGCACGGCGTCCGCGGTGGACGGCGGGCCGTGCGGAGTGCCCAGGGGGAGTACCGCGTCCTCGGCGAGCGGGTCGGGGCCGAGGCCGGAGAGGAGATCGGCGGCGCGGCTGCCGAGGACCGGCTCGGTAGTGATGCCGCCGGCGAAGGCGAGGTAGGAGCGCAGCCCGTGGGTGGCCGGGCCCGCGTCCAGGACGGCGCCGGCCGGGACGCGTACCGGGGCGCCCCAGGGGGCGGGGCGGCCGTCGACGGTCACCGGGCAGGGCGCGCCGGTGACCGCGGCGGTGGTGGCCGTGCGGACCCGTACGGCGCAGCCCGTGAGGGTGGTCTCCAGGGTGGCGGCGGAACCGGGGTTGCCGACCAGGCGGTTGGCCAGGCGGTGCGCGGGCGCGTCCAGGGCGCCGGCGCGCGGCACCCCGAGGTGGGCGTGGCCGGGCCTGCCGAGGTCCTGGACGGTGGTGAGCGCACCGGCCCGGACGACCGAGAAGGCGCGGTCGGTCATCGGGTGGTCTCCTGCGGGACGAAGCGGACGCGGGTGCCGGGGGCGAGCAGCGCGGCCGGCTCCCGGCGCGGGTCCCACAGCACGGTGTCGGTGGTGCCGATGAGCTGCCAGCCACCGGGGGAGGAGCGGGGGTAGACGCCGGTGTACGGGCCGGCGAGGGCGACCGAGCCGACCGGGACCTTGGTGCGGGGGGTGTCCCGGCGCGGGACGTGCAGCGGTTCGGGCAGCCCGGTCAGATAGCCGAAGCCGGGGGCGAAACCGCAGAAGGCGACGTGGAACTCGGTGGCGGAGTGCAGCCGGACGACCTCCTCGGGGGTGACGTCCCACAGGGCGGCGACGTCGGCGAGGTCGGGGCCGTCGTAGCGGACCGGGATCCGTATGGCCGGGCGGTCGGCCGCGGTCGGCGGCGGTATGTGCCAGGAGGCGATGTCGGCGAGCAGGCCGCGGGGGTCGTCGAGGCCGTCGAGGAAGACCGTGCGGGCGGCCGGCACGATCTCGCGCGGCGGCGGCAGGGCGCCGCCGGCGACCCGGCGCAGCAGCTCGGCGTGCAGTGCCTCGACCTCCTCCGCGGTGTCCAGCTCGATCAGCAGGCCGTGTTCACCGACCGGCAGGGGCTTCATACGAAGCTCCGTACCTGGACGCCGGACGCGGTGAGTTCGGACCGCACGCGCCGGGCGAGGCCGGCGGCGCCGGGGGTGTCGCCGTGCAGGCACAGGGAGCGGGCGGTCAGGGCGACGCGGGTGCCGTCGCGGGAGGTGACGGCGTGGTCGCGGGCCATGCCGAGGGCGCGCTTGACGACCTCGTCCGGGTCGTGGATCACCGCGTCCGGTTCACGGCGGGGCACGAGGGTGCCCTCGGCGGTGTAGGCGCGGTCGGCGAACGCCTCGCCGACGACGGGCAGTTGCGCCGCGCGGGCCGCCTCGTGCAGCCGGGAGCCGGGCAGGCCGAGGACCGGCAGGGCGCCGCCCGCGGCGCGGACGCCGGCGATGACGGCGTGGGCCTGCTCCGCGTCGTGGACGCAGCGGTTGTAGAGCGCACCGTGCGGTTTGACGTAGCCGACGCGGGCGCCGGCGGCGCGGGCGAAGACCTCCAGCGCGCCGATCTGGTAGGTGATCTCGTCGGCGAGTTCGTCCGGCGGCACGTCCATCGCCCGGCGGCCGAAGCCGGCCAGATCGCGGTAGGAGACCTGGGCGCCGATCACGACGCCGTTCGCGGCGGCGAGTTCGCACACCCGGCGCATCGTGGACGGATCGCCGGCGTGGAACCCGCAGGCCACGTTGGCGCTGGTGACGACGGAGAGCAGGGCCTCGTCGTCGGTGAGCTGCCAGCGGCCGAAGCCCTCACCGAGGTCGGCGTTGAGGTCGATCACGCAAGGAGCCGCCGGGTCGCTCATGTCTGTCCGTTCCAGGGTGGTCGATGCCGGTGGGACGCGGGCGCGGGCGGCTCGTCGGCGGGTGGCGGCGGGCGGTGCTGTTGCCCGGCCGGCCCGGATCCGCGGTGACTCTCCCTGAGGGCACGTGAGCCGACCGGCGTCGGGGACAACGTAGGGGATCGTTGAACGATCCGACAAGAGGTGTGCGGTATCCGAGGGCAGGTGCGTTGTTTCGTCCTCCGGTCTGGGATTGACTTCCGCTCATACGACCCCGGGGCGGCACGCAGGCCGCCCCGGTACGGCACGAGAGCGGGGAGCGGCATGACCGGCGAGGCGGCGAGGAACGATCAGGGGCGGCTCACCGAGGTCACGGGCCTGGAGCGGGACCGCGACCGGCTGGGGCGCGCCAGCACCGCCGAGCGGGTCGCCGACATCCTGCGCGACCGGATCGCCGAGGGGTACTTCCCGCCCGGCGCCCGGCTCTCGGAGGAGAGCATCGGCGGCGCGCTGGGCGTCTCGCGCAACACCCTGCGGGAGGCCTTCCGGCTGCTGACCCATGAGCGGCTGCTGGTGCACGAGCTGAACCGCGGGGTGTTCGTGCGGGTGGTGACGGTCGAGGACCTGAACGACATCTACCGGGTGCGCACCCTCGTGGAGTGCGCGGCGGTGCGGAGCCTGGGGAGGGGGCCCTACGGCGCCGCGGCGACCGCGGCCATCGCGGCGATCGAGGCCGCCGTGCGGGCCGGTGAGGCCGCCTCCGAGGCCCGGGCATGGCAGGACCTTTCGACCGCAAATATCCGTTTTCATCAGGGCATCGTGGCCCTGGCCGGCAGCCCGCGCACCGAGGAGCTGATGCGGGGGGTGCTGGCCGAGCTGCGCCTGGTCTTCCACGTCATGGCCGACCCCCGGCGCTTCTACGCGCCCTACCTGACCCGCAACCGCCAGATCGTCGAGGTCCTCCAGGCCGGCGACGCCCCGGAGGCCGAGCGGCTGCTGCACGCCTACCTGGAGGACGCGCGCAGCCAGCTCTCGGGCGCCTATGCCCAGCGCATCGCGGAGAGCTGAGGCCCGGCCGGGCGGGGCCCCGACGGGGGCGTCCGGGGGGCCCGCCGGAGATCCGTTGAACATTCGTTCCCGCAGACCCCTTGTCGGATCGTTGAACAATCGCCTAACGTCCGCTGCAATCTTCTCCTCATCAACGGACTCCCGGACTCCTGCAGTCCCCGTACGCGGAAGGCGGATCCATGATCGTGCTCCTCGGCGTGCTCGTGGTCGTGATCGGCTTCGCCACGAAGCGCAACCCCCTCCTGGTCGTGGGGGTGGCCGGCATCGCCACCGGCCTGCTCGGCGGACTCTCGCCGGGCAAGGTGCTCGCCGCCTTCGGCAACGGCTTCGCCGGCAGCCGGGCCGTGACCATCTTCGCGATCACCCTCCCGGTCATCGGCCTCCTGGAGCGCTACGGCCTCCAGGAGCAGGCCCGCAACCTCATCGCCCGCTTCGCCCGGCTCACCACCGGCCGCTTCCTCGCGCTCTACCTGGGCCTGCGCCAGATCGGCGCCGCGGTCGGGCTCACCAATGTCTTCGGGCACGCCCAGACCGTCCGCCCGCTGGCCGTCCCGATGGCCGAGGGCGCGGCGGAGCGCAAGTTCGGTGAACTCCCGGAGCGGACCCGGGAGAAGGTCAGGTCGTTCTCCGCCAGCGCGGACAACGTCGGACTGTTCTTCGGGGAGGACGTCTTTCTCGCCGTCGGCTCGATCCTGCTGATCACCGGCTTCGTCAACACCACCTACGGCACCCATCTGGAACCGCTTCAGCTCGCGCTGTGGGCGATCCCCACCGCGGTGTGCGCCTTCGTGGTCCACGGCTGGCGGCTGCTGCGCCTGGACCGGCAGCTGGAACGCGAGCTGCTCACCGCCAACGTCCCGGACACCGCAGTAGTGGAGGCCGCCAAGTGATCAAGGCAGAGTGGTTCTACTGGCTGGTGGGCCTCAGCTTCCTGGTGATGGCCGCCCGGATGGTCACCGACCGCAGCAACCCCAAGCGCCTGGGCACCGGCGCCTTCTGGGGACTGATCGGCGCCGGCTTCATCTACAGCAGCTGGGTCGTCACCAAGCAGGCGCCGGCCGAGCCGCTGGGCGTCGCGGTGCTGGTGATGGCCGTGCTGGCCGGCTTCGGCTTCACCGGGCGCGGCACCCCGCGCACCACCACCCCCGAGGAGCGCACCGCCTCCGCCGCCCGCCTCGGCAACAAGCTCTTCGTCCCCGCGCTCACCATCCCGTTCGTGGCCATGGCCTGTGCGATCGGCGTCAAGCACCTCTCGTTCGGAGGGGAGCCGGTGCTCCAGGAGGGCAGCGAGACGATCCTGGGCCTGGGCATCGCCGCCGTCGTCGCGCTCGCCGTCGGCATGGTCATGCTCCGGGAGAAGCGGATCTCCGTGCCCGTGGAGTCCGGGCGCTCGATGCTGGAGACGATGGGCTGGGCCATGCTGCTGCCGCAGATGCTGGCCACGCTGGGCGCCATCTTCCAGGTCTCCGGCGTCGGCGACCAGGTCGGCAAGCTCACCACCTCGATACTGCCCAAGGACTCGCTCTACATCGCCGTCGTCGTCTACTGCGTGGGCATGTTCGTGTTCACCATGATCATGGGCAACGCGTTCGCCGCCTTCCCCGTGATGACCGCCGCGGTCGGCTGGCCGGTCCTGATCGGCCACTTCGACGGCAACCCCGCCGCCGTCCTGGCGCTCGGCATGCTCGCCGGATTCAGCGGGACGCTGGTGACGCCGATGGCCGCCAACTTCAACATCGTTCCCGCGGCCCTGCTGGAACTGAAGGACCAATACGGGCCCATCAAGGCGCAGCTGCCCACCGCGGGCATGCTGCTCGGCTGCAACATCCTGATCATGGCGCTGTTCGCCTTCTGAGCCGCCGCCCGCCCCCGCCGCACCCTCCCGCACGGTGGCCCCGGCCACCGCACCGCCCCCGCCGCCGGACGCACCGCCGGACGCACCGCACCGAGGAAGACCGCATGACCCGGGTACTGCTGACCGGATTCGCCCCGTTCGACGGCGAATCCACCAATCCCTCCTGGCAGGCGGTGCGCGCCGCCGCGGCGGCACCGCCGGACGGCATCGAGATGTCCGCCGTCGAGCTGCCCTGCGTCTACGGAGCCTCGATCGCGGTGCTGCGCGCCGCGATCGAGGAGACCCGGCCCGAGATCGTGGTGTGCGCCGGCCAGGCGGGCGGCCGCCCCGACATCACCGTCGAACGCGTCGCGCTCAACCTCGACGACGCCCGCATCCCCGACGCCTCGGGCGCCGAACCCATCGACGAGCCGATCGTGCCCGGCGGCCCCGCCGCGTACTTCTCCACGCTGCCGGTCAAGGCCTGCGTGGCCGCGGTCCGCGCCGCCGGGCTGCCCGCCTCGGTCTCCCACACCGCCGGCACCTTCGTCTGCAACCACGTCTTCTACGGCCTCGCCCACCTCATCGCCACCGAACTGCCCCACTTGCGCGGCGGCTTCGTCCACGTCCCCTACGCGCCGGAGCAGGTCGTCGACCGCGCCCTGCCCTCGCTCCCGGTCACCGCCGCCGCCCGGGCGCTGAGCGAGATCGCCGTCACCGCCGCCCGCACCCGCACCGACATCCGCGCCGCCGGCGGCACCACCCACTGAGTCGCGGCCCGGGGCGCAGGACCTGGCGGCGGGCCGCGGCGGGGCGCGTCGTAAACTTGCGCGTCGGCTGCGTCGGCTGGCGGGTGCCCCGTCAACGGATCCACCAGCGGTTCCACCCATGCACGGATCCGCGCCGTTTCGTCCGTTGTCAGTGCGAGCGCCTACTCTGTGCGACGTGACTTTTTCCGCCCCGGGGGCCGCTGCGCCCCAGCTCAACGGCCCTCAGCGGCCCGCGCCGGGCCCGGCCGCCGACGAGGGCCTGGCCCGCCGGCTGCGCGCCCTGGCGTGCACCGCGCCGCTGCACGACCTCGATGTGCGCAAGGCCAACCTCGCGGGCGAATTCGGCGTCTACGCCATGGCGGAGGTGGCGCTCGCCGTCATCGATCTCGTCACCCTCAACATGGACTTCGACACCGGCGCCGACCACGAGGAAATAGTGGCGAAGGTGCTCCCGCGGGTCGCGGCGCAGGCCCCCCGGCGCCCGACGGGCGAGCACGAGCGGGTGGCCCGCTGGGTGCTGGAGAACCTCATCAACGTCGGCAGTGTGGACCGCGGCTTCCGCGCCGTCTACGGCACCTTCACCACCGACGGCGCATACGTCCGCCGCGACTACGACTTCAAGCTCATCGAGGAAGTCCCCGGCACGGGCGGCACGGTCTATCTGCGCGCCACCGACGAAGCGGTCAACGTCCTGGTCGGCGCGCTCGACACGGACGTCACCAGCGCCCAGATCGCCGCCGAGGTCAAGCTGGAGGTGCTGATCAACCGGGGCCGGCTGGCCGACGCCCAGCTCGCCGCCGAACAGGCCCGCTACCGCACCGTGCAGTACGCCGAGACGCTCCGCCGGACCCTGGACGCCACCCGCCGCAACGTCCGCGCGGTCGACTGGCTGGAAACCGTCCCCGACATGATCAGCGAGGCACTGGACCACGTCGCGGACCGCTACCGCCACGAGAACGCCATCCTCACCAACATCCGCAAGGCCCGCGACGAGACCGAGGAGCCCGAGCACAAGCGCCGCGCCGCCGAACTCGTCGACATCGTCAAGGACTGCATCCGCCGCCACACCCAGCTCCAGTCCCGGCTGCTGGAGGCCGGCCCGCTCTTCCGCGCCGAACAGGACCGGCAGGCGTTCGCCACCCCGATCGCCCGCTCCGGACTCGATCTGTACGGCCAGCTCGTCGCCCCCGTGCTGCCGCTCCCCGCCGAGCAGGCCATCCGGGTCACCGACGCCTTCTTCACCCACGGCACGGGCCTGCGCACGCCCTCCGCCGTCCGCGTCGGCGACCTCGTCGAGGTGCTGCTCACCCCGCCCGTGGAGCGCGAGCACCTCGGCGCCGAGATGCCCGAGCCCGACCTGGTGGCGACCCCCGACGACAGCCGCTTCAGCGAGGCCCAGCTCGACGCCGCGATGGCGCTGCTCACGCTGCCCGCCGACGCCCCGCGCAGGCTCTCCGGCCTCCTCGCCGAGGCCCGCCGCAGCGATCCCGAACTCCCCTACCTCGTCGCCCTGCTGGCGGTGCACGCCGCCAGTCCGCCGGTCGGCACGGCCTACCGCCAGGGCGAACAGCAGCTGCTCTTCGCGGTCGACGACGGCGAGGAGCTGACCGATCCCGAATTCGGCGGCGCCGACCTCATCGTGGGCACGGCGCTGCTGGACGCCGCCGGTATGGCCGCGGACCGCTCGGAGGTGGCGTGATGGCCCGCGCCCGGGACGCCCGCCGGGCCGACGGCGCCGCGTGCCGGGCCGAGGCCACCGCCCCGCCGGTCCGGCGCGCCCCGGGCGGCGCCCCGCCCTCGCGCCGCCCCGAGATGTCCCAGACCGTCCCCCGCAAGGAGCTTGTCCCGTGACCCAGTACGACGACGCGCCGCAGCCGGACCCGGTGTCCGGGGCCGGTGAGCCGGGCGGGGCGCCCCCCGCCGACGCCGCGCCGCCCGCCGCGGCCGGCCCCGCGCCCGTCACCCCCGCCGACGCCGCGGACGCCGCCCGGCTGGTCTCCTTCGGCCTCCAGCCCAAGCTGCTGCCCGCCCGCGACGCCGAATACGGCGAACTCCTGCGCCGCTACCGCGACGAGCCCGCCTTCGCCCGCCTCGCCGACGCCGTCGCCACCGGCCTCGGCCTGGTCGTCCTGGAGGTCTCCACCCGCGCCGGGATGGCCGTCACCGCGTCCGAGGACTCCGTCTTCGCCGTCCGCATGGGCGAGTACGCCCGCCGCGCCTCGGCCGACTCCGCCGACCGCTTCCTGCACGGCCTGGCCCATCTCGCCGTCGCCGCGCTGGCCTTCCCCCGCCCCGAGGACCTCGCCGACGACGGCTACATCGGCCGGATCACGGTCAACGGCGTGGACGCCTTCGTCCGGCAGGCCTGCCGCCGCCTGGAGGAGCGCGCCGAGCAGGAGGGCGAGAACACCGACCCGGCCACCGACGCCCCCGGCCTGGAGTCCGCCTGGCGGATCTACGCGCGGCGCAGCGCGACCGGCGCCACCAAGGACGCCAGGCGGCTGGCCGGTTCGACCACCGGGATCATCGCCAAGGCCGTCACCTTCCTCGTCGACTCCGGTTTCCTCCAGCGCACCGGCGACGACTCCGGCGGCGCCTACCGCACCACCGCCCGCTACCAGCTCCAGGTCCGCGACATGGCCGGCAGCGCCGCCATGGCCGAACTCCTGGAGCTGGGCATCGTCCCCGTCGCCGACGGCAGCGCCGCGCTGCTGCCGGGCGAGGACACCGAGGACCTCGACCTGGTCTCCGACGCCGGTCTGCCCTTCCACTCCGGCTGACCACCGCCCCCGACCGCGGCCGCTGCCCCGCCGCCCACCACCGCCCGTGCCGACCACCCGCATTCCGACACGACAACGAGAGTCCGCCATGTACGAGCTGTCCCGGGTCCGCCTCTACTCCATCGGGCCCGCCGGTGCGCGCTACGCCGACACCGTGCTGGACCTGCGCGGAGTCGGCGCGCCCGTGCCCCGACCGGCCCCGGCGCAGGCGGACTTCTTCGAGGACGACCCGGTCGGCCCGCCGCGCCGCCCGGCCCCCGCCGGCGTGCTGTTCCTGGAGAACGGCGGCGGCAAGTCCGTCCTGCTCAAGCTGATCTTCTCGGTGATGCTGCCCGGCCACCGCAACACCCTCGGCGGCGCCAGCTCCGGCGTGCTGCGCAAGTTCCTGCTCGCCGACGACTGCGGCCATGTCGCCCTGGAGTGGCAGCACGTCCTCACCGGCGAGAGCGTGGTCGTCGGCAAGGTCAGCGAATGGCGCGGCCGGCAGGTCTCCAACGACCCCCGCAAGTTCGCCGAGGCCTGGTACAGCTTCCGGCCCGGCCCCGGCATGAGCCTGGACTCGCTCCCCGTCGCCGAGGCCACCGTCATCCGCCCCCGGCAGGGCGAGGGCGAGGGCAGCTCCGGCGCCCAGGGCCGCCGCCGGACGATGAAGGGCTTCCGCGACGTCCTCACCGAGGCCGGGAAGAACTACCCCAACCTCGACGTCGTCTGGGAGGAGATCCACGAGCGCTGGAACGAACACCTCGGCGACCTGGGCCTGGACCCCGAACTCTTCCGCTACCAGCGCGAGATGAACGCCGACGAGGGCGAGGCCGCCGGCCTCTTCGCGGTCAAGAACGACTCGGACTTCACCGACCTGCTGCTGCGCGCCGTCACCGACACCCGGGACACCGACGGCCTCGCCGACCTGGTGCACGGCTTCGCCCACAAACTCGGCCGGCGCGCCGAACTCACCGCCGAACGCGACTTCACCGCCGGCTCCCTCGACCTGCTCTCCCGCATCGCCGGCGCCGCCGAGCAGCGGGAGCGCGCCCGCGAGGTGCATGCCGGCGCCGAGCGCCGCACCCGCGCCCTGGCCCAGCGGCTGCACGCCCGCGGCACCGAGGAGCGCGGCCGCGCCGCCGAGCTGGCCGAACAGGTCGCCACCGCGGCGCACCGCGTCACCGACGCCGAGCGGATCCGCGAGCGCCGCTCCCTGGTCTCCGCCGAACTCGCCTACCGGCACGCCTCGCTGGCCCTGGCCGCGGCCGAGAAGGGCGCCGCCGCCCAGCGCCGTGAGCTGAACGACGCCCGTACGCTGCACAGCGCCTGGCAGGCCGCCGAGACCGCGCTGCGCCACCGCGCCGCCGCCGACCGCTCGGCGCGGGTCGCCGCCGCCATCCGCGAGGCCGAGCGGGACGCCGCCCCCGCGCTCGCCGCCCGCGCCACCGCCGCCGCCGACCTCGTGCGCGCCCTGCACACGGCGGCGGAGGCCGGCGAGCGGATCGCCAACGAGGAGGAGGAGCGCTCCGCCGCCCTCCAGGAGGCCGGCGAGTCCGCGCACCGCGACGCCACCTCGGCCGCCACCCACGCCCAGCGCGCCCGCAGCGAGGCCGAGCACCTCAAGCAGCGGCTGGCCGAGGTCGCCGAGGAGACCGCCGAGGCCGTCCGGGCCGGCTGGCTGGACGACAGCGCCCCCGACGCCGACCCGGCCCGCGCCGCGCTCGCCGCCTCGGACGCCGAGAAGACCGCCGTCGAGGCCTGGGACTCGGCCCGGGAGGCCGCCCGCCAGGCCACCGACCGCGCCCGCGAGGCCGCAGCGAGGCACTCCGCCGCCGAACTCGCCGCGGCCCGCGCCGAGGACGCCGCCGAGGCCGCCGGGCGGGCCCATGACGCCGAGCGCCGGGCCGCCGAGTCCATCGGCGCCGAGCAGCGGCTCGCCGACCTCCTCGGGCTCCCGCAGTCCGAGGCGAAGGCCGTCGGTGTGCCCGCGCCCCGTACGGCGGGGCCCGACGGGTCCGGTGCGGACCAGGGCGCCGCGCGCCGCCCCGCCGCCGGCCCCCTGACCGCCGAGGAGCTCGACCGCAACGCCGACGGGCTGCACGAACTCCTGGAGGAGGGCGTCGCGGCCGCCGAACGGCAGCTGTTCGACCTGCGCACGGCCGCCGCCGACGACGCCCGCATCCTCGGCGCGCTGGGTGACGGCGGTCTGCTGCCGCCGGGCCCCGATGTGCTGGCGGCCGTGGAGTATCTCGGCGAGCACGGCGTACCCGCGCTGCCCGGCTGGCGCTACCTCGCCCAGTCCGTCGACCCCGCCGACCACACCCGGGTGCTCGCCACCCGCCCCGAGCTGGTCGACGGCGTGATCATCACGGACCCGGAGACCCACGCCCGGGCCCGCGAGGTGCTCGCCGAGGCCGCGCTGCTGCCCCGTTCGGCCGTCGCCGTCGGCACCGCCGCCGCGCTGCTCGCGCCCGCGCCCGCCTCCGAGGAGGGGGACGCCGCCGGCAGCCACGTCTTCCTCGTCCCGCCGAACCCGGCGATGCACGACGAGTCCGCCGCGGACGAGGAGCGCCAGGCGCTGCGGGCGCGCGCCATAGAGCGGGACGAGGAGATCCGCGCGCTGGCCGCCCGGCTCTCCGGGGACCGTGCGCTGGCCGCCCGGCTCGGCTCGTGGCGCACCGGCTGCCCGGCCGGCCGCCTCGCCGAACTGGCCGCGGCGGCGCAGGAGACCCGCCGGGCCGCCGACGAGGCCGCCGCCGAGCTGGCCGAGGCCCGCACGGCCCGGGACGGGACCGACGAGGTCGCGGCCGAGGCCACCCGGGTGCGCGACGAGCGCCAGGAGACCGCCCAGCGCGCCCGCCGCGCCGCCGATCTGCTGGCCGGGCTCGCCCACCGGCTGCGCGAACGGGCCTCCTGGCAGTCCCGGATGCGCGAACTCGTCGACGAGGCAGCCGAGTTCGAGGCCCGCGCGGAGGAGTGTGTGGACCGCGCCCGGGCCGCCGACGAGGACCGCCGGGCCGCCCAGCGGGCCGCCGACGACGCCCGCCGCACCGCCCGCGCGCTGCGTGCCGAGCGCGCCGAGATCGCCGGCGTCCCGGACGACCTCGGCGAGGCTCCCGACGGGGCGAGCGCCTCGCTGCCCGCCCTGCGCGAGGCCTACCGCGCCGCCTCCCAGCTCTACGAGAAGGTCGGCGTCGGCGCCGACCTGCGCGCCGAACAGGCCCGCGCGGAGGGCGACGAGAGCGCCGCGCTCGCCGAACTCAACCGCCTGACCAACAAGGTCCGCACCCGCGCCGAGGCCCTCCTGGAGAGCCCGGACGCCGCCGACGGCCCGTCCCGGCAGGCCGCCGCCTCCCGCGCCGAGGCCCTGGTGCACATGCTGGAGACGCGCGCCTCGGCCGCCAGTGAGCAGCTCGGCCGGCTGCGCGGCGAGGCCGAGCGCCTCGCCCCCACCGACGGCGAGGCGCACACCGAGCTGCCCGAGGAGCTGGTGCCCGCCGACGCCGACCGTGCCAAGGAGCTGCTGCGCACCGCCTCCGGTGAACTCGCCACCGCCAGCGAGGCACTGGACGGCGCCCGCGGGCAGCACGAGGAGCTGCTGCGTGCCCACCGCGCGGCCGAGGACGCGGCCGGCGGCTTCGACGAGACCGCGGCCCTGCTGCGCGATCTGCTGCGGGACAACAGTGACCCCGAGGACGCGGCGGACGACCCGATCGAGCCGTACGACGGCGCGCTGCCGCAGGCCCGGCAGGCCGCCGCCGAGTCCCGCCGCTCGCTGCGCGGCTGCGCCACCGATCTGTCCACCGCCGACTCCGCGGTGCGCGAGGCCAGCGACATCCTCGTCCGGCACGCCAACTCCACCCGCTACGAGCAGGTCCGCACCCCCGCCCGCCAGCAGATCCGCGAACTGCCCGCCTCGGCCCTCCCGGAGCACGCCGCCAAGTGGGCGGACGCCTTCGCCCCGCGGCTGCGGGTGCTCACCGACGAACTGGCGCAGCTGGAGCGCAACCGCGACTCCATCGTCGACCGGCTCCGCGGGCTGGTCGAGTCCTCGCTGACGACGCTGCGCTCCGCCCAGCGGCTGTCCCGGCTGCCCGAGGGGCTGGGGGAGTGGTCCGGCCAGGAGTTCCTGCGGATCCGCTTCGAGGACCCCGATCAGGCCACGCTCGCCGAGCGGTTGGGCGAGGTCATCGACGAGGCGACCCGTGCGGCCGTGAAGAAGAACAGCGATCTGCGGCGGGACGGGATGTCCCTGCTGCTGCGCGGGGTCGGCGCGGCGCTCCAGCCGCGCGGGGTGGCCGTGGAGATCCTCAAGCCGGACGCGGTGCTGCGCGCCGAGCGGGTGCCGGTCGGGCAGATGGGCGATGTGTTCTCCGGCGGCCAGCTGCTGACCGCGGCCATCGCGCTGTACTGCACGATGGCGGCGCTGCGCAGCAACGACCGGGGCCGCGACAAGCAGCGGCACGCCGGCACCCTGTTCCTGGACAACCCCATCGGCCGCGCCAACGCGACCTATCTGCTGGAGCTCCAGCGGGCGGTCGCCGACGCGCTCGGCGTCCAGCTGCTGTACACCACCGGTCTCTTCGACACCACCGCGCTCGCGGAGTTCCCGCTGGTCATCCGGCTGCGCAACGACGCCGACCTGCGGGCCGGCCTGAAGTACATCAGCGTCGAGGAGCACTTGCGCCCGGGCCTGCCGCAGCCGGACCCGTCCGGCGAGGCGGTGCACGGCCAGATCACGGCGACCCGGATGTACCGCCGCCCCGAGGAGTCCGCCGCCGGGGAGGAGGCGGCGGACACCACGGGGTGAGGCGGGGCGCGGGGGCCCGGCGGACGGTCACACCACGACGACCGACCGCAGGACCTCCCCGCGCCGCATCCTGGCGAAGGCCGCTTCGAGGTCGTCGAGCGCGATGGTCTCGCTGATGAACCGCTCCAGATCGAGTTTGCCGCTCAGGAACAGGTCGATGAGGACGGGGAAGTCGCGGCTGGGCAGGCAGTCGCCGTACCAGGACGACTTCAGCGCGCCGCCGCGGGAGAAGAGATCGAGCAGCGGCAGGTCGATGCGCATGTCCGGGTCGGGCACCCCGACCTGGACCAGCGTGCCCGCCAGATCGCGCATGTAGAACGCCTGCCGGTAGGTCTCCGGGCGGCCCACCGCGTCGATCACCACGTCGGCGCCGTGCCCGCCGGTGAGCGCCCGGACCGCCTCGACCGGGTCCGTGCCGCGGGAGTTGACGGTGTCGGTGGCGCCGAACCGCTCGGCGGCGTCCAGCTTGCCGTCGTCGAGATCCACGGCGATGACGCGTCGGGCGCCGGCCCGGGAGGCGCCCGCGATGGCGGCGTTGCCGACCCCGCCGCAGCCGATGACCGCGACGGTGTCCCCGCTGCCCACCCCCGCGGTGTGCACGGCGGCGCCGTACCCGGCCATCACCCCGCAGCCGATCAGGCCCGCGGCCTCCGGGCGGGCCGACGGGTCGACCTTCACCGCCTGCCCGGCGGCGACCAGGGTCTTCTCCGCGAACGCGCCGATGCCCAGCGCCGCGGTCAGCTTCGTGCCCGCCGCGGTCCTCGTCCCCGAGGCGTCCCCGAGCAGGGTCATGGGGCGGCCGGCGTTGCGCGAGGCGAAGCAGTACCAGGGACGGGCGCGGCGGCAGGAGCGGCACTGTCCGCAGGGCGCCCGCCAGGCGAGCACCACATAGTCGCCGGGCGCCAGGTCCGTGACGCCCGGGCCGACCTCCTCGATCACCCCGGCCGCCTCATGGCCGAGCAGATACGGGAAGTCGTCGCCGATCGCGCCGTCGCGGTAGTGCAGATCGGTGTGGCACACCCCGCAGGCCTGGACCGCCACGAGCACGTCGCCCGGACCGGGATCGGGTACGAGGATCGGCAGCACCTCGACGGGGGCGCCCTTCTCCAGGGCGACGACGGCGCGGGCTTCGTGCGGCATGTCTCACTCCTAGGACAGCGCCTGCGGTGGCGGCAGGGGCGGGTAGCACGCGTGGGGTGGCACGGATGCCGGTGGGGGGAGTGGTGCGCGGTGAGCGGGGAGGGGCCGGCGGGTGGCCTCACCCCCGGCTCCGTGTTGCCTATAGCGCGATGGGTTGCGCTATGGGAGACATGCTGGAAGTCCGCGAGGGATCCGTCAAGGGGTGGTTTTCCGCAAGCCGCCTCAGCCCGCGAACCCCATGCGGCGGGAGAGGTCGGCGGCTGCCTTCGCGGACCGCTCCGCCAGCCCGGGCAGCAGCTCATGCTCCATCCGGTACGCCGGGCCCGAGAGGCCGATCGCCCCGATCACCGCACCGTCGTGCGCCCGCACCGGCGCCGCCACGGCGTTGAGCCCGATCTCCAACTCCTCGCTGGTGCAGGCGAATCCGTCGGCGAGCACGGCGGTCAGCTGGGCGCGCAGCGCGGCCGCGGTGGTCAGGGTGTGTTCGGTGAACCGCGGCAGCTTGCGGGTCACCAGGGCCTCCCGGCGCTGCGCGGGCAGATGCGCCAGCAGCACCTTGCCGCTGGCGGTGGCGTGCAGCGGGGTGCGGCGGCCCAGCCAGTTGTAGGCGGTGACCGCGGCGGAGCCCCTGGCCTGCATGATGTTGACCGCCGCGTCGCCGTCCAGCACCGCGATGTTGGCGGTCTCCCCGGTGTCCTCGGCGAGCGCCCGGCACACCGGCTGGGCCTCCTGCGAGATGTCCAGCCGGATGGCCGCGGCGCCGGCCAGCCGCAGCACCCCGGCGCCCAGGTAGTACTTGCCGCGCTCCTTCTCCTGCTCCACCAGACCGCGGTGCTCCAGCACCCCCAGGATCCGGAACGCGGTCGACTTGTGGACGCCCAGCTCCTCCGCGATCTCGGTGACCCCGGCCTCGCCCAGCTTGGCCAGGATCTCCAGCACGCTCACCGCGCGGTCCACGGACTGGACGGAGCCCGCCCCGCCGCGCCGTTCCTCGGACCGGTCGTCCGCCGCATCGCTCGTGTTCGCCATGGGTCTTCGAGTCACCACCCGGTGGCCCCGCGGGGCACGTCTGAAGGCATCTGCCGGCACGCCGTGGACGGCTCTGGGCCCGGCTCGGATTCTGTTGCGCTGAATTCTGTTGCGCATCGTGCTCTGCGATGCGTTATTCAGAACACATGATACCGATCGGCGCGCGCGGGGCCAGATGGTTCCCCTCCGCCGCACCGCGGACCTGCCGAGGGCGCAGCCGCACGGACCGCGAGCGGTGACGCGGGTTCACGCTGCCGCGCGCGGGCTGTGCGACGGGCCCTCCCGCGACTCCCGGCGCCGCTGCCGCCGCGCGCGCCGCCGCTCACGGCGCAGCTCCCGGGCCGTCGAGCTGGGCTGCGACTGCACCCCGTTGCGCTGCACCCACACCTGGCGGGTGACCCAGACGTCCAGCACCGCCCAGGTGGCGACCACGGTGCTGGCGACCGTGCAGAGCACCGCGGGGAACGCGAACCAGGAAGCCGCGAGCGTGCACAGGAAGGCCACCATGGCCTGAATCAGGGTGAGGGCCACGATGATGACGGCGCGCACCGCGGCGGTGCGCACCGGGTCCGCCATCCGGGGCCGGGCTGCCGGCTCCTCCTGCCACAGCGGCCGTCTGCCGGTGTCCATGAACGTGTCAGCCTCCCCGCACCTGCCCCGCGTGTCCGACTCCTCAGTAACTGCCCGTATTTCGCCCGGTACATTCCACTGAGGCCGCACCTGATCCCCCTCCATGGTCACGTACCGGAGCCGCATCGGGTTACCCGGGGTAGAGGAAAACCGGCCAACGCTCCGGTACGCCGTCGGCCGCCGCTGCGCCGGCGCGCTCCGTCGCACGTGGGGCGGGTTGTCCGGGAATCGGCGGACAACTCGGGACGATCCCGCGCGGCTCCGCTTACCGACGTCATGAGAGGCCTTCGGCTACGTCACCCGACAGTAGTAGGCTCGCGCCGTTTGCTGACGGAACACCACCCCCGTGCGCCGGGGTTGACGTAGGGGAGGCCATGCGCTTTCGCGGGAAGTCGGTCCGCCGGAAGATCGTGGCGTTGCTGCTCGTACCGCTGCTGTCCCTGACGTCCTTGTGGGCGTTCACGACCTATCTCACCGGTCGTGAGGCCAATCAGCTGCTGGACGTCGGCAACGTCGTACAGCACCTGGGCTATCCGGTGGAGAACGTCATCCTGGCCCTCCAGGACGAGCGCCGGCAGAGTCTGCTGTACCTCGCCGACCGGCGCGACGCCGACGCCCTGGACGCGCTCCGCCGGCGCACCCGCGCCACCGACGAGGCCGTCACCGCGCTGCGCGCCGACACCGACACCCGCGACACCCGCGAGGACCTGACCGGTGAGGCCGGCGACCGGATGCGCGGCGTCCTGAAGAACCTGACCTCGCTCACCTCGCTGCGCACCCAGGTCCAAGACAACACCGTCACCCGCGACGAGGCCCTGGAGAGCTACAACTCCCTGGTCGACCCCGGCTATGACTTCCTCTCCGCGCTCCACGCCCTGGAGAATGTGGAGATGGACAAGCAGGCCCGGGCGCTGGTCACCGTCACCCGCGCCCGTGAGGCCCTCTCCCGCGAGGACGCCCTGATGTCCGCGGTGCTGGCCTCCGGCAGCATGAGCGGCCGCGATCTGCGGTCGGTGTCCGACCGCGTCGCCGAGCGCCGGGTCCTCTACCGCACCGGCCTGTCCGCCCTGCCCGCCCACGACCGCGCCACCTACCAGGACTACTGGCACTCGGCCAAGGCGCGCGAACTGACCTCGTACGAGGACCGGGTGATCGCCGCCGGGGCGAAGGGCGGACCGCACGCGGTCAACGCCGAGCGCTGGCACACCGCAGCACAGCGGGTGCTCGGCGACCTCCAGCGGATGGGCAAGGACGCCGCCGAGCGCTACCGGGGCCGGGTGGCACCGGTCGCCGCCCACGTGCTGCTCAAGGCGGCCGTCGCGGGCGTCCTCGGCTTCGTCGCACTGCTGGTCTCGGTCGTCGTCTCGCTGCGCATCGGCCGCCGCCACGTCCGGGACCTGATCCGACTGCGCAAGACCGCCCACGAGGTGTCCGGCGTGCGGCTGCCGAGCGTGATGCGCCGGCTGGCGGCCGGCGAGCAGGTCGATGTGGAGACCGAGGCGCCCCGGCTCGAATTCGGCCCGGACGAGACCGGCCAGGTCGGCCAGGCGCTCCACACCCTCCAGCGGGCCGCGATCGAGGCCGCCGTCAAGCAGGCCGAGATGCGCCGCGGCGTCTCCGAGGTCTTCGTCAACCTCGCCCGCCGCAGCCAGGTTCTGCTGCACCGCCAGCTGACCCTGCTGGACGCCATGGAACGCCGCACCGAGGACACCGAGGAACTGGCCGACCTCTTCCGGATCGACCATCTGACCACCCGCATGCGGCGGCACGCGGAGGGCCTGGTCATCCTCTCCGGTGCGGCCCCCTCCCGGCAGTGGCGCAAACCCATCCAGCTGATGGACGTGGTGCGCGCGGCGGTCGCCGAGGTGGAGGACTACGAGCGGATCGAGGTGCGCCGGCTGCCGCGGCTCGCGGTGGAGGGCCCCGCGGTGTCCGACCTCACGCACCTGATAGCCGAACTCCTGGAGAACGCCACGGTCTTCTCCCCGCCGCACACCGCCGTGCAGGTGCTGGGCGAGCGGGTCGCCAACGGCTTCACCCTGGAGATCCACGACCGCGGCCTGGGCATGGCCCCCGATCTGCTCCTGGAGGCCAACCTCCGGCTCGCCGAGACCCCCGAGTTCGAGCTGTCCGACACCGACCGGCTCGGGCTGTTCGTGGTCAGCCGGCGCGCCCAGCGGCAGAACGTACGGGTCTCCCTCCAGCCCTCGCCGTACGGCGGCACCACCGCCGTGGTCTTCCTCCCGAACGTGCTGCTGACCGAGCACGCCCGGTCCGACGACGAGGGCACCCCCGACGGGCTGCCCGGCGGCCCGGTCGGCAACGAACTGGAGCACGCGGCGGGCAAGTTGGCCGCCCTCTCCCAGGCGCCGCTGCCCCGGCGGGAGCGGCGCACACCGGCCGTCATCGACGGACCGGTCGAACTGGAGGCGCCGCTCGGCCCGGACGAGCAGGCCCCCGCCGACGACGACAGCCTCTTCCGGAAGCGGGAGCGCGGCCGCGACCGCAAGGCCCCGTCAGCCGGCCCCCGCGGCATCGCACCGGTGGCGCCCGTCCCCGACGGCGAGCAGCACCAGCAGACCCGCGACCAGGCGCCCGGCGGCGGCCTGGCACCCCTGCCGCGCCGCCACCGTCCGCCGGTGTTGGTGTCCGACCACGGCAGAACGGTCGACGACCGCGACGCGACGGGCAAGCGCGACGGCGAACGGCCCGGCCAGCGGCCCACCGAACGGCCCGGCCCCGAACGCGCCCGCTCCGGCGGCCGCGACGAGGGCCGCTCCGGTAGCCCGGAGCCGTCCGGCGCGCCGCGGGACCCCGCACCGGCCGGGCCGCGGTCCGTCGGGGACCGTGCGGCGTCCGGGCCCACCACCCCGCAGGGCCTGCCCCGCCGGGTGCGGCAGGCCAGCCTCGCACCGCAGTTGAAGAAGGACCCGGCGGCGGAGGCCGCGCCGGCACCGGCCGCGGACGACCGCGACGCCGAGGCGGTCCGCGCCCGGATGGCCTCGCTCCAGCGCGGCTGGCAGCGCGGCCGCCGCGACAACGCCGAGGACCCGCGCGAGAGCGCGCCAGCACCGTCCGCGGACCCCGCGGACACGACTCCGGACGCCGCAGTTCCGGACCCCACAGACGCCGGCGACCGTGACGCCACCAGGCACGACGGCGACGGCACGGGCACCACCGCACCACCAGGAACCACATCGGGAGGGGACGGTCCATGACCGCACCGAAGGCAGCAGCTACCACCGCACCGGTCTCGGCGAGGGGATCCGGTGAGCTGAACTGGCTCCTGGACGAACTGGTCGAGCGGGTCGGCTCCATCCGCAAGGCACTCGTGCTGTCCAGCGACGGGCTGGCCACCGGCGCGTCGAAGGACCTGACCCGCGAGGACGGCGAGCATCTGGCCGCCGTCGCCTCCGGCTTCCACAGCCTGGCCAAGGGCGTCGGCCGGCATTTCGACGCCGGACAGGTCCGCCAGACCATGGTCGAGCTGGACGAGGCGTTCCTGTTCGTCAGCGCGGCCGGCGACGGCAGCTGCCTGGCCGTGCTCGCCGACGCCGACTCCGATGTGGGCCTGGTCGCCTACGAGATGACCCTGCTGGTCAAGCGCGTGGGCACGCACCTGGGCACCGCGCCCCGGTCCGTACCGTCCACCTGAGCGCGACGACGGTGACGCCATGAGCGAGCGCAGCGGGCTCCTCCTGCGGCGGTGCGCGCCCGGCGGGCGCGGGGCCGGGCGCGGCGAGGTTCCGGCATGAGCGAGCAGGACGGCCGGGCGGCGCGGGACCGGGAGGCGGCCCGCTGGTTCGACGACGACGCGGGCCCTGTCGTCCGGCCGTACGCGATGACCCGCGGCCGCACCCGTACGGCTGCCGAGGGCCGCCTCGATCTGATCGCGCTGGTGATCGCCGAGAGCCGCGCGGACGAGGCGGCCTGCGACCAGATGCTCTCACCCGAGCATGTGGAGATCGTCGAGCGGTGCCGGCAGGAGCCGCTGTCGGTCGCCGAGCTGGCGGCCGGCCTCGATCTGCCGGTCGGCGTCGTACGGGTCCTCATCGGCGATCTGCTGGACGCGGACCTGGTCCATGTCAGCCGGCCGGTACCGCCGGCCGAGCTGCCGGACGAGAAGGTGCTGCGCGAGGTGATCGACGGCCTGCGCGCGCTGTGACGCCCCGCCGCGCGGCCCCCGCCGGGCCGGGCGGCGGCCCGGCGGACCTCCGCTCTCCCGGGCGGGAGGGGCGCATGTCCGCGTGGCCGGGGCTTCGTTGAGCGCGGTTCCACGCCGGGGTACGGTGCCTGTTGAGCAACAGTCAACAGGAGGAGAGGCATCACCATGCCGACGGACGAGACCCCGGCCCCCTTCGAACGCCTGGAGATCCAGGTCGGCCCGCACACCTACGACGCACTGGCCTGCGGGCCCGCCGACGGGGAATTCGTCCTGCTGCTGCACGGCTGGCCCGAGTTCGCCGACTCCTGGAGCGAGGTGCTGCCGGCCCTGGGCACGGCCGGCTACCGCGCCGTCGCCGTCGACCAGCGCGGCTACTCCCCGCGCGCCCGCCCGCCCCGGATCGCCGACTACGCCGTCCCCGAACTCGTCGCCGACGCCCTGGCCTTCGCCGACTCCCAGGGCGCGGACCGCTTCCACCTCGTCTCCCACGACTGGGGCGGCATGGTCGCCTGGGCGCTGGCCGGCGCCCACCCCGAGCGGCTGAAGTCCCTGACGGTGCTGGCCACTCCGCACCCGGACGCCCTCAACCGCGCCGCCGACACGGACTCCACCCAGCACCACCGGCTCGACTACGTCCGCTTCTTCCGCCGCGACGACGCCGCCGCGGAGGGCGCCCTGCTCGCCGACGACGCCGCCCGGCTGCGGGCCGTCTACGCCGGCAAGGTCCCCGAGGCCCTCGTGGACGGCAACGTCCGCCGGCTCACCGCACCGGGCGCGCTCACCGCCACCCTGAACTGGTACCGCGCCCCCGAGTCGGTCATCTCCATCCCGGCCGGCCGGATCACCGTCCCCACCCTCTTCCTGTGGGGCAGCGAGGACACCGCCCTGGGCCGCGGCGCGGCCGAGTCGACGGGGGAGTGGGTCGACGGCCCCTACCGCTTCGAGGCCCTGGAGGGCGCCAGCCACTGGCTGCCCGAGGAGGTCCCCGAGGTGGTCGCGCCCAAGATCCTGGACCATCTCGCGCAGTACGTCTGAGGCCGCAACGGGCCGGGACCGCACGGCGGTTCCGGCCCGCCGCCGTAAACTGCGGGCATGTCCGGCAAGCGCAGCACCCGACTCACCCCCGACCAGCGCAGGGAGCAACTGGTCGGCATCGGGCTGCAGATGCTCGCCGACCGCTCCCTCGACGAGCTGTCCACCGACGAGGTCGCCCGGCGGGCCGGGATCTCCCGCGGGCTGCTCTTCCACTACTTCGACTCCAAGCGCGACTTCTACCGCGCGGTGGTCCGCGCCGCGTGCGACCGCTTCACGGCCGCGACCGAACCGGACGGCTCCCTGGAGCCGGTCGCCTGGATGCGCGCCTTCATCGCGGGCTTCGTGGCGTACGTCCTGGAGCACCGGCAGGTGTATCTCGCCCTGGTCCGGGGCGCCGCCGGCAGCCACCCCACGGTCAGCGACATCGTCGGCGCCACCCGCGAGACCGTCGCCCGCCGGGTGCACGACGGCCGGCGGCGGCTCGGCATGCCGGACGCCCCGCAGGCCGAACTCGCCACCCGCGCCTGGATGGCGTTCGCGGAGGAGGCGGTGACCACCTGGCCGGCGGAGCAGCCCGGCGCCCGGGACGAGCTGTGCGCCTTCATCGAATCCAGCCTGGTGAACCTGCTGGGGCTGCTCGACCGGCCCCGGGTCCTCACCCCGCGCTGAGCGCCCGCGGGGCCCCGGCAGGCACCGCCCGGCACCTTTTCGGGCGCAATGGGGGCCTTGGGGCCTGCGGTGTGACCGGGGCGTGACACAACTCAAGTGGGCGCCGTGCCGACCACGTTGTACCGTTCCCTTGCAGCTGTCGCCTCGTGCGCCGACGCGCGGGGACCAGGCGCGATGTCCCCTCGCACACCCGGCAATTCAGGAGAAGAATCCCATGGCCTTTGGGCGTTCCGACCGCCGCCGCCGGTCCGCCGCCGTCGCGCCGATGACGCTGAAGATCCTGGTCGCGGGCGGCTTCGGGGTCGGCAAGACCACCCTGGTCGGTGCCGTCAGCGAGATCCAGCCGCTGCGCACCGAGGAACGGCTGACCGAGGCGGGCCGCCCGGTCGACGACCTCGACGGCGTGGAGGCCAAGACCACCACCACCGTCGCGATGGACTTCGGGCGGATCACCGTCAACGAGGGCCTGGTCCTCTACCTGTTCGGCACCCCCGGCCAGGACCGCTTCTGGTTCCTCTGGGACGAGCTGGCGCGCGGCGCCCTCGGCGCGGTGGTGCTCGCCGACACCCGCCGGCTCGCCGACAGCTTCTCCGCCATCGACTACTTCGAGCGCCGCGGCCTGCCCTTCACGGTCGCCGTCAACTGCTTCGACGGCGCCGACCGCTACCCGCCGCAGGCCGTACGGGACGCCCTGGACCTGGCCCCCGAGGTCCCGGTGGTGCTGTGCGACGCCCGGAGCAAGGACGACGCCCGCGATGTGCTGATCTCCGTCGTCGAGCACGCCCGGGAGACCGGCGCCGGCCGGCGCGAGCCCGCGCTGTCCTGACGGGGCTCATCCGGGCACGGCCCGTACCCCGCCGTCCGGGGTACGGGCCGTACGTCTTCAAGGGGCGCGTCGGCGACGTCGCGTCGTCAGGCCGCCAGGCGGGACTTTGCGGACACGACCTAGGCCTGCTGCGCCGACCCGTCCTCCGCCAGCCAGCCGAAGCTGCGCTCCACCGCCTTGCGCCACTGGGCGAACCCGCGGTCCCGGGTCGGCCCGTCCATCCGGGGTGTCCACTCCTGGTCGCGCTGCCAGTGGGTGCGCAGCTCGTCCAGGTCCTGCCAGACGCCGGTCGCCAGCCCGGCCGCGTACGCCGCGCCCAGACACGTGGTCTCCGAGATCACCGGGCGGATCACCGGTACGCCCAGCACATCCGCCTGATGCTGCATCAGCAGATTGTTCGCGGTCATCCCGCCGTCGACCTTGAGCCGGGTGATCCGCACCCCCGAGTCCTGGAACATGGCGTCCACCACCTCGCGGGTCTGCCAGCTGGTCGCCTCCAGCACGGCGCGGGCCAGATGCGCCTTGGTGACGAAACCGGTCAGACCGGTGATCACGCCGCGGGCGTCGGGGCGCCAATAGGGCGCGAAGAGACCGGAGAACGCCGGGACGATACAGGCTCCGCCGGTGTCGGGGACGCTCGCCGCCAGCGGCTCGATCTCGTCGGCCGAGGCGATGATGCCGAGCTGGTCGCGGAACCACTGCACCAGGGCGCCGGTGATGGCGATCGACCCCTCCAGGCAGTAGACCGGGGCCTCCCCGCCGAGCTGGTAGCCCATGGTCGTCAGCAGCCCGTTCTTGGACGGCACCGGGCGGTTGCCCGTATTGAGCAGCAGGAACGAGCCGGTGCCGTAGGTGTTCTTGGCCTCGCCGACGCCGTAGCAGGTCTGGCCGAAGACGGCCGCCTGCTGATCGCCGAGTGCGGCGGCCACCGGCACGCCGTGCAGCTGTCCCACCGCCGTGCCGTACACCTCGGCCGACGACCGGATCTCCGGCAGCATCGCGGCCGGCACGTTCATCGCCGACAGGATCGCCGGATCCCACTGGAGGGTGCCGAGGTTCATCAGCATGGTGCGGCTCGCGTTGGTCACATCCGTGACGTGCACCCCGCCGTCGGTGCCGCCGGTCAGATTCCAGATCAGCCAGGAGTCGATGGTGCCGAACGCGATCTCGCCGCGCTCGGCACGGGCCCGCAGCCCGGGCACCTCGTCCAGCAGCCAGGCTGCCTTGGGCCCGGAGAAGTAGCTGGCCAGCGGCAGCCCGGTGGCCTCCCGGAAGCGGTCCTGGCCGTCCGTGCCGCCCAGTTCCGCGCATACCTGGGCGGTCCGGGTGTCCTGCCAGACGATCGCGTGGTGCACCGGCCGCCCGGTGGCGCGGTCCCACAGGACCGTGGTCTCCCGCTGGTTGGTGATGCCCAGCGCGCTGAGCTGGTCAGCGCGCAGCCCCGCCTTGGTCAGCGCGCCCGCCACCACGGCCTGCACCTTGGACCAGATCTCGGCCGCGTCGTGCTCCACCCAGCCCGGCCGGGGGAAGAGCTGGCGGTGCTCACGCTGGTCGACGGCGACGATCGCCCCGCCGTGGTCGAAGATGATGCAGCGGCTGGAGGTGGTGCCCTGGTCGATCGCGGCTACGTAGGTCTCGGTCTTCCCGGTGTGCTCCGTCATGCCGTCACGCCTCCTGGCGTCCTGGTGGGTGGGTGCAGCGGGGCCGGTCCGTGCGGCGGAACGACGAGCGACGCGATCAGAACGCCAGCCGGTAGACCAGGCCGGACAGCACCGCGCCGAGCAGCGGTCCGGCCACCGGTATCCAGGCGTAACCCCAGTCGGAGGAACCCTTGTTGGGTATCGGCAGCACGGCGTGCACCAGACGCGGACCGAGGTCCCGCGCCGGGTTGATCGCATAGCCGGTCGGCCCGCCCAGCGACAGCCCGATACCGACCACCAGCAGCGCGACCAGCAGCACGTTGATGCCCGAGCCGTAGACCCCCGCCCGCGCGCCGGGGACCTGGCCGATGCCGATGCCCTGGTTCTGACCGAAGCACAGCAGCGGCAGCACCAGCCCGGCGGTGGCGATGACCTCGGTGACGAGATTGGCGGCCGGCTTGCGGATCTCCGGGCCGGTGGAGAAGATCCCCAGCGTCGGCTGGGCGAGCTCCCGCTCCGCGTTGGCGGCGAACTGCGCGTAGTACAGCGCCCAGGCCAGTATGGCCCCGATCGCCGCGCCGATCATCTGCGCCAGGACGTACAGCGGCACCTTCGACCACGGGGTGCCGCCCGCGATGGCGGAGCCGACGGTCACCGCGGGGTTGAGGTGCCCGCCGGACAGCGGCGCCGCGGTGTAGGCGCCGGCCAGGACGCCCATGCCCCAGCCGAAGGCGATCACGACCCAGCCGGCGCCCTTCGCCTTCGAGTGGTGCAGGGTGACGGCGGCGCACACACCGGCGCCGAAGAGAATGAGTATCGCGGTGCCGATCACTTCACCGACGACGATGTCCCCATTGGAAAACATGGCGGCTCCTAGGCCCTCGCCCGGGGACGTCCCCCGGTCCTCCGTGCAGGGTGCGTGCCACCGGCGGGCAGCGGGCAGCGCTGCCACCGGGCCGGGGTGCCTTGGTACGGCAGTGCCGACCGGCAACCGGAAGTGTTCACCGGTGCTGAGGGGGCGTCAAGGTCGCGCACGGCAGAGGATTGCGCCGCCGCGATCCGGCCGGCGTGCGGCGGCTCACCGCACCGCCACCACCGCTGACCCGTGCCCGAACAGCCCCTGGTTGGCGGTGATGCCCACCCGGGCACCGGCCACCTGGCGGCCGCCCGCCCGCCCCCGCAGCTGCCAGGTCAGCTCGCAGACCTGGGCGATGGCCTGGGCCGGCACCGCCTCGCCGAACGAGCTCAGACCGCCGCTGGTGTTCACCGGCAGCCGCCCGCCCAGCACGGTCACCCCGTCCCGCAGCAGCCCGGCCCCCTCACCCGGGCCGCACAGCCCCAGATCCTCGTACCACTCCAACTCCAGCGCGGTGGACAGGTCGTAGACCTCGGCCAGCGAGAGGTCCTCGGGGCCGATCCCCGCCTCCTCGTAGGCGGTGCGTGCGATCGACGCCCGGAAGCCGGTGCCGGGCTCCGCCACGGCCGCCGCGGAGTCGGTGGCGATGTCCGGCAGGTCCAGCACGGTCCGCGGGTAGTGCGGGGTGGCCGTGGCGACCGCGCGGATCCGCACCGGATCCGCCACGCCGTGCCGCCGCGCGAAGTCCATGCTGGTCAGCACGAGTGCGGCGGCGCCGTCGGAGGTCGCGCAGATGTCCAGCAGCCGCAGCGGATCGGCGACCACGGCGGAGGCCGCGACCTGCTCGGCGGTGACCGGGGTGCGGTAGCGGGCGTACGGATTGGCCGCGCCGGCCGCCGCGTTCTTCACCTTCACCTGTGCGAAGTCGTCGGCCGTATCGCCGTACAGCGCCATCCGGCGGCGGGCGTAGAGCCCGAAGTACGCGGGGTTGGTGGCGCCCAGCACCCGGAACCGCAGCCAGTCCGGATCGTCGGGCCGCGCACCGCCCGCCGGGGCGAAGAAGCCCTTGGGTGCCGCGTCGGCGCCGACCACCAGGGCCACGTCCGCCAGGCCCGCGAGGATCTGGGCCCGGGCGGCGCCGATGGCCTGGGCGCCGGAGGCACAGGCCGCGTAGACGCTGGTCACCCGGGCGCCCTGCCACCCCAGGGCCTTGGCGAAGGTCGCGCCCGCCACATACCCGGGGTAGCCGCCGCGGACCGTGTCCGCCCCGACCACGCTCTGCACGTCCCGCCAGTCGATCCCGGCATCCGCGAGCGCCGCCCTGGCCGCCTTCGTGCCGTACTCGACGAAGCTGCGGCCCCACTTGCCCCAGGGGTGCATACCGGCGCCCAGGACGGCCACGTCGTTGGTTGTGGGGGTTGCGGGGGTCGGCTCCGGCCGTTCTGGAGGGGGCGTTTTCGGGCCGGATGGTTTTTCCCCGCCGCCCACCCCCCTTCGGGGGGTGGGCGGGTGAGGAGGTGAGGTTCCGGCCTCCCCCCCGCCCCCGGCCCCCGCCCCCACCGGCCGCCAGTGCCACGTCGTCCAGACCTGCGCGTCGTCCTCGTCCAGGACCCCGGGCACCAGCTCGACCGGGGTCCCCACGGCGAGGTCCGCCGCACCGACGCCCGGCGCGGCCTGCCCGAGGACCACCATCCGCTCCGCCGCCAGCTCCACGGCCACCAGCGCGTACGGCTGCCACTCGGCGTCCGGGTCGGAGACGTACGGGGCGGGCGGGCGATAGCGCGCGTCGGTGTACGACCAGACGGTGCCGTGCCGTGACAGCGGCACCTCCACCAGCTCGTCACCACCGCATACGGGGTTGCGGCAGAAGGTGTCCTCCCGGGGGAAGAACACCGCGCCGCAGTCCCGGCACCGGGTACCCAGCAGCCGGAAGTCCGCCGCGTCCTGATCGAACCACCCCGGCACCGCCGGCTTCCGTACACGTGTCACGGGCCCTCCCCGGGCGACGACCGGACGCCGCAGACCCGGAATCGGCGCTCCGGGAACAGCGGTCCGGCAACGGCAGTCCGGAGTCGGCAGTCCGGGAGGTCGGACCGGAGCGACGGCGGAGGCGGCAGGCGCACGACGCGAGCCGACACCGGCGGGCGGACCGGCGGCCGGCAATCCCGGAGAACCCCAGAACTGACGGAACGTCAGAAGTGTGGCACGGCACCGCCGGGCACGGAACCCCGGCACGGAGCCCGGTACGGCCCCGGGGCGATCACGTCGTCCCTGTGGTTCATGTCGTCCTGTCGTTCACGAGGAGCACCCGGGCGACGTCCCCCTCCGCGGGTCAACCGGACCCGACCGGCCCGCGTCCCTCTCAGCAGGGTCCGGGCACGGGATCCACGGGGGTGGTTCCGTGCCCGGACCGCACCGACCCCGGGCGGCTGCACGGCACCCCGCCGCTCACCCGACCGGAAAGTCGAAGTACGTGTCCGGGAAGGTCTCCGGGGTGAAGGTGAAGTGCCACCACTCCTCGGGGAGGTTCACGAAGCCGGCCCGCTCCAGCCCATGCTTGAGCAGCAGCCGGTTCGCCCGCTGGCGCCCGTGGACGCGCGGGTCGAGGGTGTGCGCGAGCGTGTCGAAGCAGTCGAAGCCGGTCCCCATGTCGAGGGAGTTGTCCGGGAACCGTGCGTCCTTCGGCCCGTAACAGGGCGCCAGCGGCTCGCCCGGCACATACGGGCGGGTGGGCAGCGCCGGCAGCCGTACCAGCGTCACATCGAGCGTACTTCCCCTGCTGTGACCGGACCGGGCCGCGATATAGCCGTCGTCGAACAGCTTCGACTTGTCCTCCCGCGGGTAGAACTCGCCCTTCATCCGCTGGTCGCCGAGGTCCTTGCCCCACCGCACGAAGTGGTCCACGGCGCGCTGCGGCCGGTAGCAGTCGTAGACCTTGAGCGACAGCCCGCGCCGCAGGAAGGAGCGCTGGGCCCGGTGCAGGGCCCGTGCGGCGTCCCGCGTCAGCAGGCACACCGGCCTGCGGTAGCCGTCCACCGGCACACCCGTGAAGTTGTGCACGGTGGGGTAGCGCATCTCCTGGAGGATCGTGGGGTCCACCTCGCGCAGCGCGACGAACTCCTTCGGCATCGACGGCGGTCCCGACGGCGGTCCCGGTTGCCGTCCCGACGGCGGCACCGGCCGGTGGGCGGCCCCCGCGGCGGCCGCCGACGGCAGCACGGTGACGGTCATCAGGGCGGCGGCAGCGACGGCCAGGCCGCGCAGCGCGGCAGCGAGTCTCGGCATGGTCCTCCGTCTACCAGGACCACCGGCCGGAGGGGAAGCCCCACGCACGCCTCACCCGCACCCGGCGGATGACCGGCGTCGACGCCCGTACGCGCACTAACCGCCCGTCAACCCCCGTACTCGCACCGGGTATCCCACCGCCTCCCCGTCCCGCCGCTCCACGACCACCCGGTCGCCCTCCCACCGCGAGACGAAGCGCTCCACGTCCGGCCGCTGCCAGCCGTCCCCGGCGTCCGGCACCACCAGCCCGCTGCCGCCGCGCCCGGTCGGCGGAGCCCACACCTCCAGCTCCGTCCCGCCGTCCGCCCCCGCCACCGGCACCACCGCACCGGCCCGCGCCAGCACCGGTATCCGCGACAGCGGCGCCTCCACCCACACCTGACCGGGCCCCTCGTACGCCCGGCCGGTCGCGGTGTCGTACCACCGGCCACGCGGCAGCCGCACCGGCCGACGGGTCACCCCGGCCGCCAGCGCGGGCGCCACCAGCAGCGCGTCCCCCAGCAGAAAGGCGTCCTCGCAGTCCCGCAGCGCCCGGTCGCGCGGCGCGTTCCACCACAGCGGCCGGACGTACGGCGCCCCGGTCAGCCGCGCCAACTGGCCCAGCGTCCCGAAGTAGGGCAGCAGCCGCGCCCGTTCACACAGCGCCGTACGGGCGTGCTCCAGCACCTCGGCCCCGAACTCCCACGGCTCCCGCCGCCCCGCCCCCCACGCCGAGTGCGTACGGAACAGCGGCAGGAAGGCGCCCAGCTGGAACCACCGCAGATACAGCTCCGGGGACGGCTGCCCGGAGAACCCGCCGATATCGGGACCGCTGTACGGCACCCCGCACAGCCCCAGCCCCAGCACCAGCGACAGCGAGGCCCGCAGCCCCGGCCAGTCCGTCGCCACCGCGCCCGACCAGCTGCCGCCGTAGCGCTGCAACCCCGCCCAGCCCGAGCGGGAGAACAGGAACGGCCGCTCGTCCGGGCGCAGTTCGCTCAGTCCGTCGAAACCGGCCCGCGCCATCGCCAGGCCGTAGACGTTGTGCGCCTCCCGATGGTCGCCGCCCCGCCCCTCCAGCGCGTGCCGCGCCGAACGCGGCAGCGTCCGCTCCCCGAACGCCGCAAAGGAGACCGGCTCGTTCATGTCGTGCCAGAAGCCCGCGAAGCCCTGCGCCAGCCGCTCCGCGTACAGCCCGCCCCACCACTTGCGCACCCGCGCGTCGGTGAAGTCCGGGTACACCGACTCGCCCGGCCACACCTCCCCGCGCACCTCCCGCCCCCGCGCGTCCCGCACGAACGCGTCCGCCGCCGCCCCGCCCTCGTACACCGCGTCCCCCGGCTCCGCCCGCACCCCGGGATCGACGACCGAGACCAGCCGCACCCCCTGCGCCCGCAACTCCCTTGCCAGACCCGGCAGATCCGGATAGCGCTCCGGGTCGACGGTGAAGACCCGGTGGCGGTCGTAGTGATCGATGTCCAGATGGACGGCGGACAGCGGAAGCCCCCGCTCCGCGTAGCCGGCGGCCACCTCGCGCACCTCGTCCTGGCCCGCGAACCCCCACCGGGCGTGCTGCGGGCCCAGCGCCCACAACGGCGGCAGCGCGGGCGCCCCGGTCAAAGCCGTCCAGCCCTGGAGCACCCGGGCCGGAGTGCCGACCAGCACCCAGTAACGCAGCGGCCCGCCGTCCATCCGCAGCTCACAGGCGCCCGGCCGGTCATGGCCCGAGCCCGCCCCCTCCACGCCCTCGCGCAGCGTCACCCGGCCGTCCCAGGAGTTGTCGTGGAACACCAGATGGGTACCGGCGTCCGCCACCACCAGCTGCACCGGCATCGTCAGCGACAGCGGATCGTCCCCCGGTGCGAACGCGCCGCCCGGGTCGGTGTTCCACAGCCGGTAGACCCCGTCCCGCAGCCGGGGCCCGTGCGCCCGGCCGCCCAGCCCGAAGAACCGGGCATCGGCCGCGACCTCCGCACGCTGCACCCAGCGCGCGGCACCCCCGCCCCCGGACCGGCCCGCCGCGGTGTCCGTGCCGCTCGCGTCCGCCTCCTCCCACCAGCGCGGCGGCAACTCCCGCCGCAGCACCGCCCCGCCGGGCGTGCGCACCTCCACCGCGCCGTGCCGGGAGACCACCACCAGCACCCGCTCGGAGACCACCCGCCAGCCGCCCTCCGTATCGGGCTCCAGCACCGCCCGCGCGTCCACTTCGGGGCACGGGCCCGCCAGCGCGTACGACGGCTCCGGCGCGGCGCCGTCCCAGCCGCAGAACACCGCCCCGCCCGCGGCCACCCGCACCCGCAGCGACGACCGCGCGAAATGGATCACCCCGCCGCCCGGCTGCGGCTCCGCGCCGGTCGCCGGCCCCGGCACCCGCGCCCGCTCCGCCCCGCGCCGCGGCAGCGCCAGCGCGTCCGCCCGCCGCGCCCGCCACGCCGCGCGCACGGACCGCAGCCCCTGCGCCGGCCCGACCGTCTTGATCATCCGTACCGACCGCACCAGATCCCGCCCGTCCATGCCGGTCAGCCTGCCATTGACGGCGGGGTGCGCGCGCACCGTTCAACTGCCGTTCACCTGCACCGGGTCACGCTCGGCCACCTTCAGGCCCGTGGCTCGCCCCGCCCTGGCCGGATCCCGACGCGCGCCCCGGCACCTACCGGCCGGACCACCTCCGCCACCCGGCGAATGTGAGCAGTCCACCCTGGTGCCGGAGTCGATCACATGGCATCGTCCAGGCACACCGTGTCGTGCGCACACGGCGGAGTGGGGGAGACCCACCGCCGTGCGCGCCCGACGCACACGACGCGTATCGTCCGGGAGCCGATGATGACCACCGCACCGCAGTCCGCCCCACAGCCGGAGCCCCTCTGGCAGCCCGGCCCGGACCGCATCGCCGGCGCACAGGTCACCCGCTTCCACAGCTGGGCGGCCGCCCACCACGGAGCCCCGGCCCCCACCCCCGGCGACCCCGCGACGAGCTACGCCGACCTGCACCGCTGGTCCGTCGACGACCTCCCCGCCTTCTGGCAGGCCACCGCCGAGTGGTTCGACGTCCGCTTCGCCACGCCGTACGAGACGGTGCTCGCCGACCCCGCGATGCCCGGCGCCCGCTGGTTCCCCGGCGCCACCCTCAACTACGCCGAGCACGCCCTGCGCGCCGCCACGGACCCCGCCCGCGCCGACGCCCCCGCCCTGCTCCATGTCGACGAGACCCATGAGCCCGCGCCCGTGACCTGGCGGGAGCTGCGGGCCCAGGTCGGCTCGCTGGCCGCCGAACTCCGCCGGCTCGGCGTCCGCCCCGGCGACCGCGTCAGCGCCTACGTCCCCAACATCCCGCAGGCCGTCGTCGCGCTGCTGGCCAGCGCCGCGGTCGGCGCGGTGTGGACGTCCTGCGCCCCCGACTTCGGCGCCCGCAGCGTGCTGGACCGCTTCCAGCAGATCGAACCGGTCGTCCTGTTCACCGTCGACGGCTACCGCTACGGCGGCAAGGAGCACGACCGCCGGGACACCGTCGCCGAACTCCGCGCCGAACTGCCCACCCTCCGGGCCGTCGTCCACATCCCGCTGCTCGGCACCCCCGCCCCCGAAGGCGCCCTGAACTGGTCGGACCTGACCTCGCAGGACACCGAACCGGTCTTCGAACAGGTCCCGTTCGACCATCCCCTGTGGGTCCTGTACTCCTCCGGCACCACCGGCCTGCCCAAGGCCATCGTCCAGTCCCAGGGCGGCATCCTGCTCGAACACCTCAAGCAGACCGGACTGCACTGCGACCTCGGCCCCGACGACCGGTTCTTCTGGTACACCTCCACCGGCTGGATGATGTGGAACTTCCTCGTCGCCGGCCTCCTGGTGGGTTCCACGATCGTGCTCTACGACGGCAGCCCCGGCCACCCCGACGTCTCCGCCCAGTGGCGGGTCGCCGAAGCCACCCGCGCCACCGTCTTCGGCACCTCCGCCGCCTACGTCATGGCCTGCCGCAAGGCTGGCATCCACCCGGCCCGCGACCTCGACCTCTCCGCGATCACCTGCGTCGCCACCACCGGCTCCCCGCTCCCGCCGGACGGTTTCCGCTGGCTGCACGACTCCTTCGCGGAGAGCGGCGCCGACCTCTGGACGGCCTCGGTCAGCGGCGGCACCGACGTCTGCAGCTGCTTCGCCGGCGCCGTCCCCACCCTCCCCGTCCACATCGGCGAACTCCAGGCCGCCTGCCTGGGCACCGACCTCCAGGCCTGGGACCCCCAGGGCGAGCCGGTCACCGGCGAGGTCGGCGAACTCGTCGTCACCAAGCCCATGCCGTCGATGCCCACCCGCTTCTGGAACGACCCCGACGGCACCCGCTACCACGACAGCTACTTCGACATGTACCCCGGCGTCTGGCGGCACGGCGACTGGATCACCGTCACCTCCCGCGGCAGCGTCGTCATCCACGGCCGCTCCGACTCCACCCTCAACCGCCAGGGTGTCCGGATGGGCTCCGCCGACATCTACGAGGCCGTCGAACGGCTCCCCGAGATCCGCGAATCCCTCGTCATCGGCCTGGAACTCCCCGACGGCGGCTACTGGATGCCGCTGTTCGTGCACCTCGCCCCCGGCGTCACCCTCGACGACGGCCTCCGCGACCGCATCAAGCGCACCATCCGCACCGAGCTCTCCCCGCGGCACGTCCCGGACGACATCATCGAGGCCCCCGGCGTCCCGCACACCCTCACCGGCAAGCGCATCGAGGTCCCCGTCAAGCGCCTCCTCCAGGGCACCCCGCTCGACAAGGCCGTCAACCCCGGCTCTGTCGACAACCTCGAACTGCTCCACTTCTACGAGCGGGTGGCCCGCGACCGCGCCGCCGACAACGCCTCGTAGGCCGCTCACAGGCGACGCTCAGGCAGGCGGGCACGCAGGACCGCCCGGCGCCGGACGCCCGGAACCCCGGTGCGCTCCGGCGCCGCAGGCCCGTTGTCAGACCCCCCGATTACTCTCAGTGACGAGTGGGATGCGACCGACGCACCCACCCGCACACCCAGGGGGAGTCATGACCTTCACATCCCGGCCCACCGACCGGTCCGCCGCCCGCCGCGGCCTGCGCCGCGAAGTCCCCAGCACCGCCGCCATCCTGGCCGACGAGCAGGACTTCACGGCCATGCGCCGCTACCGCACCTTCCCGTTCGACGACCACGACAGCTACCTCCGCCAGATGGAGACCCTGCTGCGGGGGCTCACCGCCCAGGGCGTGGTCACCACCGTCGGCCTCTTCGACCCGGTCGCCTACGAGAAATACTGCGCCCGGCTCACCCTGGACCCGGACCGCCCCGACAGCCGCAGCCGCTACACGGCCGAAGCCGCCCGCACCGGCACCACCCTGCTCTACGAGGGCGGGCCGCTGACCCGGCTGCTCCCCCTCCTCCTCGAAGACGCCGACCGCCGGGCGCACGCGGACCGCGCCTCCGCCCTGCTGGCCCGCGCCGGCACCTGCCAGGAGTGCGGCGACGACCTCGCCCGCACCGCCTTCACCCGCGCCACCCACGCCGTCCGGCAGCTCCTGACCGCCCTCGGCGAAGGCACCCACCACCTCGTCTGCTCCCTCGCCGCCGGCGAGCCGCCCCTCCTGGCGGTGCTCCACTCCACCGCCGCCGACGGCGCCGGCCTCCAACTCGCCGAACACGAGACCCTCGTCTTCTGCACGGTCCTGGCGGCCGGCTTCGCCCTGCGCACCCCCGGCGGCATCGTCTCCCGCACCACCACTGGCCCCGACAGCACCGAAGGCACGGACCGCGCCACGTCCCGGGACACGGTCCGCGGCTGGTCCCTGCGGGAATCCTGGCTCCGCCCGCTGAGCGCGGCCGAGGTCTTCACCGCCTACTGCACCGACGCCGACACCGGCGAACCCATCCCACCCGAGCACGGCGTCGACTACGCCTCCGGCCTCCCCCTGACCCCGCCCCCGGAGCCCCACGACCACCGCTGAAGCCGGACCACTACACCCGCACACGCCGACGGCCGCCCCGCCACAAAGGGCGGGACGGCCGTCAAGGCTCCTGCGGCACACCGCCGCCCGGGATCACTCCCCGGAGAGCACCGCCTGCGCGGCAGCCCGCGCGTCCTCGGCGGTGTCCGCGGCACGCGCCGCGGCAGCCGCGCGCTCGCATTGCGCCAGCGTGTGCTTCGACAGCGTCGCCCGCACATACGGAATCGACGCCGCACCCATCGACAGGCTGGTGACCCCGAGCCCCGTCAGCACGCACGCCAACAGCGGATCGGAGGCCGCCTCACCACAGACACCACAGCTCTTGCCCTCGGCCTTCGCCGCCTCGGCCGACAGCGCCACGAGGTCCAGCAGCGCCGGCTGCCAGGGGTCCTGCAGCCGCGAGACGGCACCCACCTGGCGGTCCGCCGCGAAGGTGTACTGCGCCAGGTCGTTGGTACCCAGCGAAAGGAACTCCACCTCCTGCAGAATCGACCGCGCCCGCAGAGCCGCCGACGGAATCTCCACCATCGCGCCGAACTTCGCCCGCAGCCCGGCCTCCCGGCAGGCGTCCGCGAACGCCTTGGCGTCGGTCCGGTCCGCCACCATCGGCGCCATGACCTCGAGGTAGACCGGCAGCCCCTCGGCCGCCGTCGCCAGCGCCGCAAGCTGGGTGCGCAGCACCTCGGGGTGATCGAGCAGCGTCCGCAGCCCCCGCACCCCCAGCGCGGGGTTCGGCTCGTCGGCCGGCGTCAGGAACTCCAGCGGCTTGTCGGCACCGGCGTCGAGTACCCGCACCACCACCCGCCCCTCGGGGAACGCCTCCAGCACCGTGCGATAGGCCTGGACCTGCTTCTCCGCGGACGGCGCCTGCTTGCTGTCGTCCAGGAACAGGAACTCGGTCCGGAAGAGACCGACCCCCTCCGCCCCGGCCTCGACCGCCGCGGGGACGTCACCGGGACCGCCGACATTCGCCAGCAGCGGCACCTTGTGCCCGTCGGAGGTGGCACCGGGCCCGGACGAGGCGGCCAGCGCCGCCTTCCGCTCCGCGGCCGCCCGCTCCATCTCCGCCCGCTTCTCGGCACTCGGCTCGACGAAGATCTCCCCGGTGCTGCCGTCGACGGCGATGACCGTGCCCTCGACCAGCTCACCGGCGCCCGGCAGCGCGACGACCGCCGGCACTCCCAGCGCCCGCGCGAGAATCGCACTGTGGCTGGTCGGCCCGCCCTCCTCGGTCACGAAGCCGAGCACGAGCGTCGGGTCCAGCAGCGCGGTGTCGGCCGGCGCCAGATCCCGCGCGATCAGCACATAGGGCTCGTCGCTGTCCGGCACACCCGGCATCGGCACACCCAGCAGCCGCGCGACGATGCGGTTGCGCACGTCGTCCAGGTCGGCCACCCGGCCCGCGAGGTACTCACCGGCACCGGCCAGCAGCGCCCGGTAGGCCGCGAACGCGTCGTACACGGCGCGCTCGGCGGTGCTCCCGACCGCGATCCGCCGCTCGACATCGGCCATCAGCTCGGGGTCCTGGGCCATCAGTGCCTGTGCCTCCAGCACGGCCTGCGCCTCACCCCCCGCCAGGTTCCCCCGCGCTATCAGGTCCGCGGCAACAGCTTCCACGGCCTGGCGGGCACGCCCCTGTTCGCGCTCCGCCTCGTCCGCCGGAATCTGCTTGGCCGGCGGCTCGAGGACCGCCGTCCCCATATGCCGCACCTCGCCGATCGCCACACCGTGGCTCACGCCGACGCCTCGCAGCGTTGTCTCCATTGCACCCGCTCCGGTTTTGATGCGGCGGGCCCGGCCGCCGCGGTGGATGTCGTACCTGCCGTACGGGACGGCGCCCGGCCTACTGCCAGGAGAAGAGCTGGTCGCCGGCCTTGACGTCGCCGTCCTCGCGGACCTCACCGAGCGAGTCGGCGGTGGCCTCCAGCGCGACGACCGGGCACACCGGCGACTTGCCGGCCTGCTCGACGGCGGCGGGGTTCCAGCGCACGACCTCCTGACCGCGGGTCACGGTGTCGCCCTTGTTCACGAGCAGCTCGAAGCCCTCGCCATTGAGCTGAACGGTGTCGATCCCGAGGTGGGTGAGTACGCCGTGCCCCTCGGCATCGACGACGACGAACGCGTGCGGGTGCAGCGAGACGAGAACGCCGTCCACGGGCGAAACCGCCGCGGACGGTTCACGAACGGGGTCGATGGCGGTACCGGGACCCACCATCGCTCCGGAGAAGACCGGGTCGGGCACGGCCGCGAGTCCGATGGCGCGTCCGGCAAGAGGGGACGTCACGGTGGTCATGGGAAGCCTCCCAGGGGTGGAGATTCATCAGGCCGCCGTCACTACCTGTACTGGACGGCGCACCGTTCAGAAGCG
Organism: Streptomyces kronopolitis; assembly: GCF_014646275.1. Classification (GTDB taxonomy): domain Bacteria; phylum Actinomycetota; class Actinomycetes; order Streptomycetales; family Streptomycetaceae; genus Streptomyces; species Streptomyces kronopolitis. The sequence continues at coordinate 48,142 of NZ_BMND01000042.1, forward strand.
TAAGTCATAAGAACTGACGGTTCCGCACGAGAGACGCCGAGTGCCGACCGCGCGCCCCGCCGAATCGATTTGCCTCGCCCCCGGCCGAGCTGTACTGTCTGAGATCTGCCCCGGACGGCCACGACGCAATGAACCGCGTCAGGCTGAGGCGGGCGGCACTCCCAGCGTCTTGATCGCGACTCAAGAATTGCGCGCTTCTGCATGCCTGCAGAAAAGCAGCGGTTCGAAAGCCGGAAAAGGCCTGATAGAGTGTGAAACACCGAAGGGAAGCGCCCGGAGGAAACCCGAGAGGGAATCCAAAGGAAGCGTCCGTTCCTTGAGAACTCAACAGCGTGCCAAAAGTCAACGCCAGATATGTTGATACCCCGTCCACATCGGTGGATGAGGTTCCTTTGAAAGTCCATCGGCACCCATGTGGTGCGGATGGCACACACAGCGAGGACGCTGTGAACGACCGGACCTATTCCGTCTGGTTGTTCCGCTCTCGTGTGTGTTTC
>NZ_BMND01000043.1 GCF_014646275.1 Streptomyces kronopolitis
TCCGTGTCCGGCGCCCTGTTGGAGCGGGCTCGGCCGTTCGGCTTTCGCTTTTCGGCCTTTCCGACTCTATCAGACTCGATTTCGTTCCGTTGCCGGTTCGAATTCGGTCCGAGTTTTCATCGGAGGGGGTTTGCCTTTCGGCTGATCCGACTTTATCAGATTGCTCTGGGTCGGAATTCCGCCCGGCTTGGTGAGGCGTCGTACGCACAGGCGTCCGGCGCTTCCCGTTCAGGCGGAGCCGTAAACGTACTGGAGCGGGGCGCCCGGATGCAAATCCGGGCGCCCCGCTCCCACTTGGGCACGTTTGTACGACCCTGTGTGTCAGACCTCGACGACCACGGGGAGGATCATCGGGCGCCGGCGGTAGTTGTCCGACACCCACTTGCCGACCGAGCGGCGGACCAGCTGCTGGAGCTGATGGGGCTCCGCGACGCCGTCCTGGGCCGCCTTGGCCAGCGCCTCATCGATCTTGGGGACTACGGCCGCGAAGGTCGCGTCGTCGATGCCGGAGCCGCGGGCCTGCAGATGCGGGCCGCCGACGATCTTGCCGGTGCTGCTGTCCACCACCACGAAGACCGAGATGATGCCCTCGTCGCCGAGGATGCGGCGGTCCTTCAGATGGGTCTCGGTGACATCGCCGACCGAGAGGCCGTCGACGTACACATAGCCCGCCTGGACCTTGCCGGTGATCTTGGCGACGCCCTTGACCAGATCGACCACGACGCCGTCCTCGGCGATGACGATCCGGTCCTTGGGTACGCCGGTCAGGGCGCCCAGCTCGGCGTTGGCGCGCAGATGGCGCCATTCGCCGTGCACCGGCATGAGGTTCTTCGGCTTGCAGATGTTGTAGAAGTACAGCAGCTCGCCGGCCGAGGCGTGGCCCGAGACGTGGACCTTGGCGTTGCCCTTGTGGACCACGTCCGCACCCCACCTGGTGAGGCCGTTGATCACGCGGTAGACCGCGTTCTCGTTGCCCGGGATGAGGGAGGACGCCAGGATCACGGTGTCGCCGGGGACGATCCGGATCTGGTGGTCGCGGTTGGCCATCCGGGAGAGGGCGGCCATCGGCTCGCCCTGGGAACCCGTGCAGACCAGCACGACCTCGTCATCGGGGAGGTCGTCGAGGGTCTTGACGTCGACGACCAGGCCGGCGGGGACCTTGAGGTAGCCCAGCTCCCGGGCGATGCCCATGTTGCGGACCATCGAGCGGCCGACGAAGGCGACCCGGCGGCCGTACTCGTGCGCCGCGTCGAGGATCTGCTGGATGCGGTGCACATGGCTGGCGAAGCTGGCGACGATGATGCGCTTCTGGGCGTTCGCGAACACCGTGCGCAGCACGTTGGAGATGTCCCGCTCGGGCGGGACGAAGCCCGGGACCTCGGCGTTCGTGGAGTCGGAGAGGAGCAGGTCGATGCCCTCCTCGCCGAGCCGCGCGAAGGCGGGGAGGTCGGTCAGGCGGCGGTCCAGCGGCAGCTGGTCCATCTTGAAGTCGCCGGTGTGCACGACCATGCCCGCGGGCGTGCGGATGGCGACGGCCAGGGCGTCCGGGATGGAGTGGTTGACCGCGACGAATTCGCAGTCGAAGGAGCCGATCCGCTCGGTGTGGCCTTCCTTCACCTCAAGGGTGTAGGGGCGGATGCGGTGCTCCTGGAGCTTGGCCTCGATCAGGGCGAGGGTCAGCTTGGAGCCGATGAGGGGGATGTCCGGCTTCTCCCGGAGGAGGTAGGGGACACCGCCGATGTGGTCCTCGTGGCCGTGCGTGAGCACGATGCCGTCGATGTCGTCGAGGCGATCCCTGATGGACGTGAAGTCCGGCAGGATCAGGTCGATTCCGGGCTGCTCCTCCTCGGGGAAGAGCACTCCGCAGTCGACGATCAGCAGCCGGCCGTCGTATTCGAAGACCGTCATGTTGCGGCCGATCTCGCCGAGGCCGCCGAGGGGCGTGACGCGCAGCCCGCCCTTGGGAAGCTTGGGCGGGGCGCCGAGCTCAGGATGCGGATGACTCAAAAGACTCTCCTCACCACACGCGCCACGCTGCCGTAGGGGCACGTGGCGCGCATGACATTCGTGCACTTGCTATAAGGCGGTTGTTGGTCCGTATTCAGTTGTGAAGTCTGTGATCAGAGCTGTACCCCGCCGGCGGCGAGATCGCGCGTGAGCTGTTCGGTCTCCTCCGGGGAGAGCTCGACGAGCGGCAGCCGCAGCGGGCCGGCGGGCAGGCCCTGCCGGGTGAGCGCCGCCTTCGTCGTGATGACGCCCTGGGTGCGGAACATGCCGGTGAAGACGGGGAGCAGCGCCTGGTGGATCTCGGTGGCCTTGGTGACGTCGCCGTTGAGGTGGGCGTCCAGGAGGGCGCGCAGCTCGGGGGTGACGACATGGCCGACCACGGAGACGAAGCCGATGGCGCCGACCGAGAGCAGCGGGAGGTTGAGCATGTCGTCGCCGCTGTACCAGGCGAGGTCGGTGCGGGCGATGGCCCAGCTGGCGCGGCCGAGGTCGCCCTTGGCGTCCTTGTTGGCGACGATCCGGGGGTGCTCGGCGAGCCGGACGAGGGTCTCGGTGTTGATCGGGACGCCGCTGCGTCCGGGGATGTCGTAGAGCATGACCGGCAGGTCGGTGGCGTCCGCGATGGCGGTGAAGTGCCGCAGCAGTCCCTCTTGCGGGGGCTTGCTGTAGTAGGGCGTCACCGCGAGCAGTCCGTGGGCTCCGGCTTCCTGGGCGCCGCGGGCCAGCTCCAGGCTGTGGCGGGTGTCGTTGGTGCCGGCTCCGGCGACGACGAAGGCGCGATCGCCGACCGCCTCGACCACGGCGCGGACCAGCTGGGCTTTCTCCGCATCGCTGGTGGTCGGGGACTCTCCGGTGGTGCCGTTGACGACGAGGCCGTCGTTACCTGCGTCCACCAGGTGGGCAGCCAGGCGCTGCGCGCCGTCGAGGTCGAGAGCGCCATCCGCCGTGAACGGCGTGACCATGGCGGTCAGCACCCGCCCGAAGGGGGTCTGCGGTGTGGAAGTCGGAGCCATGGGTCCCACGCTACTCGTAGCTCCCCACAGGATGCGCCTCTGGGGAGCAGGGATGTGGACACCGGCACTGCCTGCTCGGGGGTTCAAGCAGTGCCGGGTCCGTCTGTTCAGCGTAGATGAACTTCTCAAAATGCCGCAATCCGGACACCTTGCACCCCCGCCCCGCGGGGTCCGGCATCCGGCCCCCGGCCTGGGCCTTACGGGGCGATCCGGCCGTTCGCATTGAATGCGCCGTACGTGAGCGGCATGAGCGTGGCCCAGTGGGCCTCCATCTGCTCGCCGACCATTTCGATCTCCCGCTGCGGGAAGGAGGGGACCTTCGCCTGCTCGTGCTGGGTCCGCAGGCCGAGGAAGTGCATCAGCGAGCGCGCGTTGCAGGTGGCGTACATGGAGGAGAAGAGGCCGACGGGGAGCACGGCGCGGGCGACCTCGCGGGCCACGCCGGCGGCCAGCATCTCCTGGTACGCCTCGTACGCCCGGCGGTAGGAGTCCTCCATGACGCGGCCGGTCAGGTCGTACTGCTCCGGGGTGCCGTCGACGAACTCGTACTTCCCGGGGCGGCCCTGCTGGACGAGCTTGCGGGAGGCGCCGGGGACGTAGAAGACCGGGTCCAGCTGGCGGTAGCGGCCGGACTCCTCGTTGTACGACCAGCCGACGCGGTGGCGCATGAACTCGCGGAAGACGAAGATCGGCGCGCTGATGAAGAAGGTCATGGAGTTGTGCTCGAACGGGCTGCCGTGCCGGTCCCGCATGAGGTAGTTGATCAAGCCCTTGGAGCGCTCGGGGTCCTTCTGGAGCTCCTCCAGGGACTGCTCGCCGGCCGTGGAGACACGGGCCGCCCACAGCACGTCACTGTCCGCGGCGCTGTGCTTGACCAGCTCGACCGTCACCTCGCTCCGGAAGCTGACGGCTGCACTGCCGGGGCTCTCAGTGCTCTCGGCGCTCTCGGCGGGGGTCTGGGACACCGGCGGTTCCTTCCAATCGATCCTCGTGCGCGACCAGACTACGGCCCGCCGCTGACAGCCCGGGAAATGCCGCGTGACGCCGCGTTCACCGCAAAACGGACGGCGTTATAGCAGCGTGCGGAGCGGCAGTTGATATTTTTCACAGAAGTCCCTGAAAACGGGCACCATTCGGACCGCGCACGCGTCTAACCCTGTGACAGTGCCCACTTCGAGGTTCCTAGGAGAGCCCGCTCATGTTCCGCCGGCGAGAGCCCGTCCCGTTCGCCTTCGTTGCCGAGGCAGACCGGTTCCGCAGCAATGTCACTCCCCCGCCGCGTCAGCGCGCCTCCCGTGGGCAGCTGCTCGGCCAGTCTCTCATCACGCTGACAGTAGTGGGCGGCCTGGCCGGCGCCCTGCTGTTCGGCGTTCCCGCACTGCAGCAGGACAGTTCCACCTCGAGCCGGGTGCATCAGTCCGAAGCGTCGCACCGCTGATCGGTCCGGTGGAGTGTGCCACAAGTGGTTCCGCTCCGCCGGTCCCGATAACCTCACCGGTCACAGCTTCCGTCAGCGTGACCATGAATGAGGATCAGCCGTGCCCCTGCCCTTCTTGACGGCCGACCGCGACCTCGACCCACCTGCCGCGGATCACGCCGCGCTGCCGCACGACGAGCCCGATCACTGGCGCCGTCCCTACCGCCCCGGACCGTGGCGGGTGGGGACGGCGGCGGTGTTTTTGCTGCTCGCGTCGTTCGTCCTGCTCTCCGCGATGATCATCGCGCTGGCAGGTTCGCTGCCCGGCGCCGCGGTCTGCGTCCTGGTGGGGGCGCTGACGATCGCCTTCGCCCTGCGGCTGCTGCGCGTCGGCCTGTGGGTCAGCTCCCAGGGCCTGCGGCAGGTGAACCTCCTGCGGACGGCCACGGAGCCGTGGAGCGCCGTCGCCTCGGTGCGCACCCGCCAGCAGCCGGTGCGCTGGCTGGGACTGCCCCGGACGGTGCAGGGCCAGGCGCTGGTCGTCGAGCGGACCCAGGGTGATCCGCTGCGCACGCTGATCACGGACCACAACGGGGACTTCCTGTCCCGCCCGGAGGCGTTCGAGCAGGCCGCGGACGTGCTGGAGGCGTGGGCCGCGGAGTACCGCCGCTGACAGCCGGGGGCCCCGGGACCGGCCGGACGCGCCGCGGCGCTCCTCCGTGACCGGGGCCTTCCGTGATCGGGGCCTTCCGCCGTCGGACGCGCAGCCCGGACCGCCCGCCCGGACCGGGTCTCAGGCGGCCGGCACGGCCTTCCCGTCGTGCAGGGCGATCGCCCGCTGCATCGCCTTGCGGGCGCGCGGGGTGTCCCGGGCGTCGTGGTAGGCGACGGCGAGCCGGAACCACGTACGCCAGTCGCCGGGCGCCTCCTCCGTCTCGGCCTGCCGCCGGGTGAAGACCGCGTCGGCGGCGTCCCGGTCGATCCGGCCGCCGGGGGTGCGCTCCAGGTCGTCGGCCGGCAGCCCGCCCTCGGCCTCCAGCGCATGGGCCAGCCGGTGGGCGTCGCGGGCGAAGCGGGTGTTGTGCCGGAGGAACCAGGCGCCGATGAACGGCAGCACGAAGGCCACCGCGCCCATGCCCATGGCCGCCGGCTCACCGGTCAGCAGGAGGAGGACGCCCTCCAGCGCCACCACGCCGAACACGAGCACCAGCACAGTGGCGAGGAAGAAGTACGTGATCTTGCCGCCCATGCCGTCAGCCCAGGTCCAGGAAGTTCTCCAGGCCCACGGTCAGGCCCGGAGTGGTGACCACGCGGCGCACCCCGAGCAGGATGCCCGGCATGAAGCTGCTGTGGTGCAGGGAGTCGTGGCGGATGGTGAGGGTCTCGCCCTCGCCGCCGAACAGCACCTCCTGGTGCGCCAGCAGACCGCGCAGCCGCACCGAGTGCACGGGGACGCCGTCCACGTCCGCGCCGCGGGCGCCGTCCAGCGCGGTGGTGGTGGCGTCCGGCTGCGGGGCGCAGCCGGCCTCCTCGCGGGCCGCGGCGATCAGCTGTGCGGTGCGGGCGGCGGTGCCGGAGGGGGCGTCGGCCTTCTTCGGGTGGTGCAGCTCGACGACCTCGGCGGACTCGAAGAAGCGGGCCGCCTGCTGGGCGAAGCGCATGGTCAGCACCGCGCCGAGGGAGAAGTTCGGGGCGATGAGCACACCGGCCGACGGCGCGGCGGCGAGCGAGGTGCGCAGCTGCGCGAGCCGCTCATCGGTCCATCCGGTGGTGCCGACCACCGCGTGGATGCCGTGGCGGACGCAGAAGTCGAGGTTGCCCATGACCGCGCCGGGGTTGGTCAGCTCGACCACCACCTGGGCGCCGGTCTCGACCAGCTGTTCCAGCTTGTCGCCCCGGCCGAGCCCGGCGACCAGTTCCATGTCCTCGGCGGCCTCGACGGCCCGTACGGCCTCGGAGCCGATGCGCCCCTGGGCTCCCAGTACGGCCACGCGCAGCTTGCTCATCGTTTCCCGTCTCTCTCGTGGTGGTGCTAGGCGACGATGTCGTCCAGCCGGGCCGCCTGCCGGTCCTTCAGGGGGCCGATGACGGACAGTGAAGGCCGTGCGCCCAGGACGTCGCGGGCCACCTCGCGCACCTCGTCGGGGGTGACGGCCGCGATCCGGGCCAGCATCTCGTCGACCGACATCTGCTCGCCCCAGCACAGCTCGCTCTTGCCGAGGCGGTGCATCAGCGCGCCCGAGTCCTCCAGGCCGAGGACCGTGGATCCGCGCAGCTGGCCGATCGCGCGGCGGATCTCGTCGTCGGTGAGGCCGTGGGTGGCCACCTGGTCGAGTTCGTCCCGGCAGATCTTGAGGACGTCGTGCACCTGGTTGGGGCGGCAGCCGGCGTAGACGCCGAACAGGCCGCAGTCGGCGAAGCCGGAGGTGTAGGAGTACACGCTGTAGGCCAGTCCGCGCTTCTCGCGGACCTCCTGGAAGAGGCGGGAGCTCATCCCGCCGCCCAGGGCGGTGTTCAGCACGCCCATCGCCCAGCGCCGGTCGTCGGTGCGCGCCATGCCGGGCAGCCCGAGGATCACATGGGCCTGCTCGGTCTTGCGGTTCTGCAGGTTGACGCGGCCGGCGGTGCGCACGGAGCGGGAGCCGGCGCGCGGCGCGACGGGGACGGCGCCGGTGTTCTCCAGCGCCCCGGCCTGCTCGAAGGCGCGGCGGACCTGGCGGACGACCTTGGCGTGGTCGACGTTGCCGGCGGCCGTGACGACGAGGTGCGTGGGGTCGTAGTGCTTCTTGTAGAAGCGGCGGATGCGCTCGGGGGTGAGCGCGTTGACGGTGTCGACGGTGCCCAGCACGGGGCGGCCGAGGGGGGTGTCGCCGAGCATGGTGTGCGCGAACAGGTCGTGCACGCAGTCGCCCGGGTCGTCCTCGGTCATCGCGATCTCTTCGAGGATGACGCCGCGCTCGGCGTCCACGTCCTCGGCCTCGACCAGCGAGCCGGTGAGCATGTCGCACACGATGTCGATGGCGAGCGGCAGATCGGAGTCCAGCACCCGCGCGTAGTAGCAGGTGTATTCCTTCGCGGTGAAGGCGTTCATCTCGCCGCCGACCGCGTCGATGGCGGCGGAGATGTCCAGCGCGCTGCGCCGCTCGGTGCCCTTGAAGAGCAGGTGTTCCAGATAGTGCGTGGCGCCGTTGAGGGCGGGGGTCTCGTCACGGGAGCCGACGTGCGCCCAGATCCCGAAGGTGACGGAGCGGACCGACGGCAGGGTCTCGGTGACCACGCGCAGGCCGCCGGGCAGGGTGGTCCGGCGGACCGTGCCGGCGCCCGCGGTGCCCTTGAGAAGCGTTTGGGTACGGGCGACGGCCCGCCCCTCCGAAGAGGGGCGGGCCGTCGTCGTGTGCGTCCGCGACGTCACTTGTCGGTGTCGTCCTTCGAGTCGTCCTTGGCACCCTTGTCGGCGTCCTCTTCCTCGATCACGGGGATCAGGGAGAGCTTGCCGCGCTGGTCGATCTCGGCGATCTCGACCTGGACCTTGGCGCCGACCGCGACCACGTCCTCGACGTTCTCCACGCGCTTGCCACCGGCGAGCTTGCGGATCTGCGAGATGTGGAGCAGGCCGTCCTTGCCCGGGAGCAGGGAGACGAACGCACCGAAGGTGGTGGTCTTGACGACCGTGCCCAGGTAGCGCTCGCCGACCTCCGGCATGGTCGGGTTGGCGATGCCGTTGATCGTGGCGCGGGCGGCCTCGGCGGCCGGGCCGTCGGCGGCACCGATGTAGATGGTGCCGTCGTCCTCGATCGTGATGTCGGCGCCGGTGTCCTCCTGGATCTGGTTGATCATCTTGCCCTTGGGGCCGATGACCTCACCGATCTTGTCCACCGGGATCTTGACGGTGATGATCCGCGGGGCGTTCGGGGACATCTCGTCCGGGACGTCGATGGCCTCGTTCATGACGTCCAGGATGTGCAGACGCGCGTCACGGGCCTGCTTCAGCGCGGCGGCCAGGACCGAGGCGGGGATGCCGTCGAGCTTGGTGTCGAGCTGGAGCGCGGTCACGAACTGCTTGGTGCCGGCGACCTTGAAGTCCATGTCGCCGAAGGCGTCCTCCGCACCGAGGATGTCGGTGAGGGCGACGTAGTGCGTCTGGCCGTCGATCTCCTGGGAGATCAGGCCCATGGCGATACCGGCGACCGGGGCCTTGAGGGGCACACCGGCGTTCAGCAGCGACATGGTCGAGGCGCAGACCGAGCCCATGGACGTCGAGCCGTTGGAGCCCAGCGCCTCGGAGACCTGGCGGATCGCGTAGGGGAACTCCTCGCGGGTCGGCAGGACCGGCATGATGGCGCGCTCGGCGAGCGCGCCGTGGCCGATCTCGCGGCGCTTGGGGGCGCCCACGCGGCCGGTCTCACCGACGGAGTACGGCGGGAAGTTGTAGTTGTGCATGTAGCGCTTGCGGGTCACCGGGGAGAGGGTGTCCAGCTGCTGCTCCATGCGGAGCATGTTGAGGGTGGTGACGCCCAGGATCTGGGTCTCGCCACGCTCGAACAGCGCGGAGCCGTGCACCCGCGGGATCGCCTCGACCTCGGCGGCGAGCGTACGGATGTCCGTGACGCCGCGGCCGTCGATGCGCTTCTTCTCCTTGATCACGCGCTCGCGGACCAGGGTCTTGGTCAGCGAGCGGTAAGCGGCGGAGATCTCCTTCTCGCGGCCCTCGAACTCCGGCAGGAGCTTCTCGGCGGCGAGCGCCTTGACGCGGTCCAGCTCGGCCTCGCGCTCCAGCTTGCCCGCGATGGTCAGCGCCTGGCCGAGCTCGTCCTTGACGGCCTTGGTCAGCGCCTCGAGGACGTCGTCCTGGTAGTCCAGGAAGATCGGGAACTCGCCGACGGGCTTGGCGGCCTTGGCGGCGAGGTCCGACTGGGCCTTGCACAGGACCTTGATGAAGGGCTTGGCGGCTTCCAGACCGGCGGCGACGACCTCTTCGGTCGGGGCCTCGGCGCCGTCCTTGACCAGCTGGATGGTCTTCTCGGTGGCCTCGGCCTCGACCATCATGATCGCGACGTCGCCGTCCGGGAGGACGCGGCCGGCCACGACCATGTCGAAGACGGCGTCCTCGAGCTCGGTGTGGGTCGGGAAGCCCACCCACTGGCCGTTGATCAGTGCGACACGGGTGCCGCCGACCGGGCCGGAGAAGGGCAGGCCGGCCAGCTGCGTGGAGCAGGAGGCGGCGTTGATCGCGACCACGTCGTAGAGGTGGTCGGGGTTGAGCGCCATGACCGTCTCGACGATCTGGATCTCGTTGCGCAGGCCCTTCTTGAACGAGGGGCGCAGCGGGCGGTCGATCAGGCGGCAGGTGAGGATCGCGTCCTCGGAGGGCCGGCCCTCACGGCGGAAGAAGGAACCGGGGATCTTCCCGGCTGCGTACATCCGCTCCTCGACGTCGACGGTCAGCGGGAAGAAGTCCAGCTGGTCCTTCGGCGTCTTGGAAGCGGAGGTGGCCGACAGCACCATGGTGTCGTCGTCCAGGTACGCCACGGCGGAACCGGCGGCCTGCTTGGCCAGGCGGCCCGTCTCGAAGCGGATGGTGCGGGTGCCGAAGGAACCGTTGTCGATCACGGCTTCGGCGTAGTGGGTCTCGTTCTCCACCAGGGATATCTCCTCGTCAGCGTCCGCTGCCCGTGTGGCGGCGGACCGTCTTCGGTGGAGTGCCGGTGCGGGCCGGTCTTCGATCGAAGCACCCGGAGCGACGGACGCGGGGCGTCCGTGGATCGTCCGGGGGCCACTACCGAGGACCGGCGGCCAGGTGGCACTCCTACCGCGTTCAGTTTTGCGTACGGCACCAGACTACAAAGCTTCCGGCCACCATGAGAGGGCACGGGCGTCCGGCGCCTATGGCAAAGGGAGCGGCCCCCGGCGGGAACCGCTCCCTGTTACCACGTCTTACTTGGCGCCCGCCGCGCCGCGGCGGATGCCCAGGCGCTCGACCAGCGCACGGAAGCGCGTGATGTCCTTCTTCGCCAGGTACTGCAGCAGGCGGCGGCGCTGGCCGACCAGCAGCAGCAGACCACGGCGGGAGTGGTGGTCGTGCTTGTGCATCTTGAGGTGCTCGGTGAGGTCCGAGATGCGGCGGGAGAGCATCGCGACCTGAACCTCGGGGGAACCGGTGTCACCCTCCTTGGTGGCGAACTCGGCCATGATCTGCTTCTTCGTAGCGGCGTCGAGCGACACGCGGTACTCCTCTTGGTTGCGGTCCGTGAGCGCCCCTGGTTTGCCTCACAGGGAATCTTGGATGACTCGACCGGACCGTCACACAGCGTACCAGCTGAAAACGGCCCCCCGACCGGGTGGTCGGGGGGCCGGAAATCCGGGCGGCGGCTAGCTGCCGGTGAGGCCGCGCACCTTGCCGTAGACCTCCAGGACCGCCAGGCACAGCGGCACCAGGGAGAGCAGGAACAGTCCGTCGAAGATGTCGAAGATCCGGCCCCAGAAGGGGGTGACGCCCTTGCGCGGGACGATCAGGCCGACACCGACGAGCAGGGCGGCGCCCGCCGCGATGCTGCTGGAGAACCAGACGGTGCGGATGTTCAGCGGGCCGGAGTCCTGGAAGCGGAGCAGGTCGACGAAGATGTCCGACGGCGGGTTCAGCGCGATGCCCAGGATGAGCAGCACGATCGTCAGGATGCCGGCGATGGTCAGGCAGGCGACCTGCGCGGTGTAGTCGAAGAGCCGGGCGCGGAGCATGATCGTGATGCCGGCGGCCAGCGCCAGCAGCTGGGCCCACATGTTGTCGGAGAAGCCGAGGACGACACCGGCGGAGCCGACGACCAGGGCGGCGCAGCCGGCAACGAGGCCGAGCAGCAGCTCGTGGCCGCGCTTGGCCTGGTTGGCGATCTTGACGAAGTCGACGGACTCGGTCTCGCCGCCGTTGTCGTAGGAGCCCTTGGCGATCTGGTCGGGCGACTTGTAGCCGATGGGCAGCCGGGCGAAGCGGGCGGAGAGGCCGGGCAGCCAGGCGACGAGGGCGATCGACACGACGGCGGTGACGGCGGCGACCTCGCGGGGCGCGGCGTCGGTGAGGATCGCGGCGAAGACCGCGAGGGTGCCGATGGCGGCCAGGAACGCGGCGGCGACGAAGGGCGCGTCACCGCGCGGCAGCAGCACCACCAGCAGCACGGACGCGATCAGGACGACGACGCAGCCGACGAGGAGGTGCAGCCGGCCGGGCCCGGAGCCGTGGTCGACGGGGAAGATGCCCGAGCCGGCGAGCAGCAGGTGCGGCAGGGCGGCCAGGCCCAGCGCGATGGAGGAGCCGTGGTCGTCGTAGACCCGGGCGCGGACGCCGGCCAGCGCGACCAGGACGACGCCGACGACACCGGCGATGATGCCGGGCAGGCGGTGCATGTCGCGGTTCAGCGGGTTGGAGAACCACAGGGCGAACGCCATCATCACGAGCAGCAGGACGCCGGCGGACAGGCCGACGACATGCATGAGGTCGTCGCTCCAGCGGCTGCGGTTGCGCTTGACCGCGGAGGCGACGGCGTCGGAGACGTCGTCGAAGACCGGCAGCGGCAGCGATTCGGCGAACGGCTTCAGCAGGAGGAGGTCGCCGTCGAGGATCTGCTGCTGTGCGAGCGACTGGCCGGCGTCGAGCACCGTGCCGTCGCGGCGTACGAGGTGGTAGCCGGTCGGGGCGCCTTCGGCCTGGGACTGGCCGGAGAGCCGCAGGATCTCCGGATAGATGTCGACGAGTGCGACGTCTTCCGGCAGAGCCACATCGATCCGTGCATCCGGCGCGGCGACAGTGACCCGGCAAAAGCCGGTGCCAGTGCTCGTGCTCACCTGGCGGTTCTCCCTAATCCGTTGGGCGTTTTGTCGCGTCGCGCGCCCTATATATAGAGAGCCGTCACTTCGGGGCTGGGGCACGCTCGCGAGGCGTCAGCGTACCGTCCAATTCAGCGGTCGCCCCACCCACCCCGAGCCCTGACGGTTGACAGTAGGATCAACGCCTGGTTCGGGCCAAGCACTTGGCTCGGGGGGACCGTCGAATCCAACGGGGGCGGTCCGAGACTGCGAGATGCATGAAGGACTGATGCCTCGGTGAGCGTTGTCATCGTCAAGCGCCCGCCCCGCGCGCTGCCACCCGAAGTCCCCTCCGAGGAGGTGACACTCGAGGCACCTCCGGAGCTGCCCCGTGAGGGCGAATCAGAGAACATGCTGATGACCCTTATGCCCATGATGGGTATGGCGTCTTCGGCGGGATTCCTGTTCATGGGCAACCAGCCGTTCATGAAAATCATGGGCGGCTTTATGGTGGCGTCCACCCTGGCAATGGCGATCGTGCAGATCGTCAAGGCTCGCCAAGGGCCTTCCGGGCAAATGCTTCAAGAGCGCCAGGATTACCTCAAGTACCTGACGCAGAAGCGAAAAGAGGTGCGGCGCACCGCGCGAAAGCAGCGGGACGCGCAGCTGTTCACCCACCCCGATCCGAGCCAGCTGTGGTCGGTCGTGGCCGAGGGCAAGCGGGTCTGGGAGCGGCGGGCGACCGATCCGGACTTCGGGCAGGTGCGACTGGGCCTGGGGCCGCAGCAGTTGGCCACTCCCCTGCGGGCCCCCGAGACCGCGCCGGTCGACGAGCTGGAGCCGCTGACCGCGCATGCGATGAAGGAATTCCTCGACAAGCACGGCCATTTGGACAGCCTGCCGCTGGCGGTCTCGCTGCGGGCCTTCTACCACCTGACCGTCTCGGGTGACCCGGACACGGTCTACGGCGCCTCGCGTGCCGTCATCGCCCAGCTGTGCACCCTGCACTCGCCCGAGGACCTGGTGGTGGCGGTCGTCGCCGCGCCCGGTGCGCAGGCGGAGTGGGAGTGGACGAAGTGGCTGCCGCACGTGCAGGACAAGACCACCGACGGCGCCGGTTCGCGCCGGCTGGTCGTCGGTGACCTCGGGGAGATCGAGGAGCTGCTGGCGGAGGAGCTGGAGGGCCGCGGGCGGTTCAGCCCGCAGGGCACCCCGGTGACCGACACTCCGCACGTGGTGGTCGTGCTGGACGGCGGCGAGGTGCCGATGGACTCGGTGATCGCCGGGGCCGAGGGCCTCCAGGGCGTCACCATCCTGGAGGTCGTGCCGGGCGATCTGGACGAGATCCGCGGCGGGCTGGCCGTGCAGGTGTGGCCGGGCAGGCTGACCCTGGAGTCGGCCGGCGGCGCGGTCTACCACGGTGAGTGCGACACGCTGTCGATCCCCGAGGCGGAGGCGCTGGCCCGCCAGTTGGCCCCGCTGCGGGCGGGCTCCGGTGCGGACGGCGAGGAGCCGCTGCTGTCCGCGCTGGACTTCACCGACCTGCTGAACATCGGCGACGCCGGCTCGCTGGACGTCGCGCGGACCTGGCGGCCCCGGACGCTGGCAGAGCGGCTGCGGGTGCCGATCGGTGTCGACCGCGACGGCCAGCCGGTCATGCTGGACATCAAGGAAGCCTCGCAGCAGGGCATGGGCCCGCACGGCCTGTGTGTCGGTGCGACCGGTTCCGGCAAGTCCGAGGTGCTGCGCACCCTGGTGCTCGCCCTGGCGGTCACGCACTCCTCGGAGACCCTGAACTTCATCCTCGCGGACTTCAAGGGTGGCGCCACCTTCACGGGGATGTCGGAGATGCCGCACGTCGCGGCGGTCATCACCAACCTCGGTGAGGACGTCACCCTGATCGACCGCATGCGCGACTCGATCACCGGTGAACTCCAGCGCCGCCAGGAGCTGCTGCGCTCCGCCGGCAACTACGCCAACATCACCGACTACGAGAAGGCGCGTGCCGCGGGTGCCCCGCTGGACCCGCTGCCCTCGCTGGTGATGATCATCGACGAGTTCTCCGAGCTGCTCGCCGCCAAGCCGGACTTCATCGAGATGTTCATCCAGATCGGCCGGATCGGCCGTTCCATGGGTGTGCACATGCTGCTCGCCTCGCAGCGCCTGGAAGAGGGCAAGCTGCGCGGTCTGGACACCTTCCTGTCCTACCGGCTGGGTCTGCGGACGTTCTCCGCGGCCGAGTCGCGGACCGCGATCGGTGTGCCGGACGCCTACCACCTGCCGAACGTCCCCGGCTCCGGCATCCTGAAGTACGACACCGAGACGATGGTCCAGTTCAAGGCCGCGTATGTGTCGGGTACCTACCGCGGTCCGGGCGGCGGCGGCCGCGGCGGCGCCGGCGGCCGGACGATGCGGATGCCGGTGCCGTTCACCGCGGCCCCGGTCGTCGAGCAGATCGTCGAGGAGCCGGTCTCCGTGGAGGCGGCCGAGCCGGAGGTCGACGACGCGCTGGCCGACACCGTGCTGGATGTCATGGTGCAGCGGATGCAGGGCCAGGGCCCGCCGGCGCACCAGGTGTGGCTGCCCCCGCTGGAGGAGGCGCCCACGGTCAACCAGCTGCTGCCGGCGCTCGCGGTCACGCCCGAACGGGGCGTGCACGCCGCGGAGTACACCGCGCTCGGCAAGCTCGTGGTGCCGGTCGCGCTGGTGGACAAGCCGTTCGAGCAGCGGCGTGACGTGATGTACCTGGACTTCTCCGCCGGCGCCGGTCACGGCCTGGTCGTGGGTGGTCCGCAGTCCGGCAAGTCCACCCTCATCCGGTCCGCGATCGCCTCGTTCGCGCTCACCCACACCCCGGCGGAGGTGCAGTTCTACTGCCTCGACTTCGGTGGCGGCGGCATGCTGGCGATGGAGGGCCTGCCGCACGTCGGCGGGGTGGCCTCGCGCCTGGACGCGGAGAAGGTGCGCCGTACGGTCGCCGAGGTCGTCGGCATCCTCAACGAGCGCGAGGAGTTCTTCCGCGCGCACCACATCGACTCGATCGCGACCTACCGCCAGCGGCGGGCCGCGGGCGCCTTCCCCGACCAGAAGTGGGGGGACGTCTTCCTGATCATCGATGGCTGGGGCACGTTCAAGACGGACTACGAGCAGCTCGACCCGGTGATCCTGGACATCGCCGGCCGCGGTCTGGGCTTCGGTATCCACCTGATCCTGGCCGGCTCGCGCTACACCGAGGTGCGGCCCGCGCTGCGCGACCAGCTCCTCAACCGCGTCGAGCTGCGCCTGGGCGACCCGATGGAGTCGGAGTTCGACCGCAAGCGCGCGGAGAACGTCCCGATGGGCAAGCCGGGCCGCGGTATGTCCCCCGAGAAGCTCGACTTCCTGGCGGCGCTGCCGCGGCTGGACGGGATGAGCGACCCGGAGACCCTCAGCGAGGGCATGGCCAACCTGGTGGAGACGGTCAGCGAGCACTGGCAGGGCGCGCCCGCCCCCGAGGTGCGGATGCTGCCGACGATGCTGCGCGCCACCGACCTGCCCAAGGGCAACGACTACCCGGACCACGGGATCGCGATCGGTGTCGACGAGACCACGCTGTCGCCGGCGTTCATCGACTTCGAGACCGACCCGCTGCTGGTCATCTACGGCGAGAGCGAGTCGGGCAAGTCGTCGCTGCTGCGCCTGCTGGCCAAGCAGATCGCCGAGCGGTACCCGTCGGAGAAGGCGCTCATGGTGGTCTCCGACTACCGTCGCGCGCTGCTCGGCGAGATCCCCGAGAGCCACATGTACAAGTACTGTGCCGCGGGGCCGCAGTTGCAGGAGGTCATCACGGGGCTGGCCGGTTCGCTGGGCCGCCGGATGCCCGGGCCGGACGTCACGCCGGAGCAGCTGCGCAACCGCAGCTGGTACGACCTGCCGGACGCGTTCGTGATCGTGGACGACTACGACCTGGTGGCGACCAGCAGCGGCAACCCGCTGCAGCCGCTGCTGGAGTACCTCCCGTTCGCCCGTGACCTGGGTCTGCGCCTGATCATCGCGCGCAGCTCCTCGGGCGCCGGACGGTCGTCGTTCGAGCCGGTCATGCAGCGCACCAAGGAACTGGGTGCGCAGGGCCTGATCCTCTCGGCCGACCCGGCCGAGGGCCCGCTGATGGGCAGCGTCAAGGGCCAGAGCCTGACGCCGGGCCGGGCGACGTTCATCACCCGCAAGCGCGGTGCGCAGCTGGTCCAGACGGGCTGGCTGCCGGCGAGCAGCGGCTGACGCGGCACACACCACGGCGGTGGGGCGTTCCTCCTCGGAGGGGCGCCCCACCGCCGTTTCGTGGGTCAGCCGAAGGCGCCGTGCCGGTTCGTGTCGGGGCCGGGCGGGCCGTCGGCCGCGGTGGCGGGTGCACCCTTGGCATCCGTCTTGGCCTGGGGATCCCGTGCGTCGCCCGGGGACGGTTCGGCGCCGGGCGGTCGGCTGCGTACGCCCTTGGCGACGCCCTCGCCGCCGCGCGCCCTGGGCTCGCCGTCCCGCGCGGGGTCGAACGGGTCGGGGCCGAGCGGCGCGCTGGAGGTGTCCCACTGCTGCGTCACGACCGGGCCCTGGCCGCGGCCGCCCCCGCCCCGCTTGCCGAAGGCGCCGCCGAGTCCGTTGGCCAGCTGGCCGAGCGCCATGAAGCCGTAGGCGGTCTCGTTCCCGGACGAGGACGGCGCGGCGCCGGAACGGTCCACCGGCGGCGCGTCGTGGCCCGTGCCGTGCCCGCCGTGCCCGCCGTCCGCGCCGTCGTTGCCGTCGTTGTCGTCGGGGGGCGCGGCGGCGGTCTCCAGGTCGGCGGCGGCGAGTTCGAAGGCCGGCAGCGATTCGTCGACGGACCGCTTGAGGCGGTGCCACTCCCCGGCGAACGCCTCGCCGGCCGGACCGTGCCAGTTGGCCGCGGCGGCGGTGGCGACCTTCCGGTCCAGGTCGCGGACGAGGCCGTCGAGGTGCTCGGCCATCTCCCGCCAGCCGGCCGCCGCTTCGTGCAGGGCCTCGGGGTTGCGCCGCTCGCTCATGTGACGCTCCGGATCATCTCGTCCAGCTCTTCCTCGGCCGCCCGCCAGTGCGCGACGGTCTCCTTGATTCCTCCGCCGACCTCGCGGAGCCGCTGCTGGAGCTGGACGAGGGCGTGCTCGGCCTGCTCGTACAGCTCGCGGTGGGGCCGCGCCGCCTCGTCACCGCCGAAGCCCTCGCGCAGCGCCTCGGCGTCCGCCCGCCGTCTGAATGCGGCCAGCTGCCGGCCCAGTTCTTCCGCGCGCACCTCGAAGGCCGCACCGAGTGAGTGCAACTCCTCCGTACTGAGCCGGACTTCGTCGGACATGGTTTCTCCCCGAATGGAATGACAGCTGCCTGCCGGCATCGCCTCACAGGTCTAGCACACCCGCAATAGCCCCGAAGCCTTCCGCGAAGCGGTCACCGGCGGCGCGCGGAATGCATACGCAGCGATATGCGGCAATACCGGCAACACCCGCCTTGACGGCCTGTTCGCGGCCGTCATGAGACTCTGGACGCCGGTGCCGCGGTTGCGGTTGCTGTGCCATCACATTCAAGGGGGCAGAGATGAGCAATGAGCGGCAGATCCAGGACGAGGACCTGATGGACGTCGCCCAGGACCCGGAGCAGGCGCACCGGCTGCGCAAGGCGCTGAAGGTCCTGGCGGACAACCCCAATGTGGGCGGCAAACTCCAGGAGATGGCCCGGGAGGTGCTCTCCGGCCGCATCGGCATGAAGGACGCCATTGAGACGCCCGGGTACATGGACGCGCTGGGCGACCGGATGCAGCAGATCCGGCGGAACGCGGAGAACCAGACGATGGCCGAACGGGAGGCGTCACGCGAGAAGTTCGCGGCCTGGCAGAAGGAGCAGGAGGCCCAGGAGGACGCCGAGCGCGCGGAGCGCGACGGCCCTACGGGCGACATCGTGACCGCTCCCCGGCGCGGCGGCCGCGGCGGCGGGCACCGGGGCTGAGCGGAGCACCGCGCGCACGGCGCGCGGCGGGCCGGCCCGGCAGCACGCCCGGCCGGCCCTTTCTCTTTCCCTGCATTTTCCCCGCATTCCCCGCAATCGGTGCACCGCACCCGAGACGCCGAGACGACGGAAAGCGGACGACGGAAAGCGGACCGCCGCCGGAATAGCCGCACGGACCTGCTTTCTTTCCGCACAGGGTGATCCCCATTTCTCCACACCGGATCTCCCCACGCGGCCATCGGCCACCACCGAGGTGCCTTCCGCACCGCTCTCCTTCCGCAGCCGCACGCCCCACGTGTTCCGGTTCCGGAACGGCGCACCCCGAACGGTCCGGAGCATGCGGCCCGGAACATAAGATCGAGCCGGCAGGTGCAGGAATCCACAAAGGTGGATGCGGGATCGATGGGGGACGAGGGAGCCATGAGCGCCTCAGATGAACGATGCGCCGGGGCGGCCGGATACGCACCGCATCCGTACATCGGCGGGCGCACCGCCGTGCTCCGTGCGCTCGCGGCCTGGCGCATGCGGTGGCCGGGCGCCCCGCGGGTCATCGTCCTCACCGGCAGCCCGGGCAGCGGGCGCTCGCGCCTGCTCACCGGCTTCCTGATGATGTGCGACCCCGACGGCCGGAGGCAGCTGCCGCTGGACCACATGGACCCGGCGACCGTACCGCCGGACCTCCCGGCGCCCGCCGTGCCCGACCCGCGGGGGCGCACCGCGGCACAGCTCCTGCGGCTGCTCGCCGACCACTTCCGGCTGAACGCGGCCCGCGCCGAGGACATCTGCACCGAACTCGCCGCCCGTGAAGAGCCGGTGACGATTGTGGTGCCGGATGTCGACCGGGCCGGCCCGGTGCGCGCCGCGGACGAGCCGGCCCGCGTCGTCCGCGAGGTCCTCACGCCGCTCGCCACCACCGGCGGGGTGCAGCTGCTGGCCGATGTGCCGCGCGCGCTGGCCGCGGAGCTGGCCCGGGCGCTGCCGCCCGGCCAGGCGCGGATCATCGACCTCGACGACCCCGAGTGGGCCGACCACGCAGGCCTGGTGCGGCACGCCGAGACCGCGCTGGCGCTGGGTGCCGGGGTGCCGGAACTCCCCTTCGCCACCGACCCGTCGGCTCGCCGGACGCTCGCCGAGGCGATGGCGCAGCGCGCGGGCGGCAGCCGGCTGACCCTCCAACTCGCCGTGCAGTCGCTGTTCATGCGGCCCGAGGGCTTCGACCCGGCGGACCCGGCGATGCTCCCCTGCAGCGTCGGCGAGGCGCTGGACCTGCACGCCCGCCGGCTGGGCGCCGACCCGCTGACCCTGCGCCTGCTGCTGGCACCGCTCGCGTTCGCCGAGGGCGAGGGGCTGCCCGTCGGGCTGTGGGGCCCGCTGGCCGACGCCGTCGCGGGCCGGGACATGAGCGGCGACCTCGCCGACGGGATGCTGCTGGCCGCGCCGTTCCTCCAGCCGGTCGCGACGGCGGGGCGGGGCGGGGCGGACGGCGGGGAGCCGGACGGTACGAAGGGCGGGGAGGAGGCCGGGGGCGCCGCGGACGGCGGCCGTACGCTGCTCCGCCTGCTGCACCCGGGCATCGCCGAGGAGATCCGCGCCGGTCTGCCGGACGTCCGCGACGCCCAGACCAGGATCGCCATGGCGCTGCTGGAGGCAGTGCCGGAGCAGGACTGGTCCCGGGCCGACCCCTACGTCCGCGACCACCTCGCGGCACACACCCTCGACGCCGGGCTCCTGCCCCAACTCCTCACCGACCCGGGCCTGTTCGCCCACGCGGATCCGGTGGCGATGCGGGCCGCCATCGAGGCCGTGCCGCTGGAGCAGCTGGGCGCCCCGGCCCGGACGTATCTGCGCATCGCGCCGCTGCTCATCCGCACCCAGGCACCGGCCGCCGTGCGGGCCGCGTTCCTGGAGTCCGCGTTCGTCGAGGACGGGCTGGCCCCCTATGCCCAGGCGCTGCACGGGCTCGGGTTCGCCCTGCCCTGGCGCACCCTGTGGAGCGTGCCGCTGACCGGCGTCCGCGCGGTGACGGCCGGGACCCTCCCGCCGCCGGACGCCGAGGGCGCGGCGGCGGAGGCGGCCGCGGCACCGGACGGGATGATCGCCGCCGCCTCCCACCCCGTGGCCGCCCTCTTCGTCCCCGAGGGGACCCCTGGTTCCCACCCCGTGCCCGACCCGGACGGCACGACCACCATGGCCGATATGGACGGGGCCACCGGCGCGCTCCTCGTCCACGACCTGCTGCGCCCCGGGTACGTCGACGCCGACCCGGCTCGGCTGCGGCGCCCCTCCGAGGAGGCCCGGGCCGCGGCCCCCTTCGGGTTCAGCCGCGGCGCCGACTCCCTGCGGATCTGGGCGCGCGCGAGCCGTGAGGTGGTGGCCACGCTGCTCTCGGACACCCCGATCACCGGCGCCGACCTCTCCCCGGACGGCGTGCTCGTCGTCGCCACCGGGCGCGGTGTCACCGCCCGTCAGATCCTCGCCGCGCCGCCCGCGGCCGCTCCCACCGTGCCGGCCCAGCGCACCGGCCCCCCTGACTCCGCTGCTTCCGACGGCCTCGAAGGAGACCACTGATGATCACCCAGGCGCAGGCGCAGGCCACCGCCGCCCGCTGGCTCAACCCCGAGGGGCACCAGGGGCCGCCGCGTGAGGTGGCCATGGAGGAATTCGACCTCGGCTGGGTGGTGTGGGCCGTGCCGCCGCCCCCGGAGGTCGACCCGCAGACCGGGCAGCGGCGCCCGCCCGCCGAGATCGGCGCCGCGTGCGGTGTCGTCGACCGGGCGTCCGGCGAGCTGACGGTGTGGCCGTCGGTGCCGGTCGACGAGGTCGTCGGGATGTACCGGCAGAAGCACGGTACGAGTGCGGGTGCGGGTGCGGAGGGCGCTCCGGCGGCGGCTCCGGCCGAGCCGCCGGTCACCGGCCCCGGCAACACCGCCGTGGCGACCTACCCCGACCCGTCGACCGGCGAGGAGACCACCCTCGTCCGGGTCTCGGCGCCCGGCGCGCCCCCCGTCGAGTACCAGCTCCACGACGAGCTGCGGCGGCTGGGCGTGGACCCCGCGCACGTCCGCACGGTCCACACGGATCTGCGCTCGGCCCTGCTGCCCGGCGGCTACCCGGCCGACTTCGTGCTGCGCACCTTCCCGAACGCGGCCTTCTCCTGCACCGAGGGCTACGGCATGCGCCCCGAGGAGCGCGCGGAGGGCGTCGCCGGGCTGCGGCGGCTCGTCGAGGCGAGGCCCCGGACGGAGAGCCGGCAGGCACCGCCGCGTCCGCACCGGCTGCCGGTCCCGCAGAACGTCGCGGCTGCCCCCGGGATGCAGGACGTGGCCCTCGGCAAGCACCTCGTGGAGGTCTTCGGCCCCGAGGGGATCGAGCGCCCGAACCCCGAGGCCCTCGGCGCGACCCCGCTGCCCGAGTCCACCCGGAACACGCTGACCCTGGCCGGTCTGCCCGCCGCGGTGCCGTTCTTCTTCACCGCCGACCGGTCCCACACCCCGCCCGCCGGCGGCCTGTTCACCGACGTGGCGACCCATCTGCGCACCACGGGCACCCAGGCCCCGGAGCAGACCCTGACGACCCTTGCGGGGTACGTCCGGTTCGGCACGGACGGCCTCTACACGCTCGCCGTCCAGTGCGTCGCCCCGGAGAACAACCAGAGCCTCATCGGCACCGTCTGGGCCGTCCAGCCGTCCTCCGGCGGCGGCCGCTTCGTCAACCGCACCCTGTCCGCCTACCTCCGCTCCCTCACCCTGCTGACGACCACGCGCCGCCAGATGCAGGGCCTGGACCCGCACGCGGCAGGCACCGCGGTCGCCGCCTTCCAGGAGCAGATCGCCGCCCTCGACTCCTGGGCCCTGGACGACGAGGGCAACTGGTGGTCACTGATCATCGAGCAGATGTGGCATGGGTTGTTCTGAGGGCGGTTGTTCCGAGGGGCGGGAGGTTGAGGTTGGGGGGCGGCTCGGGGGACGGGGGAGATGGGGGACGGGCCGCCGGGGGGCCTGTGTAGGCGAAGGGGTGGAGGGCCGCACGGCTTGAAGGCCTGTCGGGCCTGAGCTGCCGAAGGGCCTGCAAGGTTGGAGGGGCTGGAGGGCCCGAGGGCTTGCACGGCTGATGGGCTGGAGGGCCCGGGAAGCCTGCAGGCCTGGAGCCCTGAAGGGCCTCCGCGGCCGAAGGGCCGGAGGGCCGGAGGGGGCCTGGAAGGCTGCAGGCGTCTGGCGAGCTGCATGGCGTAAGAGGGCACATGCGCGTCACAGGGCCGTCATGCCTCATGCCTCACGCCGACACAGGTCAGCAGCAAGACGCCATCAGGGCAACAGCAGCCAGTCCGCGGCCAGTGCGGCCGCCAGGCCGAGGCCCAGCATCCAGGTGCCGAGCCGGGTACGCCCGTGCCGACTGAGCTCGATCACCACGCCGCAGAGCACCAGCGCCGCCCCGTACACCCCGACCACCAGCACCGACGTACGCGACGCCAGGCGCACCACGAGCACCACCGCCATCGCGGCCATCAGCACCGAGGCCAGGACGATGCGTATCCGCCGCGCCTGACGTGGCGTCAACCCCACACGACTGTCGGTCAGGGGCTCTTCATTGCCGGGCATGTCCATGAAGCGGAATGCTACGGGACCGGCGCCCGCCCCCACCCGCCACTCCCCCGCCCGGCACCACCCCACCCACCAGCGACGCCCACCGCCGCACGAAACCCCAATTCGCGCCCCACAGCGAGTCGTTGGGCACCCATATCCGCACGCTCCCTCCACACCTCTCGCCTTGACATGCCTGGATCGAGATCACCTAGGGTGGATCACTAAGGACGCGACAGATATCTGCGCGAAACACACGGCATTACGGGGGTATGCGTGGCAGGCAAGGCATTCGACGTAGATCCGGATGTACTGCGCACGCAGGGCACCAACTTCGTCCACATCGGCGGCGATTTCTCCAAGGCGTCGAAGAAGCTCCAGGACGACCTGGAAGGCCTCGGCAGCCCGTGGGAGAACTGCGACTTCGGCGACATCTTCGAAACGATCTACACGCCGATCCGGGACGGCATGTTCGAATCGATGGACTCCTTGGGCGAGCGCCTCGAAGGCATCGGCGACAAGTTGCAGCAGATGGCCGGTTCATACACCACATCCGACGAACAGGGCATCCACACCATCAGCGCCGTAGGCCGCCCGGCCCTCTGAGGCCCACCCGCCGCACCCCACACCACACCCAGCGGCGGCTTTTCCCCTCCCATCTCCTTTCTCCTTCTCCCCATTGCGCTCGGCAATGGGATACCACCGCACGGGGGACGATCACTGTGTCATTGACGCTGCCAAGCGAGGTGGCTTGGGTCCTTGACCTGCTCGGCTACAACTGGCCGGACGCCGACGAGGACAAGCTCCACGAATGCGCCCAGGCCTGGCGCAACTTCGCCGAGGCGGTCAACCAGGCGGCATCTCAAGGCTCCACGGCAGCGGGCGAAGTAGTCTCCGCGAACTCCGGCGAGGCCGTCGAGGGCTTTTCCCAGGAATGGGGTTCCTTCTCCGGCGGCGGCGACAGCGGGGACAACTACCTCCGCGATGCCGCCGCCGCGGCGGAAGTCATCGCCGTCGCCTTCGACGCGGCGGCCATCGCCGTGCTCGCGGGAAAGATCGCCGTTATTGTCCAGCTCGTCATCCTGGCCGCGGAAATCATCGCGGCCCAGGCCGCCGCGCCCTTCACCCTCGGTCTCTCCGAAATCGGCGCCGCAGGCGGCACTCAGGCGACCCGCCTGGTGGTCCGCCAGATCCTCGACAAGATCAAGCGCGAGGTCATGGAAGCGGCCACCAAGGCCATGGAGCACGCCACCATGGACGCCATCAAGAAGATGGCGAAAAAGGCCGTCTCCAAGGAAGCCCGCAAGATCGCGACGGATTACGTCAAGAAGACGGTCAAGGAGACGGTCAAGGAAAAGGTCGTCGACCAGGCGAAGGAAATCGCCAAGGACAAGATCGTCGAAGAGGGCAAGAACAAGGCCAAAGAGGCCGCCACGGAGATGGCCCAGAACGTCGCCCAGCAGGGCATCGAGAGCCACTTCGGCGCCCGCGACGGCATCGACTGGGGCGAAACCGCCGACATCGGCAAGGACAAGGCCGGCGAATACGTCGACGGCCTCAAGGAAGGCGCCCAGGAATACAAGGACGGCGTCACCAGCCTGGCCGACCCCGGCACCTACCTCGACCACGCCAAGGACGACCTCACCACCCGGGGCCTCGACGCCGCCCAACGCCACACCGACCGCCACACCCGCGGCGCCACCACCCGCCACCAGGACGTCACAGACGAGGTCCGCTCAGTCTTCGGCTGACCCGCCAAGGCCCTCCGGCCGCACCATGAGCAGAGGGACCCTGCACGATGAGCTGAAGCTCGCCCACCCCTGCCCCCCATCCCAAACACTTCGGGGTCCGCAGGCTGAACCACCCTGCGGACCCCGAAGAATCACGCCTTCACACAGCCACTGCCTCACTGCCCGGGCGGCGGCACCTGATGAAACGGCCCCGGAACACCCTGCTGTTGCTGATACGGCCCCTGCTGTTGATACGGACCGGGGTGCGGGTAGGGCGCCGGGGGCTGATTCGGGGTGGGGTGCTGATAGGGCCCGGCCGGCGGGTACTGGCCGGGGGCCGGGTAGGGACCAGGGTTCGCGTAGGGCGCCGACTGCGGATACGGCCCGGATTGCTGCGCCACACCCCCAGGCCCACCAGGCCCCCCGAACCCGCCATACCCATCCGGCGGCGTCCCACTACCCCCACCCTTCTTCTGCCGAACCACCACAACAACAACGACCGCGACAACAACCAGCACGCCGAACGCAATACCGACAATGACGGGGACGCCAAGGCCGCTGCTCTTTTGCCCACTTGGCTGGTCACCAGAGGTGCCCGGTACACCAGGAGCCGACGCTTCACCGGTAGCAGTCCCCGGCTCGGCCGCCGGAGTCTTCAGCGGACCATTCTTGGAACCGGCGGGAATGTCCTCCGTCAACGCCCGCAAGGGTCGGATGAAGCCATACCCGTAGTGCGGGTCGGGGAGCGTCACCCCCTCCTGCCCGGGCGGCAGACCGGCCGTCTTGACCAGACGATTGGCGATCTGACCAGCGGTAAGGTCGGGGAACTTGGAACGCAGCAGTGCGGCGGCACCTGAGACATAGGCCGTGGAGTCAGAGGTGCCATTTGCCAGCCGATACGGCTTGGACGCCCCTGCAGATCTGATGAGAGTGCCAGGTGCAGTGAGCATGGTCTGCGGACCATAATTCGACTTGTGCCACACCTGACCTGACTTGTCGACTGCGCCAACAGCGACCAGCCCCGGGTACCTGGTCAGTTCGCCAAGCTTCCCTACACCCTCGTTCCCTGTGGCGACAGCAAGGAAAATGTCCTCCTTGACTGCATTGGAAAGAGCCTTCTTGTCTTCCACTGTCAGGGTGGACTGACCCAATGACATGTTGATCACAGACGCACCGCTGGCAACGGCGTAGTTAACCGCGTCTGCCAAACTGTCCCGTCCCGGATCTCCAAATTCGCTCTCCGACGGTATCCCTACCGGCAAGATCTTGGCGCCGGGGGCCAACCCTTTCACCCCTGCCGAGTAGCCGACACCATGGCCATGGGCAGCAATGAGAGCCGCCATCGCCGTGCCATGATCTTCGCTACGTTCGTGGTTGGCGGTGCCCCCCTTAGCGACATCCTTGCCCGGCAGGACATTGCCCTTCAGGTCAGCGTGATCGCCGTTAACTGGGTCATCGATCACCGCGACCGTGACACCTCTGCCGGTGGAAACCTTCCACACACTTTCAGCATCAAAGGACTTCAAAGGCCATTGATCACCCCTGATTTGATCCGCCTCAGCGGAGGGGGTGACGCTACAGAGCAGCGCCCCCGCCAGCACCACAGCGCCGCCCACATCACGCAGCGTCCGCGCAAAGCTCATTCGACATATCCCCCGCATGACAAGCTTGGGGTCCGCAGCCAATAACGCTGCGAACCCCAAGTCGTTTCCATCCATCGGTTGTTGCACTGACGCGCGAGCCTCGGCCACTCCGGCGAGGTGCTGGCCTCAGCGCCACCGCGGCTGCCGGATCAAGCCGTACTACGACTTCTCTCCCCTGCAGCCGCTGGCTTCCACAAAGGCCCTCTACCGGCCGGGCGGCTGAGTGGGCGGCGCCGGCGGATACGAGCCAGGAGCGCTCGGCTGCTGCTGGTACGGGCCGGGCTGCGCGTACGGTCCGGGCTGCTGGTAGGGACCAGGCTGCTGATAGGGGCCGGGCTGCTGAGGCGCGAACCCAGGGCCACCAAAGCCACCGGGACCGCCGTTGGGCGGCCCATTGCGGCCGTCCTTCTTCTGCCGCACAATGACGATGACGATCACCGCGACGACAACGAGGACACCAGCCGCAATACCCACGATGGCGCCCGTACCGAGGCCATCCCCCTTCTCACCGCTCGCCTGCTGGCCACCGCTGCCTGCGCTCGTGCCACCCACTCCTGCGGATGAATCCGCCTTGGGCATCTTCAGTGGGCCGCTCTTGGAGCCTGCAGGGATGTCCTTGGTCAGCGCGCTGTAGGGGCGAATGATGCCAAACCCGTAATGCGCATCGGGAAGGTGAATGCCTTCCTCGCTCTTCGGGAGGATTGCTGTCTTCACCAGGCGATTGGCAATCTGACCAGCAGTTAGGTCAGGAAATTTGGAACGCAGAAGTGCGGCCGCGCCTGAGACATAGGCCGTGGAATCAGAGGTGCCATCTGCCAGCCGATACTGTCCCGCAGTAGCAGAAGCGGACGTAATCTCTACGCCCGGCGCCGAAAGCATCAGCCGGCTACCAGAGTTTGACTTCGACCAAACCTTGCCGGTCTTGTCCACCGCTCCCACGGAAACGACACCTGGAACGGAGGCCAGGTCGCTGAGCTTGCTCTCTCCGTCGTTTCCTGCGCCAGCTACAACCAGGACATCTTTCTGGACAGCATAGGCTACGGCTTGCCTATCCGAGTCACTGATGCCAGCAGGGTTGATCGACAGGTTGATGACAGAGGCATGGTGATCGACTGCATACCTAATCCAGTCACTCAGACCACTATTGCCCATTCCGACTCCGACTTCTGGAGTCGCAACGGGAAGAATCTTCGCATCTGGCGCAAGCCCCATGACACCGTCAGCATTCCCAGTGCCGTGCCCATGCCCGGCAATGAGTGATGCCATGCCGGTTCCATGATCGCCCGTGCCCTTGCGGTCGCCGCGCCCCCCGTCAATGAAGCTCTTCCCCGCCAGCACGTTGCCGTTCAGGTCTGGGTGGCTGCCATTAATGGGGTCGTCGATTACGGCAACCGTGACGCCCTTCCCTGTTGACTCTTTCCAGATGCTCGCGGCGTCGAACGCCTTGAGTGGCCATTGATCATCCCTGTTCTGATCAGCCAAAGCAGTCGGGGCGGCGCCGAAGAGCAGCGCTCCCGCCACCACCGCGCCGCTCACCGCACGCAGCGTCCGCGTGAAGCTCATGCCGTACACCTCTCCGTAGCGAGGGTGGGGCCCGCAGCCCGAGGACTGCGGGCCCCATCTCGATTCCGCCGAGCACCCTATCTGGGCTGCGTGGCCCCTACTCGATGACCTTGGGCGCCACATTGCGCTCCGGCGTCCAGGTCTCTTCTTCTTCTACCAGGTAGTCGGGGCGCTCTCCGTTCTCGCCCTTCTTGTCCTTGCCCTTGGCGCCGTGCGCACCATGTGCACCGGCCATCCCTGCCGGACGGCGGCCGCCGCCTGCGCCGGCACCCTGCTGCGTGCCACCACGGCTGCGGTGCAAGCCGGAACCTCCCTGGCCCGCGGCTCCGAGCTTGCCGCCCTTGCCGCCGATGACACCGCCCTTCTGCCGAGCCAGCGCACCGCCCTTGCCGCCTGCGCCGGCGCCACCCTTGGCACCGGCCCCCTTGGCAGCGCCAGCAGCTCCACCTATGCCGGGCATGCCTGCACGGCCACCCCGTGCTCCCGCTCCGGCACCCGCACCACCGGCACGAGTTCCGGCACCCGCACCACCTGCGCGGGCT
The DNA here is from genome assembly GCF_014646275.1 of Streptomyces kronopolitis. Taxonomy (GTDB): domain Bacteria; phylum Actinomycetota; class Actinomycetes; order Streptomycetales; family Streptomycetaceae; genus Streptomyces; species Streptomyces kronopolitis. The sequence continues at coordinate 28,275 of NZ_BMND01000043.1, forward strand.
CCACCGGTAGCGCCAACGCCCCCGACCATGCCTGGCGCGCCCGAGCCACCCGTGCCTGCACCAGAGCCCGCACCGATGCTTCCAGCTCCCGCGCCCAAGCCACCGGTACCTACTCCGCCGCCGGCACCCGCACCGATCCCGCCGGCGCCGGCTCCACCGCCGCTCCCCAGACCTGGTCCTCCCGAGAGGCCGTCAAGTCCCGTTCCAATGTTCGGCGCAGGAGCCTTGGGTACACTGCCGATGCCGCCGTCGATTCCATGGGCACGCGGCGGCTCCATCGGCTGCGGCGTCGTGTACCCGCCGCCGCCCTTCATGCCCGGCGCCATTCCTGTGGGCGCGCCCATCTTCGGAGGGCACGGCATAGGACCAAAAGCCCCGATACCTGGGATCGCGCCGCCGCTATCGTCGCCGTCGTGGGCCGGCGGCTTGATGTGGCCGTCATCAATACGGGTTGAGCCGAGCGCCTTGACTCCGACCCGGTACGTCGTCCCCAGCTGCTCCATGTAATGAGCAGCCTGCAGCTGACGCTCCTTCCCCAGCGACAAGCTGTGGCGGTTCTTGTCCATGGCATCCCAGATGCTCATCTTGGGGTTCTGAAGGTCAACCTTCAGCTGCGAGTCATCGCGTCCGTCGCCGCCAACCATCCCGCCCACCAGGCCGCCGACCAGGCCACCAGCACCCGGCATGATGGTGTTGCCGATCGCTGCGCCCTTGCCGACGCCGGAGGTCGCCTTGTCTGCGAGCCAGTCCTCCTTGCTTTCCCAAGAACTCGGCTCCTTGACGTCATCGACGAACTTCTGAACCTCCTTCAGGTTCTCGCCGATCTGCCGCAGGACCTCACCAGTGTTGTGGGGGTACAGCGCAAGGTTCGCGAAGTTCTCGCTGATCTTTTGTGCCGAGGAGGCGAACTGGTCGGCAGAAGAACCGTGCCAGGTCTTCAGCACCTTCTCCACCGCATCATCGAAGTGCTTCTTGATGCCTCCGTCCCACCCTTCACCCACGAGTGAAACTCGGACGTCCCGCCAGCCTTTGGCCACGTTGCCAACCTCTGCGGGGTTGGCCCCCGACACCATCTGCTTGAGGTCGTTCAGTCCCTTCTCAGTGAACTGAGGACGGCTCGTGATGACGTCGTGCCCGACTTCTTGGGCCTCCCCCGACCCTGTTGCCGCCTTCTTGGGTGGCTCCGGCACCGGAACCTTCGCCGGCTTGAACTCACTGCCCTTCGACGCCATCTGCTGTCCCCCACTCCGTCATCGCACTTGCTCTGTCTGTCAACACAATTCGTCAGCCGACGTCACTTCAGGTTCATCGCGTTGTCGGCTTCGGCGTCCTGGTACGCACCCCTGACCTTGGACGACTTCTTCCCGAACGTGTCGATGAGCCCCTCGACCATGTGCATCATCTTCTCGATGTCGCCCTTCATCTTCGCGTGAGCGCCATAGAGTTCCCCCTCCTCCTTGAATCCCTCGCCCAGGGACCCCTTCGGAAGGTAAGTGCTGTTCGTGGCTGTGCTCTTCGAGTCGCCCATTTCCTTCAGGACATGGTTGAGCTCCTTGATGACCTGGTCCAAGGCATCCAGATCAACCCCGTACTGCCCATGAGCCATGATTAAGCCTCCCCGTGTGTTCGCAAACCAGTCTTTCGGCGCCAGTCGCGGAGTGCGATGGCGGAGCCAACTACCGTGCCGACGGCGAGGAGTCCGCCGCCGACGATGTAGATGGAATAGCGGGCGCGCCGGTCCTCGGGGCTTTCGCCGAGGGCGACGGCGACCGGGTGGATGTTGGAACCGTCAGCCACGTTGGAGGGCTTGTCCGGCTTGGGCTCTCCGGTGGGCGTCGTGTTGTCGTTCAGGGCCGCCACCGGGTCGACGACGCCCCAGCCGATGAAGTCGTCCCGGTTCGGGCGGGTGCGCTCGGCGGTCTTCTCCAGGTCCCAGATCAGCTGCTGCGGGGTCCAGCTGGGGTGCTTCGCCTTGAGCAGGGCCGCGGCTCCCGCGACATAGGGTGCCGCGAAGCTGGTGCCCTGGTCGACGCAGTTTCCGCCGTCGGGGACGGTGGAGACCATGTCGACGCCCGGCGCGGCGATCTGGACGAACGGTCCGGACTGGGAGAAGGGTGCCCGCTCGTTGTTGCGGTCCGAGGCGGCCACTGCGAGGACGTTGGGGTAGTCGTCCGAGTAGGCCGCGGGGTACATGTTCTTCTCCCCGCCGTCGGCGCCGCCGTTGCCGGCCGAGGCGACGATGAGGACCTTGTGCGCGTTGGCGTACTTGACCGCGTTCTCGAGGGTGGGCAGCAGGCGCGGGTTGGCGGAGGTGCCCTGCGAGATGTTGATGATGTCCATGTGCTCGTCCACGGCCTTCTTGATGGCGGTGGCGAGGCTGTCGGCGGTGCCGGGCTTTTCCTGCGAGGTCTGCTGGAAGGGGACGACGGTCGCCTCGGGCGCTATTCCGTAGAAGCCGGAGCCCTTGACGGGGCGGGCGGCGATGATGCCTGCCACTTTGGTGCCGTGGCCGACCTTGTCGTCGGTCGGCTTTCCCTTGACGAGGGTGATGCCGCCGCTGCCGATAGCGTCTTTGATCTGCGGGTTATCCGCGTCGATTCCGGTGTCGATGACGCCGACCCGGATTCCCTTTCCCTTTCCGTAGGCCCACATCTGATTGGTGAGTATGCGCTGCAGCGACCACGGGGTCTCTTTGATGTAGTCGGCGCCGAACTTGCACTCACCGCTGTTGAGCGGGACGTTCTCGTCCGCGACGGCCGGTGCGGCGGTGACGCTGGACAGGCCGACGATGCAGGCCGCCGTGACCAGGGCGCCCGTCGTGCGGCGACGGTGCCCGGCTCGATGACCGATGGCGCGAGATCCCACGGGTTGTCTGCTCTCCATGAGGGGCGGAAGGGAGGGAATGGGGAGGAATGAAGTGGGGAGGGAGTGGGGAGGTGAGGTGGAGGAATGCGGGCGGTCGTGTGGACGGCAGAAGGGCGAGCGCACTGAAGCAGCGCGCTCGCCCTCTTGGACCACTGTGCGAGCCTTCGGGGCTGCTCAGCCGATCGCTATCCGTTCGTGTGCCGACGCGAGGTCAGCCCGCCCAGATACCGGAGTTCTTGTGCTCGGTGGCCTGGTAGTTCTGGGCGGCCTGGTCGAGCGCCTTGGCGATGGCCTCGAGCGTCGAGTGCAGGGAGGCCGCGCGCTGGTCCCACTCGCGCTGGCGGGCCTGGTAGCCCTCCTGCGCCGCGCCTTCCCAGCTGGCGGCGATCTTCTTGACGCCCGCCTCGAGGTCGTCGAGCTGCTGGCGGATGTTGTTGGCAGTACCGCGCACGTCGGAACTGGCCTGGGAGATCGTCGCGAAATTAACGAGGATCTGGCCTGACATGGTGTCTCCTCAGGAGTTGATGATGCCTGGTCGATTCATGCCGCAGCGGGCCGGCGGGCGTACCCGACGAGCCCGTGCTGCGGCCGCTGAGCCACTGCGCCGCACGGAGCGGCGCGGCTCCGTCATCCGAACGGGGAAGCCGAGGCGGAGACGTGCGAAATCGACTGGGCCTGCTCCTCTTCAGAGGCGGAGTAGTTCTTCGTGGTCTCGTCGATCGCTTCCTTGATCTCACCCAGAAGCTGGTTGAGACGGTTGGCGTCCTCGTTCACCTGCGTCTGCAGCTGGTTGTACGAGGAGGCCGCAGCACCCTTCCACCCGGACGTGATGGTGTCGACGACCGTGTTCAGGCGCGAGATCTCGCCCTGGATCGACTGGTTGACCGAGGAGATCTTGCCGCTGAACGCGACCATCTCCTCCTCGGTGGTTGTGTACTGCTGACCAGCCATAGTCAACGTCCCCCATGAGACTTGTACGTCGTACCGCGCCGCACCGACGGAGCCGGCTTGCGTGGTGGGCATCTCCTGCTGACGCCTTCGCTCACTTTAACCACTCCACACGCCTGTTCCCAACTGGGGGAGGGCTCTTGTTGCGGGATCACAACATGCTCAACTCGCCCGTGTGGAAACCGCGTTCAGGGAATCGGGGCAGATGCGGTGCTTTCGGTCAGGACGGGAAATTCCGGCCGCACAGAAAGATCGCGGGGACAGAAGTCGCGATACGGCGGGAAGCCGGGCCGATAGTCCGTGAAGGGTATCGGCCCGGCCCCCTCGCGTCACGAAGCCTGCGGCTTGCGGGCGCTTTGCACGTCCAGCTTCGGGCCGGCAGAAAGGAGTTCGGACCAGGTCTTCAGGACGAGCGGCGGATGCGCGTCCTTGTAACCGAGGCGGAGTTGCGACTGGCCGCCCTCCTGGTTGGCCTTGCCGGCTTTCTGACCGTCGTTGTTCTCGGGAACGGAGTAGCGCAGACCGGTGTCGGTGACCAGGAACAGGCTGCCGAACTTCGCGGAAGGCGCGGCGGCCTGGCGGTACAGCAGTCCGTTTCCGGGCGTGACATAGGAACTCGCGCCGGGGGCGATCTTCGCGGGGTAGTCCTTGCCCACCCAGGTCTGCATGTCGGGCACGCCGTTCGGGAATCCGAGCCGCTTGTTCGCCTCACCCGGGTACTTGGTGCTGGTGCCCTTGTAGACGCTGCAGGAGACCCCGTTGTCCGTGGGGCTGATCAGGCCGCCGGTCTGCGAACCCTCCTTGAAGTTGTTCGCGGCGGAGACCGCCTCGGTGGGCCAGGGCATGTCGATGTCGGTGCCCTGGATCTTGCCCAGGTAGCTCTCCGCGCGCCCCTCGTCGTCCTGCTTGAGGGTCATGCTCGTGGTGGAGACCTCCACGGGCTTCAGCGCCGTGCCGTCCGGGTGCACGTCCTTGGCGTTCTGGCCCTCCAGGAGGAGGTTCGCCACGAAGTCGGACACCTTGTAGACGCCGTCGGCCTGGACGACGTACTTCTGCCGGCTGTCGCGCGCCTGCAGCACCGTGCCGATGGTCCGGGCGCTGTCCGGGACGCCCAGGGCGGCGGACTTGTGGCCGGCGCCGGAGATGCGGGGCATGGCGATCGGGACCGGGCTCGGGATCAGCGTGTCCATGAACTGCTGGGAGACCTTCTGCGGTTCGGCGGAGTCCCCGAAGATGATGCGCTGGAGGTCGCTGTTGGCCTTCGCCGGGCCCTGCTCCGGCGCCACCTTCCCGCCCAGGGTGGCGTCGAACTCGAAGGCCATGCCCTTCTCGTCGACCAGCCAGCGCTTCCCCTTGGGGTCCTCGATGTAGAGCGCCTGGTCGTTGTCGAGCTTGCCCTTGCCCTCGACGAGTTCCTTGTCCTTGCCGCCGAGGACGAACACTGTCTGCTGCGGCTTGCTGTTCTCGCCGCTCCCCGGACGGTCGCACACCGCCCAGGTCTTGGGCTTGTCCACCTCGTCCTTGCCGGGAAGGCGGTCGGGCGCATAAGGAATTCCGACGGCCGGGCCGTGCGGCAGCTTTCCGTCGAGTTCGGAATCCTTGACCTGGACGACCTGGAACTTATCGGGGTCGAGAAGAAGTCGGGCCGAGGCGAGGTTCAGGACGGGGTGCAGAAGCTTGTGGCTCTTTCCGCTGGAGTCCGTGTTCGGCAGCACGACATAACGCGTGGTGGAGTCGGATCCGACAATGACATTGGAACCGACGGTGTCCCAGCCCTGCGGGGCAACAGGCCGGAGAATGCCGCAGGCACCGAATCCCACCAGCACCACGACGCCCATCACGATGCTCGGCACCACCGCCTTCAGCGGCTTGGGGGCACTCTCGATCGAACCGTTCGGCAGCGGCTTCAGAAATGCCGCATTCGTGCGCTTTCGAGCAAACGAATACGCATTCAGCTCGTCCCGACGTGATGCCATTGTTGCTTTCTCTCCCCGCCTGTTGGATCCACCGCGACCGCCCCCGGCACTCACGCCGTAGCGCCCTCTACTATGCCGTGTGTCGATCGACCCGTACGGTACGGGTGCCACCTTCCGACGCACCAGTCAGTGGCCGGCGATAGGCCTAGAGCCACACCACCAGTAGAGGAGCAGGCCGGGGGATGTCCAGCGCCACCAGGGCCCGACGCCGCAATGGGCGACAACAGCAGCAACAGCCTTCTGCTGCACCGCAATCCGCGGGAAATGCTGACCAAAACGGCACAGCTCAGGGCAATAGAGAAAATGGCGGTCCGGGCTCCGCGGCCCGCCCGGCCGGTCCGGTGGCACCGCGGCTGCGCCAACAGGCCGGGACGATCGGCGGCGTCCGCGTACAGCAGCTGGCCATCATCGAACTCGCCGTGGCACTGGTGCTGGTGGGCTGGACGATCCATCCGGCCGCGCTGACCGTGGCGATCGTGATCGCGGCGGTGCTCATCGTCTTCGCGCTCGGCCGGCGGCGGCGCATTCCGCTGCCGGAGTGGATCACCACCGTGCGCGCGATGAAGCGCCGCGGCAAGAACAGCGCCGCCGCGCTCGCCGCCACACAGGGCGCCGACCCGGCCTTCGCCCCGGTCGTCGAGTGCGAACCGGCGCTGCAGACCTACGAGTTCACCACCGAGTCCGACCAGCGGGCCATCGGCTTCGTCGGTGACGGCACGTTCCTGACCGCCCTGGTCCAGGTGGACGCCCGGGACGAGCCGCTGCGGCCGCAGCGCGGCAGCCACATGCTGCCGCTCGACGTGCTGCACACCGCGCTCGACATCGAGGACATCCACCTGGAGTCGGTGCAGTTCGTCCAGTACACCCAGCCCGCGCCGGCCCCGCATCTGCCCGAACAGGCCGTCGCGGCCCGCTCGTACGCGCCCCTCCAGGCGCAGACGCAGACCCCGGCCCTGCAGCTGACCTGGATCGCGCTGAAGCTCGACCCCGAGCTGTGCGCGGAGGCGATCGAGGCCCGCGGTGGCGGGATGGAGGGCGCCAAGCGTTCGCTGCTGCGCGCCGCCGACCAGCTCGTCAGCCGGCTGACCGCGCACGGGGTGCGCGCGCGGGTGCTCGACGAGCGCGAGGTGGTGGCCGCGATCGGCACCGCGGTGTGCGTCAGCCCGCGGGCGGCCAACGGCGCGATGGGGCGTGAGGGCCGGGCGGCCCGCCGCACCCAGGAGACGACCCGGGCCATGCGCTGCGACGACCGCTGGCACTCCACGTACTGGATCGGGCGGTGGCCCCAACTGGGCGAGGGCGGTGTCCCGTTGGCGGCCGTCACCCAGCTGCTGACCAGCACCCGGGCGATGGCCAGCACCTTCGCGCTGACCGCCACGCACGGCGGCGGGCGCGCCCCGGCGATCTCGGGCTACGTCCGTCTTTCCACCCGCAGCGAGGACGAACTCACCGCTGCACAGAGCGAGTTGGAGCACCGTTCCGGTTCCGTGAAGGTCGGCCTCGTCCGGCTCGACCGGGAACAGCTGCCCGGCCTGCTGGCCACGCTCCCCCTCGGAGGTACCCGCTGATGGCCTCTCCCACGTATCAGCCCCGTGCCAACACCAACGGCAACGGCTGGCGCAATCCCGTCGGGGGCACCGACGGCAGCCGCCGGCCCTCGCACCAGCCGCGTCAGGAGGAGGAGCAGGCGGGCCCGGGCGGCCCGAAGCTGCTGCCCGGCTACGGCCTGCGCGGCCCGCGGCGCAGCCCGCACGTCCTGACGCCCGAGTCGCTCGCCTCGCTGACCCTGCCGGTCGGCGACGACGGCGTGATCATCGGCATCGACCCGCAGAACCAGCCCGCCGTGCTGAGCCTGCTGCGTCCGGCGCCGCTGGAGATCGTCCTGGTCGGCAGCGTGTGGATGGCGCAGGTGCTGGCGCTGCGCACGGTCGCCACCGGAGCCCGGGTCGCGGTCGAGACGGCGCGGCCCCCGGCCTGGGCGCAGATGGCGCAGGCCGCGGGCGGCGGACAGCAGTGTGTGTCGGTCCACGACGTACGCCAGATCGCACCCCAGGGCCCGTCGGTGTCAAGCCCCGTTCTGGTCATCCGGGACATGGGCGCGCGGCCGCCGCGCAATCAGCTCGCCCCAGGCCCCTGGCAGTCGGTGCTGACCGTGCTGCCGTTCCTCGGGCCGCGCTCGCCGCAGATGCTCGGCCGCGCCGATCTGGTCGGTCTGCAGCGGCTCTCGCCCGAGGAGGCGGAGGTTGTGACGCGAATCATGCGGCTTCCGGAGCAGGTCGGCGCGGTGCTGCCGACGCTCAGCGACAACGCCATGCTGTGGTGCTCGCGCGACGGCCACCAGTTCGTCATGACCCAGCCCACGGACGCGGAGACCCAGCTGCTCGGCGGGCCGCGCCGCATGGACTGAGCAACTGACGGGTGCCGCGGGCGGGTTGTCCGCGGCGCCCGTCGGTCCGTGCACGACCGCATCCACGGCCGTGCGCGGACACGGAGACGGGCGCATCCTCGGGTGCGCCCGTCCGTCGTGCCGAAAGGGCACGAAGACGACATGACATCGACTGCCACTGCGCGCCGACTCTTGATTAGGCTGTGCGGGAGAGCCGCAGGAGCACAGCCCGACGGCAGTCGATACGGGGATGGACAGCTAGTCTGGGCGCAACCCCGGGTGGTGTGTTCCGACTTCCGCTACATCCGATCGATCCGCCTGTATCCGGTCCTGCCGTTCAGGTGCGTTGCAGTACACCAGGAGGCACAGTGAACGAGCAGGAGGCTTTCCGTCCGGACGGAAACGATCCTGACGACGACCAGTCCGAGTTCGACCTGACCGGTGAGTTCAAGATCGACTTCGCCGCGCCGGCCTGGTATGCGAGCAACGACACCAGTGGTGGTGGCGCGGGTGCTGCGGCCTCCCCCGCGGCTCCTCCTGCGTCTTCGTCCACCCCTGCGCCCCCCGGGCCGCCGACGGGCCAGCCGCTGCCCGGGCCCGCTCAGGCCGCGCCCCCCGGCTTCCCGACGCTCCGCCCGCAGGACGCGGGCACCGAGACACCGGCCGCCACCACTCCCCCGGCCGTGCCGGAGGCCCCCGCGGATCCCGCCCCGGCCGCGGACGCCGGTGCCACCGGCGGCAATCGGCGCGCCGGCACCGGCGGCGACCCGTCGGCCGCGCTCTGGGACGACGACGAGGACGACGCGGCCGACGACACCGAATCCCGGGGCGCCGACGTGTCCGCGCCTGAGCCCGCGCCCGCCGACCCGGCCCCGCGTCCCGAGGCCACGGCCACTGCCGCCGCCGCTATCGGCGAGGACGGCGTTCCGGGCCCCGAGGCCGCCGCCGTTCCGCAGCCCCCCATGCAGCCCGCACCCGACGTGCCCGGCCCCGATGCCGCCGCGCAGGGCGCCGGGCCCACCGCGGGCCAGCAGCCCGAACAGGGTCAGCAGGCTCACCAGCCGGATCAGGGCCAGCAGCAGCCGCAACAGGGCGTGCCGCACCAGGGAGTTCCTCAGCAGGGCGCTCCTCAGCAGGGCATGCCCCCGCACGCCGTTCCGCAGCAGGGTGTGCCGCAGCAGGCCCCGCCGCAGATGCCCCCGCAGGCCGTGCCCCAGCAGGGGGTTCCTCCGCAGGGCGCACCGTGGGGCGCCGCCGCCGACGGCAGCCAGCAGGGCGTTCCCGGGCAGGGCGCACTGCCGCCGCTGCCGCCGGAGTTCCAGCCCGCCGACCCGCGTGCCCAGGCCCAGGCCGCCCAGCAGGCACAGCAGCCCCAGCAGGGCCAGCCGCAGGCCCCCGTGCAGCACCCGCAGGCCGGCCACCCGCAGGGCCAGCAGGGGCAGTACGGTGGCTACCCGCAACAGCAGCAGGGCGGGTACGGCTACCCGCAGCCCGCCTACGGCTACCCCCAGCAGGGCCAGCAGCCGCAGCACCCCCAGGCGGCCGCGCAGCAGCCCGCGTACGGCTATCCACAGACCGGCGCGCAGGGCTACCCGCAGCAGGGCCAGCAGGCGCAGCAGGCCTACGCCCAACAGCAGGCCGCTCAGCAGGCCCAGGCCGCTCAGGCTCAGGCGGCCCAGGCGCAGGCCGCTCAGGCACAGCAGGCTCAACAGGCCGCCCAGGCACAGCAAGCCCAGCAGGCTCAGCAGCAGGGGCAGCAGGGGGCCCAGCAGGGCCAGCAGCCCCCCTACCAGCCGCTCCCGGGGCAGCAGGCCGGCGACCCGAACGCGGCGGCGAACTACGCCTCGTACTCGCAGCCGGGCCAGCAGCAGCCGCAGCAGCGGGCCGCCCCCGGCGCGCCGCTCGGCTACAGCGCCGCGGTGGAGCTGACCTCCGACCGGCTGCTGCGCAACCAGCCCAAGAAGCGCAAGCCGGGCGCCAACGCCCAGCCGTCCAAGTTCAAGCTGGGCGCGAAGAAGGAAGAGGCGGAGCGGCAGCGCAAGCTGGAACTGATCCGTACGCCGGTGATGTCCTGCTACCGGATCGCGGTGATCAGCCTCAAGGGCGGCGTCGGCAAGACCACGACCACCACGGCCCTCGGCTCCACCCTCGCCTCCGAGCGGCAGGACAAGATCCTGGCGATCGACGCCAACCCGGACGCCGGCACGCTCGGCCGCCGGGTGCGCCGCGAGACCGGTGCGACCATCCGCGACCTGGTGCACGCGATCCCGCATCTGCACAGCTACATGGACATCCGCCGGTTCACCTCGCAGGCCCCCTCGGGCCTGGAGATCCTCGCCAACGACGTGGACCCCGCGGTCTCGACGACGTTCAACGACGAGGACTACCGGCGGGCGATCGACATCCTCGGCCGGCAGTACCCGATCATCCTCACCGACTCGGGTACCGGTCTGCTCTACAGCGCGATGCGCGGAGTGCTCGACCTCGCCGACCAGTTGATCATCATCTCGACCCCGTCCGTGGACGGTGCGAGCAGTGCGAGCACCACCCTGGACTGGCTGTCCGCGCACGGCTACGCCGATCTGGTGCAGCGCGGCATCACGGTCATCTCCGGGGTCCGCGAGACCGGCAAGATGATCAAGATCGATGACATCGTGTCGCACTTCGAGACCCGTTGCCGCGGGGTGGTGGTCGTCCCCTTCGACGAGCATCTCGCCGCCGGCGCGGAGGTCGACCTCGACATGATGCGGCCCAAGACGCGCGAGGCGTACTTCCACCTCTCCGCTCTGGTGGCCGAGGACTTCGCCCGGGCACAGCAGGCCCAGGGCATGTACCCGCAGCAGCAGATGGGCGACCCGTACGCCGCACAGCAGATGGGCAACGACCCCTACGCCCAACAGCAGTACGGCCAGCAGGCCCAGCAGCCCCAGCCGGGTCAGCAACCCCAACAGCCGCAGCCGGGCCAGCAGGGCCAGCCACCGGCCGGCTACCCGCCCCAGCAGGGCGGCTGGACCCAGCAGCCCACCCAGCCGCCGGCCCACTGGCAGCAGCAACAGCCCGCCCCCGACGCCCCGCAGCCCGACCAGCAGGGCGGCGGCCTCGGCCCGGGCTGGCAACAGCAACCGCCTCCGCAGTGAGGCAGATGTAAACCAGTAAGGGCGGGGCCCCACCGGTTGGTGGGGCCCCGCCCTTACTGGTTCAGCTGTGCGGCGTCCACCCGGCCAGGCGGTCTAGGGCCGCCAGTCACCGCTGTGCTTGCCGGGACCGGAGCGTGAAGCACCACCCCGCCCGAGCATCCGGCCCCGTTCCGACTGCTCCTGATCGATCTCCGCCTGGTAGGCGTCGAGTTGACGCTGCCCCTCGGCCTCGGCCTCACCCCGCTCCGCCGCGCTCATCCCGTCAATGGCCCGCATGCCCGCCCGCGCCTTCTCCTGCAGCGCTTCGCGGTACGCACCGACCTGCAGGGCCTCCCGAAGACCGACCCGACCCGACAGAACCTCCCGGGCCATTTCCTGGAGCGCACCGTTGCCGCTTTGACCGGCCAGCCGTTGCATGGATGTGCGCAGGGCACGCGCTCGGGCCTGGTCCTTGGCCAGCGCCATGAACTCCTCGTCACCCACTTCGTTCTCCGGCATTCCGGCTCGCCTCCACATTCGATCTTCTGACGGTACGGCGATACAGTATCCGACTGCCGCACAAGGGAATTGGGAACAAGGGGGCGCAGGAATGACGTTCGATGTTCGTCCAGAAGACCTGGAAGGTTTTGGACGACTGGTGGGGCGCGCAGCACAAGACGCGGAACAGGGCAAAGAGTACATTCACAAATTCGGCGACATGGGAACGTTCAGTGGCCAGGGCCTGATTTTGTGGATGACGGATCTGCACCCGCAGGCAATGGATTCCGTCGACAGCGTGCTCAAGCGAATGAGCAGCCTTCTCGACGCCAGCGCCAAGGAGCTGCACAGGTCTGCCGGGTTCTATCGGCAGACCGATCATGACCAGGCGGCCAAGATGGACGGCACATATCCGGCAAGCAAGCGCTGACCGGCAGGAAAGGATTTGCCATGTCATTCGCAGACATTGCCGACCCGGTCAGCCGGCTGAAGGCCCCCGGAGAGCCCGAAGAGCTCTCCAAGGGGCTCGTGGGCGAAACCGTCAGTACGGTCAGCGACTGGCTCAGCCCCAGCTATTGGGCGCTCGAGACGGTCAAGTTCATCTTCGGCATCGACCCGCTGGAAGAGGTCCTCAAGTGGTTCGAGGGCGACTGGGAGTCGTATGCCAAGTGCGCCGAGGTGTGGTCCAACACCGGGAAGATGGCGAAGGATCTGGCGGCGAACATCCAGTCAGGCAACAAGGCACTGGACGCTTCCTGGGACGGCAATGCAGCCGACGCCGCCTATGTGTACTTCGATGAGCTGGCCAAGAAGATCGCATCTCTCGAGAGCGATCTGAACGAGCTGGAGCGCTACTACAAGGACGTGGCTCTGGCGGTCTCTCAGGGGGTGGACCTCGTCAAGGGGCTGCTGACCGAGATGGCAGACCAGTTGATCATCGCCGAGGTCGAAATCGCCGCGGGCACCGCTCTCGCCGAAACAGGCGTAGGCGCCGTCGTCGGCTATGCGGCCGCGGCCCTGGAGATCGCCAAGGTCATCAAAACCTGGGGAAAGGTCACCGAGGCATACAGCGCCGCGGACAAGACCGTCAAAATCGCGGTCACGGCTTCCGGCGCCATTGTCGGGCGACTCGGCGCCGCCCTGCATCATTTTCCCGATCCGGGCGTGAGCTACGACAATCCGGCCGTGTGAGGAAGGGCGCCGAGTGCTCGCGACGATCGTCGAGCCTCTGCGCCCGTACTGCCTTACTGCGACTGCATCCAGGTGAACAGCATGCACACCGCCGCGCCCCCGATTCCGACCAGGAAGAGCCATTTGCGCGCTTCCCCCGCTCGGGTGCCGGAGACCGAACGGTTGATCATGAGCATCTGGGCGCCGCCACGCGGGAACATCCCGGTCGCGGCGAACGGCAGGCCGATGGCGGCAACCACCCAACCGCAGAAGAACAGTGCGATCCAACGGGAGACTTCACCGGGACCGGTCCGCAGATACTCATTGCCCGACTGCTGGACCGGGATCTTGTCGCCCGGCTTCCGGTCCGCCCGGACCGTCGCCGTATCGTCCGTGCTCCGGCCGTCGCCGGAACGGAAGGTGCCCTCGCACCACGTGGTCTCACTGCGGTGGCCCGTCGTGCCGGAATGCTCGACACGGCAGCTCTTGACCGTCAGGGTGCCGTGCGTCCCGGCAATTCCGCCGGCATGCGCGGCGTTGGAGAACGCCATGCCGAACATGACCAGTGCGACGACGAAGAACAGCGCACCGAGCGCCCGGCCGCCGATTCCGGGCCGAGGCAGTTCCGGTGCCGTCACCGACGGCGCCAATTGCCCGAGTTCCATGGTCCCCCCTTCCTCTGAATCGCGGTCAGATCGCCTCCGCGATCAGCCCCCGTGCCAGTTTCACGTCCACGGCCATGCGTTCCAGGAGGGCGTCGAGGGTGTCGAACTTCTCCTGGCCGCGAAGGTAGGCGAGGAAGTCCACGGCGACGTGCAGGCCGTAGAGGTCCAGGCCGACGCGGTCGATGGCGTACGCCTCGACGGTGCGGGTCTTGCCGTCGAACTGCGGGTTGGTGCCGACCGAGACGGCGGCCGGCATGGCCTCGCCCTCGACCTGCAGCAGGCCCGCGTAGACGCCGTCGGCGGGGATCGCGGTGTGCGGCAGGGTCTCCACATTGGCCGTCGGGAAGCCCAGTTCGCGGCCGCGCTGGGCGCCGCGGACGACCACGCCCTCGACGCGGTGCGGCCGTCCCAGGACCTCCCGCGCCCCGGCGACATCGCCGTCGGCGACCAGTCGGCGGGTGAGGGTGGAGGAGAAGGCCTCGCCGCCGCCCGCCGCGCCGCGCTCGTAGAGGTCGATGACCTCGACGGTGTAGTCGTAGGTGGTGCCCAGTTCGGTCAGGGTGGCGACATTGCCCTTCGCCTTGTGCCCGAAGCGGAAGTTGGGGCCCTCGACGACGACCTGGGCGTGCAGCTTGTCGACCAGTACCTTGGCCACGAAGTCGGCCGGCTCCAGCGTCGAGAACTCCTTGGTGAACGGCAGGACCAGCACCGCGTCCACCCCCAGCCCCGCCATCAGCTCCGCGCGCCGGTGGTGCGGCGCCAGCAGCGGCGGGTGGGTGCCGGGGCGCACGACCTCGCTGGGGTGCGGGTCGAAGGTCACGACCACCGCGGGAATCCCCAGCTCACGGGCGCGCGCGACGGCCTTGCCGATGATCAGTTGGTGGCCGCGGTGCACTCCGTCGTACGAGCCGATGGTGACGACGCTGCGCCCCCAGCCCTCGGGGATGTCCTCCAAGCCACGCCAGCGCTGCACTCTGCCCGCTCCTCGCCCGAACCCTGTCCGTCCCGTGCGCCAATTCGGCATGGCGCAGGTCTAAGACTGCCATGCCGTGGGTGGTGCTCCGCGCGAAGGGGGGTTCCGGGCGGCCCCGCGGACCGGAACCGCCGCAGGCCACGGGCCTCACCGGCCGCGCTGCGCAGGCCGCTCCGCCCGGGCCGGGCCGCCGCGGTCAGCTGGGGCACCCGGTGAGCGTGACACGGGCACCGGGGCCCACCACCGCCGCCCACTCCCCCGGCTCGTCCGCCACCCAGTCCTGCATCCGCCGGGCGAAGCCGGGCACCCGCCCGCCCAGTTCCACCAGCCGCCGGTCCAGGCGGGCCGCGCCCTGCGGGGTGCGCACCAGCAGCGTTGCGGTGCGGTGCACCAGCTCCCGGGTGCGGTCCGCCGGCCGCCGCTCCGCGCCCTCGGCGGCCGCCCGGAGCAGCGCCTCCAGCACCCGGGTGTCCGGCCCCGCGCCGCCGTGTCCGCCGCGCGCCGTGGGGACCGCCGGGAGGGCCGCCTCCTGGGCCAGCAGCACGTCGAGCAGTTCGCGGCGCAGCGGGGCCGAGGCGCCGGAGCCGGCGCCGGCCACCACGGCCGCGAGGGCGCAGCGGACCGTCACGGGGCCTCCGGTCAGCAGTTCCACGGCGAGCGGGCGCAGCGCGGCGCGGGCGGCCGGTCCCCGTTCGAGGCGGTGGTCGAGGAACTCCGCGACCGGCCGTGCCACGCGCTCGGGGCAGTGCCGGGCGCAGTCGCGGACGAGGTCGGCGATGCGCGCGGCGAGGTCCGGTGCGTCGATGCGGGCGAGCATGCGCAGCAGCGCGTCGGCCACCGGCGGGCCGTCGCCGCCGACCAGCCGGGCCCGGAAGGCGTCCAGCACCACCTTGGGGTGCTCGGGGAGGGCGGCCGTGAACGTCGCGGGCGGCAGCTGCGGGTCGCCCGCGACGAAGCGGGTCAGCGCGCGGTCCAGGAAGCGGGCGCGGGTGGCCGGATCGCCCACCAGCAGGGCGAGCGCGGAGCCGTGGTGGGCGGCGTCGGCGCGCCGGGCGAGGAGGCACAGCGCGGCATAGCGCAGCAGGGCGCGGTCGGCCGTGGCGGTGGCGTGCGGGGCGGCCCGCAGGCCGTACGAGGCGGCCGCGGCCCGGCGCTCGGGGCGTTCGTCGTGCGCCCAGCGGTCCACGGCCCGGCACACCGCCGCCGGCTCGTCCTCGGCGAGGGCGTCCATCAGCTCGTCGCCCCGGGGGTGCGCGGCGGCCACCAGGGCCTCCAGGAGCGCGTCGAGCGCCTGCCGGCGGTGGGTGTGCAGCAGGGCCTGCGCGGCGGCGGCGACGGTGATCTCCCGGGGCAGTGCGCGCGGGGCCGGGCCGGCGCCGTCCGCGGCGGGACGGTGGAGCGGGCGGGTGTCGTCGAACCAGGCGCACAGCAGCGGCTGGATGCCCTCCGGGTCCGTACGGAGCAGGGCGGCCGCGGCGTCGAGGAACCGCAGGCGGGCGCCGGTCCCGGCGGACGGCTGGTCCGCGGGGTGCGGGCGCTGGCCGCCGACCCGGAC
>NZ_BMND01000044.1 GCF_014646275.1 Streptomyces kronopolitis
GCTTCGCTGGACGTCAGGCAGCCAGTCGGTACACTTCCCGCAGTTCAGGGCCAGCGGCCAACACCCGAACGTGCATCAGATGCAATTCCCCGGGGTCGCCCTTGCCCGGGACGCGGCGGTCCGCGGTGTAGTGCGTGCCGAAGGAGATGGCGAGCGCGGCCGCGGCGGCAGCCGGGTGGATCCGGATGCCCAGTGCGCGGGCCCCGAGCCCCGCGACAATCGCCTGGGTGGCCGTGTAGGTGAGGCAGTGGTGCAGACATGCCTTGCGGCCGTCGACGGTGCCGTGAATGCTCGTCACCTTGGTGGCCGGGTCCTCGTAGGTCACCGGAGCCTCGTCGGAGGCGCCCTTCACTCGGGCACAGAAGTCGTTCTGGATCCAGAAGTCGCCGATCGCGCTGGCGGCACGGGTCAGTCCGAGCAGGGCGGCGAAGGTGGCGGGACGATGCATGCTGGAGGTCTCCTGATCTCGATGAAGGTGAGGAGTGGGGTAGCCGGCCCTTTGACGATGCGTGGCCGCCTCGCGGTCTCGACCCGGCCGTTGTGCCGGAGTCGGGTTGTTCAGAACGGGGGTTCGTCCGGCCAGGCCGGGAGGGGCAGGAGCCGGACGCGCAGCTCGCGCCGGTACGCCCAGCATCCGCACGCCTCCATCTCCGGGTTCGCGCCGTCGACCCACCAGCCGCCCGCGCCCTGGCAGTCGGGGCAGGAGCGGCGGGGCTGGGGCTTGAGCTCGATGCGGTGTCGATGGACGTACAGCTCCCAGCGGCTGGCCCGGAGCGCGAGGGCGGCCGCGGTGGCCATGAGTGGTACGGAGGCCGCCAGCAGCAGGGCGGTTCGCCGGGGCATCACCACTCGCGGTAGTGCCGCACCTCGCCGGCGGCGTCGGTGAATGCCTGGGCGATCGTCCTGCGGTAGAGCGGACGGCCGCCGAGGGTGGCGTCGCGGTACCAGGTGGTCACTGTCCAGCCGGCCATGGTTACCGGCTGCGTCTCGTCCGGCAGGATCACGGACGCATTGATGTGCTCCGGGTATGTGCTCTGGGCGAGTCCCTGACGCGATACAAACATGATCGACTCCTTGTCGAGTTAGGGCTGGAGGGCTGCGGTGGTGGCCCACAGGGTGGTCAGGGCGGCGGCGGTGAGGGTGAGCCAGGCGAGGGCGCCGGCCCACAGGCGGTGACCATGCCTCGACGAAGGCCGCAGCAGCAGGGCGGTTCGGCACGCCAGGTGCCCCTCTTTGAAGCGCTCGGCGAGCCGCTGTTTGGCGCCGGGCAGCAGTTGGTGCTACTGGAGCACGATGTGCGGGCACCACCCGGTCGCGTCCGACGTGGGCCCCCGCCCCCGAGTCACGAGCTTCACGGCGATCGGGTGGATCTGTTCTGCGGTCATGTCGACGCTGTCCTGGCCGTACTTCCTCACCAGGGCGTCGGGGCCCGGTCGTTCGTCACGGGCTGGAGGAGCAGGCTGGCGCGAAAGATGGCTTCCTGCTTCGCGCCAGCCTGCATCAATGGATTCCGCTTATTGGTCTGGCTGTCGTGGTGGGGCGCGGCGGGTCCTCAAGTTAAGCGTGGTGTTGGGTCACCCGAGGAAGCGCATGGCCCAGGACAGGAGGGCCAGGACCAAGAGACCGATCATGAGCTGGCGGCCAGTGATCGGTCGTACACCTTCGTCGGGGGAGTCGCCCCCGTGTCGTGCGGCGTTGTGCGCTTCGAGCGCGGCGCCCGGCCCTTCCGGGCCGTGCGGGTACGCGCACTGGCACACGTCACACCAGAACATCGGGGACAAGGGGTCCGCTCCCTTCTTCGGTCGGCCGCCGGTCGGCCGGCGCACGCCCCGGGCCGGGGTCCGGGGCGTCTGCTGGTGGACCGGTAGGCCGCCTACCTGGGCGGTAGGCGGCGGGTAGGTCAGCGGTAGTTATGCCTGGTCAGAGGCTTGGTAGGTCGGTAGTAGGCGGACCAGGTTGGATCCTTGGGTGGGCAGGGGAGTGAAGGACTGGGGGAGGTCCTCGCAGTGCACACCAGGGCGGTTACGGGTGGCCCCGTCCTTATCGGATGCGGGGGCCTTGACCCCATCCCTGATGGGGATCTGGTGGCCCTCCAGGAGGGCCCGCACATCGGCCATGGTGGGGCTCGCTCCCCCCTCCGTCTGGAGGCTCACCCAGAGCTCTCGGAGGTGTACCGCGGTGCCGCTTCCGGTGGGCTTCTTGATGCTCTCGCGCACCCATTCGTAGACCCGGATTCGCTCCCGTTCGGCTTGCTCCTCGGGGGAGAGGACCGCCACTTCCCCACCCTCCGGTTCGGCTTCCACTTCCTCGCTCCCCTGACCTTCTTCGCGATCTTCGGGGGATTCCGCTTCTGCGGCTTCCCCAGCCGCTCCTCTGTCGTGATCTTCGCTGTGGTGATCTTCTTCGTCATCGTCCGGGGCGCCGACGACTCCCCCGACGGTCCAGGCGATCACCACGAAAACGATCACCACAACGCCGGTACCCCGCGCCGCGTCCAGGGGGTGGTCAGCCACCCAGGACGCGGCGCCAGTCGCCAGACTGACCACCGCGGGGACGACGGTCTTCGTTACGAACATGACGGCCATGCCGGCGATCAGGACACCGGCCACGAGCACGTTGCCGGTGTCGGCCTTCTTCGCCGGGGCCTTCTTCTTCGCCGCCCCCTTCTCCTTCGCAGCCGACTTCCGGCCGCGCTTCACCGGGGCCTTCGTCTTCGCGCCGCCGCCAGTGTCCCCCGCGGCGGCCGGGGCCGGGGCAGCTTTCACACCCTTCGGCTTCCGAGCCGCGCGCATGACGAACACCCAGCCGCGCCGGGTCAGGGTCCAGGTGCCGCGGACGATGACCACAGTCCCAATCTTCACGTTGGCCAGGCCGGCACGGTTGAAGACGGAGTACGCGCCCAGCTCAGGCCCGGTCATGAACCGCGGGCGCGGCCCGGCACTGGGCTCGGAGTCCTCGAGGACCTGGGCCCACCAAGCCCGAAGGCGTGACGGCTGAGCCGCCACGCCTTCGTCATCCACCAGGTCGTCGACCGCCACTAGCTCAACAACGTCTGCCAGGCCCTCGTCGTCCTCACCCGGGTCCGGCTTGATCAAGTTCACGGCCATGGTTCAGCCCACGACCGTTCCGGAGATGTTGCTGATCATGTGCGTGAGCGTCGCGAACAGGCCCCCGGCCGCCGTGTACAGGGAGGGGAGCATGAGCGCGACGGCCCCGTTGCGGAGCTTGGACGGCTTGAGCCCGTACACGAGCAGGGACACCACCAGGGCGACGGCGCCCGCACCGAAGTTGGCACCGGTGCCGAAGCTGTTGCGGACCGCCTCGGACAGGCCGCCGCTCATGTCCTGAAGGAACGCGAAGGTTTGGCCGGCCTGGGCGTACAACTGGCCTGTCACGAAGCCGGCGATGATCACGCCTTCGTGACTCAGCTTGACCTTCCAGGCGCCCCGGGCGCCCAGGATCAGGAGGGCCGTCATCACGACCGCGCCGCCAGTGAAGCCGATGGTCCCGAATACCTGATTCACGTCTCTTGTCTGCCTTCTCAGTTGGTGCCGTACAGGAGGAACGCCACGGTGGCCGTGGCGGCGGGAACGTGAGCGGCCCAGACGACGCCCTTCCAGGGCCACTTGCCGCCGTGGTGGCCGACCCAGCCGCGGACGAAGCCGTAAGCGATCTGGCAACCCAGAGCCACGCCGCCACCGACGACCCGCGCAGGGTCGGCCATGGTCAGGGCGGTGATCAGGGCAAGGGAGCTGACGAAGACGACGCCGCCGCCCTTCGTCCCGGCGGCCAGGCCCAGGACGCCGGCGCCCAGGGCGCAGCCGGTCACAGGGATGGCGTACTGGGCGGAGTGGGCCATGAGGTCGGTAAGCCGGTCGTCCCAGCCCAGGCCCCAGCCCATGGCGTACGCGGAGCCGGCAAAGATGATCCGACGGCCGCGGGGGTTGTTGACCAGGCCGCCGTCCTTCAGCCTGCTTACGACAGGGCCGGCGTTCTTGACGGCGGCCGTGAACTGGCCGCCGGTCTTCCCGGCCGGCTCTGCGTCCTTCTCCTCGTTGCCGTCGCCGTCCTGGACGTCGTCGGCGGACTCCGTCTTCAACCACCACCACTTCTTGGCGGGGGCCTCGTCGTCGCCGTCATCGTCGGCCGCGTCGTCGACGGTGTCGACGTCGTCCTGGTCGCCGAGGGCATCCGGCGCGTGGCTGGGCTTCGGCGGCGTGGCCACCGGAGCGGGCGCGGCGGCTGCGGCCGGGATGTTCCCGGTGAAGGTGTCAACGTCCGCGGCGTCATCCCGGTAGACGTCGTTCCACCAGTCCTTCGCCGGCGCGGCCGGGACCGGGGCGGGCGTGGCTGCCGGTGTGGTGTCGGTGTCCGGGCCTGCCACGTCCAAAGACCGGTCGACGTCGGGCATGGGCTCCGCGGCCTCGGGCTCCGGGTCCGGCTCGGCGGCCGGGGCCGGGGCCGGGGCCGGGATCGTCGGCGCGGTCGACGTCGCCAGGACCTCGTCCAGATCCGCCAGGAAGTCGTCGACACCACGGGCCGGGGCCGTCGGCTCGGGCGCCGGGACCTCGTCGACTGTGGGGGAGACGGCTTCGGCCTGATCAGTGCTCATGCCCGCACCCCCCACCGCACGATCGCGCGAGTCATGGCGGTGCGCGCCACGCGCCGGGAGGCCCGGCCGAAGCCGGCGGGGAGCAGTTCCCCGACGGTCTGGCAGACGTCAGCGGGCGACTGGTCCGTGTTGCCGGAGCGGGAAAAGGCAAAAGGGTGCCGCAGCATGGGGATTCACTCCATGTTCTGGGGGCGTACTGAACGTATGGGCGGCGCCGGGGCGTGGCCGGCGGCGAACTCCGTCCCTCGCTCCCCCGGGGCGCCCGGGGGAGATGACCTACCTACCGGCGCCGACTACCGGCTACCGGCGGCCTACTGGCTACGCGGAGCGAGCCGACCAAGGCGTGATCTCAGTCATGACGTGCCTTTTGAGCGGCGCTGTGGGCGCGGCCGTCGATCGCGACCTGCAGGCGGGCCTGCAGGTGGCGCTCGTCGTCGTCGGGCCCGGCCGGGGACGGGAGTATCGGCTCGGCGGGCTTGAAGTCGGGCGGCAGCTGTGTGGGCTGCGCAGGAACGGCGGGGCGGGGCGGGGCGGGGTGGCCGGGCAGCAGGGTCCGGGTGGCCGGCGCGGTGGCTGCGGCGAGGCGGCGCAGGTGCCGCAGGCGGCGGGGGCGGCGGATCAACAGGCAGGCGAACAAGGCGCTCTCCGGGACAGGCAGTGGCGGGCCTGCCCGGCAAGGGCAGGCCCGCGGCGGCGTCGGGTGGTCAGGTGGCGCGGCGGTTCAGCGAGCGGGCCTTGGCACGGGAGCTGGCCATCGGCATGGCGACGCGGAATCCGCAGGTGGTGGCGAAGGGGCACGTCGCGCAGGCCGTGGCGGCCTCGATCCGGGTGGTCAGCGGCGCACGGGCGCTGGCGGCCCGGTCGAACAGGTCCACATCCGCCCTGCACGCGGCCATGCCGGCGCTGGTGGGAGCGACCGTGGCGACCGCGGCGCGTGTGTGGCGGTCGCGGCGTGCCGCCTCGGTTTTGAGGTCCTTGCTCACCGCCGCCACCGGCTCCCGCGGTCCTGACGGGCACGCTCAGCGTCCGCCCACGCCTGACCCTGGCGGTCGGCCGCGGCCGCGCTGCGGTGGTGGCCCTCGCGGCGCCTGCGGGCGGCCCGCTCGGAGGCCGACTCACGGTCGCTGTAGGTCGTCGACGCCAGCTTCTGGTCGTTGCCGACGAGGCCGAAGAACGCCATCAGCGGCCTTCCTTCTTCGGCTTGGGCGTGCCGGGGACCGGCTTGGGCTCCGGCTTGAAGTGGCCGCCGCGGGAGGCCTGGTAGGTCGTCTCGAAGCGGGGGTCGGGCCGGCTTCCGGGCGTGATGGGGATGGGGCGCAGTGGCATGCTGGGTCAGCTCCTTGAATGGGAGAGACCGTGCGGTGGCCGGGCCCTGGAAAGCGGGCCGCCGCACGGTCGATGGAAAGAGGCCGTGCGCCCGGTCAGGCCCTGGAAAGCGGGCCGGGCGCACGGCAGTGGCCGCCTGGCGGCCGTGGCCGGCCCCACCCCGCACCGTGGGGTGCGGTTGGGGCCGACACCGGTCGGCAGGAGAGGTCCGTGTGGGGTTCGCCGAACCGGTCAGTGGTTCGCGGTTCGTAGTTCGCGGTGCGGATGGGTGTGGCCCGTCTCAGGCGAGGACGAGCGACAGGTCCGCGAACCGGTGGGCCGAACAGGTTCGGCCCACCGTCCGGCAACGTGGATGGGTCGCCGTTCGCGGACCGGTTCGGCGTCCCGTCCGCGCTCCCGCCCGGTCCGCGAACGTTGAACGAACTGGTTCGCACGTTCGCCGGACGGGGTTCGCCCAAGCGGTCGAGAGGTTCGCGGACCGGTTCGCTCACGCCTTGGCGTACAGCTCGCGCGCGGCCTTCAGCCGTTCGTAGGCGGTGGTCTTGGCCATCCCGGTTCGCTCCATGACGACGGGCAGGCGAACCTCGTCGTAGCCGAGTTCGCCGATCAGTCCGAGCACTGCTCGAACCTGTTCTTCCTGCTCCATCTGCTGACGCTCGCGCGGCGTGGGGTTCGCGGACCTGGGCGAACCGGGTTCGCTGCCCGCTTCGCGAACCGGTTCGCGCTGCGGGGCCTCCAGTTCGCCCTGCGCGGCCAGTTCGCGAACTTGCCGGGAGGACGGCGCGGCCCCCTCCAGCGGAACCCCGGTGGGGCGAACCGGTTCGTCGAACCGCGTCAGGCTCACCCGGAACGCCGGAACGTGTGTGGGACCGGCCGAACCGGAGATCGGTAGCACCCGGTACGAGGACGGCAGCGGCTGACCGCCGCGCGCCGCCTTCAGGGTGTCCTTGGTGTCCTTGCGAGCCATCTCGGTCTCGGCCGCGGCCCATGCCCGGTCCAGCGTGGTGAGCGAGGCGTCGGTGATCGCCATGGACCACGCCGTAAACGAATGGCGGAAGTAGCGCACCCAGCGGATGGCGCCGATCCGCGGCCGTGCCTTGGCGATCTGTCCCTTGTCGCGCAGCGCCTTGCGGTGCAGGAGGGAGGCGTAGAGCTCCCACAGCACCATGCCGACGATGCTCATTGTGGCGAAGCTGACTGCGGACTGCGTCGCCGCACCGTGCTTGCCACAGTGGTGGGCGTAGTTCATCGCGGCCGCGCCGCCCGCGAAGATCCAGGTGAAGATGCGGTAGAGCAGGCCGGCGTCGCCGGCCTTGCGGGCCTGGTGGTACATCCAGCCGGTGAACGCGGTGGTCAACTCCCAAGCGGCCGCGAAGCCGATGGCGAAGATCGTGGCCCACTTGAACTCGGTCTTGGCGTAGTCCATCTGCGACCACCAGGCCACCGCCATCGGTGCCAGGATCGGACCGGCGACCAGGACCCTGCGGGCCTGATCGGCCGACAGACGCCGGCACCAGGCCGACAGCCGCCCGAGCCGGTCCGACCAGGAAGAGCGGCCCTCGCGTCGCTGGGCCTTGCGCGCGGCGACTGAGTCACGGCGCCGGTTGCGGGCGTTGTGCTTGAGCTCCTTGCGGGCCAGGCGCTGCTCGGTGCGGTCCGTCGCCCGGCGCAGCTCCTCAGCGGCCTGTGCCGCAGCGGCGTCGGCTTCCTGCTGCCGGTCGGCGGCCTCCGCCATCCGTGTCTGGGCCTGCTGCAGGAGTTCCTCGGCCTCCGTCTTGGTGGCGTCCGCGCTCTGCTGGGCGTCCTTGAGCAGCCGGTCGGCCTCGGCCTTCGCGGCCTCGGTGGTGCGCTGAGCGTCCTCGGCCGACTCGGTGCGCTGCCGTTCGGTGTCCTCCTCGGCCAGGCGGCGCAGCCGCCGCACCGTCTCCTGGACCGTCGCCTTCTCCCGCTGGGCGTCCTCGACAACCGTGCGGGCCTGGGCGGTGAGCCGGTCGGCTTCCGCCTGGCCGGCTGTGCGCAGACGCTGCGCCTCGGCCTCGGCCTCGGACCGGATCTCGCCGGCCTGGCTCTCACCCTGCGCACGCAACTGATCGGCGTCGTCGCGCGCCTGGACGCACAGCTCATCGGCCTCGCCCTGCGCCTGGGCCCGGATGGCGTCGGCTTCGCTACGCGATGCGGCCAGATGCTGCTCGGCCTCGGCCCGCAGGCGGCCGGCTTCATCAGCCGCACGAGCCAGGTCAGCGGCCGCATGTGCCTGAGCATCAGAGATCAGCTCCTGCGCCCGGTCAATACCGCGCTGCTCGATCGCCGCCGCAGCACGGGAAGCATGTGCACGATGCCGGGCCGCGGCCGCGCGGGCCGCGGTGACGGTGGCCTTCGCCTCCCGGCGAGCCTGCGCCCGGATTTCCTGCGCGTCCTGCCCCGCATCCTCGGTGGCCGCACGCAGCCGACGACCGGCTTCCTCAGTGGCCTCCGCGAGGAGCTGCCGGGCCTGCGCCTTCGCGTCCCGGCGCACCCGCCGGGACTGGTCGCGGGCCTGCCCGGTCAGTTCCTCGGCGCGCGTTCGGGCCTCGAGGACCAACTCCTCTGCCCGGTCCGTGGCTTGCTGCTGGATCGCAGCAGCGGCACGCTCGGCCCGGCTGCGGTGCCGGGCGGCGGCCGCGCGAGCCGCGACGGTGGTGTCCTTCGCACCACGGAGAGCCTCGTCGTGGATCGCCTGGGCATCGCGAACGGCTTCGGCTCGCACGCCATCGGCTTCGGTGGTGGCTTCGCGCAGCCGACGGCCAGCCTCCTCGACCACCTCGGCCAAGACCTGCCGGGCCCGGGCGCGAGCTGTCCCGGTCATCTCCGCGGCCAGCGCCTGCCCCCGGGCCACGACCTGGGTGGCGTCGCGCCGGGCGGCTTCACCGGCGAGGTCACAGGCGTCGGCGGCCCGGTCCCGGACATCGGCGGCGGTCTCGAACGCGGCGCCGTGCAGGGTGGCGGCGGTCTCGTGCGCCAGGTCCACGATGTCGGCGGCCCGGTCATGGGCGTCCGCGTCACGCTCAACAGCCGTACCGATGAGGACGACCGCGGTCTGCCGGGCACTGTCGATGAGGTCGGCGGTGCGGTCACGGACGTCCGCGGCCTGCGCGTCAGCCTCCGGCCACGCGACGGACGCCACCGGCCTCTGCGGGGCGGCAGGTGCGGACGGGCGCCGCGCCGGCGCCGTTGCCGTCCTCTTTGCGGCGGCGGTCGTCTTCTTCACCGCGTTCTTGTTCTTGGTGGGCGGCTTGTTCTTGGTGCGGGTCGCGGTGCGCGCGGCCATGTGCCCTTTCCTCTCTTCGTACGCGGATGGACGGCTGTCCGGCTCCCCATAGCTCGGCCCCTCCCGCCAGGTGGTGGGAGGGGCCGAGCAGGCAACCGTCAGACACGGCCGGTGTGTTCGGGGGTTGGTCAGTCGCGCTGGGCGGGCAGCTTGCTGCTGTCCTGCACGAGGTGCTGGTGAAGCCAGGCGACGGCGGCCGGGCTCATCGCCCCGGCGTCCGCCTCGGCGAGCGGCGCGGTGTCGACGTCGGCCATCGCGTCGGCCGGCGGGAGCAGCCGCATGTAGTCGGGGTCCACCTCGCCGACAAGACGGTTGGTGCTCAACTCGACGAGGTCGTAGAAGACCTTTCCGGTCTCAGCGTGCCGCCAGACCCGTTCCACCCGGCCGACGAACGTGTGGCCGGGCTGTCCCAGCCAGAACCGGCGGGCATCGCGGTAGAGGACGAAGTCGCCCTGGGTGTAGGTGGTCTGCGGCCGGGTGGCCTTCCCCTGGAGCTGCTGGGGCATGTGATCTCCTCATCTCGGGTGGACCGGCTACAGAGCCGGTGGATCCGGACTGTCCGGCTCCCCACACCGCCCTGCCCGTGCCGTCAACGAGGACCGGTGCGGGCAGGGGGAGGCAGTCGGCAGGCGGGAGGCGTCAGCGGACCCAGCGGCCGTCCTTGATGACCTGGCGGCCGTCCTTGAGCGTGAGGTTGGTGATGAAGGCCGACAGCGTGGTGCCGTCCAGGGCACGCCGGGTGTAGTTGGTTGCCCACAGGTCGTGGCCGTCGCGGTTGCCGAACAGGTGGACCCGGGTGTCGAAGGCGGGCTCCAGCGCGGCAGCGGCGTTCTCGGCCCGCGACTCGCTCGGCAGGACGAGCGTGCCGCACGAGTCGTTGATGCCGATCAAGAAGACATCGCGCAGCTCGAAGCCGCGCACGTCCAGCACGCTGAGCACCGGCTCGGTCGAGCCGTGGGTGTAGACACCGTTCGGATGGGTCTTCACCCAACGGCTCGTGCCAAATCGGCTCATATCAAAGGTCATGGTGACTCCGTGTCAGAAGGGTCGGTCCGGCTGGCTGGCTCTACTTCCGGACGTCCCGCTTGGGCCCGCTCTTGTCGCGCAGATTGATGCGCACCCGTGAAACGGGCTTCTCGGGCTTGTCGGCCGGGCTGGTGCGCTCACCGAGGTTGATGCGCACCCGCGAGACCGGCTTGTCGGTGCTGCGGTCCTTCTTCATGGCGCTCCTTTCGGAGTCCGGGCTGTCCGGCTCCCTTGCGACTCAGCCCGCACCGGCTGGGCAGGGTGCGGGCCGAGCAGGCAACTGGCAGATCGGGACTTCAGCGGGTGAGGTCAGGGGATGCGTGGGCCGTCCGGGTCCCGCAGTCGGACACGGGGCCGAGGCAGGGGAGGGGAAGGGGGCGGGCTGGGCTGGTTGTCCTGAGCCATGTGGATCTGTCCTTCGTGATCGTCAGCCGCGGCCGGCCTACTCGTCGGCCGCCGGGTCGTAGTGGTCGGCGATGGTCAGCGGGGTGATGACGTAGCCGGTGGGCTCCGGAACACCGCCGCGCCCGAAGCAGTTCGCCTCGACGGGGCTGAGCGGGTCGTCCAGGTCGTCCGCGAGCCAGACCGGCAGCGCGCCGGGCTCCTCACGGCGAAGCAGGTCGGTGACGTGCGCGCGAGCCGCCTCGGGAGTGCTGTAGTGCCCCAGCGGCAGGGCCCCGTGGGAGGGTCGGTAGACGGTGACCTCCGGGAGCGCGATGACCTTGTCGGTCTTCTCCCAGGCGGTGCAGTGGGTCTGCACGCCTCGGGCGTCCTGGATGGTGATCGCCCATCCCGCGTCCCAGCCGATCGCCGCGAGAGCGTCCGGGCCGTAGTGGATGCCGGCGACGCGGTAGGTGCTGTCCCAGTACGCGGAGTGGTAGATCCCGCCGATGACGTGCCGGCCGACCTCGGTGGCGAAGACGGCGCGGGCCTCATCAGCGGACAGGCGGGTCCGCCCGGCCGCCTCCGGCTTCGGCTTCTGCGGGGTGTTGGGATGTTCCATGGCAATGTCCCTGTGACGGTGCGGTTCTGGGGTGGAGGTCACGGACCCAGTGACCGGCCTCCCACACGCCCGCCGCCGCCAGCGCGGCGGCGGCGAGCAGCGTGTGGGCCAGCGGGTGGGCGAGTCCGTGACGGATAAGGGCTCGCTCCGCCAGCTGCTGGGCGGCGCGGGCACGGCGTATCGGGTGGTCGGGCACGGGCTCCTGCCGGTGATGTGGTGCGGCCCGCAGCGCGGTGGCCTCGGCCGCTCAAGACGGCTGGCCTTCCGCGCCGCGGGAAGGGCTGCGGTCGCTACTGGCGGCCGGAGCCGTGGCAGGATCCGCAGCTCGCGCGGTAGGTACCGGAGCCGGTGCAGACGGTCTCGCCCTGTCCGGTCCCCTGACAGGAGCCGCAACGGACGGGGGCGGGGGTGGGTGTGCTCATCGGGCCACCTCCGAGCACCGGCAGCGCCAGTAACCGCACAGGCCGCAGGCGTCGTTGAGCAGCTTCAGCAGGTTCCTCATGCCGCGCACCCCGCCCTCAAGGTGTTCTCGGCGGCGCGGGCGGCGATGCGGGCGTCGCCCTCGGCCACCAGGCGCAGCAGCAGCGCGTTCAGACGCTGCTCCGCGCCGGCCGTCTGGGCGCGGCGGGCCTTCCAGGCGTCGAGACGCCGGACGGCGTCCTCGGCCTCGTAGCCGCGGCCCTCGTCCTTCTTCTCGATGTCGTCGATGGTGTCGACGAGACCGCCGGTCACGGCGGGGAAACGTCGTGCGATGCTGTTCGGCATCAGGGTCCTCCGATTCAGGTCCTGGTACTGACAGCCCCCGGTCGCACCCGGGGGCTGTCGCCGTGGAGCGGGCGGTTTGCCCGGCTCCGAGCGGCACGTGGTGCCGCAGTGCCCCGGACCGGACTCGAACCGGTCGTACTGCTCACCTACGGGGCCCGCGATCTTCGCCCTTGTGTCACCGCGCGTTCGAATCACTTATCCGCCCGTGAGGGCGGCATGGGAAAAGGTGCTGCGGAAGCTGATCGCAGTCGATGCTGCGCACGCGGCAGGGCCGGCTTGTCGCTGTTGCCTGTCCCGCATCTCGCCTGCGGGCTGGCGGTCCACATCCCCTGCGGACTGGGCCGGTTGGCCAGAGGACTCACCATGTGGCACCGCTCTGCAGATCTCTTGCTCGGAGGTGCCGGCTAGTCGTAGCGCCGGAATGCTCGCTGTGGAGTTGAGAAGGAACAGTCATCCGGAGATCCACCCACCGCAGTGGTGGGCTTCACTCGGGCGTTGGTGCTGGCGGGGACCGTGTCCGGCTCCCTCATCCGGCGCCGCCCGCGGGGCGGTTCCGGGTGGGGGAGCCGGGTCCGTGAGGACCCGGCAGAGCAGAGCTAGGCCGCGAGCGGCAGGGGCTCGGTGGCCGGCGCGATGCGCAGCTGCGCGGCGTAGGGGAGGAGGACATCGACCAGGCGCTCGCGCACCCGGGCGCCGATCGACGGGTCCGCCACGGCGATGTCCCGCGCGGCATCCCGGCGCGCCCCGAACGCCGCGACCACCTCGGTGCGCGCCTTGGTCTTGCCCGTCGTCACCGCGGCTGCGGCATCCCACCTGGCCAGCTCGTCCGTAGTCACCAGCCCGTACATCTCCAGGGGCGTACCGAACGCGATGTCCAGGTCAACAGGGCCAAAGTCCGGCAGCTCCACGGCTACGGCGTCCAGCAGGGCGAGCGTCTCGGCGTCGAACACTTCGGTGGCGAAGACAGCAGCGGGGCGGCAGGTGATCTTCACGGGATGGGGCTCCTTCCGAGAAAGCACAGGTTAACTAGGCGACATAGATTGACTACTCAATGCCGCCGCGTCGAAGATTTGCATGGAGAGATCCGTCAGGTCAAGCCCCGAAGCCCGCGATCGGCTAGATTGACTACTCATTACTGAAGAGGTAGATATCTTCCATGGCAGTCAGCGGCAGGGCGCGCGCCCTCTACCAGCGCATCGCGGACGGGATCCGCGACCAGATCATGGACGGAACCCTTGGCGCGGGTGCCCGGCTGCCCACTGAGGCTGAGATCGCCAGTAAGTGGAGCACCACCCGGACCACCGCCGTCCAGGGTCTGAAAGTGCTGGTCAATGAAGGTCTGATCGTGAGCGATCGCCCCCGCGGCTACTTCGTCCGCAGCCGGAGGCCGATGGTCTACCGACCGCAGGGCGAGTTCTGGAAGCGCCCGCTGTCCCCCGAGATGGATGCCTTCCTCACGCAGATGTCAGAGGAAGGCCGAGAGGCCAGCCAAAACATCGAGGTCGCTGTCGAGACGCCAGGCAAGCATGTCCGCGAGCGCCTCCAGCTCGGTGAAGACGACCTCGTCGTTGTACGCCGCCGGGTCCGCTTCGTCGACGGCGTGCCCTACAACACGAACGACAGTCACTTTCCTCTCACGCTCGTGCAGAACAGCGAGATCATGCGTCCCGACGACATCGCTCGCGGCGCCAACGCGGTACTGGCCGAGCTGGGCTACGAGCAGGTTCGTGCCCTGGATGAGATCCACGTGCGCATGCCCACCCCGACCGAGGCGGACCGGCTCCAACTCGGCCCAGGAACACCGGTCGCGGTGCACCTGTGCACCGGCTACACCGAGGACGGCAAGCCGGTCCGAACCGTGATGAACGTGCTCCCGGGCGACCGGCACGTCATCACCTACGAGCGCAGCCGCCAACGGTTGGGATCCGAGCCGACGATTCGCCAGGCCAATGAGCAAGACCTCCCCATCGTCGTTGAACTCTGGGAGCACGCCGCATCCTGGCTACGCGAGCGCGGCATCGACCAGTGGCAGTACGCCCCACGCGAAGACCGGATCAAGGCAAACCTCGCCGCCGGCGAGTGCTGGATCGTGGAAGTGGACCGCACTCCCGTCGCCACCATCACCGTGGACGGGCATGCGGATAGTGACTTCTGGGACCGAGACGAGGCCGCCGAAGCCGCCCTCTATGTGCACCGCATGGTCGTGCGCCGTGACGTGGCCGGCCTCGATCTGGGCTCGGCCATGCTCGACTGGGCCAGCAAGCGCGCCGCCGACCAGGGGAAGACCTGGCTGCGCCTGGACGCCTGGCGCAGCAACGACGGCCTGCGGGCGTACTACAGCAACCGCGGCTTCACCCATGTGCGCACAGTCGAAGCGGAAGGCCGGCGCAGCGGTGCGCTGTTCCAGCGTCCCGCTGGACGGGTTCGCGGCGTTGGACCGGAACTCCGGAGTGCCGGTAGACAGACCGGCGACCAAGTCGGTCGCGCTGCTGGGATATGGGCGCACGGCCCGCGATAGGGTGACCCCGACGTTGATCAAAAAGAAGGTGGCCCCGTCAATCGCCCTTGGATAAGGCGAGAGGGGCCACATGGCTGGAGACCTTGTAGGAGGGGTCCTCAGCCTGCCGAGCACCCTTAAGCGTAAGGAAGGTGCCGCGACATGTTCAGGGTACCCGTACCCAGCACCGGACTCACCGCACCCTGCCGTGGTGCCAGCAGCTGCATGTACGGCGGGGTGTTTGTGCTGTCTGGGCACACCTCGACCAGCCCTCGGTGGAGGGGGTCGAGATGACGTAGGAGCTAGGGCGGCTCGACCGCCCGGGACGCTCAGTCATTCCTGGTGTTGGCGCACCTTGACTGGCGTCCCCCGTCACCAGAGGGGTTTGGCAGCCCCTCTGAAGGGAGTGTTCTTCCGGTTGGCCCCGGTCGAACAGTTCGAACTCGGTTCTGGAGAGAACCCGAAGCACCACGAAGGGCTTCGTTGTGCATCCACCGAAGCGGAGCGTTGTCATTTTGCAGCACCGGTCTACCTTTTACCAGCCCGCCCATGCCCCTTTGGCGTGGAATGGGTGTTCTATCCTTCCTCGCCGGTCGGTTTTCGCCACCGGCGCTAGGGGATTTCAGCCAGCCACCAGTGATCGCGACGGGTCGGTTTCCCGCCCTGCAGGACGCGGAACGCGGTCGTCGGCTCGGCCCGCGGGACGGAGCACGTTCGCGTCCGCTGTCCACAGGCAATCCGGTGGACCGTTTCGCATGATCTTTTTTCCGCCCCATGTCACATCAGCGTTTTCAGCGGTCCGCTCTCTGTATGTGACCTGCATGTATGCCCCCCAACCTCTCTCTGCCTCCTGCCCCAGCCTGTCCGCTTCCTCTCGTGGCGACGGCCCGCACGACGGGCTCGGTGGCTTGGCTGAGGGGAGGTGGCTGTGAGCGGGTCGACGATGGCGGTGCGGCCGGCGGGGCCGGTGCCGGTGTGGAGGGCAGCTAGCTGGCTGACGCATACGGAGAAGGTGCGCGGCCGGCTGCGGGGAGCGCTGCATGAGCTGATGAAGCAGCCGGGTCTGGCGGGTGCGCCGGATTCGGTGCGGATGACGACGGTGGCCCTGGCTGCGAGGACGTCGGCAGCGGACCTCACGGTCGACATGACGGCCCGGGAGCTGGGCCGTTGGGTCGGGGTGTCGGCGTCGACCATCGGCCATGAGGTGCGTCCGCATCTGAATCGGGAGAAGGTCGCCGACTCCGAGAACCGGCTGCGGCCTGGCACGCAGGTCATCACCGCCATCCGCTGGCAGCTGCTGCCGCTGCTCGATGCCCGGCACCACCAGCCCGCCGACCACCCTCTGCGGCTGCAGAAGGTGGAGTTCGCGGTCCTGTGGGGGCTGTTGGAGGCGGTGTGCGCTCCGGGCTGGTCCCATGCCGACGGTACGCAGACGCCCCCAGGGCTGCTGGGCACGCGCACCGGCCGGGGCGCTGCGACGGACCGTCTGGCGCTGCTTTTGCTGGTGCTGGAGTCGCGTGCGACGGGTGTGGTGCGGCTGTGCGGCGGTGCGGTCGACGAGCACGGGCGCATGGCGGCCACGATCGCGCGACTGCTGGGCTGCTCGTCGGCTGAGGGTGCTCAGGTCCTGGCCCGGCTGGTGGCCGCGGGCGTGGTGGAGGCCCGGGTGACGCCGGGCGGCCGGGAGCAGCTGGTGATCCCGGCGGTGGAGACGGCATACCGGGAGATGCGCCGATTCCAGCGGGCTCAGGGACGTCCTGGAGGGCTGGTTCCGGGGCCGCGAAAGGGTGCGACAACTGCAGGGGGGGACCAAACCCCGACGCAGACAGCAAAACCGCAGGCCAACATGGGTAGACCGGCCTCGGGAACAGGTTCGGCTTCTGCAGGACTGCACGCTAACCACACACCTATGGCTGATCTGGGGGATGTGGGTGCGGGGGGTAGTGGCTTTTCCGGCCATGGCCGTGGGGGGTCCGGTGATCTGCCGGGACGCGCATGCGCACGCGAGGACCAGGCCGCAGACACCGACACCACCGCTGCGCCCGTGCCGGTGACCGGTGGCGGGGACGGCCCGCTGCGCGGGGAAATGCCGAAGACTCCCCCCACCATCCCGATGCAGCCAGAAGGTCAGGAGCAGGCTGCGGGCGACGCCGGCGCCGGTTCTGGGCTGGACGCCGCCGCTGAGCTGCTCGCTGGCATGGGCAGGTGTCACAGCGGCGAGCTGCGGGGGAGGGTTCCCCGGCCGCGTCATGAACTGCAGGTAGCTCTTGCTCCGGTCGAGGCTCTGTGGGACCGGCTGGAGTGGGACAGCACCCGCCGCCTGGTGGAGAAGGCGGCTCGCCGCGAGCTTCGCCGGGCGGCGACCTGGGTGGGCGAAGACCGCGCCGGGCACTACCTCGCCCGGCGGCTGACGCGCCGTCTGACCGCCCAGCCCGGCCGCGCCTCCGGCGTCAACGACCCGGTGGGCTGGCTGCTCGGCCGGGGCCTGCCGCGCCTGAGCCCCTGCACCGACCAGCGGTGCGACGACGGCACCCTGATGCACTCCGGCGCCGACTGCGAGCGCTGCGAGGACCAGGTCCTCGACCTCCGCGCCCGCCGCCGCCGCGTCGCCGCCCAGGTCCAGGCCCAGCTGCCCGACGCCACCTCCGAACAGCAGCATGCCGCGTTCGAGGACCAGCTGCGCGCCGCGGTGGACGCCGATGCCGCGCGGTTCGAGGAGCGCCGCCGCGAGCAGGCAGCCAAGGACGCAGCGGCGGACGCGAAGGCCGCCGCGGCCCGCGCCCAGCAGAAGGCTGACGAAGCCGCGCGGCGGGCGATGCCGTGCGCACAGTGCGGCGAACCCGAAACCGGCGGGCTGTGCGGGACATGCTGGGGCTGGGAGGAGACCGAAAGACTCCTCACCGAGGCCACGACGCTCGTGGCCGCGGGATGCGGCGAACCCGACGACCCCGAGCTGACCCAGGTGCTCGCCGACATGGCCGAGGCCGAGGCCCGCACCCGCATCCAGGACGCCTGCGCCCAGACCGACGCCGCAGGTGCCACCGACAGCATGATCGCGCTGGCCGCGAAGCTGAAAGCCCAGGAAATCGTCCGCGAATACCGCACCACCGCACTGCGCACGCTCGGCTGCAGCCTCCAGGCCGACGCCGAGGCCCGCAACGCCCACGCAGCGCAGATGCGCCGCCGCCACCTTCACCCCTCGGCCGAGGCCGCCGAACAGGCTGCGGAACAGGCTGCGGAACAGGCCGCCGAACAGGCCCGCCGCCGCACCGCTGAGTACCTGCTGACCCAGCGCAGCAGCGCCTGGCTCACCGCGCACCCCCCGGTGCCGGTGGAACGGGCCTCCGACGGCCAGCCCACGGTCTACGAAACCGGCGCCGCCCAGGCCCGCGCCGCCGTGGCCGCCCGCTGCGCCCAGGACAACCACACCGACCAGCGAGTGGCCGCCCGGCCCGGCAGGCGCCTGCTGCGCCCGGAGCCCGACGCGCTGCAGGCCGCAGCCGCGGAGGACGCAACCGCGCGGCTGCGGGCGCAGATCGCCGCCGAAATGCCCGGCCTGGCAGCCATTACCGCCACCCACCACGGAACCACCTACGACATGCCCTCCGCCTCCGAGGCGGGGCAGCGCTCATGACCTGCCAGACCGCGCGCTTTCCTGTCGCAGCCCTCCGACCGGCCGATACCAACACGGTCAGCGCGCTGTCGCGCTGGAGAAGCCAGCCGTCCTGGACGGCCAAACCATCAGCACTGCTGTACAGGTTGCTGTACAGTCGGGGTATGTCGAAGCCAGTGACGATCCGAGTCGATGACCAGCTGCATGCCTTGCTCAAGGAACGTGCGGAGGCCGAGGGAACCACGGTGACTGCACTCATCGCCCGCGCCGCGCATGACGCGGTCCGCGACCCTCGCCTCGAAGGCGCCGCTGAAGTCTTCCGCGCCTTCGTCAACGACAATGCCGACGCGTTCGACGCCGCCTTCCCCGAGGACGCCCCGTCCCGGCTGGACGCACCGGGGCGGGCCGCCTGACGTGGAGCTCTACGTCGACATCCGCTGGCTCCTGGAGCGCCAGGCGGAGGTCCTCCCCAAGCATCCGCACATCCACGACTTCACGAGCCTGGTGGCTGCCGTCGGACGCCACCGCGTCAACACCCCCAGAGTCGGCGCCACCGTCGACAACTCCTGGCGCGCCGCCGTCCTGATGCACACCGTCATCCGGCTGCGCCCCCTGCCCGCTCGCAACGCTCTGTTCGGCGCGGGCCTGGTCGTGGCGTACATGGACGCCGCCGGCGAAGGCATCGACGCGCCCTACGGCGCGCTCATCGACCTCGCCCGAGACATCGACGCCGGCCGGTCCGCCGCGTACGACGCAGCCGACCGCATCCGTTCCTGGCGGATCTGACCACCACCTCGCGCCCCTGGGCGCGGAACGCACCCGCGGAGGCTCTTGCCGGATCGGCCATCGGCCACGGGCTCGGTGGCCGCGCGGCTGACCGCCCACGGCCCACTCCTGCGGGGCCACTTGGTATGTTCCGTGACCGATCGGCCGGCCGCGGCTACTGTGCCGGTCTCTGTGCTGGCCGATCGACTGGGGGACCTGTGACCACCGCACCACCACTCACCACCCGGGCGGCGCTCCTGGCCGCCGTCGCGCTGTTCGCGCTGACCGCCTGCGGCGGCGGCTCGGACAGCAAACCGGCCACCCCCGACCGGCCATCGGCCACCGCGCCGCCGGCCGACCCGCAGGCGGCCGATACAAACGCGCGGTGCTCACCGCCTATCGGGCGCTGTGGGAGGCGCGCACCCGCACCTACGCCAAGGCCGAGCTGGACCCGGCGGTAGCCCGCCACGCGGCGAACACGGCCCTGTCGAACGTCAAGCTGACGCTGGCCTACTACCAGGACCACGGCACGGTGATGCGCGGCACGCCGCGCATCGCGCCGAAGGTGACTGCGGTGAACACCACCGCCAAGCCGGCGAAGGCGGTGCTCACCGACTGCGTGGACACCCGCGACTACACCGAGGTCAACCGCAAGACCGGCAAGAAGGTGCCGGTGGGCGACGGCCCGCGCCGCCACGTCTACAACGCCACCGCCGTCCGGGTCGACGGCTCCTGGCGGATCTGGACGACGACGATCGAGCGGGACCGGACATGCTGACTCGCCGCCGCATGCGGATGCTCACGGTCCTGGCCGCTGCCACGGCGGCCGCGCTGCTGACGCCGGCGCCTTTGGCGGCCGCGGACGGCGATGGGGATGGCTCGGTGAGCTGCCCGCCTGACCGGCTGGACTGCGACCTGACGGCCAAGGACCCGGCGCCCGCCCCGGCCGGGAAGGCCGGTGTCCACCCCGGCAAGCAGCCCGGCCGCGTGCCGGGCTGCGCTATCGACGGCAAGGCGGTGCCGTGCCACCGGGACGGGATGGGGACGTTCAACAGCGCGGACGCCTGCTACTGGGCGCCGATGAAACCGCAGCCAGCCAAGGACGATCCGGTGTGGAAGATCGCCAATGGCATCCCCGACGACTTCAAGCCCGGCGACACGGGCGCCCTGTATGAGGTGTCCTGTCCCGGCGCGGGACGGGAGCTGATGGGCGGGGTCACCTTCGCTGCCGCGCCCCCGAGCGCGAAGGGGCCCGACCTCCAGGCGCTCGCCCGCAAGGCAATCAGCAAGATGCGGCTGGACGGGCCGGACATCGCCAGCCCTCGCCCGACGGGCCGGTACGTCGTGGGGATGCCCATGTGGATGTGGGCGCGCAAGGGCCCGGCCACTTACGGGCCGGCCACCACCACCGCCACCGCCGGAGCGGTGACCGTCACCGCGACGGCCACCGTCTCGCAGGTCCGTTGGGACATGGGCGACGGCTCCACCGTCACCTGCTCCGGTGCCGGCACCCCCTACCGGCCGGAGTTCGGCAAACAACGGTCGCCGGACTGCGGGCACCTCTACCGGCACCCCTCCAACGACCAGCCCACCCACCGCTACCGGGTGCGGGCCACCGCCACCTGGACCGTGCACTGGACCGGCGCCGGGCAGGCCGGAGACCTCACCACCACCCGCGCCTCGACCGTCACGACCGCGGTAGGCGAGGCCCAGGTCCTCAACTGACCAACGTTGCCCTGCTGCACCCCCGGACGAGGCGTGAGCTGGCGCTGACGCACTTCAGCAGACCTTCCTCAACGCCACCATCGCCCGGCGCAACCCCTGACCTCAAGCCGACTCGGAAGCGGATGGCCAGGCCAGGCGGACCTCGTGGCCCCGGCAATCTGCCGACCGTCGTCCTCAGCAGGTCCCGGCCGAGCCCTGCCCGCCGGTCTTCCTGACGACATGCGGTCGCGGGGCCCGGTGCGCCTGCGCCGATACAGTCGTGCGGGGTGGCCGAAGCCAGCCTCATTGGCTCCGGCCACCCCGCATCTTGCTTGAGGTGCCCTGGGTTCAGGCGACGTCCTCGTACCCGCTCGGCAGGACGAGCTTGAGGTAGTTCTCCAGGGTGGTCTCGTCCAGGGTGCTGTCCCTGTCCAGGGCCCGCTGCAAAGCCCTGCCGGTAACCGCGGCTGGCACGTCGTGACGGTCGTTCATGTCACGCAGGATGGCACCGATCGCGCTTTGCGCGGTGTCGGGGTGGTGGCGGATGAGCCAGTCGAGCATCGTGGCCACCGGCTGGGTCAGAGTGAGGTCCCAGGAGGTGACCTCTTCGTCCTTGTCGCGCAGGTTCAGGCCCTCTCCGTAGAGGTCGAGGACGGCGTGGCGCACGGTGGTACTGATCATGCCGGGGGGCAGGATGCGATCCAGGCTGAGTGCGACGGTCCACGCGAGATCGTCGGCGACCTCGCGGACGGCCTGGTCGTTGCGGTGGCGCAGTACCCACCGCTTCCTGATGTCCGGGCGCGCCCACAGGGTGTCGTGGAAGTCCTTGGCGAACCGGTCGCGCACTGCATGGGCGCCCTGGGACAGGTTGTCGTAGTCCTGGCCGGCGAGTGCTTCGCGCACCCCCTCCGACGAGCGGCGCCGTGCCTCGGCCCAGTCGGCCGCAACGGACTTCGACCACATGGAACGGCCCGAGACGTTCGCCTGCGGCTGGGGAACGCTGTTTTCCTGACGGGAGATGTAACCGCGCAGGGTCGAGGCGGTGATGCCAGCGAGCGCAGACATCTCCGGTACCCCGATGAGCTGGTCGCCGGACAGCTCAGGGCTGGCCACGCTCACGACGCACTTGCCCAGGGGCAGCGCGTTGTCCTGCTGCGCGTGGTGCTCGGCCCACAGGGCCAGGTGGTCGGCCCAGGTGTCCGGTGCGCCAGCCTCGGGGTCGAAGGTGGCGACCTTGCCCAGGTGGGCGTGGGAGGGATCGCCGGTGCCGTCCAGGAGGTCGGCGGCGCTGACAGAGAGGGCGGCCTTGGCCTTGCGGTGTTCCAGGCGCTCGGCGACCGGGTCCCAGACCTGACCGGGCCGGAACCAGGTGGTGCCGTCCCACCAGTAGCCGCCGGCGCGGAATAGCAACGGGTTGCCCCACCATTCGCTGTGCAGCGGTGAGAGGTACTTGTCGGGCATCAGCAGCACGGTGCGGCCGTGCTCGGGGTGGAAGCGCACCGACCAGCCGAGGTCGGTGCGCAGAGGGTCGGTGGTGAAGGCCAGCCAACCGCCGTTGCCGCGGCGGACCTTGTCGAAGCGGCCCCACATGCCCTCGGCGACGCCGCGGCCGACGGCCTCGATGGCCTCCGGTCCGTCGTCGAGGGGGATGTGGGAGTCGTCGACGAACGGCAGGCCGGGGACCGGGTGGTCGGTGCGAATGCCGTTCGCGAGCGGGAGATGGAAGCGAGACAAGGTGCTGTAACCCTTCTCGTAGGAGAGTGCTGTGAATCAAGTACAGCACTTAGGTTCCTCTATGGTGCAGCACTGACGGACGCTTGGCGCAGCGCTATCCGGCCGACTTCCCACGAAGAGGGCTTCGGACGGGGCCACGGGGCGCGCGGTGGTCGTGCTCGCCTGGCCCCATAACCTGGAGGAAAGCGCCGGGAGTCGTGGGCTCCCGGAAGACGTGGGGCCAGGTGGCCCGGGGTGTACCGGGAGCCTGGCCTGGCGCATGTCCCCAACGCCGCAGGTCGCTGGGCAGCGAAGTTCCCGGAATTGTCCCTGGCAGCCCTCATCTTGGCGGGGCAGGCCACACCCCCGGGGTTCAGGTGAATCGTGCCGAACAGCCCGCGAACGCCCGGCCCGGACACCCCTGGCGCGCCCAGAGGTTGATGCGCTGCAGGCCGCCGCCGACGCCGAGGAGACCGCTCGGCTGCGAGCGCAGATCGCCGCCGAGATGCCCGATCTGCCGCCCTCGCCGCCACCCACCAGGGAACCACCTACGCCATGCCCGGCTGCGCAGGCAAGTGAGGAGGGGTTCGAGTTGGGCACGTGAAAACAGGGTGTCGGGCGCAGAGCGGAGTCGTTGGGCAGTTGCTGATGTCAGCTGCCGGATCGAGAGCAGTGAGAAAACGTAGCGGGATACGCAATCTCACAACCGTGTAGTTGATGGTGCAGACATGGACAGAACAGGAGGTTCGGGTGCCGAAGAAGAAGCAGAAGAAACGGTCTCGGCATCGGGGAGGAGCACAGGCAGTCGCACGACGGGAGCTGGTGCCCCAGCCCCGCCTCAACACCCCCGCCGATACTCCCGACGCGTACGACGACTTGGAACCATGGGGCCCTGAACCAGGACCGGTTGGGTACTCAACGGGCGGCGCGCCGGTGCACCTCAAATTCGCCACGGGGACCCTGCCGGCTGTGCGCCTGAGCTTCGGCGACCTGTTCGCCCAGGAGCGCCGGCGTCCCATTCGCGAAGGCTGGGGTTTCACCGTGGAACTGCCGGCCGTGCTGGAGCTGCTGGAGCGGATCGACGATGGCCGGGTCAGCGCTCTCGACGCCCGGAGCGCCCTCGCGGAGGCAGCGGATCTGCTGTACGACACATTCCGATGCTTCGAAGCCGAAGACCCCGGCGAGCTGCGCGCAATGTGTCGGCAGGCCGGTGGGTGCGCTCTGTGCGACGATCGCCGCCCCTGGTTCGAGGGGCTTCTGAACGGTTCGGATGCCCGATGGGCGCGGCTGCAGCAGCCGGCGAAGTACCCGTTTGCCACAGGCCGACACGGTCTTCACGAGACCGAATGCTCCGTGGTCAAGCGCGAGACACCGTCGGACTACTCCCGGCCGACAGGTGATGTCTACGTCGCCGCGTTGAACGCCTTCAGCCACACCGTCGACCCCCACAGTTCCCGGGAGGACTTCGAAGGTTCTCGCGACTATCCGCGCTTTGAGGCCATGACCGCGCAGGAGGCTCGAAAATGGGTCCTCGACCGAACAGGGCCGAAGGGCGGCCGCAACTACAAGCGGTGTCAGAGGTGCGCTCCTGCAGTCTGAACGCCCCTTTCGGAGTGCTGACCGTCAGGTCGGTGAGCCGCGGCCTGGCCGCGATCACCGCCACCCACCACGGAGCCACCTACACGACGCCGCCTCGCCCGGGCCGCCCGGGCGCCGGGGCGGCCTTTCGGCGTCTACGCTGAGCGCAGCCGTCCCGGCGGCCCCCCGTGCCGCCGGGACGGCTTTCGTGGTGTTCCGGCCGAAATCCAGCGTTCGGGTATGGGTGTCCGTGGTTCTGGCTAGCGTGATCGTCGTCTGTCTGCTGGACGACGAGAGGACCGCTGGTGCCCGAACTGCCCGCCCCGACGCGGCTGTCGCCCATCCGTGACGATCACGCCTGGCACTTCCCGGACATCAACGGCCACCGCACGCATGTGCGGCTGCGGGTGTGGCGAACTGGCCGGCCAGGCCGGGAAGCTAGCGCGGGACCTGGAGGCGGCGGTGGACAGCCACCGAGGTGTTCGTGCGGGCGAAGACGCTGACCGCGTGTACGGGGTGA
This sequence comes from Streptomyces kronopolitis, assembly GCF_014646275.1. GTDB lineage: Bacteria > Actinomycetota > Actinomycetes > Streptomycetales > Streptomycetaceae > Streptomyces > Streptomyces kronopolitis. The sequence goes on from NZ_BMND01000044.1 coordinate 24,430, forward strand.
GGTGCCGCACCCAACGGCGTAGGCGGGGTCTGACGGCTCTCCCGGCTCCTTCCGGCGGATGATCAGCCTTCCGCTTCGAGTTGCTTGAGTAGAGAGCGTCTGGCGTCCAGGGCCGAGGATTTGGCGGCGATCTCAGCTGCCCAGGCAGCCAGTTCCACTGCCAGCTCCGTGAGGGGCTTGCCCGTGTTGATGTTGTTCGCGCGGTAGTGGGCGTGCACGTTGTAGCCCCGGCCGCTCCCGGAGCCGAGTTCCTGGTATGAGTCCGCGATTCCGTGCATTGCCCCGCTGAGGCCGGAAGTCGTCAGCTGGATCTCTTCGCGCAGCCTGGTGACCGCGTCTTGGGCTTCGCTCTCGGCATCGCTCATGCCTTCATGGTTCCAGCCGGCGCTCCAGGTCAGGGCGGGATTCCTCGAAAGGGAGCGAGCCTACGTGGGTCTGTGCCAGATCCTGGGATCTTGCGCCGAGGGCATCGCGGTGCGCTGACTGCCTTTCGAAGGATTCAGCAAAACCGCAATGCTCGCTAAGCGTTTCGTTTAGTGTGTGTGAGTGGCTTTCCTCAGGACGCGCGACTACTCCCTTGCCGATACCTACTCCAGCGCCGATCTCGCACGGCTGACCGGACTCAGCCGCGGCCGGATCTCTCAACTCCGTGCCGATACAGGCCCAGACACCCTGCCCGAGCCGGATGCCGAAGCAAGTACCCCGGCGCGGCCGCTGTGGCGCGGTGACACCGTGGCCCGGTGGTGTGCGCGGACGGGCCGGCGCCTTCCGCCGCGCACGGCATCGTGGCTGCTGCCTGGCCCGGACGGCCCCCACCTGCGCCGCGACGGTCACACCACACTCCAGCTGCGCCAGGAGGACCTCCCGGACCATCCGGACCTGCAGCGCCCGCCGATCGATGTCCATGTCACCCGCTACACGACTCACGGCGTGTACGAGCCGCACGTATGGGTGGCGACCGTGCTCGTCCCCGGTCACACGAACACCCTGCTGGGCTGGCCGCACGCCTGGCCCCATGGGAATCCCTTGCGCAACCTGGTGCACGAAATCCTCACCGACATCGACACCGATCCAGACCCCAGCGTCGCAGGCGGCCTGCTGGGCACGCTGGTGCTGCTGCCCACCCTCGCCGAGCCCCAATACACCTCCCTCTTCTGGGAGGTACGCCTGCTCGACCTGTACACCGCCGACGCTGACGACCACGCCGACGAAGACCTTCAGCGCCGCCTGCGCCGCCTGCGCCCGAACGACGCAGAACTGAGCGACCTTGTCCGTGCCCTCGGCCACCGACTGCCATGGTGGCCACCAGGCTGCGCCACTCCCAGCCTGGCCGCGAGCTGGTCACCCGACGGCCCCCACACGCCGGAACACGTCCCGCCGCCACTGGCCAGCGCGCAAGCATTCCTACGCCGCTGCCACAGAGCCGCCGCCGACCTGGACAGCACCCTGCGCGCCTCCGTCCGGGAGCTGGGCAACTCCCTGTGGCACAGCGCGATCTCCGGGTGGACCCGCGGAGGCTTTCCCGACCACGCCGCCCTGCCCGAGAACTGCGACGCCACCATCTGGCAGACGGCCGTCGAATTCAACCTGGAACCCGCCCCCGCCATCAACGGCGACTTCTGGGACGGCCTGGAATGGGTGATGGAACACGCACCGTCCCAGCGCCTGGCCGCCGACGCACTGCGCTACTTCGGCGACCCGTCCAGCGCCGGCACCGTCGTCGTCGACACGACCCTGCTGCCGCAGCCGATCAAGGCCGCTCTGACCGAGAACGTATCGACGGACACACCCGCAGGGCTGAACGGCAGTTACCGTGCCCAGCGCGTCCTTGACGCTCTCGACGCTCACCCCCACGCCGCCGCGGGGACCTTCCTGGGAACCTGGCCGGCCCCGGCTGGGCCCCCCTGGTGTGCGGTATCACCCGAGCCCCAGCTCACAGCCCTCCACGTCCCGCGCACCATGCCCGCCCCCGGCCCCCCGACCGGGACTCCACTGGAAGCCGTACTTCTGCGCACGGCCGCGCACGGCGCACACTCCTCGGCGCCCGCCATCGGGTTTGTGGTCACTGACCAGGACCAGGTCATGCTCCTGCCCGGCATGGGCCGCGCTGCCGAGCTCGCGGCCGCGGTCGAGCACGTCGTGTGGCACCCCGGCGAGCAGACCTTGGTGGTCGGCCTGATGCCGAGCGCCAACGAACGCCTCATCGCAGCGGTAGAGGCACTCGTGGAGACCGGGCCCCGTACCACGCCCTGGGAGCAGCTGACCGCCGTCGTAGGACCGCACCCGAACGACGTCTACTGCCGGTACTGCCGAAGGGGCCAGCCCGATGAGAACAGCTGAGCCAGGGGAGGGCCTCTGCCCGGAACGGCTCTGGCGCGAATTCCCGGCCGAGAACCGTTGAACAGAGAGAGCCCGGCGGTGGCAGCATCGGCCGGACGCAGAACCAACCGCCGGGCTCACCCCAAACGTACCTACCGCGCCGCCGCTCGGCGTGCCCACCCGCCAGGACCCAGTAGCCGCTGTTCGGGAAGCCGTCGAAGGCCAGCTGGCGAGCGTCACGAGGATCACCAGCAAGCCCCTCAAGGAGATGCACTATGGCGACGTTGCCCGACGAGTCGGCGCAGAGCCTCAAAGCGGAAGAAACGCAGGCCCTGGCCTGGTACCGGTCGCGCCAATCCGCTGGCAATCTGGCGTACGCGACACAGGAGCAGGTGCGGGCCCGGCTGGGCCTGAGCATCGAGGGAAGTCGTACCGCGTCGTCTGGACAGAGCCAGCCATCGACGCGGCCGCCCGGTTCCTGAAGGGCGACCCCGAAGGCCTGCGCCAGCTGATGGACGCCATCGACTTACTCGCAGAGCAGCCGAGACCGGAGGGCACCGCCGAGTACGGTTCCACCGAGCTGCGGCGGATGCACGTGGGGCGCTACCGGGTGCTGTACGAGATCACGGAGGCGACCGTCACCATCGTGGTCATCCACGTCGGCCGGACTGGCTGACCGCTGCCTCACGCGCGCTCCAGGTGCCGGCGCGGCCGACGGCGGGCCGGCACCTGCTGCCGACGACCAGGCGCCGGAGCCGGTCACCTTCCCGCCCCGGACGCCAACTCGCCAGATGGATGGTTGAGTTAACGGCACCGACGCGCGGGTTCGACTAGGTTTGGAACTGAGGTTCGATTTTGAGGTTAGGGAAAACGTCGAGAAGCTCGCCGAGTCCGGAGGGCGCACCCCGCCACCCCCGCGGCGAATGCATCGTTAGGCAGCGCATTACGCCCGGCCCGAGCGGCGGCGTGGTGCGCACGGCAGGAGGAGACCGGTGAGCGACCGCAGTGCCATTGAGTGGACCGAAGCCACCTGGAACCCCACCACAGGGTGCGACCGCGTCTCGGCCGGCTGCGACAACTGCTACGCCCTCGCGCTCGCCAAACGCCTCAAAGCGATGGGGGCCTCGAAGTACCAGAACGACGGCGACCCCCGAACATCCGGCCCCGGCTTCGGAGTCACCCTGCACTCGGACGCCCTGGACACGCCCTACGGCTGGAAGAGCCCGCGGGTGGTGTTCGTCAACTCCATGTCCGACCTCTTCCACGCACGCGTCCCGCTGAGCTTCGTCCGGCAGGTCTTCGAGGTCATCGCCGATACCCCGCAGCACACCTACCAGGTGCTCACCAAGCGAGCCCGCCGCCTGCGCCAGCTGGCGCCGAAACTCCAGTGGCCCGAGAACCTCTGGATGGGCGTCTCCGTGGAGTCCGAAGCCGAGCTGGCCCGCGTGGACGATCTGCGCCAGGTCCCCGCTGCCGTACGGTTCCTGTCCTGCGAACCGCTTCTCGGGCCGCTGCCCGGCCTCGAACTGGACGGCATTCACTGGGTCATTGCCGGCGGCGAGTCCGGACCCCGCCACCGGCCTCTCGACGAGCAGTGGGTCACCGACATCCGGGACACCTGCCAGGCCGCCGACGTGGCCTTCTTCTTCAAACAGTGGGGTGGCCGCACCCCCAAGGCCGGCGGCCGGGAGCTGGCGGGCCGGACCTGGGACGAGATGCCGCAGCCCGTCGCAGCCTGAGACGCCGCGGCCCCGGTGGGCCCTGCCGTCCACCGGGGCCGCGCCATGCTCAGGCCACCCGCGGCGGCCACACCGTGATTTCCCGCGTCCGTTTCTCTCCCACACCGTTGCTGGGCGTCTTGCCTTCCTGGTGCAGGAACTTCACCGCCTTGCGCGCGACCGGCTCGGTGACTTGGCCGTAGTACTCCCCGAACACGTCCAGGGTGTGGTCGACCAGCTTGATCGGGCGCCCGGTGCGCCGCAGCAACAACTCCAGGTTGGCCGCCATAGCCGGCACCGCTTCCTCCTCCACTTGCAGCGGATCCGGCCGCAGCATGGAGGTCGTGGAGAACAGGGTGCCCTCCTCCTTCTGTTCCTCGCGCAGCTCCAAGGTCTTCCACCACTCATCCCGCGCTCGGGCCATCGCATCGCCGAACACCCACAGGCCGTACTGGCTGCGTGTGGCGAAGACCAGGTGGTAGACCGGCTTGACGTGCGGGGCGGAGGCCACCGGCACCGACTGCACGAACATTCCCGTCTGTTCCTTCAGACGCCGCGCGTACTCGGCAGCCACAGCTTCCGCCGCGCCTTGCTCCGCTCCGTCCGAGGCGAAGTAGTCGCGCCACCAGCGCCCGCCGCAGACCTCGTCGAACCGCTCCAGAGACCGCTCGTTGCCCTTGGGGGAGCGCACATGGCCGCCCAGACGCCACACCGCCATCATGCTGAAGTTCATCAGCAGCTCGGTCGCCGGTCGCCGCTCCCGACGACACCGGGCCAGCACATCCACCAAGCGCTCCATCGGAAGGCACAGCCCGCAAGGGTCCAGGAACAGGAACAGCGGCACCCCCGCCGCCCTGCGCACCACATCGTCCAGGACGTCACCGACCTCGCCCTGATGCGCCTGGGCATGCACGCCGCGGGCCCGGTAGCTCTGGACTATCTCCCGTAACCGGGCAAAGGACTTGGCCTGTTGCTCCACAAAGAAGCAGTCCAGGTTCATCCCCATTTTCCGGTGGTGGGAGGCCACCCTCAACGCGATCTCCGCAGAGGCCGGCTCACCGCTCTCGTACCGGCCCTCGCCGGCATACCCGTCCAGGTAGACGACCCGGCCCTCCCGGGATTGCGTGCCCGTCATCCCCCCGAAGGGCGGCAGATACCGCCGCAGCAACTCATGCTTGAACACAGCCGGCAGCGCCTTGCCCTGCCAGTAGGTCCCGCCCGTACCCGTCGACACGCCCCACCCCCGTCACAAGGTCAACACACTCCGTAATGGTGTAGGACCAGGCTCCGCCAGGCAACAAGGCTTTCCGAGCCGTGGTGGGCGCAGTTCAACTGAGGCGGCCGGCCTGGCGCCTTCGGGCTCCGGTGTCCTGACGTCCACCGACCTCCTCCACCGTCGCTCGCGAACGCGCCACTGGCGTTCTTTCCAGCCAATCACTGTCCAGTGAATAGACATGTCCAGTTTCTAGACACATAATGTGTGTGTGAGTACGGAACGAGAGAACGCGCTCGCCGCACTGCGCGAGTGGTCCGTCCCCGGCCGCCGTGCGGACCTGGCCGCAGCGGCCTGGCGGGCGGGAGCCACTGTGGTGGCGATCACCGAGGCCGCTCGTGTCGGCAGCCGCCAGACCATCTACGACGACCTCAAGTCCCGGGGCATCGACCCCCGCAACCGACCCAAGGAGAAGAACGTGACCACAGTGACTGTCGACGGCCTCACCGGCGTCAACGACGACCAGCCGGGAGGCGCGCTCTACAACGCCGTCGTGGCCAAGCACGAAGGTCGACAGGCTCCCGCTCCGGCGGAGTTCAACAGGATGATGGCCCTGAGTCTGGCACTGGGGCAGTACAACGACCTGCGGTCTCGCCTCGCCGAGGAGGAAGAGGCCCGCGCCGAGCGCGACCGCGCCCTGCACCTGGTCGACGTCCGGTGGGAGGCGCTGGCGGACCCGAACTCCAAGGGCAGCTGGTTGCACGGCCACCAGGCGTACATCCGGGGCGTGGACGACGCCCATCGCGCCATTGATGCGTGGAAGGGCGCCGTTGAGACCTTGATGAGCCTGGCGTCCCTCCGTCGTGGAGAAGACTCTGACCGGCTGGTCGACGCCTACGAGCAGTCCATCCTCCCCGCCGGCCACCCGCCCGTGAACAAGCCCGACATCGATGCCGAAGTCGAGGCCACCCGACTGCACGAGGAACTGGACGCCGAGCACGCTCGCCGCCAGGCCCTCGCTGCCGAGACCCTCGGCCTGGCCGCCCGGAACTGACCAAGAGGCAGCCCGCTCCACCAGCTCCGGGCGGACATCACGGCCATGGGGTGCGCGGCACGCCGCCCGGCTCATCCTCCCGGAGGCGCCGCTGTAGAGCCTCTATGGTCTCACTATGGACTCGACGACGATTCAGGTACAGCGGGAGACCCGCGACCACCTGGCCGAGCTCGCCAAGGAACGCGGCGTGAGTATCGGTCAGGTGGTCGAAGCGCTCGCCGCCCAGCAGCCGACGGCAGCTCAGCGTGCCGAACAGCTGGCCGCCGACCGGGAGGTGGTACGCCGCACGATGGGCGTAGACATCCCCGACGAGGAGTTCGAGCAAGCCCTCGACGTGCTCGGCAACATCTACAAGATCTCTGCCGAGAAGGTCCGGGCCGCCCGGGCCACCGCAGCATGATCATCCTCGACACCAGCGCCGTGAGGGCACTCGCCGGCGGCCACAAAACGCTGAACCTCCTGGCCGGCAACATGGCGAAGACTCCCGGCGAACGTCTCTGCATCCCCGCCCTGTGCCTGGCCCATGCCGGAGTCGGCGGAGCGAACCTCGCGCAGCGCGTCCTCGCCTTCTCCTCCGTGGTCGTCGACAGCCTCGACACGAGGGCCGCCGGCAGTGTCGGCACCATGATCCGCGAAGGCTACGGCGGCCCCGACGCCTGCCACGCCCTGTACTGCGCGCTGCCACGCCCCGAGTTCACCGGTATGGCGATCCTGCTGACCGGCGACGAGGACTCCTACCCGCCCGGCGTGGTCACCGTCGACATCGACTCACCCGGAATGCTGGGCTTCCACTGACCGGGCAACGCCAAGATCGACATATCCGGCGGCCCCCCAGATCGACCACTCGTCACGCGGCGCGGACACGCCGCCCACCGGACACGAAGGCCCGACAGCCGTCGGCCGGACAAAATGGCCCGGAACGACAAGGTGAGGTGAGCGATGCGGCACTGGCACGACGACCCTGGCGCCCTGGCCTGGCGCCAGTCTGCCGAGGCAGCCGACCGGCACCGAGGGACGGTTATGCCGCCGGAGCAGCTCCCGGGCCTCATCGCCGGCAGGGCGGAGGTGGCACTCGCGTGGCAGTTGCTGGCCGGTCCCCTGACCCCGGTGGACCTGACCCCGGGGCGGATGGCACTGCGCCGGGCGCTGAAGATCTTGCCTCAGTCCGGTCCCGATCCGAACTGCTATGAGCAACGCTGGCGCGATCGGGGTTGGAGCGGTGGACAGCCGCTGGAGTTGTGCAAGCGGCCGACGTGTGGCCGGTGTGTCCCGCTGCGGCTGACCGGACACCGCTGACGTTCCGCGGCCGGGAGCTCAGGCCAGACGTGCTCGAAGAGCTGCTCTTTCGACAAGGCGTGGGGCAACTGCGGGGCTGGAGGCACTCGATGGCCGAGCACGGCCGGTAGACCGGACAGCGGGGCGGAACGAGCGAGGCGGCTACCGCTGCCGCTTCGCCGACGGAGCACCTCGTCCGGCGCCTTCGAGCCGCGCGGGAGGCCTCCCGCGGGCCCAACGGGCGTAGCCCGTCCGAGTGGAGAGATTCCAGCACGGCGTGGTCCCGGGCGTCTGATGTTGCTGGTCGGCCACCATGCTGAGCTGTAGCTGGAGGAGAAGAAGAGGCCGTGGCATCGGAGAAAGTACCCCTGGGGCGGAAACTGGCTGTCCGGCTGGTCCCCTACGGCACCCCCGCGGCCGGCGTCACCGTGATCAGCTGCCTGGGCGGCGGCTGCCCGGCAGACCCGACGCGATACCGCGATCCAGTCGATGCACGAACAGCCGCACGCACACATGTCGCCTGGCACATCAAAGAGTTCGGCCCTCCGGCGCAGCGCGCCCTGTGCCGGTGCGGCCATGGCCGCTGTGGCTGGCACCCCCGGCACAGAGTGACCCGCTGCGCCGGGCCCGTCGCCCTGGTGCTCGTACCCGACGTCGAAGGCCGAGTGTGGGTCATCGCCGAGATCTGCGCGAACTGCGCCGAGGCCATGCCCCGCGTCAAGGTGCTCAGTGGTGGCCGGCCACGGGAGCAACAGCCCGTCGCAGTCGCCGCGCGACCCGCTGCCGTCGACCCGCCGCCGACCGCGAGCCCGCCCGCGCGGCCGGACCTTTCCGTTCCACCGCCGGCGAAGAAGACGAAGACCGTCGAAGCGAAGGCATCCGAGGGCGACCGTGCCCGAAAATGCGAGATCTGCGCGACCGAGGCTCGCCCGACAACGCCCCCCGACGCAGTCCAGGAACAGGATCCGGACCAAGCCCAGCCCGTGCCCGCAAGATTCGGTGCCCTCGCCGCGGACACACTGCGCTACCTCGACTGTGGCCAGGCCGGCCACAGTCCCGAAGCCCGCCTGCTGGCACTGCTGCTCACGCTACGGATGCGCCGTGACGGCACGTTCTTCATGCGCAGCTGCGAGCTGTCGGCGCTGCGCATGGATCTACCTCCCTGGGCGCTGAAGGAACTGATCGTCTGCGGCTGGGCCGACGCTTCGTTCGAGGAGGTCTGCGCTGCGGGCCCCGGCGACAGAAATGTCGAATGCCGCATCCCCGAGCTCCGCGACGGACTCAGCCACCTGGGCATCACCCCCTCCGTGCGGTCACGTGTCAACGCCTGGGCCCTGAACGTCGCGTGCCATCCATCGCTGATGGACCGGCCCGCGGGCATCCGGCTCGGCGCCTTCTACGCCACCGCCCATTGCAACGCCACAGGCCACGCGGCGATCTACCCGCGGGACATGGCCAAGCTCTGCCGCTACACCTCGCGGGACCTGGCCCTGCCGGCCCTTGAGGCACTGCAAAAATCCCGGTGGCTCCGCCAGGTTCAACCCGGCTACCGGGCGGGGGACCCCATCAAGATCACACTCAGTCAGAGCGCGCGCCGCTTCGCCCCAGGGGCAACCTCCCTGCCCACACCCACTCAGCCGGGTCCCCATCCGAAGCCCCTTGCTGTCCGCGGCCGCGGGCACGAAATCGCCGCCTGGGTGGACTCCTACGTGGCCCGCCACCACCACGGCCCTCGAAATCGCGAGCTGTTCGCCGCCCATTATGAGGAGGACCCTCGGGCACGGTGGACGGACGTGATGATGGCCGGCGCCCTGGCGCGACTCGCCGACGACGGCTGGCTCCTCACCGACAACAACCGCTGGTACCGGACCCGCCCCGGACCTACCTATCTACGCCGGCTCCTCCGCGAACAAGCCACCGACCCGCCTCCCCAGCCCACACGGCATCGCCAGCCATCACCGCTCGCAGCCGACGCCGAGGGCCAGACCCTGCGTGGACTGTGGAACATTCCCGGTGCTGAAGCAGTACTGGGGCCCTGTCCTCAGTAGAAGTCGCCGGATCCGCATGACGTCGGCGGTAACCGGTCCCGGATGGTGTGACGGCGGTGCTGATCAGCCGTCCCGCTCTTCGGGCTCGTGGGTTCGGCTTCCACGGAGCGGAGGCGGTACGAAAAATGCCGGCGCCCACAGTCCGCCGAGGCGGGTGGCAAGGGCGCCGGCCCCGAAAAGCACTCCCAGGATTTCTCCAGGACGTTGCTCTGGTGCCAAGTGTAGCGGGACAGACGCCGGACGCCGGTCCCGTACTTGCCGACGTGACACAACATAGTTATATTTCTCTCGTCGTCTGAGCGGCGGTGGCCGCGCGCAGGAACGTGGTGTTCGGCGCTCGTGACGTCAGCGCGACCCATTCCCCCCAGGTTTCGGCTTCCGCCCTGGGCGGGCGCGCTTCGCCGGCCGCCTACACATATGAAGGAGACCGTGATGATCCGCGCTGGACGCATCGGACAGGTTCAGACCATGGCTGACCTGGCCGCCGCGCATAAGCCAAAGCCGATCTCCCTGGGGAGGTTCCGCAACATCAAGCCGCACATGCGCGAAGGCTTCCCGTCGCCGATCAGCTCGCCACGCGCCAGGGTGGTGCTGTGGGACGCGGAGCAGACGGCCGCGTACGACGCCGGCTTGCCCATCCCCGACCTCCCGAGCGAGGACAGTGACGAGGACCTGCTGGACCGCGCGGAAGCCGCCGCCGAGCTCGGCGTCACCCTGACGACGTGGAGCGACTACCGGTACGACCCCAGGATCTCCGAGCACGTCGTCCTGGTCCCCGAACGCGAACCCGGCGATGACAGGCCCCAGGTCGAACACTGGCCACGGCACGCCATCCGCGCCTTCAAGGACGGCCGGCCAGGCCAGGGCAAAGGCCCGACAGTCGGCAAGCCCAAAGGCGCCGGCGACATGATCCCCCGAGACCAGATCCGGCCGCGTATCGCCGAGTTGCTCGATGCCGACCCGGCCATCACCACTGGCGCGGTCGTCGACGAACTGGGCCTGGGCACGGCTACCGTCATGCGCGGCCTCGCCCATCTGCGGGGGCAGCGCATCACCGACCTGGTCGAAGCCGACCCTTCCCTGTCCCTCGACGCCGCGGCGGCACAGCTCGGATACCCGGCCTTCGCGCGGCGGCGTGCCATCACGGTCGCGCAGGACGAGCAGCGCCGGCGCGCTGTCCGGCCCTACCTGCAGGGCGTCGCGGACGCCCTTGCCGGCGCCGGTTCGGCTGAAGCCGGCGAGGTGGAGGTGCTGAACGCGGGGGACCACCTGGCGGCCGCGATCCTGCTCCGCCCCGAACAGCCGGCCCAGGCCTTGGTATGGGACGAGCGGTACGGATGGCGCACCGCCACCAGCCGACGGCATCCCATCGGCAAGGACCCCGTCCCCGAGGGCGAAGGGATCCGCTACCTCAGCACCGAGGTGCGACCGGAGCCGGCCGAGGTGCTGGAAGCCCTCTCCGACCGGCGCCGCGGCAGGAAGCACCCGTAGCGACGGTCGTGGTCGTCGACAGCTGCTGATCTCGACCATCCGGGCATAAGTCACGTACGGGCTGCCTGTATGGCGCGTGAACCCAGCCGGTGAGCCGAAACGGGTCCGCCGGGTGGCTCTCGGGCGGCATAGTTCGGGGGGTGCCCCCGGACCACCTGGACCTGCCCGCTCGCCGCCGCCGCCACGCGCGGCTGATCGCCGCTCTGACCGGGTTGATCGGCGCCTGTGCCGAAGCCGCCGACTTGGTGTACTGGCCGATAGCCACCGCCCCACCCGGCCAGGAGGCGGTGGCAGTGGACGTCATGCCGCTCAAAAAGGTCGCCCTCACCGCCGCCATCGCGCTGGACCACGCCCGCGATGCGGACAAAGACCGGTGGCCGACCGCTGTCGCGCGGGAGCAGGAGGACGCCGCGCGCACCTACGCCGCGCGGTGCGTCGTCGCACGGGCACAGGACCTCCTGGAGGAGCCTGGGCCACTCGACATGCCGCCCCTGACCGCGGAGCACGCTGCCGAAGCGGACCTGATCAGTGCGGGCGCCACGGTGGCCACGCGGTGGCGGCGCGATCCCGAGCAGGCAGTCGCCCTGGTGCGCGAGCTGGCCGCCGACGGCGAGCTCTCCGTGAACGAGATCCTCGACGCGGCGGTCGACTCCACCGTGCTGACCGGGCTGGTCGCGCTGCATGACGCCGTCGACACACCCGACCCGAGTACTGCGGCGGAGAAGTGCGTGGAAGCCACCCCCTACCTGGCCCTGGCTGTGACCCTGGCGAGCGTCGACCTGGACTGATCGAGTCAGCAGCACCGGACAACGGACCCCGCCTCCTGGACGACACCACCGACAGCCAGCGCTTCGCTGCCGGCGGCTGCGGCTTGGCATGCTGGGCCGAATGGGTGAGTGCGGGGCTCGGCCGGCGCGATATCGTGGGCTGCCTGATGACCGCTGATTTCCATGATCTGGCAGGAGTGCACCGCGTGGCTGAGGACCCCATCGCGCAGAGCGAGATCTCCGCGCTCACCCGCCGTTTCGAGCTGGGGCACGAGACGACCGCCCGCGAGTTCGGGATCGTCAAGTCAGATCTCACGGCGGTGCGGCTCCAGGTGGGGAACCTGGACCAGAAGGTGGGCGGGCTGGACGAGAAGGTGGACCAGCTCACTGCAGACGTGAGCGCGGTCAGCGGCCGCCTCGATGCCCTCGCGGGTGAGATGCGCACGGGGAACGCGCAGATCCTGGAGCTGCTCTCCCAGCTCGTGGGGCGGAACCCCGACGCCAGTTGACCATCGCGGACAACGGTGCCCGGACCTGATCTTCAGGCCCGGGCAGCCTTCGTCGTGGGACGCCGGGCAGCCATGCGGCCGGCGCCTCGGCGGCATCACGAGGCAGGGGCGCCCGCCGTTAACACTCTGCTCGTACGGTGCCGCATCCCGGATGGAGTCCCTTTACTACTCGGAACATCGGACGTCGTGCAGCCGCGCGGCTCCGGATCGGCAAGGGGCACGACCCGCTCGCCGATCCGGAGGCTGATGCCGTGGTACCCGACCTGATCCGCTCTCTGCCGTCTGCGGCGTTGCCCGCCTCCGCCGGCTGTTGCGCCATGCGGGCCCGCGCCGGGTCCGCCGGGTGGTAGAACCCGGTATGACGTTCACAACGCCGGCTGTGACTGCCGCCGGCATCAAGGCATCCGGCAGCCTGGCCAGCGCACTCATCGGGCGGTACCGGCCCACGGGCGTGCCCCGGCTGGGCAGCAAGGAGGAGCGACGCGAGGCGTACGGCCGGCTGCTGGACTCCGCGGCCCGCGCGTTCGGCTACGGCTACCAGATGGCCCACCTGCGGCGCGAAGCCGGCCGGGCGGCGAACAAGCTGCTGCTCGGGCAGGTTCCGCAGACCTGGGAGGTCACCAGCGACCTCATCGGCGCGCTGAACGGCGTGCAGCTGTGCGGCAGCATGCCCGTCATCGCCGCCGCGGAGAACCTCGTCACGGCGATCAGCGACCTGGACCTGAACGAGAAGAGCGACGCCCGCTTCCAGCAGCAGGCCACCGCGGTGGTCGCAGCAAGAGAAGCGTTCATGGACGCCTGCCGGACGGACCTCGCCTACACCACCCGTTGGTGGCAGGTCCGGCGACGACGCGGAGAGCGCCGCTTCCTGCGTCAGCAGCAGGCCGACCGTACAGCCGCGCGGTGACACAGGGCTGCTGACAGGGGCTCGGCGGAACCGCCCGCCGGACCCCGGACTACTGGCGGGAGCGGCGGGCGGCCTGAACGCTCTGCTCCAGCGCCTCCAAAAGGTCGACGGCGGGCTGCTGCGGCGCCGGCAGTTCCGGGACGTCGCCACCCTCGACCTTGGCCGCCACCAGCTGCTCCAGCGCGTGCCCGTACTCGTCCTCCAGCTGCTGCATCTCGATACCCGTCAGCTCGGACAGCAGCAGTTCGGCGAGCTGCAGTTCCCGGTCGGTGACGGGCACCGACGGGCCCAGGTCCCCCGGCTCGCGCACTTCGTCGGCCCACAGCAGGGTCTGCAGCACGAGCACCCCACGTCTGGGGCGCAGAATCGCGAGTCGCTCGCGCTGGCGGAGGGCGATTTTGCAGATGCCCACGGAGCCCGTGCCCGCGAGGGCCTCGGTCAGCAGGACGTACGGGCGGTCCGCGGCCGGCCCGTCGGGGGCCGCGTAGTAGGCCCGGTCGTAGCTGATCGGGTCGATATCGGCTCCCGGGACGAAGCCGAGCACCTCCGCCGTGTGCTTGGTGGGCAGAGGCAGGCGTTCGAGGTCTTCGTCGGTGATCGGCACCAGCCGTCCGTCCGGCAGCTCCACCGCCCGCCCGACGTCCCCGTACGGGACCTCTTCCTGGGTGCCTTCCCGCTCGCAGACGCGCTTGTGACGGATCCGGCCGCCGTCGCGGTGGTGAATCTCCCGGAACTTCCCGCGATGGGACTCGGTCGCGGAGGCCAAACGTACGGGCAAGGCCACCATGCCGAAGGTGATGACGCCTCGCCAGACGGTCCGCATCGGCGGGTTGGTTTCCATGCCCTTAAGCCTCCGGCGGGCGCCGGCAGGCCGCACCGCGGACTACTCCACGAAGCGCTGACGGCTCGGCCGGAGACGCCCGCCAGGAACTCCGGCGCGCCCTCGCGGTCCGGCAGTGGTCGTCGACCGACGTTCGCGGCGCGTTGCCGGGTTGACGGTCGTTGGCGCGATGGGTAGACCCATGGGGCTGATATCTCATCTGACCTGGGAGCCGTATGTTTTCCGCGCGCCGCTTGGCTGCTGTGGCCTGCCCGTTGCTGGTCTTGTCCGCGGCCGCGTGCACTCCCGGCGCCGCCCACCAGGATGCGAAGCCGCCGTCGGCGGGCCCGAGCGCCTCGTCGTCCGGCGGCAAGAACGGCGGCCTTCGTCTGACGGACGCGATCGGCCGGCTGAAGGTGGCCCGCGAATCCCGGAGCGGGTATGAGCGGGATCGGTTCCGGCTGTGGACCGACGCGGACCACGACGGCTGCGACACCCGCAAGGAAGTGCTCCTGGCCGAGGCGGTGAAGAAGCCGCGGCAGGGCAGGGGCTGCAAGCTGATCGGGGGCAGCTGGAGCTCGTACTACGACGACAAGACTGTCACCGACGCCCGCAAGCTCGACATCGACCACGTCGTGCCCCTCGCCGAAGCCTGGGACTCTGGCGCCTCGAAGTGGACGCCGGAGCGCCGGGAGCAGTACGCCAACGACCTGGGCAGCGAGCGAAGTCTCGTCGCGGTTAGCCTGGGCCCGAACAGGACCAAGGGCGACAAGGACCCGGCCGAGTGGATGCCGCCGGCGAAGGACGCCACCTGCACCTACGCCGCCGACTGGGTCACGGCGAAGCTCCGCTGGCAGCTGACCGCTGACCGCGCCGAGATCAAGGCCCTGCGCACGACCGCCGCGGGCTGCAAGGACGCGACGGTGACGGTTACACCGGCGCCGTAGCCCGCTGTTGAGCAGGGATAGTCGCGGCGGCGTGACGACTCGGTGGGCAGCCTGGAGCCAGCAGCAACAGGGGGCTGGATGGTTGGCGCCACCGAGGCTTTTCCGCAACTCTCGACATGGGCCCTAATTTAGGGTGTAGCGTGTGGGTGTGGCCGGGGAACAAGCCTCAGCCCGCTCCGTAAGACACTCGGAGATTCCCTGAGAGGGACACTCATGAGCGTTCGCATCATCGACTGCGTCACGGCCGACGAGCTGTACCGCCACTACGACGGTCAGTCCGACGCACAGGACTCCTATATCGAACTCGACCTGCGCGAGGGGGGGACCCTCCTCGCCGACTACAACTCCGAGATCGGCAACGCCGTTCCGGGGTCCGTCTACCACGGCTTCGAGATCCGCTACAGCATCCCCGCCCTCACGGCCGCCGCCGCCAACCGCGTCATGCGGGAGATCGCCCCCTTCGCCGAGCGGATGCTGGCCGACTGGGAGGAGAAGTGGGACGGCAACAACCACGTGGCCGTCCTCGGCGAGGACGCCCAGGCCGCCAGCGAGGAGATCGAGGAGCACCTGGGCTGCAACGAGTACGGCGACGGCGACGACTCCCAGGGCTTCCCCGGCAGCGACCTCGTCTCCGCGTGGGACATCGACGGCGCCACCAACGGCCTGGAGGCCGAGGAATATGGCATCACCGCCGACACCACAGACGCACGCCTGGACGAGATCGAGCGGCAGATCCTGGACGACCTGGCCGGCGTCAGCGAGTCCACGGTGGTCGTCTGCCACGACCTGGCCGGGTACCTCAAGGGCCTGCGTGACGACCTCGCCGACGAGGACCCGCTGACGGCCGCCGAACTCCGCATCGCCCGTGAGTACCTGGGCATGACCGGCGACCAGCTCGCGAAGGTCCTCGGCGTCAACCCGCGCACCCTGCGCTCCTGGGAGCAGGGGCGAGACGACGTACCCGGTCGGATCCGTCCCGAAATCGCCGAGCTGAAGGCCTCCACGGACCAGGCTGTCGCCGACATGGTGACGGCCCACAACGACAGCAACGATGAGCCTCTGCTGACCTACCGCAACGACGAGGAATTCAGCGCCGCACAGAAGGCCGGCCTGCACCAGCACTGGAACCGGTCGGCGTCCTGGCACCGGCAGGTGACCGCCCGCGCCGCCGCGCAGACCGGCGCCCGCATCGACTACGCCGAGGAGACGGGCGAGGACGAGCAGTCAGAGAAGACGCAGCGGTGAGCCCCGCCGCCGCCCGCCGTACCGCGCCCGGTACGGCGGGCTCGCCGGCTTCGGCGAAAAGGACGTGCCGCGAGTGCAGGCAGCCGCCCGCTCCCGGCCACACCCGTTGCCAACGGCACCTTGATCTGCACCGCAAGAGGAGCCGTGACGATCGGAAGCGGCAGCGGGCGGAGAACTTCACCGCGGACACGCGGGAGGCTCTGCTGGGCCTGCTGCGGGCCGGACAGCCACTGATCTCGGCGTGCGCGGACCTGAACATCCCCGTGGCCCGCGTCCATTGGACGGGCTTCGGTGATGCCCGCTGGTCCGCGGACCTGGACGCCGCCCTTATGGAGGGCCGCGATCCGACCATCCGGCACGGCACCAGCCATGCCTACAAGGTCAAGAAGTGCCGCTGCCCGGAGTGCCGGCGCGCGAAGTACCACGAACGCGGCCCCCGGCGAAAAGGCTTACCACCACAGCGGAAACCCGTGGCCCCGGCGCCGACCGCGGAGGCGAACCCGGACAGCTTCCTCGATGCGCGGGATGCGGTGGTGGCCGCCTACCTGGCCGAGGGAACCCCGGACAGGGCACTGTCCCTGCACGGCACCACCACGGCCTGGCTGAAGCGGGAACGCAGGGGCGACGTGGCCTTTGCCCGCCGGATCGACCAGGCGAAGGAGGCGTGGGCGACCCGGCGTGGGAAGGAACGGGCGGCAGCGGCCACCGTGAAGGCGCCCAGGCCGCGTAGGGACCGTCCGACGGTGGGCGAACAGGAACGCGCCGTGCACGTGGCCACACTGCGAGCGGACCTGGAACGGCTGCTGCCGCTGGTGAGGCAGGGCGCGACGCTTAGGGATGTGCAGAGGCAGCTGCAATTCCCTCACAAGCGGCTGGAGAAGATCCGGCGCCTTGTCCCAGAAGCCGAACAGCAGCTCCGCGACGCCTACGCGGCGGGGCCGGGGTTCGGAAGGCGCGGACCGCCGAACGGTACAAGCAGTCCCTTGAGGGTGAGCCGGAAGTACAGGCCACACGTCTCTTCGTAGCGGGTCTGGCGGCAGGCCGACCCCTTGCGGAGGCATGCCGGGAAGCGGGCACCAGCTCCTTGTGGATCCGGCGCCGCTACCTGCGGAACACGGAATTCAAGAAGGTCGTGGATGCCGTGCTGCCCCTGCGCCCCGATATCGACTTCCCCGCATGGATCGCTGACCAGAGCGAGGGTGGCATCCCTCCCTGTCGCCCCAGGCCGCGCTCTGTAGAAGCCGCAGTCGTCCGTGCACCCTTGGACGCTACGGATACGACGGCTGGCGAATTCCGCCCGGAACCCTGATCCGTGCAGCCGCTACCGCGTTACGATGGCCAATCATCTGCCCTGGAGGGTTCCGTTCCGGCAACAACCTCTGGAGTTGGCTATGCCCACGATCTCTCTCGTCTCCGCCAGCGTTGGCGACCAGATCCCTGGCCACGAACTCGCTGACCCTGACTGTCCATCGTTTCCGGGTCTACTCGACCGGCCCGACGTGAAGGCGTGGCTGGACGAGATCGGCTACGGCCCGGACAGCGAAGACGAGCTGGTCTATCTAGTGACCCAGGATGATCGCGGGATGATCCCGGCTGGGTTCGAGCACATCGCCATCAAGGTCTGATCCCTACCTCTACCGTCCTGTTCGCCGAACGGTCGCCGTGACCATTCGGCGAACAGGACGCCAAGCCCGCCTCCCGGGCGGCCGCGCCGCGTGATGAACCAACTTCCTCAGCCACAGATGATTCGCCACCAGCGCCAGCACGATGACGGTCTCCGCTATCAGCAGACAGCCTTTTTGACGCGCTCGTGCCCCAGGCGATGACCGGGACGATGACGCCGGCCAGGCCGATCACCCCGCTCAGTACGGGTGACCCGACGAGCGGGGTGAGCCGGCGGACCGGGTCCTGGCGCGGCGGTGCGGACATGACGAGAATCCTCCCCCTTTGCAGTCAACTGGCCTGTGGTTGATGCGGTCGCGACGCCTCTGGCCGTGGCGGCGTCAGCGCTTGTGCGGCTCCGGGGCTGCCGGGACGGTGTAGGCGAGGTCGAAGCGGTCGGCCGGGACGATGATGTCCGCGGTCTCCACCGCCCGGCCGGCCGTGTCGTAGTGGGTCCGCGCGATCACCGTGGCCAGCGAGCCGACGGTGGCGTCGGCCAGGAGCCGCGCCTGGGCGCGGTCGAGCTGGACGGGCCGCGGGACTTCCACGACCAGAGCGACGGTGATGCCGAGGTGCGCCATCCGCGCGGTGACGCCGTGCCCGGCGAGCGGGCCGCCCTCGGGCAGGACCACCACGGATGCGCCGGTGAGCTCCATGGGTTCCCAGGACGTGGAGACCATCACGGGCCGGTGGCGCGCGTCGAGGTACTCGTAGTGGGTCCTGACGCACAGGTCACCGGCGGCGATGCCCAGGCGCTCGGCGATCTCGGGCGGGGCGGGCAACTTCGCCTCGCTCTCCGCTTCCCAGGTACCGGAGAAGCCGGCCGGGGCGAGCCCAGCAAGGTTCGAGATGCCCTCGGGGCCGGGAGAGCGCAGCAAGGTGCGGCGTTCGTGCGGGGAGCGTACGTAGGTGCCGGATCCGGCGCGCCCCTCCAGCAGGCCCTCGGCGATCAGCACCTCCTGGGCGCGGCGGACGACGTTGTCGCCGAACCCGCCGAGCTCGGCGCCCAGGACGGAGCGGGACGGCAGTTTGTGGCCGGGAGACCAGGTGCCGTCCGCGATGCGGGTACGGATCGCGGCTGCCACCTGCAGGTAGGGAGCCGTCTCTCCTCGCTCGGACATGCCTCTCCTTGCCCGTGGTGCTGCCGTCATTGACAAGCTAGTCCACTAGCCGGAAGCTAGTGGGCTAGGACTGCGTCGAGTGACGGGCTGATCGAACCGTGAGCGTAAAGCGCGACAACCGACATACCGTCACCATCCACGCAGCAACCACCCAGCTCATTGTCCTGACGGGCCAACGCCCCCGTGTCATCGACGAACCCGGCGCTGTCCGGATCGAAGCCGACGTCACCGAGGACCTGCTGACCCGTCACTGGCCGCGCCTGCACGCCGTGCTCGACCTGGGCGTCGCATTCGGCCTGCGCACCACGGCCACCGGACACACCGCCTGGCTGCGCCTCGACAGGGGAGAGAAAACCCGCCCATGACCGCCGCCCCCGCACCCGCCCCGGCCGGCCCCGGCACTCCAGCACTTCGCCAAGGGGCACGGCGCCGAGAACGACTTCGTCATCCTCAGACCCGCGCCTGCGCTACCGGCGCCTGCGCCGCCGTCGCGGCCCTCCAGGCCCGCGACGCCCAGTCCGCTTTTGTGGGCGACTACACCGTGGACGCCCCCGGCGGCCGGCTGCACGTTCGCGTGCGCCCCGGCGGCGAGATGGAGCTCACAGGCCCGGCAGCGGTCATCGCCCAGGGCGCTCTGACCCTCTCCTTGGCTCACGGTCTGCCCGCATCGGGCGGTGTCGAGAAGGGGGCTTGACGGAAACCCTAGAAGCCCAGGTCAGAGGCTTACCGCGGAAGCTGCCGAAAACGCTCCGCTCCCGTTCCCGGAACACTCTGCCCATCGC
>NZ_BMND01000045.1 GCF_014646275.1 Streptomyces kronopolitis
CCGGACCTTTTCTCCTCCCCTCAACGGGAGGGGGCGGGCCGGAGGGGCCTGGTGTGTGGACGTAAAGCGAAGCAGTCCACACACCAGGCCCCGGAGGACCGTCACCGCACCCGACAGCCCCGCGCAGCGGACCCCGCCCGCCGCAGGCGCAACGGCGAGAACCCCGCACGGCGGGAAAGACAAAAACGTGGGAAGAACGTCAAGCGCAGCGAATCGTTCGGGCCTCCGCCGCCGACACCCTCGCCGCCTCCAGCACCCGCAGTGCGGCCGCCGCCTCCCGGGCTGTCACCGGCGGCTGCCCGCCGGTCCGCAGGGCCTGTTCGATCGCGGCGTAGTACGCGGGGTAGTCGCCGGGCAGTGTCGGTACGCGTTCGCCGCCGCCGGTCTGCGGGGAGGTCCCGGCGCCGAGGTGGCCCCAGTGGGACTCCGGCTCCACGCCCCATTCCGTGCCGTCGGCGCCGGGGCGGAGGCCCTCGCGCAGGGCGGCCTCCTGGGGGTCCAGGCCGTGCTTCACGAAGCCCGCCCGGCTGCCCAGGATCCGGAAGCGCGGGCCGAGCAGGGCGGCGGTGGCGCTCATCCACAGGTGGGAGCGGACGCCGCTGGCATGCGTGAGGGCGAGGAAGGTGTCGTCGTCGGCCTCCGCGCCGGGGCGGCGGACGTCGGACTCGGCGTAGACGGAGACGACCGGGCCGAAGAGGGTCAGCGCCTGGTCGGCGAGGTGGCTGCCGAGGTCGTACAGCAGGCCGCCGATCTCGGCCGGGTCACCGGACTCCCGCCAGCCGCCCTTGGGCCGCGGGCGCCAGCGCTCGAAGCGCGACTCGAAGCGCTGGACGTCGCCGAGCGCGCCCTCCTCGACGAGCTTGCGGACGGTGCGGAAGTCGTTGTCCCAGCGGCGGTTCTGGAAGACGGACAGCAGCAGTCCGCGGTCCTCGGCGAGCGCGGCCAGCTGCTCGGCCTCGGCGGCGGTGGCGGCCAGCGGCTTGTCGACGACCACCGGCAGGCCGGCCTCCAACGCGGCGGTGGCGAGCGGCACATGCGTCTTGTTCGGCGTGGCGATCACGAGCAGATCGAGGTCGTCGGCGGCCGCCAGCACCGCCTCGGCGGTCTCGGCCGTACGGACCTGCGGATGCTCGGCGCGGGCCTGCGCCTGCCGCTCCGGGCTCGCGGTCGAGACGACGTCCAGCCGCAGGCCCGCGGTCGCCGCGATCAGCGGGGCGTGGAAGACCGACCCGGCCAGGCCGTAGCCGAGGAGGCCGACCCGGAGCGGACGGTCCTGGGCCGCGCCGCCGCCGCTCCCCTCGCCCCTCTCGCGCCGGTCGCCCATGGCACTCATCGCATTCATGGCACTCATGGAATCCACTTAAGCAACGCTGTTGCCAAAGTGCAAGCGATGCGGACAATGGGGGAGTGAGCAGCAACGATCTCCCCTCCGTCGCCCTCGCCGCCTTCGCGGGCAGTCCGGGCGCCAATCTCCCCGCACTGCGCGGCCACAACGCCGCCCTGGTGCTCGGGCTGCTGCGCACGGCCGGCGAGGACGGGGTCAGCCGGCCGGAGCTGGCCGCGCACACCGGCCTGACCCCGCAGGCCGTCAGCAAGATCACCGCCCGGCTGCGGGCCGAGGGCCTGGCCGCGGAGGCGGGCCGCCGCGCCTCCACGGGCGGCAAGCCCGCCACCGCGCTGCGGCTGGTCCCCGGCGCCCGGCACGCCATCGGCCTGCACCTGGACCGCGATGAACTCACCACCGTCCGCACCGATCTGGCCGGCGAGGCGGTCGCCGTACGCCGGGCCCCGCTGGCCTTCGAGGCGGGCGCCGAGCAGCTGCTCGCCACCGCCGCACGGGAGGTCGCGGCGCTGCGTGCCGAGTCCGACGGGACCCCCGTCCTGGGCGTCGGGGCGGCCTGCCCCGGGCCGCTGGACCACGCCACCGGGGTGCTGCACCGGGTCACCGGTTCCCCCCACTGGGACGGCTTCCCGCTGCGTGACGCGCTCGCCGACCGCCTCGGCCTGCCCGTCGTCCTCGACAAGGACACCAACGCGGCGGCGCTCGGCCTGGCCCGGGACCTGCCGCCGGGCGCCGGCTCGTTCGGCTACCTCCACCTGGGCACCGGCCTGGGCGCCGGACTCGTCCTGGGCGGCGGCCTCTACCGCGGCCCGCGCACCGGCGCCGGCGAATTCGGCCACCAGACGATCCAGTGGGACGGCCCGCGCTGCGGCTGCGGCCGGTGCGGCTGCATCGAGGCGCTGTGCCTGGCGGCGGTGGCCCGCGACGACCTGCCGGGCGCGGCCCGCGCCCTGGGCGTGGGCGCCGCCAACCTCGTCGAACTCCTCGACATCGACCGGGTCCTGCTCGGCGGCCGCACCGTACTGGCCCACCCCGCACCGTTCCTCGACGGCGTGACCGAGGCCCTGGCCGACCGCGCCCGCACCCGCGGCGGGAGCACGGCCCGGGCGGCCATCCCGGTGGTCCTCGCCCGGGGCGGCCCCCGCACGGTCGCGGACGGCGCGGCCGAACTGGTCCTGGCGCCGCTCTTCGGGGCGGTGCCGGCTCCCCGCACGACCTAGACGAGCGGCCCTCCCCTCCTACGCCGGCGCGCCACCGGCCTCCTTCTCCTCCTCGCGCGGCGCCAGCCACTCCTGCAACTCGATCAGATTCCCCTCCGGGTCCTCCAGATACGCGACCCGCATCCGCTCACCCATCGGGCCCGGACCCCTGGTGAACTCCGCCCCTCGTGAGGTGAGCCGGGCGTGGGCGGCGTTCAGGTCGTCCACCCGCAGCACCACCAGCGCGCGGTACCCCTCCGGCGCCGCCCCCAACCGGCCCAGCACACCGGCCATCTGCGCCCGGTCCTGCAACGCGATCGCGGCGTGCCCGGTGTCGGGGCTGAGCTTGGCGTACGGGCCGCGCTCGGCCTCGAACTGCGGGGTGAGCCCGAGCACGTCCCGGTAGAAGCGGTAGACGGCCGGGAAGTCGGACACCATCAGGCGTATCTGGGTGAGTTCCATACCGACCTTTCTAGCCCGGCTCCGGCTCTCCCCGCCCTTGGTGCGAGGATCACCGCGTGGAATTCCCGTACGGCCAGGATCCTGGCGCACCCGTCCGGTCCGGCATCCCCGAGCACGGACGCATTCCCAAGTACTACGCGGCCAAGGTCGACCTCGCCGCGCTGCTGGAGGAGTTGGGCGAGGGCGGGGTGCTGCCCACCGAGCGCGAGCTGGCGCAGCGTTTCGAGGTCTCCCGCGAGACGCTGCGGCAGGCGCTGCGGGAGCTGATCCTGGAGGGGCGGCTGCGGCGGGCGGGGCGCGGCACGGTCGTCGCGGGCCCCAAGATGGCCCAGCCGCTGTCCCTGGCGAGCTACACCGAGGGCGTACGCGACCAGGGCCGCGAGCCCGGCCGCCACCTCGTCTCCCTCGACCGCTTCCGCTGCCCGCCCGCGCTCGCCGCCGACCTGGGCCTGGCGGAGGGCGACGCCGTATGGCACATGGAACGGGTGCTGCTCGCCGACGACGAACGGGTCGGCCTGGAGAGCACCTACGTCGCGGTCGAACGAGTCCCTGACCTGGCCACCGACTTCCCCCCGGACTCCTCCTTCTACGCCTACCTCCGCCGCCACCTCGGCATCGACTTCGGCGACGCCGACGAACGCCTGGAAACCGTCCTCGCCACCCCCCGCGAGGCCCTCCTGATCGGCACCCCCGGCGCCCTGCCCATGCTGCTGATCCACCGCCTCTCCCGCGACACCGCCGGCCGCCCCCTGGAACGCGTCCGCTCCCTCTACCGAGGCGACCGCTTCTCCTTCACGACCCATCTGGGGGGAGGCGGGGCGGGGGGCTAGGCCCGGCGCGCGGGAGCGCCCGCCGGGGACCGTTCTCCTTCCGTCGTCCGCGGTGGTCAGGGGACGGCGTCACGATGCGGCGCCCGAGCGTCTGCCGTGGGCCGCTGCCCGGGGAGGCGGCGCTCGCGCGGGCGGTCCATCTCGCGCCATTCCGGCCGCAGCCCGGCCGCGTTCGTGGTGAGGAAGTAGGCGGCGCCGCCGGCCAGCAGCACCGGGACGAGCCCGAAGCCGGCCACCGCCGCTCCGGCGATCAGTCCGCCGAGCGGAATACCGGCCCAGGCGAGCGAATCCCCCAGTGCGTTGACCCGGCCGAGCAGCCGCGGCGGTATCCGTTCGTAGGAGACCGCCCCCAGCACCGGGTTGAGGAATCCCGCCCCGAACCCGCCGATGGCGAACACGGTGAGTACCGCCCCCATCGGGGCGTGGCCGGCGAGGATCAGGAACTTCGGCGCCCCGGCGAGCAGGAACCCGGTGAAGAACACCGCGCGGCGCCGCAGTCTGTGCGCGGCCGCCGCGGCCACCAGGCTCCCGGCGATCGCGGCAACTCCCCCCACACTGCCGGTCAGGCCGATCGCGGCCGCCCCGCCGCCGGACGTGCGGGCCCACACGGGCACGAGCACCGAGCTGAACGCCGCGTCGAGGAGGTTGGTGATCCCGAACATGACGATGACGGTCAGGAGCAGCGGTTCGCCGCGCAGGAACTGGAAGCCTTCGCCGAGGCGCTTCCAGTAGCCCGACTCCGTGGTGCGCTCGGACGACGGGGCGTTCCCGGCCGCCCGTCCCATGCCGCGCGGCAGGGTCAGCAGCATGATCACCGGGCCGAGCAGGAAGCATCCCGCGTTGACGGCGAGCCCCGCCAGCGGTCCCAGCAGTGCCACCAGCACACCGCCCGCGGCGGGCCCCACGGTGGCGGCGAGCCGCTCGGTCACGCCGGCCAGCCCGGTGGCCCGCTCCAGCGGCACGCGGCTGCGGTCGGCCGCCTCCGGCACCATGACCTCCTTCGCCAGGTCCCCGGGGCCGCGGGCGGCACCGATCAGGGCGACCAGGGGCAGCAGCAGCGGCAGGGAGAGCAGATCCAGCGCGTGCAGCAGCGGGACGGTGCCGGCGGCGGTCGCGCTGACCAGGTCGGTGGACCAGGAGACGACCCGTGCCCCGGCCCGGTCCACCAGCGGTCCGGTGAGGGCCTTGACCAGGACGTAAGGCGCCATCTCGCAGAAGGCCACCAGGCCGGTCCGGGTGGGGCTGCCGGTGGTGGCGAGCACGAACCAGGGCAGTGCGATGGCCGAGACGCGGGTCCCGGTCAACGACACCGCCATCGCCGCGAGCAAGCCGCCCAGCGCCCGCAGGCTCCGCCCGCCGGATAAGCCGTCGCCGGCCGGAACGGCCCTCGTCACGACCCCTCCGTTCCCGGCCCTGCCCCCGGGCCGGTCGAGTCCGCCGGTGCGGACGAAGCATCGGGCTCGGGCAGGAGATGGGTGATCACGGAGATGCGCTCGGCGCCCTCGGGAGCCGTGGCGATGCCCTCCGGGGTGTCCCGCCGGTACCGGGCGACGACCGCCCGCAATTCCTCCTGCAGGTCCGAGGCCTCCCCGGGAGTGAGGCGCAGGGGCCAGTCACTCATGTCGAAGGTGTCCCGCCATGCGCGGGGCATGGTCTGCAGTTCGTTGAGCGCCCGTTGGACGCGCAGGGTGTAAGTGGCGGCGACGGACTGCAGATAGGCCAGCGCGGCCTCCGGCTCCCGCTCCGCCAGCTCCGGGTCGTCGAACCAGGTGGACTGGTGCACCGCGCGCCACCAGCGCTCCCGCGCGTTGCCGCGCTCCGCGTCCTCCACGACGAATCCCGCCGCGCCCAGCTGGCGCAAGTGGTAGCTGGCCGTGCCGGAGTTGACGCCCAGCCGCTCGGCGAGCCGGGTGGCGGTGGACGGGCCGTGCTTGCGCAGCAGGCCGACCAACTGCAGACGCACCGGGTGCGCCAGGGCCCGCAGCCCCTTCGCGTCCAGGACGGCCTCGCTCGCCCCGGCGCCCGGGCCGTGGGGCCTCTCGCTCGATTCAGTCATGCCGCGCACAGTAGACCGCAAACACTTCTTCGCAAAGGTTTCTTCGCGAAGAAGTGTTGGTGGTTCCGCTTGTGCGCCTCGTGACCCTTTGGGGTGCCCGGCGGGCGGGCAAGTTGGTCACGAGAGGATAACGGGTCTAGGCCAAGCTTGCCGTCCTGTTCACCGGCGCGTCGCCGACGGGTCCCCGGGGGTCCACCCGGCGCGGCGAGCGTCTGGGGCATGCGAGTCATAGTTGTCGGAGCCGGGGTGCTGGGGACCATGCATGCCTGGCAGGCGGTCGAGCGGGGTCATGAGGTCCTGCACATCGAGCGGGAGGCCGAGGCGCGTGGAGCCTCGGTCCGGAACTTCGGGCAGATCTGGGTCAGCGGGCGGGCCGGGGGCGAGGAGCTGGCGACCGCGCTGCGCGCCCGTGAGCTGTGGGAGGGGATCGGGGCCCGGGTGCCCGGGCTGGAGTTCCGGGCCATCGGGTCGCTGACCGTCGTCAAGAACGCCGCCGAGCGGGCGGTCGCCGAGGCCGCCACCCGCCGCCCGGACGCCTCCGCCCGCGGCTACCGGCTGCTGGACGCCGGCCAGGCCCGGGAGATCAACCCCGCCCTGCGCGGCACCTTCGACGGGGCCCTGTGGTGCGAGCGGGATGCGGCCGTGGAACCGCGGGCCGCCCAACGTGCCCTGAAGGAAGAGCTGTTGAGGTCAGGGCGGTACACCTACCTCGGCGGCCGGGAGGTCCGTGCGGTGGTGGGGGAGCGGGCGGTGCGGGACGATCACGGCGAGACCCACCGCGGCGACGCCGTGATCCTGTGCACCGGCGCCTGGCTCGGCGGGCTGGTCCGGGAGCTGCTCCCCGAGCTGCCGGTGCGCCGGGTGCGGCTCCAGATGATGCAGACCGACCCGCTCGGCGAACCGCTGACCACCTCCGTCGCCGACGCCGACAGCTTCCGCTACTACCCGGCCTACCGCGGTGACGCCCTGGACGCGCTCAACGCCGGCCAGGCCCAGACGCCGACCGCCGCCGCGCACAAGATGCAGCTGCTGATGGTCCAGCGCGCCGACGGCGGGCTGACCATCGGCGACACCCACGAGTACGAGGCGCCGTTCGCCTTCGACACCGTCGAGGAGCCCTACGAGCACCTGACCGGCGTCGTCGAGTCGATTCTCGGCCGTCCGCTGCCCCGTATCCGCCGCCGCTGGGCCGGGGTCTACGCACAGTGCACCGACACCGGCCGCGTGGTGCACCGCCAGCAGGCCCGCGACGGCGTCTGGCTGGTCACCGGGCCCGGTGGCCGCGGCATGACCTGTTCCCCGGCAATCGCCGAGACCACCGCGAACGAACTGGGATGGTGAGCCCGTTGACGCACCCCGACCGCACCCCGGACCCCGACGACATCCAGCTGGTCGTCCTCGACATGGCCGGCACCACCGTGGCCGACGGCGGCCTGGTCGAGCAGGCCTTCGACGCCGCCGCCCGCAGCCTGGGGGTGGAGCCGGGCAGCGCCGACCACGCAAGGCACCTCGCCTACGTCCGGGCCACCATGGGCGAGTCCAAGATCTCCGTCTTCCGCCATCTCTTCGGCGACGAGGCGGCCGCCCGGCGGGCCAACGCCGCCTTCGAGGCGGCCTACGGCGAACTGGTCGACGGTGGCCGGATCGCGCCGGTCGCCGGAGCCCGCGAGGCGATCGAGGCACTGCGGGCGGCCGGCCGCACCGTGGTGCTGTCCACCGGCTTCGCCCGCACCACCCAGGACGCCCTGCTCGCCGCCCTCGGCTGGCAGGACCTGGCCGACCTGACGCTCTGCCCGGCCGACGCGGGCGGCCGCGGCCGCCCCTACCCCGACATGGTCCTCACCGCGCTGCTGCGCACCCGCGCCACCGACTCCGTGCGGCGGATCGCGGTGGCCGGCGACACCTCGTACGACATGCTCTCCGGGCGGCGGGCCGGCGCCGGGATCGTCGCCGGGGTGCTCACCGGGGCGCACGACCGCACGCAGCTGGAGTCCGCCGGCGCCACCCACGTCCTCGGCTCCGTCGCCGAACTGCCCGCGCTGCTGGGAGTGGTGTGAGATGCCCGCCCCCGCTGCCCCGGCCGCACCCGCCCGGAACCCGGCCCCCGCCGCACCGGGCCCCGCGTCGGGCATCCGCTTCGACGGCGTCAGCGTCAGCTACGGCCGGCACGGCGAGCACACCGTCCTGGACGCCCTCGATCTGACCGTCGCCCCGGGCGAGGTGCTGGCCCTGCTCGGCCCGTCCGGCTCCGGGAAGACCACCGCGCTGCGGACGGTCGCCGGATTCGTCCAGCCGTCCGCCGGGCGGGTGCTGATCGGCGACCGCGACGTGACCGGGCTGCCGCCCCACAGGCGCGGCATCGGCATGGTCGTCCAGCAGTACGCGCTGTTCCCGCACATGAAGGTCGCCGACAACGTCGCCTTCGGCCTCCGGGCGCGGAAGACCCCGCGCGCCGAGATCCCCGGCCGGGTCGCCGAGGCGCTGGAGATGACGGGCATGGCCGCGTACGCCGGGCGGCACCCCCGGGAGCTGTCCGGCGGCCAGCAGCAGCGGGTCGCCCTCGCCCGGGCGCTCGCCATCCGCCCCGGCGTCCTGCTGCTGGACGAGCCGCTGTCCGCGCTCGACGCCCAGCTGCGCTCCGGCATGCTCGCCGAACTCGCCCGGCTGCACCGCGAACTGCCCGGCGTCTCGATCCTCTACGTCACCCACGACCAGATCGAGGCGCTGACCCTGGCCGACCGGATCGCCGTCCTGGACCGCGCCCGGCTGCGCGACTGCGGCACCCCGCAGGACCTCTACCGGCGCCCGCGCACCGAGTTCACCGCCTCGTTCGTCGGCACCGCCAATCTGCTGCCGGTGACGGTGCGCGCGGACCGCGACGGCGTCGACTTCGCCGGGCGGCGGCTGGCGGTGCCGGTCGGCGACGGCACGGCCGGGGGCGCCGCCGCCACCCTCTGCGTGCGCCCGCACCTCGTCGGACTCGGCGCGCGCCCGCCCGGCGGCGGCCCCGCCAACACCCTGCGCGGCACGGTCACCGAGGTGCAGTGGCGCGGCTCGACGCACCGGCTGTACGTGGCGGTCGACGGCCACCGCGTCCTGGCCGATCCGCGCGAACTGCGCACGACACCGGCGCTGGGCGAGGAGATCGCACTGCACTTCGCCCCCGAGGACGCGGTCCTCATCCCGGCGGGGCTCACGGAGGACGGTGCGGGTCATGCCTAGGACGGAAGCAGCAGAAGTGGTGGGAGCAGCGGGAGGGACGGGAGTGGTGGCCGCCGGCGCGGAGACGCCGGCCGCGGCGAGCCCCCGCCGCCCCCGCCCCCGCCGCGTGGCCGCCGCCCTGTGGAGCCTCCCCCCGATCGCCGCCCTCGCCCTGGTCTTCCTCTACCCGCTGGCCCTGGTGGTGTGGCAGTCCGTCAGCCCCGAGGACGGCGGCCACTCCACCGCCCCGTACACCGCGGTCTTCGCCGAGGCGTCCTTCCGCGAGGCGCTGACGAACACGGTGCTCCTCGCGGCCGGGGCCACCGCCGGCGCGCTCCTCCTCGGCCTCGCGCTCTCCCTCGTCATCGCCTTCGTCCCGTTCCCCGGCGGCCGGGCGCTCAGCCGGTTCATCGACCTCTTCCTGGCCTTCCCCTCGTTCCTCATCACGCTGGCGCTGCTGTTCCTCTACGGCTCCGCCGGCCTGGCCAACGGCCTGTGGACGGACGTGACGGGCGCCGCTCACGGGCCGCTCGACTTCCTCCACACCCCCTGGGGCGTGCTGCTGGCCGAGGTCACCTACTTCACCCCGTTCGTGATGCGCCCGCTGCTCGCCGCCTTCTCCCAGGTGGAGACCGGCCAACTGGAGGCCGCCGCCTCGCTGGGTGCCCGCCCCTGGCGGATCGTGCGGACGGTGATCCTGCCGGAGGCGCTGCCCTCGCTGGCGGCTGGCGGCGCACTCGTCCTGGTCCTGTGCCTCAACGAATTCGGCATCGTGCTCTTCACCGGCGCCAAGGACGTCGTCACGCTCCCGATGCTCGTCTACACCAAGGCACTTCTCGACGGCGACTACACCGGAGCCTGCGTCGTCGCCGTCGTCAACATCACGCTGTCCGTGACGCTCTACGCCCTCTACCGGACGGTGATGTCCCGTACGGGCGGCGGTCCGGCCTTCCGCACCGGAGGTGCGCACCGTGCTGGTGCCTAGCAAGTCCGCCCGCCGGGCCGTCCACCTGCTCTTCCTCGTCCTCGTCGTTCCCGTCTTCGCGCTGCCGCTCCTGGTGATCGTCGCCGCGTCCTTCGCGACGGACTGGAGCGGAGTCCTGCCCTCCGGCGCGACCCTGGCGCACTACCGGGACATCGCGCACGGCGAGGCGCTCGACGCCCTGCTCACCAGCCTGGCGACCGCGCTGGCGGCCAGCCTCGGCGCGCTCACCGCCGGCACCTGGGCGGCCCTGGCCGCCGAGAAGTGCGGCCGCCGCACCCGGCGGATCATCGACGCCCTGTTCCTGCTGCCGGTCGCCGTGCCCTCCGTGGTCGTCGGCCTCTCCCTCCTCGTGGCCTTCTCCCGGCCCCCGCTGCTGCTCAACGGCACCCCGCAGATCGTGATCCTCGCCCACACCGTGCTGGTCACCGCCTTCGCCTACCAGTCCGTGACCGCTGCGCTGAGCCGCCTCGACCCGGCGTACGAACAGAGCGCGGCCGGCCTCGGCGCCCGCCCCGCCTACGTCCTGTGGCGGGTCAAGCTCCCCCTGCTCCTGCCGTCCCTCACCGCGGCCGCCGGCCTGTGCTTCGCCCTGTCCATGGGCGAGCTGAGCGCCACGATGATGATCTATCCGCCGGACTGGCTGCCGCTGCCGGTGCAGATCTTCGCCGCCACCGACCGCGGCTCCCTCTTCACCGGTGCCGCCCTCGCCGTCGCCCTGATGGCCGCCACCCTCCTCGTCCTCCTCGGTGTCTCCCGCATCCGCACCAAGGCCTCCTACCGCTGACCCTCCCGAATCCCCTTGCGCTTACCAGGAGTTACCTCGCCATGTCACTGCCCGGCATCCGCCCCGTCCGCAAGCCGCTCGCCGCCTGCTGCGGCGCCCTCACCCTCGCCGCCTCGCTCACCGCATGCGGCGGCGCCTCCACCGCCGACCCGCACGCCAAGGAGATCACCGTCTACAGCGCGGACGGCCTCAAGAGCGAGCAGGGCGACGGCTTCTACGACAAGGTCTTCCAGGACTTCGAGAAGAAGACCGGCATCAAGGTCAACTACGTCGAGTCCGGCTCCGGCGCGGCCGTCCAGCGCCTGGCCCGCGAACGCGCCAACACCAAGGCCGATGTCGTCGTCACCCTCCCGCCGTTCATCCAGCAGGCCGAGGGCAAGGGCCTGCTGGACACCTACCGCCCGAAGGGCGCCGACCACGTCGCGGCCGCCGACAAGGACCCGGCCGGCAAGTGGACCTCGGTCGTCAACAACTACTTCTGCTTCATCTACAACAAGAAGCAGCTGCCGAAGGCCCCCGCCACCTGGCAGGACCTGCTGGACCCGAAGTTCAAGGACAAGCTCCAGTACTCCACGCCCGGTGTCGCCGGCGACGGCACCGCCGTGCTCATCAAGGCCCTGCACGACTTCGGCGGCCGGCGCCCGGCCATGGACTTCCTCAAGAAGCTCCAGGCCAACAACGTCGGCCCGTCCTCCTCCACCGGCCAGCTCGCCCCCAAGACGGACAAGGGCGAACTCCTCGTCGCCAACGGCGATGTCCAGATGAACTACGCCAACCAGAAGTCGATGCCGAACCAGGGCATCTTCTTCCCCGCCGCCAAGCCCGGTGCCAAGCCCGCCACCTTCGCCCTCCCGTACGCCGCCGGCGTGGTCAAGAACGCCCCGCACCGCGCCAACGCCCGCGCGTTCCTCGACTACCTGCTGTCCCCCGAGGTCCAGCAGCAGGTCTCCGCCGTCGGCGGCGGCTTCGCCTCCCGTACGGACATCAAGCCCACCGACCCCCACGCCACCCAGCTCGCCGCGCTCATGAAGAACGTCGAGATCTTCCACCCGGACTGGAACGACATCGACAAGAACCTCCAGAGCTACCTGGAGGACTGGCGCACGGCCACCGGGAGCTGACCCGCCCGGCAGGGGCGCGGCCCGCGCCCCTGCCGGACGCCGTCGAAGATCCCCGGCCATCGCCGGGTCGGGGGCGCGAGGGGCTGACTTAGGCTGGGTGTGTCGGTCGTACGTACGCCCCGGGTGCGCTCGCGGTGTGCGGGGGAGGCGGCCGGCGCCCTGGTCCTCACGTACGGCAGGAGTCCGGCAGTGGCAGAGCGCAAGCCGATCGAGTCATGGCTCACCGACATGGACGGCGTCCTGATGCACGAGGGCGTGCCGGTCCCCGGGGCGGACGCCTTCATCAAGCGGCTGCGTGAATCGGGCAAACCCTTTCTTGTGCTGACGAACAACTCCATCTACACCCCGCGCGATCTCCACGCCCGGCTGAGCCGCATCGGGCTGGACGTGCCCTGGGAATCCATCTGGACCTCCGCGCTGGCCACCGCCCAGTTCCTCGACGACCAGCGGCCCGGCGGCACCGCGTACGTCATCGGGGAGGCGGGCCTGACCACCGCCCTGCACGACATCGGCTACGTCCTGACCGATCACTCCCCGGACTACGTCGTCCTCGGCGAGACCCGCACCTACAGCTTCGAGGCCCTGACGAAGGCGATCC
Organism: Streptomyces kronopolitis; assembly: GCF_014646275.1. Lineage (GTDB taxonomy): Bacteria > Actinomycetota > Actinomycetes > Streptomycetales > Streptomycetaceae > Streptomyces > Streptomyces kronopolitis. The sequence continues at coordinate 12,579 of NZ_BMND01000045.1, forward strand.
GGCTGATCAACGACGGCGCCCGGTTCATCGCGACCAACCCCGACGAGACCGGCCCCTCGCCGCAGGGCGCGCTGCCCGCGACCGGGTCGGTGGCCGCGCTGATCACCAAGGCGACGGGCGTCGACCCGTACTTCGTCGGCAAGCCCAACCCGCTGATGATGCGGCACGGCCTCAACGTCATCGGCGCCCACTCCGAGACCTCCGCGATGATCGGCGACCGGATGGACACCGATGTGCTGGCCGGGCTGGAGGCGGGGATGGAGACCTTCCTGGTGCTGACCGGGCTGACCCGCCCCGAGGAGGTCGAGCGGCACCCGTTCCGCCCCTCCCGCGTGGTGGACTCGATCGCGGACCTCATCGACCTGGTCTGACGCCGTCCGGCCGCCGCCCGCCACGACCGGGCCGGCGGCCGCCGGCGTCCCCCCACCCGAACGGCGCAGCAACGGACCGCCCCGGATGCGGGCGGGCTCGCCCGGGCGGACCTTCGGAGGTATCGGAGGTTCACCATGCGCTCACGGCTCCTCGCGCTCTGTGCCGCGGTCGCGGCGTGCGCGGTGATGACGGCGCCCGCCAGTGGTGTGGGCGCGCACGGCACCGGTGACGGGGGCGGTACCGGCGACGGGAGCGGTGCCGGTATCCGTACCGGCACCGGCGGGGACCGCGTCGCCTCGGCCCCGCACATCCCGGGCACCGCCCCGTATTTCCCTGCCACCGCCCCGTACGTCCCGCGCACCGCTCCGTACGTCCCCGGGCGCGCGGCTCCCCGGCGGGCCGCCGGGTGTCATGCCGTATGGGGCGCCGCCTGCCCGGCGCCCGCCGCCGCGGTACCGCCCGTGCGAAAGGCCGCGCTGCCGGCCGCCGCCGGTGGGGTTTCCCCCGCCGGCTCCCGGCCCACCGCCGACGCCGGGTCGCGCCACGAGCTGAGCAGCACCTCGGCCGTCGGCCTGGTGCTGGCCGGCGGCGCTGTCCTCGTCATCGCGGGGCAGCTGCTCCGGCTCCGGCTGCGGCTGCGCCGCACCCGACGGGGCGGGGCCGATGAGCGCTGACGAGGACGGGGGGACGGGCGCCGCCGGAGTGGCCGCCCCGTCCGGCGCCCGCGGCGCGGAGGTGGCCGACAGGCCCGCGGCCGCCCGGAGAGCCGCGCGGGCCACGAGCCGGACCTCGGTCCCGTATGGCCCCCCGGGAACGCTGAAACCCCTGAGACTGCCCGCCACCGGCCCCGGGATCGATACGGCCATCGGCACGGCCATCGGTACGCCCGGCGAGCCGCCCGCGGCGGGACGCACGGCCACGACCACGACCACGGCCACGGTCGCGACCACGGCCATGGTCACGACCGGGACCGGGCCCGCGACTTCGGCCACGCCCGCGACTTCGGCCACGGCGACAAGCGCGGACGCGGGCATGCCGCCGCCACATACTGGCGCCACGCCACACATGACCAAGGGGAACGCCCCCCTCCACCCGCATCGCACGGGCCAACTGCTCGCGGGGGTGGCGTGGACGGTGCTGCTGCTGGGGCTCTGGTTGTGGGGGCGTGATCTGGCGGACGGGGTGGCCGCGCAGCTCGCCACCACGGGTGACGTGGCCGCGGTCGGCCGCCCGTCGGGGCGTCAGGGGCCCGCGCATGCGCACGCCCCGGTGCCGGGCTCGGCGGCCACGGACCCCATGGGGATCACCATCGAGGCGCTCGGTGTACGGGCGGCCGGCATCGCCGCACAGGACCTCGACGGGAACGAGCTGCCGGCCCCGCCCCCGCCCGCCTCGCCGGACACCGTCAGCTGGTACGCGGGCGGGCCGCAGCCGGGCGAGGCGGGCGCGGCGCTGCTGGTGGGCCGGGCCGGCGGCGACCGCGGCCCCGGTGCCGGACCCCTCGCCGTACGGCGGCTGACCGGGCTCGAACCGGGCCAGCGGGTGGACGTCCGGCGCGCCGACGGCAGCACCGTGCGCTTCACCGTCGAGGACGTCCAGCTCTACGACCGCGACCGCTTCGATGCCCGCAGGGTCTACGCCCCGCACGAGGCAGGCCGTTCGGAACTGCGGCTGATCGTCGAGGACGGCGCCGGCGGCGGTGCCGCTGCGGGGCGTGGCGGCGGCCCGGCGAAGGTGGTCGTGGTCGCGGCGTATCTGACGTCCTTCCAGGCGGGGAACGCGGGCGCGGGTCCCGCATCATGACGGGCGCGCCCCGTCAAGTCCCTTAGCGAGGACGGTGCAGGGCTCGTCCACAGGCCGACCCGGCCGGGGGGCCGTGTGCCACGATGGGGGCGGCCGGTGATCTCCAGCCGGCCGTGTTCCGTGCCCGAGGGGGAGTGGATGGACGGCAATCTGCGGCGGACGGCCGGGGCCGGGCCGCCGACGGGCCGCTCCGGTGCCGGCCGGCGGCGTCTGGCGCATCCCGGTGCGGCAGCGGCGGGAGCGATGGCGGTGCTGCTGCTCGCGGGCTGTTCCTCCGACGGTGCCAAGGACGACGGCCTGCCGCCCGAGCCGGGCCAACGCCCGAAGTCCGTCACGCCGTTCTGGGTCAACCCGGACAGCAAGGCGGCCCGTCAGATGTCCGCGTACCGCAAGGACGACAACGCCGCGGACGCCCGCCTGGCCAACAAGATCGCGTCGCAGCCGGTCGCCGAGTGGATAGGCGTCGACGACCCGCGAGGCGAGGCCCGCGGCTTCACCGAGGCGGCCGCCAAGGCCGGCCGTGAGGCGCTGCTGGTCCTCTACAACATCCCGCACCGCGACTGCGGCAGCTACTCCCAGGGCGGCGCCGCCGACGGCAACGCCTACCGGGCGTGGCTGGACGGAGTGCTGGGGGGCATCGGCGACCGCCCCACCACCGTCATCCTGGAGCCCGACGCGCTGCCGCACATCGCCGACAAATGCACCCCGCAGAAGTTCCAGGAGGAGCGGTACGCCCTGCTGACGGAGGCGGTCGGCAAGCTCAAGTCGCTGCCGCACACCAAGGTCTATCTGGACGCCGGCAATCCGCACTGGATCAAGGACCCGGGCCGGATGGTCGAGCCCCTCAAGCGGGCCGGCATCGACCGGGCCGACGGCTTCGCGCTGAACATCTCCAACTACCAGACCACCGCGGAGAACACGAAGTACGGCAAGCAGCTGTCCGCCATGGTCGGCGGCAAGCGCTTCGTCATCGACACCAGCCGCAACGGCAACGGCCCGGCGCCCGGCGGCGACGACCCGGAGAACTGGTGCAACCCCCCGGGGCGCGCCCTGGGCACCCCGCCGACGGCCAAGACCGCCGACCCGCTGATCGCCGACTACCTGTGGATCAAGCGCCCGGGCGAGTCGGACGGCACCTGCAAGGGCGGCCCGAAGGCGGGCGCCTGGTGGCCCTCGTACGCACTGGGACTGGCCCGCGGCGCGAAGTAGCGCACACGGGGCAATGGGGCAAGAGGCAACGGGCAGGGGACGGGGCGGGTTGCCGCCCGGCGCCCCCACCCGAGCCCCCGTCCCCGCGCCCCGGGACCGCACAGGGCAGATGCGCGGGCTACCCCTGCGCCACCGGCACCTTCACCCACACCGCCTTCGACGGGGTTCCGTGGCCGTCGACCGCGTTCAGCATGTACCACCCGGGCGGCACCAGGGACGAGTCCTTGGGCAGGGTGACCCGTACCCCGTTCCCGTCCGGGGTCGCCTTGAAGTCCACCGCGATCGAGCGCTGTTCGACGTTGGTGACATGGGTGAAGGACCCGGGGCGCATCAGCCGCATCTTCTTGATGGCGGAGGCGTGCGGGGCGCCGAAGGTCGCGCTGCCGCCGAGCGGGACCGTCGTGGGGCCGCGGTCCGTCAGCTCGGGGCGGGAGCCGCGGTAGAGGTAGGGCGGGGTGTAGAGGTCGATCTGCTGCTGGAAGACGCCCGGCTTGGTGTTGTCCTTGTCGGCGTAGAGGGAGTCCGAGCCGAAGGTCATCACCCGGCCGTCGGGCAGCAGCAGCGCGCCGGAGTGGTAGTTGCGGCCCACCAGCGGGTCGGCCACCTGCCGGGCCGAGTTGCGCGCCGGGTCGTACAGCTCCGCCTTGAGGACGTTGGAGTCGCTGCGCCCGCGGTAGTCACCGGAGCCGTTGGTGGTCAGCACCGTGTCGTCCGGCATGATCACGCTGCTCGGGTAGCGGGCCTTCGCGTACAGCGGCGGCCCGTCCTTGAAGCGCGGCGAGGGGGAGTGCAGATCCACGATCCGGGTCTTGTCGGTGGACCTCGGGTCCTCGCCGACGCCGCCCCCGCCCAGCACCATGTACCGCTGCTGCTGGGCCGGCGGCAGCAGCACCGACATCGACGTCTCCAGGATGTTCGGGTCGCTCATCCCGGGCACCAGCTGGAACTTGTTGGACTTCAGGTCCCAGATGCCGGGCTTGCGGCCGACGTTGTCCGGGCCGTAGCCGGCGTTGGAGCCGGTGTAGAAGATCCGGCCCTTGTCGGTGAGGAAGAGCGCCGGGTAGGTCGGGAAGAAGCGCCGCTTGGGCAGATAGCGCCACTTCTTCGTCTTCGGGTCGTAGACCTCCTGCTTGCCGGGGACGACCTGCCCGATCTCGTCGAGGCCGGAGACCGAGAGCACCTTGCCGTCCTGGAGGGACGTCAGCGTGGGGTACCAGCGGGCCTCGTTCATCGGGCTGACCGGGATGTACCGCTCGGCCACCGGGTCGAACTCGAAGGAGTCCTTGATCCCCTGGAAGTCCTTCTTGTCGAAGGACAACTTCTGCGCGATGCCGTAGAAGTTGCGGGCGTCCGCGCCGGTCAGGCCGTGGATGCGGTAGTTGTCCTGGGAGCCGGTGGAGTGGCTGCGGCCGTCCTTGAGCGCCTCGACATAGACCCGGGCCTCACTGTGCACGACGGTGACCTTGCCGGTCCTCGGGTCGGTCTTCTTCTTCGCCCGCGGCACCACGACCGGGTCCTTGGAGGCGAAGGTCTTGCCGTTCTGCTTGCCCGTGAAGAGCGTGCCGGCCGGGAACGTCTTGGGGCCGTCCGGGTTCTCGTTGTAGACGATCATGAGGCCGCCGGCCTTCTTCACGTCGCCGTTGAGCTTCTCGTAGCGCTGGGTGCCGCCGGCCACCAGGAGCCGGCCGTCCGGGAGCTGGGTGTGCCCGGAGCAGAAGAGGTCCTTGGGCGTGGGGATGTTCTTGAAGGTGTTCTTCTCCGGGTCCCACAGGACCGTGCGGAACGATTTCGCCTTGAAGTTCGCCGCGTTGTTGCCGGAGCCCGCGACCAGCAGCACCTTCCCGGTGTGCAGCAGGGCCGCGTGGATGGTGTTGATGCGGTACTTCTGCGGGACGTTGACGACGTCCCACTTGCCGTTCGCCGCCTTGTACTCCGGCTTGTTGATCTTGTACTGGTGGTACTGCGCCGAGGCGAAGCCGTAGAGGGCCGGCCCGTTCATCCCGGCCAGCGCCACCACCACTGCCGTCGCTATCGCCAATCGGCGGGCGCGACGGCTCGGACGGTACTTCATGTGTGACGTCCCCCAAGGGCGATCTGCATGGTCTGTTCGCTGACGGACGGGGCGGCGGCGCGGTCGGCCGCCCGGTCGGTGCCCGGTCCGTCGGCCCGCTCGCCGGCCCGCTCGTCGGCACGGGCGGCGGCCGCCTCTCCGGCCGCCTCGCCGGTCTCATCGGAGCTGCGGTCACCGTCCCCGGACCGGTCGGCCGACCGCTCCCCGTCCGCCGACCGCTCCCCGTCCTCGCCCCGTTCCCGAGCGCGCTCCGTCCCCTGGTCAGCGGGCCGCCTGGCATGCGCGGCCACCCGCCGCACGCCCCCGGTACCCGCGGTGGCACCGGCACCGGCACCGGCGCCGGCCGGGAGGGCGACCGTGCCCGCGACAACGGTGTCGGCGAGGCCCGTGCGGCCGCTGCCCGCGCTGCCGCCGGTGCTCGCGCCGTCCGCGGTCCCGTCGGCCCCCTTGGCCGGGGCGGCGGCCTGCTTCCGTGCCTCCGTACGCAGGGAATGCCGCCAGGCGGCGATCGGCGCGGCGGTGATCAGCATGGCGAGCACGGCCCAGGTGACCATCGCCGGATGGCTGTGGCCCAGGATGAACGAGGCCACCAGCGAGCCGCCGAAGACGGCCAGGAAGAACAGGTGCACCCGGAAGGTGCCGAACAGGGTGTCCGGGCTGGACGAGTCGCCCTTCGGCGTCACCACGAACTTGCTCTTGCGGCGCAGCACGGCGTCGAACAGCGACCGGGCGTAGATCGGCGCCGACAGCGCGGACATCACCATTCCCGCGACACCGCCGGAGCCCTCCGGCTCGTGCGGCGAGACGTTGTGCCGCCGGTTCCAGATGTACAGCCCGATCTGCAGCGCCGAGGCGTTGCCGTACAGCATCATCCACACGGCCGGATCGATCTCCACGCCCGAGGCGCCGAGCCCCAGGAACAGCGCGCAGCTGAGCGCCGCCAGAATCCAGTTCATGGCGGACATCGGGTAGAAGATGACCATCATCGAGTAGTTGAAGAGCCGGCCCGCGGGCAGGGTGAACGGCGCCTTCCAGAACTGCTTGAGGATCGTCTCGTACGTCCCGCGCGACCAGCGCAGCTGCTGGGTGAAGAAGTCCGTCCAGGCCGTGGGCCCCTCGCCGACCGCGAGCACGTCCGGGGTGTAGACCGAGCGCCACTTCTTCCCGGTCTGCGGATTGCGGTGCCGGTGCATCTCAAAGCCGGTCGCCATGTCCTCGGTGATCGAGTCGTACAGCCCGCCGATCTGCTTGAGCGCGCTGATGCGGACGGCGTTGGACGTGCCGACGAACATCGGCGCGCCGTAGCGGTTGCCGGCCCGCTGGACCAGCGCGTGGAAGAGGAACTGCTGCGACTCGGCAGCCTTGGTGACGAAGGTGTCGTAATTGCCGTACACCTGGGGGCCGATGACGAACCCCACGTCCGGGTCGCGGAAGAAGCCCAGCATCCGCTCCAGGTAGTTGGCCAGCGGTACGTGGTCGGTGTCGACGGAGGCGAAGTAGTCGTAGGCGTCGCCGTGGGCCTGGAGCCAGGCGTTGTAGTTGCCGTGCTTGGTCTTGGCGCGGTGCGGGCCCTTGGGGAGGTTCCACTCCGGGACGCCCTTGCGGGTGAAGTGGTGGACGCCCAGCCGCCGGCAGACCTCCTTGACCTCGGGGTCGTCGCCCTCGTCCAGCAGCCAGATGTGCAGCAGCCCGCGGTGGCGGATCTTGACGGCCGCCTCCAGAGTCTTCGTCACCATGTCCAGCGGCTCCTTGCCGGGCACGAAGGACGTGAGGAAGGCGACGCGGGTGCCGCTCTCGGGTATGACGGGGATGGGGTCGCGGGCGACGAGGGTGGCGTGCGCGTTGGACAGCACGTTCATGCAGCGGAAGAGCTCGATCAGCCCGATCGACACCAGCATGACGACGTCCAGCACGGGCAGGAAGTCGTAGGCGGGGTAGTCGCGTTCGGTCCAGTGCTCCGGCTGCATCAGCCAGATGAGCAGCCCGAACGAGACCAGCGGCGCGGCGCCGAGCAGCAGCGCGGCCCGGATGCGGTGCGGTTCGCCGGAGAGCAGCGAGCGGTAGCGGACGGTGTAGGGCTTGTCCGGGTCGGGCTGGGTGAGCGGTCCGGCCAGCCTGCTGTAGTGCTCGTAGTCGTAGCGCGGCAGCGGCTTGCGGGTCGTCTGCCGCTGACGGCGGTGGCGTGGCATGCGCAGACGTGTCGTGGCGGAGGAGTCGTACGGCTGCTGTGTCCCGGCGCCCTCAGGCGGCGATGTCATGGATCCATCCCCCCGCGCGCAACGTCGGCTGCGCGCCCGTCTGCTGATGGCCCGGTACCGCGGTCGCGGTCGGTCCGGACGCTCTGAATGTCGGCAACCTGCACCGTCAGACGGTGACGACCCACTTCCGGTTGCGTGTGCAACACCTCCGCGATCCTGCCAAGCGGAGAGTTCCCCGTGTTCACATCACGCCACCCGGCGTACCCCACTGTTCCAACGTCACAGAACCCGGCCGCTTTTCTGCCGGGTGACCTGCTCAGGTTCCCTAACTGAAGTCCTGATGGCAAGAGTCACTCAAGAATATGCGCACAGAATGCGCAATACTGGGCGCGATGTGACGCAGGGCACAGCAATTGGTCCGGGGCTGCGGCTAATTCTCCTGCTGTCGAGGGAAATCGGGGCAATGGCCGGGCCTCGTCCCACTCTTGGTCCGGAACGCCTCCGGTGGCCGCGGAGAGATACCCCGTACCCGTAATGTCCGTGCCGCCGACCTACCGTCAGCCGTCGAGAATAGCGTCCCGTCGGGGGTTTTCCTCGGTGCCGCGGCGGACCGCGCGGATGCCACCGTGCAGCGAAAGAACCGCCTGGTCAGGGGAGTTGGGGCACTCCGGACGCGGCAGGCGGCGGTCGTCGGCGGAATTCACCGGCAAAGCGGGCGACGGGCGGATCCATGGCGGGTTCGGCCTGTTTGGCGCCTTGGGTGAAGTTACCCTTGCGTAGAGCTATTTGGCTGAAGGTATGGGCTGATTGCAGGGGAATCCCTCCACTCTCGGCAGGTTGTCGCGGGGGCGGATTGGGAGAAGAGCCCGGGTGTCCAATACGTGGACACCCGGCACGGGGATTTCGGCGGCCGCCGCGAGCGCGCGGTCACCGCGCCGGCACGGGAAGGTCTGCCCTCGGCTCCGGCCGGTGCGGGGAAGATCGCTAAAGCCGCGCGCCGGGCCGAGGCGGGAGCCCGCGAAAGGGAAAGCGCGACCCCGACCGCCGAACCCGTGCGCGATCAGCTAATTACTGTTTGTGACGGAGCAAATTTCCGCACGCGGCCTTCCCAACGGTGCGAAGGGGATGCCGCCCGGCTCTGGGGCACGACGTGCCAGGGAGAGGTCCGGGCCGTCGGCGCTGCCACCGACGACCGGCCACCGACGACCGGCGGCCGGCGGGACGGCGCGATGATCACCCACGCCGTTCGACGTCCGGGCCCGTGAGCGATCGGGCGCAAGGGAGTGGTGGCCGACGGGTCGCCCGTCCGGCCGAGCACATGACTGAGGCCCCCCGCAGAGCGAGGGGCCTCAGTCGTACGTGCGCCGCCAGGGACTCGAACCCCGGACCCGCTGATTAAGAGTCAGCTGCTCTAACCAACTGAGCTAGCGGCGCGCGCTGACCTGGAGAACTTTACACGAACTCGGAGGGTGCTCCGTACCCCCGACCGCCCTGCTCACGCGCCCGCGCCCTGTGATCCCCGCCACTCACCACGGCCTCCGCCCCGCCCCGCGGGCGGCCGCCTCCTCCACCCCGGCAGAGGCTCGATCCGCCGCCCCCGAGGCCCCGTCCCGCCGCCGCGACCCCCGTCCGTGCCGCACCGCCCGTACCTCGCCGGTGGTCCATCGCGCCGCGGTCAAAAGTCCCGTGATCTCGGGACCTTCGGCCGCTCGTCCGTCCGGATCGCTCTGTGAGGATCGAGAGCGGGGGCAGATGGGCGGTAGATCATCAGTTGCTCCGTCAACATGCGATATCGCCCGATGGTTGAGAGGCTGTGGCGACCGACAGGACGAAAAACCGCACACCCGCGGAGGGGCGCCGGCCATGGCGTCCGTCACTCCTCGGCCACCTGTTGCAACCCCACCCTCCACAGCTACGTCTGCCAGGACGCGCGCCCCGGACCGGGTCCCCGGGACTCGCCCCTCCGTCGGAAAGGTTGATCGTCGTGGTGTCGACAGCCAAGCGCACCCTTGAGATGCAGCTCCTCCTCGGGCCGGACGAAGCTGTTCCGGTGGCCGGCCGGTTCAGCTATCGCAGTGACCGCCCCTACGAGGTCGAGGTTGCCTTCATCAGCCGCGGCCGGACGGTCGCCACCTGGCTGTTCGCCCGTGAGCTGCTGCTGGCGGGGCTGCACGACGAGGCGGGCGAGGGGGACGTACGGGTGTGGACGTTCCGCCGGCCGGGCGAACCGCGCCGGGTGCACATCGAGCTGTCCACCGACGACAGCATCTGCGAGCTGTCGGTGCGGGCGGGTGAGCTGACCGCCTGGCTGGAGCAGACCGCGGCGATCGTCCCGCCCGGCCACGAGGGCCGCTACCTCGACCTGGACACCCACCTGGCCCGGCTGTTCGCGGGGAAGTGCTGATGGGGGACACGACGATCACGACCGGGCCCCCGACCGGGGCCGGGTCCATGGGGGTGACTGTGAACGGGACCGCGACTCCGCAGGCGGGAGCGGCCGAGTCCGCCGACTGCGCCATACCCGCCGCGCGGCAGGCCGCGCCACCGGGCCGGTACCAGGGCTGCGCCACCGGCGCGGCGGGCGGCGGCGGCGGCGAGGAGACCGCCGGCGACCCCGCCGCGGCCCCCGCGCACGACCCCCGCGCCCACGGCTTCCTGCCCGAGCGGCCCCCGGTCCGCTCCATGATCGGCACCTGGACCCGGCTGGACGCCACGGCCCGGGCGGCCGCGACCGCACCCGACCGGGAAGCGGCCGTCGCCCTGGTGGAACGGGCCCGCCGGGCGGGAGAGTTGGCCGCTCTGCGGCAGCGCGTCTCCCGGCTCTCGCTGCGGAACGCGGAGGCCGCCGCGATGCGGATCGCGGTGATCGCGGTGTCCTGCGGCTGGTGCGGACTCGACCCGCAGGCGCCCGCCGCACGGGAGGTCGCCGACGAGGCCTTCCTCGACCTGTGGGCGGCCATCGCGCACCGCATCGACCACGACCAGTTCGTCGCGCTGCCCACCCTCGCGCTCCACAACTGGGCCCCCGAACGCAAACCGCGCCGCCACATCCCCATCGACCAACTGGCCCGCACCGAAGCACTGGTGCCGATCGTCCGCTGGGCCCCCGAGGGGCAGCCGCTCAGCCGGCTGGACCGGCTGATGCTCGCCGCGACCCGGCTGGAGGCCCACGGGATCTGGCTCTTCCGCCTCGCCGAGACCCTCGCGGGCCGCTCGCCCGACGACTCCTCCACCCCGACGGCGCTGCGTCGGCTGGTACGTGTCCAGCACGCCCTGCGCGCCCAGCTCCTCGCCGAGGCGGCGGACCTTGCGGCGGCCCCGGCCACCCCGCAGCAGCGCGCCGTGCTCGGTGCGCTCGCCGAGCAGGGCGCCCTGGAGCCGCCGGTCCTCCAGGCGGCCGACGCGGTGCTGGGCATCGGCGGCCGCCGGATGGGCGACGGCCGGCGCCAGCTCCTGCGGCGCCACCTCCCCGCCCAGCACCGTGCCTGGCTCAGCGCGATGGACCGGCACTGCGCACCCGTACGGACCCTCGCCCACCGCGGTGGGCCGGACGCCGCCGTCTACCGCGAGGCCCAGGAATCCCTGATCGCCCTCCGCCGCACCTACACGGCCCTGGTCCAGGCGGCCGCCCGCCCCGACTCGACCCCGCTCACGGTCGCCGCCTGACCCCGCCGCCCGGCCCCGCCAGGCGGGTGGCGCCGGGTGGCGGCCGGGTGACCAGGCCGCGGCGGCTCCCGGCGCCCCACCGGGCACACCGTCCGCGCCACCACACAGCAGAATGGGCGTTCCCGGAGAACCGGAAACGCCCACTCGATACGTGCGCCGCCAGGGACTCGAACCCCGGACCCGCTGATTAAGAGTCAGCTGCTCTAACCAACTGAGCTAGCGGCGCGCGCTGACGAAAGAAATACTACCTGGTCGAGAGGGGTGCTCCTGACCAATCCCACGGGGGCGAGGAGCGGCCGGGCCCGCCTCTCGGCCGTCCGGGCCGGAGGACCTAGATCGCCAGCGACAGCAGCACCGGCGCGGCCCTGCGGTTGAGCGCGTCCGCGGCCTGGCGCAGCCGGTGGGCGTGCTCCAGCGGCATGGACAGGGCCAGGCAGCCGACCGTCGAACCGGCGGTGATCGGCACGGCGGCGCAGACCGTGCCGACGGCGTACTCCTGGAGGTCGAGCACGGGGACCGTGGGCGGCTGGCTGTCGAGCTTGTGGAACAGCACCTTCTCGTTGGTGATCGTCCGGGAGGTGAGCCGGGCGGTCTTGTGGCGGGAGAGGTGGTCCTTGCGCCCGTCGTGGTCGAGCTGGGCGAGCAGGCACTTGCCGACCGCGCTGGCGTGCGCCGTGCGGTGGAATTCGGCCCACTCGTTGACCTTGGGAGCCAGTGGTCCGTCGGCGTAGTGGAGGATCTTCACCTCGCCGTCGATGTACCGGCTGATGTAGACCGCCGCGCCGACCGAGTCGCGCAGCTGGTCGAGGGTGAGCTGCAGCTTGTCGCGCAGCGCCTGGTTGCGCTCGCTGCCCGAGCCCAGGAGCAGCAGGGACTCGCCGACGGCATACGCGCCGTCGGTGAGCTGCTCGACATAGCCCTCGCGCCGCAGCATCGACAGCATGTGGGCGAGCTGGCCGGGGGACAGGCCGGTCTCGCGGGCGATCTGCGCATCGGTCACACCACCGGCGTGCCGGGAGATCGTTTCGAGTACGCGCAGGGCGTACTGCACCGAGTGGAACGGCGCGGTCGGCTCGGGCTTCAGCGCCACGGTCTCCCCCTAGCAGGTTGGTACCGCTTGCGTCCTCCGCCGCTGGTCGCGGCCGAGGGACGCCCGGCCGCTCCCGACAACGGGGGCTGCCCTCACGATAGCGGCCAACGGCCGTCGGCGGAGGGGGTCTTGACCGAAAAGAAGCGCGCCCGGGATTTCGGTAGGGGGGCGAGCGCCCTTGGCATATGCCAAGGTCACGAGGCCAGCGATCCGGGAGACGCCGGGCCCGAAGGTATCCGGCCACGTCGCGCCGGGAGCGGCCGCGGCCGGCGGAGCGTGCGGAACAGGCCATCGCCCCGGCGCACCCCGGGAGTTGGCGCGCAAGGGTGCCTTCTCGGCCGGTGGCCCGTACGGCCTTTCCGGCCGCCTCCCGGGGGAGCCGGCACCGGGTGGGGTGCCCCGGAACGGACATCCCACCCGAACCCGCCTCCTAAGGCCCGCCGTTCACAGCACGGCGCTCAGGAACTCCCGGGTGCGCTCCTGCTCCGGCTCGCTGAAGATCTTCTCCGGGGCGCCGGACTCGATGACCCGTCCGGCGTCGAACATCAGGACGTCGTCGGAGATGTCCCGGGCGAAGTTCATCTCGTGGGTGACGCACAGCATCGTGATGTCCGTGGTGTGGGCGATGTCCCGCAGCACGTCCAGCACCCCGGCCACCAGCTCCGGGTCGAGCGCCGAGGTCACCTCGTCCAGCAGCAGCACCTGCGGGCGCATCGCCAGGGCCCGGGCGATGGCGACCCGCTGCTGCTGGCCGCCGGAGAGCTGGGTGGGGTACTTGTCGAGGTGCTCGGTCAGGCCCACCAGTTCGAGGAGGTCGCGGGCCCGCTCCTCGGCGGCGTCCTTGCTCATGCCCAGGACGTGCACCGGCGCCTCGGTGATGTTCCGCAGCACCTTCATGTTGGGGAACAGGTTGAACTGCTGGAAGACCATGCCGATCTTCTTGCGGATCTCGCGGGTGTGCTTCTCCCCGGCCGGGACGAGCTTGCCGCCCTTCTCCTCGTGCGTCAGGTACTCGCCGCCGACCCTGATGGTGCCCTCGTCCGGCGTCAGCAGCGTCATCAGCAGCCGCAGGATCGTGGTCTTGCCGGAGCCGGAGGGGCCGATGAGGGTGACGTGCTTGCCGGACGAAACGGTGAAGTCCAGGGAGTCCAGGACGGTGTGGCCGCCGAACCGCTTGGTGACCTTGTCGAAGCGGATCAGCTCGGTGCCCGCCGCGGACTTGGCGGGGGCGGACGGCTCGTCGGTGCGGTCCTTCGGGGGATTGCTGTCAGCGGACAAGGCGACGCTCCAGGGCTCGCAGGAGGAGGGAGGTGGGGTAGGAGATGACCACGAACAGGACGCCGACGACGGTGATCGGCTCCAGGTAGTCGAAGGTGGTCGCGCTGATGCTGTTCGCCTGGAAGAGCATGTCGGCGACGGTGATGCCGGCCAGCAGCGGCGTGTCCTTGAACATCGCGATGACGTAGTTGCCCAGCGCGGGCACCACCCGGCGGAACGCCTGCGGCAGGATCACCGCGATCCAGATGCGCCGGCGCGGCAGGCTCAGCGCCGTCGCGGCCTCCCACTGGCCGGGCGGGACGCCGTCGATGCCGGCGCGGTAGACCTCGGAGGTGTACGTCGAGTAGTGCAGGCCCAGGCCGATGACACCGGTGGTCAGCGGCGCGAAGGTCAGCCCCCAGCCGGGCAGGACGAAGAACAGGAAGAACAGCTGCACCAGCAGCGGGGTGTTGCGGACGAACTCGACGAAGATGCTCACCGGCCAGGTCACCCACCGGCTCGGCGCGCGCAGCGCCAGCGCCCAGACCAGGCCCAGCGCGAACGAGACCAGCGAGCCGTAGAACGTCGCCTGGACGGTGATCCACAGCCCTCTGAGGATGTCGGGCATGATCTCGCCGACATAGCTCCACGACCAGTTGTTCACGGCTTTCCTCCGGTGGCCAGCGCCTCGGGGCCCTGCTGTTCGACGGGCAGCTTGCGGGAGAACCAGCCCTCGCCCCGGGGCACCGCCCGGCCGATCGAGGCCTTGGCGCGGCGCTCCAGGACCCGCATGATCCGGGTCAGGACGAACGCGACCAGGAAGTAGAGGACGAGGATGATGCCGTAGATCTGGGCGCTCTGGCCGGTCGACAGCCGGGCCAGCTTGGCCTGGAAGGTGAGTTCGCCGATGGACAGCAGCGAGGCCAGCGCGGTGCCCTTGAGCAGCTCGATCAGCAGGTTGTTGAACGGCGGCATCATCTCGGGGACGGCCTGCGGCAGGATCACCTTCGTCAGCCGCTGCCAGGGCGTGAAGCTCAGCGCCACGGCCGCCTCACGCTGGGCGGGGGCCACCGCCTGGACGGCGCCGCGGACGATCTCGGAGCCGTAGGCGCCGTACGACAGGCCCAGCGCCAGGGTGCCGGCCCAGATGCCGACCAGCTGCCAGCCCAGCAGCGGCAGCGCGAAGAACAGCCAGAACATCAGCACCAGTGCTGAGGTGCCGCGGAAGAACTCCACGTAGACGCCGGACAGGAAGCGGACGATCCAGAAGCGCGAGGTACGGGACAGGCCGATGCCGAAGGCCACGGCCGCGGCCAGGGCGGCGCTGTAGACCATCAGCTGGATGGTGATCCACAGCCCCTCGAAGAAGAGTCCCCACAGAGCACCGGTCATTTCTTGCAGAGCTCCTTCGCCGTGAGGTCGGTCTGGAACTCCTTGGTGAAGCCGTACGGCCGGGCGATGCGCAGGAGTTCACCGCTCTTCTTCATCTTGTGCAGTTCGCGGTTGAAGGCGTCGCGCAGCTTGGTCTCGCCGATGCGGAAGCCGTAGCCGCCGCCGTCGCGCTGGGGCTTGCCGTCGACCTCCGGCGTGAACGGCGCGGTCATCTCCACCTTGGGGTGGGCGCCGGTCTTCAGCGCCTCGATCATGGTCAGCGCGGTGCCGGCGAAGACGTCGATGCGGCCGGCCTCCAGGGCCTCCATGCCGGCGATCTGGTCGCCGTAGGTCTGGATCGCGCTCTTCCTGACGCCGTTGCCGACCGCGTAGTCGATCTCGGCGTAGCCGATACCGGAACCCATCCGGTAATTCCCCTTGGCGATGTCCGCATAGGAGTGGATATTTTTCGGGTTGCCCTTGCGTACGAGGAAGGCGTCCTTGCTCTCGTAATCCGGGTCGGAGAAGAGGACGGCCGCACAGCGGGCCTTGTTGATGAACATGCCCGCGACGATCACGTCGTACTGGAAGGAATGGAGTCCCGGCACCAATGCGCCGAATTCGACCGGTACCGGCTCGAAGTTCTTGACGCCCAGCCGCCGGAAGATGGTCTTGGCGACCGCGGGGGCCTCGCCGGTCAATTCGCCCTTGTTATTGATGGACGCATAGGGCGGTTCGCTGGCGATTCCCATGCGGACGGTGCCCTTTTTCCGCAGATCCTCGAGTTGGTGTCCGCCGCCGGTCGCCCCGGAGACATCGACCCGCGAGCAGCCCGTGCCCGCTGCCGTCGCACCCGCCGCGCCGAGCGCCGCCACCCCCGCGAGCAGCGTCCGCCGCCGGATGCCACCGGCCAATTTTCTATTGATCATTCTGTTCTCCTGTGGTGGAGCCATGGGCGCGCGACTACCCGGACGCCCGGCATATATGCCGATCGTTTCCGGCCCTTGATACAAGCGGCCCGGAGTTGTTCCGTACGCCGGTATTGCCCACCTACGATCGGGGCATGACCGATCGCTTCATCGAAGTCTCCCTGGACAAGCGCGGCGTGAGCTGCACGGCCAAGTTGCTCGACGACCGCGCGCCGATCACCTGCAATGCCGTGTGGGACGCACTCCCGCTCGGCGGCGACGTCTATCACGCCAAATACGCCCGCAACGAGATCTACACCCTGCTCGCGCCGTTCGCTCCCGAGGAGCCGCCGCTGGAGAATCCGACGATCACCCCGATCCCCGGCGATCTGTGCTACTTCACCTTCTCCGACACACAACTGGGGACGAAGTCCTACGGTTACGAGAGCCGGGCCGCGCACCAGGGCCGCGCCACCGTCGTCGACCTCGCGCTGTTCTACGAGCGCAACAACCTGCTGATCAACGGTGACGCGGGCTGGGTGCCGGGCATCGTGTGGGGCAGCGTCGTCGACGGCCTGGACCGGATGGCCGACGCCTGCCAGGACCTGTGGCGGGCCGGGGCGCTGGGGGAGTCCCTCACCTTCCGGCGGGCGTAGGCGGGGCGGGGATCCGCGCGGTCCCCGCCTCGTAGAGGGCATGCGCGGCGCGCAGCACCAGCGCGTCCGCGTGCCGCGCCCCGACCAGCTGGACGCCGATCGGCATCCCGTCGCCGTCCACCCCGCACGGCAGCGTCGCGGCCGGCTGCTGGGTGAGGTTGAAGGGATAGGTGAACGGCGTCCAGCCGGTCCAGCGGGTGTGGCCCGACCCGGCCGGCACCTCGGCGCCCGCCTCGAAGGCGGTGATCGGCTCCGTCGGGGTCACCAGCAGGTCGTAGGCGCTGTGGAAGCGGCCCATCGCCTGACCGAGCGCCATCCGCGTGTCGACCGCGGCCAGGTAGTCCAGTGCGCTGTACCCGGCGCCCTGCGCGCAGATCTCCTGCAGCCCCGGGTCGAGCAGCGCCCGGTCCGCCTCGCCGAGATGCTCCACCACCCGGGCCGCGCCGCTGAACCACAGCGTGTGGAAGGCCTCCACGGGGTCCGCGATGCCCGGGTCGATCTCCTCGACCGACGCCCCGAGCCCGGCGAGGGTGTCGACCGCGCCGCGCACCGCCGCGGCGACCTCGGGAGCCACCGGGACGTCCCAGCCGAGCGACGGGCTGTAGGCCACCCGCAGCCCGGAGACTGGACCGGCCAGCTCCGCCCGGAACGAGCCGGCCGCCGGACCGAGCTGGGACCAGTCGCGCCAGTCCGGCCCGCAGATCACGTCCATCATCAGCGCCGCGTCCGCCGCGTCCCGGGTCATCGGCCCGACGTGTGCCAGCGTCCCGAACGGGCTCGCCGGATACAGCGGCACCCGCCCGTAGGTCGCCTTGAGCGCGAAGATCCCGCAGAACGACGCGGGGATGCGCACCGAGCCGCCGCCGTCCGTGCCCAGGCTCAGCGGGCCCGCGCCCAGCGCCACCGCCGCCGCGCTGCCGCCGCTGGA
Organism: Streptomyces kronopolitis; assembly: GCF_014646275.1. Taxonomy (GTDB): domain Bacteria; phylum Actinomycetota; class Actinomycetes; order Streptomycetales; family Streptomycetaceae; genus Streptomyces; species Streptomyces kronopolitis. Next base: position 30,108 of record NZ_BMND01000045.1, read on the forward strand.
GCCGCCCGCGGTGCGCCCCGGGTCGTAGGGGTTGCCCGTCACCCCGTGCCGCGGGCTGTCGGTGACGCCCTTCCAGCCGAACTCCGGGGTGGTGGTCTTGCCGACGAACACCGCGCCGGACTCACGCAGCCGGGCGACCGACGGGGCGTCCTCGTCCCACGGACCCTCGGCCCGCACCGTGCGCGAGCCGCGCAGCGTCGGGGCGCCCCGGGTCAGGATCAGGTCCTTGACGGTGACCGGGACCCCGTCCACCGGACCGGCGGGGGTGCCGGCCCGCCAGCGCTCCTCCGCCTCCTTCGCGCCGGACAGCGCCTCGTCCGGGTCGATCCGGGTGAAGCAGTTCGTCGCGGCCCCGGCGGCCTCGGCGCGCTCCAGCACCGCCCGGACCGCCTCGACGGGGGAGAACTCGCCGGCCGCGTACCCGGCGGTGAGTCGGACGGCGGTGAGGTCGGCGAGGTGGGTCGGTCCGTCGGTCATGCGTCCTCCGAGCGTCGCGCGTCGGCCGCCCCCGGGCGGGGCGGCCGTGGGGGAGCGGGGCTGCCGCGCCGCGGCCCGGCAGCCGGCCCCGTCACTGCACCGGTACGTACCCGAGCCGTTTGTCGACGAGGTTGTCCAGCGGCTCGCCCGCCGACCACCGGTCGAAGTTGTCCTGGAACTGCTCGGCGAGGGCGTCCCGCCAGCCCAGGGTGTCGCCGCTCATGTGGGGCGAGACGACCAGGTGCGGCGCGTCCCACAGCGGGCTGTCCGCGGTGAGCGGCTCCTGCTCGAAGACGTCCAGCGCGGCCGCCGCGATCCGCCGGTCGCGCAGCGCCGCGACCAGGTCCGGCTCGACGACCATCGGCCCGCGCCCGACGTTGAGGAAGCGGGCCCGCCGCGGCATCCGGTCGAAGGCCGCCTTGTCGAACAGGCCGCGGGTGGCGTCGGTCAGCGGCGCCGCGCAGATCACCCAATCCGCCTCGGCCAGCAGCCCGTTGAGCGCCTCGCCGGGGTGCACCAGGCCGAAGCGCGGATCGTCCCGGCGCTCCCGGCGGCCGACCAGATCGACCTTGACACCCAGTGCCAGCAGGGTGCTGCCGATGGCCCGGCCGATCGGCCCGGAGCCCACGACGACGGCCCGGCTCCCGGCCACCCGCAGCGTCTCGCGGTGCTGCCAGCGCCGCTGCCGCTGCAGCTCCCACGTGCCGTGGAAGTCCTTCGCCATGGCGATCACCAGCCCGGCGACGTACTCGGCGATCGGCTGCTCGAAGACGCCGCGGGCGTTGGTCACCAGGGTGTCGTCCGCGACCAGCGCCGGGCACAGCAGCTGATCCACTCCCGCGCTGGCGGTGTGCACCCACCCCGGCCTGGGGCCCCGTTCCGGCCAGGCTCTGCGGATCGCGTCGGAGGTGAAGTCCCAGGCCAACAGGATGTCGGCGGAGGGGAGTCGGCCGGCGAGCGACTCCTCGTCGGTGAAGATCACCCGCGCCCGGCCGGAGAGCCTATCGAGCTTCGGCGGCGGGTCGGATCCGAGGACGAGGACGGTGCTTTCGGACATAGCCAGAAACCGTTCTGAAACGTGAGCCCGCTTTCATGGAAAGGGGGCGCCGACAGATGCCTGAGATGCGAGGATTGACCACGCTAAGAAGTCGTATCTACCGTGTCAACAACGGCTCTGTCCCGACGTCCCGGCTTGATCCGGCTGCACATCCTCCTCGGCCACTGGCCTGGCCATCCCAGCCCTTCGCTTTGTTCTAGGGGCCCTTCATGGACGTCTCTTTTCTGGGTGGCCCACAGCCGCAGCTCGGCGTGGGTGTCGTCGCTCCCTTCGACTTCGCTCTCGACCGGGAGCTGTGGCGATGGGTACCCGACGACGTGTCTCTCCATCTCACCCGCACCCCCTTCGTGCCGGTCGAGGTCAGCCTCGACCTGGCCCGGCTGGTCAGCGAACACGAAACCCTGGACGCCGCCGTCCAGGCGCTGTGCGCGGTGTCTCCGCAGGTCATCTCCTATGCCTGCACCTCCGGAAGCTTCGTCGGCGGTGTCGCGGGCGAGCGGGCCATGTGCGCCGCCATGGTCCAGGCGGGGGAGGTTCCCGCTCTCACGACCTCGGGCGCGCTGATCGAAGCGGTGCGCGAGATCGGCGCCCGGCGCGTCGCCGTCGTCACGCCGTACACGAAATCGGTCACCGACTCACTGGAGGACTATCTCGGCGAGGCCGGCATCACGGTCACCGGCCGCGCGTATCTCGGGCTGACCCGGCACATCTGGAAGGTGCCCTACCGGGACGTCGTCGACATGGCCCGCGCGGCCGTGGTCGGTGACACCGACGCCCTGTTCATCAGCTGCACCAACCTGCCGACCTACGACGTCATCCCGCAGCTGGAGGCCGAGCTGCGGATGCCGGTGCTGTCGGCGAACCAGGTCACGATGTGGGCCGCGCTGCGCGCCATCGGCGTCGAGGCGGTGGGCCCCTACCAGGCCCTGCTCGATCCGGTGGCGCGGCGCGGTCCGGCCGCGATGACCGGATCGGATCCGGTGGACGCAGGACCGCGGGTGACCCCCGAGGCCGCCTTCGCCGGGTCTCCGGTGCCGCCGGAGGCGGAGGTGGCCGACGGCCTCGATCCGCCGCCCTACCCGCCCGAGGACACCGGAGGCCTGCCCCCGGTCTGAGGCCGGGTCCGGATCCGTCCGGACCGGCCCCCGGAAGCTGCCGGCGCGGCCCCGCCCGCCGGCAGCGCCCCGTCCCGCACCGCTCGCTCCATCCCGCTCCATCCCGCTCCATCCGTGAACGCACCCACGAACGCCCCTGCACCCGCAGCCGTACACGCAAGGGAGACCTGCATGGCATCGGTCGGCTTCCTCTACCCCGGACACTCCGCCGAGGACGACTTCCCCCGGCTCGAAGCGCTCCTGGGCGGCACGGTCCGCCTGCCGCTGGTCCACACCGACATCGGCGAGGACGCCCACCGGGTCGACGCGCTGCTGGAGATGGGCTCCGCGGCCCGGCTGGCCGCCGGCGTCGACGAGCTCAAGGAGCGCGGCGCCGAGGCCGTCGTCTGGGCCTGCACCAGCGCCAGCTTCGTCTTCGGCTGGGAAGGCGCCCACGCACAGGTCCGGGAGCTGTCCGCCACCGCCGGCCTGCCCGCCTCCAGTACGTCCTTCGCCTTCGCCCACGCCGTCCAGGCGCTCGGGGCCCGGCGGGTCGCCATCGCGGCCACCTACCCCGACGACGTCGCCGAGCGTTTCCACTCCTTCCTGAAGTCTGCCGGGACGGAGGTGGTCTCGACCCGCGCCAGCGGCATCATCACCGCCGCCGAGGTCGGCACCTGGGGCCGCGAGGAGGTGCTGGCGCTGGCCCGGGCCGGCGACCATCCCGACGCCGAGGTGGTGCTGCTGCCGGACACCGCGCTGCACACCGCCGAGCATCTGCCGGCCCTGGAGGCGGAGCTGCGCAAGCCGGTGCTCACCGCGAACCAGGTCACGGCCTGGGAGGGCCTGCGGCTGCTCGACCGCACCCTGTCCTGCCCGGTGCTCGGCACCCTCTTCTCGCGGACCGCACAGGCCTGACCCCGGGCGGCCGGCCGCCGCGGCCCGCGCGTCGGCCGGCCGCCGGGATCCGGCCCGGGAATAAGTGGAGAACCTCTCCGGTTGTCCTCCCCGCAGACCGGCGACGCGAGGAGGGCCCGCACCGTGAGCGGCGAAGAGGACATGACCCGGGGCAGCGGCGAGACGCTCCCCGACGGCGACGGAATTCGGGGCGGTGCCCTGGGCGGTGCCCCGGTCCCGCTGTCGGTGCTCGACCTGGTGACGGTCGGCGCCGGCCACACCGCGTCCGGCGCGGTGCGCACCGCCGTCGAGCTGGCGCGCACCGCCGAGCGCCGCGGCTTCCACCGCTACTGGGTCGCCGAGCACCACTCCATGCCCGGCGTCGCGTCCTCCTCGCCCGCGGTGCTGCTCGCCCATCTCGCCGCCCACACCGGGCGGATCCGGCTCGGCTCGGGCGGCGTGATGCTGCCCAACCACGCCCCGCTGGTCATCGCCGAGCAGTTCGGCACCCTGGAGGCGATGGCCCCGGGCCGGATCGACCTGGGGCTGGGCCGCGCGCCGGGCACGGACGGCGCCACCGCCGCCGCGCTGCGCCGCACCGAGCGCCTGCGCGAGGGAGCGGAGGACTTCCCCCAGCAGCTCGCCGAGTTGACCCGCTTCCTCGACGACTCCTTCCCGGACGGCCACCGGTACGCCTCGATCCACGCGGTCCCCGGCCCGGTCCAGGCCACTTCGCCCGGCGGCGTGCAGTCCGCGCACCGGCCGCCCCTGTGGCTGCTGGGTTCGTCCGGCTTCAGCGCGCAGCTCGCCGGCTCGCTCGGCCTGCCGTTCGCCTTCGCGCACCACTTCTCCGCCGCCAACACCCTCCCCGCGCTGGACCTCTACCGCGCCTCCTTCCGCCCCTCCGAGGCGCTCGCCGAGCCGTACGCCCTGATCGGGGTCGCGGCGCTGGCCGCCGAGGAGGAGGACGAGGCCCGCCGGCAGGTGCGGACCGGCGCGCTGTCCATGCTCCGGCTGCGCACCGGCCGCCCCGGCCTGGTCCCCACCCCGGAGGAGGCCGCCGCCTACCCCTTCGACGAGGCCGAGCGCCGCTTCGTCGACAGCTGGCTCGGCAACGTCGTCCACGGCACCCCGGACGCGGTCCGCCAGGGCCTGGACGACCTGGCCAAGCGCACCGGCGCCGACGAGCTGATGATCACCGCCAACGCCCATGGCGGCGCGGCCCGGCTGCGCTCGTACGAGCTGATCGCGGACGCCTACGGGCTGCCGAGCGAGGGCTGAGGACCCGCTCCCGCGGACCGCCGCCGCCCCCGTCCGCGCCTCGCGGGCGGGGGCGCTCAGATCCCCGGGAGTCCTCCGGCGGCCAGCAGCGCCGCCACCCGGTCCGGCGCCACCGGGCGGGAGTAGAGCCAGCCCTGCCCGGTGTCGCAGCCGATCCGGCGCAGCCGCTCGGCCTGTTCGGCGCTCTCCACGCACTCGGCGGTGACCGTGAGGCCGAGCCGGTGCGCCAGCGCCACCAGCGCCTCGACGATCATCTCGTCGGCGGGGTTGGGGTGCTCCTGCGAGCGGAAGCCGCGGACGAAGGACCCGTCCAGCTTCAGCACGGACACCGGCAGGCGGCTGAGGTAGGCGAGGTTGGAGTAGCCGGTGCCGAAGTCGTCGATGGCGATCCGCACGCCCATGTCGCTCAGCGCCTGGAGGGCCTGCAGCGGCCGGCCGGCCGAGCCCATCACCGCCGACTCCGTCAGCTCCAGCTGGAGCAGCCGCGGCGGCAGCCCCGTCTCGGCGAGGATCCCGGCGACATCGGCGACCAGGTCGGAGTCCCACACCTGGCGCACGGCCACATTGACGCTGACGAACAGCGGCCGGCCCGGGTGCGCCAGCTGCCAGGCCCGCGCCTGGTGGCAGGCCCGCTCCAGGACCCAGCGGCCCAGCTCGACGATCGCGCCGTTCTCCTCCGCCAGCGCGATGAACCGATTCGGCGACAGCGTCCCGAACTGCGGGTGCCGCCAGCGCACCAGCGCCTCCACGCCCTGCGCCCGCCCGTCCCCCAGCCCGACCAGCGGCTGGTACTCCAGGGTGAACTCGCCGCGGTCGACGGCCGGCCGCAGGGTGCTGGAGAGCGCCTGCCGGGTCATCCGGTGGGCGTTGCGCTCCGGGTCGAAGAGCGTCCAGCGGGCCTTGCCGTCCTCCTTCGCCCAGTACAGCGTGGTGTCCGCGGCCTGCATCAGACCGGTCGCGGTGGTGCCGCCGGCGGCCCGCTCCACGACGCCGATGCTCGCCGAGACCGACAGCCGCTGCCCGGCCAGATCGAACGGGCGCTGCAGTGCGTCCAGGACGTTCTGGGCGAGTTCGGCCAGCTGTTCGGTGCCGGTGGAGTCTTCCACCAAAAGAGCGAACTCGTCACCGCCGAGCCGGGCCACCAGGTGCCCCGCGTGCTCCGGCCCGCGGTCCTCGGCGCTCTCCGCGCAGCGCGTCAGCCGCTGCGCCACCGCGCTCAGCAGCCGGTCGCCGACGCGGTGCCCGAGGGTGTCGTTGACGGCCTTGAAGCCGTCCAGGTCGAGGTAGCACAGCCCGATCCGGCCGGTGCCGGCCGGTGCGAAGGAGGCGGACTCCAGCGCGCTGGAGAGCCGCTCGAAGAACAGCGCCCGGTTGGGCAGCCGGGTCACCGGGTCGTGCATCTGGAGGTGCCGCAGCCGGGCCAGCAGGTCGTGCCGGTCGCTGATGTCCGCCACCGACAGCAGCATCCGCTCCTCGCCGCTGAGCGGCTCCGGGGTGAGCGGCTCGACGGTCACCTCCACCCAGACGGAGTGCCCGTCGGGGTGTTTGAGCCGGCGGGTGCAGCGCAGCCGGTCGCTGCGCCCGCACAGCACCTCGCGGTAGGCGGTCCACACCCGGGGGTCGGCGCCCAGGTCGGTGTGGTCGGCCGCGGTGGTGGCGACCAGCTCCTCCGGTGCGGCGCCGACCAGTTCGCCGAAGGCGGGGTTGGCGGCGAGGACCAGGCCGTCGCGGTTGAGGACGGCCATCGCCAGCCGGCCGGCGTAGAAGGCCGCGCGGTAGTCGCCGAGGGAGGCCCCGGCATCGTCGCGGCGGCCGGTGGGGGCGGGCCGGGTTTCGGCGGATTCTTTGGTCGTACCATTACGCTCCGTCACTGAGGGGAGCGTCGCCCCGGGCGTGCGGCCCGGGCTGTCGGGGTGTCCGCTCACTGCTCGCTCCCGCATGGCGCTGGTCTCGTGATGGAGGGGTGATCTCGCGCTGGAAAGTGTGGCGATCATAGAGGCTGGCGCGACGGCCGATCCAGCGACGCAGCCGGGATCCTCCGCCCGCGTGACGGAACTTCAGCCATTTCTGTCCGTCTGTGTTCGCGTCGAATGCCCGGTTGGTCGTTTGTGACTTTCCGTTACGCGTCAGCGAAGACGCGCCCGTCACCCGTCCAGGGCCCTAAAACAGGACGAATAGCATTAAATCGCCACAGGGTAGATGAGGTCTCCGAATCCGTCCCTGGAGGTATATGTGCCGCGCGCCCGGACACCCGACGGGGGAGCGGGTCGCCGTCTGCGGCGCGTCGCGGCCGTCGTCACGTCCCTGAGCGCCCTCGTCGCGACCTCCATCGTCGCCGGACCCGCCACCGCCTCCGAGGCCGCGCTCCCGTGCGCCCTGGGACGCACCGACGCGCACCACTCCGAGGGCGTCGACAGCTGGGACGGCGCTTACCCGCGCCCGGACCGCCGGCTCGACGCCGTCATGATCTTCCTGTCCTTCCCGGACGCCCGGCCCGGCAGCACCCCGCAGGAGCTGTCCCACGACTACTTCCCGGCCACCTCCGCCTTCTTCGCCCGCGCCTCGTACGGCAGGTTCCGGCTGCGGCCGCACATCCAGCGCTCCTGGGTGCGGATGCCGCGCCCGTCCGCCTCGTACGGGATACGGCGCGACTGGGACGCCGGCCGCCGCTCGGCCTATCTGCGCGACGCGGTCGCCGCCGCCGACCCGTCCGTCGACTTCAGCCGCTACGACGTGGTCTATTTCGTCGCCGACCCGGACGCCCCCGGTGTCGACTCGGACGCCACCAAGGTCGTCAACCTCGACCGTCCGATGCACGCCGACGACCGCGACCTGCGCCGGTTCGTCACCGTCTTCGAGCAGAGCCCGCCGGACCGCAACGTCCTCGCCCACGAGACCGGCCACGTCTTCGATCTGCCGGACCTCTACCACCGGCCGGAGGGCGGCAAGGGCGACTGGGACACCTATGTCGGCGACTGGGACCTCATGGGCAGCCAGTTCGGCCTGGCGCCCGACCCCTTCGCCTGGCACAAGTGGCGGCTCGGCTGGATCACCGACCGGCAGGTCGACTGCGTCGATCTGACCGGCCCGGCCATGCACTCGCTGCGCACGCTGTCCGCCCCCGGGGAGGCCGGCGGCCGGCGCCGGCCCCGGCTGCTGGTGGTGCGCACGGGGCTCGACAGCGCCCTCGCCATCGAGGCACGCGGTGCCCAGGGCAACGACCGGGCGCTGTGCACCGAGGGCGTGCTGGTCTACCGCGTGCACAGCGACACCGCCTCCGGCTCGGGGCCGGTGCAGGTCCTCGACGGCCACCCCGGCACCTCGGCCTGCTGGGGCACCTCGGTCTACCCGCCGCTCGCGGACGCGCCGCTGGGGGTGGGGGAGAGCATGGACGACGCGCAGGACGGCCTGCGCATCCAGGTCGACGGCCGGACCACCGACGGGGACTGGTCGGTCAAGGTCAGCCGCCGCTGACGGCCCGCCCGGCGCGCATACGACGAAGGCCCCCACCGTGGTGGAGGCCTTCGTGTGTCTGTGCGCCGCCAGGGACTCGAACCCCGGACCCGCTGATTAAGAGTCAGCTGCTCTAACCAACTGAGCTAGCGGCGCCTGCTGACGGGGAAAACATTAGCATCCTGCCGGGGGAGGGCAAAAATCGGTTTGCCTCAGCCCCCGGTGAGCGCCGAAACGCGGGGCTGAGCTGCGGTGTCACGCGCCGGCCCGGTCATCGAGCGGGCGGCCCGGACGCACGCCCACAGCAGGACGTCGGGACCCGGCAGCCAGGGGTGGCGGACATCCGGGGCCACCAGCCAGCGGGAGGCGGCCGGGCCGGTGGGGTCCTCGTCGGCGGCCGCGGCGGCGCCGAGGCGGGGGTGCAGCGGGGGGACGGTCACCGCGTCGCCGCTGCCGTGGCACAGCAGCGGGGGGACGGCGGCGGCCCACTCCTCCCAGACCAGCAGCGCGGGCAGCCGCTGGGCCGCGCCCGGGGCGGCGAACAGCAGGATCCGGCCGCGGTGCGCGGCCACCGGCCCCGAGCCGGGGCCGGTGGACCATAAGTGGTCGACCATCCGCCGCCCGAAGAGCGCGGGGGCGTTGATGACGTCGAAGGCGGTGCCGCACGGCAGCACGCTCGGGGCGGACGGCTGGGCGGCCCACGCCGCGTGTGCCGCGTCCGGATCGGGTCCGGCCGAGGCGAGCCAGTCGGCGCCGGCGAGCGTGACATAGGCCGAGGTGGGAAAGGCCAGGGTGCGGGGGGTGTCGGGCAGCCAGTCGCTCATGGGGACAGGTCTACCCAGTCGGCGCGCGAGGTCTTCGCGGATTCGGGGAAAACGGGGCGGGGCCGGGCCGGAGCCGGTATCTTGCGCTCCTCGCATATGCCAGCGGCCCATGATCACGGACCGCGGGCCGGGGGAGGCGCCCGGGGCGGGCGGCGCCCCCGGGAGCCGGCCGGGTGCGGGTGCGGGTGCGGTCAGTCCGACTCGCCGGGCAGCGCGCTGCTGCTGCGCATCAGGCTGCGGCCGAACTCGATCATCTTCTGCGCGTAGTCCTCGGTCCACTCCGCCTGCTCGGCGAGGGTGGCCAGCGGCATCCGGTCGAACCGGCTGGGGTCGGCCAACTGGGCCGCGGCCAGTGCCTGGAACTCCGTGGCGCGGTCGGCCGCGGCGCGGAAGGCGAGGGTCAGCTCCGTGGCGCGGCCGAGCAGCTCGCGCGGGTCCTCGATCGACTCCAGGTCGAAGAAGTGCTCGGGGTCGGCGGTGGCCTCGGGCGGCTCGAAGAGCAGCTGCGCGGGCTTCATCCGCCGTGGTCCGGGTGCCGCACCACGCGGGTCGGGAGCCGGCTGCGGCTCGGACATGTACCTACCTCCAGATCGTGTGCCGCATTCCATTGTCCCGCCCCGCGCAAGTACGCCCCGCCCGGGCCCGTCCGCCCGGCCCGTGCGGACCCGGCCGCGGCGGTGGGAGAGCGGGCCGGACAGCTACGGACGCCAGGCCACCCGGTGTTCCGCCAGGTGGGCGAGGACGGCGTGGTGGGCCTCCCAGCCGTCCGGGAACTTGACCGCGACGCCGAGGCGGACCGGTTCGGTCGAGGGGTGTTCGTCGAGCAGGTCGGCGACGCCCGCGCGGCAGACCACGATGCAGGCGTGGCGGTGGCGGGAGGCCAGTACGCACAGCCGGCCGGTCTCCAGATGGAAGGCGGTGGCGTCGGGGCGGCCGGAGAGCGGGTGCAGCACGACCGTGACCTCGAACTCCCGGCCCTGGAGGCGGTTGGCGGTGTCCACCGCGACGCCCGTCACCCCCAGCTCGGCGAGCGCGGCCCGGACGGCCGCCGCCTGGTCGCGGTGGGCCGTGCCGACCGCGATCCCGCCGGCCGTCAGGGGAGCCGGGGCCGGGGCCTCGGCCGCGTCCGGCCCGGCCTCGCCGGTCGTGGCGCCGCCGCGGTCGAGGAGGCGGCGCACGACCCGGGCCACCGTGCGCACCGCCTCGGGGTCGGTGCGCGGGGTACGGCGGGCGGGGAGTTCCAGCAGGCCCCAGCCGGACTCGGCGGCCTCGTCCAGCACGCGGTCCACGCCCGAGCCGTCGCCCGGCACCCCGAACGCCAGCCGGCGGTCGCCGTGGCCGGTGCCGCTGCGGAAGGGGGTGTACGGATAGAACGCGCGGGAGACCAGCGGCGCGGCCGAGGCGGGCAGCCGCCAGGAGACCGGCAGCCGGTGCTGCGGCAGCCCGGGGTTGTGCGCCAGGAGCGTGGCCACCGCGCTCGACGACGGGTCGTAGGCCAGCCCCGCCCACTGCTCCGCGCCGACCACGCTGAACGGGTCCAGCTGGCCCGGATCGCCGACGAACAGCGCCCGTTCGAAGAGCCCGGCGACGCTCAGCAGCGCGTCGGAGCGCATCTGGTAGGCCTCGTCCACGATGGCGTGCCGCCAGGGCTCGTCGACCTTGGTGTAGGCCCACTTCGCGGCCGTGGAGACCACGATGTCCATCCCGGCCAGATCGGCCGCCTTCGCGGACGTACGGACCGAAGGGAGGGCGGACAGCGCCGGGTCGAAGGAGCCCGGCTCGCTGCTGTGCAGCCGGCCGACCGGCAGCTGCGGGTCCTTCCCGGCGAGCCGCAGCACCAGGTCGTCGACCTGCGCGTTGGTCTGCGCCACCACCATCAGCGGGCGCCCGGCGGCGGCGAGTTCGCGGGCCGCGCGCACCACGAGGGTGGACTTGCCGGCGCCGGGCGGGGAGTCCACGACCACTCCGCGCAGGGTGCCGTGCAGCGTGTCGTGGAGGATCCGGTCGGTCGCCGCGGCGGCCGCGGCGGCGGGGTCGAAGGGCCGGCCGGGGCCGGGGCGGTGGGCCTGAGCGGCCGTCATGCGGCGGTCCTCTCCGGGGCGGTCGCGGGACGCTGGCCCATCACAGGAAGTCCTCCGTGGTCACGGGGTCGGGGGCGTCGTGCGGCGCCCCGGGGGCGGGCGGCGGGCCGCCGTGGGTCCAGGGCGTGTCCTCGGGGTCGGGCAGCTCCGGGCCGCCGCGCGGGGAGTGCTCGAACAGCGTCCAGCACACCGGGTCCGGCGGCTCCGGCACCGAACCGGGCTCCGGGGTCTTCCCGCGCCCCATCCCGCCCGTCAGCCGCACCACCGGCGCGCCCTGGTCCCCCTCCTCGAAGGCGACGAATTCGGCGGTCTGGGTCCGGCCGTCCGGCAGCGGGCGGTGGAGCCGGACGCCCGCGGACAGCTGCGGGCGGTCGTCCGTGCGCACCGTGACCAGCGGGCGCGGCATCGGCCGCCTGCCCTCGGAGAAGGCCATCTCGACGGCGGTGACCGTGCCCGAGAACGCCTCGCCGGCCAGCCGGCGGCCCGCCATCACCAGCGGGTCGTCCAGGGCCTCCTGGGCGTCGAGCTGGGCCTGCGCGCTCTCCCGGGCGGCCAGCTTCTGCGCGGCGGTGACCGCGTCGTCCCGCCGGGGCTGCGGGGGCTCGCCGGCCCGCACCCGGTCGCGGTGCGCGGTGTACGACCAGCGGTCGCGCTTCCAGCGGTCGGCGACCCGGGCGCCCTCCGGCAGCTCCCGCAGCAGGTCGATGCCGTGCCACACCGCGTCCCACGCCGGCCGCAACTGGCTCTCCAGCAGGGTGCGCAGCGCCTCCTCGGCGCCCGGCAGCCCGGCGTCGTAGCGGGCCGTCGCGGGGGCGAGCAGGCGGTTGTCGAACGCCGGGTCGGTGGCCGGGCCGGCCGGCGGGCACCGCAGCTGCCCGTCCGCGCCCCGCGCCGACTCGGCGTAGGCGGCGGCCTCCTGGCCCGTCCGGCCCGGCGGCGGGTCGATCCACGCCAGCAGCGCGCCCAGGTGCTGGTCCTCCAGCGCGCTCTGGCCGCTGGCCCAGTGGCGGGTCAGCAGGTCCGTCATGGACAGCAGCAGGGCGGAGCCCGGGACCCGGGACCGTTCGCCGAGATGCGTCAGCCAGCGGCCCAGCAGCGGGACGTGCGGCGGCGCGGGGTGGGGCGCGTCCGGCTCCTGCTCGGCCGTGCGCCGGAAGCGCATCGAGCGGCCCAGCAGCCGTACGTACTCGACCCCGCCGCCGCTGGGCACGATCACCTGCGGCGCGTCCGCGCACAGTTCGACCTGCACCGGTACCTTCTTGCCGGTCTCCGGGTCGGTCTCCTTGCGCTCCTCCCACCCGACGGCGTCGGCGAAGCCGTCCAGATACGGCAGCACCTCCTCGGCCAGCTCGGCGAGGAACGCGAACCGCAGATCACGGTCGCGGGGCTGGGGGACGGCCAGCAGCGCCGGCTTCTCGCGATCGGTGCCGACCAGGGCGCCCAGCGGGGCCCCGGCCTCGCCCGCGGTCGTCAACGGGACCAGGACCAGCGGCCGTTGGGAGAGATGGCGGTGGCGGACCGTGCACCGCGGCTGCGCGCGGCCCGCGGCCACCGCCTCCATCCGGGCGAGCGTATCGATCAGTGGCATTCCGCGTCCTCCGCTCGCGGGCCCGGCAGCGCGGCCCCGCCCAGTGCCTCGGCGCGCAGCGCGGCGGCCCGGCGCAGCGCGACGACGGCCGGATCGTCCCCGGCGGCGTCGGCCGCGGGCCCGGAGCCGGCGGGACCGGCCGCCGCCAGCACCTCCCCGACCGTGCGCAGCGCGCCCAACTCGCCCCGCACGCCGCGCCCCAGGGCCTCCACCGCGCCCTCGGCCCGGGAGCGGCCGCGGCAGTGGAAGGCCAGCTCGCAGGCGGCCAGGCACTCGGGGGCGTAGGCCGCCTCGACCGCCTCGACGGCCTCGGTCAGCTCCCCGGACGGGCGGGTGGCGGTCTTCCCGTCGTCCGCGAGGCGCAGGTCGAAGGTGGTCCCCTCCGGGAGGGCCGCGGCGATGTCCTCGACGCGGGTGAGGCGGGACAACTGCCGCCGGGTGGCGGCCAGTTGCTTGCGGACGTCGACGGCCGCGGCGGTCGGGAGGTTGGAGAAGTCCTTGGGGCACACCAGCAGCACCCGGTCGCGGACCGTCACCTCGCGGCCCGTGTACGCGGCGGCGGGCCCGGCCACCGCCTCCAGGGCGAGGACGTACACCGCGGCCTGCCGGGCGGCGGCGCCCACCTTGGCGGCGTCCGCCGAACCGTCGATCATCGGGAAGGACTTGACCTCCACGACCGTCCAGCTGCCGTCCGGATGCACCACCACCGCGTCGGGCTCCACATAGGCGGGCGCGCCGGCCACCTCGACCGCCAGCATCGGGTGCGTGAGCAGCGTCCACCTGCCGGCCGCGGTCGCCGCCCGCAGTGCCAGCGCGGTGCGCGCCGTACGGCCCTCGGGCCCGGCCGCGGACAGGTCCGGGGTGGCGGTCTCCCCGGGCTCGGGCGGCGGGGTGCCTGGCGCCAGCCGCTCGTGCAGCAGCCGCAGCAGCTCCGTGCCGCCGTCGGACATCACCCGCGCCTCGAAGGAATGGCCGCGGACGATCGCGAACTGGGACTGTCCGTACGCGGCCGGGGAGCCCAGCGCCCGGGCCAGCGCGCCCTTGTCGATGCCCGCGCCGTCCAGCAGCGCGCGGCGCCGGCAGCCTGGGTTGGCGGCCAGCGCGGCCAGCGCGCGGGCGTCGAGGGAGCGCGGGCGGACGCCGGGGCC
>NZ_BMND01000046.1 GCF_014646275.1 Streptomyces kronopolitis
GCGCGCGGGCGTCGAGGGAGGGCGGGCGGACGCGGGGGCCGCGCCGCGCCGTGAGCCGCGCCCGCCCGGAGCGGGGCGGTGCCCCCGGGCGCGGGCTCGGTGTCGCCGCCGGCCCCTCCGGAGGGGCCGCCGACGCGGGTCGGCTGTCGCGCGAAACGTTCACCCGCGGAAGTCTCGCATCCGCCGCCGACAATCGGTGCTCCCGGCCGCCCGCCCGCCGCGGGCCGGGCCGCCGCGGCGCCCTCCCCGCGAGGCTTCCGGGCCTCCCCGCCCGGGGACAAAACGACCCGGTGCGCGATGATGGAAGTCCCGCGGTCGACGCCGCCCGCACCGAGAACGACCAGCCGAGAAGTCGGCGAGAGGTACGACGATGGCAGCGCGCATCTTCCTGGCCCGGCACGGACAGACCGAGTGGTCCCGCTCCGGCAGGCACACCGGCCGCACCGACGTCCCGCTGCTGGACGAGGGCCGGCGCGGCGCCGAACTGCTGGGCGAGCGGCTGCACCGCGCCCCCTGGAACGGCCTGCCGGGCGTCGAGGTCCGCACCAGCCCGCTGGTGCGCGCCGAGGAGACCTGCCAGCTGGCCGGCTTCGGCGACCGGGCGCAGCCGTGGGACGCCCTGATGGAGATCGACTACGGCGCGTACGAGGGCCTGACCCCCGACGAGATCAAGGCCGGGCGGCCGGACTGGCTGATCTGGCGCGACGGGGTGCCGCAGGGCGAGACGCTCGCCGCGGTCGCCGCCCGGGCGGACGAGGTCATCGGCTGGGCGCGGTCGGCCGAGCGCGATGTGCTGGTCTTCGCGCACGGCCACATCCTGCGCGCCCTGGGCGCCCGCTGGCTGGGCCTGGACATCTCCTTCGGCGCCCGGATCCGCCTGGAGCCGACGTCCCTGTCGGTGCTCGGCTGGGCCTACGGGGAGCCGGCGATCGAGCGCTGGAACGACACCGGCCACCTCGGCTGACCGGCCCGCGGCACCGGGCCCGCCCGGGAGCCGACGGCACGTCAGCCGCGCCCCCGTCCGCCGCCCGCGCGGCCGTTCAGCCGCCGGCCCCCGCACCCGGCACGCCCCCGCCCGTCGCGGATTCCGCCGCCGCCGAGGCCGCGTGCCGGGCCAGGAAGTCGTCGACCGCCCCCCGGTCGCGGTGCGCCCGCAGCCGCCGGGCGGTGGCGTCGAGCATGGTGCGGATCCGCGCCGAGCGGACCTGCTTCAGCAGCGCCAGCACCCGCACCCCGGCCGCGGCGGCCTCCTCGTGGGCCCCGCCGGCCGCGAGGTTGCCCGCCAGCTCGGCGGTGAACAGGGCGATGTTGCGGGTGAAGTGCGGGTCCTGCAGCGCCACCGCCCGGCGGGCGTGGTCCGCCGCGCGCTCCGCGTCGCCCAGCGCCGACCAGCACTGCGCCTCCAGGCCCGCCAGCTCGGCCTCGCCGTAGAACGTCATCCACTCCGGGTCGCCGTCCCGCGGCCCGGCCGCGAACAGCCGCTCGGCCCGGGCCAGCGCCTGCTCGCAGCCGGAGCGGTCGGCGAGCCCGGCCCAGCCGCCCGCCTCCCGCAGCGCCAGCAGTGACAGCAGCCGCGGTGAGGCCAGGTGCTTGGCGGCCTGCTGCGCGGCCTGCGCGGCGCGCACCGCCTCGCGCGGGCGCCCGGCGTCGCGGGCGAGGAAGGCCGTGTTGCAGAAGGCGTGCGCCTCCAGGGCGGCGTCGCCGCAGACCCGGGCGGTGGCCAGGGCCTCCGCGTAGTGCGAGCGGGCGTCGTCGAAGCGGCCCGAGTCGTGTGCCAGCCAGCCGACGGTGATGGCGAGTTCGCCCGCCCCGGCGTGCAGCCGGTCGGACACCGAGCGGCGCTGCACATCCGCGTCCAGCAGCTCGTAGGCGGCGCGCAGCGGCTGGGCGGCGCGGCGGTAGATGCCCTCCGCGCCGTGCCGGTCGTCCAGCAGCCGGATGTGGCGGACGGCTTCCTCGACGGCGGCGGCCTCGGCGGCTCCGGCCCGTGTGACGGGCGGTGTCCGGGGCCCCGGCACCGGGGCGGACACGGCGGCGGCAGCGGCCTCGACGGGATGCAGGGCGGCGAAGCCCAGGGCTGCCGCCGGGCCGCCGGTGATGAACGCGCGACGCAGCACGTCGCTCTCCTCGCAGATCTGGATACGGGTATCGCGGTGGTCGGGGTCGGGTGCCAGGGGCGCGGCGCCGGCCGCCGCGGCACGCGCCCCCCGTCCGCGTACCGCCTCGCGTGGCACGAACCCCATGTCGGGCAGCGTCAGCCCGGGGAACATGTGCCGGAAGACCCGCTCGTAGGCGTAGTTCGGACACCGGATCTCCCCGGACTCGACGCGCCCCACATAGCGGGCGTCGCACGAGACCTGCTCGCCGATCTCACGGGCGGACCGTCGGACCGCCGCCGCGAACTCGCCCGGTGACAGCCGGCCGCGCAGCTGTCGGAAGGCGAGGTTCGGACGGGCGGGTACGGTGCGGGACGACGCTGATCGTGCTTCTGGCGGCGCCATGGCGGACCCTCTCCGTGCCCTTTCCGTGCCATCCTGCGGCGTTGCCGCCTCCTGGCGGTGCGGCGGGACGACCGTACCGGCTGTGATGGCTTCGATACGCACAGTTTGGTCGCAAATCGGATATCTCACGCGCGATCTGCCATGAACTGCCATCCTTTGCAGCGTTACGCCGCCGTAGCTGTTGACACGTCCGGACGTTGAACCCGGTGTAAAGGGCGCACCGCGTGCAGGAGGAGGGGTTCTCCGTGTGGGAGACCGGCGTGAGCAGGGGCGGCAACGGGTCCGCGGGCCAGGCCGGCGGCCGGCGGGGGCAGGTGGTCAAGGGCGGCGCACCGCCCGCGGCGGAGCGGCAGTGTGACCTCGTCACGGTGCCGGCCCGGCAGGGACTGGAGGCCGTGGACATCCTCCGGCTGCGGGACGGCGTCGGCCCGGTGCTGCACGACGGCGCCTGCGACACCCTCGGCTTCCTGGTACCGGCGGGCACCGCGGCGGGCTGGGACGTACCGGGCAGCGCCTGTACGCAGACCTCCGGACGGGGCATCAACCTGGCCGCGCTGTGCGGCGAGGGGGCCCCGGCGGGGCCGCCGGCGACCGGCACCGGCTGGCTGGTGCCCCCGGAGGGCGCCGGCGCCGACGCCACCGACCCGGCCGTGCTGCGCGAGGCGCTCGGCGAGGCCGCCCGCACGATCGAGGCCGTCGACCGCTGCCAGTAGCGGCGCCCGGGCCGTACGCGCCGCCGGTTCGAGGGCGCCCCGGTCAGGAACGAAGCGGCGAGGGCCGCCCGGCGGGTGCCGGGCGGCCCTCGGGGTGTTCAGGGTGCCGGGGGCTCAGCGGGCGGCGGGTTCGCTGTCCCGGGCCGGGCGCGGGATCGTGGTGCCGCGGCGCCGCTCGCCGAGCCGGCGCTGCACGCCGCGCACCAGCCGCGTCGCGGTGAAGCCCGCGCCGGACACGAAGCGCATCGACGGGCCGAACGACGGCGCGGTGAGCGGCCCCGCGAAGAACAGCCCGGGCCAGGACGATTCGAAGCCGGAACTCAGCTCGGGCGCCCGGCTGCCGCCCACCGTCCACAGCGCCGTGCGCACCTGGGGCGGGAGCATCCGCAGCCGCCCCAGGTCCGGGGTGAACCCGGTGGCGGCGACCACGTGGTGGGTCTCCAGCGTCTCGGTGCCGCCCTCCGTATGGGTCAGGTGGAGCCGCACCCCGTCGTCGCGGGCGGTCGCGGCCCGGATCCGGTGGCCGGGCAGCACCGGCACCAGCGGCTCGAAGCGCTCCCGCAGCCACCAGGCGCCGGCCGGGCCCAGGGCGCGCTCCGCGATCCGCAGCCGGGTCGCCGCGGGCAGCCGGCGCACCGCCCAGGGCAGTTGCGACCAGACCCGGTTCGGCCAGCCGGTGCCCAGCGCGGAGTGCGGGTCGCGCAGCGCACGCAGCCGGCCGCGGTCCAGCGGCTGCGGCGGGGCGAGCCAGCGCAGCCGGTCGGCGCGGGCCACGATGCGGGGCCGGGCGCCCTGTTCGGCCAGCAGGGTCGCGGTCTCCAGCGCGCTCTGCCCGGAGCCGACGACGGTGACATCCCGGTCGGCGAAGCGGCGCAGATCGCGGTGGTCGCTGCTGTGGGAGGCCAGCTCGGCGGGCAGATCGAGCAGCGGCCAGGGGCGGTTGACGAACGGCCGCAGGCCGACGGCGAGGACCACGGTGCGCGTCGCGATCCGCTCGCCGGTGTCCGTCTCGACCTGGAAGCCCTCGCCGTCCGGGCGGACGGCGGTGACGGTGACCTCGTCGATCCCGGGCACGGCCTGTTCGCCGAACCAGCTGCCGTACGCGGTGAAGGTGTCGAGGGGCAGCGGGACGCCGTGCTCGGCGGTCAGGTCGTGGGCGGCGCAGTAGTCGGCGAGGGTGTGGGCGCCCGCCGGGGCGGAGAGGTCGGAGCACCAGGGTTCGGACGTGAGGAACATGCCGTCGGGCATGTGGTCGCGCCAGGAGGCCATCGGCCGGCCCAGGACCCGCAGCCGCAGTCCGGCCGCCGCCGCGTGTGCGGCGATCGAGAGTCCGTAGGGGCCGGCGCCCACCACCACGAGGTCGTACATGGAAGGTCCCTGCTCTTTCTCTTGGTGCGGTGTGGAGGACCCCGGGCCGGCGGGTCCGGCGCAGGTCGTCGGGTGCCGCGCCGCTCACGGCCGGAGAGGCGGTCCCGGCGCGGGTGCGGGCGGCACCCCGCGCGGCGCCGCGAGGGGGCGTGCGAGCGGCGGGGGTGTGCGGGCGGTGCCGCCGGGGGGTGCGGGGCGGGTGTCCCGGGGCCGCGGCCCCGGAGCGCCGGGGACGGGCGGCACCGTGCGGCCGGTCAGGTCCAGGTGCAGCGCCCGGACCGCGTCGAGTCCCGAGGACGGGTCGGTGAAGAGCCGGAAGCGGGCGCCGGGCCGTACGCCCGCGCCGAGCAGATGGTGGCGGCCGTCCGCGTCCCGGCGGAAGTCCAGGTCGAGCAGGCCACGGTGGGCCAGGTGCCCGGCCAGCCGCAGCGCGGCCCGTTCGACCTCGGGGTGGGGCAGCCGGCGGCCGGCGGTGGCCGGTCCGGTCCACGGGCGGCCGCGTCCCGCCCGGCCCGTGCCGCCGATCAGGCAGCGGCCGCCGCGGGTGAAGCAGCCGTGGAAGAACCAGTCGGTGCCGGGTCCGGCGGGTAGCGGGCGCCGCAACAGCAGGCCGCCGCCGGCGTGTTCGGCCAGTTCGTGGAGCCGTCGGGCGTCGTCGGGTGTGTGCACCACAATGCTGCCGGACAGCCCGGCCGGCGGGGGCCGCAGCCACGGGTGGCGCCACAGGGCGACCAGCGGCAGCCCGAGCCCGGACGCCGCCTCGGCGGCCTGCCGCGGTCCGGTGGGGACGGCGGTCGCCGGGTGCGGCAGGCCCAGCTCCCGGCACAGCAGGGCGAGTTCGGCCGGGTCGGTGAGCCGCTGGGGCGGGCCGGGCAGCAGGTAGCGGCCCAGCAGCCGGCTGGCGAGCCGGGCCGCGGCGAGGGCGGCCCGGTCGTCCACGGGGAGCAGCACGGCGGGCCGGCCCAGGCCCTCGGAGAGGTCGCGCAGCAGGTCCAGCAGCGCGGCGGGCGACGGCGGCCCGGCCGGGTGGAGGTGCATCCGGTGCAGGTGGCGCGAGCGGCCGACCGGGCCGCCCGCGGCGGCGGCCACCGCGTGCACCTCAACCCCGGCCCGGCCCAGGGAGCGGACCGCGCCGAGGGTGTCGCGGGGGAGGGGGCCGGGGCCGAGCCGGAGCAGCAGGACGGGCACCCCGGTGTCCAGCGGCGGCACGGCGCGGGGGCCCTCACCCACGACGGCGGGCTCCCTCGTGGGCCCCGGCCCCCGCCGCCCCTTCCCTCCGGTGCCCTTGCTGCACGGACTCGGCCATGGCGGTGCCTATCTGTTCGAGAGCGGGGACGGGGCGGGCGAGCGGGCCGGGTCGGGCAGCGACACGCTCGCCGCCGGGAGCGCCCCCGTCCGGCCCTGCGGCGGGGGCACCGGCACCGGGGCCGTCCGCGCCGGGGCCCGCCGCCGGGCCGGTACGGACGCCAGGACCTGCTCGTAGACCGCCGTCAGCGCCTCGGCGCCGCGGGTGATGTCATAGCGCCGCACCACCGGCGGGACCGGCAGCCGGCCCGGCCCCTCGCGCCGCAACTCCCGCAGCGCGGTGGACAGTTCGTGCACCACCGGGCTGAAGTGCCGGGCACCGGGCGCCTGGTCGGCGGGCAGCTCGTCGACGGCCGGGCAGCTGCCGTGGAGCACGTGCAGGCCGGACGCGAGGGCCTCCACGACGGCCAGCCCGAACGCCTCGGAGGGGGAGGGCGAGACGAAGACGTCGACGGCCGAGAGCAGTCCCGGGATGTCGGGCCCGGCCCACGTCCCGCCGTCGTCCTCGGTGTCGACCGCGCCGCCCCGGGTGCCCAGCAGATGGATCCGGTCGCCCGAACCGAACTGCTCCGCCATCCGCCGCAGCATCTCCCGCTCCGGCCCCTCGCCGGCCAGCAGCAGATGCACGCCCGGCAGCTGCGTCACCGCCCGGACCAGGATGTCGAACCGCTTGCCCGGCACCAGCCGGCCGGCCCCGCCGACCACGAAGGCGTCCAGCGGCAGCCCCAGCCGGGTGCGGACCAGCGCCCGGGCGGCCGGGTCGAAGGCGAAGCGGTGCGCCTCGATGCCGTTGGGCACCACATGGATCCGCCGCTCCGGTACGCCCCAGCGGCGCAGCCGGGCGGCGACGGTGTCCGAGACGGCGACCGTCGCCGCTCCCAGCCGCTCGGTGGCCCGGTAGAGCGTCCGCACGCCGCGGGTCAGCCGGCGGCCCTCGATCACCGCGTCGCCCAGGGAGTGCTCGGTGGCGACCACGGCCCGGACGCCGGCCATCCGGGCGGCGATCCGGCCGTAGACGCAGGCCCGGTAGAGGTGGGTGTGCACCAGGTCGTAGCCGCCGTCGCGGATCAGCCCGGCGAGGCGGGGGAGCGCGATCAGATCCCGCTCGCCGGTCATCCCGAGGTGGGTGACGCGGGTGCCGTCGGCCTCGATGCCCTCGGCGACCGGCCCCGGGCCGGTCAGGCTGACGACCTCGCAGTGCGCGGGCAGCCGCCGCAGCAGCAGCCGCAACTGCTGCTCCGCGCCGCCCACTTCGAGGCCTGTGATCACATGCAGAACCTTCACCGGATGCCTCCAGGGATAGCGGCCGGGGTGGTGGTCCGGCCGGGGGCCGCCGGGCCGGTCGGCCCGTCCGCGGGCAGTGCCCGGCGGCCCGGCGGATGCGGGGCGCGGGGGATGCGGGGGGTGCGCCAGGGGGTGTCCGCGGCCGCGGCGCTCATCGGCCCGCCCGCCGCGGCGGCCGGGCCAGGGCCCGCAGCACGATCCGGAGGTCCTGTCCCCATGACCAGGTGTCGATGTAGAGGTTGTCGAAGCGGGCCCGGTCCACCACGGGGGAGCCGCCGCGCAGCCCGTGCACCTGCGCCAGCCCGGTCAGGCCCGGCGCCATCCGGTGCCGGGCGCCGTACTCGGGGCAGCTCCGGGTGTACCGCTCGGCGGCCGCGGGGCGCTCCGGGGCCGGTCCGACCAGGCTCAGTTCGCCGCGCAGCACGTTCCACCAGCGCGGCAGCCCCGCCGCCCTGGTGCGCCGCAGCAGCCGGCCGACCCGGCTGGGGTGGCCGCCGTCCGCCGCGCCGGCGCCCTCGCCGCCGTCGTCGGGCGCGCACCGGAACGTCAGCAGCGGGAAGCCGCGGCCGCCCCGGCCGAGGTGCTCCTCCCGGCAGAGCACCCCCGGCCCGTCGGCGAGCCGCACCGCCAGCGCGCAGACCAGCAGCACCGGGGCCGTCACCAGCAGTGCCACCGCCGCCAGCACGAGATCCAGCGCCCGCTTGCCCGCGCCGCCGTGCCGCGGCGGGTCGGTGTCCAGCCGGCGGCAGGCGAAGCCCCACAGAGGGCCCGCCGACGGCGGCGGTCGGCCCTCCAGGGTGGCCGCCGCCCCGGCCAGCCAGATCGCCGAGCCCTGGTCGATGAAGCGGCGCAGCAGGGCCGCGGTGTGCGGATCGCGGTGGGGCGGCACCGTGAACACCGCGTCGCGCACGGTGTGGCGGATGACGGCCCGGGTGATGTCCTGCGGGGAGGTCAGCCGCGGCGGTCCGGCGTCGCCCGGCGGCTCCCCGGCCCCGGCGACGGCGGACGCCCCGGCCACCACCAGGCCGACCGGGCGCATCCCGTACTCGGGGCGGGCCCGCAGCACGGCGGCGAGCTGCCGGGCGGCCGGGTTGAGGCCGACGATCAGCGTGGCGCGCGGGCGGCGCCGGGCGGCGCCCCGGAGGGCCCGGTGGACCAGCGCACGGGCGCCGCAGACCAGCGTGGTGAGCCCGGCCAGCGCCCCGGCCAGCGGGGCCGGCGGCAGCGCCGGCGCGTGGCGGACGGCGCCGAGCACCGCGGCCGCCGCGCACCAGCAGACGGCGGCCCGGCCGAGCAGCGCCGGCAGCGCGCCGAGCAGGCTGGGGGCCGGGCCGAGGCGGTAGAGGCCGGCCCGGGAGTGGAGCAGCAGCAGCCCCAGCACCATGGGGCCGAGCGCGAGCGGCGCGGTGCCGGCGCCGAGGACGGGCTGCGCGGCACCGGCGGTGGCCAGCGCGTCGGCGGCGAGCAACGGGGCGGCGGCCCGGCGCCGTTGGCCGCGGCCTGGCCGGGGCGGCGGCAGGGTCTCCCGTGCGGGGCCGCGCGGCGGACGGACCGCGGCGCCGGCCGGTGCGGGGGCCGCCGACGGGAGCCGGACCCGGGCGGAGGGGGGCGCGTCCGCGCTGTCCGTCGTCATCGCCTGATCGGCTCCCTGCTCCTGGTGCCCGGCACACCGGGCACCGCCCCGCCGACGGGCCGGGCGGCATCCGCAGCCACGGGCCGCGCTCGGTACTGCGGGTCTTGCGGCAGCACGCACTGCTCCCTGATGAGCGAGCCGACAGAACTCTCTGCGGGAAACCCCGGGCGCTCAGTGCCGGGTATCGGCCCGGACGAAGCGCGCGCCGAGCGGATATCCCGGGTGGCGAGTGATGAAACGGAATGCGGGCCGACCGGCGCCGGACCGCGGTGCGCGGGTGATGCCGAATACCTCGCCCTCACATCCGGGGTTGTCCGGGTAAGCGGGCCGCCGCGCCGCCGCCCGGCCGAATCCGCTGCCGGACGGGGTCGTCACATCCATCGCCGAGTTGGCGGAATGGGGTTCCTCCATCGCGCGAAGACGGTCGGCCCGGACGGTGCGTGCGCCATTTCCGCGGCCCCGCAAGCCGTCATATGCGACCACGCCGCCGCGGCCGTGTGAATTCACCGGGAGGCGCCGTCCGCCGACCCGGCCGCTAAACGTGCGGTGACCCTTTTCCCACGAATGGAGTCCGCCCCGCACCGCGATTCCGCGCAGCGGTTCCCTTTCGTTCCCGGATACGGCTTTGTTCCCGCATACGGCCACCGGCGTCCGGTCGCCCCGTGCGCCGGCCGAGGAAGCCCGTGCGCATACGACGCCGCCGGTGCGGTCCATCGACTTCCGCATGTCTTCCTCTCCGACTTCAATCAGCCAAACAGGAGAGCACTCTGACAGAAATCATCCCGGAATCCGCGGCAGGCACGCCGGATCCGGATCAGCGTTCCCGAACAGCGGAATACCGGACTCCTGCGGCACTCCTCGTTTATGCCATAAGGGCTAAGGATTTCCCGGAAGAGGGAACCCCCGCATCTCTGCCTCAATTCGCTCGTTGTGACCGGTTGCCCCATTCACGAACTGAAAGGAGAATGGGATGAAGCGGTTTGTTACGACCGCCGCGCTGGCCTCCGCCAGCTGCGCCATTGTGCTCAGCGGCGCCGGCATCGCATCGGCAAGCATGGACGGTCACCATGGCTCACATGGCCGCTACGGCCGCGGCGACCACGGTCGTTTCGGTTTCGACAACGGTCGTTTCGGTCGCGGTGACCGGGGCTTCGGCCGTGGTGGCGCCAACGCCGCCGGGTTTGCCGCGGGCTCCCCGGGCATCCTCAGCGGCAACCTCGTCCAGGTGCCGATCAGCGTCCCGATCAACGTGTGCGGCAACAGCGTCAACGCGCCCGGCTTGCTGAACCCGGCCTTCGGGAACGCCTGCCTGAACAGGTGACCCGTCCGCCGGCCCGCAGAACCATGGGCCGGCCCGGGTCGTGATGGGAAAGTTGGCGGACCACCTCCGACTCAGGTCGTGGGTGGTTCGCCACTCTGCCCCCGCAGCCGCCGGGGATGGCCGCGTCACTCGAGACGGGCCCCCTTGCCGGCCTGCGGACAGGGCTTTCGGATCACGCGCGATACTGGACGGCATGGCACAGAGCAGGCGCGGGCGCCGCGACACGGAGACCGTCACGGAGACGGTGGACGGCGGACTCGCCGAGCTGCGGCCCGACCGGGACCGCCCGCGCGCCTGGACGCTGCTGATCGACGGGGCCCCGCAGTCCCATGTGGACCTCGACGACCCGGCGTTCCTCGACTTCTCCTACCAGCGGCGCCTCGGGCATCTGGCGGACCTCGCCGGCCCGGCCGGCAAGCCGCTGCGCGTCGTCCACCTCGGTGGCGGCGCCCTCACGCTGGCCCGCTATGTCGCGGCGACCCGCCCGCGCTCCACCCAGCAGGTCGTGGAGATCGACGCGCCGCTGGTCCAGCTCATACGCCGGCAGCTGCCGTGGGACAGCGGCTGGCGGATCCGGGTGCGCGGCGGCGACGCCCGCGCCGGCCTGGCGAAGATCCCCGACGGCTGGGCGGACCTGGTCATCGCCGACGTCTTCGACGGTGCGCGCACGCCCGCCCATCTGACCAGCACGGAGTTCGTGGCCGAGGTCCGCAGGGCGCTGCGTCCCGGCGGGTTCTACGCGGCCAACCTCACCGACGGGCCGCCGCTGCGGTTCCTGCGCGGCCAGATCGCCACCGTCCGCACGGTCTTCCCCGAGCTGTGCCTGACCGCCGACCCGGCCGTCCTGCGCGGCCGGCGCTTCGGCAACGCCGTCCTGCTGGCCGCCGACGGAGCGCTGCCGGTCGCCGAACTGACCCGGCGGGCGGCCACCGATCCGCAGGCCGGACGGGTCGAACACGGGCGGGCGCTGCTGGACTTCACCGGCGGCGCGGCCCCGGTCACCGACGCCACCGCCCTCGCCTCGCCCGCCCCGCCGGCCGGCGCCTTCGACTGAGACGGGCCGGGGCCGGGCCGCGCCGCCGGGTTGCCGAGGGGCCGACGCGGGGGGCCGGGCCCGTACGGCGCTATCCCCCGGTGGTGCTGATCTGCACCGTCGGCGGATGGCCGTTCCAGGTGCAGAACACCGAGGTGTGGGAGCTGCCGGAGAAGTCGACCCGGATCCACCCGTCCTGCTTCCACACCTGCATCTGCCAGCCCGATGCGGGCGTCGCCGACACCAGCTCGGCCGACCGGCCGCTCAGGTCGAAGACCACCCGGCCGCCCGCCGTCGAATAGCTCTTGATCCGGCTGTCGGAGGACGACGGATAGCTGTCCTGCGGGGAGGCGTCCGGGTGCGTCCCGGAGCCGCCGGTGGCGGAGGGGGACACCGGACCGGAGGGCGCGGAGCCGGTGGGCGACGGGCGCTCCGCCGGCGAACGGGACGGCTTGGGGCGGTGCGTGGAGGAGACCCGCGGGGAGGCGCCGGCCTCCGGCCGCGCCCCGGACAGCGGCAGCGCGCGCGGCGGGTCGTACGCGGTGCCGGACAGCACGGTGTGCACGCCGAACCACGACAGCGTCACCGCGGCGCCGGTCGCCAGCGTCCAGGCCACCGCGTGAACCAGTCCTCGTCGCATCCGGCTCATACTGCACCACCCGACCACGCGCACGCAGCCCTCCCCGGGCAACCGCCGACCGATCTGTCACGGTGTCAACACCCGGCGGGGAAGAGCCCCCGAATGGCGTACGGTGCCGCTCATGGCACGTGTGCTCGTGGTCGAGGACGACCAGTTCGTACGCTCGGCGCTGATCCGGCATCTGACCGAGGCCGCCCATACGGTGCGCAGCGTGGGCACGGCTCTGGAGGCGTTGCGCGAGGTGGCCCAGGTCGGCTTCGACGTGGTCATCCTCGACCTCGGACTGCCCGACCTGGACGGCGGCGAGGCGCTCAAGATGCTGCGCGGCATCACCGACGTGCCCGTGATCATCGCCACAGCCCGGGACGACGAGACCGAGATCGTCCGGCTGCTCAACGACGGCGCCGACGACTACCTCACCAAGCCGTTCTCCGTCGAGCACCTCTCGGCGCGGATGACCGCCGTCCTGCGCCGCTCCCGGGCCACCGCCCCCGGCGCCGAACCGTCGTCACCGGCCATCCGGGTCGGCGGCCTGTGCGTCGACCCGCTGCGCCGCCGGGCCCAACTCGACGGCTGCGCGCTCGATCTGACCCGCCGGGAGTTCGACCTGCTGGCCTTCCTCGCCGGGCGCCCCGGGGTCGTCGTCGCCCGCAGGGAACTCCTCGCCGAGGTCTGGCAGCAGTCCTACGGCGACGACCAGACCATCGACGTCCATCTGTCCTGGCTGCGCCGCAAGCTGGGGGAGACCGCGGCGCGCCCCCGCTATCTGCACACTCTGCGGGGCGTCGGCGTGAAGCTGGAGCCGCCGCAGTGAGATGGGCCCTGGTCAAGGTGGCGCTGGCGGTCACCACCATGGTCGTGGTCGCGTTCGCCATCCCCCTCGGCCTCGTCGTCAAGGAGCTGGCCCGCGACCGCGCCTACGGGAGCGCCGAACGGCAGGCCGCCACCATCGGTCCGGTCCTCGCCATCACCACCGACCGCACCCAGCTCGAACGCGCCGTCGCCAGCGCCGAGACCGGGCCCGGCGGCCGGATCGGCGTGCATGTGCCGGCGAGCGGCAAGAAGGGCAGGCCCGCCGAGATCGGCGCCCGGCGCGCGGCGCGGGCGGACGTGGCGGCCGCCGTGAAGCTCGGCCGGGCCTCCATCTCCCCGGTACGCGGCGGCTCCGTGCTCCTCCAGCCGACCGCCGTCGCCGCCGGTATCGCCGTCGTCGAGGTCTTCGTGCCCGACGCGTCGCTCACCAACGGCGTCATGACGTCCTGGGCGGTGCTGGCCGGCGTCGGCCTGGCGCTGGTCATCGGCTCGGTCGCGGTCGCCGACCGGCTCGGCACCCGCATGGTGCGCCCCGCCGAACGGCTCGCCGGCGCCGCCCGCGACCTCGGCCGGGGCAAGCTGGGCGTGCGGGTCCGGGAGGACGGGCCCCGGGAGCTGCGGCTGGCGGCCAGCGCCTTCAACTCCATGGCCGACCAGGTCGTCCAACTCCTGGCCAACGAACGCGAACTGGCCGCCGACCTCTCGCACCGGCTGCGCACCCCGCTGACCGTGCTCCGGCTCAACACCGCCTCGCTCGGCGACACCCCGGCCGCCGAGCAGACCCGGGCCGCCGTCGCCCAGCTGGAGCGGGAGGTCGACCAGA
The DNA here is from genome assembly GCF_014646275.1 of Streptomyces kronopolitis. GTDB lineage: Bacteria > Actinomycetota > Actinomycetes > Streptomycetales > Streptomycetaceae > Streptomyces > Streptomyces kronopolitis. The sequence continues at coordinate 13,435 of NZ_BMND01000046.1, forward strand.
TCATCCGCACCGTCCGCGAACAGAAGGCGCAGACCCAGCAGACGGCCGCCGGGGCCGGCTGCGACGCCGCCGAGGTGATCCGCGCGCGGATGGGCTTCTGGTCCGCGCTCGCCGAGGACGAGGGCCGCACGGTGCGCGTCGCCGGCGCCGACCGCCCCGTACGGGTCCCGGTCGCCCGCCCCGAACTCGCCGCCGCCCTGGACGCGATGCTCGGCAACGTCTTCCGGCACACCCCCGAGGGCACCGCCTTCGCGGTCGACGTCCACCACGCGGACGAGGCGGTGATCGTGCTGGTCTCGGACGCCGGCCCCGGCATCGACGACCCGGACCAGGCCCTGCGCCGCGGCCACGGCGGCGGCGGGGAGGGCTCCACCGGCCTCGGCCTGGACATCGTGCGGCGGCTGGCCGAGTCCACCGGCGGCGATGTCCGCCTGGGCCGCTCCGTCCTGGGCGGTACCGAGGTGCGGGTCTGGCTGGCGCTGGACGGACGGCGCGCCCGCCAGGGCGGACGGCGCGGCCACCGGCTGCGCCGCACCCTCGGCGGCCGGCGGCGGTCCGCGCGCACCGGCTCCTGACCGCCCCTCCCGCGGGGCATGTGCCGCCGGCTCTTAACCACCCCCTTCCGCTTCCTTAAGGCGGTCATAAGTCCCCCAACCTCCGCACCATTACCGACATTTGTCCGTTTCCCTGGCGCTAGCGTGCGGGACGCACCACCGTGCACCCCCCTCCCCCCTCACGTGACGACAGGCAGGCACGCAATGACTTCCTCGGCACACCGCCGCCGCAAGAGCCGCACCACCAAGCTGATCGTGACCGGCACGGCCGCCGTGGTCGCGGCGGGCGGCGCCGTCGCCGTCGCCGGCGGGGCGATGGCCGCCAAGGCCCCGCGGACGGCGGCCCCCACCGCCAAGGCCGCCGCCGGCTTCGCCCCGTACGTCGACACCTCGCTGACCCCCGCCTACGACCTGCCCGGCACGGCGAAGAAGACCGGCGTGAAGAACTACACCCTCGCCTTTGTCACCTCGGGCGGCGGCTGCGAGCCCAAGTGGGGCGGCACCGGCGCACTCGGCGACGACGCGGTGGCCCGGCAGATACCCGCCCTGCGCAAGGCCGGCGGCGACGTCCGGGTCTCCTTCGGCGGCGCCACCGGCTCCGAACTCGGCCTGGTGTGCACCTCCGCCGACCAGCTGGCCGCCGCGTACGGCAAGGTCATCGACCGGTTCAAGCTCACCAAGGTCGACTTCGACATCGAGGGCGGCGCGCTGCCCGACACCGCCGCCAACAGCCGCCGCGCCCAGGCCATCGAGCAGCTCCAGAAGAAGCACCCCGGCCTGGACGTCTCCTTCACTCTGCCGGTCATGCCCGAGGGCCTGACCCAGGACGGTGTGAACCTGGTCGCCGACGCCAAGAAGAACGGCGTCAAGGTCTCCGCCGTCAACGTCATGGCGATGGACTACGGCGCCTCCTACAGCGGCGACATGGGCACCTACGCCACCCAGGCCGCCACGGCCACCCAGGGGCAGATCAAGAAGGCGCTCGGGCTGAGCGAGAAGGCCGCCTGGAAGACCGTGGCCGTGACCCCGATGATCGGCGTCAACGACGTCCAGCAGGAGGTCTTCCGGCTCGATGACGCCAAGCAGCTGGTGGCCTTCGCCAAGGCCAAGCACCTGGGCGGGCTGTCGATGTGGTCCTCGACCCGCGACCAGGCCTGCCCGGGCGGCGCGGCCACCTCGGCGCAGCCGACCTGCAGCTCCATCGAGCAGAAGCCGCTGGACTTCACCAAGGCGTTCGGCGCCTTCACCGGCTGACCCCCACCGGCGGCCCGGGCGCCGGCCCGGGCCGCTCGCCCCCTGGCGGGGCGCGGCGGACTCCCCCTACCGCCGCGCCCCGCCGCCGTGCTGTCTCCCGCCCGACCGTGTCCCCACCGGCCGTGCCCCGAACCGCCCCGTGTGATCACGGGCCGACCCCCGGTTCTCCCCGCCCGGCTTCCTCCGCCGCGATCACCCGCCGGCCGATCATCCCGCGGGCTCCTCCCCCCCCCCGACAAACGCCAAGGCCCCCGACCTGAGAGGTCGGGGGCCTTGAAGTGGGGTGAGTAACGGGACTTGAACCCGCGACATCCTGGACCACAACCAGGTGCTCTACCAGCTGAGCTATACCCACCATGACCGGTGCTGTGTGGTTCTTTTTCCCCACCGGCTGAGAAAAAGTGTACAGGGTCCCGAGGGGTGCTCGCGCCCAGGTTTCCCGTGCCGGGACCGAGGGCGTGTCGTGCGGGTCACGGCGGACCCGCAAAGATCCACACGACACGCACCCCGCGGCTCACTGCGGTGCGGACTCGGGCTCGGCAGGAAGGACGTGCTTGGCGGCGATCGCCTTCGCGGTGTCCGAGTCGGGCCCGGGCTGCGGGACGAAGACCGCCTCGCGGTAGTAGCGCAGCTCCGCGATGGATTCGCGGATGTCCGCCAGCGCCCGGTGGTTTCCGTTCTTGTCCGGACTGTTGAAGTACGCCCGCGGGAACCAGCGCCGGGCCAGTTCCTTCACGGACGAGACGTCGACGATCCGGTAGTGCAGGTAGCTCTCCAGCGTCGGCATGTCGCGCAGCAGGAAGCCGCGGTCGGTACCGACGGAGTTGCCGCACAGCGGCGCCTTCCCCGGCTCCGGCACATGCTGCTTGATGTACGCAAGCACCTGTGCCTCGGCCGCCTCCAGCGTGGTCCCGCCGTCCAGCTCCTCCAGCAGCCCGGAGGCGGTGTGCATCCGGCGCACCACCTCCGGCATGGTGCCGAGCGACTCGGCAGGGGGGCGGATCACCACATCCACCCCGTCGCCCAGCACATTCAGCTCCGAGTCGGTGACCAGCGCGGCCACCTCGATGAGCGCGTCATTCGCCAGCGAGAGTCCGGTCATCTCGCAGTCGATCCACACCATGCGATCGTTCATACATCTCACCCTACGGGGCGCTCGCGCTGTCCGGGCAGCACGGGGCGCGCCGCTCCCCTCCCGACCGCGGCCTCCGCCAGCCGGGAGGCATAGCCGTCCGGCTGCGAGCCGCCCGCTTCGCCCGCTTCCGCGGTGGCCAGGCCGTGGCCGGCCAGCGCGGCGGCGGCGAACCGGTCCGGTCCGCCCGCACCCAGCGCCGCCCGCTCGCGCTCCGGCCGCTCGGCACGGTCGGCCCGCTCCGGCCTGAGCGCGGGTTCGGGTGCCCCGTGCGGCCGGCGCGCGCGGTAGGCCGCACGGTAGGCCGCGGGTGAGGCGCCCAGCTGCCGCCGGAAATGACCGCGCAGCGCCACCGGCGAGCGGAAGCCGCAGCGGCCCGCGACCTCGTCCACCGAGTAGTCGGAGGTCTCCAGCAGCCGCTGGGCCTGGAGGACCCGCTGGGTGATCAGCCACTGGAGCGGAGCGCTGCCCGTCAGGGAGCGGAAGCGCCGGTCGAAGGTGCGCCGGCTCATGTAGGCGCGCGCGGCGAGCGTCTCCACGTCGAACTGCTCGTGGAGGTGCTCCAGCGCCCAGGCGACGACCTCGGCGAGCGGGTCGGCGCCGATCTCTTCAGGTAATGACCTGTCGAGGTAGCGCTGGTGCCCCATGTCGGACGCGGTCCGGCGGGGCGGCACGACGAGCCGGCGGGCCAGCGCGTTCGCGGCGTCCGCGCCGTGGTCGGTGCGCACGATGTGCAGGCACAGGTCGATGCCGGCGGCCGTTCCCGCGGAGGTGAGCACGTCGCCGTCGTCGACGAAGAGCTCGCGGGGGTCCACATGGACGGACGGGTAGCGCTTGGCGAGCGTCGGCGCGTACATCCAGTGGGTGGTGGCCGGCCGGCCGTCGAGGAGTCCGGCCGCGGCGAGGACGAACGCCCCCGTACACAGCCCGACGATCCTGGCCCCTTCTTCGTGCGCGCGGCGCAGCGCGTCGAGCGCGGCGGGCGGCGGGGCCTGGGTGATGGAACGCCAGGCCGGTACGACGACCGTCCCGGCACGGGAGATCGCCTCCAGCCCGTAGGGGGCCGACAGTTCGAGCCCCCCGGTCGTGCGCAAAGGCGCATCTTCGCCCGCGCACACAAGTAGCCGGTACCGCGGCACGCCTGCGTCCTGGCGGTCGATGCCGAAGACCGAGAGCGGAATGGAGCTCTCGAAAATGGGGCCGCCACTGAAGAGGAGCACCGCGACTATTTCGCGGCGTCGTCGGGCGGCGAGCTTGCGTGCGGCATCTGGTACGGCAGCGGAGTCCTGGCTCATGGCACTTAAGCCCCCCTCGGTCGTCTCGCCCTCTCGGTCCTGCACAGTTCCCCCGCCGTCACTACCAAGATCGAATCTACTGTGTTCCGTGAGGATGGAGTGCCAAGTTCACCACCCGCTGGTATGTCGATATGGCAACTTGGCGCGAAGCATTCGATCACGAAGCGTTCCACTCGTCGGGCCTACATGGGAAGTACGCGTCTCGGCTCTGCCCGTTCGCAGTAGGGCACAACCATGCCCAGCGGTCCTTTCCTCCCTGCTCACACCAGGGTTGAGGGGGGCTCAGGGGAAGGTACGGACCTCGGCCGGAAGTTGGCTGAAAACGGTCGCGCGCGTGCTTGCGGCGGCCTCAATTGACCGGCGTACGCCCTCCGGAATGCCGCCCGCCGCCGTGCGCCGAGGGGCCCGGACGCCCCGTTCTGTCCCGGTGTCGTCCGAAGTCGCGCACCCGGACCCGCGCCGCGGTCCGTTCGGATTGCCGCAAGAGTGCGCGACAGACGCAGGTCACCGCGCCCAGACCGGCGGCGGCGCCGGCCGCGCCGGCCCAGGAGGCACCGCTGAGGATCAGTACGAAGGGCACCAGGGCGCAGCTGAAGGCGCCCCAGCGCACCACATCGCTCACCGGGTCGGGTGATCTGTCGGACGGCAACGGCACCGTGTGCTCCCCTCGGACGGGCTGCTGGATACAACGCCGCCGCCGATCATGGGTCACCGTCAGAGGGTACGTACGGGGGCAGGCCGGGGCATTGCCATCCGCGCCACGCTCCGGCATGCTCCGGGGAACGTTCGAGGCCCCACCCGGCTCGCGCGGGCGCTCCGCGTCCTCGGTGTGCTCTGGGCAGCGGGGGAGTGGCGCCGTACTCTTGGGGTATCGGGTTGGGAAGATGATTCCCAGTCGTGTTGTTCCTCTTTGAACTATGGCTCCCGGTCCTCGATCGAGCCAGCTCAGTCAACTGCCGGATCAAGTCAATCGCCGTCCCCGTTCGCCCCTCCGCAAGAGGATGCACTCGCCGAGACATCAATGGCCGGTCACGAAATCCCCGAACCCGCGGACCGCAAGCAGGTCGCCGATCCGATGGCGGACCTCGAAGCGGCGGAACAGACACGCCACTCCTGCGACCCCGCGTTCCGCCACGGCGTCGTCGTGGGCTTCGACGGCTCCATGTCGAGCGAGCGCGCGTTGGCGTATGCAATCGGTATGGCCCGGCGCCTCGGCGCCGGGTTGATCATCGTCCATGTGGCCAACCGGCTGCCGACGACCGTCTGGGCGGGCTGCGAGCCCCCGGTCTTCGTGGATGTGCCGGATCACCGCACCGAGGTCCTCGGCCTGGAGCTGGCCTGCGCCGATCATCTCGCCGAGGTGCCCTGGATCCTCGTCGAGCGCGGCGGTGACATCTGCCACGAGCTGGAGGAGGTCGGCCAGGAGTACGAGGCCGACGCGATCGTGGTCGGCTCCACGCACGGCCTGGTCGGCCGGATCTTCGGCTCGGTCGCCGGACGGCTGGCCCGCCGGGCCCGGCGCCCGGTCATCGTGATCCCCTGACGCGCCCCCGAAGCGCTCCTGGCGCGACCCTGGAGCGCCCCTGACGCGTGCCCGAGGCGCCCCTGGCGCGGGCGCGGGGCGCCGCCTCGTCGCCGGCTCGGAATCTCCCCGACTCCCCTTCGTGTGCCCACAGTTGAGGATGCGTCACGAGGGAAGCGTGCAGGCATATTTACCTGGCTCAGCGAGGTGGATTGTGCGCTTGTGACGGGTAGAAAACGGTCACGTGAGCGCGCCGCGGAACGGGCCCGGCGGCCGCGCACACGGCAACTGCGCGCCGCCGTCCGGGAGGTGACGGATTCCGGAAGGGCGGCATCCTGCCGGCGCATGGGCGACGCCGGCGCAGGGGAAGGCGGCGGCTCCGTGCGTCCGGTGGCACGCACGGAGCCGCCGCTTTCGCGCCTGTTCCGGCGCCGGGCGGGTTATTCGACCGTGACGGACTTGGCCAGGTTGCGGGGCTTGTCGATGTCGCGGCCGAGGGCCAGGGCCGTGTGGTAGGCGAGCAGTTGGAGCGGGATGCCCATGAGGATCGGGTCCAGCTCGGGCTCGTTCTTCGGCACGATGATGGTGTGGTCGGCCTTCTCCTGCTCCTGGTGCGCGACGGCCAGGATGCGGCCGCTGCGGGCCTTGATCTCCTCCAGCGCGGCGCGGTTCTTCTCCAGCAGGTCGTCGTCGGGGACGATCGCCACGGTCGGCATCGCCGGCTCGATGAGGGCCAGCGGGCCGTGCTTGAGCTCCGAGGCCGGGTAGGCCTCCGCGTGGATGTAGGAGACCTCCTTGAGCTTCAGGGAGGCCTCACGGGCCACCGGGTAGCCGCGTACCCGGCCGATGAACATCATCGACTTGGCGTCCGCGTAGGCCGCCGACAGCTTCTTGATCTCTTCCTCGCCCTTGAGGATCTCGTCGATCTGGCCGGGCAGCTTGCGCAGGCCGTCGATGATCCGCTTGCCGTCCGCGACCGAGAGGTCACGGATCCGGCCCAGGTGCAGGGCGAGCAGCGCGAAGGAGACCACCATGTTGGTGAAGCACTTGGTGGAGACCACGCAGACCTCGGGTCCGGCGTGCACGTAGATGCCGCCGTCGGTCTCCCGGGCGATCGCCGAGCCGACCACGTTGACCAGGCCCAGCACCCGCGCGCCCTTGCGCTTGAGCTCCTGGACGGCCGCCAGCACGTCGTAGGTCTCGCCGGACTGGGAGACGGCCACGTAGAGCGTGTCGGGGTCCACGACCGGGTCGCGGTAGCGGAACTCGGAGGCCGGCTCGGCGTCCGAGGGGATCCGGGCCAGCTCCTCGATCATCTGGGCGCCGATCTGGCCCGCGTGGTACGAGGTGCCGCAGCCCAGGATCTTCACCCGGCGCACCCCGCGCGCCTCACGGGCGTCGAGGTTCAGGCCGCCGAGGTGCACGGTGGAGAAGCGGTCGTCGATCCGGCCGCGCAGCGCGCGGTCCACCGCGTCCGCCTGCTCGGAGATCTCCTTGTGCATGTACGTGTCGTGGCCGCCCAGGTCGTAGGACTCGGCCGCGTACTCGACGGTCTCCGGGGCGGACGTGGTCCGCGAGCCCTCGGTGGTGTACGTGCGGTAGTCGTCGGCCTTGAGGGTGGCCATCTCGCCGTCGTCGAGGGTGACGACCTGGCGGGTGTGCGAGACCAGCGCGGCGACGTCCGAGGAGACGAACATCTCGTGCTCGCCGATGCCGAGGACGACCGGGGAGCCGTTGCGGGCCACCACGATGCGGTCGGGGAAGTCGGCGTGCAGCACGGCGATGCCGTAGGTGCCCTCGATGTGCCGCAGCGCCTCGCGGACCCGCTCCTCCAGCTTCTCCGCCGTGGAGCGGCCGATGAGGTGGGCGAGCACCTCGGTGTCCGTCTCGGAGGCGAAGACGACGCCCTCGGCGGTCAGCCGGGCGCGCAGGTCGGCGGCGTTGTCGATGATGCCGTTGTGGACGACGGCGACCCTGCCCTCGGTGTCGAGGTGCGGGTGGGCGTTCTCGTCGGTGGGGGCGCCGTGGGTGGCCCAGCGGGTGTGCGCGATGCCGGTGGAGCCCGCGAAGCGCTTCGGCAGCCGGGACTCCAGCTCCCGCACCCGGCCCTTGGCCTTGGCGGTCTTCAGGCCGCCCGCGGCCTTGCCGGTGCCCTTGGCGTGGATGGCGATGCCCGCCGAGTCGTAGCCGCGGTACTCCAGGCGCTGCAGGCCCTCCAGGAGCAGCGGCGCGACATCACGCTTGCCGATGTAGCCGACGATCCCACACATACAGTGACCCTCCGAGAAATCGTTGTGACAGTGGTGCCCGGCGCCCGTTGCGGGGGCGTCAGCCGTAGACGAGGCGGCGCAGCTGGCGGGCCGAGAGAGCGGGCGGGGTCACGGCGCGGTGCGGCAGCTCGTGGCGGACCCGCTCGAAGATCTCCTCGTTGCGCAGTCCTTGGGACTGCAGCTCCCGATGGCGGCGGCGGACGAATTCCTCCGTCGTCTCGTCGAAGTACGCCAGCACGTCCAGCACCACCCGGGCGGCCTCACCGCGCTGCAGCGGCGTGCTGCGCACCAGGTGGTCCACCAGGTCGTCGTGCGGCGCGTCGGCGCTGCGGTTTCGGCGTTCGGGCACTCGTCGATATTGCGGGGCGGCGCGGGGAATCGCAAGAAATCTGCCCGCTATCGGGCAGGTCGCCGGTTTGGCGGCCGGAAACTGGTCTGGACCTTGACCGGATCACGGGGGCGCGATACGCATGGTCACCGTTCGGTCGCTCCACGCCATGCACGACGCCATGCACGACGTTCGCCGAAGGGATCGTCGATGAGACGACGCAGACTGCTGTTCTCACTGCTGCTGGTCGCCGCGGCGGGGCTGGGAACCGCCGCCGTACCGCCACCGGGCGCCTCCGGGGCGGCCGGCGGGGAGGCCACCCCACTGGACCGTGTGATCCCCGCCCCCGCGTCCGTGCGCGGCGGCGGCGCGCCCGTCACCCTCGGCGCGCGCACCCCCATCCGCGTCCCGGGCGGCTCCGGTGAGGCCCGGCGGATCGCCGGCCACCTCGCGGCGCTGCTGCGGCCCGCCACCGGCCTCGCCTTCCCGGTGACCACCAAGAGCGGCCGGGACGGCATCGTGCTGCGGCTCGGCGGCAGCGGCACCGGGGGACTGGGCGCCGAGGGCTACCGCCTGACCTCCGGCGGCCGCGCGGTCACCCTCAGCGCCGCCCGCCCGGCCGGGCTCTTCCACGCCGTCCAGACGCTGCGCCAGCTGCTGCCGCCGGCCGGGCGGCAGGGCACCCGCTCCGGGCCCCTGCGGATCGCCGGGGGCACCATCACCGACTCCCCGCGCTACTCCTATCGCGGGGCGATGCTCGACGTCTCCCGGCACTTCTTCACCGTCGCGCAGGTCAAGCGCTATATCGACCAGCTCGCCATGTACAAGATCAACAAGCTGCATCTGCACCTCTCGGACGACCAGGGCTGGCGGATCGCCCTGGCGTCCTGGCCGCGGCTGGCGACCTACGGCGGCTCCACCCAGGTCGGCGGCGGCAAGGGCGGCTACTACACCAAGGACGACTACCGCGAGATCGTCCGCTACGCCGCCGACCGCTATCTGACCGTCGTCCCCGAGATCGACATGCCCGGCCACACCAACGCCGCGCTCGCCTCCTACGCCGAGCTGAACTGCAACGGCCAGGCCCCGCCGCTGTACACCGGCACCAACGTCGGCTTCAGCTCGCTGTGCGTGCCGAAGAAGGCGACCTACGACTTCGTGGACGACGTCATCCGCGAACTCGCGGCCCTGACACCCGGCCGCTACCTCCACATCGGCGGCGACGAGGCGCACTCCACCGGCCACGCGGACTACGTGGCCTTCATGGACAAGGTGCAGCCGGTGGTCGCCAAGTACGGCAAGACCGTGATCGGCTGGCACCAGCTGACCGGGGCGCACCCGGCCAAGGGCGCCGTCGCCCAGTACTGGGGCTACGACAAGACCGGCACGGCGGAGCGCACCCAGGTCGCCGACGCCGCCCGGAACGGCACCCGGCTGATCCTCTCGCCGGCCGACCGCGCCTACCTGGACATGAAGTACGACAAGGACACGCCGCTGGGCCTGAACTGGGCCGGCTACGTCGGCGTCGAGCGGTCCTACGACTGGGACCCGGGCCGCTATCTCGACGGGGCGCCCGCGGACTCCGTCCTCGGCGTCGAGGCGCCCCTGTGGTCCGAGACCCTCTCCACCTCCGCGCACATCGAGTACATGGCCTTCCCGCGGCTGCCCGGCATCGCGGAGCTGGGCTGGTCCCCGGCGGCCACCCACGACTGGGACGACTACAAGGTGCGCCTGGCCGCCCAGGGGCCGCGCTGGGACGCCCTGGGCATCGGCTACTACCGTTCACCGGAGGTGCCCTGGCCCGCGCGGTGAGCGGGTGAGCGAGCCGGGCGCCCGCGGACGCCCGGCTCGCCTCGTCAGACGCCCAGCTCCCGGGCGATCAGCATCCGCTGGACCTCGCTGGTGCCCTCGCCGATCTCCAGGATCTTGGCGTCCCGCCACATCCGGGCGACCGGGTACTCGTTCATGAAGCCGTACCCGCCGTGGATCTGGGTCGCCTCGCGGGCGTTGTCCACCGCGATCTCGGACGAGTAGAGCTTGGCGAGCGCGGCCTCCTTCTTGAACGGCTCGCCGTGCACCAGCCGGGAGGCGGCGTGGCGCCAGGACAGCCGGGAGGTGTGGGCGCGCATCTCCATGTCGGCGAGCTTGAACTGGATCGCCTGGTTGCTGCCGATCGGCCGGCCGAAGGCCTTGCGCTCCTTGGCGTAGCGCACCGACTCGTCCACGCAGCCCTGGGCGAGGCCGGTGGCGAGCGCCGCGATGGCGATCCGGCCCTCGTCGAGGATGCGCAGGAACTGGGCGTAGCCGCGGCCCTCCTCGCCCAGCAGGTTGGCCGCCGGGACCCGGACGTCGGAGAAGGACAGCTCGCGGGTGTCCGAGGCGTTCCAGCCGACCTTGGAGTACGGGGCGCCGACGGTGAAGCCGGGGGTGCCGGACGGGACGATGATCGAGGAGATCAGCGGGGAGCCGTCGTCCTTGCGGCCGGTGACGGCGGTGACCGTGACCAGGCCGGTGATGTCCGTACCGGAGTTGGTGATGAAGCACTTGCTGCCGTTGATCACCCAGTCCCCGCCGTCGCGCACCGCGGTGGTCCGCGTCGCGCCGGCGTCGGAGCCGCCGTCCGGCTCGGTGAGGCCGAAGGCGCCCAGCACCTCACCGCCGCACAGCTTGGGCAGCCACTCGCGCTTCTGCTCCTCCGTGCCGAAGTGGTAGACCGGCATGGCGCCCAGCGAGACGCCCGCCTCCAGGGTGATGGCCACCGAGGAGTCGACCCGGGCCAGCTCCTCCAGGGCGATGCCGAGCGCGAGGTAGTCGCCGCCCATGCCGCCGTACTCCTCGGGGAACGGCAGGCCGAACAGGCCCATCCGGCCCATCTCCTGCACGATCTCGTACGGGAACGCGTGCCGCTCGTAGTACTCGCCGATCTTCGGGGCGACGACGTCGTGCGCGAACGCCTCGACCGTGCGCCGGAGTTCTTCCAGCTCGGCGGGGAGGCGGTGGTCCAGGGACATGGGGGTCACTCCTTGTGGGAGAGGGCGCGGAGGGTACGTGAGGGGCTCGGCCGCCCGAGGGCCTCGGCCATCCACTCGCTGGTGGCGGTCAGCCGGCCGAGGTCGACGCCGGTCTCGATGCCGAGGCCGTGCAGCATCCACACCAGGTCTTCGGTGGCGAGGTTGCCGGTGGCGCTCTTGGCGTACGGGCAGCCGCCGAGGCCGCCCGCCGAGGCGTCGATGGTGGTGATGCCGTGCTGGAGCGCGGCGAAGGTGTTGGCGAGGGCCTGCCCGTAGGTGTCGTGGAAGTGGACGCCCAGGCGGGAGGTGGGCACGCCGGCCTCGTTGAGGGCGGCGAGCAGGTGCTGCACATGGCCCGGGGTGGCCACGCCGATGGTGTCGCCCAGGCTCAGCTCGTCACAGCCCAGGTCGAGCAGTTCCCGGCAGACCCGGACGGTCTGCGCGACGGGCACCGGGCCCTCCCAGGGGTCGCCGAAGCACATCGAGAGGTAGCCGCGGACGTGCACCCCGGCGTCCTTGGCCCGGGCGACGACCGGGGCGAACATCGCCAGCGCCTCGTCGACCGTGCGGTTGAGGTTGGCCTTGGCGAACGACTCGGTGGCGCTGCCGAACACCGCGATCCGGCGGGCGCCCAGCTCCAGCGCGCGGTCCAGGCCGCGTTCGTTGGGCACCAGCACCGGGAGGCGGTGCGGATCGAGGTCGGCCAGCAGCGGGAAGAGCCGCTCGGCGTCGGCGAGCTGGGGCACCCACTTGGGGTGCACGAAGCTGGTGGCCTCGACGAGCGGCAGGCCCGCGTCGGCGAGGCGGTGGATGAACTCCGCCTTGACCTCCGTGGGCACCACGGTCCGCTCGTTCTGCAGGCCGTCGCGCGCGCCGACCTCGTGGATCCGTACGCGGGTGGGCAGCCCCTCGGCGGGGACCTCCATCGGCAGTCCGGCCGCGGTCATGAGGTGCCCTCCTCGCCCTTGGGAGCGCCCGCCGGCGCGGCGGACCCGTCGGGCTCCTCGTGCGGGGCGATCACGGCCAGGATCTGGTCCATGGCGACGGTCGAGCCCGCGCTGACGTCGAGTTCGGTGACGGTTCCGGCGTGCGGTGCGGAGATGACGTGCTCCATCTTCATCGCCTCCACGACCAGCAGGCCCTGGCCGGCGGCCACCTCGTCGCCGACGGCGACCTTGACGACGGTGACGGTGCCCGGCATGGGGGCCGCCAGGGTGTCCGCGCCGTGCGCCCCGGCGGCGCCGCGCAGCGCCGCCGCCACCGGGTCGTGGTCGGTCACCTGCCAGGAGTCGCCGTCCCTGCCGAGCCAGTCGCCGGCGCGGTGGAAGCTGTGCACCACCCCGTCGACGGTGACCCGCACCCGGTCCGCGGTGACCCGCGCGGCCGGTGCGTCCGGCCGGACGTCGCGGGCGACGGGGTCCTGGCCCGGCACCCGCAGCCAGTGGCGGACCGGGGCGGGCTCCCCGCCGAGCCGGAAGCCGCTGGGCGCGGCGAACGGGTCGCGCCAGCCGCCGTCCGCGGCCGGCTCCAGCGCGGCCTGGCGCACCGCGGCGGCCGCCGCGTACACCTCGTCCGGCACCGGGCCGGCGACCAGCCCGGCCGCCTCCCGCTCCACCAGCCCGGTGTCCAGCTCGCCGGAGACCACGTCCGGGTGGGCCAGCAGCCGGCGCAGGAACCCGGCGTTCGTGGTCACCCCGAGGGTCACGGTGTCGGCCAGCGCGGCCCGCAGCCGGCGCAGGGCGCTCGCCCGGTCCGGGCCGTGGGCGATGACCTTGGACAGCATCGGGTCGTAGCGGCTGCCGACCTCCACGCCGGCCAGCAGCCCGGAGTCGGTGCGCGTGCCCTCGCCCTGCACCTCGTGGAGGGCCAGGACCGTGCCGCCGGTCGGCAGGAAGTCGCGGGCCGGGTCCTCGGCGCAGATCCGGGCCTCGATGGCGTGCCCGGTCAGGCTGATGTCCTCCTGGGCGTACGGGAGATGCTCGCCGGCCGCGACCCGCAGCTGCCACTCCACCAGGTCCAGCCCCGTGACCAGCTCGGTGACCGGGTGCTCCACCTGGAGGCGGGTGTTCATCTCCATGAAGTAGTAGGAGGAGGGGTCCTTGCCCGGGACGATGAACTCGACGGTGCCGGCGCCGCGGTAGCCGCAGGAGCGGGCCGCCTGGACGGCCGCCTCGCCCATCGCGGCGCGGGTGGCCTCGTCCAGCAGCACCGAGGGGGCCTCCTCGATGACCTTCTGGTGGCGGCGCTGGAGGGAGCACTCGCGCTCGCCGAGGTGGATGACATGGCCGTGGCCGTCGGCCAGGACCTGGATCTCGATGTGCCGGGGCCGGTCGATCCAGCGCTCGACGAGCAGGGTGTCGTCGCCGAACGAGGAGCGGGCCTCGCGGCGCGCGGACGCGATCTCGTCGGCCAGCAGCGCCTCCTCGCGGACCAGCCGCATGCCCTTGCCGCCGCCGCCCGCGGACGGCTTGAGCAGCACCGGCATGCCGATCTCCCGGGCCGCTGCGGCCAGTTGGGCGTCGTCCAGACCGCTGCCCGAGGAGCCGGGGACGACCGGGACGCCGGCCTGGCGCACCGTCTCCTTGGCCCGGATCTTGTCGCCCATCAGCTCGATGGCCTCGGCGGACGGGCCGATGAAGACCAGCCTGGCGTCCGCGCAGGCCCGGGCGAACGCGGCGTTCTCGGCGAGGAAGCCGTAGCCGGGGTGGACGGCCTGCGCGCCGCTGCGGGCGGCCGCGTCCAGCAGCCGCTCCACGGACAGATAGCTCTCGGCGGCCGCGGCCGGGCCGAGCCGCACGGCCGTGTCGGCCTCCCGGACGTGCCGGGCGTCGGCGTCCGCGTCGCTGAACACCGCGACCGAGCGGATGCCGAGGGCGCGCAGGGTGCGGATGACGCGGACCGCGATCTCGCCGCGGTTGGCGATGAGCACGGTGTCGAAATTGGTGGCCATACCTGGGGACATCCCTCTCACATCCGGAAGACGCCGTAGCCGGGCGCGGTGCTGTCCTTTTCGGGGAGCGGCGCGTTGGCACAGGCGGTCAGCGCCAGGCCCAGCACCTGCCGGGTCTCCAGCGGGTCGATCACGCCGTCGTCCCACAGCCGCGCGGTCGCGTAGTAGGCGCTGCCCTGGGTCTCGTACTGCGCGCGGACCGGCGCCTTGAAGGCGTCCTCCTCCTCGGCGCTCCACTCCTCGCCGCGCGCCTCCAGCTGGTCGCGCTTGACGGTGGCGAGGACGGAGGCGGCCTGTTCGCCGCCCATCACCGAGATCTTGGCGTTCGGCCACATCCACAGGAAGCGGGGCGAGTAGGCCCGGCCGCACATGGAGTAGTTGCCCGCCCCGTAGGAGCCGCCGATGACGACCGTCAGCTTGGGCACGCGGGTGCAGGCCACCGCCGTCACCATCTTCGCGCCGTGCTTGGCGATGCCGCCGGCCTCGTACGAACGCCCCACCATGAAGCCGGAGATGTTCTGCAGGAACAGCAGCGGGATGCCGCGCTGGTCGCACAGCTCGATGAAGTGGGCGCCCTTCTGGGCGGATTCGGAGAACAGGATGCCGTTGTTGGCGACGATGCCGACCGGGTGGCCGTGGAGGTGGGCGAAGCCGGTGACCAGCGTCGTGCCGTACTCCGCCTTGAACTCCGCGAAGCGCGAGCCGTCCACGAGGCGGGCGATCACCTCCCGGACGTCGTAGGGCGTACGGGAGTCGGCGGGGACCATGCCGTAGAGCCCGGACGGGTCGGCCTTGGGCTCCTCGACGGTCCGCACGGTCCAGGGGAGCGGCGCGCGCTCGCCGAGGGTGCCGACGATGGTGCGCACCAGGCGCAGCGCGTGCGCGTCGTCCTCGGCGAGATGGTCGGTGACGCCGGAGGTCCTGGAGTGCACCTCGCCGCCGCCCAGCTCCTCGGCGGTGACGACCTCGCCGGTGGCGGCCTTCACCAGCGGCGGCCCGCCCAGGAAGATCGTCCCCTGGTTGCGGACGATCACGGCCTCGTCGCTCATCGCGGGCACATACGCACCGCCGGCCGTGCACGACCCCAGCACGGCGGCGATCTGCGGAATCCCCGCCCCCGACATCCGCGCCTGGTTGTAGAAGATCCGCCCGAAGTGCTCCCGGTCGGGGAAGACCTCGTCCTGCATCGGCAGGAAGGCGCCGCCGGAGTCCACGAGATACAGGCAGGGCAGGCGGTTCTCCAGGGCGATCTCCTGCGCCCGCAGGTGCTTCTTGACCGTCATCGGGTAATACGTGCCGCCCTTGACCGTGGCGTCGTTGGCGACGATCACCGTCTCGCGGCCGGAGACCCGGCCGATGCCGGCGATCACCCCCGCGGCCGGCGCGGCCCCGCCGTACATCCCCTCCGCGGCCAGCGGCGCCAGCTCCAGGAACGGCGAGCCGGGGTCCAGCAGGGCGTCCACCCGGTCGCGCGGCAGCAGCTTGCCGCGCGCGGTGTGCCGCGCCCGGGCCTTCTCACCGCCGCCCAGCCGGGCCGCCGCGAGCTTCTCGCGCAGCTGCCCGGCCAGCTCGCGGTGCGCGGCCTCGTTGGCACGCCAGGAGTCGGACGCCGGATCGGCGGTGCTCCCCAGCACCGGTGCCTGCTCCATCAGTACGAGCCCCCTTGCTCGATCGCCGGTCCCGGTGCCGCGGTCGGCGGCGGCCGGGCCATCCGGGTTAATGGGCGTTAACCACATCCCCTTCAGGTTAACGAGTGCTAACCCGGCTGTCTACAATCGACAGCATGAGTGATGCGCAGGCCCCCGCCCAGATCAGCCGCCGTGAGCAGATCCTCCGGGAGGCGGCCCGGCTCTTCGCGGAGCGCGGCTTCCACGGCGTGGGCGTGGACGAGATAGGGGCCGCCGTGGGCATCTCGGGCCCCGGCCTCTACCGGCACTTCGCCGGCAAGGACGCCATGCTGGCCGAGCTGCTGGTCGGCATCAGCGAGCGGCTGCTCGCCGGCGGCCGGATGCGGATCGCGGAGGGCGGCGAGAGCCCCGAGGCGGTGCTGCGCGCGCTGATCGACGGCCATATCGACTTCGCGCTGGACGACCGCCCGCTGATCACCCTGCACGACCGCGAGCTGGACCGGCTGCGCGAGGCCGACCGCAAGCGGGTCCGCCAGCTCCAGCGGCAGTATGTGGAGCTGTGGGTGGACGTGGTCCGCGAGGTGCACCCCGGCCCCTCCGAGTCCCGCGCCCGCGCCGCCGTGCACGCCGTCTTCGGCCTGCTCAACTCCACCCCGCACCTGGGCCGCCCCGGCGCCCTCCCCGGGCGCACCGAGATGGCGGAGCTGCTGCACGGGCTGGCGCTGGGAGCGTTCGGCGCGGTGGCGCGGGAGGCCGCGGAGGGCGAGTCGATGGCGGCGTCGGCGTCGGCATCCGCGGCGGCGTCGGGCGCGTAGGACGGGGGCCGGTCCGCGGGCCGACCCGCTGACGTCCACCCGGCCGCTACCCGGCCGCCCGATGCATCGCGGGCCCGCTTCCGGGCGGGCTCTCCCTCGCCGCCGCCGCTCGTCCCATGCCGCCCGGCCGCGCCCCTCCACGCGTCCGCGTCACGGATGCTTCAACTCCTCGAATCCTCGAACCGGAATCCGCTGCCGTTGCGCGGGCCGAGGCGGGCCGTGAGGCGCACGACCGAGGGCGCCTCGGCCGTCGAGAACTCCCTGCTCGCCTCCGCGAGCCGCGCGCTCCTCTGCCCGCGGTAGCGGAAGAAGACGGCGATGCGGTGTGTGCCAGGAGTCACAGCCACTCGCGACCTGCCCCATGTCGCGGCGTATTCCTTTCCGTCGATCTCGATGACGGGATGCGTCATCGGGCGAAGGAGCCACGCCGCGACGAGTGGCGGTGTGACCTGGACTTCCACAACTGCCGCTAGATCCCCCATGTGTTGATGCTGAACCGTCCCGCCGGAAATGGCCACGGCATCAGCGGGAAATGGGCGCCGGATGCCGAATTGTTTGCGCGCGCGGCGCGAAGGGTCTGGGGACGGTACCCACCGCTCGCGACGGCGGCCGCAAAAGCGCCGCGGGGGGCTCTGGACGTCCATGGTGACTGGCGGGTAACCTGCGACTGAGCAAGCGCTTAGCCAGTGCGATTCAGAGTGACTCAGGGCAGGGAGGCCGCAAGTGAAGCGGACGGTGTTCAACGAGGACCACGAGGCGTTCCGCGAGACCATACGCGCCTTCATCGAGGCCGAGGTCGTGCCCGTGCACGACGAGTGGCTCGCCGCCGGCCAGGCGCCCCGTGACTTCTACTACAAGCTCGGTGAGCTGGGGATCTTCGGTATCCGCGTCCCCGAGGAGTACGGCGGCGCCGGCATCGAGTCGCACAAGTTCGAGGCCGTGATGTACGAGGAGACCTCCCGCGCGGGCGTCTCCTTCGGCGGCTCCGGCGTGCATGTGCTGCTCGGTCTGCCCTACATCGAGATGCTCGCCACCGACGAGCAGAAGAAGCGCTTCCTGCCGAAGTTCGTCACCGGCGAGGAGATGTGGGCGCTGGCGATGACCGAGCCGGGCACCGGCTCCGACGTCGCCGGCATGAAGACCACCGCGAAGCTGTCGGACGACGGCACGCACTACGTCCTCAACGGCGCCAAGACCTTCATCACCGGCGGTGTGCACGCCGACCGCGTCATCGTCTGCGCCCGCACCGCCGCGCCCCGCGAGGACGACCGCCGCTTCGGCATCTCGCTCTTCGCCGTGGACACCAAGTCCGAGGGCTACTCCGTCGGCCGCAAGCTGGACAAGCTCGGCCTGAAGATCTCCGACACCGCCGAGCTGGCCTTCGTCGACGTCAAGGTCCCGGTCGAGGACCTGCTGGGCGAGGAGAACAAGGGCTTCGGCTACCTGGGCCTGAACCTCGCCTCCGAGCGCTGGGGCATCGCGTTCGGCGCCTACGCCCAGGCCAAGGCCGCCGTCCGGTTCGCCAAGGAGTACGTGCAGGAGCGCACGGTCTTCGGCAAGCCCGTCGCCGCCTTCCAGAACACCAAGTTCGAACTGGCCGCCTGCCAGGCCGAGGTGGACGCGGCCGAGGCCGTCGCCGACCGCGCGCTGGAGGCCCTGGACGCCGGTGAGCTGAGCCCGGCCGAGGCCGCCTCCGCCAAGCTGTTCTGCACCGAGGTCGCGCACCGCGTGATCGACAAGTGCCTTCAGCTGCACGGCGGTTACGGCTTCATGAACGAGTACCCGATCGCCCGCCTGTACGCCGACAACCGCGTCAACCGCATCTACGGCGGCACCAGCGAGGTCATGAAGATGATCATCGCCAAGTCCATGGGCCTCTAGGCCGTCAGGTCTCCGCGCACGTGAACGACGCACTGCGGTCCCTGCTCGATCTGCTCGCCCTGGAGCGGATCGAGCAGGACATCTTCCGCGGCGAGAGCCGCGCCTCGGTCGTGCCCCGCGTCTTCGGCGGCCAGGTCGCCGCCCAGGCGCTGGTCGCGGCCGGGCGGACGGTCCCCGCCGACCGCCCCCCGCACTCCCTGCACGCCTACTTCCTGCGCCCCGGCGACCCCGGCGCACCCATCGTCTACACCGTCGACCGGATCCGCGACGGCCGGTCCTTCACCACCCGCCGGGTCGTCGCCGTCCAGCACGGTCAGCCGATCTTCCACCTCTCGGCCTCCTTCCAGACCCACGAGGAGGGCCTGGAGCACCAGGAGCCGATGCCGGCCGCGCCGGACCCGCTGACCCTGCCCAGCCCCGCCGAGATCCTGCCGCGGCACGCCGGCCGGTACCTCACCCCGGCCGTCGCCGACCGGCTGCTGGAGGCCCGCGCCGCGATCGACCTGCGCTACGTCGACGAGCCGCCCTACGCCACCGTCGGCGAGCCCCGCGAGCCCCGCTCGCAGGTGTGGTTCCGCACCAACGGCGACCTGGACAAGGCCCTCGCCGACGGCGCCGACTGCGGCGACACCGTCACCCGCCCCCTGCTCGACATCTGCCTGGTCACCTACGTCTCCGACATGACCCTGCTGGACTCGATCCTGCTCGCCCACGGCCGCGGCGGCTGGGCGGTCGGCGACGTGGTCGGCGCCAGCCTCGACCACGCCATGTGGTTCCACCGCCCCCTGCGCGCCGACGACTGGCTCCTCTACGACCAGGAATCCCCCACCGCCCAGTCCGGCCGCGGCCTCGGCAAGGGCCGCATCTTCACGGCGGACGGGGCGCTGGCGGTCTCGGTGATCCAGGAGGGGGTCATCCGGGTGCCGCGGAAGTAGCCGTCCTCGCCGTGCACGCGCAGGTCGCCGCGGGCCTCACTCCGGCGTGAACTCGTATTGGAGTTCATGGAGATGGCCCGCCTTGGCCATGATGGTGACCTCGATGGGCCGTTCGCCGTCCGTGTAGACCACTCGCAGGGTCCGCAGGACGGGCAGGCTGCCGGGAAGGCGGAGGGCCTCGTACTGCTCCTGCGTGGGGACGCGGGCGGAGACCCGGTCGACGCTGCGGCGGGGCGGGTGACCCAGCTCGGCCAGGAGAGCGGGCGTACCGCCCTTGATCCGGCGGCGTTCCGTCATCGCGGTACCGCGGGCGATGTCCAACGGGTAGTAGGACTTGACCAGTTCGACCGGTTCGTCGTCGATCAGCAGGATCTGGCGCCGGAGCAGTGCCGTTCCGCCGTCCGGGAGTCCCAGGGCCTCCGCGGCGTCGCCGGGCGGCGTGACCTCGGCGACCTCCAGCAGCTCGCTGCGCGCCCGGCCGCCGCGCTTCGCCGCCTCGGTGAGCCAGCGGTACTGCTCGCCGGGCCCGGCAGGTGTCATGAAGGACGCGGGCCGCATGGTCTGCTGCCGGTGTTCCCGCACCGTCACCGCCGCTCCGGCGCGACCCACGACCAGGCGTTCGTCCTTGAGCAGTTGGAGCGCCTTCTGCACGGTGGCGCCGGAAGCATCGAACCGTGCCTTGAGGTACGTCGTGGACGGCAGCTTCGCGCCCGGTTCCAGGTCACCGCTCATGATCTCCTCGCGCAGGTCGGCGGCGATCCGTTCGTGCAGCGAGCGGCGGTCGTACGCGTCGTCTTCGGTTCTCGGCACAGTCATCCGATCTTGATCTCGTAGCGCAGCCGCTGGTGGCGTCCGGGCATCGCCATCCTGTCGACCTGGATCGGCCGGTCGTGCGCGTCGAGCGTGAGCCGTGTCAGCTGGAGCACCGGTTCGTCGTCACCGGTCCGCAGCGCCTCGCGTTCCTCGCGGCTGGGCATCCGTGCGACGACGTCCTCCTGGACCCGGGCGCCGACGTACCCGAGGCCGGCGAGGAGCGAGATCGCGCCGCCGGGAATCCTGGCGGTCTCGGCCAGCCGGGTCCCTCGTGCGATGTGGACGGGGTAGTAGGTGTCGGTCAGTTCGCAGGGCGCGTCGTCGACATACATCACGCGCCGGCGTACGACGACGTTCTCGCCCTCCGCGATGCCCAGCAGTTCCGCGACCTCGGGCAGTGCCGCGATCTCCCCTGCGCGCACGATGCGTTGGCTGCCGCGGCGGCCACGGGCGGCGGCCTCCGCACCCCAAGCATCAGGCTGCCCCTGCTCGCGGGGCGTCAGATACGGCATCGAGGTGCTGACCCACTCGCTGGTACCCACGCGTCCTCCTGGCGACAGGTGATCTCAACCCTTTGCCTACACGGTATGCGACTCCTGCGGACGGCCACCTCGGGGCTACCTTGCTGCTTTTCGTGAATAGCGATACGGTCTGCGTGTTGGTGCAACCAAGGAGCAAGGCGGTGGTTCCCCGTGTCCGTATGCCTTTCGCGGCAACGTCGATGTCCTCGTGTTCGCATCCTGTGGGTGGAGGTGGCGTCGCGATGAGCGAGTCGCGGACCACGCGCCTGCTGCCATGGGTGAGTCCTGACGGGAAGACCTGCTTCCTCGTGAGCGACGGTGGAGGGGAGGGCGGCCTCTCCCGGGTCGCGGACCGTATCGAGGACGTGCAACTCGACATGGCGGACGGGCTGCTCGATCACGCGGCCGATCTGCTCGGGGGCAGTAGGGCGACGGATCGGCAACTCCGGTTCCTCAGAGAGCAGTTGAGCTCCGCCTTGCGGGACGTACGTCGCGTCGCGGAGAGCAGAGGCGGGATGCGCACGCAGGACATCACCGCCGCCGAGGGCGGGCAGCAAGGGGGAGGAGAGGGCGGGGACGGGCACCCCGGTCAGCCGTGGACGCCGCCTCCGCCGCCGCCCCCGGACGGTGAGATGCCGCCCGGCGACGGGACGCACCGCAAGTGAGGCGCGACTCTCGGCAGGGGTCCCGCGCCGGTGAGGAGCTGGCGCGGGACCTCCTCGAAGCGGGGGACCTGACGCCCGATTGGGCGGAGGTGTTCCGGGCCGTTCCACGGTCGCTGTTCCTGCCGGATCTCCTCTGGGCGCACGACATGGCGACCGGCCGGAGTGCGCCTGTCTCCCGGAGCGATGACCCCGTGGCGTGGGAGCTGGCCGCGTACGCGAACGTCCCACTTGTCACGCAGTGGGACGACGGGCGGCACACGGGGAGCGAGCCCGGAACCGTGCCGACCAGTTCGGCGAGCATGCCGTCAGTCGTGGCGGCGATGCTGCGTGACCTGGACGTGAGCGAGGGCATGCGGGTGCTCGAAGTCGGCACCGGCACGGGCTGGAACGCCGGCCTCCTCGCTCACCGGCTGGGCGGCGCAAACGTGGTCAGCGTCGAGATCGACGAGGCGGTGCGCGAGCGGGCACGAGGAGCGTTGCTGCGCGCCGGGCTCCACCCCGTGACGGTTCACGGGGACGGTGGGGACGGGTGGCCGGACGGGGCGCCGTATGACCGGGTGATCGTCACGGCGGGGGTGCGAGCGGTCGCGCCGTGCTGGTGGGAGCAGTCACGGCCGGGTGGGGTCATCCTCGCCCCCTGGGGCACCCACTACAGCGACCAGGACGCACTTGTCCGGTTGACCGTGCGGGAGGACGGCTCCGCGTCGGGCCCGTTCCTGCGCATGGTCGAGTTCATGAAGCTTCGGGAGCAGCGCCTGGACTGGAACCGGTTCAGCGGGCACGTCCCCGACTTTCCGGGTGACGCCGATGTCTCCACGACGACGGTCGCCCTGACGGACCTGGGGGATCGCTACGACCCCGTGCGGTTCGTCATCGGGCTGCGTGTGCCGGACTGTGCCCATGTCCTCAACAGGTCGGACGAGGGCACCGCGCGGGCGTGGTTCTTCGACCTGACGAGCCGGTCATGGGCCGCCGCTGATGTCCGCGGCGGCGAACCGGGGGCTGTGGTCCATCAGTCGGGGCCGCGTCGCCTGTGGGACGAAGTGGAGGCAGCCCTCCGGTGGTGGGTCGGCCGGGGCGAGCCGAGCCACACCCGGTTCGGTCTCACCGTCAGCGCGGAGGGGCAACGGGTGTGGCTGGATGACCCGGCCGACTCCTGGGCGATATGAGAAAGCGGCCCGGTCGGGGCGCCGTGGCGCGAGGGGCGGGGCTTCCGCATGCTCCCGCCGGCCGACGCACCGCCCGTGCGCTTCAGCTCACCCCCGCCGCATCCAGCAGATAAGCGGTCAGCGGGTCGTAGTGCCGGGGGCTCAGGACGTGGTCGTCGAGGGGGATGGTGGTGCGGAGGGTGCCCTCGGATTCGGCGAGGAAGAGGGCGGGGTCGTTGGAGTCGGCGAAGCCGATCGCGTCGAGGCCGCGCTGGGCGGCGCAGCCGGCCCAGCCGTGGTCGGCCATGACCAGGTCCGGCAGGGGGCGGCCGTCGCGCTCCAGGCCGTCCAGGATGGCGGCCATCGGCTCGGGGGAGTGGGTGTGCCACAGGGTGGCGCCGCGCTCCAGCATCGCGACGTCGCCGAACTGGAAGACCATGCCGTCGTCCGCCCGCAGGCCGTCGGGGATGACGACGATCTCGCAGCCCGCCGCGCGCAGGGCCTCGGCCGTCGCGCGGTGCACGTCCAGCAGGCCGCCCGGGTGGCCGGTCGCGAACAGCACCCGCTGCTTGCCGGCCGCCGCCTTGCGCAGCAGCGCGGCCGCCCGGTCCAGGGCGTCGACCGTCAGCTCCGGGTCGATGGTGTCCTGGCCCTGCCGGTGGTGCGGGTCGTCGTTCACGCCGCAGCGCTCCGCCATCACGGCCAGGATGTCCTGCTCGTCCGTCCACCGGTCGCCGAATTCCAGGCCGAACCAGTAGTGGCGGTCACCGTTGGCGAGCCGGCGGTAGTGGGAGAGGTTGTTCTCGCGGGGGGTGGCGACCTCACCGGCGATCCGGGTCCGTACGAGGTGATCGACGAGTTCGGCGCGCGTGGGGGCGGTGGCTGCGGAGGCTATCGGCATAGCGCCATTGTGCCCGTAGGGGTGATCCGGGGCCGGACGGTCCCGCGGCCCGGACACGGGGAGGGGAGGAGCGGTGGGGAGCCGTCATGGTGTGCGGTGGAGGAGTCGCAGGTCATCGGCTCGTCGGCGCGGGTGGGAGCACGTTCGGGGTGGCTGGACAGAATGTCCAACCGGGTCGGCCCGGGCGCCGCAAATGTCCATGGGGTGATCGTCCGGTGCTCCCTACTCTCAGCCTCATGACCTCCTCCACCGGGCCCGTCGGCCCCGTCGATTCCTCCCGTGTCCCGCGCTACGCCGGGCCCGCGACGTTCGCGCGGCTGCCCCGCCTCGACGAGGTCGGCGGCCGGGCCGACGTGGCCGTCGTCGGCGTCCCCTTCGACACCGGCGTCTCCTACCGCCCCGGCGCCCGCTTCGGCGGCAACGCCATCCGTGAGGCGTCCCGTCTGCTGCGGCCCTACAACCCGGCCCAGGACGCCTCGCCGTTCGCGCTCGCGCAGGTCGCCGACGCCGGGGACATCGCCGCGAACCCGTTCAACATCAACGAGGCCGTGGAGACCGTCGAGGCCGCCGCCGACGACCTGCTCGCCTCCGGCGCCCGGATGATGACCCTCGGCGGCGACCACACCATCGCCCTGCCGCTCCTGCGGTCGGTCGCCAAGAAGCACGGCCCGGTCGCGCTGCTGCACTTCGACGCCCATCTGGACACCTGGGACACCTACTTCGGGGCCGAGTACACCCACGGCACCCCGTTCCGCCGGGCCGTCGAGGAAGGCATCCTCGACACCTCCGCGCTCTCCCACGTCGGCACCCGCGGCCCGCTGTACGGGAAGAAGGACCTCGACGACGACGAGAAGATGGGCTTCGGCATCGTCACGTCGGCGGATGTCATGCGCCGCGGCGTCGACGAGGTCGCCGACCAGCTGCGCCAGCGCATCGGCGACCGTCCGCTGTACATCTCCATCGACATCGACGTGCTGGACCCGGCGCACGCGCCCGGCACCGGCACCCCCGAGGCCGGCGGCCTCACCTCCCGCGAGCTGCTGGAGATCGTGCGCGGGCTGTCCTCCTGCAACCTGGTCTCGGCCGACGTGGTGGAGGTCGCCCCGGCCTACGACCACGCGGAGATCACCTGCGTGGCCGCCTCGCACACGGCGTACGAGCTGACGACGATCATGTCGCGGCAGATCGCCGCGGGGAGGGGCGGGGAGTAGGTCCCCGCGCCGTCCCGCGCCCGGTGGTCGTGGAGCCGGCCCGCCACGGAGGACGTGGCGGGCCGGTGCCCGTGTGCGGGGCCGGTGCCCGCGCACGGAGGGCTCAGAGCTGGATGTGGGGCGACCGCATGGTGGCGATCCGCTGCCCCTCCGCCTCGGCGTTGGCGACGTGCTGCTTCATCAGGGACTCGTTGAAGTCCTCGTCGGCCTGGTGGTTGTCGGCCATGGTCTTCAGGGCGCCGCCGATCTCCTGGAGCTTGGCGGCCAGATGCCCCATCGACTCGTACATGCCGTCGCGCAGGCCCTCGTAGACCACGCCGAACTTCTCGCCGATCTGGTCGTCGCCCCAGGGCGGGGTGTCCTGCCCCTCCAGGCCGGTGAGCCCGTTCTTCAGCTTCTCCACCGCGGACTGGTAGCGCTCCCCGACGCCGGTGAAGTCCTTGCCACCGGTCCTCAGTGACGGAATGTCGGCCTTCAGCCCGTCCCCTGCCATGGCGGTTCCCCGTTCCTCGTCCGCGGTGTCCTGTGTGCCGCTGTCGCGCCGGGGCGCCCCGCGGTCGTCCCGCACGGCTCCCGTCCGGCGCCGCACGGTCTGCGGCGCACGGTCCGCGGCACAGCCGAGTCTAGCCGGGGACGGCCGGGGCGCTGAAGGGAGTTGACCGGCGCGGGCCGGGCGCGGGCACGGTGCGCCGGGGCCGCCGGCCGTCTCCCTCATCGGTCCGGCGGGGCCTCCCGGTCGAGGGCGCGCAGGGCGAACCAGAGTTCCATGCGCACGTCGGGGTCGTCGAGGTCGGTGTCGAGCAGGGCGGCGATGCGGGCGACGCGCTGGCGGACGGTGTTGCGGTGGATGCCGAGCGCGGTCGCCGTGCGGTCCCAACTTCCGTGCAGGGCAAGCCAGTTGTGGAGGGTGAGGCGGAGCTGCGGGGCGCCGTCCAGCGGGGCGAGCAGGGCGCGGGCGTGCCGGCGGGCGTCGTCGGGGGCGACGAGCGAGGTGATGGCGTGCGGGCCGGGGGAGCGCTGGCGCACCAGGGCGGCGCGGGTGGCGAGGGCGCGGCGCAGGGCGGCGGCGGCATGCCGGTCCGCGGCGGGCAGTTCGGCGACCGGGACGGGGGCGCTGACGCCGAGCGTCCAGCCGGGCTGCGCGGTGATCTCCCGCTCGGCGGGGACCAGGGCGCGGACGGCGGACGCCGCGTCCGGGGCGGCCGGTGACGCGCTGGGGGCCGCCGGCCGCTCCGGGCCCGGGTCCAGCAGCGGGGTGCCGAGCGCGGCGGCCAGGGCGGCCGCCGGCCGGGTGGTGTCCCGGCGGCGTTCGGCGTGGACGACGGACCACGACTGAGGTCCGAGCAGCGGGGCGACCGCGTCCGGCCGGCCGCCGAGCAGCAGCCGGACCAGGGCCGCGCAGTGCCCGGCGGCGGCCGGACCGGGCTCGGTGGCCGGGCCGGTGATCAGGGACAGGAGCACGGCGGCGACGCCGGCGATGGTGTGCGCGGGCCGGTCGTGCGCCTCCGCGGCCACGACCAGGGCGAGCGCCTGCGGGCCGTGGCCGCGCCCCGTCAGCGCGTAGGCGGACAGCGAGGCGCCGGGGAGGGCGTCGGTCGCCGAGGACGGGCCGCCGTCGCCGACGACCTCCGCGAGGCGCCCGGCCGCGGCCCGCACGGCGGCGCAGGGCGGCGACCC
>NZ_BMND01000047.1 GCF_014646275.1 Streptomyces kronopolitis
TGGCCGGCGGCGGCCCGGCGGGCGGCCCGGCCGCGGGCGGCGGGCTCAGCAGTTCCGCGTGCAGGGCGCGCAGTTCGGGGCCCGGGTCGGCGCCGAGGCGGTCGGCGAGGCCGGTGCGTATCTCCTCGTAGGCCGCCAGCGCCTCCGCCGGGCGGCCCGCGGCGCGCAGCGCGCGCAGCCGCAGGGCCTGCAGCGGCTCGTCGAGCGGGTGCTCCTGGCACAGCGCGTGCAGCGGGGCCAGCGCCGCCTCGGCGCGGCCCAGGGCGAGTTCGGCGGCGTGCCGGGTGCGCCGGGCGTCCAGCCGGCGGCGCTCGGCACCCACGGCCCGGGCGCCCGCGTCCGGGAGGTCGGCCAGCGCCGGGCCGCGCCAGAGCGCCAGGGCCTCGTCGAGCAGCGCGGCGGCGCGCGACGGGTCGCCCGCGCCGAGCGCCCGGTCGCCCTCCGCCGCCAGCCGCTCGAAGCGGTGCAGATCGACCGCGTCGGGCTCGGCGCACAGCAGATAGCCGCCGTCGGCCGAGGCGACCGCGTCGTGCCCCAGGGCGCGGCGCAGCCGGCCGACGAGTGCCTGGAGCGCGCCGGGGGCGTCGGCGGGCGGGTCCGCGCCCCAGATGTCGGTGATCAGCACCTCGGGCGGCAGGGCCCGGCCGGGGCGCAGCGCGAGGGCGGTGAGCAGCGCGCGCAGGCGTGCGCCGCCGAGGGCGACGGGGGTGCCGTCGGCCCGGCCGGCCTGGGTGGTACCGAGGATCGCGTAACGCACCGGCCCATTGTGGTGCACGGCGCGGACCGGCAGGCGTCGAGCGTCGCTTTCCGGGGCAGGTGGCCCGGCAGGGGCCCGGGCGCGCGCTCCGTCAGGGGGTTGTGCGCCGGCCGCCGTCTCGCGGATACGGTCGGGGCTGCCCCTCACCGACCTCGGGAGCCCGCACCATGACCACAGCATTCCGGCGCGCGGACCGTCGCGTCAGCCCGGTCTTCCTCGCGCTCGTCGCCGTGCTGGCGGTGTCCGGCTGGGCCGTGTGGAGCGGACGGCTCGGGGCGAACACCGGCCTCGCGGTGTTCTTCTTCGTGGTGGCCGGCTGGGTGGTGTCGCTGTGCCTGCACGAGTACGCCCACGCCCGCACCGCGCTGCACAGCGGCGACCTGTCCGTGGCGGACAAGGGCTATCTGACGCTGAACCCGCTGAAGTACACCCATGTGCTGCTGAGCATCGTGCTGCCGGTGGTCTTCCTGCTGATGGGCGGGATCGGGCTGCCGGGCGGGGCGGTGTTCATCGAGCGCGGCCGGATCCGCGGCCGCTGGCGGCACAGCCTGATCTCCGCGGCCGGTCCGCTGACGAACGTGCTGTTCGCGGTGGTGTGCACGGCGCCGTTCTGGCTGCACGGCCTGGACGGGGTGCCGGTCCCGTTCCGTAGTGCGCTGGCGTTCCTCGCGCTGCTCCAGGTGACCGCGGCGATCTTGAACATGCTGCCGGTGCCCGGTCTGGACGGCTACGGCGTGATCGAGCCGTGGCTGTCGCGCTCGCTGCGGCGGCAGGTGGAGCCGATCGCACCGTTCGGACTGCTGCTGATCTTCGGCCTGCTGTGGGTCCCGGAGCTCAACCAGGCGTTCTTCGGCCTGGTCCACACGGTCCTGGGCGCGCTGGGCGTCTCGGAGGTCTACAGCTACCTGGGCCAGGAGTTCTTCCGCTTCTGGCAGGGCCCGCCGCAGCTCGGCTGACGGTCCTGACCGGTTCCCGGCCGGGGCCGGGTCAGCCCGCCGCCCCGGCCCGCTGCGCGTCGTGCCGAGACTGCTGCTGCGACTGCTGCTGCGCGCGGCGGACGTAGAACCACGCCATGTTGCTGGAGATGCCCGCCATCAGGACCCAGACGATGCCGACGAAGCTGCCCTCCACGAAGGCGACGACGGCCGCGGCGACGGACAGGACGCACACGGCGAGGGCCATCAGGGCGAGGCGCCGGGCCGGGCCGGACGCGGGCAGGAAGGACATGGGGTGCTCCTGTCGGGAGTGGTGCGGTCCTCCCCAGTGTCCCCCATGCCCCGCCGGCGCCGGACCGGGCCCGGTGCCCGGATGCCCCGGCGGCCGGCTCAGACGTCGGTGAGCCGCAGCCCCGCGTGCGCCTTGTAGCGGCGGTTGACCGAGATCAGATTGGCGACCAGCGACTCGACCTGGTGGGCGTTGCGCAGCCGGCCGGCGAAGACACCGCGCATGCCGGGGATGCGGGCGGCCAGCGCCTGCACCAGATCGGTGTCCGCGCGGGCCTCGCCGAGCACCATCACATCCGTGTCGATCCGCTCCACCGCGGGGTCCTGGAGCAGCACCGCGGACAGATGGTGGAAGGCGGCGGTGACCCGGGAGTCGGGCAGCAGGGCGGCGGCCTGCTCGGCGGCGCTGCCCTCCTCGGGCTTCAGCGCGAAGGCGCCCTTCCTGTCGAAGCCGAGCGGGTTGACGCAGTCGATGACCAGCTTGCCGGCCAGCTCCTCGCGCAGCGCCGTCAGGGTGAGTCCGTGGCCCTCCCAGGGCACGGCGACGATCACGACATCGCTGCGGCGGGCGCACTCGGCGTTCTCGGCGCCCTCGACGCCCAGGCCGAGTTCACCGGCGGCGGTCCGGGCGCGCTCGGCGGCGCGGGAGCCGATGATCACCTTCTGGCCGGCCCGGGCGAGCCGGTAGGCCAGGCCGCGGCCCTGGTCGCCGGTGCCGCCCAGGACGCCGACCACCAGGCCGGAGACGTCCGGGAGGTCCCAGGGGTCACGCTTGAGGGCGGCCTTCGCACGGGTGGCGGCGTTCTCGGACCGGGCATCGTCAGGAGTAGTCATGACAGTGATGGTGTCACGCGCCGGCGCCGGGCCGGGCCCGCACCGGGGGCTGTCTTCGAAGTCCCGCCGAGCCGTCCCGCCGCCCCGCCCGCCGTCACCCCCTCACGCCTTCACGCTGCCCTCGGTCAGTCCCGTGCGCCAGTACCGCTGGAGCACCGTCATCAGCACCATCAGCGGCACCACCGACAACAGCGCGCCCCCCACCGTGTACTGGTAGAGCACCGGTTGCCGGTCGGCGTAGCCGGTCCAGGTGGTCAGGCCCAGCGGGACCGGGTAGAGGTCGGAGTCCGAGAGCATCACCAGCGGCAGGAAGTAGTTGGTCCAGATGTGGACGAACTGGAACAGGAAGACGGTGACCAGCGCCGGGGTCATCAGCCGCAGCCCGAGCCCGGCGAAGATCCGGGCCTCGCCCGCGCCGTCGATCCGGGCCGCCTCCAGCAGCGCGTCGGGGACCGCGGCGGCCGCGTAGATCCGGCAGAGGTAGACGCCGAACGGGCTGACCATGCTCGGGATCAGCACCGCGGCGTAGGTGTTCGCCAGGCCCATTGCGCTGAACAGGAAGTACAGCGGCAGGGCCAGCGCGGTGCCGGGGACCAGCACCCCGGCGAGCACCACATGGAAGACCGCCTCCCGGCCGCGGAAGGGGAACTTGGCCAGCGCGTAGCCGGCCGCGGCGGACAGCCCGGTGGCGCCGACGGCACCGGTCCCGGCGTAGAAGAGGGAGTTGGCGAACCAGCGGGCGTAGATGCCGTGGTCATGGGCGAGGACGGCACCGAGGTAGGCGAGCGGGTGCGGATGGTCGGAGAACCAGAGGCCGAAGGTGCCGAAGAGGTCGGCGCTGCTCTTGGTGGCGGAGACGGCCAGCCAGTAGACGGGCACCAGGAAGTAGAGCGCGGCGACGGTCAGCAGCGAGGCGGTGATGATCCGGTGGCGGAGCGGGGGCCGGG
This sequence comes from Streptomyces kronopolitis, assembly GCF_014646275.1. GTDB lineage: Bacteria > Actinomycetota > Actinomycetes > Streptomycetales > Streptomycetaceae > Streptomyces > Streptomyces kronopolitis. The sequence goes on from NZ_BMND01000047.1 coordinate 3,762, forward strand.
TCACCGGCGCTCCGTCCCGCGCCCGCCGACCAGCCGCAGGAAGCCGAACGACAGCACACACGCCACCAGCGCGAGCAGCACCGCCTCGGCCGCCGCCGCATGCGGGTTGTTGCCGACGAACGCCGCGCTGTAGGCGTGCAGATTGGGGGTGAAGCCGGAGTCGATGGCGGAGGCCAGCGGGCGCAGCACCATGGGCTCGGCGAACAGCTGGAGGGTGCCGATGATGCTGAAGACGCAGGTGAGCACGAGCGCCGGCCGGATCAGCGGCAGCTTGACGTGCCGGGCGATCTGCCGGGCCGAGGCGCCGTCGAGCCGCGCGGCCTCGTACAACTCCTGCGGTACGGCCTTGAGCTGGGCGATCAGCACCAGCATGTTGTAGCCGGTGAACTGCCAGGTGACGATGTTGGCGATGGACCACAGGACGGTGCCGCGGGAGAGGAAGTCGACGTCCCAGCCCAGCGACCCGGCGATCTGCACCAGCGGGCTGATGCCCGGCACGTACAGGAAGCCCCACAGGATCGAGGCGATCACCCCGGGCACCCCGTACGGCAGGAAGAAGGCGGTGCGGAAGAAGGCGACCCCGCGGGCGCTCGCGCTGTCCAGCAGCAGCGCGAGACCGGTGGCGAGCGCGATCATCAGCGGGATCTGGACGGCGCCGAAGAGCAGCACCCGGCCGAAGCCGGCCAGGAACCGGTCGTCCGAGAGCGCGTGGGCGTAGTTGGCGAGGCCGGCGAAGACCTCGTGCTCCCGGCCGCCGAGCCCGAGCGGGCCGGTGCGTTCGGTGGTGAACAGGCTCTGGTGGAGGGCGTAGCCGAGGGGGGCGAGGAAGCAGAGCGCGAAGAGCGCGAGGAAGGGGAGCAGGAAGCCGGCCGCGGCGCGGGCGTGCCGGGCCCGGGGGCCCGGGGCGCGGCGGGGGCGGCCACGCGGGGCGGGGCCGGGCCGCTTCCCGGCGACCGGGGCCAGGGCTGGGGCCGGGCGGTGCGGCGTGTCCCGGCTCACCCGCCGCTCTCCACCTTCAGGCCCTTGTCCTTGAGGTCGGCGACGGTCTGCCGCTGCACCTTCGTCAGGACGGAGCGGAAGGAACTGCCGTCGGCCAGCGCGTCGGTGAAGGCGTCGCCGAGCCGCTGGTAGAGGGTGTCCACCCCGGGTCCCCAGCGCCATCCGGTGTCGACGTGCGCCCCGGCGTCGGCGAAGACCTTGCTGTACGCCTGGCCGCCGAAGAAGTCCTTGTCGGCGTCGAGGTCGGTGGTGCGGTAGCCGGTCCGGGCGCTGGGGAAGCCGTAGCCGCCGTCGATGAGCAGGGCGATCGACTCGGGGTCGGTGTTGAGCCAGACGGCGAAGTCCAGGGCGTCCTTGGGGTAGTGCGCCCCCGCGAAGACCGCGGTGGTCGAGCCGCCCCAGTTGGCGAAGGCCTGCTCGCCCGCCTTCCACTGCGGCAGCGGCGCGGCCCGCCACTTCCCCTTGGTGCCCGGCGCGTTGCCGACCAGCAGGGCATCGCCCCAACTGGCGCCCACCCAGGACGGGATGGCGCCGGTCTGGAGGTCCTTGTACCAGGCGTTCTGCCGGTCGGGGATGGTCTTGACGAGCCCCCGCCGCACGAGGGACTCCCAGTAGTCGGCGACCCGGCGGGTGGGTTCGTCGTCGAGGTGCACCCGCCAGGTGTCGCCGTGCGTGGTGTACCACGCGGCGCCGGCCTGCCAGGCGAGGCCGGCGAACCGGTTGCCGTTCGTGGGGGCGAAGGTCTCGATCCAGGCGCCCCGCTTGCGGATGGCCTTGGCGGCGGCCTCGTACTCGTCCCAGGTCCGCGGGGTGCGCACGCCCCACCTGTCGAAGAGGTCCTGGCGGAGGAAGAGCCCCATCGGCCCGGAGGCCTGCGGGATGGCGTAGATGCCCTTGCCGAAGACGGACTGCTGCCACTGCCAGCCGATGAACTTGTCCTGGTAGCGGGAGGCGCCGAGCGGGGCGAGGTCGAGCAGGCCGTTGTCGAGGAGGAAGCCGGGGACGACCGGGAACTCGATCTGGCCGAGGTCGGGCGGGTTGCCGGCCTTCACGGCGGCGTGCATCTTCGCGTACTGCTCGCCGTTGACCGCCGAGACCTTCTCGACCGTGACCTGCACCTCGGGGTTCTTGCGGTTCCACAGGGCGACGGGCTTGTCGATGCCGGGCACCCAGGACCAGAAGGTCAGCCGGATCCGCTGCCCCTTCTTGCGCTCCCGGGGCCCCTTGCCGTCCGCGTCCCCGCCGTCGCCGCAGCCGGCGAGCGCGAGGCCGGCGGCGACGGCGGCCGCCCCGCCCAGGACCGTTCTGCGGGGCACGTGGTTGCTGGTCATACGAGGTCCTCCACGGGGATGCGGCGGAAGGGAAGCATCGGGCCACGTGGTGAAGTCGCCCGTCTCGCAGAGCAGTTGGGTCGCCCCGAAGGGGCAAGGACGTAGGATGTCCCTTGTCCTGCCGCGACCATAGGGAGTGCCCAACTGGCCGTCAAGGCGGCCTCCGTGGCGCCCCGCGTGTCGGCAACGGCACCGCCGACGCCGGGCGAAATCCCGGTGAACAGGGGCGATGATCCCCCGGCCGCCCGGCGTCTTCGCGGCACCGCCCGCCGCCCCGCCGCCGCTACTCCGTCAGCCGGCGCCGGATCCCGTCGAAGTGCCGGTGCATCGCCTCCACGGCGCGGTCCCCGTCGCCCGCCTCCAGCGCGTCGACGATCTCCAGGTGCTGGCGGTAGGTCACCTCCGGGTCGGGCCGGTCGTCGGAGAGGTCCTCGCGCACCCGGCGCAGCGCCGCCCAGAACGCGTCCAGCACCTCGCTCAGCAGGTGGTTGCCCAGCGAGCGGTACAGCGCGAGGTGGAAGGCCCGGTCGGTGGCGCTGAGCACCTCCCCGCCGCGCGCCTCCTCCGCCATCCGCTGCACCAGCCCCCGCAGCACGGTGAGGTCCTCGGCGGGCAGCGCGCGGGCGACGGTGCCGATCAGACCGGCCTCCAGCGCCTCGCGGACCTCCATCAACTCGTAGAGGCTGGCCTCGCCCTGGTGGTGGCGGACCGCGGCGCGGAAGGCGACTCCCTCGACGAACGGCTCCAGGGTCAGCGGGCCGACATAGGTGCCGAAGCCGTGCCGGATCTCCACGATGCGCATGGCCTGCAGCGCCTTGAGCGCCTCGCGTACCGAGTTGCGGCTGACGTCGAGCAGGCCGACCAGGTCGGCCTCGGTGGGCAGCGGATCGCCCGGCGTCAGTCCACGGCGCAGGATCAACTGCTTGATCTGCGCCTGCACCTCCTCGGACATCGTCCCTCGCGCCATGGAATCTCCCTCTCCCGCTCCCGCGTCCGCCGTGCCGCCGGCCCGTCCGCCGCCCGCCCCGGCAGGGCCGCGAATCCTTGACCGACCGCCTGTGAACAGGTCTATTGTGCTCGACATAGGACATCCCATGTCCTATGTCCTGACTCGGAGGTCCGGAGCTCCCATGGCACTGCCCGCACCCCTGCACGGCGTCATCCCCCCGGTCTGCACCCCGCTCGGCCCGGACGGCGAGGTCGACACCGCGTCCCTGACCCGCCTGGTGCACCACCTCCTCGACGGCGGTGTCCACGCGCTGTTCGCCCTCGGCTCGACCAGCGAGGTCGCCTACCTCACCGACGCCCAGCGCGGCACCGCGCTGGAGACCGTCCTCGAAGCCGCCGCCGGCCGGGTCCCGGTGCTCGCCGGGGTCATCGACACCACCACCCCGCGGGTGCTCGACCACGCCCGGACCGCGGCCGCCCTCGGCGCCGACGCCCTGGTCGCCACCGCGCCCTTCTACACCCGCACCCACCCCCGGGAGATCGCCGCGCACTTCCACCATCTGCGGGCCGCCGTGGATCTGCCGCTCCTCGCCTACGACATCCCGGTCGCCGTCCACAGCAAGCTGGCCCCGGAGCTGGTGCGGGAGCTTGCCGAGGACGGCACCCTGGCCGGGCTCAAGGACAGCAGCGGCGACGAGGGCTCCCTGCGCCGCCTGCTCACCGCCCTCGGCGGCCGCACCGGCCGGCACCGCGGCCCCGCCCCCGGCTTCGCCGTCCTCACCGGCTCCGAACTGACCGCGGACGCGGCCCTGTTGGCGGGCGCCGACGGCGTCGTCCCCGGCCTCGGCAACGTCGACCCGGCCGCCTATGTACGGCTCTACGACGCCGCGCGGGCGGGCCACTGGGACCGGGCAGCCGCCGAACAGGAGCGCCTGGTCACCCTGTTCGCCATGGTCGACGCCGGCCCCGAGTCCGAGATGGGCCGCAGCTCCGCCGCCCTGGGCGCGTTCAAGGCGGCCCTGCACCTCCTCGGCGTGACCGCCCATGGCGCCACCGCCTTCCCGCAACGCCCGCTCGGCGAGCGCGCCGTGGCGGAGGTGGCCCGCCGCCTCGACGCGGCCGGCCTGCTGCCGGAAGGACCGGCCCGAGGGGCCCGGCACGACTGAGGGACAGTCCGCCGCCCACCCCTCGCCCCGCAAGTCCCGTACGGGTGACCCCCGTTGACTTCGCACCCGCGGCGTGCCACCGGTGCGGCAGGATGCCGCCATGGATGCCGTACGCGTCGCCTTGCTGCGTGAAGTCCTCGCCGGGACCGAGTGGGTGCAGGCCACCCGCCGCTTCGCGGGGGCGCTGCGCTCGTCCGTCGCCCCGCACCGCGGCGGGCTGCTGCTGGTCGGCAGCGCCGCGTACGAGCCCTGGCATCTGGCCGCCCATCTCGACGACGAGGCCGCCTGGTCGGGCCTGCCGGAGCTGTCCCCGACCCTGGTGCGCCATCGCGTCCCCGGCGGGGCTCCGGCCCATCTGGCGGTCGGCCTGGGCCGGCTGGAGGCGGCCGGGCGGGGCGAGACCCTGCTGGTCGTGGCGCCGGGAGCACCGGGCGCCGGGCTGCTGGAGCGGGTGCACGACGCCCGGCGCAACGGCGCGACGGTGCTCGCCCTGGACGGCGGCGACCGCGATCTGCACGCCCTGGCCCATGACGCGCTCGCCGCTCCCCCAGCCCCGCCCGCCGGCGCCCCCGCGGCCTCGCCGGACCTCGACCTCGACACCGTGCAGCATCTGGTGAGCGCGGCCGCCGGGGAGAACTGCCTGCCGCCGTCCCGCGGCCGCCGCCGGTTCCGGGACCGGCTGGCCCGCCTCGCCGACCAGTTGACCGCCCCGCCGCCCCCGCGCTGGTAGCCCCGGCCCGTCCGCGGGTAGCCCCCGGCCGGTCCGCGCGGCGGCCGGAAAAAACCCTTTGCGTCACCTTGTTCCCGCGGGCGAGGGTGCTCCGGTGACTTCGGACGGCCCCCCACCTGACTCCCCCTCGCCCACCGCCCGCCGGCGCCGCCTGACCGCGCTGCTGCCGGATCTGGCCCCCTGGCGCAGCTCCCGCGACTTCCGACTGCTGTGGTGCGCGGGCGCCATCACGGTTTTCGGCACCTTCCTGACGGTCGTGGCGCTGCCGCTCCAGCTCAAGGAGCTGACCGGCTCCACCCTCGCGGTCGGTGCGCTGGGCGCCGTGGAGCTGGTCCCGCTGCTGGTCTTCGGCCTCTACGGCGGCGCGCTCGCCGACTCCGTGGACCGCCGCCGGCTGATCGTCGGCAGCGAGCTGGCGCTCGGGCTGATCTCCGCGCTGCTGCTGCTCAACAGCCTGCTGCCGCACCCGCTGGTGTGGCCGCTGTACGCGGCGGCCGCGCTGTCCAGCGCGCTGACCGGGCTGCAGCGGCCGGCCCTGGACGCGATCGTGCCGCGGATCGTGCGGCACGACCAGCTCGCCGCGGCCGCCGCCCTCAACGCGCTGCGCTGGCAGATCGGCGCCATCGCCGGACCGGCGCTGGCCGGCGGCCTGCTCGCCCTCGCCGGGCTGCGCTGGGCCTACGCCATCGACGCGGCCACCTTCGCGGTCTCGGTGCTGCTGTCCCGCCGCCTGGCGCCGTCGCCCGCCTCGCACGACGCCGAGAAGCCCTCGCTGCGCGTCATCGCGGAGGGCGCGCGCTACGCCTGGAGCCGCAAGGAGCTGCTGGGCACCTACGCCGTCGACGTGCTCGCGATGCTCTTCGCCTACCCGCTGGCGATCTTCCCGTTCCTCGCCGACGACCTCCACGCGCCCTGGTCGCTGGGGCTGATGTACGCGGCGCTGCCGGCCGGGTCCCTGCTGGTGAGCCTGACCAGCGGCTGGACCGGGCGGGTGCACCGGCAGGGCCGGGCGATCGTGCTGGCGGCCGCCGGCTGGGGCCTGGCGATCGCCGCCGCCGGGCAGCTGCGGCAGGTCTGGGCGGTGCTGCTCCTGCTGACCCTGGCCGGCGCCTTCGACATGGTCAGCGGCATCTTCCGCTCGGCGATGTGGAACCAGACCATCCCCGACGAGCTGCGCGGCCGGCTGGCGGGCATCGAGCTGCTGTCGTACTCGTCGGGCCCGCAGCTGGGCCAGGTGCGGGTCGGCGGGATGGCGGCCCTGATGGGCGTGCGGGCGGCGGTGTCGGCGGGCGGTCTGCTGTGCTTCGCGGGCGTCGCGCTGCTGGCCCTGGGGCTGCCGAAGCTGCGGGCGTACGACGCCCGGACCGACGAGCACGCCCGGCGGATGCGCGAGCGCCGGACCCCCGCGGCGGACGACCGGACCGGCGACCGGGCCCCCGACCTGGGCCGGCCCGGAGCGGAAGCCCAGGACACCGACCCGGCGGCGGTATGAGACGGGCCCGGCGCGGGCGGCAGGATCACCCGCCGCCCGCGCCGGGCTCGCCTACTTGTCCTCCCCGCCGCTCTCCTGCTCCGCGCTCTTGTCGTGCCACTTCGGGTCCGTCTCCCACTCCAGATTCCGCTCCCGGGCGGTCTCCATGGCGTGCGACGCCTCCTCGCGGGTGTCGTACGGGCCGAAGCGGTCGGCGGCGCGGCACTCGGGGCCTTCCTCGACCGTCTGGTGCTTGAGGCAGTAGAACCACTCGCCCGGCTTGCCGACCGTACGCCTCTTGAACAGCGCCATTGCCGCCTCCTGTGGATGTTTTGTGCCACCATCCTGCCCGACGGCCCGCGGATACACTCGCTGACATGTCTGGCCAGTCACTCCTTGTCCCGGGGAAGATCTCCCCCACCCGCCCCGTCCCCGCCTCGATCCCGCGCCCCGAGTACGTCGGGAAGGACGCGCCCACCCCGTACACGGGGCCCGAGGTGCAGGATGCCGAAACGATCGAGAAGATGCGGATCGCCGGCCGGATCGCCGCGCAGGCGATGGCGGAGGCCGCCAAGCTGATCGCGCCGGGTGTGACCACCGATGAACTCGACCGGGTCGCCCATGAGTTCATGTGCGACCACGGCGCCTACCCGTCCACCCTCGGCTACCGCGGCTTCCCCAAGTCCCTGTGCTCCTCGCTCAACGAGGTCATCTGCCACGGCATCCCGGACTCGACCGTCCTGCAGGACGGCGACATCGTGAACCTCGATGTCACCGCGTACCTCGACGGCGTGCACGGCGACAACAACGCCACGTACCTGTGCGGCGACGTGGACGAGGAGTCCACGCTGCTGGTCGAGCGCACCCGCGAGGCGCTCAACCGCGCGATCAAGGCCGTCAAGCCGGGCCGGCAGATCAACATCATCGGCCGGGTCATCGAGTCCTACGCCAAGCGCTTCGGCTACGGAGTGGTCCGCGACTTCACCGGCCACGGCATCAACTCCTCCTTCCACTCCGGCCTGATCGTTCCGCACTACGACAGCCCGCACCACACCACCGACATCAAGCCCGGCATGACGTTCACCATCGAGCCGATGCTGACGCTGGGGTCCTACGACTACGACATGTGGGACGACGGCTGGACGGTGGTGACCAAGGACCGCAAGCGGACCGCGCAGTTCGAGCACACCCTGGTGGTGACGGACACCGGGGCCGAGATCCTCACCCTCCCCTGACCGGGAGCGGGAGCGGGACAGAGATCCGCACGGTTTCCTGACCGGGAGCGGGGCGGGCTTTTACCGACAGGGTGTCGGGAACCGGCGTAGGCTGGTGCCGACAGGACGTCGGGAACGGGTTGACTTAGGTAAGCCTAAGTAGTTGTCTGAGTCCAAGCGTCGGCGACCCGGCGCGGGAGGGCCCGTTCCCGTCCGCCCCTCGGTCCCCGGAGGCCCGCCTTGGAAGCGTCCAGCCCGCGCCCGTCCGCACCGGCCGATCCGCCCACGGCGTCCGCGCCGACCACGCCCTTCTCCACAGTTATCCGCACCGCGTCCCACGAGCAGCACACCGAAGCCGAGAACTCCTCGTTCATGAGTGATCTCCTCGGCGGCGGGCTCGGCATCCCCGCCTACCGGCGCTACACCGAGCAGCTGTGGTTCGTCTACCGCGCGCTGGAGGACGTCACCGACGATCTCGCCGCCGACCCGGTGGCCGGCCCCTTCCTCCGCCCGGAACTGGCCCGCACCGCCGCGCTGGAGCGCGATCTCGCCCACCTCGGCGGGCCCGGCTGGCGCACCGGGCTCACCCCGCTGCCGGCCACCGCCGCCTACGCGGACCGGGTCGCGGACTGCGCCCGCACCTGGCCGGGCGGCTTCGTCGCCCACCACTACACCCGCTACCTCGGCGACCTCTCCGGCGGCCAGATCATCCGCGGCACGGCCGAGAAGACCTGGGGCTTCGCCCGCAAGGGAGACGGGGTGCGGTTCTACGTCTTCGAGGACATCCCCAACCCCGCCGCCTTCAAGCGCCGCTACCGCGCGCAGCTGGACGCGCTGCCGGTCGACGACCTGGAGAAGCAGCGGGTGGTCGACGAGTGCAAGCACGCCTTCCGGCTGAACGGCGCGGTCTTCCGGGAACTGGGCGAGCAGTTCCCGCTGAGCGCCTAGGCGCCGCACCGCCAATCCCCGCACGCCGCACGGGCCCTACGGCGCCTGACGGCTCACCCGTCCCCCGACCGCGATGGTGCCGTCGGGGTGCGGGCGGGTGAGGATCCGCGAGCCGGCGCCCTGGCGGATGTCGAGCGGGCGGCCCAGCTCCCGGGTCAGCAGCAGGGCGGCGGCGCCGGTCGCCTCGTCCTCCGCGACCCCGTCGCCGCGCCTCGGGAAGCCCCGGGCCCGGACCACGCCGGCGGCCTCGTCCTGCCAGGCCCAGGCGTAGAGCCAGTCCTCGCCCGGCGGCGGCGCGGGCAGCGCGTCGACCTCGGCGGGCGAGGCGTGGCGGCGGGTGGTCCGGGCCGGGACCCAGGCGGCGCGGCCGCGGACCCAGGTCAGGTCCCCGTCGAAGTCGACCCGGACCGCGCCGGCCGGCGGGCGCAGGGTGCGCGGCGGCCGCCCCAGGCTCCGCAGCAGCCAGGCCAGACCGACCAGCGGATGCCCGGCGAACGGGAGTCGGCAGCTCGGCGTGTGGATGTCGACGGTGCCGCGCTCGGCGTCGTCGAGGAAGACGGTCTCGCTGAAGCCGAGTGCGGCCGCGAGCGCGGCGCGCCCCGCGGGGTCGGGGACAGCCGCCCCGTCGAGGACCACGCCCAGCGGATTGCCCGCGCCCCCGTCCGGGCCGCAGAAGACCCGGAGCACGTCGATGTCGGTCATCCGGACAGTCAAGCGCACGGCCCGGACGGGCATTCGGGCCGCCCGGCCCCCGGCGGGCCTCGGTGCGCCGGGCGCCCGCACCAGGGCCTCACCCACCCGTCACACCCCGCCCGCGCGCCCGGCCCTTACCTTGACCGGCGCATGGCACTTCCGTGACCCGGCGCGGGCCGATCCGTGACCAGGCTGTTGTCCATGAGAGCGGGATCACGGGAAACCGTGGGCAGCAATAGGTAAGCCTCACGTAAGTTAGGGCTGCCTTAGTGGCGATCTTAGTGACCCTCTATCGTCCCGTACGTCGATTCCGTACATCCGAGCCCGCCTGGAGCCCCGTATGCGAGCCCTTCGCACCTCCGCCGTCGCCGCCATAGCCGTGGCCACGGCCGTTACCGCCGTCGCCGGCTGCGCCGCGAAGAACGACGGCAAAGGCGGCGGCGGCAAGGGCACGGTCGAGGTGACCGCCACGGACAGCAGCTGCGAGCTCTCCACCAAGGAGTTTCCGGCCGGGCACGTCCGCTTCGCGGTGCAGAACAAGGGCTCCAAGGTCACCGAGGTCTACCTCTACGCCCCCGGCGACCGGATCGTCACCGAGCGGGAGAACATCGGGCCCGGCACCCACGCGGACATCACCGCCGAGGTCAAGGCCGGCTCGTACGAGGTCGCCTGCAAGCCCGGCATGAAGGGCAACGGCATCCGCCAGAAGGTGACCGCCAGCGGCAAGGGCGCGAGCGCGAAGCACGACCCGAAGCTGGACGCCGCGGTCGCCGCCTACCGCACCTACGCGCAGGAGCAGGCCGACCAGACCCTGCCGAAGGCGCAGAAGTTCGCCGACGCGGTCAAGGCCGGCGACCTGGACGCCGCGAAGAAGGCGTACGCCGTCTCGCGGGTCGGCTGGGAGCGCACCGAGCCGGTCGCCGAGTCCTTCGGTGACATCGACCCCAAGGTCGACGTCCGCGCCGACGGTGTGGAGAAGGGCCAGAAGTGGACCGGCTGGCACAAGCTGGAGCAGTCCCTGTGGGAGAAGAAGAAGATCTCCGGGGACGACAAGAAGCTCGCCGACCGGCTCATCACGGACCTCAAGGACTGGCAGAAGCGGGTCGGCAAGGCCGAGATCACCCCGACCAGCATGGCCAACGGCGCCAAGGAGCTGCTCGACGAGGTGGCCACCGGCAAGGTCACCGGTGAGGAAGAGCGCTACAGCCACACCGACCTGATCGACTTCCAGGGCAACGTGGAGGGCGCGCAGAAGGCGTACGAGCTGCTCAAGCCGGTCGTCGGCAAGAACGACCCGGCGCTCGCCAAGGAGCTGGACAAGCAGTTCGCGGCGATCCGCGCGCTGCTCGCCGCGCACCGCGACAGCAAGTCCGCCGACGGCTTCGTCTCCTACGACACGGTCGACAAGACCGCGCGCAAGAAGCTGTCGGACGGTGTCAACGCGCTGGCCGAGCCGCTGTCGAAGCTGGCCGCCGCCGTCGCCACCACCAAGTAACGGTCCGCCGCCAGGCCAGGGGGTCACGATGACGCAGGACAACGGCATGACGCCGCACGAGGACACGACGCCGCACGAGGGCACCGCCGACGGGGCCGGGCCGGACCCGGCCGCCGGGAACGGCACCGGGCGGACGCCCTCGCGGCGGGCGCTGCTCGGCTGGGGCGGCGCGGGACTGGCGCTCGGCGCGGTCGCGGCCGGCGGGACCGCGGCGGCGCTGCGGGCCGGCAACGACGCCCAGCCGGCCGGCGCGGACGCCACCTCGCGCTCCGCGGTCGCCTTCCACGGCGCGCACCAGGCCGGCATCGCCACCGCCGTGCAGGACCGTCTGCACTTCGCCTCGTTCGATGTCACCACCGACGACCGCGACGAGCTGATCGCGCTCCTCAAGGAGTGGACGAAGGCGGCGGCGCGGATGACGGCCGGGGACACGGTCGGCGACGGCGCGGTCGGCGGGCTGGCGGAGGCGCCGCCGGACGACACCGGCGAGGCGCTCGGCCTGCCGCCGTCCCGGCTCACCCTGACCTTCGGCATCGGCCCGACGCTGTTCGAGAAGGACGGCAAGGACCGGTTCGGCATCCGGGCCCGGCGGCCCGAGGCGCTGATCGACCTGCCGCAGTTCCCCGGCGACAACCTCGACAAGAGCCGCAGCGGCGGCGATCTGTGCGTCCAGGCCTGCGCGGACGACCCGCAGGTGGCGGTGCACGCGATCCGCAACCTGGCCCGGATCGGCTTCGGCAAGGTCGCCATCCGCTGGTCCCAGCTGGGCTTCGGCAAGACGTCCTCGACGACGCCGCAGGCGCAGACCCCGCGCAACATGTTCGGCTTCAAGGACGGCACCCACAACCTCGCCGGCACCGACACCGCCGCCCTCGACAAGCACGTCTGGGTCGCGGACGCCGCGGCGAAGGGCAAGGAGCGCTGGATGGCCGGCGGTTCCTACCTCGTCGCCCGCCGCATCCGGATGCACATCGAGACCTGGGACCGCACCTCCCGCAAGGAGCAGGAGGACATCTTCGGCCGCGACAAGGGCGAGGGCGCGCCGGCCGGCCGGAAGCACGAGCGGGACACCCCGCACCTGAAGTCGATGCTGCCGACCGCGCATGTCCGCCTCGCGCACCCGGACTCCAACGGCGGGATCCGGATCCTGCGCCGCGGCTACTCCTTCACGGACGGCACGGACGGCCTGGGCCGGCTGGACGCGGGGCTGTTCTTCCTGGCCTACCAGCACGATGTGCGCCAGGGCTTCGTCCCGCTCCAGAAGCGGCTGTCGGCCAACGACGCGCTCAACGAGTACATCCAGCACGTGGGTTCCGCGGTCTTCGCGGTGCCGCCGGGCGTCCGGCACGCGGACGACTGGTGGGGCCGGGAGCTGTTCGCCTGACACCGCGGGCGCCGGCAGGTCCTCGCCGCCGCCCCATGATCTGCACGAAGGAAGGGAAGGAACCGACGTGTTCGGCAACTACCTGATCGGTCTGCGCGAGGGACTGGAAGCCAGTCTCGTGGTCTGCATTCTCATCGCCTATCTGGTCAAGACCGGCAGGCGGGAGGCGCTGCGCCCGGTCTGGATGGGCATCGCGCTCGCCGTGGTCCTGTCGTTCGCGTTCGGCGCGGCGCTGCAATTCGGCTCCGAGACCCTGACGTTCAAGGCGCAGGAGGCGCTCGGCGGCTCACTGTCGATCATCGCGGTGGGCCTGGTGACGTGGATGGTCTTCTGGATGCGGCGCACCGCGCGGCACCTGAAGAAGGAGCTGCACGGCAAGCTGGACGCGGCCCTCCGGATGGGCACCATGGCGCTGGTGGTCACCGCGTTCCTGTCGGTGGGCCGGGAGGGCCTGGAGACCGCGCTGTTCATCTGGACCGCGGCCCAGTCCGCCGACGACGGGGTGCGGCCGCTGGTCGGCGCGCTGCTGGGGCTGCTGACGGCGGTGGCGCTGGGCTGGCTGTTCTACCGCGGTGCGGTGCGGATCAACCTGGCGAAGTTCTTCACCTGGACCGGCGGCATGCTGGTGGTGGTCGCGGCGGGCGTGCTGGCGTACGGCTTCCACGACCTTCAGGAGGCGGACGTCCTGCCGGGGCTGACCTCCCAGGCGTTCGACATCAGCGCGCAGATCCCGGCCGACAGCTGGTACGGCACCCTGCTGAAGGGCATCCTCAACTTCCAGCCGGACCCGACGGTTCTTCAGGTCACGGTGTGGGCTCTGTATCTGATCCCCACCCTCCTGTTCTTCTTCGCCCCCGGTAGGGTGTCGCCGAATCGTGCCACCCCGGCGGCCAGCCCGTCCGACCGGGTCGCCCCGAAGGAGCCCGAGCCCCATGACACGCAGGTCGCCGTTCCGGGTGCCCGCCACACTGACGTCGGCAGCGGCGGCGATGGTGATACTGAGCGGGTGCATGACGGTGCACGGCGAGAGGGAGATGCTGCCGGCGGTGTCGAAGGCTGACGGCGCCAAGGCGCTCAAGCACTTCACCGAGGGCTTCAACGAGGCCAACCGTCAGCTGAACCCGCAGCTCAATCCCTCGTTCGAGGGGGGCGCGCTGCTCGCCATCGACCAGGCCGGGATAAAGGCGGCGCACGCCGTCCGGCCGCAGGGCAACCCGGGCTTCCGGGCGCTGGAGTTCACGGACGCGCAGTTCACGGTGCCCCAGCAGAAGGGCTGGCCGAAGTACTTCATCGCGAACGCGGCCAGCAACCGCAAGAACGCCGCCGGCCGGTTCACCCGCTGGTTCCTGGTGTTCAGCCGCGACGGCATCGACGAGAAGTGGCGCGCGGTGTATCTGGCGACGTTCCCGGGGAACAAGGCGCCGGAGCTGAAGACGGACAGGAACGGCTACGCGGAGGCGGTGCCGGCCGGTGCGGACTCCGGTCTGGCGGTCGCCCCCGGCGAGCTGAGCCGCAGCTACGCGGACTACCTCAACACCGGCAAGGGAGCCGTCTTCGCCCCCGGCCGGGAGACCGACGGCTGGCGGGCGCGGCGCGCGAAGGACGCCAACCGTCCCGGCGTGCGCATCATGTGGGACGACACCGCCGCGAACTATCCGCCGGTGTCGCTGCGCACGAAGGACGGCGGTGCGCTGGTGTTCTTCTCGACCGTCTACCACCAGCAGAAGACGGTGTTCGCCGGCGCGACGATCACGGTCTCGGGGGCGCTGAAGGGCCTCCTGGAGGGCCCGCCGAAGAAGACCAACCGGATGGGCTTCACCACCGTCTCCGGCCAGACGGTGACGGTGCCGCCCAAGAGCGCCGGCGGGAAGGTCGCGGTGCTGAACCGGATCGAGGCGAAGACGTCGGTGCGGCCGCTGTAGCCGCCGTCCGCAAAACCGCTCGGAGCGGAACTCGGAGCGGAAGGGGCCGTCGGGGTGACCCGGCGGCCCTTCGGCGTACGGAAGGGCCCGTACCGGACGCCGTGGACGGCGGGGCGGGCGGGCCGTTCAGCGGCCGATCGGCCAGGCCGCCGCTTCGTGGTGGTGGGGCTCGCGGTCGTTGAACGCGGCGCAGGCGTCGGTGAGCGACTCCAGCAGCGTCAGCGGGTCGGGCAGCGGCAGCTCCGGGCCGCGCAGCCAGCTCACCGCGGGCTGCTCGCCGGGCAGCGCCGAGGGCGGCAGCAGCACATAGCTGCCGCGGCAGTGCCAGCGCAGCCCCGGGTGCTCGTCCATGGTCTCGGGGTGGCAGTCCAGCTCACAGGGCCACCACTCGTCCTCGTCGTCCGGGGTGCCGCGGGTGGCGGTGAAGAAGAGCATCCGGCCGTTGAAGCCGGCGCCGCTGAGGGTGATCGGCCCGACGTCGATGCCCGCCGCGTCCAGCCGCCCCAGGGCGCTGCGGCCCGCCTCGACGGGGACGTCCAGCACATCGTGGGTGATGCCGGTGGCGGTGACGAAGTTGGCCTGCGGGAGGGTGCGGACCCAGGCGGCGACCTTGTCGCGGTCGGTGGTGGCGACGGTCTGCCAGCCGAAGGAGATGGGGTGGCGGGCGGGGGTGGGACAGCCGATGCGTTCACAGGAACAGCCGTAGCCGGAGGGATGCGCCGCCGGGGCCACCGGGAAGCCGGCGTCGACCGCCGCCCGCAGCAGGTCCTCGCGGCTGCGCGCAGCCGCTGATCCCGTGTCCGTATCGCCGCCGTCCGATCCGCTCTTCGGCCGGCGCAGCCACTGGGAGAACCTGCTCTTGCGTTCCATCTATCCCCTCACTTCGAGCGGTGGTCTGGGATCAATGCTGCCACCATCCTGCGCCCGGGGTGACCGGTGTGGAGATCCGGGGTGCGGGAAAGGGAGACCAATACCGGCAATTCGGGTCATCGACGACGGGTCGGCGCGGCCGGCGGCGCCGGGCGGTGCGTTCAGTCGCGTGGCCGCAGACCGCCCAGTACCTGGTCGACGAGGGTGTCGACGTACTCGTGGGTCAGATCGCCGGTGCGCATCAGCCAGCGCTGTGAGAAGGGACTCAGCAGCATCTCGGTGGCGATCCGCACATCGACGCCGTCGGCCACCTCGCCCGCCTCCTGCGCCGCCCGCAGCCGGTCGGCGTAGACCTGGGTGCCGGGTTCCATCAGCCGCGCGACGAAGGTACGGGACAGCTCCTCGTCGTTGGCGCCGGCGGCCGCGAGGGCGCGGTACGGGGCCTGGAACGCCGGGTCGTTGAATTCGTCGACGGTGGCACGCAGCACGGATTTGAGGTCCGTGGCCAGGTCGCCGGTGTCCGGCAGCCCCTGCGCGGAGTAGTCGTCGACGCCGGCGGTGAAGGCGTCCAGCAGGACGGCGGCCTTGGAGGGCCACCAGCGGTAGATCGTCTGCTTGCCGACCCCGGCCCGGGAGGCGATGCCCTCGATCGTGAGCTTGTCGTAGCCCACCTCGCCGACCAGGGCGAGGGCGGCATCGAAGATCGCCCGGCGGGAGCGTTCGCTGCGGCGGGAAGAGTCGGGGGCTGTTTTGTCGGCCATGCGGGGAAGTCTAGCGAGGGAGAGGCGAGACGTATCGTCTTGACGAGACGAGACGTATCGCTCATGATGGAGATCGCGCGAGACGGCCCGTCTCGCGTAGAGGAAGCAGAGGAAAGCGACGAGGAAGGGGAATTCCATGAGCAAGGGAAATGCCGGGGGGATGCTCGGGGTCGGCGGTACCCGCGCCAAGCTCTCGCGCGGCGCGCTGCGTGGCGGCGGCGCCGCTGACCGCGGCGGCCCGGGGCGGTCCGAGGCCCGGGAACGGCGCAGTGAACTGCTGCGCAAGTTCCAGGAGCGGGCGCAGGAGAAGTGAGCCGCGGACCGCTGGACGGTGGCGTGAAATCCCGTCAGCCGGGTCAGGGTTGTGGGGGCCAGGGGTCGCCCCAGGTGGTGTCGCGGGCGCGGCGGTAGTCGGTGCCGTGGCGTTTGGTGACCGTGGTGCGGTCGAGGCCGTCCGTGGTGCACAGGTCCAGGAGGACCTGGCCCTTGCGGAGTTGGGGCTTGCGGGTGACGCGGGCGGGGGCGGGGGCCGCGTCGAGGGTGGTGGCGGCGACGTAGCTGAACTTCTCGTCCTCGTACGGCAGGGAGCCGCCCTTGACCTGGCGGTGGAGGGAGGAGCGGCTGACCCGGGCGGCGAAGTGGCACCAGTCTTCGCCGGGGACGATCGGGCAGGTGTCGCCGTGCGGGCAGGGGGCGACGATGCGCAGCCCGGCCTCGGTGAGCTGGGTGCGGGCCTCGCGGATGCGGAGGTAGCCGTCGGGGGTGCCGGGCTCGATGAGGACGACCGCGCGGGCGGTGGCCGCGGCGGCGACGACGGCCCGGCGGTCCTCGGGGCGGAGTTCGCCCAGGACGTAGGAGACGGTGACCAGGTCCGTGCCGGGCGGCACCGTGAGGCCGTCGCCGATCGTCCCGCGCTGCCAGCGGGTGTCGGGCAGGATGCCGTCGGCGAGCTCCCGGCCCAGGTCGAGGGCGGGCTGCGCCCAGTCCAGGACCGTGCTGCGCGGGCCGTCCCAGGTGGCGGCGGTGGCCCAGGTGGCGGCGCCGGTGCCGCCGCCGATGTCCAGATGGGTGGCCGGGGACCAGTCGGGGACGCGGGCGGCGAAGGCGGCCAGGGCGGCGCGTACCGCCTCGAAGGTGGCCGGCATGCGGTAGGCGGCGTACGCGGCGACATCGGCGCGGTCCCGCAGCACCGGGGCGTCGGTGGGGGTGCGGCCCCGGTAGTTGCTGATCAGCCGGTCCACCGCCTGCGCGGCCCGGGTGGGCGGCAGGCCGTCGAGCAGGCCCGCCAGGGCGGCGCGCAGTTCCTCGTGCATGGCCCGAATTCTACGGGGCGCCGCGGACCGCCCGGCCGGGCCCGCCCCGCTCAGGCGCCGCGGGCCACCGCGCGGGCCAGCCGGGTGGCGGCCGCGGCGCGCGGCGCGCTGCCGCCGTCGCGGCGGCGGGGGTGGACGGTGTTGGCGAGCAGGATCAGGAACGTGTCGGTGGCGCGGTCCAGGACCAGGCTGGTGCCGGTGAAGCCGGTGTGTCCGGCCGCGCCGCGGCCCGCCAACTCGCCCATGAAATACGGCTGGTCGACGGCGAAGCCGAGGCCGGGCGCGTCGAGCAGGGTGGCGACCGCGTCCGGGCCGAGGATGCGGGTGGTGCCGTAGGTGCCGCCGTCGAGCAGGGTGCGGCACAGCACGGCCAGGTCCTGGGCGGTGGCGAAGAGGCCCGCGTGGCCGGCCACCCCGCCCAGTGCCCAGGCGTTCTCGTCGTGCACCTCGCCGCGGACCATCCCGCGGTCCGCCTTGGCCCAGGGCCGCCGCTGGTCCTCGGTGGCCGCCACGCCCTGCGGGGCCAGCGGGCCGTAGGAGGTGCTGGACATGCCCAGCGGGCCGGTGATGCCGTCGTGGACGAGGGCGTCCAGCCGGTGCCCGGTGCGGTGCTCCAGGACGAGCTGGAGGGCGATGAGGTTGAGGTCCGAGTAGCGGTGGCCGGCGCCGGGGCGGCCACTGGGCGACGCCGCCTCCGCCCACAGCAGCGCGAGTTGGGCGGCGCGTCCGCGGTGGTCGTGGAACGGCAGCTCGGGGGCGAGGCCGGAGGTGTGGGTCAGCAGATGGCGGACGGTGATGCCGGGGGCGAAGGCGGGCAGGTCGGCCCGTACCTCGTCGTCCAGGGCCAGCCGGCCGCGTTCGATCTGCTGGACCGCCGCGATCGAGGTGAAGAGCTTGCTGAGCGAGGCCAGGTCGAAGACCGTGCCGACCCGCATCGGCTCCCACCGGTCGCGCGGCAGGTCGATGCCGCGGTCCCGTTCGGGGTCGTACGCCCGGTAGCGCAGCGCCCAGCCCGCGGCGGCCTCGGCGACGACGAGCGGGCCGCGGCCGGCCAGCACCACCGCGCCGGGGCACCAGGGCGGGCGGCCCTCGGGCAGCGCCCGCACCCCGCGGACCAGCCGTTCGACCCAGGCGGGATCGAGCCCCGCCCGGGCCGGTGTGCCGTAGGTGAGTCTCGGTGCGTTCAGAGCCTGGTCCTCTCGCCGGACGTGCTCGCGGTGCTCTCCCCCCTACGCTGCCACGGTCGGCACAGTCCCAGGAAGCTGACGAGCGCCAGGACGGCGCACGAGAGCTGTACGAGCGCCATCGGTACGGCCGTCCGCTCCCCCGCGATGCCCACCAGCGGGGAGGCCACCGAGCCCAGGAGGAAGGTGGAGGTGCCCAGCAGGGCGGAGGCGGAGCCGGCCGCGTGCGGGGTGCGCAGCAGCGCCTGGGTGTTGGTGCTGGGCAGCACCAGGCCCATCGCGGCCATCAGGACGAAGAGGCCGGCGGCGGTCGGGACCAGGCCGACGTGGCCGAAAACCCCCGAGGACATCGCGAGCAGCGCGGCCGCGGCGAGCGCGACCACGCCCAGTCCGGTGCCCAGCACGGCGTCGAGCCGGACCCGGCCCACCAAGAGCTTGCCGTTGATCTGGCCGAGCACCACCAGTCCCACGGAGTTGAGGCCGAAGAGCAGGCTGAAGGTCTGCGGGGAGGCGCCGTAGATCTCCTGGACGACGAACGGCGAGGCGGAGATGTAGGCGAAGAGGGCGGCGAAGGCGAAG
Source organism: Streptomyces kronopolitis (assembly GCF_014646275.1). Classification (GTDB taxonomy): domain Bacteria; phylum Actinomycetota; class Actinomycetes; order Streptomycetales; family Streptomycetaceae; genus Streptomyces; species Streptomyces kronopolitis. The sequence continues at coordinate 22,770 of NZ_BMND01000047.1, forward strand.
GCGCCGACCAGGAGGTAGCCGGCGAAGACCCGGTCGGCGAGCAGGTCGCGCATGGTGCGCAGGGCCGCGCCGAGGCCGCCGGGGTGCCGGCGCTCCGGCGGGAGGGTCTCCGCCAGCCGGCGCCAGACGACGAGGGTGAGCGCCACCCCGACGGCGGTGAGCACGACGAAGACGCCCCGCCAGTCGGTGATCCGCAGGATCTGGCCGCCGATGAGCGGCGCGACGACGGGTGCCACCCCGGAGATCAGCATCAGGGTGGAGAAGAAGCGGGCCATCGCGACGCCGTCGTAGAGATCGCGGACCATGGCCCGGGCGATGACGATGCCCGCGGCGCCGGCCAGTCCCTGCAACAGGCGGAAGGCGATGAGGACTTCGGCGTTGGTGGCGACGGCGCACAGGGCGGTCGCCAGGACGTAGATCACCATGCCGGCCAGCAGCGGGCGCCGGCGGCCCCACTTGTCGCTCATCGGCCCGACGATCATCTGCCCCAGGGCCATGCCCGCCAGGCAGGTGGTGAGGGTGAGCTGGACGGTGGCGGCCGGGCTGTGCAGGGCGGCGGTCACCTGCGGCAGCGCCGGCAGATACATGTCCATGGAGAGCGGCGGGACCGCCGTGAGTCCGCCGAGGACGAGGGTGACGAGGAGGCTGGTGCGGCGGGCCGCGGCGGGTGCTGCCGGCGCGGCCCGCTCGGCTATGGCGGGCAGGTCCTTGGTCTCGGCCGTACCGGGGCCGGGCTCCGTCATGGGTCTCTCCACGGGTCATCGAGGGCTGCACCATGGTGGCACGCGCGCGGCGGCGTACGGCGGGTTCCGGACCGGTCCCTTGGGCGGAGGACGGGCGTCCGGTGGTCGTAGGACCCGCGGCCGGGGGCGCGCCGGCGCGTACGCGAGCGCACCGGACTCCGCCGGACAAACACGGTGCCGCCCCGCCTTCGTAGGATTCGGGCATGACGGAACTGATGGGGCGGGACGGCACCTGGGCGTTCGACGGCGAGGGCATACGGATCGTGCCGGGGCGCGGGCGCGGGGTGCACAAACTCCGCGCGGACTTGGGGGAGTTCACGGTGCCGCTGGCCGCCGTGGCCACGATCTCGTACGAGCCGGCCCGCAAGGGCGGCCGGCTGCGACTGCGGCTGCGGGAGGGCGCGGATCCACTGCTCCAGGTCACCGGCGGCAGCCTGCCGGACGACGCCGACCCGTACCAGATGGCGGTGGACCCCGGACGGGTCGGCGTCGCCGAGTACTTCGTCGACACCGTGCGGCAGGCCCGGACGCTGGAGCAGGTCCCGGACGGGCCCGCCGACCGCTACCTGCTGCCGGGCCCGCCGGTGCCACTGACGGCCGCCGGGGTGGACGGCATCGCCGCCTTCGACGGGGAGCGGCTGCGCCTGGAGTGGCGCTGGAACACCAGCGAGACCAAGCGGAAGGACGGTCCCCGGGACTTCACGCTGTCCGAGCTGGCGGCGGTGGAATGGCGGGCCCCCTCCGGCCTGGAGTCGGGCTTCCTGCGCTTCCGGCCGCGGGGCACCACCCGGCAGCCGGCACCCGATCAGGACCCCAACTCCCTGGAGCTGTGGGGCTTCAAGAAGGAGAGCGGCACGACCGCGCTGCTGGCGGCCGCGGTCGCGGTGCGGCTGCCGCACCCGTCGGCCGGTGCGCCGCTCCCTGATCCGGGCAAGGCCCTGGAGGCGGCCCCGGCGGCGCCCGCCACGGCGGCGCCCGCCGTGTCCGACGACCACGACACGCTGCTGCGGCGGCTGCGTGAACTGGGCGAGCTGCGCCGCGACGGCGTTCTCACAGAGGAGGAGTTCACCGCGGCGAAGGCGGCGGTCCTGGCGCGCTTCCACACCGCTGGCTGAGGATCCGCGGCGCCGCCCCGTGCGCCGCCGGCCGGCCGTTTACGCTGCCGCCATGGCACACAACACACCGCGGGCACGGGCACCGCAGACGACACCGACGGCACGGGCGGGGCAGGTCGGCGGGACGGCCACCTCGGATCGGCCCACCCTGCCCGCCCCTTCCTCCCGCGCCGGGCAGCACACGCAGACCGAGCCGGTGCCCCGGGACGCCCTGCGGAGCGAGGCGGCACCCCGGAAGATCGCGGTGGTCACCGGCGCCGGCTCCGGCATCGGACGGGCGGTCGCCCACGCGCTGTCCGAGGCCGACTGGACGGTGGTGCTGGCCGGGCGGCGCGCCGAGGCCCTGGCGGACACCGCGCGGCTGGTGGGCCTGACCGCCCCCGAGAGCCCCGCGATGATGGCGGTGCCGACCGATGTCACCCGCCCCGACCAGGTCGACGCCCTCTTCGAGGCGGTCCTCGAACGGTTCAGCCGGGTCGATCTGCTCTTCAACAACGCGGGCACCTTCGGCCCGGCGGTGCCGCTCGACGAGCTGACTTACGAGGACTGGCGCACGGTGGTGGACACCAACCTCACCGGCGCCTTCCTGTGCGCCCGGGCCGCCTTCCGCGCGATGCGGAACCAGGAGCCGCAGGGCGGCCGGATCATCAACAACGGCTCCCTGTCCGCGCACACCCCGCGCCCGGACTCCATCGCGTACACCGCCACCAAGCACGCGGTCACCGGGCTGACCAAGTCGCTCTCCCTGGACGGCCGTCCGTACGGCATCGCCTGCGGCCAGCTCGACATCGGCAACGCGGCGACCGAGATGACCGGCCGGATGCAGACCGGCATCCCGCAGGCGAACGGCGTGCCGGCGGTCGAGCCGGTGATGGACGCGGCGGATGTCGCCCGCACGGTCGTCCACATGGCGGCGCTGCCGCTGGAGGCCAATGTGCAGTTCGCCACCGTGATGGCCACGAACATGCCGTACATCGGCCGGGGTTGAGGCGCTTTTCGGTCAGGTCGGCGGGGGCTGCGGGCGTAGTTGAGCCAGCGCGCCGGCCCGGGCGCCGAATCCGCGTACGACCCCTGCCCTCCTGCCGCCTGCGGTGGCACCCTTACCCCGGATCCGCACCGCTCGTCTGCCGGGCCGCCCTCGCGCGGCCCGTCCCCCACGGCCGCGCGCAGCTGCCGCGCGGCCCCCGCAGAAGGAGTTACGCGTGAGACGAACCGTACGTGGCACAGCGGCAGTTCACGGCACACCGGCGCCGCACCCCGTGCGCGGAGCCCGGGCCGCCCTGGGCGCCTTGACGGCCGCCGGTACGCTGCTCGCCCTGCTGCTCCCCGCCGCCCCGGCCGGCGCCGCGGCGCACCCCGCCCACCGCTCCCCCACCCCGCAGACCGCCCTCGACGCCTTCTGGACCGCGGACCGGATGCGCGCCGCCGAGCCCCTCGACCTCCCCGCCCCCGCGCGGCGGCCCACCGCCGCGGTCCGGCACGGCGCCCCGCTCGCGGTGGCGCCCACCCTCCCCGGGCCTTCGAAGGCGTCCGCCCGCCCTGGCGCCCTCCCGCAGGCCGGCGGCCCGTGGACCGGCGGCGGCGCGGTCACCAAGACCACCGGCCGGGTGTTCTTCACCTACCAGGGCCGCACGGCCGCCTGCTCCGGTGACGCGGTGACCAGCGGCAACAAGAGCACGGTGATCACCGCCGGGCACTGCGTGAAGCTCGGCGGCGTCTGGCACACCGACTGGGTCTTCGTCCCCGGCTACCACGACGGCGAGGCCCCGTACGGCAAGTGGGCGGCCACCAAGACCCTGTCCACCCCGCAGTGGACGGCGAGCGAGGACATCAACTACGACGTCGGCGCCGCGGTCGTGGCCCCGCTCGACGGCAAGAAGCTGACCGATGTCGTCGGCGGCCAGGGCCTGTCCTTCAACTCCGGCTACACCACGACGATGTACGCCTTCGGCTTCCCCGCGGCCGCCCCGTACGACGGCAGCAAGCTCATCTACTGCGGCGGCACGACCTTCAAGGACCCGCTGTTCTCCGGCGACCACGGCCTGGGCTGCAACATGACCGGCGGCTCCAGCGGCGGCCCCTGGTTCACCTCGTTCGACGAGAAGACCGGCACCGGCCTGCAGTCCTCGGTGAACAGCTTCGGCTACCAGTTCTGGGCCAACACCATGTTCGGCCCGTACTTCGGCGACGACGCGAAGAACCTCTACACCCAGGCGCAGGCGACCTGACCCGCGCACCCCGGCGGCTCCCGCCCGGCGCCCTTCGGGGAGCCGGGCGGGATCGTTCCTTCCGTCGCGGTCCCGCTCAGTGCGGCGCCATCTCCCGCAGCGAGGCGAGCAGTTCGGTGCCGTCGGGGACCCCGAGGCCGGTGCAGGGGTTCCAGCCGGGGGCGGCGCTGAACTCCCCGTTGGTGCCGTCGATGATCTCGCGGAAGCCGCGTGCGGTGCGGCCCGGCCTGGCACCCGCGTACAGCTGGGGGTGGAGCATGCCCAGCGGGCGGCCGAGCGACTGCGCCAGCCGGCAGGTCAGGGCGGCCCAGAGGGGCGCCACCGCGCTGGTGCCGCCGATCACCGAGCGGTGGCCGTCCACCAGCACCTGGTAGCCGGTGGCCGGATCGGCGACGCCCGACACGTCCGGTACGCCGCGGCCCGGCGGGCTCCCGTTGTGCGGCACCCCGGCGGTGGTCTGCCAGGCCGGCAGGTCGAACGCCTCGCTGACTCCGCCACCGGTGGCGCCGCCCGCCGCGCTGCCGCCCCACACCCGCTCGTGGCGCACATGGCCGGTGGCCGGGTCGGCGTCCAGGCGGGTGCCGCCGCAGGCCAGCGCGTGCGGGCTGGAGGCCGGGAAGTCGGTGTGCGGCAGCCCGTCGCCGACGCCGTCCCCGCTGCCGTTGTCCCCGGCCGCGGCGCAGACGGTCACCCCGAGCGCCGCGGCGTCGGCGAACGCCTCGTCGATGACCGCGCGGGCCTGATCGGTCCAGAACGGCTCGGCCGCTCCCCAGCTGATGCTCAGCGCGGCCGGCGTCGGGGTGTCGTGGACGGCCGTGCTCAGCGCGTCGGCGAAGCCCTGGTCGGTGTTGTGCGCGAAGTACACCTTCTGCTCTGCGCCGGGCGCCAGCGCGCCCGCGACCTCGATGTCCAGCAGTACCTCGCCGTCGGCGCCGTCGGGGGCGCGGCCCGGCACGTTGCGGGCGCTCCCGATGTCCACCGCGGTCACCCGGGGGGCCGCCGGCAGTCCGAGCGAGGCGAAGTAGGTGTCCAGCTCGGATTCGGCGAAGCCACCGCCGAGTTCGATGATCGCCAGCGTCTGACCGCTGCCGTCGGTCCCGGGCGGGAAGTGGTACACCTCCGCCAGCTGCGAGGGCTTGTAGGAGATCCGGTGCGCCTTCGCCCGGGCCCGCCGCAGATGGGGACGGGCCTGCGGCCGGTCGTCCAGTCCGAGCACCGCGACGACCACGCCCGCCAGTTCGGCGGGTACCTCCAGCGGGCCCTCGCGGTGGCGGTGCGCGACGAGTTCCCCGCCGGTGGGATCGGGGCTGGCCGCACGGACCAGCCGGGTCCGGAACGCCGCGGCCAGCTCGTCCGCCGTCCCCGTCACCGTGACCCGCCGGGAGGCGAGATCGACCGCCGTCACCCGCACCCCGAGGCGGCCCAGCACCTCCCGCACCAGCTCGGCGTCGGCCGGATCCGCCCCGTATCTCCGCGCCAGCTCGGCCTGCGGGATGGTCTCCGGCCCCGTGATCAGCGCAAGCGGCACCTCGGCCCTGCGCCGCAGCACCACGGTGGCCTCGACGGCCATCGACCCGTCGAGCACCCCCGCCGGCCGCACGCGGGGCGCGACCGAGCGCTCACTACCGGGCACCGGGACAAATCGCTCGTTCATAGCACAATTGTCGACCCAGCCGCGCGGGGGGTGCACCCCGAGGAACTGGATCTTGAGGAGCGGCACACGACGGCACACGAGGACGCGGGCCCCGACGGGCGCGGCGCTCGCTCACGGGTGGCGGGTGCTGTTCCGCGGCAGCCTGAGGGCCGCGAGGACGAAGGTGACGCCCAGCGTGACGCTCGCGAAGACGAATCCGTGGAGCGTGGCCGAAGCCCTGACGGTTCCCGCGGCGTTGGACGCCGGATCGTTGGCCGCCAGGACGAGCGCGCCGGCCGCGGCGAGCCCGAACGCCCCGCCCAACTGCCGCAGGGTCTGCCGCAGGACCGAGGCGTCCGCACGCTCGTCGGCGGACACCGCACTCATCATGTCCGCGCTCAGCGCCGGAATCGGCATCCCCATCCCCAGCCCGGCGACGATCATCCCGGGCACCTGCCACGCATACCCGCCCCCGGAGAGAGCGGCCGTCCAGCCGGCGGTCCCCAGGGTGGCGCCCGCCACCCCCCACAGGACGGGCACGCGGACCGACCGGAAGAACTCCAGGAGATACCCGGAGGCGAACGTGCCCACCGCGAGGGCGGAGACGAAGGGAAGCAGTGACACGCCCGCGCCGAGCACCGTCAGGCCCAGGGTCTGGCGCAGCGAGACGGCTCCGTGCACCAGCACCGGGAACTGCGCGGCCCGGACCAGGAAGGTGACCGCCACCGCCACGGCATAGGTGGGATTCCGCAGCAGGCCGAAAGCGAGAACGGGACGGTCGGATCTGACGATGACCCGGACCGAGAGGGCCAGCAGCAGCACACCGAAGGCCAGGGCGGGGACCGTCCGCGCGTCCAGTCCCCAGATCCCGCTCTGGTACAGGGCGGAGACGAGCACGACCAGTGCCACGGTCATCAGGATCGGCTGGAGGAAGCGGAGCGGCTCCCCCGGAGCCCGCTCGCTCAGCCGGGCCCTGGTGATCGTCCACAGGACCGCTCCCCCTAGGGGAATGTTGATCAGGAAGATGGAGCGCCACCCGAAGAACTGCGTCAGCGCGCCACCCGCCAGGGGACCCACCACGAACAACGTCTGGGCCAGACCGGCGTACGTGGCCAGGGCCCGGCCGCGCTCGTGTTCCTCGTAGACATCCGTGATCACCGTCGTGGCGACGGGGAGCATCAGCGCGGCCCCCGCCCCCTGCGCCGCTCGCGCCGCGAGGACGAGCGGTTCGGCGAGCCCGCCGCCCGGCACCAGCCCGCAGCACCCGGAAGCGAGGGAGAAGAGCACGGCCCCGGACCGGAACACGGGAAGGAGGCCGAACTTCCGGGCCGCCATGCCGCCGACGGGCACCAGCGACGCCAGCGACAACGCGTAGACGAGCACCACCCGGTGCATGGCGGACGCGGTCAGGCCCAGACCGTGTGCCATCGGGTCGAGGGCCACCGCCACGACCGTCTCGTCGAGGAGCACCATCCCCCCGGCGCCCCCCATGGCGGCAAGGACACATCGCTTGCGGAACAGCGAGAGATCCGTACTCGTCAAAACCACTGCGCGCTCCTGGTGGACCCGTTGCCGTCACCAGCTGACGCCGTCGGCGCCCGGTCCCCGCGCACACCCGGACGCACGCGGCTGCGCGGGGAGGAACGCCTGACTCGATAGGGTCGGCTGATGCACGTAAGCGACGAATACGTACGATATCGGCAGGACGCTCAGGTTCTGGCGGAGGTGGGGCGGCAGTTGGCCGGGCAGGTGTCACGGTTCCGGGTGACGCTGTCGCGCGAGGCCGCCGAAGCCGCCGTTGCGGCGTGGGAGCGGGACGAGACGGGTGTCGTCGGCGAGGAGACCGTCGAGGAGTTCGCGCTGCGGGACATGGCGGCCGCGCTTGCCCTGATCGGCGCCGCGGTCACCGAGCGCGGGATCTGGGAGGACGGCCGGGTCGTGGTGGATCTCGGGGTGGTGCAGCTGGGGGCGGCGCTGCAGGCCGTGGGGCAGGTCCGGCAGCTGGACGGCTGAGCGGCGGCGGCGCGGCGGTCAGCCGGTGCGGTTCCCGGCGGCCCAGGCGGCCACCGGGGCGCGCCTCGTTGCCGAGCCGGAGCCGCGCGGCCACGGTCTGGGCGAGCTGGTCCCCGTCCTCCAGCGCGGCCAGCTCCACCAGCCACACCCCGCCTGGGAAGGACCGCCGCACCTCGGCGGCCATCCGCAACGCCAGCCGGGTCTTCCCGATCCCGCCCGGCCCGGTCAGGGTCACCAGCCGCCCGCGCGACATCAGCGCCCTGGCCCGGGACACCTCCTGCCGACGCCCGATGAGCCGGTTCACCTCGGCCGGACAGCACGCCCGCCTCCTCCCCAGCACGGGCAACCGCCGCCCCCGGCGGCCGCACGCCGCGAATCCGCCGCCGTCCCGCACCACGAAGGGGCAGGTGGGGGCCCGCACGTAGGGGCGCTTCAGGTAGTGGTCTGGGTATTTCCCTGGTTCCGTTCCCCGGGCCCGGGGAGTCCCATGGAGGCACGACGACATCTGGTACACGGCCGGAGGTGCCGACATGTGTGCTCACCACCGGGGCCCGACCGGGCGGACGGCGATGTACCTGCGCTGCTACCCCTACGACCGCTGGCAGATGAGCAGCCACCAGGAGGAGCTGCGCGACTACGCCCGCCGCCTCGGCCTGGGCGAGCCGGCCGTCTACCTGGACAACGGCGCTAGTTCGCTCGGCCCCCGCCCCGCCTTCGAACGACTCCTCCGACACACCGCCGGCGGCGGCTACCAGGTCCTGCTCGTCCCCGGCCCCTTCGTCTTCTCCCTCCACGACAACGAGGCCCGCGCCCTGACCGAAGCCATCCGCAGCTTCGGCTGCCGCGTCCTGGAACTCCCCTCCCCCACCAGGCTTCCAGCACTCCCTGCCAACGACCCCGACCGGGCCGCAGTGCGAGCGCGCCTGCCGGCGTGACGGGGGGGGCGCGTGAGCGTGCCGAAGAGCCGGCAATTGGGCATCAGGCGGCGGACGAGTCGGCCTGTACGCCGGGTTCTATCCGGCTGAAGAGTGGATCAGGCTCTGACCTGCTACAGCCAAGCGCATGGCCACAATGACCCCATGACCGTGAAACAGGCGCAGGACGCCGCAACCGCCCTACGCAACGCCGCCAAACGTTTCTTAGGACCCCTCTCCGTACTCCTCATCTTCGCCCTGACCTCCTGCTCCTCCCAAAGTCGCGCCACCAGCCACAGAGAGGTACGCAGACTCGCAGGGAGCACACAGGCCGAAGAGTCCCGGCACAAGGCAGAGAATCGCCTGCGATCCATCGCAGACGCCTACGACGAGAAAACCGCCCTCACCCTGGCCCTGGTCACCGTGGACGACATCTGCTCAGGCGGATCAGCGAAACAGTGGTTCTTCCAGACCGGCGACGACCAGTACAAGATCCGTTGCGCCCTGCGCCTCACCGCCTACTACGGCGCCGATCCCCACCACATCGGGGACGTCCTGGACAGCATCTTCACCGTCGGAGACCACTACTCCACCGACGGCGCCCCCGGGGACACCATCCCGTTCAACCACGACTACTACCGCAAGCACCTCATCGACTACTACCGGGGGCACAGCCCGAACCCGACGGGCCCCAACACGCCGGAACCAGCCCAGGTGTCCGACTCCTCACAGACCTTGTCATGGGACACCGTACGCAGCAGCCAGAGGAAGCTGGTGCAAGAGCCCGGCCCTGGCATGAAGAACGATCCGCCGGTCACGCGATGCCTGCGCGAACCGGCGCAGAAGACAGTCGCCGACATACGCAAGCAATACGGAATGGTGTTCAAGCTGGAATTCTCGTTCACCGACTACTACAAGGTCTCCAAAAAGGGTGAAGTACTTATAAGTTGGAGCGCACGCCGACGGACCCTCCAGGACGGCCTGGTCCATGAAGTCGCGTGACGAACACAGGAGTCGCGAAGGATATATTGTTCTGCGCAGAATCTTCGTCGGTGCTATTTTGCGGGCATAGCGAAGGCGAGTGACGCCGATCCGGTTCCCTCGTAGTAACTGACCGTTCCCCCCTTGCGCGGAACGTCAAGGACGATGTCCCCGGTTACAGCCTCTCCAGGGTGGTACGTCGTGTCGACACTCTGCGTACCGGTGGAGTCCATCGTGGCAACCCCCTGCACAGCCGTGCCCTTGCCCTCCCACTTCATCTTCCCGTACGGGTGGAAGCCACCATCTTTACCGCCAGTATTGGTGACTTCGACGGTGACCACGGCATATCGCCCCTTGGGCTTTACCGCACCGATCTCCGACGCTGTCACGTACTTGACGGCCTGAAAGGTGACAGACATCGTCGTCTTTGCCCCGGACGAGATATCAACAGCGTCGTAGGAGACCGTCTTCCCCACGGAAACGACTGGAGCCTCGACGTGCTTCTGGGGCGCCTCTGTGGCCACCTCTCGCTTCGGAACTGACGAGTGCGGCGGCTCCACGGGCCCGTCTTTGGACGACGAACAGCCAGTCACAAACGCTGCGATACCTAACGCCGCTATGACGAGCGCAGTGGCATGGCGAGATGGGCGCACAACGTCCCCCAGATTCCAGCGGACCCCCTGCCCGCGAGTGAGCGCACTGTACGGCACGCAGCGCGACGGGGCCTTGCGACCGGCTTTACTGATCCTGCCGCTCTCGATGCGCCGCGCCACCTCGGCGGCGCCAAGCAGGCACCGACCACCGGGCCCACCATTCGCTGCCGAGGAGCAGATCCAGTCAGCGCTTCAGGTACATCGTGCAGCCAGCCGGCGTCCTGACAGGCGAGCGTCTCCTCGTCGCGGTTTCGGTGTTCCGGTGCACGCCGGTTCGTCAACCGGTGCTCGTCTGTGTCCCACGGCGAGTGACGTGACCAGCAGCCGTCCGGTGAGCCAGCATCTCGGCAAGACCGGAAAGGGCCTCCGACGCAGGTCGGAGGCCCTTTCCGAGGCAAAGTCCCGGGTAGGGGCGGACGAGTCGGCCTGTACGCCGGGTTCTGTCGCCTCCGGGCCTTGCGGGCCGGAGGGAGACGGCCATCCATCTAGGGCTGTCGTTGCCGGCAGCCTCGTGCGGTCTACCCGCGGACTCGGGCGGGCAGCCCTCGGTCGTCCGCGCAGAGGCATCAGCCGATGCCTCCTCTTGACCTTGCTCCGGGTGGGGTTTACCTAGCCCTCCGAGTCACCTCGGAGGCTGGTGGTCTCTTACACCACCGTTTCACCCTTACCCGCGCCTCGCGGCACGGGCGGTTTGTTTTCTGTGGCACTGTCCCGCGGGTCACCCCGGGTGGGCGTTACCCACCACCCTGCCCTGTGGAGCCCGGACGTTCCTCGGGAGGATCCAGGATCCCCACGCGGCCGTCCGGCCGGCTCGTCCGCCGTGGCGACCATGCTACCCGCAGGCGGGGGCACCGCGGTCCGCGGCCGGTTCCGCCGGAGAGCCCTTGACCTTGCCGCAGCGGCAACGTTTCTACTGAGCGCATGAGAATCGGGGAGATGGCGGGGCTGGTCGGCGTCAGTACCCGCGCGGTGCGCCACTACCACCACCTCGGGCTGCTGCCCGAGCCCGCCCGCCGGGCCAACGGCTACCGGGAGTACGGGCTGGCGGACGCGGTCGCGCTGGCGCGGCTGCGCCGGCTGGTGGAGCTGGGGCTCGGGCTGGAGGAGGTGCGCGACGTGCTGGCGGACGACTCCGGGCGGGAGCTGGCCGAGGTGCTGGCCGAGCTGGACGCGGACCTGGCCCGGCAAGAGGAGGGGATCCGGTCCCGGCGGGTGCGGCTGGCCGCCCTGCGGCGGCAGGCCGAGGAGCACGGCGGGCTGCCCGCCGAGGGGCCCGTCTCGGACGAACTGGCCGCGGTCTTCGGGCGGATGGCCCGCGTCTCGGCCGCCCGTCCCGGCCCGGAGCCCGCCATGGCGGCGCGGGAGCGGGAGGTGCTGGCGCTGCTGGAGACGACGGGGCAGGAGCCCGGGGGCCGGCGGATGGCCGAGGTGCTGGGCGAGATGATCGCGGAGCCGGGGGCGGCGGAGCGGATGTACGAGGTGTACGGGCTGTTCGAGGCGCTGGCGGAGGCCGCGCCGGACGACCCGCGGGTGGCGCGGGCCGCGCGGGCGCTGGCCGACTGTGTGCCGGACGCGGTGGCCGCGGAGCTCGGCCGCGCCGCGGAGGCGGCCGGGCCGGACGCGGCGGCGGAGCACGGTGTTCTGGCGGCGTTCCACGCGCAGTTCACGCCCGCGCAGGCCGCGGCCGTGCGCGGGGCGGTCGAGCTGATCACGGCGCGTGCGCGATGAGCCGGCGCGGTGCGCTGCGGCGGCTGGCCGCCCACGAGGGACGGTGGCAGCGGAGTCTGCTGTGGTGGGTGGCGCGGCGCCGGATCGGGGTGGCGCCCGGCGAACGGGCCCTCGGCTACGCGGCGGCCCAGGCGGCGTTCGTCTACGGGCTGGCGTTCGTGTGCGTGGTGGAGACGGTGGGGCTGAGCGTGCTGCTGGCCGGCGCGCCGGTGGTCCACGGGGTGCTGCTGGTGCTCGATGTCTACACGGTGCTGATGGTGCTGGGCTTCCAGGCCGCGGCGGTCACCCGGCCGCATGTGCTGGGGGCGGGTGACCTGCGGCTGCGCGACGGCGCACGGCAGGAGCTGCGGATACCGCTCGGGCGGATCGCCTCGGTCCGCCACGACCTGCGGTTCAGCAGGGAGGGGGCCCGGGCCGGCGGCGGGGTGGCGGAGTTCGCCGTCGGCGGGCAGACCTCGGTCACCGTCGAGCTGAGCGAACCGGTCGTGCTGGAGGGGCTGTTGGGGCGCCGGACGACCGTCGGCACGGTGCGGTTCCACGCGGACGACGCCCGGGCGGCGGTACGGGCCCTGCGGGAAGCCGTGGCGGGGGACGGCTCCCCCGGGGACGCGGCGGGAGCCGGCGCGGCGGCCGTCACGCGGCCGTGAAGCGGACCGGGCGGTGGCCCGGATCGGCCTCGGCGAGGCGGACCGGGATACGGCGGCCGAGCGGCAGCGCGGGGCCTTCCGGGGCGGCCTCGACGGGCCCGATGACGGCCGGGTCGACGAGGTGGACGGTGCCCTGGGTGGGGTCCGCCTCCTGGATCTCGACGACCATGCCCTCGAAGACCTCCCCCACCCGGTCCCGCAGCAGCGCCGCCTCGACGAGGTCGGCGCAGGCCCGCTCCACCCGGTGGGCGCGCCGGGTGCCCAGCTCCATTTCTTCGGGCAGGCCGGCCAGCGCGCCGCGGACCCAGGAGGGCGCCTCGGTGCCGGCCGAGGCGGCCAGGCACAGTTCGGAGGTGTAGCGGTCCACGAGCCGCCGCAGCGGCGCGGTGGCGTGCGCGTACGGGGCGGCGACGGCGGCGTGCAGGACCTCGGACGCCGGGGGCGCGGTGCCGTCGAAGGCGGTGTAGCCGGCGCCGCGCAGCAGCGCGGCGCAGTCCTGGAGGAACGCGGCGTGGGCCGGGCGGCGCGGGTCGAGGGTGCGCAGCAGCGCCGCGTACGAGGTGTGGTGCGGCCAGTCGACGCCGAGCGCCCGGGCGGTCAGCCGCAGCCGGGCGACGGAGCCCTCCGGGGACGGGTGTCCCCCCTGCGCGAGCGCGGGTGCGTGCGTGGGGGAGGGCAGGGTGCGCAGGATGCCGGTGCCGGCGGACAGCATCAGCTCGGCCGCCGCCATGCCGGTGAGCAGGGAGATCTGCGCGTGCCAGCCGTGGACCGGGAGCGGGGCGCGGTAGGCGAGCCGGTAGCGGCCGTCCTCCTCGACGATGTCCTGCTCGGGGACGTTCAGGGAGATCGCGCCCCGGGCGACCTCCTGCTCCTCGCGCAGCTGTCCGATCTCGCGGAGCAGCGCGAGCGGCTCCTCGGCCGTCCCGTCGTCGAGGGATTTCTGCACGGCGGCTTGGTCCAGCCCGGCGCGGGAGCGGACCAGGGCGCGGCGCACCCGGACGCCGGCCGGGGCGCCGTCCGCGTCGAGGTCGAGCTGCCACAGGACGGCCGGGCGGTCCCGGTCGGGCAGCAGGCAGGCGGCGCCCTCGCTCAGCACGGGCGGGTACAGCGGGACCCGTTCGTCGGGGAAGTGGAGGGTCGTCACCCGGTGGTGGGCCTCGGCGTCCAGGGCGCCCCCGGGGGTCACGAAGGCGGCGATGTCGGCGAGGGCGTGGTGGACGCGGTAGCCGCCGCCGGGGCGGCGGGCGAGGAACACCGCCTGGTCGAGGTCGGGCGAGCCGGGCGGGTCGAGGGTGAAGAGCGGGAGGTCGGTGGCGTCCTCCAGGGTGTGCTCGCCCGCCACCGCGCCGTCGGCCGCCGGGATCCGCGGGGCGCGGGCGGCACTGTCCGCCTCGGCCTGCGCCGTGGGCGGGAAGTGGTCCGGGGTCTCCAGCCGTCCGCGCAGCTCGTGCAGGGCCAGTCGCAGCGGGGACTCGGCTGCGTCGGTCACATGCATGTGGAGACGGGGCATGGAACCGAGCGTATGGCGGGCGGCCGCTCCCGGCGCGGCGTGCGGTGGCACCCGGTGCCCGGCGGGCGCGCGGGTTCCCGGCCGGCCCGCCGCAGGCCATACGCTTTCCCGGGGCCGCGTCCCCGCCCGTACCGCCGTGAAGGAGAGACACCGTGCTCGTGCTGTTGCCGCCGTCCGAAGGGAAGGCCGCGGGAGGCAAGGGGGCGCCGCTGGACACCGGGGCACTGTCGCTGCCGGGGCTGACCGCGGCGCGCGAGGAGGTGCTCGCGGAGCTCGTCGAGCTGTGCGCCGCGGACGAGACCAAGGCGCGCGAGGTGCTCGGGCTCAGCGAGGGCCTCAAGGGCGAGGTCGCCAAGAACGCCGGGCTGCGGACGGCGGGGGCCCGGCCGGCCGGGGAGATCTACACCGGGGTGCTCTACGACGCGCTCGGCCTGGCGTCGCTGGACGCGGCGGCGCGGCGGCGGGCCCGGCGCTCGCTGCTGGTGTTCTCGGGGCTGTGGGGCGCCGTCGGGATCGGCGACCGGATTCCGTCCTACCGCTGCTCGATGGGGGTGAAGCTGCCGGGGCTGGGCGCGCTGGGCGCGTACTGGCGGGCGCCGATGGCCGAGGTGCTGCCCGCGGCGGCCGGGGACGGGCTGGTGCTCGATCTGCGGTCGGCGGCGTACGCGACGGCGTGGAAGCCCAAGGGCGAGGTGGCCGGGCGGACCGCGACGGTGCGGGTGCTGCAGTCCAGGACCGTGGCCGGGGTGGAGAAGCGGACGGTTGTCAGCCACTTCAACAAGGCGACCAAGGGGCGGCTGGTGCGGGACCTGCTGACCTCGGGGCGCGCGCCGGACGGCCCGGCGGAGCTGGTGGAGGCGCTGCGGGAGCTGGGCTACGCGGTGGAGGCGCAGGCTCCGGAGAAGCGCGGGAAGGCCTGGGCCGTGGATGTGATCGTGACGGAGCTGTAGGGGCGGCGAAAAAGGGGGGAGCCGGGCCGGAGACCCCGCTCGGTTGCAACATGCGCAACGCTCGTTGCGGAGAGTGGATGGCCCGCGCACCATGGGCGTCGTGACCAGCGACGCCCCCTCCCCCGCTCCCCCGTCGGTGCTCGGGCTCGCGCCCGTCCTCCCGGTCGTGGTGCTCCATGACGTGGCGGACGCCGTGCCGCTCGCCCGGGCGCTCGTCGCGGGCGGGCTGCCCGCGATCGAGGTGGTGCTGCGGACGCCCGCCGCGCTGGACGCGCTGCGCGCCATCGCCGACGAGGTCCCCGAGGCGGTGCCGGGCGCCGGCACCGTGCTGTCCCCGGAGCAGGTCGAAGCGGCCCGCGCGGCCGGCGCCCGCTTCCTGGTGAGCCCCGGGTTCTCGCCCCGGCTGCTGGGGGCGATGCGGGACTCGGGGGTGCCGTTCCTGCCGGGCGTCTCGACGGCCTCGGAGGTGGTGACCCTGCTGGAGGAGGGCGTCACCGAGATGAAGTTCTTCCCGGCCGAGGCGGCGGGCGGCACCGCCTATCTGGCCTCACTGGCCGCGCCGCTGCCGCAGGCCCGCTTCTGCCCGACCGGCGGCATCGGCCCGGCGTCGGCGCCGGACTACCTGGCGCTGCCCAACGTCGGCTGCGTCGGCGGCTCCTGGATGCTGCCGGCCGAGGCGAGGGCCGCCAAGGACTGGGACCGGGTGCGCCGACTCGCCTGCCGGGCCGCGGCGTTGGCGGCCTGAACCGGCGCCCGCACGACACCGGCGCCCGCACGACGCGTCGCGAAGGGCCCGGCACCTCGGTCGTGAGAGGTGCCGGGCCCTTCGCCTGGTCCGTCTGCCCGGGGGGGGCTCCCGGAGGCGCCGGCTACCGCAGGTGCGCCGTCTCGTTCAGCAGCCGCACCGAGGCGTTGCCGTCGGAGTAGTAGGCGACGGCGGACAGCGACGCGGCGGACAGCTCCATCCGGAACAGCGCCTCCGGCGGGGCGCCCAGCGCCAGCCGGACCAGCGTCTTGACCGGCGTGACATGCGTGACCAGCAGCACCGTGCGGCCCGCGTACCGGGCCAGCAGCTTGTCCCGGGCGACGGCGACCCGGCGGGCGACCGCGGCGAAGGACTCGCCGCCGCCGGTGGGCTCGGCCTTCGCGGAGGCGAGCCAGGCGTCGAGGTCCTCGGGGTGGCGCTCGCGCACCTCGGCGAAGGTCAGCCCCTCCCACGCCCCGAAGTCCGTCTCCCGCAGGCCCTCTTCGATCCGGACCTCCAGACCGAGCCGGGCCGCGACCGCCTCGGCGGTCTCCCGGCAGCGCCGCAGCGGGGAGCTGACGACGGCCTCGATCGTGCCGCGGGCGGCGAGCGCGGCAGCGGTCGCCTCGGCCTGGCGGCGTCCGGCGGCGGAGAGTTCGGGGTCGGTGCCGCCGCTGCCGGAGAAGCGCTTCTCCGGGGTGAGGGCGGTCTCGCCGTGCCGCAGCAGGACGAAGGTGGCGGGCGGGCCGAGGTCGGGGCCCCAGCCGGCCGAGGGTGCCTCCGGCGCCTCGTCGGCGGCCTCCGCGGCGGCGTCGCCGGCCTGGGCCGCGGCGCTCCGGGCG
>NZ_BMND01000048.1 GCF_014646275.1 Streptomyces kronopolitis
CCCGCTCCGGCTCCGGCCCCCGCGCCGGCTCCGGCTCCTGCTCCGGCCGCTGCCCCGGCTCCGGCCCCCGCCGCTCCCGCCGCCCCGGCTCCGGCCGCCGGCGAGGGCGCGTACGTCACCCCGCTGGTGCGCAAGCTCGCCTCGGAGAACGGCGTCGACCTGAGCACGGTCAAGGGCACCGGTGTCGGTGGCCGCGTCCGCAAGCAGGACGTCATCGCCGCCGCGGAGGCCGCCAAGGCCGCCGCTCCGGCTGCCGCCGCTCCGGCCGCGGCTGCCAAGTCGACGGCCCCGGCCATCGAGGCGTCCCCGCTGCGCGGTCAGACCGTCAAGATGCCGCGGATGCGCAAGGTCATCGGCGACAACATGATGAAGGCCCTGCACGGCCAGGCGCAGCTGACCACCGTGGTCGAGGTGGACATCACCAAGATCATGCGGATGCGCAACCAGGCCAAGGACGCCTTCGCGCAGCGTGAGGGCGTCAAGCTCTCCCCGATGCCGTTCTTCGTCAAGGCCGCTGTCCAGGCGCTGAAGGCCCACCCGGTCGTCAACGCCCGGATCAACGAGGACGAGGGCACCATCACCTACTTCGACACCGAGAACGTCGGTATCGCGGTGGACGCGGAGAAGGGCCTGATGACCCCGGTCATCAAGGACGCCGGTGACCTCAACATCGCCGGTATCGCCCGCAAGACGGCGGACCTGGCGGGCAAGGTCCGCGCGAACAAGATCACGCCGGACGAGCTGTCCGGTGCGACCTTCACCATCAGCAACACCGGTTCGCGCGGCGCCCTGTTCGACACCGTCATCGTGCCCCCGAACCAGGTCGGCATCCTGGGCATCGGTGCCACCGTCAAGCGCCCGGTGGTCATCAACCACCCGGAGCTCGGCGAGACCATCGCGGTGCGCGACATGACCTACCTCGCGCTCTCCTACGACCACCGTCTGGTGGACGGCGCGGACGCCGCCCGCTACCTGACCACGGTCAAGCAGATCCTGGAGGCCGCCGAGTTCGAGACCGAGATCGGTCTCTGAGCCCGGTAGCCAGCCCGTAGGTGTGCAAGGGGCCGGCCCCGGTTCGTACAGCGTCGTGTACGAACCGGGGCCGGCCCCTTTGCGCGGTCGCGTCCCGGATAATGGCCCCTGCCACCCTCCGCTCTGAAGGAGCACCCATGACCCCGCCCGTCGTCCATTCGCTGCGCGAGCAGATCCGCGAGCACATCCTCGAGGGGATCGTCAGCGGCCGCTGGCAGCCGGGCGAGCGGATCGTCGAGCGGCGGATCGCGGTGGAACTGGAGGTCAGCCAGACGCCCGTGCGCGAGGCGCTGCGCGAGCTGGAGTCGCTCCAGCTGATCGAGTCCGCGCCGAACAAGGGCGTCCGGGTGCGGAATCTGACCGCGGACGACCTCAAGGAGAGCTATCCGGTGCGGGCCGGGCTGGAGCAGGTGGCCGCCGAGCTGGCCGCCGGGCGGCTGGCCGAGGACACCGCGGCGCTGGAGCAGGAGGTCACGGCGCTGCGCGCGGCGGACCTGGCCGGCGACGGCGAGGAACAGGTGCGGCACACCGTGGCCTTCCACCGGGAGATCGTGCAGGCCGCCGGGAACGCCGTCCTGCTGCACACCTGGGAGTCGCTGGGCATCGAGGTCTGGACGACGCTGTCGATCCGCTGGTTCAGCCCGGAGCCGCGCTCACACGCCCAGGACCACCAGGAGATCGTGGACGCCTTCCGCCGGCGCGACCCGAAGATCGGCGCCCTGCTCAAGTCGCACGTCCTGAGCTGCGCACCTCGGGTCTGAGGGCGTTCGGGCCCCGGGTCTGAGGGCTTACGGGAGAGGGCGGGCGGCCCTCTCCCGGACGAGGTGACGGGCACTTTCCGTACGGGCTGACGGGCCCTTCCGGCCTGGGAGGCGGGCCCGTCCCGGACAGCGCGACCGACCCCTTCGGTTGGCACGCGGTGCCCGGAATTGCGGCACCCCGTGCCGACCTGCGGTGATTCCTTCGACGAGCGTTGATCGATCATCGATCAGAGGCGTATCGTCTTCGTCGGGGCGCGACAACCCACCTGCCTGCCGAACTCGTCGGGGTGTCGTCGAGGGCCCGTGGTCCTGCCCTGTGGACCGCGGACCCGGCCATGACGACACCCCGAGCTTCCCTCCCGTCCGGAAAGGGGCCACCCATGCCCGATCCCGTGCGTCCGCCGTACAGCCAGCTCGACCAGATCCCGGACCGTGATCCCGAGGAGACGGCCGAATGGCGCGAGTCGCTCGACGCGGTCACCGCGGCAGCAGGTCCGCATCGTGCCGCCTACCTGATGCGCCGTGCCCTGGAGCACACCGCGCGCACCGAGGGCACCGCCCTGCCGTCCCTGCTGGAGACGGACCACGTCAACACCATCCCGACCTCCGCCGAGCCCGACTTCCCGGGTGACGAGGCGCTGGAGGCCAGGATCACCGCGTGGAACCGCTGGAACGCCGCCGCGATGGTCACCCGCGGCTCCGCGCTGGGCCTCGGCGGCCACATCGCCACCTTCGCCTCGGCCGCCTGGCTCTACGAGACCGGCTTCCAGCACTTCTTCCGCGGCAAGGAGGGGGACGGGAGCGGGGACCAGCTCTACATCCAGGGCCACGCCTCCCCCGGCGTCTACGCCCGCGCCTTCCTCGAAGGCCGCCTCACCGAGGACCACCTCGACCACTTCCGCCAGGAGGCCGGCGGCGAGGGCCTGCCCTCCTACCCGCACCCGCGGCGGCTGCCGTGGCTGTGGGAGTTCCCCACCGTCTCCATGGGACTGGGCCCGCTCTCCGCCATCTACCAGGCGCGCTTCAACCGCTATCTGGAGCACCGCGGCATCAAGGACACCGCCGGCTCCCACGTCTGGGCGTTCCTGGGCGACGGCGAGATGGACGAGCCCGAGTCGACCGCCGCCCTGGCGCTGGCCGGTCGCGAGGGCCTGGACAACCTGACCTTCGTCATCAACTGCAACCTCCAGCGCCTCGACGGCCCGGTCCGCCCCAACTTCAAGATCGTGCAGGAGCTGGAGGCCCAGTTCCGCGCCGCCGGCTGGAACGTCGTCAAGTCGCTGTGGGGCAAGGCCTGGGACGAGGTCTTCGCGCTCGACACCGACGGCGCCCTGATCCGCCGCCTCGGCGAGACCCCCGACGCCCAGTTCCAGACGTACGCCACTCGCGACGCCGCCTACCTGCGCGAGCACTTCTTCGGCGCCGACGACTCGCTGCGCGCGCTCGCCAGCCGCCTCACCGACGCCAAGCTGCTGGAGCTGTTCCAGACCTCCCGCGCCGGCCACGAGCCGCGCAAGGTGTACGCCGCCTACCGTGCCGCCGTCGAGCACAAGGGCGCGCCGACCGTCGTCCTGGCGCAGACCGTCAAGGGCTACACCCTCGGCGCGGGCTTCGAGTCCCGCAACGCCAACCACCAGATGAAGAAGCTGACCATGGCGGAGTTCCGCACCATGCGGGACGTCCTGGAGCTCCCCATTCCGGACAGCGCGCTGGAGGGCGACCGGGTGCCGTACTGGCGCCCCGCCGAGGACTCCCCCGAGATGGTCTACCTCCGCGAGCGGCGGGCCGCCCTCGACGGCCCGGCGCCCGCCCGCAAGGTCGTCGCCAAGCCGCTGCCGATGCCCGCCGACAAGGCCTTCGATGCCCTGAAGAAGGGCTCCGGCAGCCAGGAGATCGCCACCACCATGGCGTTCGTCCGGCTGGTCAAGGACCTGATGCGGGACAAGGAGACCGGTAAGCGCTGGGTGCCGATCGTCCCCGACGAGGCCCGCACCTTCGGCATGGAGTCCCTCTTCCCGACGGCCGGCCTCTACTCCCCCCGGGGCGCGACCTACGACCCGGTCGACCGCGATCAGCTGCTCTGGTACAAGGAAGCCAAGGACGGCCAGATCCTCAACGAGGGCATCACCGAGGCCGGTTCGCTCGCCGACTTCACCGCCGCCGCGACGTCCTACGCGACGCACGGCGAGCCCATGATCCCCTTCTACATCTTCTACTCGATGTTCGGCTGGCAGCGCACCGCCGACCAGTTCTGGGCGCTGGCCGACCAGTTGGGCCGCGGCTTCGTCATCGGCGCCACCGCCGGCCGCACCACGATGACCGGCGAGGGCCTCCAGCACGCCGACGGCCACTCCCACCTGATCGCCTCCACCAATCCGGCGGCGCTCTCCTACGACCCGGCCTTCGCCTACGAGGTGGCCGTGATCGTCAAGGAGGGCCTGCGCCGGATGTACGGCCCCGACGCCGAGGACGTCTTCTACTACCTGACGGTCTACAACGAGACCAAGGTCCAGCCGGCCATGCCCGAGGGCGTCGAGGAGGGCATCCTCAAGGGCCTGTACCGCTTCAACGAGGGCACCCGCCCCGAGGCCGACAGCCCGCAGCTGCAACTGCTGGCGTCCGGCACCGCCATCCACTGGGCCCTGGAGGCGCAGCGGCTGCTGGCCGAGGACTGGGGCGTGGCGGCCGATGTGTGGTCGGCGCCGTCCTGGACGGAGCTGCGCCGGGACGCCCTGGAGTGCGACGCCGCCCGCCTGGAGGGCGAGGACCGGATCCCGTACGTCACCCGTGCGCTGGCCGGTGCCCCCGGCCCGGTCGTCGCGGTCAGCGACTGGATGCGGGCGGTTCCGGACCAGATCGCGCCGTGGGTCGAGCAGGACTGGACCTCCATCGGCACCGACGGCTTCGGCCTCTCCGACACCCGCGAGGCGGCCCGCCGGCACTTCGGCGTCGACCCGCAGTCGGTGGTCGTCCAGGCGCTGGCAGCCCTCGCCCGTCGTGGCGAGGTCAAGCGGGCGGCCGTCAAGGAGGCCCGGGAGCGCTACGGGCTGTGAACCCATGGGCGGGCCCGCTCCCGTGTCCGCCCGCCCTCACGGGCACCCCTGACTCCCGTGCGGAGGCCACCCCTCCGCGCCCGGTGCCTCCGCACGGGAACCCGCTCCGCCCGGCCGGTCCAGCCCTGACCACGGCCGGGCGGGCTTTCTTTGCCGGCGTCACCCCGGCCCGTTGTCAGTGGTCGCCCGCATCATGAAGTCATGCGTGCTGCCCGGCTGATCAAGATGGTGCTGCTGCTCCAGGCGCGGCCGTCGATGACGGCCGCCGAGCTGGCGCGGGAGCTGGAGGTGTCCGAGCGCACGGTCGCCCGCGATGTGCTCTCCCTCTCCGAGGCCGGCGTCCCGGTCTACGCGGACCGCGGCCGCACCGGTGGCTACCGCCTCATCGGCGGCTACCGCACCAGCCTCACGGGCCTCGGCCGCAGCGAGGCCGAGGCGCTGTTCCTGTCCGGAGTGCCCACGGCGCTGCGCGAGATGGGGTGGGCGGACGCCGCCTCCGCCGCGCGGCTGAAGGTCTCCGCCGCCCTGCTGCCCGGGCTGCGGGACGCCGCGGCGGGCGCCGCCCAGCGCTTCCACCTCGACGCCCCCGGCTGGTACCAGCAGCCCGAGCCCCCCGAGCTGCTCCCCGCGATCGCCGAGGCGGTCCGGGACGACCGCCGGATCACCGCCCGCTACCTCCGCAAGGGCACCGAGGTGGCACGGGAGTTGGAGCCGTACGGCCTGGTGCTGAAGGCGGGCGTCTGGTATCTGGCGGCGCGGGTCGCCGGGGACTACCGCGTCTACCGGGTCGACCGCTTCACCGCCGTGGCGGCCGCCGCGGCCGAGGAGGGCACCACGCCCGCCGGGGGCACCGAGCCCGCCGGGCCCCGCGACGGCCGGTTCGACCGCGACCCGTCCTTCGACCTGCCCGCGTTCTGGGCGGAGCGGGCCGCGGAGTTCGCCCGCTCGATCCTGCGCGCGGAGGTGGTGCTGCGGCTCTCCGCGGACGGCGTGCGCCTGCTGCCGTACGTCACCGACCGCGCCGCGGCCCACGAGGCGATCGCCCGGGCCCGGGCGGCCGCCGGCCCCGACGCACGGGGCAGGCTGACGGTCACCCTGGCCGTGGAGTCCCCCGAGGTCGCCTACGCCCAGCTGCTGGCGCTCGGTCCGGAGGGCGAGGTGCTCGCGCCCGCTGGCCTGCGGGAGCGCATGGCGGCGGCCGCCCGCCGGATGGCCGCCGGATATGGGTAGCCGGGTGGCGGTGCGCCGCGGGCGGCCGTCAGCGGTAGTCGGCCGCGGGCGCGTCCCGGCCGCCGAAGACCACGTCCTCGAAGTAGCCGAAGCAGTCGGGGCGGGAGCCGTCGGTGTCGGTGAAGCCGTACTCCTTCGCCAGCTGCCCGCTGGAGAGCGAACGGCCGCTCCAGCGGGCCTTGTCCGGGTCGGCGGCCAGCGCCCGCACCCCGCGGGCGATCAGGGCCGGCGACTCGGCGATGGCGAAGTGCGGGTCGGTGGCCACCGCCTCGCGCCAGGTCTCCTCCGTCACCCCGAAGTGGTCCAGCATCTCCTCGGACCGCAGGAATCCGGGGCTCAGCGAGACCGCCGTGCCGCCGTGCTCCCGGAGTTCGGCGGCGAGGCCGAAGGCGATGCGGTGCGGCGCGTTCTTGGTGAGGTCGAAGCAGAGGTTGTCGCGGTAGCGGCGGTTGAAGTCGGCGGTGCCGTCGGTGATCTCGACGACCAGCCCGCCGGGCCGCCGGATCAGCAGCGGCAGCGCGTAGTGACTCGTGATGAGGTGGGAGTCGATGCCCAGCCGGAGCATCCGCAGGCCGCCCGCCAGATCCAGGTCCCACAGCCGGGTGTCGAACTCGATCAGCCGGTCGCCGCCCCAGAGGCTGTTGACCAGCACATCCAGCCGTCCCTGGTCCCGGTCGATCCGCTCGATCAGCGCCCGCACCCGCTCCGGCTCCAGATGGTCGACGGCCACCGCGATGCCGGTGCCGCCCGCCGCGGTGACCAGCTCCGCGGTCTCCTCGATGGTCTCCGTGGGCCGGCCGACCTCGCTGACCCGCTCCCGCGTCGTCCGCCCGGTCACGTACACGAGGGCGCCGGCCCGGCCCAGCTCCACCGCCATCGCCCGGCCCGCGCCCCGGGTCGCCCCGGCCACCAGCGCCACCCGTCCCGCCAGTTCCTTCGTCACCTGTGCCACTCCTCGCCGTCCGATCCACCGCCCCCGTACACGACGACCCTGACAGCGAAACCGGACATCTCCTGTCGGGATTCGGCGGACACCCCGGGGATCTCCCCCGCACGCCCCCTAGGGGCCGAACGCCCGCACGCTCACGCCGCTGCGCAGCCGCCCGGTGACCGTCGCGGGGGCGCCCGGGGCGGCCGGGGCGGCCAGCGTGCTCCCGTCGCCGGAGGCCCGTACGCCGCCGGTGGCGGTGAGGCCGCCGACGTCCTGGCTGCCGGCCGCGAGCAGGTACCACTTGCCGGTCCCCGCCCGCCAGTGGATCTCGCCCACCGCATGCGGACCGAAGCGGCTGCAGGCCGCGGTGTCCGCGGCCCGGCCGGCGATCCGCCCGGGGTCGGCCGGGCGCGCGGCCGGCGCCAGGAACCGCAGCGTCACGCTCCCGGGCCCGCGCCAGGTGTCGGCGCGGGTGCACATCCAGGTCGCCCGTCCCGCGCCCCCCGGGAGGTCTTGCTCGGCGAACGCCCAGTCGGTGACGGACCGTACGCCGGTGCCCCGCAGCGCCCCGAGTTCGCAGGCGGTACGGGCCCAGCTCCGCAGCGCCGGGGCGCCGGTGGCCTCGTGCGGTCCGCCATTGGCCGGGGTGCCGCCGGCCGACGGCGGCGGCACGTAGAGCAGGTGGACGGGCACGAGGTCGTCGAGGTCGGCCAGGAGGAAGGTCGCGTCGTCGCCGTGGGCGGCGTTCTCGACGACCCGGGTCGAGGGCCGGAAGCGCGCGACCGGCCAGCGTCCGCAGCCGCCGCCCGGCGCGGGCGGCGTCGCGATCCGGTCGGTGACCCCGTCCGGTGCGACGTGCAGACCGTGCGGC
Organism: Streptomyces kronopolitis; assembly: GCF_014646275.1. Classification (GTDB taxonomy): domain Bacteria; phylum Actinomycetota; class Actinomycetes; order Streptomycetales; family Streptomycetaceae; genus Streptomyces; species Streptomyces kronopolitis. The sequence goes on from NZ_BMND01000048.1 coordinate 7,879, forward strand.
AAAGCGCCCGGCGCCAGCAGATCGCGGGTGGTGATCTCGGAGATCCAGGGCGCGAGCAGATAGCGCATCCAGCCGTTGCCGCGTCCGATCACCAGCGCGGCGCCGCCGGTCAGATCCGCGCCGTCGACCCGTGCGAAGTGCAGGGTGGGCGTGGCGTCTTCGGGCTCGGCGTAGCGCACCAGCCGCTCACCGTCGTGGAAGACCACCACCATCACGTTGTCGATCAGCCCTGCGTACAGCAGCTGCGGCGGGTGGTCCGGCGGCCGGGTGGAGGTGCCCGCGGCCGCGGTGATCCGGGCATCGGCGGGCGGCGCCGCCCAGACCCGCAGCGCCCGCCCCAGCAGTTCCCGGTCGCCGGCCTGCCGGCCGCGGGCGGGCCAGGCGGTGAAGTCCACCTTGGCGGTGTCCGCCCACCGGTCGTTGGGGGTGCGCACCAGCCGGGCCGGGTCCAGCGCCTGCTCCGCGACGGTCCGGGGACGCACCGGCCGGTCCCCCGCGCCCCACCACAGCCCGGCCGCCGTGGCACCGAGGACGAGTACGGCGCCGAGCGCGGCCGCCGCCCGCAGCCGCTGCCGGCGCCGCAGCAGATCCGTCGGCCGGGTCTGCACCGTGCAGGGGTCGAACTCCCCGGAGTTCAGCAGCCCCACGGCGCCGGCCCCGGCCTCCCGGTCCAGCTGCCCGGCCGCCTGCTGCGCCAGGTCCGGGGCGGGCGCCCCGGCCTCCTCCAGCACGGTGCGCGCGGCGTCCTCGTCCAGGCCCTCCAGATGCCACAGCCCGAGGGTGGCGCGTACGGAGGCGGGGACGGCGGACAGGGCCTGGTCCAGCGCGAGTTCCTCGGCACCGCCGGCCCGCGGGAACAGCCGCAGCCCCCAGACCTGCGGCAGCACCGGCAGCCCCCGGCCGGCCCGCCCCTCGTACGCCAGCGCCAGCCGCAGGGTCCGCAGCCGCACCAGGTCGTAGCCGGCCTCGGCCGCCGGTCCGCGCTGGGCCGGGAGCCCGCCGTCCGGCCGGCGCAGCCGAGCCCGCGGCAGTGCCCGCTGGACCAGGGCGTGCGCGGTCAGGACCCGCCGGTGCCGGCCCATCGACGGGGGCAGGACGAGGTAGGCGAGGCGGACGAGCCGTGGGTAGTGCTCGACGATGGCCGCCTCGGCCCGTTCGACATCGGCCCGGGTGCGTTCGTCCATGGGCATGGCCTGGAACAGCCCTTCGCAAAGTGGCGGAGTGCGCCGTCGTGGGTGGTGCACGCGTTCCAACGAGTGATTCTTGGGACGGTCACACGGCGCCCCGGCCGAGCGGCGCCGAGCGGGCGCCGGCCCGAACACACCGTCACCGATCCGAACATGCCGTCACCGCGGCGGACACCGTGTCACCGATCCGGATAACGACCCCGTCGCATCCGGGGTACTCCGCATGCGCCGGGGCCCGGCAGGGCCGATGCTGGAGCGGTGATGGACGAGACGGAGTTCTGGGAACTGATCGACAGTTCCCGCGAGGTGGCCGAGGGCGACCCCGAAGAGCAGGCCGACGCGCTGGTCGAAAGGCTGCTCGGGCTCGATCCGGACGCCGTCGTGGACTTCGCCCGTCATTTCGAGGCGCGCTACAACCGGGCGTACACCTGGGACCTGTGGGCCGCGGCGACCCTGCTGCTGGGCGGCGCCGGCGACGACGCCTTCGACTACTTCCGCTGCTGGCTGATCGGCCAGGGCCGGGAGGTCTTCGAGGGCGCGCTGCACGACCCGGACCAGCTCGCCGAACTGCTCGACGACTTCGACGAGGCGATGGACGGCGACGCCGAGGAGCTGGGCTACGCGGCCGACGAGGCCTACGAGCAGTTGACCGGCGGGGTGATGCCCGATCTGGCGCTGCCCGCGCCGCCGCGCGAACCGACCGGCGGCTACCTCGACTTCGAGGACGACCAGGCCCTGGCGGAGCGCCTGCCCCGCCTCTGGGACCGGTTCCGCTCCTGAGCCCCGGGCGGCTGAGGGGGTGTCAGCCGACGCGGCGCAAGCGGCGCCGCGGATTCCGCTGCCGGCCGTGACTGCGGCAGTATGGCCCCATGCGGATCGCGATCACCGGCTCGACCGGGCTCATCGGCACGGCGCTCGTCCGGTCCCTGCGCGCGGACGGCCACGAGGTCGTCCGGCTCGTGCGGCGGGCCCCCGCGGCGGCCGGCGAGGTGCGCTGGGACCCCAGGCGCCAGGAGCTGGACCCGGCGGGGCTGGCCGGCTGCGAGGCGGTCGTCCATCTGGCCGGCGCCGGGGTCGGCGACCACCGCTGGACGGCCGCCTACAAGCAGGAGATCCGCGACAGCCGCGTGCTGGGCACCCGGGCCCTCGCCGCGGCGCTCACCGCCATGGACACCCCGCCGCGGGTCCTCGTCTCCGGCAGCGCCATCGGCTACTACGGCGACACCGGCGACCGGCGCACGGACGAGAGCGCACCGGCCGGCCACGGCTTCCTGCCGGAGGTCTGCACGGCCTGGGAGGACGCCGCGCAGCCGGTCCGGGACGCGGGCATCCGCACCGCCTTCGCCCGCACCGGTCTGGTCGTGGCCCGCTCGGGCGGCGCCTGGGGACGGCTCTTCCCGTTCTTCCGGCTCGGCCTCGGCGGCCGGTTCGGGGACGGCAGCCAGTACTGGAGCTTCATCTCGCTGGCGGACCACATCGCGGCGCTGCGCCACCTCCTGGACACCGACGACCTCTCCGGGCCGGTCAATCTCACGGCGCCGGAACCGGTCACCAACCGCGAGGCGACCGCCGTGATGGGCCATGTCCTGAACCGGCCCACGCTGTGCACCGTTCCGGCGCCGGTACTGCGGGCCGCCCTCGGGGAGTTCGCCGGCGATGTGCTGGGCAGCCAGCGGGTCGTCCCGCGGCGGCTGCTGGACTCGGGGTTCGCCTTCCGCCACCCGCGGATCATCGACGCGATCCGAGCGGCGTAGGCCTCCGGGCGCCGCGCCCGCCGGCCGGGCCGTACGGCGTCCCCGGGCCGTCCGCCGCCCCGGCCGCACCGCACTCTTCGGCCACGGACACGGGTGCGCCCCGGCCTCTTCCGCGCACACGGGCCGCCCGGTTCCGTTCGTCCTCTCCCGCACCTCCGGCATCCCCTGCGGCGACAGTGGGCATGACAACGGTGCCGCCATTGGGAGCGACCTCGGGAGGGGCATGTGCTGCGTACCGCATCGGCCGTGGACGTCGTCATTGTGGGAGCCGGTCCCGCCGGACTCGCCGCCGCCCGCCATCTGACCGGCGCCGGGGTGTCCGTCGCCGTCCTGGAAGCCTCATCGAAGATCGGCGGCCGGTCCGTCACCGACCGGCTCGACGGGTTCCGGCTGGACCACTGCGGCCGGCCGCTGGCCGTCTCCGCCGCCGAGCTGCGCCGCACCCCGGGCCTCGACGCGCTGGCCCCGCGCCCGTTCGCCCCCGGCCTGGGCGTCCACCACGGGCTGCGGCTCCAGCGCATCAGCGCCCCCCGCAGCACCAAGGGCGCGCTGTCCGCAGCGCGCGCCCTGCTGCGCGCGGACCGCCGCACGGAGCGCCGGACGGACCGTCAGGCGGACGGCGGGCAGGGCCGCCCCGCCGAGCGGCGGACCGCACCGGACCGGGAGCGCCGCACCCTGCGCCGCCTCGACCGCCGCACCGGCCCCTCGTCCCCCGCGCCCGCCGCGTTCGCCCCGGCCGGCGACCGCCCCATCCGCGACGCCCTGGCGAGCCGCCCGGCCTTCCCGCCCCGCCCTCATGACGCCTTCCTGCGGCCCCTGCTGGGCGCCCTGCTGTGCGATCCGCAGCTGCGCGGCTCCAGCCGGGGCGCCGCCGCCGCGCTGCGCGGCTACGCGGAGGGCCAGCTGTGGCTGCCGGCCGGCGGCGCCTGCGCCGTCCCCGAACTCCTCGCCGCCGCCCTGCCGCCCGGCACGGTCCGCACCTCGGTGCGGGTCACCGCGGTCTCCACGACCGGGGTGCACACCGCCGAACACGGCCCCGTCCCCTGCCGGGCGGTGCTGGTGGCCACCGGCGCCCGCGCCGCGGCCGAGCTGCTGCCGGGGCTGCGGGTGCCCGCCTTCCACCCGGTGACGGTCCTGCACCACACCGCGGCGACGGGCCGGGGCCGCGGCGCGCCGGCCCGCGACACCACGCTGATCCTGCCGACGGACGGCCCGGTCGCGTACACCTACGCCGCCGGCGCCATCGACCCGTCCCGCACCCCGCCCGGCCGCACCCTGCTCACCACGGTCGTGCTGGGCGCCGCGGCGGCGCTGCCCCCGGCCGTCCTCGACCGGGCGGTCGGCCCCCAGCTGGACCGGATCCACGGTGCGCACACCGACGACCGGCAGCTGCTGACGACCCATCACGATCCGTACGCGGTACCGGCGATGCCCGCCCCGCACGACCCGGAGCGCCCGGTGCGGGTGCTCGCCGGCCTCTATGTCTGCGGCGACCACCGCGACACCGGCACCCTCCAGGGCGCCCTCAACTCGGGACGGCGCGCCGCCCGCGCCGTCCTCCAGGACTTCGGCCTGCCGGCCTTCACCACCGAACCGGACACCCTCCCCACGGCGGCCTGACCGGGGCGGCGCCCGGCGCCTCAGCCCAGCGCCGCCACCCGCTCGCGATACCCGCGCACCGCCGCCGCGTCGCGGTAGGGCTCCAGGCGGCGCTCGAACTCCCTGACGTACTCATGGGCCCGCACGGACCGCATCTCGGAGGCCTGGAGCGCCGCCTCGGCACCCAGCGTGCAGGCCTGCTCCAGCTCCCCCAGACCCAGCCGCGCGGTCGCCAGCACCACCCGGCAGAAGAGCCGGCTGCGCGCGAACCCGGCCGCGCGCAGCTGGAGCGAGCGCTCGGCGTGCTGGGAGGCCGCGCGGTACTGCTGGAGATCGCGGTGGCAGTGCGCCAGCTCGTCGGCGAGCTGCGCCTCGTCGAAGAAGCGCGCCCAGTACGGCGTCTCGTCGCCCGGACGGACGGTCTCCAGCGCCCGCTCGGCCCGGGCCAGCGCCGCCGTGCACGCCCGGACCTCGCCCAGCACGCCGTGGCCGCGCGCCTCGGCGGAGTGCAGCAGCGCCTGCACGGCGGGCGGCGCGCTGCTGCCGATGCCCTGCTGGGCGACCCGGGCCAGCTGGACGGCCTCCCGGCCGTGCCCCAGGTAGACGGCCTGCCGGCTCATCGTCACCAGGACGTAGGACCCGTACGCCCGGTCACCGGCGGCCTGGGCCAGCCGCAGGGCCTGGACGAAGTACCGCTGCGCCAGGCCGTGGGCGGCGATGTCGTACGAGGTCCAGCCCGCCAGCCGGGTCAGATCGGCGGTGGCCGCGAACAGCCGGCGGCCGGTGGCCTCCCCGTAGGAGCCGCGCAGCATCGGCTCGGCCTCGTGCTCCAGATAGCGCACCAGAGCCTGCCGGGCGTGACCGCCGCCGTAGGCGTGGTCCAGCGCCCGGAACAGCTCGCCGACCGAGCGCAGCGCCGCGATGTCCCCGGAGGTGACCCGGGAGCCCTGGGTGCGGTCGACCTGGTCGTTGCGGCGCTGGCGCGGCACCGTGGGCCGGCCGCCCTGGGCGGGCACCCGGCCCGGGGCGTCGGTGGCCTCGCCCCGGGCGACCCGCTCGTCGGCGCGGCCGATCAGCCAGTCCCGGCTGGGCACCACCAGCCCGGCCGGGGTGAAGGCGATCTTGCGCAGCTCGGCGTGGCTGCCGGAGTCCTTGCGCCACAGGCCGCTGACGATGTCCACCGCCTCGCTGGGAGTCGCGGCGAACTCCAGCCCGGCGTACACCGGCGCACAGGCGTCCAGGCCGAGGTCCTGGGCGGACAGCCGGCGGCCGAGCCGGCGGGTGAACACCTCCGCGATCAGGGCGGGGGTGGTGCCGCGCGGCTGCTGGCCGCGCAGCCAGCGGGTGACCGACGTCTTGTCGTAGCGCAGGTCGAGGCCGTGCTCGATGCCGAGCTGGTCCACCCGTCTGGCGAGGCCGGCGTTGGAGAATCCCGCCTCGGCGATGAGCGCGGCGAGCTGGCGGTTGGGCGTGTGGTGCGGGGGTCGTTCCGTCATCAGCTTTACCGGTCTCCTGCCTTCCGGGCCGCACTGCCGGGTCCGGCGGACCCTGCTCCGGCACTGCTCATCGCCCTTGTGGAACGGCGTGAATGTAACGGCCTTCGGGACCCTGATCACCGCCTGCGCCCCGCGTTCATCCGATCGTGTGAGCAGGGGCGAATGAGCCGGACACCGGCCGCCTGCCGGGCCAGGGACGGGCGGCCGTACAGTGGCAGGGGCGCGAAGTGGCATCAATGTTGCGGCGCACCGCAACACAGGTTCGAAGAGGAGCTGCCGGTGACTGCGATCTCCCAGGGGGAGACCCCCGCACCCGAGGGGTTGCGCTTTGTGCATCTGGGCTTCGGCGCCGAGGCCGTGGAGTACACCGCGGCCTGGCAGGAGCAGCGCCGGGTGCACGCCGCCCGGTTCGCCGACGAGGTGCCCGACACCTGCCTGCTGCTGGAGCACCGGGCCGTCTACACCGCGGGGCGGCGCACGTCCGACGACGAGCGCCCGCTGGACGGGACCCCGGTCGTCGACGTGGACCGCGGCGGGAAGATCACCTGGCACGGCCCCGGCCAGCTGGTCGGCTACCCCATCCAGAAGCTGCCGCGCCCGGTGGACGTCGTCGCCCATGTGCGCCGCCTCGAAGAGGCCCTGATCCGGGTCTGCGCCGAGTTCGGCGTGGCGGGCACCCGCATCGAGGGCCGCAGCGGCGTGTGGGTGCTGGGCGACCCGGTGGAGCAGCGGGCGGCCCTGGGCGGGCTGAACCTCGACTTCGACCCCCGGGTGGCGGACGAGATGTTCGACCCGCGGCTGAACGGTCCCGAGTACGCGCCGTCCAACGCCGGCCAGCGCCGCGAGGACCGCAAGCTCGCCGCGATCGGCATCCGCGTCGCCAAGGGCGTCACCATGCACGGCTTCGCGCTGAACGTGAACCCGGACAACACCTCGTTCGACAAGATCGTCCCGTGCGGCATCCGCGATGCCGGCGTCGCCTCGCTCGCCAACGAGCTGGGCCGGGAGATCACCATCGCCGAGGTGCTGCCCGTCGTCGAGAAGCACCTGCGGGACGTCCTCGAGGGCGCCGACCTCCTCCCCCGCGCGGTCTGAGCCGCCCGGCCCGGCAGGTACAGGTCATGCGGATCAAAGGGTTCCGGGAATGCGACCCCGCCATACGGGGTTGCCCCGCACGTAAAGACGTGCGAATCAACGGGCGTACCCTGGTGTACGCCGCAGAAACGAATGCCGCGTAAGCAGAAAGGGGCGCCGGTCGTGTCCGCAGTCGCACCCGACGGACGCAAGATGTTGCGTCTCGAGGTCCGGAACAGCCAGACCCCCATCGAGCGCAAGCCCGAGTGGATCAAGACCCGGGCGAAGATGGGTCCCGAGTACAACCACCTCCAGGGCCTGGTCAAGAGCGAGGGACTGCACACGGTCTGCCAGGAGGCGGGCTGTCCCAACATCTTCGAATGCTGGGAGGACCGCGAGGCCACCTTCCTCATCGGTGGCGACCAGTGCACCCGCCGCTGCGACTTCTGCCAGATCGACACCGGCAAGCCGCAGGAGCTGGACCGCGACGAGCCCCGCCGGGTCGCCGAGTCCGTGCAGACCATGGGCCTGAAGTACGCCACGATCACCGGCGTCGCGCGCGACGACCTGGAGGACGGCGGCGCCTGGCTCTACGCCGAGACGGTCCGGCAGATCCACGCCTCGATGCCCGACACCGGCGTCGAACTGCTGATCCCCGACTTCAACGCGGTCCCCGAGCAGCTCGCCGAGGTCTTCTCCTCCCGCCCGGAGGTGCTGGCCCACAACGTCGAGACGGTCCCGCGTATCTTCAAGCGGATCCGCCCCGGCTTCCGCTACGAGCGCTCGCTGGAGGTCATCTCCAAGTCCCGCGAGGCCGGTCTGGTCACCAAGTCCAACCTGATCCTGGGCATGGGCGAGGAGCGCGAGGAGATCAGCCAGGCGCTCCAGGACCTCTACGACGCGGGCTGCGAGCTGATCACGATCACTCAGTACCTGCGCCCCTCCGTGCGCCACCACCCCATCGAGCGGTGGGTCAAGCCGGCGGAGTTCGTGGAGCTCAAGGAGGAGGCCGAGGAGATCGGCTACGCCGGCGTGATGTCCGGCCCGCTGGTCCGCTCCTCCTACCGCGCCGGCCGCCTTTACCAGCAGGCCGTCGAGCGGCGCGAGGTCGAGGCGTCCAGTCAGGCGGTTTGAGTTTCCCGGCGCGCCGTTTTGTGAATCGTGGCACATGCTGAGGACGCGGCCCACATTCCCCCGGCACGGGGGCGTGGGGGCCGCGTCAATGTTTCATCGGTGTTTGACCGGCCGGCCATCCGTTGGTAACACCTTTCCGTGACGATGGATGCACGCACCGCTCCCGCACCTACCCCTGCTTCTCCGAACAGATCAGAGGGAGTCACCACCATGCAGGCCGCGCCGCTCCGCGCCACCCCCGCTCTCCCCATCCCCACCGTCACCGGCGCCCTGCGTGCCGTCGAGGCCGTGCTGATGCGCGGCGGGCAGCGCACCGCCCGCCGCAACGCCTGGACGTCGGTCCTGGAGGACCGCCGCCGCGCCAAGGACCGCCACGAGGCCGAGTACGTACTGGAGGCCGCGGCGAGCAGGCGCCCGCACGCCACGTAGACTGCGCTGTATGGCGAGGAAGGTAAACGCTGAGGGCGCTGCCGGCGCTGCCGGCGCTGAGAACTCCGGGCGACTGAAACAGATCGCCCTGACCTACAAGATGACCCGTCGGGTCGACTCCAAGGTCGGTCTTGTCGTCGCTGGTGTAGGCATCGTCGTATTCGGCGTTCTCCTTGCCATCGGCTTCGCGATCGGCCATCCCGTCTACGCGGGGATCCTGGGCTTCGTCCTGGCGTTCCTCGCGATGGCGATCGTCTTCGGACGGCGTGCGGAGAAGGCCGCCTTCGGGCAGATGGAAGGCCAGCCCGGTGCGGCGGCCGCCGTGCTGGAGAACGTCGGCCGCGGCTGGACGGTCACCCCCGCGGTGGCCATGAACCGCAGCCAGGACGTGGTCCACCGCGCCGTCGGCAAGGCCGGCATCGTGCTGGTCGGCGAGGGCAACCCCAACCGTCTCCGCGGCCTGCTGGCCGCCGAGAAGAAGCGGATGGCGCGCACCGTCGCCGACGCCCCCGTCCACGACATCATCGTGGGCGACGGCGAGGGCCAGGTGTCGCTGAAGAAGCTCCGTACGACGCTGCTGAAGCTGCCGCGGGTGCTGCCCGGCGCGCAGGTCACGGCCGTCAACGACCGGCTCAAGGCGCTGGGCGACCTGATGAGCAACATGCCGGTCCCGAAGGGCCCCATGCCGAAGGGCATGCGCATGCCCAAGGGCGGCGGCAAGGCCCGCTGACATCCCGGCCCACGACAGGCCTTCACGGCAACGCCCCGGAAGATTGCTTCCGGGGCGTTTCGTATGCGACGGGCGGAGGGGCCGCCCCTCGGAGACTCCGGGACTCTCTTGGGGACTCCCTCGGGCGGTGACTCCCCCGGGGCCGCTGACAGACCGGATACAGCCCGGAGCCCCCGGCAGGCCGGATTACCGCCCGGAGACGCTCACAGCCGGACCTGCACGGCGCGCGACAGGCGGTCGTGCAGCCCCCGCCCGTCCCGGTCCCACACCACGGCGGGGATGACCAGGACGAGCAGCACCGTGCGGACGACGACCCGCGGCAGGCTGATCCGGCCGCCGCCCTCGGCGACCACCCGCAGCCCCAGGAGCCGCTTGCCCGGGGTGAAGCCGACCGTGCCGACCGTCAGCACGCTGAGCACCGTGAAGACCAGCAGCGTCCAGTTGCTCGCCGACTGCGCCCGGCCGCCGCTGAGCAGGCCGTATGCGATGAGCAGGCACAGCGCCCAGTCGATGAAGAGCGCCGCGAAGCGCCGGCCGGGGCGCGCGACGGAGCCCGGCCCCTCCTCCGGCAGCCCGAGCTGCTGTCCGCGGTATCCGAACTCGACGCCCATGTCCTCGGCGGCCGCGCGGGGCCCGGAGATCCACGATCCGATTGCATGCCTGTTGTCCACCCGACCACGGTACTGCGACCGTCCGCGTGCGATTCCCGGAGGGCCGCCGCGCACGGGGCCGGGCGGGCCCGGGAGGCCCCGCGAGGCGGGCCCGGAGGAGCCCGGCGGGGCGGTGTGGCACCCCCCGCGGACGGCCGCGGAATGCCTCCCTCCACCCGGTCCGGAATGCCCCTTCATGGCGCACACTGGGGGTGAAAGACGGCCGCGCGCCGGTTAACCTCGGCGAAACAAATGGGTCATGCTTGGGAAATCCCGCCTGCCTATGGTCGGGCAACGCGCCACCGCACATGGTCGCGTTCCGAGTAGCAATCCCGCGTCCGCCGACCGGTGACCGGGCTAGGAGGAGTTGGATGTTCCAGAACGCCGACGAGGCCAAGAAGTTCATCGCGGATGAGGACGTCAAGTTCGTCGACGTCCGGTTCTGCGACCTGCCCGGTGTGATGCAGCACTTCACGATCCCGGCGAAGGCGTTCGACCCGGCCGAGGAACTCGCCTTCGACGGTTCCTCGATCCGCGGCTTCCAGGCGATCCACGAGTCGGACATGGCGCTGCGCGCGGACCTGTCGACGGCTCGGGTGGACCCCTTCCGCCGCGACAAGACCGTCAACATCAACTTCTTCATCCACGACCCGATCACCGGCGAGCAGTACAGCCGCGACCCGCGCAACATCGCCAAGAAGGCCGAGGCCTACCTCGCCTCGACCGGCATCGCGGACACCGCGTTCTTCGGTCCGGAGGCCGAGTTCTACGTGTTCGACAGCGTCCGCTTCGAGACCTCGTCGAACCAGTCCTTCTACCACATCGACTCCGAGGCCGGCGCCTGGAACACCGGGTCGGAGGAGAACAACCGCGGCTACAAGGTCCGCTACAAGGGCGGCTACTTCCCGGCCCCGCCGGTCGACCACTTCGCCGACCTGCGCGCGGAGATCTCCCTGGAGCTGGACAAGGCCGGCCTGCAGGTCGAGCGCCAGCACCACGAGGTCGGCACCGCCGGCCAGGCCGAGATCAACTACAAGTTCAACACGCTGCTCGCCGCGGCCGACGACCTGATGCTGTTCAAGTACATCGTCAAGAACGTCGCCTGGCGCAACGGCAAGACCGCGACCTTCATGCCCAAGCCGATCTTCGGTGACAACGGCTCCGGCATGCACGTCCACCAGTCGCTGTGGCAGGGCGGCAACCCGCTCTTCTACGACGAGCAGGGCTACGCGGGCCTCTCGGACACCGCCCGCTACTACATCGGCGGCATCCTCAAGCACGCCCCGTCGCTGCTGGCCTTCACCAACCCGACGGTGAACTCCTACCACCGCCTGGTCCCCGGCTTCGAGGCCCCGGTCAACCTGGTCTACTCGCAGCGCAACCGCTCCGCGGCCATGCGCATCCCGATCACCGGCTCGAACCCGAAGGCCAAGCGCGTCGAGTTCCGCGCCCCGGACCCGTCCTCGAACCCGTACCTCGCGTTCTCCGCCCTCCTCCTCGCGGGCCTGGACGGCGTCAAGAACAAGATCGAGCCGGCCGAGCCGATCGACAAGGACCTCTACGAGCTCGCCCCCGAGGAGCACGCGGGCGTCCCCCAGGTCCCCACCTCCCTCCCGGCCGTCCTCGACGCCCTCGAGGCCGACAACGAGTACCTCCAGCAGGGCGGCGTCTTCACCGCCGACCTCATCGAGACCTGGATCGACTACAAGCGCACCCACGAAATCGCCCCGATCCAGCTCCGCCCCCACCCGCACGAGTTCGAGCTTTACTTCGACATCTAAGAGGCAGGGTCAGCCGACCGTCACCGCTTTCCGCCCCCTTGGGCATCGCGTGTGCACCGGACGGCCGACCCTCTGACTTGATGTCAGGAACGACAGTGAGGGCCGCTACCCCAGAGCCGGGGTAGCGGCCCTCGCTGGCGACTGGTAGCGCAGTGAACGACGTAGCCGGATCCGTCGCCGCGACGTGTGCGAGGCTGGCTCGATGGTCGTCACCCCGTTTGCTCCCGAGCCGGTTTCTGGTGTGTCGGTTGGGTCCGCCCGGAGGCCTTTGCTTACGCAGGCTTGGTTGGATTTGGCGTTTGTGCATTGGGCGGTTGAGCCGGGGGATGTGGCTCATCTGATGGCGGAGGGGACGGTTCCGGATACCTTTGACGGGGTGACCTTTGTCGGGTTGGTGCCGTTTCGTATGCATCGTGTGGGGTGGTTTCGGCTTCCCGGGATTCCGTATCTGGGGAGCTTTCCGGAGACGAATGTGCGGCTCTACTCGGTCGATGCGCAGGGGCGTCGCGGGGTGGTCTTCCGTTCGCTCGACGCCTCCCGGCTGATACCCGTGGCCATCGCGCGATCGGTCTTCCGTATGCCGTACCTGTGGTCGCGGATGGGTATCCGGCACGGCGGTGGCAACGTCACGTACACCAGCAGCAGGCGCTGGCCGGGGCCGCGTGGAACGCGCAGCCGGATCACCGTGCGGCCCGGGGAGCGTATAGCGGAGCCCAGTGCCCTGGAGCACTTCCTGACCGCCCGCTGGGGTATGCACAACACCTTTTTCGGGCGCCAGATGTATCTGCCGAACTCGCACCCGCAGTGGCCGCTGCGCCGGGCCGAGCTGGTCGAGTGCGACGAGGGCCTCACCCGGGCCGCGGGCATCCGCACGGCGCTCGGCGAACCCGTCAGTGTTCTTTACTCTCCCGGGGTCGCCGTCCGGTTCGGTCGCCCCGCGCGGATCGGCGGGACCCCCCATCCGTGGGAGCGAGTCCGGCCTGACGCCCGCTGCGAGCAGCCGCCGGAGGGTGTCTCGCGGGCCGGCCACCGCGCGGCAAGGGCGGTCTCGCCGGGCGGGGTCACGCGGTCACCCGTCGGCCTTCGCCCGCGGCGGCGCGGAGCAGCACCTCGGTGAGTTCGTCCGGGGCGGAGAGCATCGGCCAGTGGCCGGAGTCGAGTTCGAAGAAGGCGACGTGGGGCTGGGCGAGAGTGCGGAAGCGCGGGTCCCCCGAGCGCACCAGGGATTCGACCGCGGCGATGTTCATGCCGGTGCCGGTGCAGAAGACGCCGGTGCTCGGTAGTCCGGCGGTGGCGCCCGAGAGCCGGAGGGGCTGGGTGAGCGGTCCCAGCGGCTGCGGCGATGCCAGGCGGACGAGTCGGGCCAGCGTGTCCGCGGGGATGCCCGCGACGCTGTTCGAGGCCCGCACGCCGTCGAGTGACAGCGGGGGGATCCGCCAGCCGTCCTCGGCCTGTTCGGCCCGTTGCCACCACCTCTCGCGGACCGCCGGATCGGGCTCGAATTCGCGTATCAGGCCGTGCACCGAGTAGCCGTCCATCGGCAGGGGCGCCGACACGTACACGATCCGCGACACCCGATCCGGGCGCCGGTCGGCGGCGCCGAGGGCCGGGAAGCTGCCGTGGCAGTGGGCGACGAGCACCACCTCCGGCGCGTCCACGTGGTCGATGAGCTGCACCAGATCCTCGATGTGTGTCTCCAGGTCCGTTTCCGGGCCCGCCAGATGGCGGCGGTCGCCCGTGCCCGTGAGCGTGGCCGCGCGGGCCTCGGCTCCCCGCTCACGCAGCCGGTCCACCACGTCCTGCCACAGCCAGCCGCCCATGTGGCCGCCCGGCACCAGCACATACGTCGTCATCCATGCCTCCCTCGTACGGATTCGCCGCGCGACGACTCCCGTTGGCCCGGCCGCGCGTGCCGTTACGGTAGGAACTCCCCCTGAGGGAGGTTCAAGTCATGAGCGGGTCCGCGTCCCCTGACGGCAGGTGGAGCATCGGCGAACTCGCCGAGCAGGCCGGCGTCACCGTCAAGACCGTCCGCTTCTACTCGGACCGCGGCCTGCTGCCCGAGGCCGCCCGCAGCGCCGGGGGCCACCGCCGGTACGGCCCCGAGGCCCTGGACCGGCTCCGCCTGATCCGTTCGCTGCGCACCCTCGACCTGCCGCTGCCGCAGGTCGACCGGATCCTCGCCCAGGAGGACGCCGCGGGCGCGACGGACGCCCTGGAGGACGCCGTCGCGGGGCAGCTCCGCGCACTCGGCACGCAACTGTCGGCCCTGCGCTGGCGGGAGGCCGCCCTCCGCCTGCTCCACGACTGCACCCCCGAGGAACGCGCCGATCGCCTGCGCCTGATCGGTGCCGTGACCCTCCCGCCCACCACGGACGCCCTGGCCCGCTTCTGGCGTCACGTACTCCCCGCGCGGCTGCCGGCCCGCCTGCTCTCCACGCTGCTCGAAGCGGCGGTGCCGCAGCCTCCCGCCGACCCGACGCCGTCCCAGGTCCTGACCTTTGCGCGACTGCACGCCGTCGCCACCGACCCGCGCGTCCGCGACATCGACATCCGCCGCCTCGCGGCCCGGACCTCCGACGGGGCCTGCCGCCCGGCCGTCCTCTACGAAGGGCTCGTCGAGGCGTGTGCGCTCGCCTCGGCGGACGTACGGGCCCAGCGGCCCCCGCACGCGGGCGAAGCACTCGACTGCTTCGTCGGCGCGCACGCCGGTTTGCGCGACACGCGGGACACCCCCGCCTTCCGTCGCCGACTCAGCGCCCAGCTGGGCCTGCTGGCGCATCCCCTCATCGACCGCTACTGGCACCTCGCCGGCGAACTCCCCTCCGCCGCACGGCAACCGACCATCGGTGCCATGGACGACTGGCTGCGTGCGGCGCTGGACGCGCAGGTCGCCTAGGAGGACTCCCGATGGAATGCGCCGTGCGGTCGGCCCGGCAGGCCCGTTCAGGCCCGTTCAGGCACGTTCAGGTCGTAGCGTGCCCGGTGTTCGCCTGCGCGAGTGCGGTGGACACCGTGGTGCGGGCGAGGCGGGTGACGGCGCGGAGGTCGGGTAGTGGGGTGCCGGCGCGACTGAGGACGGCCAGGGACTGGGTGACGGCGACGACGTAGGTGGCGAGGTCGTCCAGGGCCCGGGAGTCGGCGCCGGGGGTGGTCAGGGCGGCACGTACGCGGGCCCGCTGGTCGGCGAGCAACGCCTGTACGTGGCTCCGGGTTTCCGGGTGCAGGGTGGCGGACTGGGTGGCCGACTGGGCGAGGAGGCAGCCGTCGGGGACCGACCGGTCGGCGAGGCGGTCGAGGGTGACGTCGAAGAAGGCCTCGATGGCCCGGCCGGGGTCGTCCGGGTGGGACGTCAGGGCCCGGTCGTACCGGTCTCCGTAGGTGGCGGCGTAGCGGTCCAGGCACCGCCGGAACAGGGAGTCCTTGCCGCCGAAGGTGCCGTAGAGGGAGCCGCGGCCCAGGCCCGTGGCGGCGCCGAGCAGGTCGAGCGAGGTGTCCGCGTAGCCGCGCTGCCAGAAGACCGCCATCGCCCGGCGCACGGCTTCGTCGACATCGAACTGCTTGCGGCCTGCCATGACGCACCTCCACGACGTGTGTGCAGCAGCGACCCTAATGCATTCCTGGACCGATCGGTCAAAGTAAGGGAGGATTGTTGGACTGGTTGGTACAGGATGGTGTCGGGCCGCCCCGGGTGCCGACCGGCGGCCGCCCCCCATCCTCCCCTGTGAACGGAGTCCCTATGCAGCGTGCACCCCTCCCCTCGGCCGGTCCGGACGTCCCCGAGGGCCCCGGTTCGGTGTCCGGCGCGCCCCACCTGCCGCCGGGCTTCGCCGACGTCTTCACCAGTCATCACGTCGTTACCGGCGGGCCGCGCCTGCATGCCGTCGTCGGTGGCGACGGGCCGCCGCTGCTGCTTCTGGCGGGGTGGCCCCAGACCTGGTACGCGTGGCGGCTCGTCATGCCGGCGCTGGCGCGGGACTTCCGGGTCGTGGCGGTGGATCCGCGGGGCGTCGGGCTCTCCGACAAGCCCCGGGACGGCTACGACACCGGCACCCTCGCGCGTGACGCGGTGGCGCTGATGGAGGCGCTGGGGCACCGGCGTTTCGCCATGGTCGGGCATGACATCGGGATGTGGACCGGCTATGCGCTGGCCGCGGACCATCCGGAGCGGCTCGCCCGGCTGGCCGTGGCCGAGGCCGCCATCCCCGGGCTGTCCCCGTCGCCGCCGCTGTTCGGGAGCGGGGAGGCGAACGACCGGCTCTGGCACTTCGGCTTCAACCGGCTCGACGGGGTGAACGAGCAGCTGGTCAGGGGGCGGGAGCGGCTCTTCTTCGGCCATCAGTTCGCGTCGAAGGCGGCGCGGCCGGACGCGCTGCCCGCCCATGCCGTGGACCTGTACGTCCGCACCCTCGCGGCCGACCCGGAGGCGCTGCGCTCCAGTTTCGCGTGCTACCGCGCTCTCGATGCGACGATCGCGCAGAACGCGGCGCGGGCGAGGCGGCGGCTGGCGCTGCCGGTGCTGACCATCGCCGGAGCGCAGTGCTCGGGCGAACTGGTCGGGGACACGATGCGGCTCGCCGCCGAGGACGTGGAGAGCGTGATCCTGCCGGACTGCGGCCACTACCCGGCCGAGGAGGCGCCCGAGGCGGTGCTGGCCGCGTTGGCGGGTTTCCTGGAGCCGTACCGCGTCGGGTGAGCGGCATGCGATGAACCGGCATCCGGGTGGCCGTGGTCGGATGGCTCGCGGCCGGTGCGCCCGGATGCGGTTTTTTCGGCACCACCCTCCCGCGCCCTTCGAGGCAGACTGGGCATATGCCTGAATTGCCGGAAGTGGAAGCGCTGGCTCGGTTCTTGGCGGAGCGGGTCGCGGGGCGGGGCGTGGAGCGGGTGTACGCGGTGGCCGTGCATGCGCTCAAGACGTACGACCCGCCGCTCGGGGCGCTCGAAGGCGGCCGGTTCGAGGGGGTGGAGCGGCACGGGAAGTTCCTGGATCTGAGGGTCGGGGAGCTGCATCTGGTGATGCATCTCGCCCGGGCGGGGTGGGTGCGGTGGAGCGACCGGCTGCCGGAGGTGCCGCCGCGGCCCGGGAAGGGGCCGCTGGCGCTGCGGGTGCGGCTCGCGGAGCCCGTGGACGGGGCGGGGTTCGACGTGACCGAGGCCGGGAGCCAGAAGCATCTGGCGGTGTATGTGGTGCGGGATCCGCAGGAGGTGGCGGGGATCTCGCGGCTGGGGCCGGATCCGCTGGCGGAGGGCTTCACCCTGGAGACCTTCGCGGGGCTGCTGGACGGGGAGCGCCGGCAGATCAAGGGCGTGCTGCGGGACCAGGCCGTGCTGGCCGGAATCGGGAACGCCTACTCGGACGAGATCCTGCACGCGGCCCGGATGTCGCCGTTCAAGATGGCCACCGCGCTCTCCGGGGAGGAGGTGGCCCGCATCCACGAGGCGATCGGTACGACGCTGCGCGACGCGGTCGAGCGGTCCCGGGGGCTGGCGCTCAAGGACCTCAAGGGGGAGAAGAAGAGCGGGCTGCGGGTGCACGGGCGGAAGGGCGAGGCCTGCCCGGTGTGCGGGGACACCATCCGGGAGGTGTCGTTCAGCGATTCGTCGCTCCAGTACTGCCCGACCTGCCAGACCGGGGGCAAGGTCCTGGCGGACCGGCGGCTGTCGCGGCTGTTGAAGTAGCCACGACAGCCGCCGGTCGGCGGGGGTCAGTGCGCGGAGGGTGCGGACGGCTCGGAGGAGAGCAGCTCGCGCAGTTCGGTCACCGCCTCGCGCAGCCGGTCGGCGAAGGTCCGCATCTGGTCGGCCACCGGCATCGGGGTGGACAGGTAGAGGTGGAAGCGGTCGGGCAGCAGGACGTAGGCGACGCCGATGCAGCGGCTGCTGGTGGAGCCGAAGCCGAAGTATTGGATGTGGGTGGACGGCGCGGAGCTGGTGCTCAGGTAGTCGTCGCGCATCGTCAGCCAGCCGGGCGAGCGGTAGAGGGCGGGCTGCTCGGTCACGCCCAGCTCCGCGCCGCGCCGCCGCTGGATCAGCTCCAGCTCCCACAGGTGCTGCTCGGGCGCCTCGCCGACCTGGCACTCCTTGGCACGGGCGACGTGCCGGGCCGCGGCGGTCCGGAAGGCGGCCCGGCGGGTGTCCGCGGAGGCCGACGGGTCCTCCATGGCGGCGACGAACTCCTGGATCTCCGGGGTGACCACCCGCATCGCCTCGGTGCGGCCGCGGCGGTACTGCCGGGTGGCGATGGACTCGTAGGTGGCGCCCAGGCGGCCCTTGGCGCGCTGATGGGCCAGCTGGTAGGCGAGCTGGACGAAGGCGTCGGGCGAGGCGCCCAGTTCCTTCGCGGTGGTGCTGCCGAAGTCGTCGAAGGAGACGGTGCGGGTGGCGGTGTGCGCGCCGTACGCGGCGAAGGCGTCCGCGGCGCCGCGTACCTGGTCGCGCAGGGCGTCGTCCAGGTCGAAGACGAGCGGCTCCACGGCCGGGAGCCCCTGGGAGCGGGCGCCGGAGCGGCGGGACTGCTCCTCGGCGGGGGTGCTGAGGAGGGCGTCGGTGAAGCCGAGGATGGTGGTGCCGTCGAGTTCGCAGTGCTCGACGTTGATGCCCGCGCGGCCGTCGGCGAAGACGATCACGGACACCGCCTTGTCGAACCAGCGGTTTCCGCGGTCGCCGTACAGCAGCTGGTCGCAGGCGTCCTGGACGTCGGCGGGGGCGAAGTCCTCCAGGCAGACGCAGAACAGCGCGGTCTCGATGTCCTCCAGGGCCGCCGCGTTGCCGGGATGGCGGTCGCGCAGCGCCGCGCGGGCGGCGGCCCATTCGGCGCGGGCCATGGTGGTGAGGTGGCCCACCGAGGTGTCGGGCGCGGGGGGCTCGGCGCCGGCCTTCAGCACGGCGCGCAGCCCCGCTTCGAGGTCGTCCAGGCTGTGCGGGGTGCCGTCGGCGCCGAGCACGTCCATCCGGAACATGGCGCCCCGGTGGAAGACCACGACGTGCCGGGCGTCGGAGGGGCCGGGCCACTCGTCACTGTAGGGGCTGCGGACGGTGTCCTGCCGCTCCCCGGGGATGCGGGTGGCGGAGAAGAGGTAGGCGTTCTGGACCATCGACTGGGCCTGCCCGCGCTGGACGGCGGGCGGGAGGAGATCCTGGTCGAGCCGCTGCTTGTAGTCGACGGCGCCGGCGATCAGCCCGGCCGCGCGCGCCACCTGGGAGCGCGGCTCGTCCGGGCCCGGGTCCTGGAAGAGGAAGAAGAAGTTGGCGTTGAGGGCGATGCGGTCGCGGCGGCCCAGGTAGCGGTAGGGCCAGAAGGTGTCGAGCCAGCTGTGGACGCCCGGGGTGGCGTCGTACTCCTCCAGTGCGGCCTGCAGCGCCCGGCCGGGGCCGCCGGGCCGGAGGAAGGCGGCCACCTCCGCCTCGGTCGCCGCCCGCTCCTCGGCGGTCAGCAGCGGCGCGCACCAGGCGAGGAACCGCTCACAGCTCGCCTCCAGGGTGGGCAGCGGCACCCGCGGCAGGGTGTCCTCCCGGGCGAAGATCGTCATGGCTGCACTGTCCTGACGGGTATTCAATTCGGCTCTCTCGATTCGGATCGTGGGGCTGTGGTGTCGGCGGTGTCGGCGGTGTCGGTTGCTGCGCCCTCGCATCGTGGCCCGCGCGGACGGCCCCGCCGGGGAGCACGGGGCGGGAATCGGCCTTCCGGCCGGTCCGGCGGCGGGTCGCGGCCTCCTGGCCGGTCCGGTGGCGGGTCGTCAGTCCAGCAGCCGGTCGCCGCGGACCGCCCGGCCCTCGGCCGCCAGATGTGCGGGCAGGACCCGGCCGAAGAGCTGCCGGGTGCGGGCCACGCTGCCGATGACGCCGGGGCGCCGGCTGTAGGCGAAGATCGCGGAATGCCGGGCGGTCTCCCCCTGTACCGGGCTCACCCGGTGCAGGGAGTAGCGGCCCTTGAAGAGCTGCAGGTCACCGGGGTGCAGCGGGAGGCGGCGGGTCAGCCGTTCGCCCCGGCCGTCGAGGACGTCCCGGACGTCGCCGAAGTGCTCGTCGTCGGCGGAGCGGATGTTCGGGCAGTACTCGAAGACGCCGCCGGTCCGCGCCTGCTGGGTGAGCATGCTGACCGTGAACTCGTTGGTGTCGAAGTGCCAGGGGTGCTCCATGCCGGGCTCGACGACGTTGAGGACCAGCCCGGAGAGCGGGTCGGCCAGCTCGTGCAGCCCGGGCAGGCCGAAGCAGCGCGCGATGAAGTCCTGGAACGCCCGGTGCGCGTAGAGCCGGCCGATCAGGGACTCCCCGGGGATGCGGTCCCGGGCGACGAAGGCGTTGCCGCGCTGGAAGGTGCGGCGTCCGGGGTGGTCCTCGGGCAGCTCGGTGTCCACCGCGATGTTGTAGACGTTGACCGTCTCGGTCTCGAAGTGCGCCTGGGGGGCCAGGGCCGCGCACTCCTCCCGCAGGACCTCGGCGAACGAGGGGCGGATGAAGTCCGGCAGCACGGTGCAGCCGAGGGTGCGCAGTTCCCGCCGGGCCCGGGACATCACTGCCCGCCCCTCGGCACCGCCGGGATCCGACAGGGGGTAGCGGGCCGTGTCGACCACCTGGTCGAGCGTGATGGCTTGCAGAGTGCTCATTCGATCCTCTCCACGTGCGGGCAGACCGTCCCGGGCCGGATGCTCCCCGCCGGCCCGCGGTTTCATCCCGGCCCGCCCCCACGAGGCGGCCGGTGCGGCCCGCGCGCCGTCCGGTCCGCACCCCGGACCCTTCGGCAACTCCACTCAGGAGTAACAGAGTTGAAGCTCCCACAGGGGCGCGATGTTGTCTGTGACACGCCGCACTGCACCGGTGTGATCAGCGGCGTGCGGGGGGCGGGAGAGCGCCCGGCCCGGGGGTGGGCGTCGACTGCGTCACTGTTTTATGCAACTTGTTGCATAAGGCTGGCCGCTGGTCTACAACTGCTGTCACGACCACCGCGCCTGGAGGACCCCATGAGCCAGTACCCGCATCTGATGAGCCCGCTCGACCTCGGGTTCACCACCCTTCCCAACCGGGTGCTGATGGGTTCGATGCACATCGGCCTGGAGGAGGCGGAGAACGGCTTCGCGCGGATGGCCGCCTTCTACGCCGCCCGGGCGCGCGGCGGCGTCGGCCTGATGGTGACCGGCGGCATCGCGCCGAACGACGCGGGGCGACCGTACGAGGGCGGGGCCAAGCTCACCACCGAGGCCGAGGCGGCGCAGCACCGGACCGTGACCGACGCGGTGCACGCCGCGGGCGGGCGGATCGCGATGCAGATCCTGCACTTCGGGCGGTACGCGTACCACCCCGATCTGGTCGCGCCCAGCGCGCTCCAGGCGCCCATCAGCCCCTTCGTGCCGAACGCCCTCACCGAGGACGAGGTCGAGCAGACCGTCGAGGACTATGTGCGGGCGGCCGAGCTGGCCAAGGCCGCCGGGTACGACGGGGTCGAGATCATGGGCTCGGAAGGCTATTTGATCAACGAGTTCATCGTCGGCGCGACCAACCAGCGCACCGACCGGTGGGGCGGCTCGTACGAGAACCGGATGCGCTTCCCGCTGGAGATCGTCCGGCGGACCCGGGAGCGGGTCGGCACGGACTTCATCCTGATCTACCGGCTCTCGATGCTGGACCTCGTCCCGGGCGGCTCCACCCTGGACGAGGTGATCACCCTCGCCCGGGAGATCGAGGCCGCCGGCGCCACGATCATCAACACCGGCATCGGCTGGCACGAGGCCCGGATCCCCACCATCGTGACCTCGGTGCCGCGCGGCGCCTACACCTGGGTGACCAAGCGGCTGATGGGCTCGGTGTCCATCCCCCTGGTGACCAGCAACCGCATCAACACCCCGGAGGTCGCCGAGGAGCTGCTCGCCGACGGGCGGGCCGACATGGTCTCCCTGGCCCGGCCCTTCCTCGCCGACCCGGACTTCGTCGCCAAGGCCCGCGACGGCCGGTCCGACGCGATCAACACCTGCATCGGCTGCAACCAGGCCTGCCTCGACCACACCTTCAGCGGCAAGATCACCTCCTGCCTGGTCAACCCGCGGGCCTGCCACGAGACCGAGCTGGTGCTGTCCCCCACCCGGCGGCGCAAGCGGCTCGCGGTGGTCGGCGCCGGCCCCGCCGGACTCGCCTGCGCGGTCTCCGCCGCCGAACGCGGCCACGAGGTGACCCTGTTCGACGCCGCGGCCGAGATCGGCGGGCAGCTGAACATCGCCAAGCGGATCCCGGGCAAGGAGGAGTTCGACGAGACCCTGCGCTACTTCCGCACCCAGCTGGCCCACCACGGCGTGCAGGTGCGGCTGAACACCACCGTTGCGGCCGGGGACCTCGGCGACTACGACGAGATCGTGGTCGCCACCGGTGTCACCCCCCGCACCCCGGAGATCGAGGGCCTGGACCACCCGAGCGTGGTCAGCTACCTGGACGTGCTGCGGGACGGGGCGCCGGTCGGCGACCGGGTGGCCGTCATCGGGGCGGGCGGCATCGGGTTCGACGTCGCCGAGTTCCTGACCGACGCCGGCGACGCGGCGAGCCAGGACCCGGAGACCTACTTCCGGGCCTGGGGCGTGGACACCACGTACGCGGAGCGCGGCGGCCTGCGCGCGCCCGAGCGCCCCAAGACGCCGCGCCAGGTGCACCTGCTCCAGCGCAAGACCTCCAAGGTCGGCGCCGGCCTCGGCAAGACCACCGGCTGGATCCACCGGGCCGAGCTGCGCCACCGCGGCGTGACGACGGTCGCCGGGGCGGCGTACGAGCGGATCGACGACGAGGGGCTGCACCTGACCGTGGACGGCACGGCCACCGTGCTCCCCGTGGACACCGTCGTCCTGTGCACCGGGCAGGAGCCGCGCCGGGACCTCTACGAGGAGCTGCGGGCCGAGGGGCGCGCGGTGCATCTGATCGGCGGTGCGGACGTCGCCGCGGAGCTGGACGCCAAGCGGGCCATCGCCCAGGGCACGGAGCTGGCCGCGGCACTGTGACCTGTACTGCTGCCTAGGACGGGTCCGCGCGGTCCCGTCCTAGGATTCCCTCATGTCTCTCCCGCACGCGATCCTCACCGCCCTGCTAGAGAAGCCGTCGTCGGGGCTGGAGCTGACCCGGAGGTTCGACCGGTCGATCGGCTACTTCTGGTCGGCCACCCATCAGCAGATCTACCGGGAGCTGGGGAAGCTGGAGCTGGCCGGATACATCCGGGCGCTGCCCTCCGACCAGCCCTCGCGCGGGCAGAAGAAGCAGTTCGCGGTGCTGCCGGCGGGGCGCACCGAGCTGACCCGCTGGGCGTCCGCCGAGCAGGAGTCCAAGCCCATCCGGGACGCGCTGCTGCTGCGGCTGCGGGCCTCGGCGGTGGTGGGGCGGGCCGGGCTCGACGAGGAGCTGCGGCGCCATCTGGCGCTGCACCGGCGGCAGTTGGCGGAGTACCAGGAGATCGAGGGCCGTGACTTCGGGGCCGCGGCGGACCCCGAGGACCGGCTGCGGCGGCTGGTGCTGCGGGCCGGGATCGGCCTGGAGACCTTCTGGGTGGACTGGCTGGCGCAGGCGCTGGCGGAGGTCGAGGACATGGACGCCGCCGAGCCCCCGCGGGAGCGCCCGGGCGGCTGAGCCTCCCGGGGCGCGGGTGCGGGGCGGCCGGCCCCGGGGATGCCCCGGGGCCGGCCGCCCGCTGTGCATGAGGGGGCTCAGCAGTGGTCGTAGAGGAGCGCGCGCACCAGGCGGCAGGTGGTGTCGGACGGGGCGTGGACCCCGATGTCGGCCGCGGTGCCGCGGATCCGGCGGTTGGTGGCCTGCTCGGGGCGGTAGACGCCGGTGTCGAGCAGGGCTATGGCCAGCCGCATGGCCTTCAGGCGGCGGTGGTGTGATTCGTACCGCTCGCGCGGCCATCCGGCGGGCAGCGGCTTCTTGGGCAGCGGGTGGGCCGGGAGAGGCTTCGTGACGAGTGTGGCAGCGGTCATCGGCGACCTCCTGGAGCGTGGATGAACCCTCACTGACTGGTTCCCATTCTACTGGCCACCACTGACAAAAGCCCCTGGCCAGGCGGCATTTGGGCCCCGGAGAAGCCTCGGGGCGAGCCCGTCCGGCGGCGTCCTCCGAGGGCGGCGCGGACGGTGTTCCGAGCGGCTCCGGAGGACGGCGGCACGCGGCTCATCCGCCGGACGGCGCGAGCGGGGGCAGCGTCTCCTCGGCCGCCGCGAGGATCTCCGTGACCCGCAGGCCGAAGCGCAGGTCGCAGGCGTTGGGCAGGCCGGACGCGGCGGCGGCGAGCAGGGCGTCGACGGCGCGGTGGTAGGCCGCTTCCGGGCCGTCCAGGCGGCGCGGCAGGCAGGTGGTGCCCGCGGTGCCGCGCAGGGTGATCTCCACGCCGGCCGCCGCGGCCGGGGCGGTCAGCGCGAGCGTCGCGGTGCTGGCCGCGCCGCTGCCGTGCCGCATCGTCAGCAGCACCGCGTCGGCCGGGCCCCGGGTCGCGGTGACCTCCTCCACGTCGCCGAGGACCGGCAGCAGCACGGACAGCGCGTGCGGGCCGACGTCCCACAGGCCGCCCTTCTCCCGGCGCCAGGGCGAGTGCGCGTACGGGCTGGCGCTGTCCTCGGCGAAGACCGAGCCGAGCCAGTCGGCGTGCGCGGTGAACCAGCCGCCGGCCGCGGCCTGGGCGGCGATCCACTCCCCCTCCTGCGCCCCGAAGCGCGCCGTGAAGAAGACCACCGAGGCGACGCCCGCCCGCTCGGCGGCCGCGGCGAGCGCGCGGGCCTCGGGCACGGCGGTGGCGACCGGCTTGTCCAGGAGCAGATGGCAGCCGGCCTCCGCCGCCCGGACCGCCAAGGGGGCCTGTACGGAGGGCGGCAGGGCGACGGCGAGCGCGTCGCAGTCCGCGAACAGCTCGTCGGGGCTGTCGTACGGGCGGCTGCCGTGCACCTGGGCCAGCGCGGCGGCGGCCTCCGCCCGGCGGCCCCAGACGCCGGCGAGTTCGACGCCGGGGTGGGCGGCGAGGGCGGGGGCGTGCACACGCCGCGCCCAGGGTCCGGTGCCGAGGAGTCCGATGCGCAGGGTCGTCATGCGGGCCAGTGTCTCGCGGCGCGCCGTCCGGGGACCGGCTGCGCCGCGCTGGTGGCGTCCGCGCGCCCGAGCCTCGCCATGACCCTCCGCAGAGCCTCACGAGCACGATAATCCGAGGCTTTCAGCCGCCCACGCCTTCGAAATACCGGGATGTCCGACCCGGTAACCTGCGGTTCACAAATGAGCAACGGACGGGAAACGGCACGTTGCGAGAGTGCGGCAGTACACCCGCCCCGGGGCCCGCACCCACCCGCAGCAAGAGGAACACCCGTGAGCATCAAGGCCGAATACCTCTGGATCGACGGCACCCAGCCGACCGCCAAGCTCCGCTCCAAGACCAAGATCCTCGCGGACGGGAGCACGCTGCCGCGCTGGGGCTTCGACGGGTCCAGCACCCACCAGGCCGAGGGCCACGCCTCCGACCTCGTGCTGGAGCCGGTCTTCAGCTGCCCCGACCCGATCCGCGGCGGCGACCACCTGCTGGTGCTCTGCGAGGTCCTGCACACCGACCTGACCCCGCACCCCTCCAACACCCGTGCGCTGCTGCGCCCGGTGGCGGAGGAGTTCGCCGGCCAGGAGCCGATCTTCGGCATCGAGCAGGAGTACACCTTCCTCCGGGGCGAGCGGCCGCTCGGCTTCCCCGAGGGCGGCGGCTTCCCGGCCCCGCAGGCCGACTACTACTGCGGCGTGGGCGCCGACGCGATCTTCGGCCGGGAGATCGTCGAGAAGCACCTCGACCTGTGCCTGGCGGCCGGTCTCGGCCTGTCCGGGATCAACGCCGAGGTCATGCCCGGCCAGTGGGAGTTCCAGGTGGGCGCGCTGGCGCCGCTGGAGGTCTCGGACCACATGTGGGTGGCTCGCTGGCTGCTGCACCGGGTCGCGGAGGAGTACGGCGTCACCGCCTCGCTGGACGCCAAGCCGGCCCGGGGCGACTGGAACGGCGCCGGCGCGCACACCAACTTCTCCACCCGTGCGATGCGCGAGGGCTACGACGCGATCATCACCGCCTGCGAGGCGCTGGGCCAGGGCGACAAGCCGCTGGAGCACGTGCGCCAGTACGGCACCGGCATCGAGGAGCGGCTGACCGGCGCACACGAGACCGCCCCCTGGGACGCGTACTCCTACGGCGCCTCCGACCGCGGCGCCTCGGTGCGCATCCCCTGGCAGGTGGAGGTCGAGAAGAAGGGCTACATCGAGGACCGCCGGCCGAACGCCAACGTCGACCCGTATGTGGTGACCCGTCTGATCACGGACACCTGCTGCACGGAGCTGGCCCGGCGCGAGCAGGTCTGACCCGTCGCGGCGGGGAGCAGCGGGGCCGGGCCGGTGGGGCCCGGCCCCTTCCCGTTGGCCGACCCCGGCCGCCGCTCGCCGGTGACGGCCGGGGTCGGTTGTCGGTGGCGGCTGGCACGCTGGGGGCATGCTTGCGATCAACGTCAGGACCGAGACCGGGGCGGAGCGCGCCCATCCGCCGGAGGCCGAACTCGCCGGGCTGCTGCGGCGGATCGGCGCCGCCGACGACCATTTCGTGGTCGTCGAGCGGATACCGGACCGGCCGCACGTCTTCGTGCAGACCTGGCGGGAGGGCAGGGGCCCGTTCGCCGTGGAGTACCGCGACGGCGCCCCCGAGCGGCACTTCAGCGCGGAGTGCGACGACCCCGAGCAGGTCGTGGCGGTCTTCCTGGACTGGGCGCGCGGCGGGGACGCCTGGCGCGGCGCGCTCGACTGGCGGCCGGCGGACCTCTTCGCCACGCCCGGCCTGGATCCCCGCACCCGCGCGGCCGCCGAGGCGCAGGCTCGCAAGGACATGCGCTCCGGTTTCCGCCGGGCCCACGAGGTCGCGCAGAGCGTCTGCGACGCGCTCGGTCCCCAGGACCCCCCGGTCACCCTCGACGAGGCGCGGCGGATCGTGGCGGGCCTGTGGGAGGAGCGGCTCACCGAGCAGGAGCGCTGGCCGGAGGTGACCGGTGCCGACCGGGTCGCGCGGGCCTTCGCCGCCCTGGACTCCCAGGGGCTGACCGCCCGGATGCACTTCACCTGCTGCAGCAACTGCGCGCTGGCGGAGATGGCCGCCGAACGCCGCGCGGGCGACCGGGGTTTCGTCTTCTTCCACTACCAGGACACCGAGGCCGCCGCGGACGGCCGGGGGCTCTCGGTCCGCTACGGCGCCTACGCGGACTCCGGGGACTCCGGAGAGGCGCCCGGCGCGGCGCGCGCCGAGGTCGGGCGGACGGTGGCGGCGGCACTGACCGCGGCGGGGCTGCCGGTGGAGTGGGACGGCGATCCGGACCGCGTCATCGAGGTCACCCCGTTGGACTGGCGCAAGCGGCTGCCGACGGGGGCCTGAGATGTCCGTGCCCGCCCGGCGGTTGGCGCGGTGGGGCGTGCCGTCGCGGGTGCGCCCCGGCGCCGTCCCCCGGCTCGCCCCGCTCTACGTCGGCGCCGTCCAGCTCGGTGCGTACGCCGCGGCGCGGCTGCCCGACCGGCGGCGCACGGAGCTGCTGCGCGCGCACTCCACCAATGTCATCAATCTGCGGGCCGGCCGCTGGTGGACGCTGGCGACCAGCGCCGTCCTCGTCGAGCGGCCGCTGCCGCTGCCGTACGCCGCCGCGCTGCTCACCGTCCTGGGCACGGCCGAGGCGCGCTGGGGCGCCCGGCGCGCGGCGGGGGTGTTCGCGGCCGGGCATGCCGGTGCCTCGCTGCTGGTGTACGCGGGGCTGCGCGGCCGGGTGCGCGGCCATCCGCCGGACGCGAGCGCACGAGCCGTCGACGTCGGCGCGAGTTACGGCTTCCATGCCACGCTCGGCGCGCTGGCCGCGGCCGTCCCGCACCGCCGCACGCGGGCCGTGGCGACCGCCGGCCTGCTGGCCCTGGGCGGGTGGCCGGTGCTGCGCCGGACCCGGACGTTCACCGATGCCGGGCATCTGGCGGCGACGGCGCTGGGGGTGATGTGCGGGGCGGGGTCGAGGAGACGGGCCGGGGCCGGACCCTCCTGAGCCCGCGCCCGGGCGCCACCGCACGGCGGATTCGCGTCACACCGCGGGCCGCACCGGGGACAGAACACCGGCCGTCTGGTTCAATGGGGCCATGGCCAGCCTCAATGACACCGCGACGGGTCGCAGCGACCTCGAGCCGTTCTGGCCGTCCCGGCAGGCGCACGCCTTCGACCGTCTGTGTTGCCTCGCGCACTGAGCGCGGGCCCGCACCTCTTTCTCGCCGACGCCGCAGACCGGCGCCGCACGCCCTGCCCGCGCGCATGACGTCCCCCGACGCCCCTTCGCGCGAAAGCTGACCGTGATGACGAACCTCCGCACCCTGACCGCCCCTTCCGCGACGACCACCGCGCCCGTCCCGCACGGCCACCGCCACCGGCTGCGCGCCGTGACCCCCGACGAGCCGCTCCCGTCACCCGTCCCCGTCCCCACAGCGGGCGCCACGCCCCACGGTGTCCCCTCCGTCGCCGACCTGCTGGACTCCGGTGCCACCTGGATCCCCGCGCCCCAGCACAGCCTGCCCGCGCTGCCCGGACAGCCGCCGATGGTCGGCTACCTGGTGCTCGTACCGGCCGAACAGGCCGCCGCACCGCAGCCGGCCGCCGCCCCCGGGCCGACGGCGCCGACCGGCGACGAGATCGTGCGGATCGACCCCGAGCGGCGCACCGCGCAGGTCCACGGCCGCCCGCTGGACCTCACCTACCTCGAATTCGAGCTGCTGGCGCATCTGGTGGCGCATCCGCACCGGGTGCACACCCGCGACCAGCTGGTGACCACGGTGTGGGGCTACGGCCATGTCGGCGACGGCCGCACCGTCGATGTCCATGTCGCCCGGCTGCGGCGCAAGTTGGGCGCCGCGCACCGGTCGTCGATCGTGACGGTGCGGCGGGTGGGCTACAAGTACGTCCCGGGCAGCTGAGGTTCGGCCTCACGCGCCCTCCGGTTCCTCCCGCCGGGCGTGCGGCCGGGCGGGGAGCCGCTCCCCCGCCCGGCCGGTCGCCGCGCCCCGCCGGTGCAGCCCGCCCGCACAGCCCGCCACCAGCAGTCCGACGCCGGAGGCCAGCAGCATGCCCACGACCGGGGAATCGGTCAACGCCGTCCCGCCGAAGCCGCCGAGCGCCGCGCTGCACACCGCCCACAGGCCCGCGCCGACCGCGTCCAGGACGACGAAGCGGCGCAGCGGAAAGCCCACACTGCCGGTGGACAGCGTGGCGACCACCCGGCCGCCGGGCACGAAGCGGCCGGCGACGACCAGCAGGGCGGCGTGTCGTTCGACCATGGCGCGGGCCCCGGCGTGCCGGGCCCGGCCGCGGGCCCCGCGCAGCAGCCGGGCGAGCGCGCGCGGACCCGCGCGCCGCCCCACCGCGTAGCCCAGGCAGTCACCGGCCAGCGCCCCGGCCGCCGCGACGCCCGCCAGCAGCGCGAGCGGCGCCGGGTCGGGGCCGATGAGCACGGCGACCAGGACGACGGTGGTCTCGCTGGGCATGAACGGCAGCAGGGCGTCGAGGCCGGACACCAGCAGGATGATCAGCCACAGCCAGGGCGAGTCCAGCATGCCCCGGAGCGGCTCGGTGAGCTGATCGAGCCGGTCGAGCTGGTCAAACATGGGCCGGGGCGGGCGCGGCCGGGGCGGGCGCCCGCCGGGCCGCCGCCACCGTCGCCACGGCCTCG
>NZ_BMND01000049.1 GCF_014646275.1 Streptomyces kronopolitis
GGCCGGCGGGCCGGCGGCCCCGGCACGGTCCGGCGGGGCGCGGGGACGCTCATGCCGCCCCGCCCCGGCGCGGCGCGCGGCGTCCGCCGGAAGACCCGCCGCGCCCGCTCACGGGCACACCGCCTGGTCGCCGGTGATCGTGGCGATCCCGCCGGGCCGCTGCGGCGGCTCCTCGGCCCGTACCCGCCGCACGGACCGGTGGTCGCGGCCGACCGTCACCCGCATCACCGGCCCCTGCCCGTTCGCCGGGTGCAGCTCGGCGCCCGGCAGCGCGGCGGCCAGCGAGCGGGCCGAGCGGTCCCAGCGCGGGTCGTAGGCGATGACGGTGCGGGGCACCGTGCCCAGGGGCGAGGTGCCGGGGGCGCCGGCGGTGGCGAAGCCGGTGGCCCGCAGCTCCCCGGCCACCGAGGTGCCGGCCCCGCCCCGGCCGCTGCCGTTGTCGACCCGCACCTGGACCTGGGCCGGCGGGACGTCCACCACCCGGCCGTGCGGCGCCGTCCCGCCCCGGTGCGCGGCGAGCGGCTTGTCCTCGCGGATCGCCTGGAAGAGCTTCGGCGCCCGCACCGGATCCCACTGCACGGTCGAGCCGACGCCCGGCACCGTCCGGGCCGTGCCGGTCAGCGGCACCGAGGTGAACTCCGAGGACGACGGGGTGAAGCCGCGCATCGCCTGCCCGAGGTCGACCAGGTCGCCTGCCCCGAAGCCCGAGTCGGCCCGTACGGATTGCAGCATCGTGTCGGCGACGTCCCTGAAGCGGATGGGGTTCATCAGCACTCCGGAGGAGGTGATCCTGTGGATGAGGGCGGCCAGGAAGCGCTGCTGGCGCTGCATCCGGCCGAGGTCGGCGGAGCCGTCGATGTGCCGCGAGCGCACGTACTGCAGCGCCTGCCCCCCGTTGAGCTGCGACTTGCCGACCGGCAGCGCCAGGCCCGTGTAGCTGTCCCGCAGCGGCCGCACCGTGCAGATCTCCACCCCGCCGACCGCGTCCACGCTGCGCATGAAGCTGGTGAAGTCGACCTCCAGGTAGTGGTCGATGTGCACCCCCGTCATGTGCTCGACGGTCCGCACGGTGAGGTTGGGGCCGCCCTCCGCGTAGGCCGCGTTCAGCTTGATGGCGTGGACCGGGCGCTGCGCGCCGGTGACGGCGTCCGTATGGACCGGGACCTCGGCATAGGAGTCGCGGGGCAGGCTCACCACGCTGGCGCGGTCCCGGTCGGCGGAGAGGTGCACCAGCATGAGCGTGTCGGTGCAGTGGCAGGGCACGCCGCCCAGGTGGTAGCGCTGCTTCTCGGCGGCGGTGAGCTTGTCCCGCCCGTCCGTGCCGACGACCAGGAAGTTCAGGCCGTCACCGCCGCCGGGGCGGTTGCTCATGCCCTTGAAGGCGTCCACCCGGCCGATGCCGCTCTCCACGCCCGTGACCATGGCGTGCCCGATCCCGCTCGCGGCCAGCACCAGGACGGACACGGCGGCGCCGATCCGCAGCCCCCAGCGCTTCCCCGGGGGGCGCCGGCGCGGCACGGGCCGGGCGGCCCGGCGCCTGGCCGGACGGGGCGGGCGGAACGGCGCGGTCACAAGGACACCTCCGCGGCTGGACGGCGTGAGCGGTGCCCGGCGGGGGAGCGGGGCAGGTCGGGGAAGGAGGCGGGCCGGAACGAACCGGCGGGGACACCGTAGGCCCATACGATCGGCTGCAAAGCGCCACACGCCGGGCATCCGGCGCCCGGCCACCCGGCTGCGCCCGAGGCCGTCCCCCATTCGCGGTAACGTGAGGCGCGATACTGCAGTCTCCCGGCGGGCGCTGCCGTCGCTGGCGGCCGCCGCGGGCCGTACCCCCAGAGGAACCATGCCGCAGCAGCAGCCCCCGGCCGTCTCCGTGATCATGCCGGTGCTCAATGAGGAACGTCACCTGCGCAACTCGGTCCGGCACATCCTGGAGCAGGAGTACGCCGGCGAGATGGAGGTGGTGATCGCCCTCGGCCCGTCCGCGGACCGCACGGACGAGATCGCCGCCGAGCTCGTCGCCGAGGACCCCCGGGTGCACACGGTGGCGAACCCCACCGGCCGCACCCCCGCCGCGCTGAACGCCGCGATCAAGGCGTCCCGGCACCCCATCGTGGTGCGCGTCGACGGCCACGGCATGCTCTCGCCGAACTACATCGCCACCGCCGTGCGCCTCCTGGAGGAGACCGGCGCGGCCAACGTCGGCGGCATCATGCACGCCGAGGGGGAGAACCCCTGGGAGGACGCGGTCGCCGCCGCGATGACCTCCAGGATCGGCGTGGGCAACGCCGCCTTCCACACCGGCGGCCAGGCGGGCCCCGCCGAGACCGTCTACCTCGGCGTCTTCCGGCGCGAGGCGCTGGAGCAGCAGGGCGGCTACAACGAGGAGTTCATCCGGGCCCAGGACTGGGAGCTGAACTTCCGCATCCGCGAGGCCGGCGGCGCGATCTGGTTCTCGCCCGAGCTGAAGGTGCAGTACCGCCCGCGGCCGAGCGTGAAGGCGCTGGCCAAGCAGTACAAGGACTACGGCAAGTGGCGCCATGTCGTGGCCCGCTACCACGCCGGATCGATCAATCTGCGCTACCTCGCGCCGCCGGCCGCGGTGTGCGCCATCGCCGCGGGCCTGGTGGCCGGCGCGGCGCTCACGCCCTGGGCGCTGATCGTCCCCGGCGGCTACCTCGCCGCGATCGTCGCGGGCTCGCTGCCCGCCGGCAAGGGCCTCTCGCCGAAGGCCCGGGTCCAGATCCCGCTGGCCCTGGCCACCATGCACATGGCCTGGGGCGTGGGCTTCCTCACCAGCCCCCGCTCGCTGGCCCGGAAGGTCATCGCCAGCCGCCGCCCGGCCGTGACGACCGCGACGGCCGGGGCCGGGCAGTAGCGGCCGCCCGCGCCGCGGAACCTCCCCGCGGCGCGCCCCGCCCACCCCGCGCGGACGGCGGGGCGGGCGGCGGGGAACGGAGCGCGGGCGCGGCGCTCAGAAGCTGTACTGCGGGTTCACCTTCATGCAGGCCTTGGAATCCTCGCCGTTGAGCGCGTCGGCGCTGTCCGGCGCCTTGTCCGCGTCCTTCTCCTCGCCCGACGCCTTCGGGTACGCCGTCCCGCTGCGCCAGTCGTTGCCGATCACCAGGCGCATCCCGGTGGCCGAACTGGACTCCCGTACCGCGTCCTTGGGCAGGCCGAGCGACTTCGCCAGCGCCAGGGCGTCGCCCCGCAGCGCCTTGTCCCCGTAGGTGATGGTGGTGTCGGCCTGGGTGGTGAGCGCCGTGTCGGTGGCGGCCGCGCCGTAGCCGAGGCCGGCCAGCCGCTGCTGGATGACGCCCGCGCGGCCGGAGACCGGGCCGTTGACGGTGCTGTTGGTGCCGTTCTGCACCACGACCTTCAGCGCGCCCTTGGGCATCGAGGCCTTGGGCGCGGGCGCCGCCTTCTTCTTCCGGTCCTTGCCGTCCAGCGCGGTGTCGTTGCGCAGCAGCGCGAAGGTGGCCTCCGCGTCACCGGGCTTGGGCACGACGTACGACTCGTCGGAGCTGTACTGCCAGGGCATGGTGACCATCGTGAGGCGCTTGGTCGGCACCCGGTTGAGGTCGCCGCCCAGGTCGTAGAGCTTCTTGACGGTGTCCAGGCCGTCGTCGACGGTCAGCGACTTGGTGGCCGCCTCCGCCAGGTCGCGCAGCTGCCCCGGGTCGGTGAGCTTGGTGCCCTTCTTGAGCTGGCGGACCATCGAGTTCATGTACATGTGCTGGGCCTTGGCCCGGCCGATGTCGGTGTTGTCCTCGAAGCCGTAGCGGGTGCGCAGCCACTGCAGGGCCTGGACGCCCTTGACGGAGTGGGTGCCCTTGGTGAGCCTCAGCCCGCTGCCGTGGCCCTTGCTGTCGTGCGAGTAGACATTGCGGTCGACGCAGACCGGGACCCCGCCGATGGCGTCCGCCATGGAGACCACACCGGAGAAGTCGACCATCATGAAGTGGTCGATGTAGACGCCGGTCAGCTCCTGCCAGGTGGCCAGCGTGCACCCCGGACCGCCGTGCTGGAGCGACTGGTTGATGGCCGCGGAGGTCTGCGGATAGACCTGGTGCGTCTTGGGGTCGGTGCACCGCGGGATGGTCACCCGGGTGTCGCGCGGGATGGAGAGCACCGACATGCTGCTGCGGTCCGCGGAGACGTGCAGCAGCATCTGCACGTCCGCCAGCGGCTTGCGGTCCGCGTCCTGCCGGGCGCCGCCGAGCTTGATGTTCTCCGCGCTGTTGCGGCCGTCGGAGCCCAGCAGCAGGATGTTCAGCGGGCTCTGCCCGAAGGCGTTGGGGTCGGGCTTCTTCAGCCCGTCCCCGCTCAGCGACCGCGGGGCCTTGCGGAGGTTGGCGTTGAGGTGCTCGTAGTACCAGTAGCCGGCGCCCGCGCCGCCCACTATCAGGACGGCGAGGGACAGCGCGGTCCAGCGCAGCACCTTGCGGCCCCTGCTCCGGCGCGGCCGCCCCCCTGTGCGGTGGCCGTCGGCGGACGCGTCCCCGTCGCCGGGGGGCGTGCCGCCGTCGGCATCGGGGGCGCCGGCCGACGGCCCGCCGTTCGCGTAGAGACCGTCGTCCCAGCCCAACTCCTGTGCGTCCGGCTCCTGTCGCCGGCGTGATCGGTCACCACGCACACTGCTCTGCCGCATCTGGCCCTCTCCCCGTTGTCCGTCCGATGGTGCGCGCGGCGCCTCGGCGGGGCGGCCGTATCCAGCTCAGATCACTTCGCGCAGACGTTCTTGTCATCTGCATTGACGTTCTGCACCCCTGCCGGGGTTTCGGTCGGCGCCTCGATCGGTGAGCCCGGTGCCTTGAAGTCCTTGCCGAGGACGAGCTTCATCGGCTGGCGGGCACCGGCGTTCTGCGACGACTTCTTCAGCGCGCTCTTGGGCAGGCCCATCCAGTCGGCCAGGGTGGCGGCCTGGTCGGCCTGGTTGGGCGCGTACTCCAGACGCGTGGCGGCCAGCTTCGTGGGCGCGTTGCCGGCGTTGGTGGAGAGCTTGGCGGCCTTGGAGTTCTGCAGCCAGTCCACGGTCTCCTGCGCCGAGCCGATCGGCCCGCCGCCGTTGGTGACATCGACCCGCACCTGCTCGGGCGGGGCCTTCTTCACCGGCGCGGACTTCTTGCCCTTGCCCTTCTTGCCCTTGGCCAGGGCGTGGTCCGCCCGCACCATCGCGAACAGCGGGTCCGCCGCCGTCTTGTTGAGGATGACGGTGGCCGGGTCCTTGGGGTTGTCCAGCACCGGCACCGTGGCGAAGGTGATCTTGTCGATGTCGACCTTCTTCAGGTCGTTGCCGAAGTCGAGCAGCTTGCCCGCCGTGCCGATACCGGTGTCGACGGTGAGCGCCTTGGTCGCGGCCTGGCTGACGTCGTAGAGCTTGCCCGGGCTGCTGAACGCGCTGGACTTCAGCTTGCGGATCAGCGAGCTGAGGAACTGCTGCTGCATCTTGATCCGGTCCAGGTCGCTGCCGAATCCGATGGCGTGGCGGGTACGGACGAACGCCAGCGCCTGCTCGCCCTTGACGATGTGCCGGCCGGCCTTCAACTTCAGGTGCGACTTGGGGTCGTTGAGGTCCTTGCCCGCGCAGACCTCGACGCCGTCCACCGCGGTGGACAGCTCCTTGACGGCGTTGAAGTCGGCCATCATGAAGTGGTCGATCTTCAGCCCGGTCATCTGCTCGACGGTGCGCCAGGTGCAGCCGGGGTCCCGGCCCTCCTGGCCCAGGCTGGTGTTGAAGCGCACCTGGTTCTCCCCGCGGATGATCTTGCGGGAGCCGTCCTTCTGCTTCGTCGGGCAGTTCGGGATGTTGGTGATCATGTCGCGCGGGATGCTCAGCGCGGTGGCGTTCGTCCGGTCCTTGGAGATGTGCATCAGGATCGTGGTGTCCGCGTGCCCGACGCTGCCGGCGTCGCCGTAGCCGGCGTTGCCCTTACCGGAGCGGGCGTCCGTCCCGATGATGAGGACGTTGACCGGCCCGTTGGAGACCGCGTCGTTCTCCACGCCGACGTCGACCTTGGAGATGTTGCCGTCCAGCTGCTGGTAGACGAAGTACGCGGCACCGCAGCCGGCGACGAGCACGAAGCTCAGCACACCGGCCGTCCAGTACAGCGCCTTCTTCTTCCCGGACGCCTTCGGCTTGCGCTTGCGGCGGCCGACCTGACCCGCGGCCGCTGCCGCTGCCGCCGTCCGGTTGCCGGCGCGGCGTGCCGCCCGGCCGCCGGCCGGGCGCTCGTCGTCCTCCGCCGCGTCCTCGTCCCGCCGGCCGCGCTGGGTCGGCAGCGGACGGGTGTCGGTGTCCCCGCCCTCGCCGCCGGGCCTGCGCGCGGCGCGTCTGGTGCCGGGAGCCTTGCGGTCGGAGGGCTGAGCGGGGGCCTGACCGGCATGGTCAAGCCGCAGCTCGTAATTGCCGGTGTTCGGATCGAACACCCACTGATCGGCGGGATCGACGTTGCTGTCGCCCGCCCGCCCACGGCCTTGCGCGTCCACGGTGCCTTGAGTCCTCCGTCGGTGCCACGCGGCGCCATCCCCTCAAGGCGCTCGGTCGGTCGATCGTGCATTGCATGGTCATCGGACGGGTGGTGGCCCGACCGGATCGCTCACACTATCCGCCCAGTTCAGCGCCCCGCGACGCCCGTGACAAATTCCACTTACCTACAACTGGGCATTCCGCCCAATACATTCGCGTCGCCCGGTGTACTTTGCGGCATCTTTATTCGCAGCTCCCGCGTTCCGCGGTCGTTCCGGGAAAGACCGGGCCCGGACCGGGCGCCCGCGACGGTGATCCCTGCGGCCGGACGGACGGTGCGCCACCGCCGCCGCGCA
This sequence comes from Streptomyces kronopolitis, assembly GCF_014646275.1. GTDB lineage: Bacteria > Actinomycetota > Actinomycetes > Streptomycetales > Streptomycetaceae > Streptomyces > Streptomyces kronopolitis. Next base: position 6,826 of record NZ_BMND01000049.1, read on the forward strand.
CCGGCCCCCGCGCGGTGCCCGGCGCGGGCGCCACCGTCACCCGCAGATCCCTGCGCAGCTGCCCGAAGAGCCGCTCGGCGTCCGGTTGCACCAGCTCGTCGCGGTTGCGGTCGAAGCGGTACTCGCGGCGCGGCACGGTCAGGAACTGGACACGGTCGGTGGGAATGCCGCGGGTGCTGCGGACCAATTCGTACAGCCCCTTCAGGGAAGCCAGCGCGGCGTCGGTGGTCAGGGAACTCGTCGCGGCATCGAGCACCGGATACAGCCGGGTCGGATTGAGCAGGACACCATTACTCTGCACTTTCTTCACCAGAGCCCCCAGAAACTGCTGTTGGCGCTGCATGCGCTGGGTGTCGCTGCCGTTGCCCAGGCTCTTGCGCGCCCGCACGTATCCGAGGGCGGCCTCCCCGTGCAGCGTCTGCCGGCCCGCGGGCAGCGAGAGGTGCGCCTCGGTGTCCTGAATCGGCCGGTCCGGGCAGACCTCCACACCGCCCACCGCGTCCACCATCCTCGTGAAGCCCACGAAGTCGAGGATCATGTAGTGGGCGATGCGGATGCGGGTGAGCTTCTCGACGGTCCGGATCGTGCAGGCCGCCCCGCCGAGGGCGAACGCCGAGTTGAACTGGGCGGTCCGCGGGCCGGTCTCGGTGCCGTCGGTGCGCTTGCAGTGCGGCACCTCCACCATCAGATCGCGCGGGATGCTCACCGCGGTGGCGCTCTTCCGGTCCGCCGCGAGGTGCAGCAGCATCGTGGTGTCCGAGCGCTGGCCGCCGGCGCGGCCGTATCTGCCGTTGTCGCCGGTGCGGCTGTCGGAGCCGATCAGCAGCACGTTCTCGGCGTTCGGCGGGCCCGCGGGGGGCCGCTCGGACTCCCACTTGCGCAGTTCGCGCTCGGTGGCGCTGTCGGTGCGGATGTTGCCGTTGAGCTTGGTGTACACCGCCCAGCCGGCCGCGGCCCCGGCCAGGAGGACGCCGGCGGTCCCGAGCGCGGCCCAGCGCCACCGGTGCCGGCGGCGCGGCGGGACGCGTGGCGGCCCCGGCCGGTCCGGCCCCGGCTCCCCGGTCGGGCGCTCGGCCCAGCCGGCGAACCTGGGAGGCTCGGGGGTATCGGTCACGTGTGCGTCCATCCCTCACGGAGTCGGCGTCGCGCCCGCACGCGGGGAGCCCGGACGGAACGGAGACGGACACAACCCGCGCAGGGTTGTACGTACTCAAAATCCTGGACCGAAACGGACGTACCGGCCTGCCGCGGGCGCCTCCGGTCCGCCGGACGGGGGAGTGCACACCTGGGCGGACGGCGCTAGCCCGGCAGCGGTGCCGTGAAGGTGATCTTCTCGCTGGTCTCGCGGGTGGCCGCGGCCGGTGCGCCGAGCCGGTCCAGGTGGCGGCACAGCACCACGGAGCCGCCGGTGGCCAGCGGGGCGTACAGCCCGTACGACAGGCCCTGCCAGGTGTCGTACGGCAGCCCCGACAGCACCCGCGGCGCCCCGGGCATCTGGGCCGCCTCCGCATCGGCCAGGGCGCGCGCCCCGATGGCGGCGCCGGTCAGCTCCTGCCCGCCGACGACCAGCGCCGGCTCCGCCGCGTCCACCGGGGCGAACGGCGCGAACCGGTCGCCCTGGCCCGGGACCTCGACGGCGTAGTCCGCGAACCCCGGAGGCGGCTGCGGGAAGCGTCCGCCCAGCGGCCGCAGCGCCAGCGCCACCCGCTCCCCGGAGCAGGCGCGGGCCGCGTCGAGCCGGTCCGGCCCGGCGACCACGAGGTCGGCGGCGGCCGGATCGCCGTCCACCTCCGCGACCACACCCACCGACGAGCAGGCCAGCAGCCAGACGGCGGTCTGCCAGTGGGCGGGCAGCAGCAGCGCGAGCCGGTCGCCCGGAGCGGCGGCCAGATCGCCCTGGAGGTAGTTGGCGGTCTTGGCCACCCAATTGGCGAAGGTCGCGACGGACAGTTCCACGCGTTCGCCGGTGGCGTCGTCGTAGAAGGTCACCAGCGGGCGGGCCGGGTCCGCGGCGAGCGCGGAACTCAGCAGGTCGGCGGGGGTGCGATCGGTGGCGTTCATCGCGGCCAGGGTACGCGCGGCGGCGGGCGGCGGCGGGCCGGGCGCAGCGGGTCCCGGCCACCGGATCGGCCGATGACCCGTCAGATCACCGATGGCGCGTTCGGTCCGGCCGGGTCCAGGATCGTGTCCATGCGCCCCTTCCTCGCGACCTGTCTCGGCGCCGTGTGCACCGCGGCCCTCGCTCTGCCCCTCGCCGCGGCGGGCGGTGCGGGCGCCACCACCCCCGCCGCCCCGCGCCCGGCGCGCACCGACGGCCTGCCGGGCAGCACCCAGTCCCTGCCGGTCGGCGCGCTCGGCGACGCCGCCCCGCACACGCCCGACCGGGAGACCACCGCGGAGCCCGCGCCCCGGGAGCTGGGGCTGCCGGCCCGCACGGTGCGGCCGTTCTCGCTGCTGGGGATCGTCTGGGACGACGCCGCGGCCGAGCTGCACGGCAGGGCGCAGGTCCGCACCCGTGCGAGCGGCAGCGGCGAGTGGTCCGGCTGGCAGGACGTCCAGGTCCACAACGACGACGCCCCCGACCTCGGCTCCGCGGAGCGCCACGACAGCGCCGTACGGGGCAGCACCGCGCCGCTGTGGGTCGGTGACTCCGACGCCGTCCAGCTGCGCATCACCCCCGAGCGCAGCGACCGTGCGGCGGCCGCGCTGCCCGGCGGGCTGCGGCTGGAACTCGTCGACCCCGGCGCGCCGCCGCGGGGCCTGCGCGGCGCCCGCCTCGACCCGCCGGCCCCGCTGTCCGCGGAGGCCGCCGCGGCCTCGGCCGCCAACGCCGGGTTCGCGCCGCTGGGCGCCACGGAGATCCCCGCCCTCGACCGGGCCGCGTCCCAGGGCGACATCGCCGCGGTGGACGGCATGCGCCCGGAGCAGACCTACGTCGGACCGCGCCCCAAGATCATCACCCGGGCCGGCTGGGGCGCCGACGAGAAGCTGCGCGAGAAGGCCTTCACCTACACCACCACCGTGCGCGCCGCCTTCATCCACCACAGCGGCTCGGGCAACAACTACAGCTGCGCGGAGGCCCCTTCACTGATCCGCGCCATGTACCGCTTCCACGTCAAGAGCAACCACTGGCGCGACATCGGCTACAACTTCCTGGTCGACAAGTGCGGAACGGTCTACGAGGGCCGCGCCGGCGGCGTCGCCAAGCCCGTCATGGGCGCCCACACCCTCGGCTTCAACTCCGGCAGCACCGGGATCGCCGTCCTCGGCACCTTCACCGGCACCGAGCCGGCCAAGGCGGCCGTCGACGCGGTCGCCCGTCTGACGGCCTGGAAGCTCGGCCTCTACCACGTCGACCCGCGGGCCATGGTGAAGCTGACGTCCGCCGGCGGGAACCGCTTCGCCAAGGGCAAGAAGGTCTCCCTGCACGTCATCTCCGGCCACCGGGACGGCTTCACCACCGACTGCCCCGGCGCCCACCTCTACGCCAAGCTCCCCGCCACCCGCCGCGCCGCGGCCACCCTGCAGGGCCGCTGACCGCCCGCCTCCGGGACGGACCGGGGGCGGCGCGGGTTTGCGGGCGTTCCCCGTGGCGCATGTTGCAGGGACCGGTCAACCGTTCCCGTCCCCGACACGTCTTAGCGGCCACGACGTCCGCACCGCCGGCCCCGCGCTCCCCGCCACCCGCACGACCACGGGGAGCCCCACCGCGGAGGCCTTCCGCGTGCCCGTCTGCCTACACTGGTCGGCCGATCGGCCGACCCCAGCAGGAAGCAGAGAAACACACGTGAGCGTCGTACGCGCAGCCGCCGGGCTGTGGTCGACGACGAGAGCCGCACCGCCACTCCCTCCGTGCCCGCCATCGGGCAGGAGCGGCCCGGCGGGCGGAGAAGAACAGAGGACACAGTGACTGAAGCGATCCTCCTGGTCGGCGGCAAGGGCACGCGGCTGCGCCCGCTGACGGCGCGCACGCCCAAGCCCATGGTTCCGGCGGCCGGAGTGCCGTTCCTGACCCATCAGCTGGCCCGCGCCCGGGCCGCCGGCGTCGAGCACATCGTCCTCGCCACCTCCTACCTCGCCGAGGTCTTCGAGCCCTACTTCGGCGACGGATCGGCCCTCGGCCTGCATCTGGAGTACGTCACCGAGCAGGAGCCGCTGGGCACCGGCGGCGCCATCCGCAACGTCGCCTCGCGGCTGCACTCCGGCCCTGACGACCCGGTGCTCATCTTCAACGGCGACATCCTCACCGGGCTGGACATCCCGGCCCTCGTCGACACCCACCGCGGCTCCGGCGCCGAGGTCTCGCTGCACCTCACCCGGGTCGAGGACCCGCGCGCCTTCGGACTGGTCCCCACCGACGGCACCGGCCGGGTCACCGCCTTCCTGGAGAAGCCGCAGACCCCCGAGGAGATCGTCACCGACCAGGTCAACGCCGGCGCCTACGTCTTCAACCGGTCGGTCATCGACACCATCCCGGCCGGCCGGCCGGTCTCCGTCGAGCGCGAGACCTTCCCCGGGCTGCTCGCCGCCGGCGCCCACCTCCAGGGCATGGTCGACTCCACCTACTGGCTCGACCTCGGCACCCCGCAGGCCTTCGTCCGCGGCTCCGCCGACCTGGTCCTGGGCCGCGCCCCGTCCCCGGCGGTCCCCGGCCGGCGCGGTGACCGCCTGGTCATGGAGACAGCCGAGGTCGCCGCCGACGCCAAGCTCACCGGCGGCACGGTCGCCGGCCCGCGCACCGTCATCGGCCCCGGCGCCCGCATCGACGGCAGCGCGGTCCTGGAGGGCGCCGTCATCGAGGAGGGCGCCCGGATCCGGGACTCGCTGATCGGCGCCGGGGCGCACATCGGGGCCCGTACGGTCCTCGACGGCGCGGTCATCGGCGACGGCGCGCGCATCGGTGCCGACAACGAGCTGCGCGACGGCATCCGCATCTGGTGCGACGCCGAGATCCCGGCCGCCTCGGTGCGCTTCTCCTCCGACCAGTAGGCCGCCCGCCGGGCCCGGGGCAGGTTGTCCACAGGCCCCGGCGCCGGGCCGCGGCCATCGCCTAACCTGGCCGCATGCCCGCCCGCACCTGGGTCCCGCCCGGCCCGCTCGACCTGCACCGCACGCTCGGTGTGCTGCAGCGCGGCCCGGGCGACCCCGCGTTCGCGGTGCGCGGCGGCGAGCTGTGGCGCGCCTCCCGTACGCCACAGGGACCCGGCACCCTGCGGGTGGCGGCCGCCGCCGACGGCCGGGTGGACGCCGAGGCCTGGGGCCCGGGCGCCGAGTGGCTGCTGGAGCGGCTGCCCGAGCTGCTGGGGGAGGGCGACGACCCCGAGGCGCTGACCGCCCGGCACCGCATCGTCCACGAGGCGCGTCGCCGCCACCCCGGAGTCCGGCTCGCGCGCACCGGCCTGGTCCTGGAATCGCTGATCCCCACGGTCCTGGAGCAGAAGGTCACCAGCGACGAGGCCTACCGCGCCTGGCGGCTGCTCCTGCAGCGGCACGGCGAGCCGGCCCCCGGCCCCTGGGAGCGGATGCGGGTGATGCCCGACCCGCGCGGCTGGGCGCTGATCCCCTCCTGGGAGTGGCACCGCGCGGGCGTCGACGCCAAGCGCTCCGGCGCGATCCTGCGCGCGGTGCGGGCCGCCCGCCGGATGGAGGAGGCCGCGCGGATGGATCTGGCCGATGCCACCCGCCGGCTCACGGCGATACCGGGCATCGGCGCATGGACCGCCGCGGAGACCCTCCAGCGCGCCCTCGGCGCCCCGGACGCGATCACCGTCGGCGATCTCCATCTGCCGAAGATCATCGGCTATGCCCTCACCGGCCGCCGCGGCACCACCGACGAGGAGATGCTCGACCTCCTCGCCCCCTACGAGGGCCAGCGGCACCGCGCGGCCCGGCTGATCCTGCTGTCCGGCCGCGTCCCGCCGCGCCGCGCCCCGCGCTTCCCGGTCGGGGACATCGCCCGGCTCTGAGCGCGCGGCGCCGTCAGCGCACGACGAGGAAGCCCTCGGCGGCGCGCGGCGGCCGCGGCCCGGGCGCCTGCGCCGGATGCCCGACGGCCACCGCCCCCATCGGCTCCCACTGCGCGGGAAGCCCCAGCACCTCGCGGACCACGTCCTTGCAGAACATCGTCGACGACACCCAGGCCGAGCCGAGCCGTTCACCGGCCAGCGCGACCAGGAAGTTCTGGATGCCCGCGCCGTGCGCGACCAGGAACATCTCACGTTCGGCGGCGGCGCGCCGGGCGTCGGGGTAGGGGTGCGCGCCGTCCGTGACCAGGCACGGCACCGCCAGATACGGCGCGGCCCGCAGCACGTCACCGCGCCGCACGCGCTTGGCGATGGACTCCGCCGATTTCCCGTCCGCGCGCAGATCCGCGGTCCAGGCGTCCCGCATCGCGTCCAGCAGCCGCTCACGCGCGCCCGGCGACTCCAGGAGGACGAACCGCCACGGCGTGGTGTGGTGCGGCGCCGGAGCCGTGAGGGCCGCGGCCACCGCGCGCCGCACCGCCCCCGGGTCGACCGGCTCGCCGGTGAAGGAGCGGACCGTGCGCCGCCCGGTCACCGCTTCCCGTACGGCCTCCGAGGTGCCCAGCCGGAACATGTCGTCCTCGGCGGACCGCACCATGGCGCGCGCCCCGGGGCCGTCGCCCGGCTCCCCGGCGAGGTGGCCCAGTCCGCGCACCACCGCCACCGGCAGCCCGGCGGCCTTGCCCTTCACCAGGTCACCCGCGGCGGCCAGTTCGTCGGCGGTGGCCACCACCGTCGCGCTGAGCGGATTGCCGTGCGCGTCCGTGCCGCCGCGCAGATCGTCCAGCACCCGCACGCCGGCGGCACCGATGGCGACATCGGTGAGCCCGCTGCGCCAGGGCCGCCCGAAGGTGTCGCTGACGACCACCCCGACGTCGACGCCGAGCGTGGTGCGCAGCCCCGCCCGCAGCGCGCGCGCCGAGGCGTCCGGGTCCTCGGGCAGCAACAGCACCGTGCCGGAGGGGGTGTTGGAGGCGTCCACCCCGGCCGCGGCCATCACCAGGCCCTGCCGGTTCTGCACGATCCGCAGGGTGCCGCGGCGCGCCACCACCCGCACCGTCTCGGCGTCGATCGCCGCCTCGCGGTCGTCGGCCTCGACCACCCGGCCCTCGGCCTTGCTGACGATCTTCGAGGTCACCAACAGCACGTCGCCGTCGGCGAGTTGCGGCATGCCGTCGGCCGTCGCCGCCGCGGCGATCAGCTTCACGAGATCGTCGCCGGGCCGCACCTCGGGCATCCCCGGCAGCGCCCACACCCGGTAGCCGGGCACGGCGGCCTCGCTCACGCCCGGACCTCCTCGGCCAGCGCCAGCGCCTCGCGCACCATCGCGGCCGTGGCGTCGGTGTCGGTCATCATCAGCGGCACGGCCCGGCAGCGGATACCGGCCGCCTCGACCTCGGCCACCGCGCCCTCGTCGGTGGAGTCGACCAGCCAGCCGTCCAGCAGCCCGGAACCGTAGTGGCGGGCGACGGCCGCCGCGGTCGACTCCACGCCCACCGCGGCCAGCACCTTGTCGGCCATCCCGCGCACCGGGGCGTCACCGACGATCGGCGAGAGGCCGACCACCGGCACCCCCGCGTCCGCGATGGCCTCGCGGATGCCCGGCACCGCCAGGATCGTGCCGATGCTGACCACCGGGTTGGACGGCGGGAACAGCACCACGTCCGCCGCGGCGATGGCCTCCAGGACGCCGGGCGCGGGCTTGGCCTGGTCGGCGCCGACCGGCACCACCGCGTGCGCGGGCACCGAGGCGCGCAGCCGCACCCAGTACTCCTGGAAGTGGATCGCCTTGCGCTCGCCCTCCTCCCCGTCGGAGCCGGGTTCGGTGACGGCGACATGGGTCTCGATCCGGTCGTCGGACATCGGCAGCAGCCGCACCCCGGGCTTCCAGCGCGCGCACAGCGCCTCGGTGACGGCGCTGAGCGGATAGCCGGCGCTCAGCATCTGGGTCCGCACGATATGGGTGGCGAAGTCCCGGTCGCCCAGCCCGAACCACTCGGGCCCCACCCCGTAGGCGGCCAACTCCTCCTTCACCCGGAAGGTTTCGTCGGTCCGGCCCCAGCCCTGCTCCTCGTTGATGCCGCCGCCGAGGGTGTACATCACGGTGTCGAGGTCGGGACAGACCTTGAGCCCGAACAGATGGATGTCGTCGCCGGTGTTGCCGATGACGGTGATGTCCGCGTCCGGAGCCGCTGACTTCAGTCCCCGCAGAAAGCGGGCGCCGCCGATACCGCCGGCCAGAACCACGATTCGCATGGGCACAGTGTGTCAGCCGCCGGCGGGGAGGTGGGGCGCGGTCCGCGGGGGAGCAGGAGGGTGCGACGGGGCGCGGGCGCTCAGGACGCGGCGCTCTCCAGGGCGGCGGGGGTGCAGTGGGGCGCGCCGTGCATCGGCATCTCGGTCAGGCCGGGGAAGTAGATGTGCAGGCTGACGGCCGGGGCCAGGGCGTCGTTGACGACCTCGTGGACGTAGCCGGGGGCGAACACCCGCTGGGCGCCGGCCGCGAGCGTGCGGCGCCCGGACCCGGCGTGCTCGGTCAACTCGCCCTCCAGGACGGTCAGCACACCGGAGGACGGCCCGTGGTCGTGCCGGCCGCTGCCCTGGCCCGGCACCCAGCTCAGCAGCCACACCTCGTAGCCCACGGGGGCCTGCCCCGGCCGGGAGAGGCCGCGCGCCGCGGGAACCGTGCGCAGCCGGTGGTACCAGCGGCTGGTGGTGTCGTAGCGGACCAGCGGTGCCCAGGCGGCGCGGTCGGCGGCGATCGAGCGGGCCAGCCCCGCGAAGCCGGCGACGGTGGCCGGGTGGGCGGGGACGGGCGGCAGCAGGTGGGGGAGGGCGAGCGGGTCGCCGGCGATCTGGACGTCGCTGTTCATGGTTCGGGGTTCCTCGGCGGAGGTGCTGGGGGCGGTGCCGGGGCATCGCCCGCCGTGAGCGGGAGGGGCGGCGGCTCGTGCGGGCGGTCCCGGTGGGGGCGCGGCACGGCGACGCGGAGCAGGGGCGCTGCGGGGGTGGTGCGAGCGAAAAAGCTGGAGCTCAGTGGCTTCGACAGCTGGAACAGCGACAGCGGGCCTGCGCAGCGCAGAGCGACCCGTAGGCACGGGTCAGTCGGAGCGCGGCGGTCGCTGGCATGCGGTCAAGGAGACCGGGTTCGCGACGCGATGTCAACCGGACGTCTGGTTTGCCGTAAATCTTTCACCTCATCCGGTTACTCCGCCCGGCGAAAGGTTTGTGTAGTCCGCGACCCGGAGACATCGACCGGCAACCGCACCTTCAAACGCCGTTGCGGTCCTGTGATCCGTCTGTGATCTCCCCCGCTTCGGCGCCCAGGGGTGCAACGCGAATGCCGCCTGAACGCGTCTCGTGGAGTGCAGGGGATGCGCCGGGGGGCAACGCCCGGGGAAGTGTCCTGGTTTTTACTGATTTGAACACTTTCCGCATACGCTTGGTTCCGCCGAGTGAATAAGAGGCCCAATAGCAGATCTCGGCTTGACTGGCCCGGATCACCACACTTGTAATTTCACTCGTGTCGTTCAGCCGAAATCGATCACGGCTTGATCACGGGGAAGTAAAGACAGACGAGGGGCGCACATGACCGAGCTGTTCCAGGAATTGCTGGTCGAGGAGGCGGACGAGGAGCTCGGCTGGCAGGAGCGCGCACTGTGCGCCCAGACCGACCCCGAGTCCTTCTTCCCGGAGAAGGGTGGCTCCACCCGCGAGGCCAAGAAGGTCTGCCTCGCCTGCGAAGTCCGGTCCGAATGCCTGGAGTACGCGCTCGCCAATGACGAGCGCTTCGGAATTTGGGGCGGCCTGTCCGAGCGCGAACGGCGCCGGCTCAAGAAGGCCGCCGTCTGACGATGACCGCTCAGCCACCCGTACCGGAGGCGCGCGGCCGCACCGACCACGCCGCCGTACCGCCTCAACTCCCCATATCCCCCTATAACGAACACTCCGCCTCCAGCGACCTTCTCGCCGGGGGCGGACTGCTGTACGGGCCGGTCGGGGTACCGGCACGAAGCATTAGTGTGGGGCCCCGTCCGAGATGCGCCGCCGCCCTGCCGGGCGCTCGCGTCGCCTCGTAGTCCGTCGCAGTGTCTTCCGGGGGCGGGTGCCCAGCGCGACTGCGCAACGGGTCCCGAACTCCCGGGTCCGGAGGGCCCGTACCTCGATGTCCGTGCACAGCCAGTCGGCGGCCCAGGCCGCCTCATATGCAGCCGCCCCGCCAGAGTTCCCGCGGCACGTGGTCACCGCCGTGATCGTCTCCCATGACGGAGCCCGCTGGCTGCCCGATGCGCTCGCCGGCCTGCTCGGCCAGGAACGCCCCGTGCAGAACGTCGTCGGCGCCGACACCGGCAGCGCGGACGACTCCGCCCGGCTGCTCGCCGAGGCCATCGGGGACCAGCGGGTGCTGCACCTCGCCCGCCGCTCCGGATTCGGCACCGCCGTCGACGAGGCCGTCCGCACGGCCCCCGTCCTCACCCCCGACGAGCTGCCGTATCTGCGCCGGCCCAGCGGCTGGGACCCGGTCAGCCGCACCTGGCACGACGAGGCGTACGAGATGCCGGAGTTGCCGCACGGCGAACCGGTCCAGTGGCTGTGGCTGCTGCACGACGACTGCGCCCCCGCGCCGGACGCGCTCGCCGAACTGCTGCGGGTCGCCGACGCCAGCCCCTCCACCGTGATCGTCGGACCCAAGCTGCGCAGCTGGTACGACCGCCGCCAGCTGCTGGAAGCCGGTGTCAGCATCGCCCGCAGCGGCCGCCGTTGGACCGGCCTGGACCGCCGCGAACAGGACCAGGGCCAGCACGACCAGGTACGCCCGGTGCTGTCCGTGTCCACCGCGGGCATGCTCATCCGCCGCGATGTCTACGAGGAGTTGGGCGGCTTCGACCGGCGGCTGCCGCTGATGCGCGACGACGTCGACCTGTGCTGGCGCGCCCAGGCCGCCGGCCACCAGGTCCTGGTCGCCCCGGACGCGGTCCTGCGCCATGCCGAGGCCGCCGCCCGCGAGCGCCGCCCCATCGACTGCGTCGGCCGCTCGGTCGCCAACCCGCACCGCGTCGACAAGGCCGGCGCCGTCTACACCCTGCTCACCAACACCCGCGGCCGGCTCCTCCCGTACGTCCTGCTGCGGCTGCTGATCGGCACCTTCCTGCGGGTCGTCGCCTACCTCGTCGGCAAGGTCCCCGGCCAGGCGCTCGACGAACTCGCCGGGCTCTTCGGCACCCTGCTGCGGCCCGGCAAGATCCTCGCGGCACGCAAGAAGAGAGGCCGGCCCGCGGTCGACGCGAGCGACCTGCGGCCGCTCTTCCCGCCACCCGGCGCGACGGTGCGCGCCACCGCCGAACAGGTCGCCGGCAACCTCGCCGGGCGGGCCGCCCCCGACGTGGCCTCGGCCGGCCGGCACGGCGCCGTCGAGTCCGGACCCGGCGGGGACGACGCCGACTTCCTGGAGATCGAGCAGTTCGCCCGGCTCAAGCGGATCGCCCGCCGGCCGGCACCGGTGCTCTTCCTCGTCCTGCTGCTGGTCTCGCTGGTCGCCTGCCGCGGACTGCTCGGCTCCGGCGCGCTGACCGGCGGCGCGATGCTGCCCGCGCCCGGCGGCGTGTCCGACCTGTGGTCGGCGTATCTCGACAGCTGGCACGCGGTCGGCGTCGGCTCCGGCGGCTCCGCGCCGCCCTACCTCGGCGTCGTCGCCCTGGTGTCGAGCATCTTCCTCGGCTCCACCGGCTTCGCCGTCACCCTGCTGCTGGTCTGCTCCGTCCCGCTGGCCGGCCTCACCGCCTACTTCGCCTCCCGCCCGCTGGTCGCCTCCCGGCTGCTGCGCGCCTGGGCGAGCATCGCCTACGCCTTCCTGCCGGCGGCCGCCGGAGCGCTGGCCGGCGGCCGGCTGGGCACCGCCGTGCTCGCCATCCTGCTCCCGCTGATGGCCCGCGCCGGCGTCGCCGCGAGCGGGCTGCGGCTGCCGCCGGGCACCCGGCCCAGCTGGCGCGCGACCTGGGCGTATGTCCTGCTGATCACCTTCACCACGGCCTTCACCCCGGTCGTCTGGCCGATCGCGGTACTGCTCGGGGCGGGCCTGCTGGTGCTGCGCGCCGTCCGGGGCAGCCGCGAGCAGCTGCTCGCCCACGGGCTGCGCTTCCTGGCCGTGCTCCTCGCGCCGATGGTCGTGCTCGCCCCCTGGTCGCTGTCGCTGCTGACCCACCCCGGGCGCTTCTTCCAGGAGGCCGGCCTGGGCTACGGCGCCGGCTCCGCCTCCGTGCTCGACCTGATCGGCCTCAGCCCGGGCGGCCCCAAGGCCGTCGGCGGGGTGCTGCTGTTCGGCATCGTGCTGGCCGCGCTCGCCGCGACCCTGCGCGACGAGCGGCAGCTCGCGATCCGCACCGCCTGGGCGGTGGCCCTGGCCGGGCTGCTGCTCGCCGCGCTGGGCAACGGCTCCGGCTGGACCGGGCCCGCCATGCTCGTCTACGGGCTGGCGCTGCTGTGCGCCGCGGCGATCGGCGCCGAGGGCATCCGCACCCGGATGGCCAGCGTCGGCTTCGGCTGGAAGCAGCCGGTCGCCGTGCTGATCGCGCTGGCCTCGCTGCTCGCCCCGCTCTACGCCGCGGTCAGCTGGATGATCACCGGCGCGGCCGGTCCGCTGGAGCGCCGCAACCCCGAGCAGGTCCCCGCGTTCGTCGCCGAGGAGACCGGCACCGCCGACCGGGCCCGCACCCTGGTCCTCGACGGCACACCGGGCCACGTCGACTACTCGCTGGTCCGCGGCTCCGGCGCCCGGCTCGGCGACGCCGACCTGGCCGCCGAGGCGGGCGAGGACAAGCGCCTGGGCGGCATCGTCGCCCATCTCGTGGCCGGCTCCGGCGCCGACCAGGCCAACCAGCTCGGCGGCTACGCGGTCCGCTACGTCCTGGTCCGGGACGGCGCCCCGCGCGACATGGGCCGGGTGCTGGACGCGACACCGGGCCTGACCCGGCTCAGCCAGGACGACGGCAGCGCCCTGTGGCGCGTCGACCGGCGGGTCTCGCGGCTCTCCATCGTCGCGGGCGAGGCCAAGGACGGCACCAGCGCTGGCGACGCCGCCGCGCCCCTCCCCGTACCGGCCGGCCCCGTCGAGGCCCACACCAAGGTGCCGGACGGCGCCGACGGCCGGGTGCTGCGGCTGGCCGACGCCGCCGACGAGGGCTGGCAGGCCACCCTCAATGGCACCGCGCTCAAGCCCGTGACCGTCGACGGCTGGGCCCAGGGCTTCGCGCTCCCGGCCGGCGGCGGCACCCTCGACCTCACCCACGAGAACCCGCTCGGCCACACCCTCTGGCTGTGGGCGCAGGGCCTGCTCGCCGTCACCCTGGTGGTGCTGGCGCTGCCGGGCCGCCGCCGGGAGATCGACGACGACCTGCCCGAGGACGTGGCCGCCGCGCAGGCCGCCGCGGTCTCCGGCGACGGGCGGCGGGCCCGGCGCCTGCGGGCCCAGGCCGAGGCCGCCGGCGCCCCCGACGCGGCGGGCATCGGCCTCCCCGGGGAGCCGGACGGGCCGCCGCTCGACCCGGCCGCCGAGCCGGTACCCGTCCCGGACCCCGCCGGGGACCCCTACGGGGCGGTGCCGCCGCAGCAGTCGTACGACGAGTGGGCGGCCGCCGGGCAGCCGGTGGCCGACGGGCAGCAGCCCTACCCGCCCGCCGACCCCTACCAGGCCGGGCAGTACGGGCAGCAGCCCTACCCGCCGGCGGATCCCTACCAGGCCACCGACCCGTACGCCGCTGACCCCTACCAGGCGGGCGTCTACGACCCGTACGGGTACGGACAGCAGCAGCCGCAGCAGCAGTACGGCGAGGGCGACCCGCAGCACCGGCACCCCTACGACGACGGCGCCCCGTATCCCGGGTACCCCGGCTCCTACCCCGAGCCGCGCCGTGACGGGAGCGACCAGCAGTGAAGCGCACCATGATGTCCCTGATCGGCGTGGCCGTCGCGCTGGGCGCCGTCACCGGCGTCGCCGCCGTGAACGCCCCGGCCGGCGGCGACCACAAGGCGGCCCGCGGCAGTGCCCGGCTGCCCGTCCAGCGCTCCGCGCTGGCCTGCCCCGCCCCGACCTCCTCCGAGGTCGGACAGACCGACTACACCGCCTTCGCCCCCAAGGGCGCGGCGGCCGGCGGGGACGGCACGAAGGGCACCGCCGCGCTGGTGCCCGCCGGGACCGTCAAGGACGCCGGCGGCAGCGACAACGGCAAGGGCAAGGGCAAGAAGCCCGGAAAGGGTGGCAAGGGCGGCAAGGACGCGGCCGGCGGGGCGGACTCCGCCTCCGGCCAGCTCGTCGCCCCCCGTGACACCAAGCCCGTCGCCCCCCTGAAGGAGGCCGGCACGCCCGCCACCGCGTCCACGGACAGCGCGGACGCCCCGGCGCTCGTCGGCGCGGCGGACGGCACCCTCGCCCCGGGCTGGACCGTCCAGCAGACCACCTCCGTCGCCGCCGGCGCGGGCCGCGGCCTCATGGGGCTGAACTGCACCACCCCCGACACCACGTTCTGGTTCCCGGGGGTGAGCACCGCCGCGGACCGCCAGGACTACGTCCACCTGACCAACCCCGACCCGACCCCGGCCGTCGTCGACCTCCAACTGCGCGGCAAGGACGGGTCGTTGGGGGGCTCGACGGGCGAGGACATCACCGTCCCGCCGCACGCCACGGTCCCCGTCCTGCTCTCCACCCTGACCACCACCCCCGCCACCAACGCGTCCTTGCAGGTCGTCGCCCGTGAGGGCCGGATCGGCGCGGCCGTCCAGGCCACCGACGCCAAGCTCGGCAGCGACTGGCTGCCGGCCGCCGCCGACCCGTCGCCGAGCGTGGTGCTGCCCGGCATCCCGAAGGACGCCAGTTCGGTCCGGCTGGTCGCCCTGGCCCCCGGCGAGTCCGACGCCGACCTCAAGGTGCAGCTCGCCACCCCCAGCGGGCTGATCACCCCGGCCGGTCTGGAGAGCCTGCACCTCAAGAGCGGGATGACCACCGCGGTGGACCTCAAGGACCTCACCAAGGGCGAGGCCGGCTCCCTGGTGCTCACCCCCGCCGACGGCAGCTCCAAGGTCCCGGTCGCGGCCGCGCTGCGGGTGACCCGCGGCAAGGGCGCCAAGCAGGAGATGGCCTTCATCCCGGCGACCCGGCCGGTCGAGCAGCGTGCCACCGCCGCCGACAACCGCGCCAAGGGCAGCACCCTCTCGCTGGTCGCGCCGGAGAAGGGCAAGGACGCCGAGGTGAAGGTCACCGCGTCGGCCGGCAGCGGCGGCGGCACCCCGGTCACCAAGACGTACACGGTCAAGGGCGGCACCAGCCGCGATCTCACCCCGCCGGTCCCGCAGGGGCTGAAGGGGACCTACGCGCTGACCGTGGAGCCGGCATCCGGCAGCGGCCCCTTCTACGCGGCCCGCATGCTCGCCCGCCCCCAGGGCGGGGTGCCCGCCTTCACCGTCCAGACGCTGCCCGACGACCGGGGCACGGTCCTGGTGCCGACCGCGGGCCAGGACCTGTCGGTGCTGACGAAGTAACCGCGCCCCGGACCCGCGCCCCCGACCCGCGCTACGGCCTCAGTCCTGGCCGTAGCGCGGGTCCACCGATTCCGGGGCCAGCCCCAGGAGTTCGGCGACCTGCTCGACCACCACTTCGTGGACCAGGAACGCCCGCTCGTCGCGGCTCTTCGTCCGGATCTCCACCGGCCTGCGGTAGATCACGATCCGGTCGCGATGTCCGCCCGCGGCCGGCACCACCCGGCCCAGCGGCACCGTCTCCGTGTCGGCGTCGCCGTCCGGGCCGCCGTCCGGGCCGGAACCGGGCACGTCGAGGATCAGGAAGTCGACCTGGGAGAGCTGCGGCCAGCGCCGCTCCAGCCGGTCCCGGGAGTCGTACACGAGATCCACGAAGGCGTCGGCACGGGACACCGAGAGCGGCACCTGCGGCGGCGCGATCGGGCCGCGCATACCGCGGCCGTGGCGGTCGCGGCGGCGGAGCCGTGGCTGTGCCGGTCGGGGAGGTACGGGACTGTCCATCAGCATCGAGCGTAGCCCTCGGGGACCCCCTGGCACCGGGGAGCGCGACAAGACGTGCCATGTCGTCGACTGACCGGACCTGTCCGTCTCGATTTCGATCGCATCCCCGAAGGAGATCGCAGATCGTCAGCGGAATGGCGGGAAATGTCATGAGTCGTGACGGGATTCCTCGCCGCGGGCCGTCCGCCCCCACCCGCCCGGCCCAGGTCAGGTCGAGCGGGTGCAGGTCAGACGCATCGGACGAAGCGGGACGACACGGTTGGGTGAGCCTGGGCGGAGTCGTCGCGGCCCGCTCAAGAGTGCGGTACCGTCCAACGTCGTGAGCCCTGTACGTCGCTGTTCGCGCACTGCGTGCGGCCGCCCCGCCGTCGCAACGCTGACGTACGTCTATGCGGATTCGACCGCCGTGCTCGGACCGCTCGCCACCTACGCCGAACCGCACTGCTACGACCTGTGCGCCGAGCACTCCGAGCGGCTGACCGCGCCCCGCGGCTGGGAGGTCGTCCGCCTCGCCCTCGACTCCGGCCCGCCCCGCCCCAGCGGCGACGACCTCGAAGCCCTGGCGAACGCCGTCCGCGAGGCCGCCCGCCCCCAGGAGCGCGCCGCCGGCGCCGGCGGCGGCGCACCCGCCCCCGGCGACCGCGACACCCACCCCATGGAGGTCGCCCGCCGCGGCCATCTGCGGGTGCTGCGCTCGCCGGATTCCTGAGCCGCTCCCGCCGGCCGGCGGACGTCCTGCGGACAGCCCCGCCGGGTAGGTTGGGAGCCCCAAGGACTCCAGGAGGGCAGGCTTGTGGCTGATCTGTCGCAGATCGTGAAGGCGTACGACGTACGCGGCGTCGTCCCCGACCAGTGGGACGAATCGCTCGCGGAGTTGTTCGGCGCGGCCTTCGCCGAGATCACCGGCGCGGACGCGATCGTGATCGGGCACGACATGCGGCCCTCCTCGCCCGGCCTGTCGGGCGCCTTCGCCCGGGGTGCGGCGGCCCGCGGCACCGGCGTCACCCTGATCGGCCTCTGCTCCACCGACGAGCTGTACTTCGCCAGCGGCTCCCTCGGCCTGCCCGGCGCCATGTTCACCGCCTCGCACAACCCGGCCCAGTACAACGGCATCAAGATGTGCCGGGCCGGTGCCGCGCCGGTCGGCCAGGACACCGGCCTCGCCGAGATCCGCGCGCTGGTCGAGCGCTGGGCGGACGAGGGCGCCCCGCCGCCCGCCGCCACGACCGGCACCGTCACCCGCCGCGACGTCCTCGGCGACTACGCGGCCCACCTGCGCGGCCTGGTGGACCTCAGCGGCATCCGTCCGCTCAAGGTCGTGGTGGACGCGGGCAACGGCATGGGCGGGCACACCGTCCCCACCGTCTTCGAGGGCCTGCCGCTCGAACTCGACGCGATGTACTTCGAGTTGGACGGCTCGTTCCCGCATCACGAGGCCAACCCGCTGGATCCGAAGAACATCGTCGACCTCCAGGCGCGGGTGCGCGAGACCGGCGCCGACCTCGGCCTCGCCTTCGACGGCGACGCCGACCGCTGCTTCGTCGTCGACGAGAACGGCGACCCCGTCTCCCCGTCCGCGATCACCGCCCTGGTCGCCGCCCGCGAACTGGCCAAGCACCCCGGCGGCACGGTCATCCACAACCTGATCACCTCCTGGTCGGTGCCGGAGGTCGTGCGGGAGAACGGCGGCGAGCCGGTCCGCACCCGCGTCGGCCACTCCTTCATCAAGGAGGAGATGGCCAAGAGCGGCGCGATCTTCGGCGGCGAGCACTCCGCGCACTACTACTTCCGCGACTTCTGGAACGCCGACACCGGCATGCTCGCCGCGATGCACGTCCTGGCGGCCCTCGGCGGCCAGCAGGGCCCGCTGTCCGAGCTGGTCGCGCAGTACGACCGGTACGCGGCCTCCGGCGAGATCAACAGCACCGTCGACGACCAGGCCGGCCGGCTCGCCGCGCTCAAGGCGGCCCATCAGGACCGCGCGGGCGTCACCCTCGACGAGCTGGACGGGCTGACCGTCACCGCCGACGACTGGTGGTTCAACGTGCGCGCCTCGAACACCGAGCCGCTGCTGCGGCTGAACGTCGAGGCCAGGGACGCCGCCACCGCCGACCGGGTCCGCGACGAGGTCCTGGCGGTCATCCGCGCCTGAGCCCCGGCGCCCGGGCGGGCCCCGCCGCCGGCCGGCCCGTCCGGACGGCCGGCCCGCCCGGCAACCGGAGGACCTCTCCGTGCGGGGCGCGCGGCCACCGCGACAGCGCCGCCCGCCCCGCCGCCCACCACCCCGAATCTCCGCCGGGCAGGCCCCCGGCCCCCGTACGGCGGTACGCTGGCCACGCCGCAACCGCCCCGAAGGAGCAGCTCCATGCCGGTCGAAGCCAGCCTGATCCAGATCCTCGCCTGCCCGGCGTGCCACGCCCCGCTGGAGGACCGGACCGACGTCCCCGCGGACTCCGCTGCCGACCCCGCGCTGCTGTGCACCTCCGGCGACTGCGGCCTCGCCTACCCCGTGCGGGACGGCATCCCCGTGCTCCTCGTCGACGAAGCCCTCCCCCGCGGCGTGGACGGTGCCCCCAGCCCCGCCTGACCGGCCGCTGCCGGGCCCGCCCCGGCACCGCCCGTTCCCCCGCCCGTACCGGCGATCGGAGGCCGCGCCCACCATGCTCGACGAGTCACTCCTCGACACCCCTGACGCACTGGCGGGCGCAGACCGCTTCGGCCTGCTGCGCGGCGTCGCCGAATCCGGCGCCCGGGTCCGCACCGCCGCCCGTGGCGCCGCCGAATCCGGCATCCCCGACCTGACCCCCGACGGACGGCCGCGCGCCGTACTCGTCGCCGGCCCCGGACCGGCCGCGGCCGGCGTGGCCGACCTGCTCAGGGCGCTCGGCGGCGGCAACTGCCCGGTCACCCTCATCCCGCCCACCGGCGTCGCCCCACTCCCCGGCGCACTGCGCTGGACGCTGCCCGGCTGGGCCGGCCCCCTGGACCTGCTGCTGCTCCCCGGCCCGGACGCCGCCGACCCCGGCCTCGCCGAGCTGGTCGAGCAGGCCTACCGCCGCGGCTGCGCCGTCGTCGCCGTCACCCCCGCGGGCGGCCCCCTCGCCGACGCCGTCGAACAGGCCCGCGGCCTCGCCGTCCCGCTGGCGACCACCCCCTACGACACCGAGTTCGACGTCGAGGGCGCCCCGCCCGCCGCCCCCGGCACCCTCTGGTCGGTGCTCATCCCGCTGCTCTCGCTCGCCGACCGCATCGGCCTGCTCAGCGCCCCGCCGGAGGCCCTCGGCAAGCTCGCCGACCGCCTCGACCAGCTCGCCGAACGCTGCGGCCCGGCCATCCCGACGTACACCAACCCCGGCAAGACCCTCGCCGCCGAACTCGCCGACGCGCTCCCGCTGATCTGGACGGAAGGCGGCATCGCCGGCGCCGTCGGCCGGCACTTCGCCACCGAGCTGGCCGGGCTGGCCGGCCGCCCCGCCCTCGTCGCCGAGCTGCCCGAGGCACTCGCCACCCACCGCACCCTGCTGGCCGGGGCGCTGGCCGCCGGCGCCGACCCCGACGACTTCTTCCGCGACCGGGTCGAGCAGCCCCCCGCGATGCACGCCAGGGTGGTGCTGCTGCGCGAGGAGGAGCCCGGCCCGCTGTCCGCCACCCGCGCCGCCCAGGCCCTCGCCGAGGAGCGCGACACCGCCGTCAGCGAACTGGAACCGGCCGCCGGCAGCGACCTGGAGAAGGCCGCGGAGCTTCTCGCCATCGTGGATTTCGCCGCCGTTTACCTGGCGCTCGCCGGCACCGAGTGACCATGGACGGCCGGCCCGCACCCGCGGGCCGCGAGCACCACGCCGCCGCTCCGTACGACCGTCAGGAAGCCACCGACCCATGGACCGCCTCGCCAATACCGTGCGCCCCTACGCCTGGGGCTCCACCACCGCCCTCCCGGAGCTCCTCGGCACCGCGCCGACCGGCGAACCCCAGGCCGAGATGTGGATGGGCGCCCACCCCGGCGCCCCCTCCCGCATCGACCGCGGCGCCGGCCCCCGCTCCCTGGCCGAGGTGATCGACGCCGCACCCGAGGCCGAGCTGGGCGCCGACGCCGTCCGCGCCTTCGGCCCCCGGCTGCCCTTCCTGCTCAAGCTGCTCGCCGCCGGCTCCCCGCTCTCCCTCCAGGTCCACCCCGACCTGGACCAGGCCCGCGCGGGCTTCGCCGACGAGGAGCGGCGCGGCATCCCGATCGACGCCGGCCACCGCAACTACAAGGACGCCAACCACAAGCCCGAACTCCTCGTCGCGCTCACCCCCTTCGACGGCCTGTGCGGCTTCCGGCACCCGGCGCGGTCCGCCGACCTGCTGGCCGGCCTCGGCGTCGACGACCTCAAGCCGTACGTCGACATCCTGCGGGCCAGCCCCGAGGAGGACGCCCTGCGCGAGGTGCTCACCGCCGTCCTCGGCGCCGAGCACCACGCCCTCGCCGGCACCGTCGAACAGGCCGCCGTCGCCGCCGACCGCCTCGCCCAGGAGGACGGACCGCACGCCGCCGACTACGCCGCCTACGCCGCCATCGCCCACCACTACCCGGGCGACCCCGGCGTCCTCGCCGCCATGCTGCTCAACCACGTCCGACTCCAGCCCGGCGAGGCCCTGTTCCTCGGCGCCGGCATCCCGCACGCCTACCTCAGCGGCCTGGGCGTCGAGCTGATGGCCAACTCCGACAACGTGCTGCGCTGCGGGCTGACCCCCAAGCACGTCGACGTGCCCGAGCTGCTGCGGGTGGTCCGCTTCGAGGCCGGCGACGCGGGCGTGCTGCGGCCGGAGGCGGTCGGCGGCGAGGAGGTCTACGAGACCCCCATCGACGAGTTCCGCCTCTCCCGCTTCGTGCTGGCCCCCGGCGCCGCCCCGCGCCCGCTGGTCTCCCGGACGCCGCAGATCCTGCTGTGCACGGCGGGCACCGTCCGGCTGCGGGACGGCGAGGCCGGCGCGCCGGCCGAGCTGGTCCTCGGCCCCGGGGAGTCCGCCTTCGTCCCGGCCGGGGAAGCGCTCACGCTCGCCGGGGAGGGCACCCTCTTCCGCGCGACGGTGGTCGCCTGACGCGGCCACCACGGCACGGGCGGCCGCGGCGCCCGGCGGATCCGGTCCGCCGGGTGGCCTCCCGGCGGACGGCCCGGACGGGGCTGCGAGAATGACCGCCGCACGGCACGCAAGCGGCGGTAGAGCCGGACGACGGAAGGGACATGCGGCACCTATGAGCGCATCAGGCGGGACAAAGGCGATCGTTGCGGCGCTGGGCGCCAACCTGGCGATCGCCGCGGCGAAGTTCGTGGCCTTCGCCTTCAGCGGCTCGTCCTCGATGCTGGCCGAAGGCGTGCACTCCCTCGCGGACTCCGGCAACCAGGGCCTGCTGCTGCTCGGCGGCAAGAAGGCGAAGCGCGCGGCGACCGCCGAGCACCCCTTCGGCTACGGCCGCGAGCGCTACATCTACGGCTTCCTGGTCTCCATCGTCCTGTTCACCATCGGCGGCGTCTTCGCGCTCTACGAGGGCTACGAGAAGATCCACGAGCCGCACCCGCTGGACAACTGGTTCTGGCCGGTCGGCGTGCTGGTCTTCGCCGTCATCGCCGAGGGCTTCTCCTTCCGCACGGCGATCAAGGAGTCCAACGAGCTGCGCGGCAAGCAGACCTGGACCCAGTTCGTCCGCCGCGCCAAGGCGCCCGAGCTGCCGGTCGTCCTGCTGGAGGACTTCGGCGCCCTCGTCGGCCTGGTCCTCGCGCTGGGTGGCGTCGGCCTCACCGTGGCCACCGGCGACGGCATCTGGGACGGCATCGGCACCATGTGCATCGGTGCGCTGCTGGTGCTGATCGCCTTGGTCCTGGCCGCCGAGACCAAGTCCCTGCTGCTGGGCGAGGCGGCCGGCCTCGACCAGATCGCCAAGATCCGCGCGGCGGTCGTCGACGGCGACGTCGTCACCGGCGTCATCCACATGCGCACGCTCCACCTCGGCCCCGAGGAACTGCTGGTCGCCGCGAAGATCGCGGTCCAGCACGACGACACCGCCACCGAGGTCGCCCGGGCCATCGACGCCGCCGAGGCCCGCATCCGCGAGGCCGTCCCGATCGCCCGCGTCATCTACCTGGAACCGGACATCTACAACGAGACCACCGCCGCCGCAGGCCCCGACCCCTCAAAAACCCCGGGCGCCCACTGACCCGACCCCTTGTCACCGAACGGCCCCCACACTGATGCCGAGTGCGGGGGCCGTTGGCTTGGGGGGGGGGGGGACGGGCGGGGGGCGTTGGTCCGGGCTGTTGGACAGCCGGGAGCCGGGAGCCGGGAGCCGAGGGCCCCGGCCCGGAAGCCGGGGGAGTGCCACTGTGGCCAGCCCCGGGCGCCCCAGGCCGCCGGTGAGCTCTGGGCCGGTGAGCCACACGCCGACCAGCCCCACCCGGAATACCGCCCCCACACCGCCGCGTTGAGGCCCCGAGGGGGCGCTCGCAGCCCCTACGGGATCTGTTCGCCCCCGCCCTAGTGGATCTCACCGAGCGTACGCAGGATCGCCGCCCCGTCCTCCGCGCCCTGCAGCCGGGCCCGGAAGTCGGCGTCCACCAGCTTCCGCGACAGCAGCGCCAGGATGCGCAGATGCTCATCCCCGGCCGCCGCCTCCGGCACCGCGATCAGGAAGACCAGCCTGGCGGGCGTGCCGTCCGGCGAGCCCCAGTCGATGCCGTCCGCGGACCGCGCGAAGCAGACGACCGGAGCCGTCACCGCGTCCGTCTTGGCGTGCGGGATGGCTATCTCCTCGCCGAGCCCCGTGGTGCCCTGCGCCTCCCGCGCCAGCGCCACCCGCACCAGTTCCGCCACGTCGGCCACCTTGCCGGTCGCGGCCGCCAGTTCGGCCAGCTCATGGATCGCCGCCTCCTTCTCGTCGGCGGCGAGCTGCGTCGTGACGGTCCGCTCGGTCAGGTAGCCGGACAGCACCCGATCCCCGCGCCCGGCCGCTGCCTTGTCCCCGTCGGGATCCCCGTCCCCGGCAGGCGCCTTCTCCTCCGTACGAGCCTCCTCCGTACGAGCCTCCGCCACCGAAGCCCTGGCCAAGGTGGCCGTCGCCGTACCGCCGGCACCACCCGCACCGGCATCCACCCCGGCCCCACTCCCGGCGACGGCACCCGCGCCGGCGACGGCACCGGCCCCATCGCCGACACCCGCCCCACCGACCCCGACACCCGCCTGCGCCGCCACGGCGCTCAACGAAGCCGCCGCGCCCTTCCGCCGCTCCGCCGCCTCCACCAGCGCCACCGTCGTCAGCGCCGTGACCCCCGCGCCGATCAGCACGGCGAGGAAGAACACCGGCACCCCGCCGACCGCACCCAGCACCGCCACGATCGGCCCGCCATGCGGCACCGCGTCGCTCACCCCGGCCGTCCCGGCGACCGCACCGGCCACCGCGCCACCGAGCATGTTCGCCGGGATGACCTGCGCGGGCCGCGCCGCGGCGAACGGGATCGCGCCCTCGGAGATCCCGAAGAGCCCCATGAACAGCGCCGCCATCCCCGTCTCCCGCTCCTGCTCGGAGTACAGGCGCCGGCGGATCAGCGTGGCCAGCCCCTGTCCGAGCGGCATCACCGGAATCGCCGCGGCGCACATCCCCATCACCGTCATGTTGCTGGTGGCGATCAGCCCCGCACCGAACAGGAACGCCGTCTTGTTGACCGGCCCGCCCATGTCGAAGGCGATCATCAGCCCGAGGATCGCGCCGAGCAGGATCGCGCTCGACCCGGTCATGCCGCCGAGCCAGCCGGTGAGATGGGTGAACACCCAGGAGATGGGCCGGCCGATCACGTAGATGAAGAAGAGCCCCAGCGCCGTCGTCGCCACGATCGGGATCACGATGATCGGCATGATCGGCCGGACGAACTTGGGGACCTCGACCTTCTTGATCCACTGCACCAGGTAGCCGGCCAGGAACCCGGTGACGATCGCCCCGATGAAGCCCGCGCCCGCCTTGGAGTCGTACAGCGCGCCGGTGTTGGCGATCCAGCCGCCGATCATGCCCGGCACCAGCGCCGGCCGGTCGCCGATCGCGTACGCGATATAGCCGGAGAGGACCGGCACCATCAGCGTGAAGCCGATCACGCCGATGTCGTTCACGTGCTTCCAGAACGACCCGTCGGGAATGACCAGACCCCCGTCGGCCTGCGGATGCCCGCCTATCGCCAGCGAGACCGCGATCAGCAGCCCGCCGACCACCACGAACGGGATCATGTAACTGACCCCGTTCATCAGCGCCTTGTACCCGACGCTGCGCTCCTTGCCGCCCCCGGTCGCCGGAGCCGCGCCGCCGCCCGTACCGGCACCGCCGGCCTCCGTGCCCCCGTACACCGGCGCGCTGCGCACCCGCTCGATGAGCTGCTCGGGATGGCGGATGCCCTCGGCGACCCCGACCGACAGCACCCTCTTGCCGGCGAAGCGGCTGCGGTCGACATCCTTGTCCGCGGCGATGATGACGGCGTCCGCCTCCCTGACATCGTTGTCAGACAGAACGTTCTCGGCCCCGATGGACCCCTGGGTCTCCACCTTGATCTCGTGGCCGAGGGCCTGGGCGGCCTGGGTCAGCTTCTCCGCGGCCATGTACGTGTGGGCGATGCCGGTCGGGCAGGCGGTCACGGCGAGCAGCTTCAGCCCCTGCCCGCCCCTCCCCGCGTCCCCGGTGGGATCGGCTGGACTCGTGGTCACGTGGCTCTCCTTACGAACGGACGCGCGGCCGTGCGGTTGTTCCCGCGCTGCACGCATCCTGCACGACGGTCCGGCGCGCGCAAAGCCCCCGGGGCCCGGCCCGCACCCGCCGGAAGCGCGGCCTCCGGAACCCCGCCCCCGGGGCGCCGCGAGCCGCCCGCCCGCCTCCGAATGGCCGGGACCGCACCGAATCGGCTCCTCCGGGCTGGGGTTCACTGGGCCGATCGGTGTAGATTCGTGACCAGTGCCAGACGTCGCTGCTGATGGCGGTCGGGCGGTCCGCACCGCGGACCGGCCGAGGGAGAGAGGGCCTCCGACGGACTGCGCTGCGGCCAGGGGGAGAGGTATGTGCGCTACCGCGTACGCTCGTACCTGCCCGCGCCGCAGACTGCCAGCCCATCCACCTCGACCATCGAGGAGCAGCACGCATGACGACAGCAGCCACCGGCCAGGACTTCAAGGTCGCCGACCTGTCCCTCGCCGCTTTCGGCCGCAAGGAGATCACCCTCGCCGAGCATGAGATGCCCGGTCTGATGGCGATCCGCAAGGAATACGCCGCCGCCCAGCCGCTGGCGGGCGCCCGGATCACCGGCTCGCTGCACATGACCGTGCAGACCGCCGTGCTGATCGAGACCCTGGCCGCCCTCGGCGCCGAGGTCCGCTGGGCGTCCTGCAACATCTTCTCCACCCAGGACCACGCCGCCGCGGCCATCGCGGTCGGTCCGAACGGCACGCCGGACGCCCCGGCCGGCATCCCGGTCTTCGCCTGGAAGGGCGAGAGCCTGGAGGAGTACTGGTGGTGCACGGAGCAGGCGCTGACCTGGCCGAACTCGCCCACCGGCGGCCCGAACATGATCCTCGACGACGGCGGCGACGCGACGCTGCTGGTGCACAAGGGCGTCGAGTACGAGAAGGGCGGCAAGGTCCCGTCCGTCGAGACCGCGGAGAGCGACGAGCACCGCGCGATCCTGGAGCTGCTCACCCGCACGCTGGGCGAGGCGCCGCAGAAGTGGACGAACCTGGCCTCCGAGATCCGCGGGGTCACCGAGGAGACCACCACCGGTGTGCACCGTCTCTACGAGATGCACCGCGACGGTGACCTGCTCTTCCCGGCGATCAACGTGAACGACGCCGTGACGAAGTCGAAGTTCGACAACAAGTACGGCTGCCGGCACTCCCTGATCGACGGCATCAACCGCGCCACCGACGTCCTGATCGGCGGCAAGACCGCCGTGGTCTGCGGCTACGGCGATGTCGGCAAGGGCTGCGCGGAGTCCCTGCGCGGCCAGGGCGCCCGGGTGATCATCACCGAGATCGACCCGATCTGCGCGCTGCAGGCGGCGATGGACGGCTACCAGGTCACCACGCTCGAGGACGTCGTCGAGACCGCCGACATCTTCATCACCACCACGGGCAACAAGGACATCATCATGGCGTCCGACATGGCCCGGATGAAGCACCAGGCGATCGTGGGCAACATCGGCCACTTCGACAACGAGATCGACATGGCCGGCCTGGCGAAGCTCGAGGGCATCGTCAAGGACGAGGTCAAGCCGCAGGTGCACACCTGGACCCACCCGGACGGCAAGGTGCTGATCGTGCTGTCCGAGGGCCGTCTGCTCAACCTGGGCAACGCCACCGGTCACCCCTCCTTCGTGATGTCCAACTCCTTCGCGGACCAGACGCTGGCCCAGATCGAGCTGTTCACCAAGCCGGAGGAGTACCCCACCGACGTCTACGTGCTGCCCAAGCACCTCGACGAGAAGGTGGCCCGCCTCCACCTCGGCGCGCTGGGCGTCAAGCTCACCGAGCTGCGTCCGGAGCAGGCCGCCTACATCGGCGTCGAGGTCGAGGGCCCCTACAAGCCCGACCACTACCGCTACTGATCCACGCGGCGATCACCGGCCGGTCGGCACCGCCCGACCCGCTGGTGCTCACCCGCAGCAGCCGGTGACACCAGGCCCTCGCCCCTCACGGCGGGGGCCTGGCCCGTAAGGACCCCGCACATCCGCCCCGACGCACCGGCCCGTCGCCGCCCGAAGGACTGCAACCCCTCATGCCCCGCGGCCACTACTCCCTCCACGACCCGCACGATCACACCCCCCTGGGTGAAGAGCACTTCCACTGCGCCACCGGCCCCTCCGGCTGGCGCTACGTCTCCCAGATCGTCAACCCTTCCGGCGACCACACCGGCTCCGTCGACCTCACCCTCGACGAACTCGGCCGCCCCCTCCGCCTCGAACTCCACGCCTCCGCCTGGCAGGTCCGCGGCGCGGCCCTGGAGGGCGTCACCTGGGTACGCACCGACCCGACCGGCGCACACGCCACCGAAGGCAACGTCCCCGCCCACGGCTTCACCGGCGCGTCCCCCGCCTTCCTCGTCGCCACCGCCCGGCTGCTCCGCCCCGCCCTCGGCGCCGGCGCCGTCCGCACCCGCCTCGTCGCCTTCACACCCCCCGTCCTCGCCCCCCGCACTCTCGACCAGTCCTGGGCCCTGCTGAAGAGCACACCACACGCCACTGACAACGCCCCCCTCATCGCGGACGAGTACCAGGTCAACGACCTGGAGACCGGCGAGCAGCACACCGTCCACCTCGCCGGCGACGTGGTCCTCTCCGCCCCCGGCATCGAGCTCGAATCCCTCGAGTCCCCGCCGTCGACCTTCCCCTGACCCGCCCCGGCACCGATCGGAACGGCGGCCTCACGGATCCCGTACGGCGCCGAGGGCCCGCCCGTCTCACACCGGCGGCGCGAACCCCGTACGCGGCTGCCGCCCCGGCCCGCCGCCGTCGCGCCCCTCGCCGCCGTGCACCCGCTCCGGCGCCCCCGGGGACCCACCCCCGCCAGGGAGCATCGGCCCCCGCCCGGTTGCGCCCGCATCACCCGTCCCACGTGCCACCGCGCCGTCACCGGGCGGCGCCCAGGCCCCACCCGGCGCGACGGGCGCCACCCCGTCACCCGCGGCCTCCGTCACCCCCACCGCTTCCTCCGGCGACGACGGCTCCGCCCAAGGCCCGGACGCCGAAGCCCCGCCCTGCCCGGCACGCACCGCGGCCCCCGCCCCTGACGCCCCGAACGCCCGCTGCGACTCCCGCGCCTGCCGTTCCCCGACCACCGCCGCCAGATACGCCGCCGGAAGCACCCCCGTGGGCCCCGGCACCCCGGTGAACCCCCGCAGATCCTCCGCCAGCCGCCCGGCCATCGCCTCGCCCGCCTGTGGATCCAGCTGCTCACTCCGCGCCAGATACTGGCGGACCGTCAGCCACCACCCATCGGGCACCCGCGAAAGATCGAGCGCCCCGACCTCCGCCACCAGCCACGCGGGCGGCGGCGGCAGCGCCGCACCGGCCCCCGCGACCGGCATCCGCTCCCGTATGACCAGCGTCCCCGCGAACACATCCCCCAGCCGGCGCCCGCGCGCCGACACCAACGACGCGACGGCCGCCACC
Organism: Streptomyces kronopolitis; assembly: GCF_014646275.1. Taxonomy (GTDB): domain Bacteria; phylum Actinomycetota; class Actinomycetes; order Streptomycetales; family Streptomycetaceae; genus Streptomyces; species Streptomyces kronopolitis. The sequence continues at coordinate 35,048 of NZ_BMND01000049.1, forward strand.
ACCCCCATCGTCAGCACGATCTCGACGGCCCCCATGGCACCGCGCACCAGCGCATGCCGGAACCGGATCGGCCCACCGTCCTCCCGCACCACCCGCAGCCCGCAGATCACCTTCCCCAGGGACCGGCCACGGCTCAGCGTCTCCACCACGATCGGCACCCCGACCTGCACCAGCAGGAAGGCCGCCACGGACACGGCCGCCACCGCCGCACCGTCCATCGACGACGTCGCGCTCACCAGCATCAGCGAAATACCGATGTAGCTCACCCACGCCACCGCCACATCGACCGCCACCGCCAGCCCCCGGCTCGCCAGCCGGGCCGGCCGCAGCCCGAGCACCACCGCTTCTCCCGTGACGAGTTCACCCACGCCGCGCCCACTCCCTCTCGATCCCCGAAGTCCCGCCCACCCCACGCCGGGCACGGCCAGTCTGCCAAGCTGACCCGGCACCCACCCACGGCGCTGCGAGGAGCGACACCAGATGGACCTCGATGTCTTCGTCACCGCCCATGGCGCCGACTGGGACCGCCTGGACACCCTGCTGCACCGCAGGCACCGCCTCACGGGAGCCGAGGCCGACGAACTGGTCGCCCTCTACCAGCGCACCACCACCCACCTCTCCCTCCTCCTCTCCAGCGCCCCCGACCCCGCACTCACCAGCCGCCTCACCTCTCTGGTGGCGCGCGCCCGCAGTACGGTCACCGGCGCCCGCAAGGCCTCCTGGCGCGACCCCGCCCGCTTCTTCACCACGGCGTTCCCGGCCGCGGTCTACCGCCTGCGCCACTGGTGGATCCCCACCGCGATCCTCTCCACCGCGGTCGCCGCCCTCCTGGGCTGGTGGATAGCCGCCCACCCGGAGGTCCAGGCGGCGATCGGCGCCCCGGACGACCTCCGCGACATGACCCGCCCCGGTGGCGAGTACGAGACCTACTACTCCAGTCACCCGGCCGCGTCCTTCGCCGCCCAGGTATGGACGAACAACGCCCAGGCCGTCGCCATGTGCCTCGTCCTCGGCGCCTTCGCCGGCCTCCCGGTGCTGTGGATCCTCTTCCAGAACATGCTCAATCTGGGCGTCGGCATCGGCCTGATGTCCTCGGCCGGCCGCCTCGACACCTTCCTGGGCCTGATCCTTCCGCACGGCCTCCTGGAACTGACCGCCGTCTTCATCGCCGCCGGCATCGGCCTCCGCCTGGGCTGGACCCTCATCGACCCCGGCCCGCGCACCCGCCGTACGGCCCTGGCGGAGGAGGGCCGCTCCGCCCTGGGCGTGGCCCTCGGACTCGCCGCGGTCCTCTTCGTCTCCGGCGTCCTCGAAGGCTTCGTCACCCCTTCCGGCCTGCCCACCTGGGCCCGCATCGGCATCGGCGTCACCGCCGAAACGGCCTTCCTCCTGTACGTCTATGTACTGGGCGGCCGCGCCGTACGTGCCGGAGCCACCGGCGACGTCGAGCTCCGCGACCGCCCGGCCGTCCTCCCGACGGCCGCGTGATGTGCATCCGGCCCCGCTGACCTGCTAATCTCCTCTTCGCCCCAGAAACCCGTTGACACGGGTGGCAGGGGGAGGTAGATTCGAACGGTTGCAACGAACTGGACAGGTTCATCCGCAACGGTTAGTATCTTCTCCGCTTCGGCCGGAACTTCAATTCGGCGAGGCGCAACCGACCACTTACCGGAAGCCCCGGTCGATTAATTCGACCGAACTCCTTCTGATAAAGTCGGAAAAGCCAAAAGGCACCCCCCTCCGACGGGGAATCGGAAACGAATTCGGACCGGCAACGGAACGAAATCGAGTCTGATAGAGTCGGAAAGGCCGAAAAGCGAAAGCCGAAC
>NZ_BMND01000050.1 GCF_014646275.1 Streptomyces kronopolitis
CCCGCGCCGGCCGGCGAGCGCCCCGCCCCGGCCCCGGCCGATCCGCGTCCCGTCCTCCCGCCCGCGGCGCGCCGCCGGCTGTCCCTCCTGCTCGCCGACCGCGGCGGCTCCGGCGGCGGCAGCCGCCGCGGTACGGCCCCCGACCTCACCGAACTGCTCCCCCAGTGGCTGGCCGCCGCCGGCGAGTACGGCTACCGCGCCCCGGAGGCGCTGCTTCCGGCGCTGCTCGACGCCGCCCGGGCCCGTACAGATCTGCGGCCCGCCGCGCTGACGCTTGCGGGACCACGCGCCCTGTGGCTGGCGCGGCTCAACGACGAGTGGAAGTTCGCGCTGCGCGGGTTCGGAGGCCCGGCCGGGCTCCCCGTCGCCGACGACCCCGAAGGTGTGCGGCAGCGGTGGGAGGAGGGCCTGTTCGCGGAGCGGGTCGCCCTGCTGACCGCGCTGCGCCGGCACGACCCGCCGGCCGGCCTGGCGCTGCTGGCCACGACCTGGTCCACGGAGCGGGCCGAGGACCGCCTGATGTTCCTCGACTCGCTGCGCGAGGACCTCTCGGCGGCCGATGAGCCCTTCCTCGAACAGGCGCTGTCCGACCGCAGCCGCAATGTCCGCGCCACGGCCGCCGAGTTCCTCTCCACCCTGCCCGGCTCCGCGTTCGCGGCCCGGATGGCCGCGCGTGCGCACACCTGCATCGGCCCGGACCGCGTGTCGGGCACCACGATGATCGCGGTGGAGGCGCCGCACGAGTGCGATGCGGCGATGCAACGGGACGGCATGGCGCTCAAGCCGCCCTCCGGGCGGGGCGAACGCTCCTGGTGGCTGGGCCAGTTGGTGGAGGCGGCGCCGTTGGAGGGCTGGCGTGCGCGCTTCGGGGGCCGCGCGCCGGCGGAGATCGTCGCGCTGCCGGTGGCCGACGGCTGGCGAACGGAGCTGCACGACGCCTGGTGCCGCGCCGCCGTGCGCCAGCGGAACGCCGACTGGGCACGGGCGCTGCTGGGTGCGCCGGGCGCGCCGTCCCGGACCACCGACGTCTCACCGGGCGGCTCGTCACGGGATCTGACGAAGCTGCTGGCCGTGCTGCCCGCGGACGAACTGGCCCGGTGGTCGGCGGAGTTCATCGCGGCGCACGGCCTGTCGGACGCCTTCCGGATGCTGGGGGTGTGCGCGGTCCCCTGGGCGGAGCCGCTGGGCCGCGCCGTCGTCGACGCGCTGGACATCGCCCGGGACGCGGGCAGCTACCCCTGGAGCTTCAGCGGGGTGATGGGCCTGGCCGAGCGCTGCCTGGACCCGGCGGCCGCGGACCGTCTCGACATGCTCACCGCCGTCACCGACGAGCCCGAGGGCGCCTCACCGGGCTCCGGCGGCTACTGGTCCGAGGCCTTCCAACGCCTGGTCACCACCCTGCGCCTGCGCGCCACGATGCGTGCCGAACTGGCGCCAGCGCCCGCCGCCCCCGAGCCGGCCGGGGAGACCGGACGGAGGGCGCCATGACCCGCCGCACCCCGGCCGCCCCCGGGGGAGTCCGCCGGGCCCTCGTGCCCGGCGCCGCCTCAGACGGCCAGCGAGCGCACGTTCGCCCGGACCCACTCCACGATGGAGGCGGTCGTCGCGCCCGGGGTGAAGATCTCCGCGACGCCCTGCGCCTTGAGCGGGGGGATGTCGGCCTCGGGGATGATGCCACCGCCGAAGACCTTGATGTCCGCCGCGTCCCGTTCCTCCAGGAGGGCGATGACCTTCGCGAAGAGGGTGTTGTGGGCACCGGAGAGGATGGACAGCCCGATCGCGTCGGCGTCCTCCTGGATCGCGGTGTCGACGATCTGCTCCGGGGTCTGGTGCAGCCCGGTGTAGATGACCTCCATGCCGGCGTCGCGCAGGGCCCGCGCGATGACCTTGGCGCCCCGGTCGTGCCCGTCCAGGCCCGGCTTGGCCACCACCACACGGATCGGCCCCGACCTGCCCGCCGCGCCCTGGCTCCCCGCTTGCGCCCCGTCCTGCCGCGCCACACCCATCACTGCCTCCAAGCCATGCACGGCACTGTGGTGCCGCCGAGCCGACAATCGATCGCGCGACCGCGATCCGGCGGCCACGAGCGTGAACGAACGTTATCGCCAGCATCGCGTACCCAGCCGTTTCGTGACATCCGGGGAGGGGGAAATCACACATGGGACACGTTCGCTCTGCGCCGCGTTCCGCTCACCGCCATGTCACGTCCTCGTGGCACGGCGCGCGCGGACCGGGCGCTCGGGGAGCCGCAGTCGGACCACCGCGCCGCCGGGCGCGCATCAGGGCGGGCCACGCCGCATGCCTGCCGCCGCCACTCACGGCTTCCCACGAGGGCACACGGGGGTCACAGTCGCCTCCCGCGTGCCGTTCGGGAGGTCGGCCATGCAGGCCCTGCCCTTTCTCTCCGCACCCCTTCTGCTCGCGCGCCTGCTGACCGCACCCCTCCAGTGCGCCCGCCGGCTCCCCGCCCGCACCTCTTCCCTCCTGCTCCGCAGCACGGTCGTCGACCTGGCGGTGCTCGCCGCCCACCTGCTGCTCTACCCGACCGGCATCCCCCCGGAGCGCCCCCTGGAAGGGCAGCTGACGCCGGAGGTCCCGCAGCCGGGCGCCGCCCCGCCGACCCTGCTGCCGACCGAGGGCCGGGCGCATCCGCCGGTCCTCCTGCTCCACGGCTTCATCGACAACCGCTCCGTCTTCGTCCTGCTGCGCCGCTCGCTGCTCCGGCACGGCTGGCGCCATGTCGAGGCGCTCAACTACTCCCCGCTGACCTGCGATCTCCGCAAGGCCGCGGAATTGCTCGGCCGTCATGTGGCGGAGGTGTGCGCGCGGACCGGTCATCGCCGGGTGGACATCGTGGGCCACAGCCTCGGCGGACTCATCGCCCGCTATTACGTGCAGCGGCTCGGCGGCGACGCCCGTGTCCGCACGGTGGTCACGCTCGGCACCCCGCACTCCGGCACCCGTATCGCGCCCCTGATGTCGGCGCATCCGCTCGTGCGGCAGATGCGGCCCGATTCCGAAGTGATCAGGGAGTTGTCGCTTCCGGCGCCGAATTGCCGCGCCCAATTCGTGGCCTTCTGGAGCGAGGAGGACCAAGTGATGATTCCGGCCACGACGGCCAGAATCGATCATGCGGATCTGCGCGCGCACAACGTGCAAGTCACCGGTGTGGGACATCTCGCCCTGCCGGTCAACGGCACCGTCGCCGCCGGAATTCGGGAGGCGCTGTCGTCCGCGGAGGAGGCGGAAGGAACGGCGGACAGCATTTCGGTGGCCTGACCCGGGAAGGCCGCGACGGCGCACCGCCTCCCCGGATTACCGCCTCGCGCACCGCGGACATCGCACCCCAGGGGCGACACGATCTTGACGTGTTGTCGAACAAACCTCGAACGAGGAGCCAAGAGCGTGCATGGGCCTGCCGAAAGGCGGCCAAATGCCCGGTCTGGCCGAGCGCAAACCCTGTGGAAGATTGTCGCCATCGCATACCGCCGGGTACAGTCGCCGCTAATTCTCCTGCTGCCGAGGCGAAAGAGAAGTTGGTGAACGACCGTCACCCATCGGGGGCCCCGCTTCCGACCGGCTCTCCCTCCGACGCCTCGTATGCGCACTATCCGGCCTACGACTCCTACGGGCACCAGCCCCCGGCCGGCACCGCCGAATACGGCGACGGCGACCCGCTCTTCGGCTCGCTTCCCGGCTCGTACGACACCGGGATGTACGACACCGGCGCGTACGCCGCGGACGCCCATGGCATGAGTGCGTACGGCACGGGCACCTTCCACGCCGGCGCGTACGCCGGCCAGGCCGCCTACGACACCGGCACCTACCCCACGATGCAGTGGGACACCGGCGCCTATGAGACCGGCGGCTACCCGGTCGTCGACCCGCAGGCGGCGGCCGCGGGCTACGACCCGTACACGCACACCGCCCATGAGCAGCCCGCGCAGCACACCACCGGCTACCCCTCCTCCGCGTACGAGGCGGCGGGGTACGAGACGGCCGCATACGAGACAGCCGGGTACGAGACCGCCGGATACCCGACGGCCGCCTACGGCACCGGCGGCTACGAGGCGACCGCGTACGAAGCCACCTCCTACGGGTACGGCGGGTTCGACACCGGAAGCTTCGCCACCGGCGGCTACGACCTCGGCGGACACGACACCGCTGGACACAGCGCCGCTGGGCACGACGCCAGCGGACACGACGCCGGTGGGCACGACGCCGGTTACGGCACCGGCAGTTGGCCCGCCGCCGGATTCCAGGCGCCCGAGACCTTCGAGAGCACCGGCGGCTTCGACGCCCTCAGCCGGCAGGCCACCGCGGTCCAGGAGACCGCGGACCACGAGGCCACCGCGGTCTGGTCGACCACCGACCAGGGCCTGATCGCCGGCATCCCGGCGCAGTCCGGCCCGCCCGAGGCCGAGGCCGCCCACTGGGACACCGCCCACCAGGACACCGCCATCTGGGACGCCGCCGGTGACGCCGCCTCCGTTGCGGACGCCATGACACAGGCGATGCCCGTCACCCCGGCGTTCGTCACCCCCGCCCCCGATGCGCCCACCGGCCGCCGCGCCGCCAGGTCGGAGGCCGAGAAGGCCGGCCGCGGCCGGGGCCGGCGGCGCCCGGTGAAGCGGTCGGCGCTGCTGACCATCGCCGTCCCCTCGGTCGCCACCCTGGGCGTCTGCGCCGTGGCCGCCGCGTCCGTCGCCCACTTCGGCGAGGACGACAAGACCGAGGCGACCGCCCAGTCGGCGCCCGACGCGACGGCCGTCAAGCCCTCCGCGGCGAACAACAAGCTCGACACCCAGCTCGCCGGACTCAGCGCCAGCGCCGATGACTTCCGTGACCGGGCCAGCCGGACGCAGGAGCGCATCGACCTCAAGGAGCGCCAGGCGCTGGACCGCAAGCGCAAGGCGGAGGCGGCGGCCCGCAAGGAGGCCATGCGCCCCAAGTTCGTGCTGCCGGTCACCCAGCACGGGCTGAGCGCCACCTTCGGCCAGGCCGGCGTCAACTGGATGTCCGTGCACACCGGGATCGACTTCCCGGTCAGCTACGGCACCCCGGTCATGTCCGCCACCGACGGCACCATCCGCACGCAGTGGAACTCCGCTTACGGCAACATGGCGATCGTGACGGCGCCCGACGGCACGGAGACCTGGTACTGCCACCTGAGCAGCACCAAGATCCGTTCCGGGGAGGTCAAGGCCGGTGACCGGATCGCCTATTCGGGCAACTCCGGCAACTCCACCGGGCCGCATCTGCACTTCGAGGTGCGCCCGGGCGGCGGGGCCGCGGTGGACCCGCAGCCGTGGCTGCGCGACCACGGCCTCAACCCGAACTGACCGCCCCCCGCGCGGCCGCCGCCCCGGCTGCCCGACCGCCTACAGCTTCTCCACCGGCGCGTACCGCAGCAGCAGCCGCTTGGGCTTCTCGCCGCCGAAGTCGATGGTCGCCTCGGCGTTGTCACCGCTGCCCTTGACGCCCACGACCGTGCCGAGTCCGAAGCTGTCGTGGGTGACGCGGTCGCCGATGGCCAGCGGGACCACCTGGCGGTCCTTGGCCCGGCGGGTGGCGAAGCCGCTCGCCCCCTTGCTGCGCGAGGACAGCGTGGAGCCCAGGCCGCCACCGGCGCCGCCCGACAGGCCGCTTATGGTCGCGGACGGCGTCGCCTGGCCCGTGCGCTTCCACTCCACGTACTCGCCGGGGATCTCCTCCAGGAACCGGGAGGGCGGGTTGTACGAGGGCTGGCCCCAGGCGCTGCGCATCGTCGAGCGGGTGACGTAGAGCCGCTCGCGGGCGCGGGTGATGCCGACGTAGGCCAGCCGGCGCTCCTCCTCCAGCTCCTTGGTCTGGCCCAGCGAGCGCATGTGCGGGAAGACGCCGTCCTCCATGCCGGTCAGGAAGACCACCGGGAACTCCAGGCCCTTGGCGGTGTGCAGCGTCATGAGGGTGATGACGCCGCTGCCCTCCTCGTCCTCGTCCGGGATCTGGTCGGAGTCGGCGACCAGGGCGACCTGCTCCAGGAAGTCGGAGAGGGTGCCCGGGTCCGCTTCGCCTCGGTCCTGCTCGAATTCCAGGGCCACGGCGGCGAGTTCCTGGAGGTTCTCGATCCGGGTCTCGTCCTGCGGGTCGGTGGAGGCCTGCAGCTCGGCGAGGTAGCCCGTGCGCTCCAGGACCGCTTCCAGGACCGTGGCGGGGCCCGCGCCGGACTCGACGATGGTGCGCAGCTCCTCCATGAGGACGTTGAAGCGCTTGACGGCGTTGGCGGAGCGGGCCGCCATGCCGTACGCCTCGTCGACCCGGCGCAGCGCCTGCGGGAAGGTGATTTTCTCGCGCGCCGACAGGGCGTCGATCATCGCCTCGGCGCGGTCGCCGATGCCGCGCTTGGGGACGTTCAGGATGCGGCGCAGCGGGACGGTGTCCTCGGGGTTGGACAGCACCCGCAGATACGCGAGGACGTCGCGGACCTCCTTGCGCTCGTAGAAGCGCACTCCGCCGACGACCTTGTAGGGCAGCCCGACCCGGATGAAGATCTCTTCGAAGACCCGGGACTGGGCGTTGGTGCGGTAGAAGACGGCGACATCGCCCGCCTTGGCGTCGCCGGCGTCCGTCAGGCGGTCGATCTCGTCGGCGACGAACTGCGCCTCGTCGTGCTCGGTGTCGGCGACGTAGCCGGTGATCCCGGGGCCGCTGCCGGCGTCGGTCCAGAGGTTCTTGGGGCGGCGGTTCTCGTTGCGCTCGATGACGGCGTTGGCGGCGGACAGGATCGTCTGCGAGGAGCGGTAGTTCTGCTCCAGCAGGATCGTCGTCGCGTCGGGGTAGTCCTCCTCGAACTGGAGGATGTTGCGGATGGTGGCACCGCGGAAGGCGTAGATCGACTGGTCGGCGTCGCCGACCACGCACAGCTCGGCCGCCGATTCGGCGGGGCCGACCAGCTCGCGGACGAGGGTGTACTGGGCGTGGTTGGTGTCCTGGTACTCATCGACGAGGACATGGCGGAAGCGGCGGCGGTAGTGCTCGGCGACATCCGGGAAGGCCTGGAGCAGATGGACCGTCGTCATGATGATGTCGTCGAAGTCCAGGGCGTTGGCCTCGCGCAGCCGCGCCTGGTACATCGCGTACGCCTCGGCCAGGGTCTTCTCGAAGCCATCGGCGGCCGTCCCCGCGAAGGTCTCCTCGTCGATGAGCTCGTTCTTGAGGTTGGAGATCTTGGCGCTGAAGGACTTGGGCGGGTAGCGCTTGGGGTCCAGCTCCAGATCGCGGCAGACCAGGGCCATCAGGCGCTTGGAGTCGGCGGCGTCGTAGATCGAGAAGGAGGACGTGAAGCCCAGCTTCTTGGACTCGCGGCGCAGGATGCGCACGCAGGCGCTGTGGAAGGTGGAGACCCACATGGCGTTCGCGCGCGGACCGACGAGCTCCTCGACGCGCTCCTTCATCTCGCCGGCGGCCTTGTTCGTGAACGTGATCGCGAGGATCTGGCCGGGGTGGACGCGGCGCTCGGCCAGCAGATGGGCGATGCGGTGGGTGAGCACCCGGGTCTTGCCGGAGCCGGCGCCGGCGACGATCAGCAGCGGGCCGCCGGTGTGCACCACGGCGGCCTTCTGCTCGTCGTTGAGCCCTTCGAGCAGCGCGGCGGCGTCGACGGCGGGGCGGGCGGCGCCGTCGCGGTAGTGGGTCTCTCTGGGGCCGGGCGCGTCGAATTTCCCGCCGAAGAGGTCGGCGGGGATCTCCTCGGGGGCCGGCTCGTGCTCGTCCTCGGGAGGCGGCGGGTGCTCCTCGCCCTTGTGGCCGAGGTCCGCCAGGAAGCTGTCGTCAAAGAGGCTGCTCATCGCCCACCGAGTCTAGGCCGCCGCACTGACAACCCGCCGCGCAGTGCCGATTGTCGGCCGTATGACGGGCCCGTGCGGCGGCCCGCAGGTCAGGGCACCGGCCCCGGGCCGCACGGCGCAGCGCCTCGTCTACCCGAATCCGACATCTGCCACAACAACCCCCGCATCGCGTTCAGGTCACAAAAAGGTTTCGGGCATATCGAACATCAGCCTTCACAGGAGCCACACGAGTTGGCTAACGTCCTCGCTCAGGCAGCCCGCTTCCCCGCGTACGACCGTGTCCGCACGGGCCGCCGCGCCGAGTCCGGCCCTGCCATGAGGCACCCGGAGCCGGGGACCCACCAGCACCACCGGGGTGAATCGATCCGTACGGCCGCCACAGGCGGACGTCGGACCGTAGGGCAAGCCTTCCGTCATCGACACCGCCCGAACCCGACAGCTAACCCGGTAGGCGGTCACGGAAGGAGTTGCCGGCCTTGGCGTCCCATCGCAAGCCGCGCACCAGCGTCCTCGCCTCGCCCGGAGGCCGCCGTACGGCTGCCGGGCTCACCACCGCTGCCCTCGCCTCGGTCACCCTGCTCTCGCAGACCGCCGACGCGGCCCCCCGGGCGCCGAAACCCACCGTCGAAGAGGTCAAGAAGCAGGTCGACGACCTCTACCACCAGGCCGAGGTGGCCACCGAGAAGTACAACGGCGCCAAGGAGCGCGCCGGCGAACAGCAGCACACCGTCGACAAGCTGCTCGACGACGCGGCGAAGCGCGCCGAGCAGATGAACCGGTCCCGGCACCAGCTGGGCATGTTCGCGTCGGCCCAGTACCGCACCGGCGGGATGAACCCGACGGCGCAGCTGATGCTCGCCAAGGACCCGCAGCAGTTCGTCGACCGCAGCCACCTCATGGAGCGGCTCACCGGCCGGCAGAAGCAGGCCGTCACCGACTACCAGGAGCAGGCGGCGGCCGCGGCGCACCAGCGGGCCGAGGCGACCGACAGCCTGGAGCGGCTGCAGAAGTCGCAGGTGTCCCTGAAGGAGTCCAAGCGCTCCGTCCAGGACAAGCTGACCGAGGCCCGTCAGCTGCTGTCCCACCTGACCGCGCAGGAGAAGGCGCGGCTGGCGCAGCTGGAGCGCGAGAAGGAGGCGGCCGCCAAGCGCAAGGCCGACGAGGAGGCGCGCCGGCGGCAGCACGACGGCGGCGGTTCCCCGGGCGGGCAGACCGGTGGCGGCTCCGACGACGGCGGTTCGACCGGAGCCCCGTCCTCCGCGAAGGCCGCCAAGGCGATCGCCTTCGCCCGCTCCCAGATCGGCAAGCCGTATGTGTGGGGCGCGACCGGACCCAGCTCCTACGACTGCTCGGGGCTGACGCAGGCGGCGTGGAAGGCGGCCGGCGTCACGATGCCGCGGACCACCTGGGACCAGGTCAAGATCGGCGCGCGGGTGTCCACCAAGGATCTGCAACCCGGTGACCTGGTGTTCTTCTTCGACGACATCAGCCACGTCGGGATGTACATAGGCGGCGGCAAGATGATCCACGCGCCGCACCCGGGCGCCAGCGTCCGGGTCGAGTCGATCTACTACATGCCCATCTACGGGAGCGTCCGCCCGGGCTGAGGCCCTCGCCCGCCGCTCCCCCCAAGGACCACCCCCCACAGGCCACCCCCCACGGCCACCCCCCACACGCCACCGCGCGGCCGTCGCCTCCGATACGGAGTGCGAGGACCGCGCGGTGTGCCGTGGTGGGGCGGTGGTCCGCGCCGTCACGTACGGCGCGCCACCCAGGGAGCCGTTCTCAGGTCCAGAGCACCGCGATGAAGATGTTGGCCACGGTCAGCGCGCCGACCGCGCCGAAGAGCGGCTTCTCGACCGTCTCGTCGTCCCGCTTGACGTAGACCAGCGCCAGGATCACCACCAGGACGGCCATCTTGATGCCGATCTTGAGGGTGTTGATGTCGTGGCCCTGGGCCTGGTTGAGGCCGACCAGGGCGACGCCGGTGATCAGCATCGTCAGCGCGCCGTGCAGCATGGCCGGCACGAAGCGGGCGGTGCCCGCGCTCATCGCCTTCATCTGGGTCAGGAAGCCTCCGAGCAGGGAGGCGATGCCGATGATGTGCAAGCCGACGAAGAGATTGGTTACTACGTCCATAGTGCGGGATCGTAGTCGCCGCATAGCACGGCCCTGCGGGCAGGGCGGGCACAATCGTCGCTTCGGTCAGGGCGGGCCGGTACCGGCGTCCGGCCGTCCGCCGCACGGTCATCGGCACACCGGCACCGGTCGAAAGCGAACAATGCCGGGCAAGCGGACTCCCCGGCACGACACCCAGGCTTAGCGTCCTCCTCCAGGCGGTCGACTCCCCGCCGTCGCCGGCCCCCCACCGGCGACCCGTCGGCCGCCTCGCCGCGAGGTGCGGCGGCGGTCCGTTCCCCCGTTACGGACCGCCGCCGGCCCCGGCTCGAAGGGAAGGAAGTGACGGCCACCGTGGCCTCGCACCGCAAGCCCAGGCAGCATCCGCTCGCCTCGCTGACCGGCGGCTCGCGCACCGCGCGCACCGTCCGTACCGCCGCCACGCTGGCACTCGCCGGTGCCGCCACCGCCACCGTCCTCGACGGCACCGGGCAGGCCGCGCCCCGCCCCACCCCCGCCCAGGTCAAGGGCCGGATCGACGCGCTGTACCAGGAGGCAGAGGTGGCCACGCAGAGCTACAACGGCGCGAAGGAAGCCGCCGGCACCGCACGCCGGGAGCTGACACGGCTGCAGGACGAGGCCGCCCGCAGGACCCAGAAGCTCAACACCGCCCGCACGGAGCTGGGCGCCCTGGCCGCGAGCCAGTACCGCTCCGGCGGGGTGGACCCGACCGTCCGGCTGCTGCTGTCCGCGGATCCGCAGCGCTATCTGGACGGCGCCGCGGTCCTGGAGCGTACGGGCAGCCATCAGGCGACCGCGGTGGCCGGGTACGCGCGGCGGCTCGGCAGCGTACGGCAGGTCCGGCAGCGTGCCGAGGAGACCGCGGAGCGGCTGGCGTCCACCGAGGCCACGCTGAAGAAGCAGCGGGTCACGGTCGTCCACAAGCTGGACGCCGCCGAGCAGTTGCTGAACCGGCTGACCGCCGAGCAGCGCAAGCGGATGGCGGGACCGGGCGGCGACGGCGTGAGCCACGGCGGTGACGGCAAGGAGGCGGCCGGCCACGGCCATGCGGACCGGGGGGCGCACGGGGAGGACGGCCTCGACGGGGTCGCCCACGGCGCGGGAGCCACCGCAGCGGCGGCATCCGCCCCCAACCCCCGTGCCGCGCGGGCCGTTTCGTTCGCCTACGCCGCGCTGGGCAAGCCGTACGTCTGGGGCGCGACCGGCCCCTCCGCCTACGACTGCTCGGGGCTGACGCAGGCCGCCTGGAAGTCCGGTGGCGTCGCCCTGCCCCGGACCACCTACACCCAGATCAGCTCCGGGCCGCGGGTCGACCGGTCCCAACTCGCCCCCGGTGACCTGGTGTTCTTCTACTCCGGCATCAGCCATGTGGGGCTCTACATCGGCGACGGCAAGATGATCCACGCCCCGCACCCGGGGGCGCCGGTACGGATCGCGCCGATCGACCAGATGCCGTTCGCCGCGGCCACCCGCCCGGCCTGATCCGAACGACAGGCCCTAGGGGGCGCCCCCGGCGCGGGGCCGGGGGCGCGGTCGGCGTGCTCACGCCCGGAGGTGCCGCCCCAGCCAGTGGAAGATCTCCGGTACCTGCTGGCGCCACACCGCCGTGGTGTGGCCGCCCGCGTTCGCCGGGATCAGCCGCACGTCCACCGTGGTGGGGCGCCGGGCGAGCTGCTTGAGCCCCATGCCGGCCTGGTAGCCGTCGCCCGCCGCGCCCGACACGTACAGGGCGGTGCGCGGCGGCTTCCCCGCCGCGTTGGCGGACCGCAGGATGTGCAGCGGGTTGGTCTCGATGCGCAGCTTGGGGTCCTTGCCGGCGAGCGAATCGCGTTCCAGCGCCGGGTCGTTGTAGCCGGACATGGCGACGGCGGCGCGGTAGCGGTCCGGGTGGGCCAGCGCGAGCTTGGTGGCGCAGTGCGCACCCGCCGAGTAGCCGGCCAGTGCCCAGGAGTCCGGCTTGTCGCCGGCCCGGAAGTTGTCGATGACCATCTTGCGCACATCGACCGTCAGCCAGCTGTCGGCGTTGACCTGCCCGGGGAGGTTGACGCATCCGGTGTCCGCGCCGGCCAGGAGGTTGGTGCGCGGCGCGACCAGGATGGCCGGCTTGACCTGCCCGCTCCGCATCAGCGGCTGGAGCTGTTCGGCCGCGTGCAGGGAGCCCAGCCAGGACTTCGCCGAGCCGGGGTAGCCGGGCAGCAGCTCGACCACGGGGAACTTCTTGTTCCGGTAGGCCGGGTCGTTGTACTGCGGCGGCAGCCAGACGTACACCTCGCCGTTGACCCCGGAAATCCGGCCCTTGAGGTCGGTCATCTGCACCCCGGCGCCCACCCGGGGGTCGTCGGCGGGGCGGAACTGCTGGATCTGCTTGGGCTCGTTCTTGATCTGCTGGCCGCCCATGCCGTCGGGGCCGAGGTCGCGGGCCGCCGCGACATGGCTGTCGGTGCCGAGCAGGTCGCCCCAGGTGTCGTAGAGATTGTTGGCGTTGTTGACCAGGACGAAGACCACCGTGATGGCCGTGACCTGGGCGAACAGCAGCATCAGCAGCCGAGCCAGACCGCGCACCAGGGGCGGGCCGGCTATCCGGCCCCACAGGGCGAGCGGCAGCACGACGGCGGCAATCAACAGCGTGATCGAGGTGAGGAAGAAGGGCGTGCCCGTCAGGCTCATCGGGTCTCGCTTCCAGGACAGCTACGCGAAGGATGGGGGATGGTTCCGGCCCCGCCTTCGGCAGTGAGCCTCTCCGCGCCCTTAGATGGTGATCCTCGCGGTCCTGGTTGCCCGTCTTTGGTGCTTCTTTACACGCTCGTCACACCTTCGTGTACCGCCCACCGATCCCCGGCTTCCGCGCCGGGGCCGCAGGTCAGACCGTCAGACCAGGCGCCGGGCCGCCGCCCAGCGGGTCAGCTCGTGGCGGTTGGAGAGCTGGAGCTTGCGCAGCACCGCGGAGACATGGGACTCGACGGTCTTCACGGAGATGAACAGCTGCTTGGCGATCTCCTTGTACGCATAGCCACGGGCGATCAGCCGGAGCACCTCCCGCTCGCGCTGGGTGAGGCGGTCGAGGTCCTCGTCGATCGGCGGGGCGTCGGTCGAGGCGAAGGCGTCCAGGACGAAGCCGGCCAGCCGGGGCGAGAAGACCGCATCGCCGTCGGCGACCCGGAAGACCGCGTTGACCAGGTCCGTACCCGTGATCGTCTTGGTGACGTAGCCGCGGGCGCCGCCGCGGATGACCCCGATGACGTCCTCGGCGGCGTCGGAGACGGAGAGCGCGAGGAAGCGGACCGGGCGCTCGGCGTCGGCCATCATCGCGGCACTGCGGCGCAGCACCTCGACGCCGCCGCCCCCCGGGAGGTGGACGTCCAGGAGGACGACCTCGGGGCGGGTGGCGGTGATGACCGTGACGGCCTGGTCGACGTCGGCGGCCTCGCCGACCACCTCGACGCCGGTGCGCCCCGTCTCTCCGATCTCGGCCTGGACGCCCGTACGGAACATCCGGTGGTCGTCGACCAGCACGACCCGTACGGTCCGGTCGCCGGCCGCCGCGCCGCCGGTGCCGTCCTGCTGTGCGCCCTCGCTGCTCATCTCTTCCGTCCGTCCCTCGGTGTCTGCCGCGTCATCATCGCCTGTGCCGGCCCGCGGTGTCGCCACCGGCCGCTGCTGTCCCGCTGCCGTCATGCGTCGTGCTCCGTCGCCGCGCGCTCCATCTCCAGCTCGACGACGGTGCCGCCCTCGGGAGCGGAGCGCAGCCGGGCCGTCCCGCCGTTGCGCTCCATGCGTCCGATGATGGACTCCCGGACGCCCATGCGGTCCTCGGGGACCGCGTCCAGGTCGAAACCGGGGCCGCGGTCGCGCACCGAGACGAAGACCGTGCGGCCCTCCACCTCGGCGAACACCTGGACCGCGCCGCCCTCGCCACCGTACTTGGCGGCGTTGACCATCGCCTCGCGCGCGGCCTGCATCTGGGCGCCGAGCGCCTCGTCCAGCGGGCAGTCGCCGACGACCACGACCTCGATGGGCACGCCGTGGTGGTCCTCCACCTCGGCGGCGGCCTTGCGGACGGCCTCCGCGACGGTGGCCGGCTCCTCGTCCTCCTCCTTGCCGCGGCCCTCGGGCTTGTAGAGCCAGGCGCGCAGTTCGCGTTCCTGGGCGCGGGCCAGCCGGGCCACCTCCCGGGGCTCGTCGGCGTTGCGCTGGATCAGCGTGAGGGTGTGCAGGACGGAGTCATGGACATGCGCGGCGACTTCCGCCCGCTCCTGGGCGCGGATGCGCATCAGGCGTTCCTCGGAGAGGTCCTGGGTCATCCGGACGAGATAGGGGCCCGCCAGCAGCGCGATGCCGACGACGACGGCGAGAGCGGCCTGCAGCACCGAGCCGAGATGGCGCACCGAGCCCTGGAGCACGACGATGATCGTCACCCCGACGCAGACCAGCAGCACGCCGGCCGCACCGCGCAGCACGGGCAGCACGCCCTTGCGGCGGCCCAGCTCCAGCCACTGGGCGCGGCGGGAGTTGTCCGCCTGGCGCCACACCAGGGCGACGCCGGCGCCGATCAGCAGCACCGGCCAGACATAGCCGTCGGCCTGCCCCAGCTGGAAGCGGGAGGCGACGATCGAGGCGCCGATGACCAGCGCGATCAGCGCGAAGACCTGGCCCCGGTCGGGCCGGTGCCGCAGCAGGCGGCGCTTTCCGTCGGCCGCGGTGGCCTGCCGGTGCTCCACGCCGCCGACGCCCAGCGGGACGAAGAACCAGAACGCGGCGTACAGCAGCGCGCCCATGCCGTCGGCCAGGAACAGGGCCAGGAACACGATCCGCACCCAGGAGACCGGCAGCCCGAGATGCCCGGCCAGACCGCGCGCGACACCGCCGAGCAGCCGCCCGTCGGCGCTGCGGTACAGCTTGCGCACGGGCGGGTCATCCGGGTCCGGCGCCGGGGCGTAACCCGTCTCGGCGCGGGGTGGGGCGGTGGTCATGCCCCCGATCGTCACACGGCGCCGCGGCGCGGGGCATCAGGGACGACCCTGACGCCTTCCCTGAGCTTTCAGCGGGCGGGGGTGGAGGGGAGACGGGCCGGACCGGGCCGCGGGAGGCCCGGTTCCGGTCGTCAGTTGTTCGGGTCGGCCCTGCGGAAGCCGTCCTTGATGTGCGTGAAGAGCGTCTCGAACTTGGTCCAGTCGGCCTTCGGCGCGGTCACGCAGAGCGCGTACTCCTTGGCGCCCTCGCGGCCGAACCCGAGGTCGACGCCCCGGAAGGCGCGGGCCCGCCCCTGGAAGGTGAACTCCCAGATCGCGGCGGGGTCGCCCTGATAGGTCGTGGGCTGCATCCGCAGCCGGTTGTAGATCGGGTACATCTTCTTGAAGGACTCCTCGACCGCGGTGAGGTGCTGCACCTGGTCGGGCGAGGAGAAGTCCAGCACGCTGAGGGTCAGCTGGGCGCGTTCGGCGTCGGAGGAGTAGATGATCTGCCGCCCGCCGTCCCGGACGTCCCGCTTCCAGCCTTCGGGCAGCGGGAAGGACACCCCGAGCGCGGACTCGGTGATCTTGCGGTAGCCGTTCGGGACCGGGGGCGGCGGTCCGATGCTGCTGACCGGGACCCGGGGGCTCACCGTGGTGGCCTTGCCCGCCGCCGTGTGGGACGTGCCGGCGTCGTCGCCCCGTGTCAGATACCAGGCCGCGCCCGTACCACCGCCGGCGATCAGGACGCCCACGACGGACCAGACCGCGATCCGCACACCCTTCCGCTTGCGGGGCTCCTTGCCGTCGGACGCCAACGCCACCGGGCCGGTGGTGTCCGCGCCGCCGGTCTGCGCGGCCGTACCCGGGACCGTCCCGGTGCCGACGCCCGTGCCGGTGCCGGTTGCTGTGCCCGTGCCGGTTCCCGTGCCCGTACCGTTCTGCGTCCCGGCGCCCGTGGCGGTGCGGGTCGCGGTGCCGGTAGCGGGTCCGGTGCCGGTGCCGGTGCCGGTGTGCTCCGGGGCGGTGCCCTCCGCGCCCGTGTGGGCCACCGCGCGGATCGTCGCCTCCTTCTGCACGTTCGCCGTGGTCGCGTCCGGGGAGCCGAGGCCGACGGTGCCCAGCGCGAGCGTCGGCCAGCCGATCATCGCCGTCTCCACCTCGGCCTCGGCGGCCCGCAGAGCCTGCTCGACGACCTCGGCCGACGGCCGCTCCTGGGGCTCCTTGGCGAGCAGCGCCTCGATCAGCGGGGCCAGCGAACCGGCGTTGCGCGGCGGATCGTGCGGGTCCATGGCGATCGCGTAGGCCGTCTCGACCGCGGTGTTCTTCCGGAACGGGGGCCGCCCCTCGACCGCCTGATAGAGGGTCGCGCCCAGCGCCCACAGGTCGGAAGCGGGCCCCGGGGTACCGCCCTTGACCCGCTCGGGCGCCAAGTAGTCGATGGAGCCGACCAGCTCACCTGTCTTGGTGAGCGTGGAGGTGCCGCTGGCGACCGCGATCCCGAAGTCGGTGAGCACGACCCGGCCGTCCTCACCGAGCAGGACGTTGCCGGGCTTCACGTCCCGGTGCAGCACTCCGGCCGAGTGCGCGGCACGCAGCGCCGCGATCATGCCGCGTCCGATCCGGGCGGCCTCGCGCGGGGTGAGGGAACTGTCGGCACGCGCGGCTTCCTTGATGGCGTCGCCGAGCGTCGTGGACGGGACGTACTCCATGACGATGCAGGGCAGCCCGGCGTCGTCCACGACGTCGTGCACGCCCACCACGTTGGGGTGGTTGATGCGCGCCGCGGACTGCGCCTCGCGGGTGGTGCGCTCATGACGCGTCGCCAGCTCGTCCTCGTCCAGCTGCGGCGAGACATGCAGCCGCTTGACCGCGACCTGACGCCCGAGGAGTTCGTCCCTGGCGCGCCAGACGGTTCCCATGCCGCCCTGGCCTATCCGTTCGACCAGGCGGTATCGCCCGGCGACCAGTCGCCCCTCGTTCACCGACGCCGCCTCCGTCACAGCACGCCCCTCCGGAGCCCCGTACGTGTTCAGGGCGCAACGATAGTCGCCGCAGCGGGCGGACTGAGCTTTGGCCACCGCACGTACACGGCCTTCTTTCCCGCTGCGACAACAGCCCGGCGGCATATGCGAACCCACGAGGGATTTCGGGACCCCTCCGGGGCATCTCGGGGTGACCGGACGCGCATCTCAGGGGGGCCGGACGTACATCTCAGGGATCGGCCAGGGTTTCCACCGATGCCGCGGTCCCGCGTCGCTTGTCACCATGGGGTCATGAGCGAGAGAGACCCTGTCGAGGAACCGGCGCCCGGCGACCCCGCCGGCCCCGCACCGGCGCCTGCCCCGCTGCGGCGCAGCAGGCGGCACAAGGTGATCGGCGGGGTGTGCGCCGGGCTGGGCCGGCAGTGGGACCTCGATCCGGTGATCTTCCGGATCGTGCTCGCCGTGCTCTCCATCGGCGGCCTCGGCCTCATCGCGTACGGCTTCGCCTGGCTGCTCATCCCCCTCGACGGCGAGGAGGAGAACGAGGGCCGCAGGCTGCTCTCCGGCCGGGTCGAGGGCACCGCGCTGACGGCCCTGCTGTTCGCGCTGGTCGGCTGCGGGCTGTTCCTGACGACGCTCGGCAAGGGCAGCATGATGTCGTTCGCCATCATGCTGGTGCTGGCGGTGGCAGGCTCCGCCTACTGGTCGCGCCGGCGCCGCCAAGTGGCGTCCCAGGGGCCGGAGTCGGTGGACTCCGCGACCGCCCAGGCCGTCGCCGATGCCCCGCCCGAGACCACCGCGCCCCCCGTCCCGGCAGGCCCCTCCTGGTGGCGCGATCCGCGCTCCAGGGAGGCGGCCGGCCCGCCGTATCTGTGGGGACCGGAGAGCACCCCGCTCCCGCTCGACATCGCCTACCGGTTCGAGCACGGCGCGGGCGCGCCGACCGCCGCGGAGGACTCCCGGTCCGGCACGAGCGGCCCGCCCGGCTCCGCCCTGCCGCCGCACGGCGCCCCGCCCGTCCCGCGCCGAACGGGCCGCGGCGGCCGTCCGATCGGCGGCCGGACGTTCCTGCTCGCGCTGCTCGCCGGCGGCGGCACCGCGTTCGCCGTCTCCCGGCAGGAGGCGCTCGCCCCGTCCCTCCAGGCCGGACTGGCGTGTGCTCTGGCCGTCTTCGGCCTCGGCCTGGTGCTCAGCGCCTGGTACGGGCGGACGGGCGGCGGCACGGTCTTCATGGTGGTGCTGACCTCTGTGCTGCTGGCGGGCGCGGCGGTGGTGCCCACCGGCCTCACCGCCGACTGGCAGCGGCACACCTGGCGGCCCGCCGCCGTCAGCGAGGTCCGCCCGCACTACGCGGTGGGGTCGGGCGAAGCCACGCTGGATCTCGGCGCCCTCCCCTTCAAGGACGGCCGCACGGTCCATACCTCGGTGAACGTGGCGTTCGGCCGCCTGGCGGTGCGGCTGCCGCAGGGCGTCAGCGCCCGCCTCCATGTCTCGCTCGGCTTCGGCGATCTCCAGCTGCCCGGTGAGTCGCCCCACGACGTGGACCTGTCGGCGGGGGACGGCCGGCGGACGGTCACCCTGCCCGCGTCCGGTCTCAAGAAGGGCGAGAAGCCGCACGGTGCGGTGGACCTGGACCTCACCCTCGGCGCCGGCCAGCTCGCCGTCCAGCGCCTCGCCCCGGACTCCGCGCCGCCGGCTCCCGCCCCGCCCCTTCCCGTCGCGCCGACCGCCCCGACCCCCCAGGGAGCCTCCCGGTGAAACGCCACCCCTTCGAACCGGCCCGCCTTCTCGCGGGCCTCACCGCCCTGATCGTCGGCGTGGGCTACGGCCTCGACGCCCTCGGCCTCTGGCGGGCCCCCGGCCTCTGGCTGTTCCTGGCCCTCCCGGTCGGCCTCGCCCTCTCCGGCACCGCCGCCGCCTGGACCTCGGTCCGCCGCCACCGCACCCCGCCCACGGCCCCACCGCCCCCGACACTCTCCTGACCCGTCACCGGTCCGCGCCTGAACGGAGGCCCCATGGCACCCACAACCGCCTGATCACCCGGCCACTCCGGAGGCCCGGCGCTCGACCGGCGCACGGCCCGGCGCTCGGTCCGCGGTCCGACGACTGCGGCCATTCGGACCTGCCCGGCCGGTGCCCGGCCCGGCCGCGCCGTACCCGCCCGGCCCGGCCACCGTGCCCGCCCGGCTCCCCCTTCCGCCCGCACTCCCTCAGCCGTACAGCTGCGCCCCGTGCCGCTTGCGGCGGTTCGACAGGGCGGAGTCCAGGGAGAACCTCGGGGTTCCGGCCAGGACGAGCGGGACCCAGGCCATCAGATAGGCCAGGTCGTTGCCGTAGTAGTACGGCGTGGTCGCCCAGCTCACGGTGAGCCACAGCATCAGCGAGATCAGCGCACCGCCGAACGCCGCCAGCCGCCCCAGCAGTCCCACCAAGGTCCCCAGGCCCACCGCCAGTTCACCGGCCGCGATGGCATAGCCGAAGAGCACGGGATTGTGCTGCGCAAGGTCGATGAGCTGCGGAAACGCCGCCGCGTCGTGGACCTGCCGCAGGGTCTCACCGAGCGAACCCGAGCCGGAGGCCGACAGGAACGCCGGGTCCGTCAGCTTGTCGATGCCCGCGTAGAGGAAGGTGGCGCCCAGGAAGAGCCGCAACGGGAGCAGCGCGTGGCGCGCCCACTGCCCCCGCATTCCGGCGGCTCCGCCGTCAAGGCCGGCACCTCCGAATTCGGCACCCACCGTACGATTCGCGTGCACCATGACGTCCGCCTCTCCG
This sequence comes from Streptomyces kronopolitis, assembly GCF_014646275.1. Taxonomy (GTDB): domain Bacteria; phylum Actinomycetota; class Actinomycetes; order Streptomycetales; family Streptomycetaceae; genus Streptomyces; species Streptomyces kronopolitis. The sequence continues at coordinate 19,675 of NZ_BMND01000050.1, forward strand.
TTGCCACCGGGCGCAGCCGATTGTGCCCGCGCCCCGGCCTCGTGGGGAGATACGTGCGCACATGCGCAAGAGGTTCAACGAACGGACGCACTTCCGGCGGCTGCGCCACACGGAATCCTCACGCACCGGCCGTCACCCACCGTGCACGGAAGGCCGACCACACCCCTGTCAGCGGCGGTGCGAAGGCCATGCCCGCGACGGCGCCCCCGCCGGGCTCGCGCCGGCTGCCGGTCGCCACCCGGACCGGTCAGCCCCACCCAGCCCGGCCGCCACCTGGACCGGCCAGCCCCACCCGACCCGGCTGCCACCCGACCCAGCTCTACCCGGCCCCGTCGATCCCAGCCCGCCCCTCACTCCACGATGTCCAGCACGTACCCCGCCGTCTCCACCCCCGCGGCGGTGATCACCCGGACCTTGACCCGGCCCGGTTCGACATCGACCGGTACCGGGACGGTCAGCACCTCGTCCGTGGGATTGGCGAAGCCGCCCGCGACCGGGACCAGCGGGACGGGTACGTGCACATCGCCGATCCGCACCACGGTCCGGGCGAGCCGGTCGGGCGTGCCCGCGCCCGGCGGGACGAAGCCGGCGCCGCGGATCTCGATGTCGTCGCCGGTGCGGACCGGCGCGGCGAGGTCGCCCAGCTCACGGGAGCGCACGACGGAGAGGATCACCGGACGGCCGCCGGCCATCAGCTTCCCCATGAGGGAGGTCGCCCCGGAGAGCCCCGCCAGGAGCACCAGCCCCCAGGGCAGCTGCGGCAGTTCGTTCGCCTGCCGCGCCAGCCGTACCAGGGCGCAGACCAGCACGGCGACGTTCACCAGGACGTACTGCACGTCCAGGAAGCTGCCGCACCCCGCGTCGTCCGTCAGCAGATCGGCGGCGCGCGGCCGCTCCGCGGGCACCTTCTGCAGCCACCCGGACCGCACCCGGGCGCCCACCAGCCCATAGGCCAGCACGGCCACGCCGCAGGCCACGGCGAGCATCGCCAGCAGGGAGCCGGACCGGGCGAGCGCCAGGCCCTGGAGCAGCGTGCCCCGCGCCTGCGGGGTGCCGGCGATCGCCAGCTGCCCCGCGAGCGTCAGCACGGCGTACAGCACCGCGGCCGCCCAGCCGGCCGCCACCGTCCGCGAGGTGGACAGCCGCCCGTCCTCGCCGATCAGCGGTGCCAGCGCCCCGCCGTGCGCCCGGTGCCACCAGGCCGCCGCCGTCACGGCCAGCGCGAGGACGACGGCCGCGAGCAGCCCCGCCGTACGGGCCGCCGTCCAGCCGTGGGCGAGGGCGGTCAGCGCCTGGCCGAGCAGCACGGCCACCACCGACGCCCAGACGGCGAGCAGGGTGCGCCGCCGTACCGTCGTCAGCCAGGTGACCCGCTCGGCCGCGCGCCGCTTGGTCAGTTCGCGGGCCGACAGGGCGAGTTCGTCCGACACCCACTGCCGGGCCGCGCCGGCGGAGCGGGCGAGCCCGGCCGGCACTCCGCGTCCGGCGGCGAAGTCCTCCCGCAGCGCGACGAACGCGGCGACCGCCTCGCGGTGCCCCACCCTGGCGCCATGCGGACAGTGCCCGCACCGGCACTCGCCGCCTTCCGTGCCCTCGGCGCCCTCCCCCGGCTCGCTTGTACCGGCCATCCCGCCCGCCGCATTCACCGCCACGTCAGCTACCGCCCCGCCACCGTCATCAACTTGTCCCGGACAAGGGTGAATTGTGTCGTAGAAAGGCAAGGCCGGTGTCAAACCTCCAGCTGACGGCGGGTGGTGGGCGCATCGGCGCGTTGACGTACGGCATCGGGCGGGCCGGATGGCCGAATGCGCCCCGTCATTTCCGTACCGGCGTGCGGTTCCGTCCGTACAACTGACCGGCCGCGCGCCGGGAAATACGGGCGGATCCCCCATTCGGGCGAACCGGGGTAGCGCGACGGCTGAGTCGTCCGCGCGCTGCGCAAGCTCTCGCCGTGTGCCACGTACCCGGACCGCCCAGGTCATCCGGACCATCCCGCCCGCAGGGGCCTCCGCCGCGCCGCCCCGGCGACCGGCGGGTGCCCCGCCCTCCGCAACTCCTGCGCGCCGCCGGGCGCCTGGCGCCCCGGCTGGTGGCGGCCGCCGCCGTCTGCCTGCTGCTGGCCGGCACCGCCGCGCTGCTCGTCCCCGCGCCGGCGGCGGCCGCGCCCGCCGCGTACGGGCGCCCGCTCACCGGCGACAACTGCGCCTACGCCGGAACCGCCCCTCCGGTGGACGTGCCGACCGGTTTCCCCATGCCGCGCGGCTGGCACTTCCCCTGCACCCGGACCACGCCGCCGGCCCCGCCCACCCACGCGCCGGCCCCTCGTCCGCACACCCCGAGGCCTGCGCCGCCGCCCCCGCCTCCTCCCAAGCCCCGGCCGACCCCTCCCCCGCCGCCTCCGCCGCCACCGCCACCACCGCCACCGCCGCCCACTCCCCGTGCCCGCCCGGTGCCGCCGCCGCCCGCGCCCCGGCCGGTGCACACCCCGCCCCGCCGGCCGTCCCCGACGCCGGTCGTGCCCCGCAGTTACACGCCGGTGTCCCACAAGCCGCGCCCTGGGCGCTCGATGGTGACCACGACCTTGCTGCTCACCGCTCCGGCCGTGCTGGCCGGGGCCGCCCTCCGTCCCCGTTCGAGCTCCTCGTCCGGTTCCGCCGGACGCCGTTCCTCGTAGGAGGTCTCCATGTCGCAATGGCTGGTGCTGACCATCGCCATGGCCGCGGTCTGCGGCGTCGTCCTGACCATCACCGTCCTCAAGGAGCGGCGGATCACCGAGGACGACGACCCGACCGAGACGCCGGATGTGATCGAGTATCTGACGATGATGGTGGGGGTGGTGTACGCGATCGTGCTGGGTCTGGCCATCGCCGGTGTCTGGGAGGCGAGAAGCGCGGCCGAGGACACCGTGCGGGCAGAGGCCCAGGCGTTGCACGAGGTCTCTGCGCGGGCCCGGGCGTATCCCGCGCCGGTGCGGGACAAGATCCGTGCGGATGTCGGGGCCTATGTGACGTATGTGGTGCACAAGGAGTGGCCGGTCATGGCCGGGCAGGGCGAACTGACCAAGCACGGCGGCGAGCTGCTGACGAAGGTCCGGGCGGATGTCACCGACTACCACCCGCGCAACGACTACGAGGGGCAGTCCTACCAGCCGTTGGTCGATCAGGTCGCGGCGGTCGACGGGGCTCGCGCCGCCCGTGCGGACGCGGCGGATTCGACGCTGCCGGGCGTGGTGTGGTTCGGGCTGATCGCCGGCGGTGCCATCTCCATCGGCGTGATGTTCACCCTGCAGATCCGGCGCTCCGGGCGGGAGTTGCTGATGGCCGGCCTCTTCAGCGCCCTGATCGCCTTCCTGCTGTTCCTCGTCTGGGACTTCGACGCCCCGTTCAGCCACGGCATCTCCGCGACGACGGCCCCCCTGCGCGAGCTGCTGCCACCCTCGTGAACCGGGGCCTGCGGGAGGGCGGCACGACCGGCCGTCCCGCGGGCCCGGCGTACGGGGAACCGGCGTACGGAAACCAAGCGTTCGGGGCCCCGGGTCGTGGAGCCTCGGGGCGCGGAGCCTGCGCCCCGGGCCCCTCCGTCAGAGGTGCAGCTCGGCGGGGAAGCCCGTCCACCGCAGTTCCTCGGGCAGATGCCGCATGTCGTTGGAGACGAGGAGGGAGGCGGGCCGACCGGGGGCGTAGCGGATGACGTTGAGCGCCGCGTTGCCGTGGTTGAGGCCGAGCCATCGCCAGTCCGGTGCGTGCATGGCGTCCCGGACGAGCCAGGCGACCAGGAAGTTGTGGGTGACGACCAGCTCATGCCGATCCTGCGCGCCGCCCACCGGCCCGGTGAACAGCTCCAGCGCCCGTCGGGCCAGCACGGCTCCGCTCGCCCGCTCCACGTCCGTGACGCCGTCGAGGAAGCGGAGAAACAAGTCCGCCGAATCGGGCGGAAGTTCGCTCCTATCCGGCAGGTAGGGCACGTAGTCACCGGCGACTTCCGCCACGCGCAGCGGAACGCCCTTCAGCTGCTCGCCGATCAGCCGAGCGGTCTCTTCCGCCCGCGGCAGGGGACCGTGGTGAACGGCCGCGAGGGGAACGTCCCGGAGACGCCGGCCGAGCAGAGTGGCCTGCCGCCGCCCGGCCGCCGTCAGCCCGCTCTCGTCCGCCGTCGCCTCGCCGTGCCGGACCAGATAGAGGTAACGGCTGGCCATACCGGTCATCACACGCTCCTCCGCGCCCGTGGCGATCTTGTACATCCGTGGACGCGGTCTCCCAGGTCGCGGGTTCCTCCCTCACCGAAGAGAGGGGGCTGGTCGAAGAGACAGCCCTAGTCGAAGAGGTCCGGTTCGCTGCGGGTGATCTGTTGGTGGAGGGGCTGGTAGTTGATCCAGGCCACCAGGTCGTTGCCCAGTTGTTCGCGGGTGTGGACGGCGTTGTGGTGGTCGATCAGGACCGTTTTGCCGGCTGCCTTCGCGGTGAGCTGGACCTGGCAGGAGCGCTCCATCGTGAGGAACCACCAGGCCGCCGCGTCGACCGAGTCGCCGACCGTCAACAGGCCGTGGTTGCGCAGGATCACGGCCTTGTGCGGGCCCAGTGCGGCCGCGATCCGCCGGCCCTCCTCCTCGTCCACGACCACGCCCGTGTAGTCGTCGAAGAGCGCATGGTCCTCGTAGAAGGCGCAGACGTCCTGGGTGATCGGCTCCAGCAGCTCGCCCAGTGCGGACAGCGCGCGGCCGTACGTGGAGTGGCTGTGTGCCGCGGCGACGACGTCCGGGCGGGCCCGGTGGACCTGGGCGTGGATGGCGAACGCCGCCTGGTTGACGTGGTGGCGGCCCTCGACGACCTTGCCCTCCGCGTTCACCAGGAGCAGGTCGCTGACCGTGATGTGCCGGAACGACATCCCGAAGGGGTTGACCCAGAAGCAGTGCGGGAACTCCGGGTCGCGGGCGGTGATGTGGCCCGCGACGCCCTCCTCGAAGCCGAAGCGCCCGAACAGGCGCAACGCCGCGACCAGGCGTTCCTTGCGGTGGCGCCGTTCGTCCGCGACGGTCTCGTGGGTGGGCGGCATCGCGAAGTGCAGCTGTTCGGTGGGGACGGGCGTCGGCTCGGGCATCGCGGCTCTCCTCCTGGCACGTACGGCTCTTGATGCTCGAAGCGGAAGTTACCTTTCACTACCGCAGGTAAACAGGGCCAGGACAGACACAGATCGGTCAGCCTGCATCATGAACGCACCACAAGCGGCAGCGGAGGGGCACATCATGAGGGCCGTATCGGTCAGCAAGGACATCCACGCCACACCCGGGCAGCTCTTCGCCGTCCTGCGGGACCCGGCCCGGCATACCGAGCTGGACGGCTCGGGCATGCTGCGCGGCCGCCCGAAGGGGCCGTCGCCGCTGGGCCTCGGCGACCGGTTCAGCATGGGCATGGCGCAGGGGCGGATCGCGTACCGGTCGGTGAACGTGGTGGTGGAGTACGAGGAGGACCGGCTGTTCGCCTGGGAGACCTGGGGCGAGGTCGGCGGCCGGCGGCTGATCGGCGGGCAGCGCTGGCGCTACGAGCTGACGCCCGGGGACGGCGCGGCGGGCACGGACGCCGGCGGGCGCGCGGGGACCACCCGGGTCACCCACACCTACGACTGGTCGCGGGCCCGGCTCCCCCGCCTCGTCGTCGAACTCCCGGGCTTCCCGCGGCGGATGGGCCCGGCGATGGCCACGACGCTGGAGCACCTGGCCGCGTCCGTGGAGGGCTGAGGCCGGCGCGGGAGGCGTGGCAGGGGAGAGAGCCGGGAAGCGGACCGCACGGCACCGCGCACCGGACTCCGCCCGCAACGCACCACGCCGCCGCCCGGTGGCCCGGGCGGCGGCGTGGGTCAGGTGGCGAGCGGGATCACTCCCACTCGATGGTGCCCGGCGGCTTGCTGGTGACGTCGAGGACGACGCGGTTGACGTCGGCGACCTCGTTGGTGATGCGGGTGGAGATGCGCGCCAGCACGTCGTACGGCATCCGCGTCCAGTCCGCGGTCATCGCGTCCTCGGAGGAGACCGGGCGCAGCACGATCGGGTGGCCGTACGTCCGGCCGTCGCCCTGGACGCCGACCGAGCGGACGTCGGCGAGCAGGACCACCGGGCACTGCCAGATCTCGCGGTCCAGACCGGCCGCGGTCAGCTCCTCGCGGGCGATGGCGTCGGCCTCGCGCAGCAGGTCCAGGCGCTCCTTGGTGACCTCGCCGACGATGCGGATGCCCAGGCCGGGGCCGGGGAACGGCTGGCGGTGGACGATCTCGTCGGGCAGGCCGAGCTCCGAGCCGACCATCCGGACCTCGTCCTTGAACAGCTGGCGCAGCGGCTCGACGAGCTGGAACTCGATGTCGTCGGGGAGCCCGCCGACGTTGTGGTGCGACTTGATGTTGGCGGTGCCCGTGCCGCCGCCGGACTCGACGATGTCCGGGTAGAGCGTGCCCTGGACGAGGAAGGCGACTTCCTCGCCCTCGGCGCCGGCCTCGGCGACCAGCTCGGCCTGGGCCTGCTCGAAGACGCGGATGAACTCGCGCCCGATGATCTTCCGCTTCTGCTCGGGGTCGCTGACCCCGGCCAGCGCGGTCAGGAAGCGCTCCTCGGCGTCGACGACCTTGAGCTGGACGCCGGTGGCGGCCACGAAGTCCTTCTCGACCTGCTCCGACTCGCCCTTGCGCTGGAGGCCGTGGTCGACGTAGACGCAGGTCAGCTGCTCGCCGATGGCCTTCTGCACGATGGCGGCGGCCACCGAGGAGTCCACGCCGCCGGACAGGCCGCAGATGGCGCGCTTGGTGCCGACCTGGGCGCGGATCGCGGCGACCTGCTCCTCGACCACGCTGGTGGTGGTCCAGCTCGGCTCGATGCCCGCGCCGCGGTAGAGGAAGTGCTCCAGGATCTGCTGGCCGTGCGTGGAGTGCATGACCTCGGGGTGGTACTGGACGCCGTAGAGCTTCTTCTCGTCGTTCTCGAAGGCGGCGACGGGCACGACGTCCGTGGACGCGGTGACCGTGAAGCCCTCGGGGGCGGCGGAGCAGGCGTCGCCGTGGGACATCCACACCGGCTGCTCGGCGGGGGTGCCCTCGAACAGGGTGGAGCCGGGACGGGAGACGGTCAGCGGGGTGCGGCCGTACTCGCGGGCGCCGGTGTTGTCGACCGTGCCGCCGAGGGTGATGGCCATGAGCTGGAAGCCGTAGCACATGCCGAAGACCGGGACACCGGCCTCGAACAGCGAACGGTCCAGGCTGGGGGCGCCTTCGGCGTAGACCGAGGAGGGACCTCCGGACAGGATGATCGCCTTGGGGTTCTTGGCGAGCATCTCGGCCACCGGCATGGTGGACGGCACGATCTCGCTGTAGACCCGGGCCTCACGGACCCGGCGGGCGATGAGCTGGGCGTACTGTGCGCCGAAGTCGACTACGAGGACGACGTCCGGGGCAGCGGCAGGGGGCGCTGATGGCACTTCGGCGGCCTTCCGGCGGTGTGGAGCAGGGTTGGACTTTCGATTCTAACGGGCTCATACTGAGCCCCATGAACACGCAGCTGACCTTCGTCTTTACCTATGGCACCGGCCCAACCGGCTGCCATGGTCGTGCTGCTTGATCAACTGACGAGCAACTTCCCAGGCGCCCCGGGCCGAATAGGTCCGGGGCGCCTGCGTCTGTCGGGACCTCGGCTCCGGGCCACACTCCCCAGGAGACGGACATGAGCAACGCGACCACCACGGCACCCGCCACGACGGCGACCCCCGCGGGCACCACGGCCGAGACCGGTGCACGCACCCCGGAGGCCGCCGGGATCATCACCGACGCACGGCAGCGGATCGACGATCTCGACGGCCGGATCATCGGCCTCGTCCAGGAACGGATGGCGGTCTCCGCGGTGATCCAGCGCGAGCGCCTCACCTCGGGCGGGCGGCGGGTGAACCTCTCCCGCGAGATGGAGATCCTCGCCCACTACAGCGATCAGCTCGGCAAGCCGGGCACCGCGCTGGCGATGACCCTGCTGGAGCTGTCGCGCGGCCAGATCTGAGGCAGCCCCCGAGGGTGCCCGAGCCCGCGGCATGGCCGGTTCCCGACGGTGTGCGGTCGGCCTTCGGCGAGCGCCGGAGCGCAGGGCGGAGCGGGCGCGCCCCGGCGCGGCTGCCGCATCTGAGTTCGGTTGCCGACTCACCCGTACGGCGCGTGACCGGCCGCCGCGAGGCTTCGTTGTTCCCGGTGCCACGCCAGCCAGGCGCGGCCTGCAGGACTACGCGTAGACGCCGCCCCACGGGCGGAACCCCGGAGCGATGAGACGCCGACCGCCAGCCGCGGTCCGCGTCGTGGGACCTCGCTCCGGTGCAGTGACCGGTCGGCAGGGGACAGCAGCCCGGTCACATCCGATGGGGTGGTCGGTCCTGGGGACGCCCGGGACCGACCGCATCCGGTCGAAACGGTTGCGCCAGGTGAGGCGCATCCAGCACGATGCTTGACGCACCACCCTCCGCAGTCCGCCGGGGCCTTCGGCATCGCCACGGGTCCGGTCGGCGCGGGGGCCGCACCATCGAGCATCACCCCGAGAGCCAGCGGCGCCATCCCCCCCCCCGGCGCCGCCCTCGGTACCGGCGCCGCCCTGACGCCGGCACCGGAAGCCAAGGGCCCCGTGGCCGTCCGCACCCCCCTCGCGGACGGCGTTCCCGGGGCCCTTCGCTCTGTCCGCTCCGTGGGGCGCACGCCCGGCGCACGGGCCGCACGGAGCCGGCGCCCCGGACCCCGCCCGTGCGAAGCCGCTGAGACGGCCGCCCACGAATGTGACGGGTTTCACGGCAGCCGGAGGCCGCTTCCCGGGAAACGGACACCCCTTTTTCGGCCAGGGGGCCGGGGAAGCGCCAGGAGGGGCGGCAAGGCGCCTGCCCGGACGCGCAGGGCTCTCGCGTGCCTAGTCGGCGGACTTCTTCGGGGGGGACCGGTGGGACGGCCAGGATCGGCAGGTGCAGGGCGCCGTACGCCTTCGCGGGGACGGCGGGGCGCAGCGGCTCGACCGGGGTCAGCCGCCGGTAGCCCTTGCCCTGGGCGGGGCGCGGGTCCGGCTCGCCCTTGTTGGGCCACAGCGACATCGCCCGCTCGGCCTGTGCGGTGATCGTCAGCGACGGGTTGACGCCCAGGTTGGCGGAGACCGCGGCGCCGTCGACGACCGAGATGCCCGGGTGGCCGTAGAGGCGGTGGTAGGGGTCGATGACGCCCCGGCCGGCGTCCGCGCCGATCGGGCAGCCGCCCAGGAAGTGCGCGGTCAGCGGGGTCCCCATCAGCTCGCCGACGTTGCTGCCCGCGAAGCCGTTGATCTCCTGGGCGAGCAGGGTGGCCGCCTCGGTGGCCGCGGCGATCTGCTCGGGGTTGGGCGCGCCGTGGCCCTGCCGCGCGGTGAGCAGGCCCTTGCCCGGGCCCTTCGGCTTGCGGTACGTCGTCAGCGAGTTGTCCAGGGACTGCATGACCAGACCGATGATGGTCCGCTCCGACCAGCGGCGGTTGGACAGCGACCGCAGGGCCAGCAGCGGGTGGCGGGCCACGTTCGCCAGCCAGCCCGCGACCCGGCCGGTGGGGCGGAAGGGCACCTGGAGGATGGTCAGCCCGCCCATCGCGTTGGAGCCCCGGCCGTAACGGACCGGTTCGATATGGGTGTCGGCGTCCGGGTGGATCGACGAGGTGATCGCCACGCCCCGGGTGAAGTCGGCCTTCGTGCCGTGCCGCCTGCGGTAGCGGCGGTCGTCGGTCTGCGCGCCCACCAGGGCCTCGGAGTTGGTGCGGGTCAGCGCGCCGAGCCGGCCGGAGACGTGCGGGAGCAGACCGCTGTCCTTCATCCGGTGCAGCAGGGTCTGCGTGCCGTAGGTGCCGGCCGCGAGGACGACGCGGCGGGCGGTGAACGTCCGGCCCGCGCCCCGCTTCTTCTGGTCCGTGGGGAGGGTGCCCGCGGCGAATCCGCCGCGGGAGTCCTCGGTCAGCGAGACGACCGAGGTCATCGGGTGGATGACCGCACCGGCGCGTTCGGCGAGGTGGAGGTAGTTCTCGTTGAGGGTGTTCTTGGCGCCGTGGCGGCAGCCGGTCATGCACTCCCCGCACTCGGTGCAGGCCCGGCGGGCGGGGCCGGCGCCGCCGAAGTACGGATCCGCGGCCTCCGCGCCCGGCTTCGTCCGCGCGCCACCGTCCGCGTCCTCGCCGTCCCCGAAGAACACCCCGACCGGCGCCATGTGGAAGGAGTCGCCGACGCCCATGGCCTCGGCGGCCGCCTTCAGATGGACGTCGGAGGGCGTCATTGTCGGGTTGAGCCGCACGCCCAGCATCCGCTGCGCCTGGTCGTAGTGCGGCGCCAACTCCTGCTGCCAGTCGGTGATGTCCTTCCACTGCGGGTCGTCGAAGAAGGGTTTGGGCGGCACGTAGAGGGTGTTGGCGTAGTTGAGCGAGCCGCCGCCGACGCCGGCGCCCGCCAGGACCATGACGTTGCCCAGGAGGTGGATGCGCTGGATGCCGTAGCAGCCGAGCGCCGGGGCCCACAGGTAGTTGCGCAGGTCCCAGGAGTTCTTGGGCAGCGTCTCCCGGGTGAAGCGGCGGCCCGCTTCGAGGACGCCGACGCGGTAGCCCTTCTCGGTCAGGCGCAGGGCGGAGACCGCGCCGCCGAAGCCGGAGCCGATGACGAGCACGTCGTAGTCGTAGCCGTCCGTCCCGGTGCCGTCCGGGTCCCGGGGGCGGGCAGAGTTCTCCTGTGGCACTGGCTCTCCCTGCTGGTTTCCCTGCTGGTTTGCTGACGGAGCAGAACGGAACGGCGTGGCAGGCCGGGCGGGCGGCCTGCCGCGGGCGGCCTCAGCGCAGGCGGAACGCCTTCATCGCGCGCAGGCTGCGGGTCATCAGCTGTGCGTACTTCTCATCGGTGAGCCCGAAGGACGGGGCGAGCGGCATCAGCCGCTGCTGGGCGACGGTCTGGCCCTCGGTGTACTTGAGGATGCCCTCGGAGCCGTGCCGTCGGCCCAGGCCCGAGTCCCCCATGCCGCCCATCGGCGACTGCACGCTGCCGTAGCCGGCGGCGTAGGACTCGTTGACGTTGACCGTGCCGGTGCGCATCCGGGCGGCGACGGCGCGGCCGCGGCGGCCGTCCTTGGTCCAGACGCTGGAATTCAGGCCGTAGGGCGTGGCGTTGGCGAGCGCCACCGCCTCGTCCTCGTCGCGGAAGCGGTAGACGGAGACGACCGGGCCGAAGGTCTCCTCGCCGCAGACGGCCATCGGGGCCTGCACGCCGTCGAGGATCGTGGGCTCGTAGAAGAGCGGGCCGATGTCGGGGCGGGGGCGGCCGCCGGCGATCAGCTCGGCGCCCTTGGCGACGGCCTCCTCGACATGGCGGGTGACGGTCTCCAGCTGGCGCTCGCCGACCAGCGAGCCCATGTCGGCGCCGTAGGCCAGGGAGTTGCCCAGCCGCATCGCCTTCGTGCGGGCGGCGAACCGCTGGAGGAAGTCGTCGGCGACGGACTCGTGGACGTAGAGCCGCTCGATGGAGATGCACAGCTGGCCGGCGGAGGAGAAGCAGCCGCGGACGGCGCCGGCGGCGGCCTTCTCCACATCGGCGTCCGCCAGCACCAGCATGGCGTTCTTGCCGCCGAGTTCGAGGCTGACGCCGACCAGGCGGGCGGCGGCGCCCTGGGCGACCTCGCGGCCGGTGCGGGTCGAGCCGGTGAAGGAGACGTAGTCGGCGTGCGCGACGACGGCGGGGCCGACGACCGGACCCTCGCCGATCACGACCTGCCACAGGTCCTCCGGCAGCCCGGCCTCGATGAGCTGCTCGCGGGCCCACAGCGCGGTCAGCGCGGTCTCCGTGTCGGGCTTCATGACGACGGCGTTGCCCGCGACGAAGGCCGGCAGCGCGTCGCCGACGGACAGCTCGAAGGGGTAGTTCCAGGGGGCTATCTGCCCGATGACGCCCCGGGGCTGGCGGAGTTCGGTGACCTTGGTGAGGGTCGGGACGACGCCGGTGTGGCGCTTGGGCCGGAGGTAGGCGGGGGCCTTGCGGCCGTAGTGGCGGGCGGTGACGGCGACCGCCAGCACCTCCTCGTGGGCGTGCAGCCGCGCCTTGCCGGTCTCCAGCTGGATCAGGTCGAGCACCTCGGCCTGGCGGCGGAGCACCAGGTCGTGGAAGCGGAGCAGGACGGCGGCGCGCTGCCGGAGGGGGACCTGGGCCCAGCGCTCCTGGGCCGCGCGGGCCCGCTCGAAGGCGGTGGCGACGTCCTCGGGGCTCGACTCGGGCAGGTCGGCCAGCTTCTCGCCGGTGAACGGGGTGTGGTTGGCGGTGCGGCCGCCGCTGCTGACCACGCCCCGGGTGAGCCGGGCGGCGATCTCGGGGGTGACCACCTCGGCCGCGGTACGGGCACCGGCCGGCGCGGGGGCGACCGGGTTGCCGTCGGCCGGTGCCGCGGTCGCGGGGGCTTCGGCGGAAGGCGTGGCGGCAGTGGTCGCGGGGGCCGCGTCGGGGGCCTCCGCGGAGGCGAGGGGGGCCTCTCCCGCCTGCGCGGAGCCGAGAGCGGAGGCAGCTGTTCCGGTGTCCTGCGAGTCCGTCATGTCGGCGAGGGTATGCCTCCCCGGACGCTTTGTGTACCCGGCAGTAACGAGTTTTCCCGGCAGGTGCGCCATCGCGCCAGTGTCCGCTGGCCGTATGGGCGCTGGTCTGGGGCGACCGTGGGCCCGGGCTCACGCCCCCGGCAGCCGGAAGGCGCCGAGCGCCGTCTCCAGGTGGCGCCGGGCCTCGCCGCGCGCGCCGAGCGGGGCGGAGATCCACACCTCGACCGTCCGTCCGCCCTCGTCCCAGCTGAGGTCGCAGGTGTACCGGGGGCCGCCGTCGTGCGCGCCGCCGTCCTGGACGAACTCCCACCGCCCGGCCCGTAGTCCGTGCCGGGTGGTGGCGGTGACCCGGCCCCGGCGGTATCCGGGGTGGTCGGCCGGGCCCCGCGCGTCCGCCGCCCGCAGTGCGCCGAGCGGCCCCTGGGGCAGCGCCTTCTGCAGCCGGACGCCGAGGTCGAAGCGGCCGCCCCGGGAGGAGTAGGAGATCCGGCCGTGCCCGGAGGTGCGGGTGGCGCCGGCCGGTACGGCGATCACGAAACCCGCCGGGTCGCGCACGAGCCGGTAGCCGGCCGGGAGGGGGCCGGTGGCGGGCGGCGGCGGGGCGGTGACCGTGACGGTGGACCGCGCGCCGGCGGCGCCGGAGCTCCGCGCCGGGGCCGGTCCCGCGGTGTGCGGCGAGCGGCCGGGGCGGCCGTCGGTCCCGCGGTGCGTCAGCAGTACGGCCAGTCCCGCGCCCGTACCGCCGATCACCACCACCGCCAGCGCGATCAGCAGGACGGTGCGGGTGCGGCCGGTGTGCGGGCGGGCGGCCGCGGCCAGCGCCCGGTCGTCGAACGCCGCCCGGATCGGGGTGGCCGGGGCCGGACCACGGGCGGGCGGGACCCCGGACGGCGCCCCCGCGTCCAACGGGTCCTCGCTGGGCGGGTGTTCACCGGGCAGACCGCCGTCGGACCCGTCGCGCAGGGCGGCGTGGGCCTCGGCGTCGGCGTCGAGCGGGGCCACCGGTGCGCCGGGGCGCCGCCCGCCCGGGCCGCCCGGTCCGCCTGGTCCGCCCGGTCCGCCTGGTCCGCCCGGTCCGCCCGCG
>NZ_BMND01000051.1 GCF_014646275.1 Streptomyces kronopolitis
GCGGCCGTTGCCGGGGCGGCGCCCGCCGCCAGCCGGCCGGCCAGCAGCGCCAGCACGACGGCCGGGCGCCGCCGCAGCGCGCGGGCGGACCGGGCCTGCGCACGAGGCGAATCGGGCCGGGACGGTGCGGAGTTCGCGGACATGGTGTGGTTCCCCCTGGGATCGATCGTTCAGCCATTATGGGCGGCGGCGGGCACTCCGGCCGAGGTCTCGACCTCCAGCAGGGAGGCGCTGTGCCGCTCCGCGTCGAAGGCCGCGCGGCCGCCGCGCAGCGCGAACAGCCGCTTGGTGACCGCGATGTAGAGCACCGCGAGGATGTTGATCACCAACGTGGCGATCTTGAGCCAGCTGACCTTCTCGGTCAGCTCGTAGATCTCCAGCGGCAGGAAGGCCGCCGTGGCGACCACCGTCAGATACTCCGCCCACCGCTTGGCGCGCCACAGGCCGACGCCCTCGACGATCTCCACGAGGGCGTAGACCAGCAGCAGCGCGGCCACCAGCACCAGCGTGGAGTGCCGGTAGCCGAAGGTCTTCTGGATGGTGCCGACGACCGGCGACTGGTCCAGGTCGTAGTGGAAGTGGCGGGCCACGGGGCGGAGCACGGCGATGTACTCGTCGAAGAACCGGTGGACCGCGTCCTTGCGGTTGCTGAACTGCCAGACGCCGACCGCGGCCAGCACGATGAACACCCCGCGCACCGCCCGCTCGACCGCCAGGAAGCGCAGGATGAACAGATCGCGCAGGACCTTGCCGCGCGGGACCAGCGGGGCGTCGGCGGCCGGGCCACAGCCGTGCGGGTCGCCGAGGACGAAGTCGCCGCAGCGCAGACAGCGCCAGGCCTCGCCGAGGGCGGTGGCGGCGTGCAGCCTCTCCCGGAGGTGCTCCTCGTGCGGGAGGTAGGTGATGTGCCCGCGGCGTGCGCAGGTACGCCGGTCCCAGTCGATCTTCATCGTTGGAGCCCGTGTTCCTTTCTGGTCCCACGCGGCCCCACGCCGCGGCGCGGCGCGCAGCCGCGCTCCGTTGTGTCGCGTACATGATGCATGCCGGTCCGTACGGACACGGGGAGGCGGACCCTCCGGGACCTCGCGTCGTACGGAGTGCAGGACGCGGCGGCGCTCGCCGTTGGTTGCGACCGCGGCGGGATCGGTGCGTCACACCGGCCGGGGGGCGCTCGGCGCGGCACGCCGCCGGCCACCGCCGCCCGCCCCGCCGGCCGCGCACGACGAAGCCCCGCCTCGGGGCCTTGCCACCCGGTGGTCTCCGGGGGCGGCGCCGAGGCGGGGCCTGGGTCGGGCGGGAGGAGCGGCGTCGATGGACGGCCGCTCCCCCCGATGCGGACGAACCCCCAAGTCCGCGCCGCCGTCCGGGGACGGTCGGCGTGGACCCCGCAGTGAGGTCCTGTCCCGGGCCCCCTGGATTCCTGCCAGATCCAGCGGACCACGCTGCCCATGGTGCCGCCGCGGACCGCCTCAACAGGCAGGCGAAGGGCCCCCTTTGGCAGGCCTTTGGTCCATAAAATCCGGATCAGCGAAGGATGCCGGACCGTGCGGGCGGGCCGCCGCCCGCCCCGCGGGCCCGGCTCCCCCGATCGAACACGTGTGGTTACACTCGCCCGACTGCAGACGGGAACTGCAGGCACTGCCGTAGGGGACTGCGTAGGGGAGTCGGGCTGATGGCGCAGGCCAAGAAGATCGTGCTGTATCTGCTGATCGTCTTCGTGCTGTACACGATCATCACCTCCCCCAAGCGCGCCGCCGACCTGGTCCAGATAGGCTTCGAGGGCATCTCGTCCGCCGCTCAGGGCGTGGGCCAGTTCATGACCCAGCTGATCAGCTAGGGCCTTCCGCGACAGGCGCTCGGCCCCGTCCGGCCGGCGGCGCCGAGGCCGCCCGGCGATCCGCCCCGCGATCGGCCGGCCCCCGGCCCGGCCGCACCGGTCCGGCCCGCACCCCCGCCCACGGAGGCCCCTGTGATCCGCCACCTGGTCCTGTTCAAGCTCAATGACGGCGTCTCCCGCGACGAGGAGCGCGTGCAGGCCGGCGCCCGCGCGTTCGCGGCGCTGGAGGGCGAGATCCCGGAGCTGACGTTCTGGGAGTGCGCCTGGAACATCACCGACCGCCCGATCGCCCACGACTTCGCGATCAATTCGGCCGTGGCCGACAAGGACGCCCTCCGGCGCTACCTGGAGCATCCGGCCCATCAGGCCGCCGCCGCACAGTGGCGTGAATTCGCCACCTGGGTGATCGCCGACTACGAATTCTGAGCCGCGGCGCCCGCGCGTCCGGCACCGCCGAGCCCCTCGCCCCGTACGGGCGGGGGGCTTCGCCGTACCCCCGGGCGCCCACCGCCGCCCACCGGCCCCCCGGATGCCCCGCACCCACCCCAACTCTCTGTTCAACACGGCGTTATGGGGTGCTTGCACACAGTGCACATGTCTTGTGATGCTATGACCGCTTTTGCCGGATACATGCACTGTGAAGGGTGGCGTGACCGTGACGGCCCGTACTGCGCCCAAGGCTCCATCCCGCGAGAGCCGAAGCGCGGACACGCGGGCACTCACACAGGTGCTGTTCGCCGAGCTGACGGACCTCGAACCCGGCACCCCGGAGCACACCCGGGTCCGTGCCGCGCTGATCGAGGCCAATCTCCCGCTGGTCCGCTATGCCGCGGCCCGCTTCCGCAGCCGCAACGAACCCATGGAAGACGTCATCCAGGTCGGCACCATCGGCCTGATCAACGCGATCGACCGCTTCGATCCGGACCGGGGCGTCCAGTTCCCCACCTTCGCGATGCCCACCGTCGTCGGCGAGATCAAACGCTACTTTCGAGACAATGTCCGCACGGTCCATGTGCCGCGCCGCCTCCACGAGCTGTGGGTGCAGGTCAACGGCGCCACCGAGGACCTGACGGTGCTGCACGGCCGCTCCCCCACCACCGCCGAGATCGCCGAACGCCTCAAGATCGGCGAGGACGAGGTGCTGGCCTGCCTGGAGGCCGGCCGCTCGTATCACGCCACCTCGCTGGAGGCCGCCCAGGAGGGCGACGGCCTGCCCGGACTGCTCGACCGCCTCGGCTACGAGGACCCGGAACTCGCCGGGGTCGAGCACCGCGACCTCGTCCGGCACCTCCTCGTCCAGCTGCCCGAGCGGGAACAGCGGATCCTTCTGCTGCGTTACTACAGCAATCTGACGCAGTCCCAGATCAGTGCGGAGCTGGGGGTGTCGCAGATGCATGTGTCACGGCTACTGTCGCGGAGCTTCGCCCGGCTGCGATCCGCAAACAGGATCGACGCCTAACCGGGACGGGCGACCGTCCCCGCACAGCCTGCGCAGATATGTCGACATGGCGCTACAGCGTGTTGCCGACATGTGACATTCTGCAGGAACCGCGTTTGCCGTAGCGCTGCCTCCGGTATTCAGGTGGAGGTATCCCTCCCCGGTCCACCCCGGACCGGGGACGCCGCAGCGACCCGTCCGCGACCTCAAGGGGGTGGCATGTCCGTAGAACTGGGCAGCTCAAAGGTGCTTTCCGCGATTCCCGCGCCCGCACCGCACGTGCATGACGACGACGCCATCAACACCCGCACGCTCTCCCGCTCCCTGTTCCTGCGGCTCGCCTCGCTCGACAAGGACTGCGCGGAGCGCACCTACGTCCGCGACACGCTCATCGAGCTGAACCTCCCGCTCGTGCGGTACGCGGCCGCCCGCTTCCGCAGCCGCAACGAGCCGATGGAGGACATCGTCCAGGTCGGCACGATCGGCCTGATCAAGGCGATCGACCGTTTCGACTGCGAACGCGGCGTGGAATTCCCGACGTTCGCGATGCCGACGGTGGTCGGTGAGATCAAGCGGTTCTTCCGCGACACCTCGTGGTCCGTGCGGGTCCCGCGCCGGCTCCAGGAGCTGCGCCTGGCCCTCACCAAGGCCAGCGACGAGCTCTCGCAGAAGCTGGACCGCTCCCCGACCGTCCCCGAACTCGCCCTGTGCCTGGGAGTGTCGGAGGAGGACGTGGTCGACGGCCTGGCCGTCGGCAACGCCTACACCGCCTCCTCGCTCGACTCCCCGTCCCCCGAGGACGACGGCGGCGAGGGCTCCCTCGCGGACCGCCTCGGCTACGAGGACAGCGCGCTGGAGGGCGTGGAGTACCGCGAGTCCCTCAAGCCCCTGCTGGCCAAACTCCCGGCCCGTGAGCGGCAGATCATCATGCTGCGCTTCTTCGCCAACATGACGCAGTCCCAGATCGGCGAGGAGGTCGGCATCTCCCAGATGCATGTCTCCCGGCTGCTGACCCGCACCCTGGCGCAGCTGCGCGAGGGCCTGATCTCCGACTGAGGAACGGTCCGCCGGGGGGCCGTACGGCGTTCCGTGCCGCTCGGCGGACAGTTGCAGAGGACACCGGGCAGCGGGGGCGTGGCGCACACCGCGCACGCCCGCCCGTTCGAGAGCCGTCCGTCCGCCCTCTGTACACCTGACACCCCGTCAGCAACACTGGCCCGATGCGACGGACCACTGCTGCCTGTGCCTCTGCGGCCGTGCTGTGCCTGGGTGTTCTGCTCACCGGCTGCGGGGACGTGGCCGGGCAGGGCTACGCCGCGGTGGGCGCGGCGGACCCCGCCGGCGGCCATCCGCCGGTCTCGCCCGTACCGCCCCGGGACGGTGTCGAGCTGACACCGCTGGACGGCGGCGACGGCGCGCACGACAGCGGTGAGCGCGGCCACGGCGGTACGCACCCCGCACGCCCCGGCGCGAGCGCCTCTTCCGGCAGCGGTTCCGACCGCACCTCCGGTCCGGGCCAGTCCACCGGTGACGCCGCCACACCCGACGCCCGCACCACGCCCTCCCCTGGGAGACCTGCCGGCCGGGGCGGTGGAAGCACCCCCGCTCCCCCGCCGGCCACGCCCAACTCGCCCGCGCCGCCGCACGGTTCACGGCCTCCCTCGCACGGTTCGCCCTCCCCCGAGCCGCCCTCGCCCACCCTGCCGCCCGGTCCGGGCGCCCCCGCCGGTCTGCTGATCGGCGGGCTCCGCCTCGCCGGCACCGATGTCCGCTGGTGCCAGAAGGTCTCCCTCGACTTCCTCAACACCGGCGGCCGGCCCGTCACCGCCGGGACCGTCACGTTCGGCACGCACATCATCGGCGGCCTCGGCATCGACTGGGCCACGATCGCCTCCACCCACGCGCTGCCGCTGCCGCTCGCCCCGGGCCGGAAGCGGTCCGGCAGCTGGCGGGTGTGCGTGGACGGCTGGCGGGTGCCGCTGGGCATGCACCTCGACACCAGGGACGTGTCCTTCACCTGGAAGTAGCCGGGAGCCGAGCGGCGCGGGGGCCCGCACGCCCGCCCCCGCTCCCCGCACGCGCGCCCACGCTCCCCGCCCCGCTCCCGAGAAGCCTCCGGATGTTCCTTCCTGGATAGCGATGAGTTCCGAGGGGTGCGACGGTCTGAAGAGGCACAGACGCGGCCACCGGCAGCGCATCCGTCCCAGGGAGAAGACCATGCCCAAGATCACCCCCAACCTCTGGTTCGACACCCAGGGCAAGGAGGCCGCCGAGTTCTACTGCTCGGTGTTCCCGAACTCGCGGATCAAGGAAGTGACCCACTACAACGAGGCGGGCCCGCGCCCCGCGGGCACCGTGCTGACCGTGGTGTTCGAGCTGGACGGCCAGGAGTACCTGGCGATCAACGGCGGTCCGGAATTCACCTTCAGCGAGGCGATCTCGCTGATGATCACCTGCGCCGACCAGGACGAGATCGACTACTACTGGGCCAAGCTCTCCGAGGGCGGCGAGGAGGGCCCCTGCGGCTGGCTGAAGGACAGGTACGGCCTGTCCTGGCAGGTGGCGCCGGACGGGATGGCGGAGCTGCTCAACGATCCGGACCAGGACCGGGCGGCCCGCGCCATGAAGGCCATGTTCGGCATGAAGAAGATCGACATCGCCGCGCTCCGGGCGGCCGCGGACGCGGGATAGGGTCGGCGGCGCCCCGTACACCGGGGGCGGCGGCCCGGACCGGGCTGCCGCCCCGGACGGCGGGGCGTTTCACGAACGCCGGGGCGTCTCCCGGACGGCTGCGTCCCGGCCGCTCACGAGCGGCTGCGGTTGCGTCCCGTGCGCAGCGGCCGGGGCTCCGGGCCGGGCCGGACGCCCACCTCGCGCAGCGCCCGGGCGGCCGCGTGCACGGCCGTGGGGGACGCCTCGGCGAACACGGCCTCATGGGCGTCGGCGTGGGTGCGGACGGCGTGCTCGGCGCAGGACACGCCGTCCCCGGTCAGCCGTATGACGGTGCTGCGGCCGTCGTCCGAGGAGGGCTCCCGCAGCACGAGACCGCGGGCGGCGAGGTGGTTGACCACGTTGCTGATGCCGCCGGAGGACAGCAGCAGGGCGCGGCCGAGCGCGTTCGGCTTCATCGCGTACGGCTCACCCGCTCGGCGCAGCGCGGCCAGGATGTCGAACTCCGCGACCGTGAGGCCGAGTTCGGGCAGTATCCGGCGGGTGGCCTGGTCCAGCGCGCCGGCCAGCTGCGTGATGCGTTTCGACAGCTCCGTCGAGGGCCGCAGCACGTCGGGCAGCTCGGCCCGCCAGGCGCCCAGCAGGGCGTCGACGGGGTCGGATCCTGGTCCGGGCGCGGCGGTCACGTCCGGCAGGATAGTTCAGCGCCATGATAGCTTTCTAAAAAGCTTTCTTCCGAGTGTGTATCCGAACGTGTAGAGGTGTGATCCGCCATGGGAAGCGAGAGCCGCCGCCCCCCGCGCCTGCTGCTGCGCGGCGGTCTGGTCATCGACACCGACCCCCACCCCACCGTCCACCCGCACACCGATGTCCTCGTCGAGGAGGGCCGGATCGCCGCCGTGGGGCCCGACCTGCCGGTCGACGGGACCGATCCCGGCGTCGAGGTGCTCGACGCCGGCGGGATGATCGTGCTGCCCGGCTTCGTCGACACCCACCGGCACGTGTGGCAGGCGGTGCTGCGCTCGGCCGCGGTCGACGAGAGCCTCGACGGCTACCTCAGCCGGATCCTCGGCGACCTCGCCGGCCGCTTCACCCCCGCCGACGTGCACACCGGCAACCTCCTGGGCGCCCTGGAGTGCCTGGACGCGGGGATCACCACCGTGCAGGACTTCTCCCACGTCCAGTACTCCCCGGAGCACAGCGCGGCCGCCGTCGAGGGGCTGCGGGACGCCGGGATCCGCGCCGTGTTCGGCTACGGCTACCCGGTCTTCGACGAGGGCGCCCGGCGGGCCGACTGGGTGCGGCGGGTGCGCACCGAGCACTTCGGCTCGCCCGAGGCGCTGCTCACCATGGCCCTGGCGCCCGTCGGCCCCTCCTTCGGCCCGCCGGAGACGGTGCGCGAGGACTGGCTGCTGGCCCGTGAGCTGGCGCTGCCCGTCGTGGTGCATGTGACGGCCGGGCCGGTGGCACCGGAGCCGGTCGCCGCGCTCCGCGAGCAGGGGCTGATCGCCCCCGGCACCCTCTACGTGCACGGCAACTCGCTGCCCGACTCCGAACTGCGGCTGATCGCCGAGTCCGGCGGCGCGGTGGCGATCACCCCGGCGATCGAGGCCTCGATGCGGTTCGGTGCGCCGATGGCCCCGCGGCTGCGCCGGGCGGGGATCACCACGGGGCTGGGCGCGGACGCGGTCACCTCGGCGCCGGGCGACATGTTCTCGCAGATGCGGGCCGCGCTGACGAGCAGTCACTTCGACGGCGGGGGCGACGGCGAGGAGCCCGCGGTCCGGGCGGCCGATGTGCTGCGCATGGCCACCGCCGAGGGGGCCGCGGCGCTCGGCCTGGGCGACGAGACCGGGTCGCTGGGGATCGGCAAGAGCGCCGATCTGGTGCTGCTGCGCGCCGACGCGGTCAATCTCGCCCCGGTGGGCCACGATCCGATCGGCGCGGTGGTGACCGCCGCGCACCCGGGGAACGTCGACACGGTCCTGGTGGCCGGGCGCACGGTCAAGCGTGCGGGGCGGCTGGTGCACGGCGGGCTGGCGGGCGTGCTGGCGGCGGCGCAGCGGTCCGCGGAGCGGATCGCGGCCCTGAACTGAGCCGTCCGCCGCGGCCGGGAGCCCGGAGCGCCGGGCCCCCGTACGGGGAGGTGCGGGGCGTTACGCCAGCGCCAGCCAGGCCGCGCCCGCGACGACCAGGACCGCGACGAGCACGCCGACGATGACGCCCACGCGCGGGCCGGACGACTGCTGCGGGGCCGCCGCGCGGCGGCCGCCGGCCTGCGGGGTGCCGCCCTCGTCCACGAAGGCCCGGAACATCTGGGTGCTGCCCGCCGGGTCGTAGTTGCCGCCGGCCTGGTTCTGCGGGTTGGTCGCCATGGGCAAGGACCCTAGCGAACCGGGGCCGGGCGGGCACCCCTGGGTGCGCACCGCGGGCGCCTACGGAGCGGGGACGGCCGGCCTACGGGCGGTGGCCGGGGTGTGGGCGGGGTCACGGGCGGGTCGTAGGGGGCTGTCCCGCTACCGACCACTATCGGCCGGGCCCCGCGATACCGCCTCCGACCTGCGCCTTTGCGGGGCGCGTCGGACCCGTTGACCGCGGACCGCCACAGACTTTCCCCTTCCTTTACTTTCATTCCGAACCAATCGTTTGCCTTCAGCAACCAACTACGCCTATGGTTGCCCCAAGCAACAAAATACGAGCGAGGATGCGTGGAGGAGCCCGTGGCCGCTCACCGTCAGTTCGAGGAGCTGGCCAGGCAACTCAGCGCCATCGGCGCCGTCAAGCGCGAGATGGGCCGGATCCTGCCCCAGGACTGCCCGCCCGCCTCGGCCGGTGTGCTGACCCTGCTGGACCGGCACGGCGAGATGCGGATGAGCCAGCTCGCCGAGCTGCTCGCCATCGACATGTCGGTGACCAGCCGGCACGTGGCCCATGTCGCGGAGCGCGGCTGGATCGAGCGAGAGCCCGATCCGGCGGACAAGCGGTCCCGGCTGCTGCGGCTGACACCGAGCGGCCGGGAGGTCCTGGAGGAACTCTCCGCGCGCTACACGGCCACGCTCGCCCGCTATCTGAACGACTGGTCCGACGCCGACGTCGGCCACCTCAACGAACTGCTCGCCAGGCTCCGCACGAGCTTCGGCGACTGTCGCCCCCGGGCGCACCACGACTCCACCACCCGTACACCCGCGGAATGAAAAGGAACCACATGGCTACGACCACACCAGCCGGTGTGCGGGGCGGCCACGCCAGACACGGAGGCGGACACCACGCCGCCGACGGGGCCCCGATGACCCACCGTCAGATCATGGAGGCGCTGTCCGGGCTGCTGCTCGGCATGTTCGTCGCCATCCTGTCGTCGACGATCGTCTCCAACGCGCTGCCCGAGATCATCCACGACCTCGACGGCGGGCAGAGCGCCTACACCTGGGTGGTCACCGCCTCGCTGCTGGCGATGACCGCGACCACCCCGCTGTGGGGCAAGCTCTCCGACCTGTTCAGCAAGAAGCTGCTGGTGCAGTTCGCGCTGGTCATCTATGTCACGGGCTCGGTGGTCGCCGGCCTGTCGCAGAACACCGGCATGCTGATCGCCTGCCGGGTCGTGCAGGGCATAGGCGTGGGCGGTCTGTCCGCCCTGGCCCAGATCGTGATGGCCGCGATGATCTCCCCGCGCGAGCGCGGCCGCTACAGCGGCTACCTCGGTGCCACCTTCGCCGTCGCCACCGTCGGCGGGCCGCTGCTCGGCGGCGTCATCACCGACACCAGCTGGCTCGGCTGGCGCTGGTGCTTCTACGTCGGTGTGCCATTCGCGATCATCGCGCTGATCGTGCTGCAGAAGACCCTGAAGCTCCCCGTCGTCAAGCGCGAGGGCGTCAAGGTCGACTGGGCGGGCGCCTTCTTCATCAGCGCGGCGGTCTCGCTGCTGCTGGTGTGGGTGACGCTGGCCGGCGACAAGTACGACTGGCTGTCGTGGCAGACCGCCGCGATGGTCGGCGGCGCGGTCGTGCTCGGCGCGGTCTTCGTCCTCGTCGAGACCAAGGCCGCGGAGCCGATCATCCCGTTGCGGCTGTTCCGCAACAAGACGATCACCCTGGCCTCGCTGGCCTCACTCTTCGTCGGCGTCGCGATGTTCACCGGCACCGTCTTCTTCAGCCAGTACTTCCAGCTGGCCCGCGGCAAGTCGCCGACGATGTCCGGTGTCATGACGATCCCGATGATCGGCGGCCTGTTCATCTCGTCGACCGTCTCGGGCCAGATCATCACCAAGACCGGCCGCTGGAAGGCCTGGCTGGTCTCCGGTGGCGTGCTGCTGACCGCCGGCCTCGGCCTGCTGGGCACCATCCGCTACGACACCGAGTACTGGCACATCGCGATCTTCATGGCGCTGATGGGCCTGGGCATCGGCATGATGATGCAGAACCTGGTGCTCGCCACGCAGAACCAGGTCGCCCCCCAGGACCTCGGCTCCGCCTCGTCCGTCGTGACCTTCTTCCGCTCGCTCGGCGGTGCGGTGGGCGTCTCGGCCCTCGGTGCGGTG
This sequence comes from Streptomyces kronopolitis, assembly GCF_014646275.1. Taxonomy (GTDB): domain Bacteria; phylum Actinomycetota; class Actinomycetes; order Streptomycetales; family Streptomycetaceae; genus Streptomyces; species Streptomyces kronopolitis. The sequence continues at coordinate 10,480 of NZ_BMND01000051.1, forward strand.
CTCGCCAACCGCGTCACCCACTACGTCAAGGACGGCCTGGCCGACCTCGGCCCCAAGGCCGCCAAGGCCGCCGCGCACGGCGCCGGCAACAGCGGCGGCGGCATCCCGGACCTGGATTCTCTGCCGGCTCCGCTGCGCACCGTCATGGAGAGCGCCTACGGTCATGGGGTCGGCGATGTGTTCCTGTACGCGGCGCCCTGTGCGCTGCTCGCCTTCCTCTTCACCCTGTTCATCAAGGAGGTCGCGTTGAAGACGCGTGGCGGACTGCACCAGAGCCCGGAGGGCGAGGAGGCCGCGGCCACCGCGCCCGCCACCGAGCCCCTCACCGGCATCCCCGCCCAGGCCGCCGCCCCGGCGCCGGCCGAGGAGCGGGAACTCGCCCTGGTGGGCGCCCCCTCGGTGGCTCCGGAGGACGACCCGCACGTCCCCTCCTGGGCCCAGCCGGCCGCCGCGGCGGCCACCCGGCCGCTGGCCGCCTACGCCTCCGCCGGCGGCGGTGACGCCACCCCCACCGGCTCCGCGGTCCACGGCTTCGTCCGGAACGCGGACGGCAACCCCGTGCCGCGGTCCGCGGTCACGCTGATCTCGCTCGGCGGGCGCCAGCTGGGCCGCGCGGTCGCCCAGGCCAACGGCTCGTACGTGCTGAACGCCCCCGGCGCCGGCTCGTACGTGCTGATCGCGGCGGCCGACGGCCACCAGCCGCAGGCCTCCACGGTCGTCGTCGGCGACCAGCCGCACGGCTACGACATCCTGCTGAGCGGCACCAGCGGCCTCGGCGGGCAGGTCCGCAGCGCGGCCACCGGTCAGCCGGTGGAGGGCGCGATGGTCGTCGTCACCGATGTCCGCGGCGAGGTGCTGGCCACCGGAGCGACCGGCGCCGAGGGCCACTTCGCCTTCGCCGAGCTGGCGCCCGGGACCTTCACCGTCGCCGTGAACGCCCCGAACCACCGCCCGGCCGCGCTGCCGGTCGAGGTCGGCGGCCAGGGCACGACCCGCATCGAGGTCGAGCTGCTGTCCGGCGCGCGGGTGCAGGGCGTCGTCCGCGCGGGTGGCGACCGCCGTCCGCTGCCGGACGCGCGGGTGACGCTGGTGGACGCGGCCGGCAACGTCGTGGCCACCTCGACGACCGGGGAGGACGGCGCCTACGCCTTCACCGACCTGGACGCCGGCGACTACACGGTCATCGCGAGCGGCTACCCGCCGGTCGCCACCGGCCTGGCGGTCGACGCCCGCGGCGTCGACGGCTACGACGTGGCACTCGCCCACCCCGGGGACTAAGCCCCGGACCCCGGGACACCCCCGGGAGCAAGACCCCGGACCGGGGCGCGCGTTGAGCGGAGGCGCGCCCCGGACCGGCCCCCAGGGCTCCGGCGGCGGCGTGGCCACAGGCAAGGGACGGCCTGCACGCCGCCGTCCGGAGCCCGACACTCCCCCGGACCGCGGCGCCGCGGCGGGCCGGGTCACCACACCAGGCAAGAAACGGGAGAGGCAATGACTTCGACGGGCGCGGGACTGCGGGCCCAGATCCGCACACGGGACGGCTGGGCGGTCCAGCACGCCGTACTGACCGTCACCGACATGACGGGCGCGCAGGTGCTGCGCGCGGCGGCGGACGAGGAAGGCGCGGTCCGCAGCGAACAGCCGCTGGCCCCCGGCCCGTACACGGTCATCGTGACGGCCGTCGGCTACGCGCCGGCCGCCTCCACGGCGATCGTGACGGCGAGCGGCCGGATGGACGTGGGCGCCGTCGTGCTGGCGCGGCAGGGCGGGGCCGAGCTGCCGCCGCCCGGCGCCTGGACCATCGACCCGATGCATTCGTCGGTGGCCGCGGTCGCCCAGCACCTGGGGATCTCCAGCGTGCACGGCCGGTTCACCGAGTTCAGCGGCCGGATCGAGATCGCCGAGGACCTGGAGAAGTCGCGGGTCGAGGCGGTCATCAAGGCGGCCTCCATCGACACCGGCAACGGGATGCGCGACGGCCATCTGCGCTCCGAGGACTTCCTGAACGTCGAGACGTACCCGGAACTCACCTACCGCAGCTCGGGTCTGGCCCCGGCCGGCACCGACCGCTGGACGGTGCACGGCGAGCTGTCGCTGCACGGCGTGGTGCGCCCGGTGGACCTCGAACTGAGCTACCTGGGCACCGGACCCGACCCGTGGGGCGGGGTGCGCGCCGCGTTCCGCGCGACCGCGGAGCTGCGCCGCGAGGAGTTCAAGATGAACTACAACCAGGTGGTGGCGGCCGGCATCGCGGCGATCGGGACGACGCTCAAGGTCGAGCTGGACATCCAGGCGGTGCAGGGCGAGAGCCTGCCGATGGGGTGAGGCCCCGGGCCTCCCCCGGGCCCCGACCTCCCCCGGGCCCCGGCCCGCCCCGACCCGGCCGTCAGTGCGACGGCCGGTCGCGCATCGCCTCGATGCCCGCGATCTGCAGATCGAGGGCGAAGGCGAAGTCGCGGTCGCGCATGTCCTCCATGGTGGCGCCGCCGCGGGCCGCCATGACCTCGGTGGAGTTCTCCAGCAGCTCGGTGAACTCCGGGCGGCCCTGGAGCGCCTGCATCACCTGCCGGAAGTACTCGTCGACGGGCATCCCCGCCTCCGCGCAGCGGGCGTTGAACAAGCCCTCGATGGTGGCGAAGCCATAGACGAACTGGAAGACGGCGGACAGCCCGCCGGCGATCTGCTCCAGCGAGAGCCCGCTGCCCTTCATCACCCGCATGCTGGCGTCGGAGAAGGCGATGGAGTGCGGGCCGACGTTGATGTAGGTGCCCAGCAGCCGGGCGACCCAGGGGTGGCCGGTCAGCAGGGCGCGGTACTCGCCGGCCAGTGCGCGCAGGTGCGCGCGCCAGTCCTGGCCGGCCTCGCTCTCGTCCGGCAGCCGCATCTCGCCCATGACGCTGTCCAGGGCGAGTTCCAGCAGGTCGTCCTTGGTGTCGACGTACCAGTAGACGGACATCGCGGTGACGCCGAGGCCGGCGGCGAGCCGGCGCATGGAGAACTTCGCCAGGCCGTCGGCGTCCAGCAGCCGGACCGTCGCCGCGACGATCTTGTCGAGGCCGAGTCCGGCCGGCTGCTCCGCCTTCCGCCGGGGCGCGGGGCGTTCGGTCAGCCAGACGCTGTTCGGCCGCTTCCCGGCCGGGCCGTCCTTCGCCGCCATGGCGCCCTCCCTGTTCCTGCGCGTCGTCCCGGGAACGGCCCGTACGGGTGCGATGCCCGCCGCCCGTACGGGCCGTTCCCGATCATGTCCACGGACGATGCTATTCCGCCGCGGCGGCGGCCGGTTCCGGACCGGCGGAAGCGGCCTTCGCCGCCTGCTCGGCGCCGGTGCGCTCGGCCCGGCTCAGCAGCACCGCGGCGAGCAGCCCGCCGAGGAAGACCGCGACCGCCCCGGCCAGCTGGCTGACGCCGATGCCGGCGGCGAAGGCGTCCTGCACGGCGGCCCGTTCGGCACCCGTACGGGCCCGGTCCAGCGCCGCGGGCAGCGAGCCGGCGCCCGCCGCGACCAGCGGGAGCAGCGCCACGAAGCGGGAGTTGAGGACCGCGCCGAGGACGGCGACACCCAGGCCCTGGCCGAACTCCATCAGCGTGCCGTTGACCCCGGCGCCCACCCCGGCCTTGGCCGGCGGGATCGCGGACATGATGGCGTTGGCCATCGCCGGCATGGCGAGCGCCACACCGACGCCCATGACGAGCAGGCCGGCCAGCAGGCCGCCGTAGCTGTGCCCGCCGAGCAGCGCTATGGCGGCGAGGCCGGCCGCCAGCAGCGACATCCCCGCGACGATCATTTTGGGGGTGCCGATCCGGGGCAGCAGCCGGGCGCCGAGACCGGTGAAGTTGATCAGGATGACGGTGACGGCGAGCGGCGCCATCCGCAGCCCCGCGTCCAACGGGCCGTAGCCGAGCACCAGTTGGAGGTGCTGGGTGAGCAGGAACAGCGAGCCACCCATCCCGAAGGCGACGAGGATGCCGCCGGAGACCGCGCCGATGAACCGGCGGTCGCGGAAGAAGTGCATGTCCAGCATGGGATACGGGACGCGCAGCTCCCACAGGGCGAAGGCCGCGAGCCCGGCGGCGCCGACGGCGGCGGAGATCAGCACCCGGCCGGACAGCCAGCCGGCCTGCGGCCCGGAGATGATCGCGAAGACCACCCCGCCCATGCCGATCACGGACAGCAGGGCGCCCGGCAGGTCCGGCCGCTCACCGCCGGGGCTGCGGGACTCCGGGACCAGGGCGACGACGGCCACCACCGCCATGACGGCGACCGGCAGATTGACCAGGAACAGCGAGCCCCACCAGAAGTGGTCCAGCAGCGAGCCGCCGATCAGCGGCCCGGCGACGAACCCCAGGGAGTTGACCGAGCTCCAGATGCCGATGGCCTTGGGCCGCTCCGCGTCGTCGAAGATCTGCATGACGACGGCGAGGGTGGTGGTCACCAGCAGCGCACCGCCCACGCCCATCCCGGCGCGGGCGGCGATGAGCTGGCCGGGCGACTGGGAGAGGGCCGCGCCGAACGAGGCGAGGCCGAACAGCACCAGGCCCGTGGCGAGCATCTTCTTGCGGCCGTAGCGGTCGGCGGCGTTTCCGGCGGTGAGCAGCAGACCGGACTGGACCAGCGAATAGGCGTTGATCATCCACTGGACGTCGGCGGTGGTCGCGCCCAGCTCCCCGGTCAGGGAGGGGATGGCGACGTTGAGGACGGTGTTGTCGAGGACCACCGTCAGCTGCGCGAGGCAGATGACGGCGAGGATCAGCCAGCGGGCGGCGTGCCGGCCGGTCGGCTGGAGCGTGGTGGCGTCGGAGGCCACGGCGGACATACGGGCTCCCTGTACGGTGCGAGGCGGACGCCTTACACCGTACAGGGAGTGCTATACGCCGTACATTTGCTTTTTCGTCGCGTCGGGCGGGGAGTCGCGTGCCGGGTTAGGCCTTCCGGGTCAGGTCGTAGAAGGTGGCGCTGCCGACGGTGACCTTGTGGAAGGTCTTCTCCACCCAGGAGGAGATCTTCGAGGAGTCACCACTGGCGCCACCCGGACCGCCCTTGCCGCCGCCGGGCCCGGCCATCCCGCCACCGCGTCCGCCCTTTCCGCCGCCGAAGCCGCCCCGGCCGCCCGCGATGAAGTAGTGGATCTTCCCGTCGGCGACGTCCTTCTTGAACTGGGCGAGGGTCGGCGAGGGGTCGCTCCCGTTGAAGCCGCCGATCGACATCACCGGCTTCTGGGTGGCAAGTTGATAGCTCGCGGCGTTCTGCGCGCCGATGGCCGCGGCGGCCCAGGTGTAGTGGTCCGCGTCCTTCGACACCAGCGCCTTGGCCCGGTCGCTCACCTTGCTGCCGTTGAGCAGGCCGCCCATGCCGCCGCCCCTCCCGCCACGCTCGCCGAAGCCGCCCGGGAAGCCCTGCTTGCCGCCCCGGCCCGGACCGCCGGCCATCGGCGGCAGGCCCTGCCCGCCCCGGCCCGCGCCCGGCACGCCGCCGGGCATTCCGCCCTTGGCGCCGGCGCCGCGCCACATCCGGCCGCCGCGGCCGCCCGGGAAGCCCCCGTGACCGCCCATGCCGCCCCGCACCGCGGGCCCGGCCGTGATGATCGACCCGTTCTTGGGGGTGTTGACCGTGTCGAGGGTGTACGCCACCGGCCCGGCCAGCGCCGTCACCACCGCGAGCCCGCCCGCGAGCACCGCGATCCGCCGTCCCGCACCGCCCCGCGGCGCACCGGCCCGATGCGCGTCCTCGTTGCCGTCCGCGTCCGCGGCGCCGTTCCCGTCCGCATCGCCGTCCGCCGCGGCCGTCCGCGACGCCGCCCCCGGCCGTACCGCCGCCACCAGCAGACCGGCCGCCGCGAGCAGGCCGAGCACCAGCACCGTCCAGCGCAGCCACGGCAGCCACTGCGGCGAGCGGTCCAGCAGCACGAACGACCAGCCGGCGGTCACCGCGGCCGTCCCGGCCAGCACCGCCCCGGCGAGCCGCCCGCCGCGCCGCCACAGCAGCGTCGCGCCCATCCCGACCAGCGCCGCGATGTACGGGGCCAGCGCGATGTTGTAGTACTGGTGGAAGATCCCGGACATGAAGCTGAAGATCGTGAAGGTCATCAGCAGCGCGCCGCCCCAGACCAGGAACTCCGCACGCTGCGCGGCCTGTTCGGCGGCCACCGCGCGCCGCGCCCGCCACAGCACGCACACCGCCGCCACCAGCAGGATCAGCGCCGCGGGCAGCAGCCACGAGATCTGGCCGCCCATGTCGGACGAGAACAGCCGGGTGATCCCGGTCTGCCCCCAGCCGCCACCGCCGTGACCGCCGCGGCCGCCACCGCCGACGCTGCCGGTCTCATTGCCGCTGATCCGCCCGAAGCCGTTGTAGCCGAAGGTCAGCTCCAGGAAGCTGTTGTGCTGCGAGCCGCCGATGTACGGCCGCGAGGACGCCGGCCACAGCTCCACGATCGCCACCCACCAGCCGGCGGACACCACCATCGCCAGCCCGGCGAGCAGCAGTTGTCCCAGCCGCCGGCGCAGCGCCACCGGCGCGCAGCAGGCGTACACCACGGCCAGCGCCGGCAGGATCAGCCACGCCTGGAGCGTCTTGGTGAGGAACCCCAGGCCGAAGCAGACCCCGGCCAGCAGCAGCCACTTCGTACGGCCGTCGTCCAGGGCGCGCAGCACCGCCGCGACCGCGCAGACCATCAGCAGGCACAGCAGCGCGTCCGGGTTGTTGAACCGGAACATCAGCGCCGCGACCGGCGTCACCGCCAGCGCCCCGCCCGCGAGCAGCCCGGCGCCCGCCCCGAACCGCCGCCGCACGGCCGCGTACAACACCCCGACGGTGGCCACGCCCATCAGCGCCTCGGGCACCAGGATCGCCCACGAGTTGAGCCCGAAGAGCCGCACCGACAGCGCCATCGGCCACAGCGCGGCCGGCGGCTTGTCCACGGTGATGGCGTTGGCCGCGTCCGAGGAGCCGAAGAAGAAGGCCTTCCAGCTCTCGCTGCCGGCCTGCACGGCGGCCGAGTAGAACTGGTTGGCGTAGCCGGAGGAGGACAGGCTCCAGAGGTAGAGCACCGCCGTGACCAGCAGCAGCGCCAGCAGCGCGGGCCGCGCCCAGCGGGGGTCGGCCACCGGGTGCGGCGCCGCGGACGGCCCCCCGGAGGCCGGCGGCGCGCCCTGCGGTGGCGTCGCGGGGGTCGGATACGGCGGCCGGGCCGGCGTACCGGACGGGTGCGGGGTCATCGAGCGCTCCTGAAGAGGTCGTTGCGGTCGTGCGGAACGGGCAGGTGGGCCGCGGCGCTCTCGTCCGCGCGCTCACGGTCCGGAAAGACCCAGGCGCGGAAGAGCAGGAACCGCAGCACGGTCGCCGCGAGATTGGCGGACACCAGCACCGCGAGTTCGGTGCCGTGCGAGGGGGTGCCGCTGGCGGCGTCGAGGGCGGCGAGGGAGCCGCTGGTCAGGACGAGTCCGATGGCGAAGACCACCAGCCCCTGGGCCTGGTGGCGGACCGCCCGGTCCCGGCCCCGTACGCCGAACGTCAGCCGCCGGTTGGCGGCCGTGTTGCCGAGCGCCGAGACCAGCAGGGCCGCCGCGTTGGCCGGCTGCGGCCCGACGCCGAGCCGGAAGAGGGAGTACAGCCCGAGGTAGAGCAGGGTGCTCAGCCCGCCGACGACGCAGAAGCCGACGAGCTGACGGGCCAGTCCGCCCGGCACCCCGGACAGTTCGCGGTCGCGCGGATCGTCCCCGAACGGGCGGGCCAGCCGGTCCAGCGGCAGCCCGCCGGTCGCCAGCGCCCGCCCCACCCGCCACACGCCCTTGAGGTCGTCGGCGGCCGTCCGCACCAGGTGCACGGTGCTGTCAGGGTCGTCGACCCAGTCCACCGGCACCTCGTGGATCCGCAGCCCGGCCCGCTCCGCGAGCACCAGCAGCTCGGTGTCGAAGAACCAGCCGGTGTCCTCGACCATCGGCAGCAGCCGCGCGGCCACCTCGCCCCGGATGGCCTTGAACCCGCACTGGGCGTCGGAGAACCGGGCGGCGAGCGAGCCGCGCAGGATGAGGTTGTAGGCGCGCGAGATGAACTCCCGCTTCGGGCCGCGCACCACGCGGGACCCCCGGTTGAGCCGGGTGCCGATCGCCAGGTCCGAGTGCCCGGAGATCAGCGGCGCCACCAGCGGCAGCAGCGCGTTGAGGTCGGTGGACAGATCGACGTCCATGTAGGCCAGCACCGGCGCCTCGGACAGCGACCACACGGTGCGCAGCGCCCGCCCGCGCCCCTTCTGCTCCAGCCGCACCGCCGTGACCTCGTCGATCGCGTCGTCGAGGCGGGCCGCGACATCCGGCGTCCGGTCCGTGCTCGCGTTGTCGGCGATGGTGATCCGGAAGGTGTACGGGAAGGTGCGGACGAGATGCTCGTGCAGGCGCCGCACACACGGTTCGAGGTCCTGCTCCTCGTTGTAGACGGGGATCACCACATCCAGCACGGTCGCGATCTGACCGAGCCGCAGATGCTCACGGGGCGGCAGGGAACCCAGCTGCGGGCCGGGCGGCTGTGTCGTCATGCCGAGGACACTCGCGGGCTCCGCTGTCACGCCGGTGTGGTGAACCTGTGCCTGGGCTATGAGTGGGCGGCGGGGGGTGCGTTCGGGGGCGCGGGCGGGAGTGCGGGCGGGCGTGCGGGCGCCTGAGCGGGCGCCTGAGCGGGTGCGGCCGGGAGCACGTCCGATGCCGCCGCCCCAACCGACGCGGCCGACCCAACCGCCGCCGCCGACGGCAGTGTCACCGTGAAGACGGTCCGTCCCGGCACGCTGTCCACCCCGACCGTGCCGCCGTGCGCGGCGACCACCGCCCGCACGATGGCGAGGCCGAGCCCCGTGCTCCCGGCGGTCCGCGAACGCGAGGCGTCGCCGCGCGCGAAGCGCTCGAAGACGTGCGGCAGCAACTCGGCCGGAATGCCGGGGCCGTCGTCCTGCACCGCCAGCCGCACCGGACCGCCCCGGCCGGCCGCCACCACCCGCGCGGTCACCGTGGTGCCCTCCGGCGTATGGGTACGGGCGTTGGCCAGCAGATTCACCAGGACCTGGTGCAGCCGCTCGCCGTCCCCGCACACCAGCGCCGGCTCGTCCGGCAGCTCCAGCCGCCACCGGTGACCGGGCCCCGCCACCCGCGCGTCGCTCACCGCGTCCACCACCAGCGGCGACAGATCGGTGCGCGCGCACGACAGCGGCCGTCCGGAGTCGAGCCGGGCGAGCAGCAGCAGGTCCTCCACCAGCCCCGTCATCCGCTCCGCCTCCGACTCGATCCTCCCCAGCGCATGCCGGGTCTCCGGCCCGGGCTGCTCGCGTCCGCGCCGGGTCAGCTCGGCATAGCCCCGGATCGACGCGAGCGGCGTGCGCAGCTCATGGCTGGCGTCGGCGACGAAGCGCCGCACCCGCATCTCGCTCTCCTGGCGGGCCGAGAGCGCCGAACCGACGTGCCCCAGCATCCGGTTCAGCGCCGCGCCGACCTGCCCCACCTCCGTCCGCCCGTCCGACTCGGACGCCGGCACCCGCACATGCAGCGCCACCTCACCGCGGTGCAGCGGGAGTTCGGAGACCCGGGTGGCGGTGGCGGCGACCCTGCGCAGCGGCCGCAGCGCGATGCCGACCATGGCGGATCCGGCGATCCCGGCCGCGATCAGCCCGGCGAGCGTCACACACCCCTCGATGAGGGCGAGCCTGCCGACCGTGCCCTGGACGTAGCGCAGCGGCAGGCCGAGCACCAGCGTGCCCCTCTTGCCGGACTGCACCCGGTAGTCACCGAGGCCGGGCACCTCGGTGGTGTGCGGCCTGCCGTCGCGCGGCACCGCGCTGAGCGCGGCGACCTGGTCCTCGTCCAGCGACGCCAGCCGGTCCTCGGGCAGCCGCCGGGTCGGGTTGCTCAGCTTCGCCCCCTCCGGGACGGTGCCGGGCCCGATCCGGGCTCCCACGGTCCCCAGCGGCTGGCCTCCCATGGCCACGAAGTCGAGGCCGCTGTCCGGGTTGCGCATCGGGTCGTGCGGCCGCGGGTCCTCCGCCCGCCGCACGGAATCCTTGACCTGCCCGTCCAGCTGCCCCTGCAAGTAGGAGTGCAGGGCGATGGTCGTCACCGTCCCGATGACGGCTCCCACCGCGGCGATCATGACCACCGCCGACACGACCAGCCGGGTCCGAAGCGACCAGCGACGGCGCGACGCGGCGGGGGGCGGGGGTGCGGGGGGCGTCGGGGGCTTGTCGGGGGCGGGGCGGTCGGCCGGGGCGGGATTCTCGAGGCGCTCGGCCGGGGCGGCGTGGCTGGCCGGGGCGGGACGGTCGGCCGGGGTCGGCCGCCGGGTCGCTCCGCTACTCACCGGGCTTGATCAGATAGCCCGCACCCCGGCGGGTGTGAATCATCGGCGCCCGCCCCACGTCGATCTTCCGCCGCAGATACGAGATGTAGAGCTCCACGACGTTGGCCTGGCCGCCGAAGTCGTAGCTCCAGACCCGGTCGAGGATCTGCGTCTTGCTCAGCACCCGCCGCGGATTGCGCATCAGATAGCGCAGCAGCTCGAACTCGGTGGCCGTCAGGCGGATCTCCTGGCCGCCCCGCCACACCTCGTGGCTGTCCTCGTCGAGCACCAGATCGCCCACCGTCAGCCGCGACTCGCTCCGTGCGGCGGCCGCACCCGCCCGGCGCAGCAGCCCGCGCAGCCGGGCCACGACCTCTTCCAGGCTGAACGGCTTGGTGACATAGTCGTCGCCGCCCGCCGTCAGCCCGGCGATCCGGTCCTCGACCGCGTCCTTGGCGGTCAGGAACAGCACCGGCACGTCCGGCAGTTCGCGCCGCAGCCGGCCGAGCACCGTCAGCCCGTTCATGTCGGGCAGCATCACATCGAGCAGGACCGCGTCCGGCCGCCAACTACGGGCGCAGCGCAGCGCGCCGGCGCCGTCCCCCTCCGCGCGGATGTCCCAGCCCTCGTAGCGCAGCGCGAGCGACAGCAGATCGGCCAGCGAGGATTCGTCGTCCACGACCAGGACCCGTACGGGACTGCCGTCGGCCCGCAGCAGCTCCGGCTGCTTCGTGGGCGCCCCCCTGGAGGACGAGGCCGAAGCCGACGTACGGAACGACGCTGAGGACGACGAAGTCACGGTCATGTCGGTGAGCTTGAGAGGCCGCCGTGAGAGCTTCCTTGCGCCTTTCTGTGAATTTCCTGAGAATCCCCCGTGCTCCGCTTCCCCCTCCTCCCCCGGGGGCCCGCCCCCGCCCCACCCCACTCCGCTCGCCCCGCCTCGGCCGTACGTGTTCCCGACCGGCCTGGGCCGCCCCCCGCGCGGTCCAGGCCGATCACCACCTGAACAGCATCGCACCAGCCACTGACAATCGGCCTGACCAGCAGGTTCGCCCCCGCCGGGCGGCCGAGCCGCCCAACTGGGCCCCGTCCGGGCGCCCTACGCCGAGTGCCGCGTACCGTCACCCCATGAGGCTCCTCGCCCTCTCCGGCAGTCTGCGGGCACGCTCCTCCAACGGCGCGGTGCTGCGCTCCGCCCTCGCCCTCTGGGACGGCCCGACCGGCCTCGCGGACATCGGCGCGCTCCCGCACTTCAATCCCGATCTGGACGGCGAGGGCGACACCCCGCCCGCGCCCGTCGCCGCCCTGCGCGCCGAGGTCGCCGCCGCCGACGCCCTGCTCCTCGTCAGCCCCGAGTACGCGCACGGCGTCCCCGGTGTCCTCAAGAACGCACTCGACTGGCTGGTCAGCAGCGGTGAATGCGTCGCCAAGCCGGTCGCGGTGATCACCGCCTCCCCGTTCCCCACCGGCGGCGACCACGCCAACGCCCAACTCCGCGAGACCCTGCGCATGATGACCGGCACGGTCGTGACGGCGGCCTGCCGCGAGATCCCCGCCATCGGCCCCAAGGTCGACCCCGCCACCGCCCGCCTGGCGGACGAGGACACCCTCGCCGACCTGGGCAGCGCCCTGACGCATCTGGCCGCGGCCGCCACCACCCCGGCGCCCTGACACCCTGGCCCCTGACGCACGGACACCGTCCCGGAAGCCGCCGAACGCCCCGGAGCCCGGTCAGCGCCCCCGCACCCCGCCGCCTCCCACCGGCCCCCTCCGCCCCGCCCGGCTCACACCCCGAACAACCGCGCCGCGTTCCCGTAGCAGACCCCGCGCAGCCACTCCTCGCCCAGCTCCAGCCGGGTCAGCGCCTCCAGCGCATGCGCGTACCCGTAGGGGATGTTGGGGAAGTCGCTGCCGAACAGCACCCGCTCACCGAGGTCCCTGAGCCGGCCGCGCTCCTCCCGCGGGAACGGCGCGGTCCGCTCGGAGAAGTCGGTGAAGGCCATCGTCGTATCGAGGTGCACTCCGGGATAGCGCTGTACGAGGTCCAGGAAGTCGGTGTACTCCGGCATCCCCATGTGGGCGATGATCAACCGCAGCCGGGGATGGCGCGCCAGCAGCCGTGCGATCGGCTCGGGCCCGGTGTGCTTGCCGGGCGCCGGTCCCGAGCCGCAGTGGACCACCACCGGCACCCCGGCCTCCGCCAGCGCACCCCACACCGGTGTGAGCCGCGCCTCGGCCGGGTCGTACCCGCCCACCTGCACATGCGCCTTGAAGATCCGCGCCCCGCCCGCGAGTTCGGCCTCCACATAGCGGCCGGCGCCCTCCTCCGGGAAGAACGTGGCGGTCCGCAGGCAGTCGGGCGTCCGGGCGGCGAAATCGGCCGCCCAGCCGTTGAGCCACTGCGCCATCCCCGGCTTGTGCGGATAGATCATCGAGGTGAACGCCCGCACCCCGAAGCCCCGCAGCACCGCCAGCCGCTCGTCCTCCTCGAACCGGTAGGCGATCGGCCAGGCCCTGCCCACCAGCGGCCCGGCGGCGTCGAAGTACGCCCAGACCTTCGCCATCACCCGCTCGGGCATGAAGTGCGTATGCACGTCGATCAGCCCCGGCAGCCCCAACTCCCGCCAGAACGCGCCGACCCGCTCATCCCCGTCCGCCACGCCGGGCCCTTCCCCTTACGGTCACGCCCCTACGGGCTCGCCCGCCACGGCTCCCCGCAGCCACTCGCCCACCCGGACCCGCTCCCTCACACCAGCCAGCCGCCTGCACCAGCTACCTGCACACAGCATCTAACGCCCCCGCCCTCCCCGGGGACACCCCCCCTCCCTCCCGGCTCAGAACAACCCCTCCTGCCCACCGTCCTCCCGCTCCCCCGCCCCCTTCGCCGCGGCCCGCCCCTTGGCCACCACCGGCACCGTCGTCACCCGGCCCCCGGCCGCCCCCAGCACCCACCCCGACAACACCCGCGCATCCATCACCGCAATCAACCCACCGGCCGCACCGGACCTTCCGCCCCCGTCAGCCCCACCAGCCCTACCGGACCTTCTGGCCCCATCAGCCCCACCAACCCCCTCCCTCTCAAGCCCCTCAAGCTCCCCCGCCCCGCACTCCCCCGCCAGCCGCAGATACACATCCGACCCCACCCCGGCCAGCACCTCCCCCACCACTTCCGCCCCTGCCGTCATCCCGCCCAACTCCGCCACCTCACCCGGGATCCGGTCCAGCCCGAACAGCTCCGAATGGTCCGTGCACGCGAACTCCACCGGCTCCAGCGTCTCCGGCCAGAGCGCCGGCTCCCGCGCCCTGCCGTGCAGTTGGGCCAGCTCGGCCACCCGGTCCGCCACCGGTGGCAGTGCCCCGCGCGCCGCCCGCTTCGCCGCCTTCGGGAACCGGTCGGGCACCCCCAGCGCGCTCCCCAGCACCGCCTCCGCCCGCCGCGCCGCCATCAGCGGCCCCCGCCCCAGCCAGGCGTACGCCACCGCGCCCTGCTCCACCAGCCGGGCCGCTCCCCGTTCGGCAGCCGTGATCCCCACCTTCAGCAGGCCCGGCCCGAAGTACGCGAGATAGACGCCGTACGGACGCGGGTCGTCGGCCATGGTGTCCGCCGCCACCGAACGCGACCGGTCCAGCTGGGCGCAGCGCGCGCACTGGTCCCTGGCGCTCGCGCCGTCGAGCACCGCGCGATACGGGCACACGATCCAACGGCCGGCCCGCCACACGCCCAGACAGCGCCGCTCCCCCACCGCCGCGAACGCCAGCGTCTTGCCCGCGGGGAGCAGGCTCGTCCGCGTCTCCGCGCGCTCGGCGCAGTACCAGCCGAGCCGCTGACCGAACCGCCCCGCCGGCTCCGGCCCGCCGCCCGACCAGCGCGGTCCCGTACATCGCCACACCTCGCCAGCGTACGACCACCCACTGACAACCCCGCCGCGCTCACCCCCCGCTCACACCGCGCTCATTCGTCGCCTGCGCCCGGCCCGCCCTCGCTCCCCGGCCCCCGGAAGGTGCTCCGATAGGCCCGCGGCGAGACCCCCACCGCCGCCTGCAGATGCTGCCGCAGCGAGGCCGCCGTGCCGAAGCCGGACTCGGCCGCGATCCGGTCCACGGCCAGCTCGGTCTCCTCCAGCAACTGCCGTGCCCGCTCGACGCGTTGCCGGGTCAGCCACTGGAGCGGCGAGATCCCGACCTCCTCCCGGAAGCGCCGGGTGAAGGTCCGTACGCTCATCGACTCCCGCGCCGCCAGTTCCCGCAGGCTCAGCGGCCGGTCCAGGTGCTCCAGCGCCCAGGCCCGCGCCGCACCCGTGGAGGACAGCTGCGGCTCCGGCACCGGCCGCCGGATGTACTGCGCCTGGCCGCCCTCCCGGTGCGGCGGCACGACCGTCCGCCGCGCCACGTCGTTGGCCACCGCCGCCCCGTGATCGCACCGGACCATGTGCAGGCACAGATCGGTCCCGGAGGCGACCCCGGCCGCCGTCAGCACCTCGCCGGAGTCCGTGTACAGCACGTCGGCGTCCAGCTCGACGGAGGGGAACAGCCGGCGGAAGTCGTCCACCGACCGCCAGTGCGTGGTCGCCCGCCGCCCGTCCAGCAGCCCGGCCGCGGCCAGCACGAACGCCCCCGTGCAGATCGACGCGACCCGCGTCCCGGGCCGGATCCGGCCCAGCGCACCGGCCAGCTCCGCACTCAGCCGCCCGGCCCCGCATCCCTCGCTCCCGTCGTAGTCCGCCCCGGACGCCGGGACGACCACGGTGTCGGCCGTCGCCAGCGCCTCCGGCCCATGGGCGACCCGGACCGTGAAATCCGTGTCCGTCAGCACCTCCCCGGGCCGCAGCGCGCACGTCACCAGCTCGTAGAGCGGCTCCCCGTCCGCCGACCGGGCCTCCCCGAAGATCCGGTGGACGATCCCCACCTCCATGGGCAGCATCCCGTCCCGCACCAGCACCACCACCCGGTGCCGCCGCCCACCGCTCTCCCGCACACCGTCCGCACCCTCACCCATGGCCCGATCCTGACACACAATGGCCATCGGGCCACTCGTTCGCCTCCCCGCACCCCCGGAGAGTGGAGGACATGAAGGTCCTCTGGCTGTTCGCCCACCCCGACCGGCGCTCACTGAGCGGCTCCCTCATGACCGAGGGCCTGCGCACCCTCGACGCGCACGGCCACCGGCACCGCATCTCCGACCTGTACGCCATGAAGTGGAACCCGGTGGTCGACGCCGCCGACTACGCCCACGACCCGGCCGACCGCCTCCTGGTCGGCGAGGCCTCCGAACGCGCCTACCACCGCGGCCACTTGTCCCCCGACATCCGCGCCGAGCAGGAAAAACTCACCTGGGCCGACACCGTGATCGTCCAGTTCCCCCTCTGGTGGTACGGCATGCCCGCCCTCCTCAAGGGCTGGTTCGACCGCGTCTTCGTCAAGGGCTTCGCCTTCGGCCTCACCGACCCTGCCACCGGCCGCCCCCGCCGCTACGGCGACGGCAAACTCACCGGCAAGCGCGCCATGGTCATCACCACCGCCGGCGCCCGCGCCGCCACCCTCGGCCCCCGCGGCGTCAACGGAGACCTCAACGACCTCCTCTTCCCCCTCCAGCACGGCACCCTCTGGTACACCGGGATCTCCGTCGTCCCGCCCCTCCTCATCCCCAGCGCGGACCGCACCACCCCCACCACCTACACCACCGCCGCCACCCGCCTGCGCGACCGCCTCCTCACCCTCCCCACCACGCCCCCACTCCCCTTCCGCCACCAGAACGGCCCCGACTACGACGCCGACCTCCTCCTCCACCCCACCCCGAACCAGCCCGAAGGCCCGGCCGCCCACTACACAGCCCCGCCCCCACCGGCCCACCCCTGAACCACACGCACAAAAGCCGCAGGCCCAGTGGAAATGAATCCACTGGGCCTGCGGCTATCAGTAGCGGGGACAGGATTTGAACCTGCGACCTCTGGGTTATGAGCCCAGCGAGCTACCGAGCTGCTCCACCCCGCGTCGGTAACCCAAACCCTACGCGACTCCCACCCCAACACCTAATCGCTCCCCTCACCCCACCCCCAGGGCCACCCAACTCACGCACTCCACAGGCAGTATGTCCACATATACGCCACTCTGCGCCACGGCGAGGGATACGATCACAGCGATCCACAGAGACCCAAGATCCGGAAGATCATTCCTCTGAATCCGGAGCAGAAGCCGCCCTCGGCCGCTACCGTTCCCCAGCACCAAGTGCCGACACCAGGGGGCTGGCATGCGCGTACACACTGCGGCAATCTGTGCAGCCTTGCTCATCGGAGCAACAGGGTGCAGCCAAGACTCCCCCGCCCAAAGCACGGAGAAGACACCTCGTCACCCGACGATCGCCAATTACGTCGGCAGAACCAAAGGCGACGTCGACACCGCCCTGGGCCCAAAGATGACCTTGAGGGCGTACCAGGACGCAACAACGAAGGCAGATCGCAGCGGTGCCGCGTACGACTCATGGACCGTCTGCAAGCAACACGCTCACGGAACCGACCCCATCGTGTTCACAGTGGCGGCCACTCATGCGGACTGTGAACTACCAGCGGCTTCCCAGCCTCCGACGAGGCACGAGTCCTCGTCGCCCGTCGGCATCCCCACATCTGACGGGGCAGCCTCAACGACCGACAAAGACAACCGCTTTGCCCGTGCCGTGAAGATCCGCGCACCGGAACTACAGCCAGTCGACCCCGACGATCTGGGTGTGCAGGGACACTTGTGTGCACCGAGCTGGACGCCGGCGAAAGCCCGAAAGACGTACTGCAGAGCACCCGAGCCGCCTTCCCCGGAGAGAAGGGTCTCGCGATCGTCACCGAGGCGCCTCCCGTCTACTGCCCCTCCCATAGCGGCACCGTGAAGACAGAGCTGAAGTGACTGCAAGCGGCCTGAAGCCCGAGGACGATCAGGCGGCCATACAACGTGACGCTCCGGGACACCTCTGAACGGCGTCGGCCGCCCCGCCCCGCCATGCCACTGATACCGCATCAATGGGAAAGCCCTGTGAGCATCCCCTGCCTCGCAGGCAGTCCATCAACCGGCTCATGGGCGCCCTGCGCCTTCCTGGGCGTCGTTGTCAGTGGTGGGCTCTACCGTGGTGGCACGGCAATTGGCAGGTCAGGGAAAGCTGAGGGGGAGACGGCATGCCCGAGTGGGCTCTCGCGATACTCGTGCCGGTCGGTCTGCTGGCTGTGGGCCTGGGGCTGTTCTGGGTATGGGCGCGCCTGGGAACGAAGGAGCCGTTGAAACACGACAACCAGATGCCGGAGACGCATTTTCGACAGGGTGGTGGCCTCGGCGGCGGCTGACCGGCGACGTCCGCTCACCGAGATCTGGCACAGCCCCCGTACGGCGGAAGCAACACGGCCACGATCGGCGCACCCGCACAAGCGCTGATCCAGCCGTAGGAGCACGCACATGGATGATCACGGCGACGACTTCGGTAGGTGACTGGAAGAGCAGCACCCCGAGGCTGTGCAGCGGACCGAAGAAGAGTGGGAGCAGATCGCCCGGTATGCGCGCCGCGCGGCGAACAAGATCGGCCCCGCTCTACCGCTCTGCCTTCCGGGTGAGCCAGGTGAACATGGCCCACGCGGGACGGGCCTGCGGTGTGTGCACAGAGCTCCGACCGGGCCATGACGCTGCAACCGGTCGGGGCTCTTCTTTCAGAGCCGCGGCGCCTCCACCCGGGGGGGGACGACAGTGACGGCACCGGGAAGGATCCTGATCCACTCCCGTTCGGCGGGCCCGGACGTTGCCGTCAGCCACGCCGTCACGCACATACACCAAGGGCCCCGTCGATTCCTCAACGGGGCCCTTGGCCTGCTGTGCGCTCGGCAGGATTCGAACCTGCAACCTTCTGATCCGTAGGCGGGTGCTGCGGCCATATCAACCATCAGAGGCATGCCCGCGTAGAGCATCCGCTCCAGCGATCAGGGCAGGTGCGTTCAGCGTTGTGTGCCCACGTTGATGTCAACCACTGATGTCAGCTGCTACCCAGGGCGTCGCACTTGATCCAGGCGAAGCCTGACTCAAGGGCGTGCCGGTCAGCCCAACTTCCCCCTCCAGCACTCTCGGCTGCCCAGGGGCTATCGCGACCAGATCCATGGCGCCCCCGATCCGAACCCGGTAGCGTGCCCGCCATGAATAGATCGCATGTTCGGTTCTTCTGTGGACATCAAACTCGGCTGAGGGTTTATTTTTGAGCACAGGATGCTGCATTGCGGTACAGTCTGGCGTCATGAGCGAAGAGCAGGATGCGCTGGACTGCCTGAGGGAAGCAGGAGTTCTGGCGGGCATCGGGTGGGCGGCCAAGTCTGCGTACGCGCGGACGATGCAGGACTACGACCCCGAGGCGGGTCACGGCCCGGGGTGGGTCGGCTACACGGCACACGACTTCCTGAAGGACAGGCAAGACCGCGTCTTCTCGTGCGGTCGGTACACCGTGAGTTCGCCGACTGAGGCATCGGCCGGCATGGATGTGGTCGCACAGGGCCTCCTGCCTGGCGAATACGACGCCATGCCGCGCATCGAACCCGGCCTGGTCACGCGCTTCAACCTAAACTCCTCGCCCGGCTGGCGCTTCGCCAACTGGCGCTGGCTACAGACGTCGTTCACCTTCGGCCACGTTGACGAAATCCCGTGGCCGCAGAAGAGCCCGACGAAGCAGCGGGTTGCTGCCCAGCCCGACCCCGACCCGCAGCCAACACTGTTCGACGCCGACCCCGATTTCGCAGAATTTGTGTCGGATCTGGTCGAAGCAGAAGAAGACGCCGAGAACCTCGTCACACTGGTTCTTGCTCACGCCGTGCAAAAGGAAATCAACGTGCGAGAGCTCTTCTTGGGACGCTCTCGTTTGAACCCGGGGGGCGGCATGGCGTGGTACTGGAAGCATGATCTACTTGACTACATCCCGGAGATCGTTGATCGAAAGCCGCAGCCAATCGTTCCCGCCCCCCGCCAAGGGTCTGACGCTGTGGCTGACGCCACCGTCCGCCTTCGTCGACAGAAACGCGAAGGCGACAGCAAATAATGAAACGAGCGGACGTTCATGGAATCTACTCGCCCCACCGAAGTACGGGCCGGTGACGCCTCTCGCCTATTCGATGGAAGTCGACTAACTCTTGCCAGGCAACTCGCGGGGCTCAGAAAGAACGCCTTGGCGACGAAAATTGGCAAGAGCCCGACGGCCATCGCAGCCTATGAAAGCAACACCAAACGACCTGCGGCCCCCACCGTGGCACAACTGTGCCTGACTCTCGGAGTGGAACCCGGATTTTTCCTCCCAGGTGTTCGCCGCGAAGTGTCACGAGAGGTGTTTCCCCACTTCAGATCTCTACGTTCAACCTCCCAGTTGATCCGAGATCAAGCCTTGGCTTATGGGCTAGTAGCGGGCGATGTGGGCATCGCCCTGGAGCGTCACGTGGAGTATCCGGAACCCAATATTCCAAGACTCAGCGTGGACGTCGAGGATGAAAACAGCGATCTCCCGGAGCAGGCCGCGCGCCTGCTCCGGGAGCATTGGCAGTTGCCCCACGGGCCAGTAGGGCATCTAGTCAGAATCGCGGAAAACAACGGAATAGTAGTCGTCTACAGCCCTGTACAGACTTCTGCGGTTGACGCTTACTCATTTGAAGATATTCATCGCCCCACCGTGGTGTTGAACCCAGCGAAACATGATTACTTCCGCCAGCGTTTCGATGTAGCACACGAAATCGGCCACCTAATCATGCACGTCGATGTCGAGCCAGGCGGCCGAGTCGTAGAGTCACATGCACATCGTTTCGCGGCAGAATTCCTCATGCCCGCCGACGAAATTCGCGATCTATTGCCTTCTCGGGCAGATTGGCGAACTCTCGGCAGCTTGAAGGAAGAATGGAACGTCAGCCTTCAGTCGCTTCTGTATCGCGCACGCACTCTAGGTGTCATGTCTGATGTGACCTACAAGAACGCGATGGCTTACCTTTCAGCAAAAGGCTGGAGGCGACGCGAGCCCGGTCCGGTACCAGCCCTGGAGCAACCGTCACTTTTCGCGAAATCCGTCGAAATTCTAGAGAGTGTCGGAGTTAGCGAAAAGGACCTGGCCCATGAGGCACGTGTGCCGCTAGAACTCTTTCGAGCAATTACGGCACGCCATCCGCAATGGGGCGATGCAGAGAAATCCGCAGAAGATGATTCTCTTCCAGCTGGCGTAGTGTCCCTATTTGCTTCCTGACCCACTAGGCGCACATTCGCAATCCCTCAGTTGAGGGGGGTGCAATTTAACTCGCACCCCCCTCCCGGTCGTGCTTAGTCAGGGCGATGGAGTCTCCGCGGTAAGCAATTGACGGCCGTCGTGGGCTCGCACCCGCGGTCCCTGACTTTCGAGCGCGTCGAGCACCCGCACCGCGTACGCCTCCACCATGTGCGTCTCGACTTCTTCACGGGTGAACCAGCGCACGTCAATGGACTCGTCCGACGTGTGCTCTTCACCGCCGACCGGCCGGCAACGGAAGACCAGGGCGACGACGCCGCGGTTCATGTTCTTGTAGACGCCCGTCAGCCGCTCAGTCTCGACCTTGATGCCGGTCTCTTCCAGGACCTCTCGGCAGGCGCCTTCCTCAGGGCGTTCGTCCAGTTCGAGGACGCCGCCAGGGGCTTCCCAGGCGCCATTGTCAGCACGCTTGATCACGAGAACGCGGCCGTCCTCACGGACCACCACTCCGGCCACCGAAACCGAGTGAAGCGACATTGACCGGCCCTCCCGGTTAGCGTTACTCATGTACAGGAGCATAGGAGGACTGAAGGACATGGGCACAGCAGCCTCTAGAGACTCAGGTCAGCCACGGTACCTACAGATCGCGGAAGACCTGGCTCAGCAGATCAGGTCCGGCGTCCTCCCCGCAGGGGCCAAGGTTCCCAGCGAGTCGGAGCTCATGGTCCGCTACTCCGTGTCCCAGGGCACGGCGCGCAAGGCCGTGGCGGAGCTCCGGCCCACCGGCTTGATCGACACCCACCACGGCAAGGGCTCGTTCGTGAAGAGCCAGCCGCCGGTACGCCGTAAGTCGTCCGACCGCTTTCGGCGGTCCCACCGCAAGGCCGGCAAGGCCGCCTACCTCGCGGAGTCAGAGCAGGCCGGGAAGACCGCGGGCGTGACCGTGCTCTACGTCGGCCCGACGGAAGCGCCAGCCGAGATCGCCGAGCGCCTGGGCGTCCCCGACGGCACGAAGGTGCTGGCCCGTCGCCGTCTGTACTTCAGCAACGGGACGCCGACGGAAGAAGCGACGTCGTACCTTCCCTGGGATATCGCCGAGTCCATCCCCGAGCTGCTCGCGGAGAACCCGGGAGGCGGCGGCATCTACGCGCGCCTCGAGGAGAACGGGCACATGCTGAAGGAGTTCACGGAGACCGTGCGGGCTCGGCTTGCCACGAAGCAGGAGACCAGCGCGCTCAGCCTGAGCCCTGGCTCGCCCGTGATCCATCTGATCAGGAACGCGGAAAGCGAGGAAGGCCGGGTGGTCGAGGTCTGCGACACCGTCATGGCCGCTGACCAGTTCGTTCTCGACTACCGCATCCCCGCTGGAGACTGACGAAGCCTCACCCCCATCCAGCCCGTCGCGAAGAAAGCTCTCGCGGCGGGTTGACTCATGTACAGGAGTTGGGCATTCTCATGGCAGCAACTCCTGCACATGAGTACATGAGTGTAGGAGTTCGGGGCCATCGGTCCCGTGCATTGCCTGCCTGGACACCTTCGCCGGTGCCCAGGTGCACCACCCAGGAGCCCCGCAGCGGACGGGGGGAGGCGGCCCGGCGCCTTGTCATTAACCGGAGGGCTTAGACCGAAAGGTCACGTCTCCATACGCCTGAAACGGGAGCTCGCTCCCGAAGGAGACACCGCATCACCGCCCCGATGGTCGTAGGCAAGGTTCGACTCCCTGCCGGGGCACTTGGTCGGGCGCTACTTGCGGTTCGGCTCGCATGCCTGGCGCGGCGGCACTCCCGGACAAGGACAGCCCGCCGCGCCTGGCTCCCCTATCCCGACGCAGTCAGGAGTTCACCCCCGTGCACGCTGCCACGTTCGCCGCTGTCTTCATTGCCCTGTACGTCGCCCACAGCGTGGGTGACCACTGGGTGCAGACCTCCCACCAGTCCGCGAACAAGGGCCGTCCCGGTTGGGTCGGCCGCTTCGCGGACACCCGGCACGTCGCCACCCTGACGCTCACCAAGCTGGCTGTCCTCATCCCGGCCGCCATGCTGCTGGGGCTGCACCTGTCGGTGCTCGGCCTCGTAGCCGGGCTCGGCATCGACGCCGTCACGCACTGGTGGGCCGACCGCCGCAGCACGCTCGCGTGGGACCCCGGGGAATTGCATCTGATGCACGTTCGGGTGTTGGCCGCTGGCCCTGAACTGCGGGAAGTGTACCGACTGGCTGCCTGACGTCCAGCGAAGC
>NZ_BMND01000052.1 GCF_014646275.1 Streptomyces kronopolitis
GCCGGGGGCCGGGCGGCGGGCGGCCGGCGCCCGGCCCGGCCGGTCCCCGGCGGCTGCCGCCGCGAGGCGCAGGTGCCCGCTGCCGCGACGGCGGCGGCCTGCATAAGGTGGCGAGGACAGTGCACGCACGCAGCACCCACCACAGCAGGAGGCCGGCGACCATGAGCGACGCGAATTCCGAGCCGCAGGGGCCCGAGGCGATCGAGCACGCGCACGACCCCGAGGTCCTGCAGCTCGCGGCGAAGGTGTTCGACCTGGCGCGGCACGGTGACACCGACACCGTCGCCGCCTATGTGGACGCGGGCGTTCCCGCCAATCTGACGAACGACAAGGGCGACTCGCTCGTGATGCTGGCGGCGTACCACGGCCACCCGGCCACCGTGGAGGCGCTGTTGCAGCGCGGCGCCGACGCCGACCGCCCCAACGACCGCGGCCAGACCCCGCTGGCCGGCGCGGTCTTCAAGGCCGAGGACGAGGTCGTCAAGGTCCTGGTGGCGCACGGCGCGGACCCGTCGGCGGGCACTCCCTCGGCGATCGACACGGCCCGGATGTTCGAGAAGACGGAGCTGCTGAAGCTGTTCGGGGCGGAGTGAGCCGACCCGGCGGACGGAAACGGGCGGGTGGGGCCGGCCGGGCAGATGCCCGGCCGGCCCCACCCGTGTTTGACCTCAAGTCCGCTTGAGGTCCTAGCGTCGGGCCCCGACGGCGCCCCGGCCGTCACCGACTCACGCGCCGCCGCCCCGCGCCGGCCAGGGAGGGCCCCGCATGTCCGAGCATCCGTACCGCCTCGCAGTGATCGTCGGCAGCATCCGGGAGGGCCGGTTCGCGCCCGTCATCGCGACCTGGTTCGCCCGGCACGCCGCCCGCCACCCGCACATCGACGTGGACGTCATCGACCTCGACGAGGTCCGCCCGTACACCCTCCGGCACGGCAGCGAGGAGTACGCGTCCTTCGCCAAGCGCGTGGACGAGGCGGACGCGTTCGTCGTGATCACCCCGGAGTACAACCACTCCTTCCCCGCCCCGCTCAAGCACGCCATCGACCTGCTGCACACCCAGTGGCAGGCCAAGCCGGTCGGCTTCGTCTCGTACGGCGGGATCTCCGGCGGCCTGCGCGCCGTGGAGCAACTGCGGCTGGTCTTCGCCGAGTTGCACGCCACGACGGTCCGCGACTCGGTGAGCTTCGCGCTCGCCGGCAACCTCTTCGACGACGCCGGCGAACTGCGCGCCCCGGCCGCCGCCACCCAGGCCGCCGACACCCTGCTCCACCAGCTGACCTGGTGGGCCGTGACCCTCCGCGAGGCCCGCGCCACCCGGCCGTACGGGGGCTAGCGGCCACCGGGGCGGGCCCTCGGCATCCGTCACGTCGCCGTGCGCGGTCGCGCCGCCCCCGGCCGCGCACGACGGTGCAGTGGTCAGCGCCTCGCCACCGCGCACGGTGCGGTCGTCAGCGCCTCGCCGTCGCGACATGCAGGTGCATCCCGCACGGAATGCGCCCGTCCGGCAGCGCCAGGGCCGCCGACTCCGCCTCGAAGCGGGCCCGCAGCTCCGCCAGGACGGAGGCATCGAGCGGCCCGGCGTCGTAGTAGGCGGCCACGGTGCGCCACACCTGCTCGGGCGGGCCGGTCAGGTCGATCCGTACCGTCTCCCACTCCACCGGCCCGAAACCGGCCGGCCGGAACACCTCGTCGAAGCCTTCGGCGGTCCGCAGCCGCCGGTCACCGAGGCGCGGGATCCGCTGCTCCTCGGGCACCGCGAGGAACAGCGGCTTGGCCAGCCGCAGGAACAGCTCGCAGGCCTCGCCGCCGGCCGCCCCGCCGCCCAATACGGCGGCCAGCGTGCCGCCCGGCTCCAGCACCCGGGCCAGCTCCGCCGCGACCTGTTCCGCCTCCCCCATCAGCATCAGCGCCATGTGGGACACGCACCCGTCGAACCAGCCGTCCTGGAAGGGCAGTTGCTGCGCCCGCCCCACCCGGAGATCGGCCCGGCCGACGCCCGGCCGGCGGCGCGCCAGCGTCAGCTCCTCGGCGGACAGGTCGAGCCCGGCGAGCTCCCGCGGGGCACCCCCGTCCCGCCCGGCGAGGAGTTCGAGCAACAGCCCGTCGCCGCACCCCAGATCCAGCACCCGCTCGCACGCCGCGACCCGGTCCCGCAGGATCCGGTAGCCGGAACGACCGTCCTCGGCCCGCCCGTGCGCCATGGCCCGCGCGGTCACCGCGGGGTGCGCGGCATGAAAGGCCCGCAGAAACTCTTCCTGATCGGTCGTCATCCCACCGATCCTAGGAGCCCGCCCCGCACCGGCCGCACCATGGCCGAAAGCCAACTCCCGCTCTCCCCCACCGATTTCTCACCCCAGCGAGGGCCGCTCCTGCAGTGCCCATCCGTTGCCGTCCGGATCGCTGAAGTAGACGAACGAGTTCCACGCGCCGCCGGGACCGTCGACCAACCTCCCGTTCTCGACATGCTGGACCGGACCGACCGCCACACCCCGCTCGGCCAGCTCCGCACGCGCCGAGGCGATATCGGGCACCACCAGCTGCAGCCCGTGCACCGCCCCCGGCCGCGCTCCCGGGTCCTCGACTCCCGCCCCGATCACGATCGAGCAGCCCGATCCCGGCGGCGTCAGCTGCACGATCCGGACCTCGCCGCCGACGGACATGTCGTGATCGACCGCGAAGCCCATCTGCTCGCTGTAGAAGCGCTTCGCCCGTTCCACGTCGGCGACCGGAATCGGCACCAGTTCCAGCTTCCAGTCCATGGCACGCCGCCCTTCCGCTCGGCCGGCGGCCCAGGAGCGACGGCCGCGGGCACCGGCTTGCCGCGCTGCAAAAAGTCTAGGCAGCGAGACGCGGACGCGCGCAGGCGTGGCACAGCGAACACGTTCCGTGGCGGGGAGTCACGGCCCCGCCGCGCACCGGACGCGCTCCGCCCCGCCAAGCCCACGACGGCGCCGGGGCCACACGCCGCCCCCGCCCGTCACCTCACCTCACCTCACCTCACGCCTCCACGAACGCGATGCTGGCCTCGTCGTACCGCGTCCCGGCGATCCGGCCGGCGGGGGCGGCGGCATCGATCGCGGTGAGTTCCTCGGCGGTCAGCTCCAGGGCCAGGGCGCCGAGGTTCTCCTCCAGGTATTTCTGCCGCCGGGTGCCGGGGATCGGCACCACGTCGTCGCCGCGGTGCTGCACCCAGGCCAGCGCGAGCTGCCCGGCGCTGACGCCCTTCTCGGCGGCGATCTCGTCGAGCTTCTCCACGATGGCCAGGTTCTGCTCCAGATTGCCGTCGGCGAAGCGCGGCTGGCTGCGGCGCAGATCCGACTCCGGCAGCCCCTCCACGGAGGTGTAGCGCCCGGTCAGGAAGCCCCGGCCGAGCGGGGAGAACGGCACCAGGCCGATGCCGAGTTCACGGCACACCGGAGCGATCTCGTTCTCCAGATCCCGGGTCCACAGCGACCACTCGCTCTGCAGCGCGGCGATCGGATGCACCGCATGCGCCCGCCGGACGGTCGCGGCGCCCGCCTCGGACAGCCCCAGATGCCGCACCTTCCCCGCCGCGACCAGCTCGGCCATCGCACCGACGGTCTCCTCGATCGGCACCTGCGGGTCGACGCGGTGCTGGTAGTAGAGGTCGATGTGGTCGACCCCGAGCCGGCGCAGCGACGCGTCACAGGCCGCCCGCACATAGGCGGCGTCGCCCCGGATCGCCGTCGGCTCACCGAGCCGGTTGGCGAACCCGAACTTCGTCGCCAGCACCACCTCGTCCCGCCGCCCGGCGACGGCCCGGCCGATCAACTCCTCGTTGTGGCCCGCCCCGTAGAAGTCGGAGGTGTCCAGCAGGGTGACTCCGAGGTCGAGCGCCCGGTTGATGGTCGCGATCGACTGCGCGTCATCCGACGCGCCGTACCCGTGGCTCATCCCCATACAGCCGAGCCCCTGCGCGGAAACCGCCAGCCCGCCGAGGTGCCGCGTCGGAATGCTGATGCTGGTCATGATGCTGCTGCCTCCTGAACATGGCCTACAACGAACGGACCCGGCCGGCCCGGCAGCCGCCCTCGGCCACCACCCCGCCCCTGATCCCGCCCCGGACGCTACGAGTTGAAGCACACTCCAAGTCAACAAGGCGACCCGGCCCCGCCGGCTCTCCCCGTGCCGACACGCCCCCGGCAAGGTAGTGTTGACCCTCAGTAGTGGACCGACTCAGGAGGTGAGACCGATTCCCCGCCAGATCAGGCAGGTGCTCCCGGCTCACGCCCGTAGGTCCACCCGACGCAGGTGACCGCACGGCACACGTGACCCGGGATGCGCCCTCGGCGCCCCGAAAGGCCCACATGTCGTCACCTCGTATGCCGTCCCCGTTGTCGTCATCCCGTATATCCCGCGCGCCCGTGCGGCCCGAGCCCCTACCGCGTCGTGCGGAGGGAGCGGCACCGGCCTCGCCGCGCCCTGCCGCGCCCCTCCCCCGTGCCGCCGTCGTCGCCCGGTTGCGTGCCGCCGGCTGCGTGTTCGCGGAGGACGAGGCGGAGTTGCTGCTCTCCGGCGCGCCGTCGGCGGACGCGCTCGCCGCCATGGTGGAGCGCCGGGTCCTCGGCATTCCGCTGGAACACGTCGTCGGCTGGGCGGAGTTCCACGGGCGGCGGGTCGCCGTCGACCCTGGCGTGTTCGTGCCGCGGCGCCGCACCGAATTCCTGGTGGACCAGGCCATCGGCCTCGGGCGCCGGTCCGCCGCCCGCACCGGGCGGCCCCCGGTCGTCGTCGATCTGTGCTGCGGGTCCGGTGCGGTGGGCGCCGTACTGGCCGCCGCGCTGGGCCGCATCGAGCTGTACGCGGCGGACATCGAGCCCGCCGCGGTGCGCTGCGCCCGCCGCACCCTCGCGGCCGCCGGCGGCGAGGTCTTCGCGGGCGACCTCTTCGACGCGCTGCCCGCCGGGCTCCGCGGCCGGATCGACGTCCTGGTGGCGAACGTTCCCTACGTCCCGACCGAGGAGGTCGGGCTGCTGCCGCCCGAGGCCCGTGAGCACGAGCCGCTGGTCGCGCTGGACGGCGGCGCGGACGGGCTCGACGTCCTGCGGCGGGTGACCGCGGCCGCGCCCGCGTGGCTGGCGCCGGAGGGTCAGCTGCTGGTCGAGACGAGCGAGCGGCAGGCGCCGCGGGCCGTCGAGGCCTTCACCCGCCACGGGCTCCTGCCCCGGGTGACCGGCTCCGACGAGCTGTACGCCACGGTCGTCATCGGGACCCGGCCCGCCACCGGGGAGGGCACCCCGTAGCCGTCCCTGGAGCGGGCGGGCGGCGACCCGAACGGTCCCGGCCGATGACTTCCGGGCCGCCGGCCGGTCGTTACAGGCGGAAGAGGAAGGGAGATCCGCCATGTCGGCACACGGACCCGCACAGCAGCCCACGACCACGCTCGACG
This sequence comes from Streptomyces kronopolitis, assembly GCF_014646275.1. Taxonomy (GTDB): domain Bacteria; phylum Actinomycetota; class Actinomycetes; order Streptomycetales; family Streptomycetaceae; genus Streptomyces; species Streptomyces kronopolitis. Next base: position 5,410 of record NZ_BMND01000052.1, read on the forward strand.
CCCGCTACAGCTCCGGGCTCAACCCCCGCCCGGGCGCCGCGGACGTCACCGCCACCGAGTGGGCCGAGGCCCGCCGGCACCTGGAAGCCGCCGAGATCTTCTGGGTGTCCACGGTGCGGCCGGACGGCCGGCTGCACGTCACGCCCGTGCTCGCCGCCTGGCACGACGGGGTGCTGTACTTCTCCACCGGCGCGGACGAGCAGAAGGCCAGGAACCTCGCCGGTCACCGGCACTGCGCGCTGACCACCGGGCGGAACGCGCTGGCCGAGGGGCTCGATCTCGTCGTCGAGGGCACGGCGGAGCCGGTGGCCGAGCCTGCGGTGCTGGACGAGGTGATCGCGGCGTACGAGGCGAAGTACGGGCCGCGGATCACCTCGCCCGAGGGGCCGTTCCACGGGCTCGGGGAGGCGTTCCGCACGGGGCGCGCGGTGGTGTTCGCGGTCGCCCCGGCCACGGCGTACGGCTTCGGCCGCAACGACGGCGTGTTCACGCACACCCGGTGGGCGTTCTGAGCGGCCGGACCCGCGCCGGGGAGGCCGGACGGCGCGGTCGGTTCAGGCGAGCCAGTCGGTGTAGCGGGTGGGGGCGAGGTGGGCGTCCGGGTCGGTGAGGACGTCGCCCTTGACCGCGGCGAACATGCCGGCGGTGGGGTCGGTGACGACGGTGCGGTCGTCGGCCTGGTGGGCCAGGGTGAGACGGCCCAGGTCGTCCAGGGGGAAGACCTCGGGGCCGGCGATCTTGTGAATGCCGCCCAGCGGCGGCCCCGCGGCGACCTCGGCCACCGCGTCGGCCACGTCCCCGGCGGCGATCGGCTGGATCGGGGTGGCGGGCAGCCGGACGGTGTCGCCATCGGCGGTCCAGGACAGGACCGCGTCCATGAACTCCATGAACTGCGTCGCGCGGACGATGGAGTACGGGACCGGCCCGGCCGCGAGGATCTCCTCCTGGAGCGCCTTGGCCCGGTAGTAGTCCAGCTCGGGCACCTGGTCCACGCCGATGATCGAGAGGATGACGAAGTGGCCCACGCCCGCCTTCCGGGCCGCGGCCAGCAGGTTGTCCATGGAGGTCCGGAAGAAGGCCAGGGAGGCGTCGTCGAAGGTCGGGGAGTTCGTCAGGTTGACGAGGACATCCGCCCCCGCCGCCGCCTCGTCCAGACCCCGGCCGCTGAGGACATCGGTGCCGGTCGACTGCGCGTACGGCACCGCCTCGTGCCCCGCGGCGTTCAGCTTCCTGACGACCTGCGACCCGATCAGCCCGGTGCCGCCGATGACCGCGACCTTCATGTCATGCCTTTCGTCGGGGATTCGTCCGCCATGTGGCACATGATCCCCGTATGGGCGCCTGACGTGAGGCCTGGACCGCGCATCCGGGCGACGGCCGCCGGACGGGCTCCCCGCGCACCCGGAGCCCTCGCCCACCCCACTGGACCACTTCTGCTAGCGCCTTGCTTGCAAAAGTTAGCACCGGCAGGCACCATCGGGGTATGGCATCACTCAACGTCGGCAACCTCGGCGAGTTCCTGCGGGAGCAGCGGCGCACGGCGCGGCTGAGCCTGCGGCAGCTCGCGGATGCCGCCGGGGTGTCCAACCCGTACCTCAGCCAGATCGAGCGCGGCCTTCGCAAGCCGAGCGCGGAGATCCTCCAGCAGCTCGCCAAGGCGCTGCGGATATCCGCGGAGACGCTCTACGTCCAGGCCGGGATCCTGGACGAGCGGCACGGTCTGGACGGGGTCGAGGTGCAGACCGCGATACTCACCGACCCGGCGCTGAACGAGAGACAGAAGCAGGTCCTGCTGCAGATCTACGAGTCCTTCCGCAAGGAGAACGGGCTCGGCACCGCAGACCGGGACACCGCTGCGAGCGGGCCCGGGGTCGGGCGCGGTACGGACACCCCCGGCACAGAGGCCGACGGCGGCCCGCACGCCACCTGAGCAACCGATTCCGTTTCCAGGAGGAAAAACGTCATGGCCATCTCCGATGACCTCCGCAAGACCCTGACCGACGCCACCCCGCTGTACGCGCTGGCCGGCACCGTCGACCTGGCGGCCGAGAAGCTCGGCGAGGTGCCGCAGCTCGTCGAGAAGATCCGCGCCGAGGCGCCCAAGCACTTCGACTCCGTGCGCAGCACCGACCCCAAGGACGTCCAGGCCCTGGTCAGCAAGCAGGCCAAGGACGCCCAGGAGCGGCTGTCGGAGCTGCTGGGCTCGCTGGACGGCGACATCAAGAAGGTCCGCGACCAGGCGCAGGAGCTGGCGCTGCAGAGCGTGGGCCGCGCCGCCGAGGCCGTCGTGCGGGCCCGTGAGGGCTACGAGGAGCTGGCCGAGCGCGGCCGCGGCGCGGTGGCGACCTGGCGCGGCGAGGCCGCCGACCAGGTCGAGGACCTCGCGGTGGCGATCGAGCCGGAGCCGGCGCCGAAGCAGGCGCCCAAGAACTCCCCGAAGCCGCAGGCCACCAACGGGGCCAAGGCGCAGGCCAAGGCCACCCCGGCGACCCAGCCCAAGCCCGCCGCACCGAAGAAGCCGGTCGCGCAGCGCAAGCCGGCGCCGGTGAAGAAGAGCACTCCGCCGTCCGCGAAGTGAGCACGCTGTGACGTCACTCACTCTTCGGTGAGGGCGCCGTACCCGGACAACGGGCCGGGCACACTTCGGGTGCCCGGCCCGTTGTCCGGGTACGGTGGGGCGGCACGGGCGGCAGACGGCCGTGCCGGACCGGGACGAACACGACTGGCGAACGGGCGGTGGACGGCGTGCTGATTTACGGGTTCCAGAGCATTCTGAGCTGGGTGCAGCTCGCCCTGGGCGTCTATGCCGCCGTGATGCTGATCGATGCCGCCGTGCGCCGCGAGGACGCCTACCGCGCCGCGAGCAAGCAGACCAAGGGCATGTGGCTGATCTTCCTCGCGCTGGCCACGGCGCTGCTGTTCATTCTGCCGATCATGTCGTTCCTGCCGGTCATCGGCGTGATCGCGGTGATCGTCTACACCGTTGACGTGCGGCCCGCGCTCCGGGAGGTCTCCGGTGGCGGCAGCGGCCCGCGCCGCGGGGGCTCCAGCTCGGACGGGCCGTACGGCCCCTTCAACGGCGGGCGCTGAGCCCACCCGGCCGGGCCCCGGCCCCCGCTTCCCCGCAGCAGGCCGGCGACGGTCTCCCGCGGCGGTGCGTCAGCTGCGGTCCAGCAGCAGCACGGCGACATCGTCCGTCAGCTCGCCGCCGTTGAGATCGCGTACTTCCCTGACGGAGGCGTCCAGCAGCTCCTCGCCGCTGAGGCCGTCCGCCATCTTGCGGCTGACCAGCTCGGTCATGCCCTCCTGGCCGAGGCGCTGGTTGCCCACCCCGATGCGGCCCTCGATCAGCCCGTCGGTGTACATCATCAGGCTCCAGGAGCCGCCCAGTTCGACCTGCCGGCGCGGCCAGCGGGCGTGCGGCAGCAGGCCGAGCGCCGGCCCGCCGAACTCGTAGGGCAGCAGCCGCGGGCCCTCGCCGGCCCGGGCCAGCAGCGGTGCGGGGTGGCCGGCCAGGCACAGCCCGGCGCGGCGGCCGTCCGCGGAGATGTCGACGGTGCACAGCGTCGCGAAGATCTCGTCGTCCGCGCACTCGTGCTCCAGCACCTTCTGCAGGGTGGCGAGCAGTTCGTCACCGGACAGGCCGGCGAAGGTCAGCGCCCGCCAGGCGATCCGCAGCTCGACGCCGAGGGCGGCCTCGTCCGGGCCGTGGCCGCAGACGTCGCCGATCATCGCGTGGACGGTGCCGTCCGGGGTGCGGACGGTGTCGTAGAAGTCGCCGCCGAGCAGCGCACGGCTGCGGCCGGGGCGGTAGCAGGCGGCGAAGCGCAGGTCGGAGCCGTCGAGCAGGGGCGTGGGCAGCAGGCCCCGCTCCAGCCGGGCATTCTCCTGGGCGAGCATCCGCGACTCGGTGAGCTGGCGCTGGGCCAGGTCGGCGCGTTTGCGTTCGACGGCGTAGCGGACCGCGCGGCTGAGCACCGCGCCGTCCAGTTCGTCCCGGAAGAGGTAGTCCTGGGCGCCGACGCGTACGGCGTCGGCGGCGCGCTCGGCGTCCGTCTCGTAGGTCAGGACGAGGACGGCGTGCGACGGCGCGAGCCGCAGGACGTCGCGCAGAACGCCCAGTTCGTCCCCTTCTGCGGCGTGCCCGTCCCGCTCCGCGCGGTCCTCGGGGGCCTGCGGGGACAGGTCGAGCAGGATGCAGTGCACATCGTCGGTGAGCAGCCGCGACGCCTCGGTGAGGTTGCGGGCGGTGCGCAGGCGCACCTTGCGCCCCGCCCAGTCCCACATCTCGGGGACATGACTGTTGGGGTCCTCGCCGATGAGGAGCAGGGTCAGGCCCTGGTGGGTCGTTCCGTGGTCGGCTGAAATTCGACGGTCGGCCGACTGCGGGAGGGCGGGCTCACCGAGGCCCTGCGCCGCCGGCCGGTCCTCCTGGGCGGCGGCGGGAGCCGGGGCGCGGACGCCCTGGGCCGTCGCGTCCCCCGCGCCCGGCGCCTGGGCGACCCGCGCGGTTTCCGCGCAGGGGTCGTCCACCGGTCCTGCCTGGTGCGGCAGCACGACCGTCCGCTGGTGCGGTACGGGTACGGGCATCGGTCTGCTTCCTTCCCTCCCCCCGAGGGGTGCGGCGGGGCACCGACGGTGCGCCACCGTGCCCGGGTCCCGTCGTCCATCGGTCGAATGGATCGGGTGGCACCGGGCACTGACAGGCGACCATAGCGTCAGTACGGAGTGGGATGGAATGCCCGGCGGCAATCGGCCAACGCCATATGCCGCGACCGATAAGCCATTTGACCTGGAGAGGGTGGAATGCGGAATGACGAACATCACCCCGCTTGAGTGCATTCAGCAACGCGACGGCGACCCTCAGAGAGCAAACAAACAGGTCATTTATCGCCGGGTGTGAGCCGCGCCATCGTCTCCGGCATCACCGTCGGGGCGTACGACACCGAGGATCGGCATCGAACCGGCACCGGTGATCGTCACCTGCCGGCCGGGGCGCGGCGCATGCACAATCGCGCCGTCACCGAGATACATCCCGACATGACTGGCATCGGAGAAATAAATAATCAGATCGCCCGGCCGCATGTCCTTGAGGTCGACCCGGGGAAGTTGCCGCCACTGTTCCTGTGAGGTCCGCGGAATCGTCCGGCCGGCGGCCTGCCACGACCGCAGGGTCAGCCCGGAGCAGTCGAAGGTGTCCGGCCCTTCCGCGCCCCACACATAGTCCTTGCCGATCTGCGCGGTGGCGTACGAAATCGCCTTCTTGCCGTCGGCCGAGGCCTTGTTGCTGATGTCTTTGAGGATGCCGGAGTCGAGCCACTTCTGCTGCTCGCGGAAGGCCTGCGCGTCCTCCAGCTTCTTCAGCCGGTCCTTTTCCTTGGCGGCCAGCCGGGATTCCAGCTGCTTTGCCTCATCGATCTGCTTCTTGATGTCCCGCTGAGCGCTTTCCTTCTTCTTGCGGTTCGCCTCCAGCTTCTCCCAGCGGTCCGTGGCGGAGTCCGAATACCGCTGCAAGTCGCCTTTGAGATGCGCCAGTTGGCTGACCACTCGCTTTGCGGCGAGCTGTCCCTTCCGGGCCAGGGTGGCGTTGTCGAGAAAGCCGGCCGGATCGGCGTTCAGCATCAGTTTCGCCTCGGCGGGCAGCCCGCCGCCGCGGTACTGGGCGCTGGCCAGCGCGCCCGCCTGCCGCTTGAGAGCGGACAATTTCTGCTGGGTGGTGTCGATAGTGCGCGCCAGCTGGACGATTTCCTTCTGCTGGACGTCGACCTGTTCCTTCGCGGCGTTATAGGCGTCGGTGGCCTGCTCGGCCTTGCGGTACAGGGCGTCGATCTTCTTGCGCACCTCGTCGAGGTGGCGGGCCTCGGCGTCCGCGGGCCTCACCGGGTCCGCGGCCGGGCTCCTGCGGGCCTGGGCGTGAGCGGTCGCCGCCGTGCCGCCGAGCAGCCCCGTCACGCACAGGACGACGGCGGTGCACGCCATCAGCCGGCCGCCCCGCCCGCCCCGCCCGCCCGGAGCTCCCGGAACATCCCGAACGCCCTGCCGTGCCCCCTGGCTCCCCACCAGCCACCTCCGGTCGTTGCGCACGCATTCGCGACGTCTCAGGCGCGGATGCTGCCATACCGGCCGGTAATCCAACAGGGCGACGTGCCGGTTTCCACCCCTCGGACGGCACTTATCGGCCCGCACTCAGCCGATGGCCGAGGTTCACCCTGCGTTCACTCTCCTCCATCGGCCGCTTCACCTGATCTACCTAATTTCAGCCCTACCGAGTGCGCGTCCCCCATGGCACAAGCGCAGTACGGCCGGCTTCCGCCGTGAACGCGGCAGCCATCCCACACTCACGCACGCCGACGAAGCGGCGCGCCCCAGGAAGGAACTCTCGACAGTGAAGCTTCAGCGCAAGAACCGGGTTCGCGCCCTCGCCGTTGGCGCTCTCGCCGTCTCCGGTGCCCTGGCCCTGACCGCGTGCGGCTCCGACGACACCTCCGGCGGTGGCGCCGCCGCCGCCAAGACGTCGAACATCAAGTGTGACGGCAAGGGCAAGCTGCTCGCGTCCGGCTCGTCCGCGCAGAAGAACGCCATGGACGTCTGGGTGCAGAACTACTCGGGCGCCTGCAAGAGCACCGAGATCAACTACCAGCCGACGGGCTCCGGCGCCGGCGTCACGACCTTCCTGCAGGGCCAGACCGCCTTCGCGGGCTCCGACTCGGCCCTCAAGCCCGACGAGATCGCCAAGTCCAAGAAGGTCTGCAAGAACGGCCAGGCGGTCGACCTGCCGATGGTCGGCGGCCCGATCGCGGTCGGCTACAACGTCCCCGGCGCGGACAACCTCGTGCTGGACGCCCCGACCCTGGCGAAGATCTTCGACTCGAAGATCACCAAGTGGAACGACGCCGCGATCAAGAAGCTGAACCCGGGCGCCAAGCTCCCGGACCTCAAGATCCAGGCGTTCCACCGCTCGGACGACTCGGGCACCACCGACAACTTCACCAAGTACCTCAAGGGCGCCGCCCCGGGTGACTGGAAGCACGAGCCGGCGAAGAAGTGGGAAGGCACCGGCGGCCAGGCGGCCTCCGGCTCGGCCGGCGTCTCCTCGCAGGTCAAGCAGACCGCCGGGGCGATCTCCTACTTCGAGCTGTCCTACGCGACGGCCGGCAAGATCCCCACGGTCAAGCTGAACACCGGCGCCAAGCAGCCGGTCGACGCCACCGTCGACAACGCCTCGAAGGCCATCTCCGAGGCCAAGCAGGTCGGCAAGGGCGACGACCTGGCCCTGCAGCTCAACTACACCACCAAGGCCGAGGGCGCCTACCCGATCACCCTGGTGACGTACGAGATCGCCTGCGACAAGGGCAACAAGGCCGAGACGCTGCCCGCCACCAAGTCCTTCCTGACCTACGTCGCCAGCAAGGACGGCCAGAGCACCCTCAAGGCCCTTGGCTACGCCCCGCTGCCCACCGAGATCGCCGACAAGGTGCGCGCAAGCGTCGCCAAGCTCTCCTGACCCACCGGGCGGCGGCCCACCGGCCGCCGTACGACCGAAGGGGCCCCCTCACAAGGGCCCCTTTCGGGCCGCCGCCCGTCCGGTGCACCGCCGCGCCAGGAGCCCTCACCGGCTCCGCAGACCGGAGAATCCATGAAGACACCCTCCTCCACGACCGACCTCCCGCCCCTGCCACCGCAGCACGACGGCTCCGCCGTCTCCGGCAAGGCGGTCCGCCCCGGCGACCGGATCTTCCTCGGGCTCTCCCGGGGCTCCGGCATCGCCCTGCTGGCGATCATGGCCGCGATCGCGGTCTTCCTGACCTACCGCTCGGTGCTCGCCCTCTCGGGCGACAAGGCCAACTTCTTCACCACGCTGGACTGGAACGCCAGCGGGACCGACCCGAAGTTCGGCATCGCGGTGCTCGCCTTCGGCACCCTCGTCAGCTCGCTGGTCGCGATGCTGATAGCCGTGCCGGTCGCGGTCGGCATCGCGCTGTTCATCTCGCACTACGCGCCGCGCAAGCTGTCCGCCCCGCTCAGCTACGTCATCGACCTGCTCGCCGCGGTGCCCAGCATCATCTACGGCCTGTGGGGTGCGCTGTTCCTCGTCCCGCATCTGAGCGGCCTCTACAGCTGGCTGGACGACTACCTCGGCTGGACCGGCATCTTCAGCTACGGCGGCGGGGCGGCCCGCTCGCTGTTCACCGTCGGCATCCTGCTGGCGATCATGATTCTGCCGATCGTCACCAGCGTCAGCCGTGAGGTCTTCCTCCAGGTCCCGAAGATGCACGAGGAGGCCGCGCTGGCCCTCGGCGCCACCCGCTGGGAAGTCATCCGGATGTCGGTGCTCCCCTTCGGCCGCTCCGGGATCATCAGCGCCTCCATGCTCGGTCTGGGCCGCGCGCTCGGCGAGACGATGGCCGTCGCCACGGTCCTGTCGCCCAGCTTCCTGATCAACACCAGCCTGCTGGACCCGGGCGGCGGCACCTTCGCCCAGAACATCGCCAGCAAGTTCAGCGAGGCCGACCAGTTCGGCCAGGACGCGCTGATCGCCTCCGGGCTCGTCCTCTTCGTGATCACGCTGCTCGTCAACGGCGCGGCCCGCCTGATCATCGCCCGCCGCAAGGAGTACTCGGGAGCCGCAGCATGAGCGTCATGACCGGCCGTCACGCGGTCTCCGACGGCAGCAGCCCGCTGCCCGCCTCCCTCAAGCAGGCCCGGCTGCCGCGCTGGACCCCGCCGGCACTCGCCCTGGCCGCGGCCGGCGCGGGCTGCGGCATCGGCCTGGCCGCCGGCCTGGACAGCACGGTCCAGTGGGGCCTGATCGCCGGCCTGCTCTTCGTCCTGGGCACGTTCGCGCTGGCCGCGGGCGTCGAGGGCACCCGGCAGGCCAAGGACCGGCTGGCCACCAGCCTGGTCTGGCTCTCCTTCCTGGTCGCCGTCGTCCCGCTGGCCTCCCTGCTGTGGGAGACCGTCGCCCGCGGCACCAAGGTCCTGGACGGCTACTTCCTCTCCCACTCCATGGGCACCACCCCGGACGCCCTGCCCGGCGGCGGCATCTACCACGCGATCATCGGCACCCTGGAGCAGGTCGGCCTGGCCACCGCGATCGCCGCGCCGCTCGGCCTGCTCACCGCGATCTACCTCGTCGAATACGGCCGCGGCGCGCTCGCCCGGGCCGTCACCTTCTTCGTGGACGTCATGACGGGCATCCCGTCGATCGTGGCCGGCCTGTTCATCCTGTCGGTGTGGATCCTGATCCTCGGCTTCGGCCCGTCCGGCTTCGCCGGTGCGATGGCGCTGGCGATCCTGATGATGCCGGTCGTGGTCCGCTCCACCGAGGAGATGCTCAAGCTCGTCCCGAACGAGCTGCGCGAGGCGTCGCTGGCCCTGGGCGTGCCGAAGTGGCGCACCATCCTCAAGGTCGTGCTGCCGACGTCGATCGGCGGCATCACCACCGGCGTGATGCTCGCCATCGCCCGTATCACCGGCGAGACGGCGCCCGTGCTGCTCCTGGTCTGGGGCGCGAAGACGATCAACAACAACCCCTTCCAGGACGCCCAGCAGTCGCTTCCGCTCTACGTCTTCCAGCAGTGGCAGCAGGGTTCCGAGGCCTCCTACGACCGCGCCTGGGCCGCGGCGCTGGTCCTCATCGCCTTCGTGATGATCCTCAACCTGCTGGCCCGCGGCATCGCCCGCTGGAAGGCCCCCAGCGGAGGACGGCGTTGAGCCGCGGCCGCGGTCGCACGCATCCGGGGGACGAGGATGCGGCGCCCGCCCGGAGCCGACGCGAGACGACGTCCGACCCTTTTGACGCAGCCCGGCCGCTGACCTGGCCCGGCGACAGAAAGAAGCAGTGATTTCCATGGCCAAGCGAATCGACGTCAGCGGCCTCTCCGCGTACTACGGCAGCCACAAGGCCATCGACGACATCTCGATGACGGTCGAGCCGCGCTCCGTGACGGCCTTCATCGGCCCGTCCGGCTGCGGCAAGTCGACCTTCCTGCGCACCCTGAACCGGATGCACGAGGTCACCCCCGGCGGCCGCGTCGAGGGCAAGGTGATGCTCGACGACGAGAACCTCTACGGCTCCGGGGTCGACCCGGTGGCCGTCCGCCGCACCGTCGGCATGGTCTTCCAGCGCCCCAACCCGTTCCCCACGATGTCGATCTTCGACAATGTCGCGGCCGGTCTGCGGCTCAACGGCTCGTACAAGAAGAGCGAGCTGAAGGACATCGTCGAGCGGTCCCTCAAGGGCGCCAACCTGTGGAACGAGGTCAAGGACCGGCTGAACAAGCCCGGTTCGGGCCTGTCCGGCGGCCAGCAGCAGCGGCTGTGCATCGCCCGCGCCATCGCGGTCGAGCCGCAGGTGCTGCTGATGGACGAGCCGTGCTCCGCCCTCGACCCGATCTCCACCCTCGCCATCGAGGACCTGATCGGCGAGCTGAAGGAGCGCTTCACGATCGTCATCGTGACGCACAACATGCAGCAGGCCGCGCGCGTCTCGGACCGTACGGCGTTCTTCAACCTCGCCGCGGTCGGTCAGCCCGGCAAGCTGGTCGAGATCGACGAGACCGAGCGGATCTTCTCCAACCCCTCGGTCCAGGCCACGGAGGACTACATCTCCGGCCGCTTCGGCTGAGCCGCGCGCGTGCCCCGGCCGGCGACCGGCCGGGGCCGCCCCCTCCACGTCCTGCGGTGCTGCATGGCGGTGCCACCGCACGACGAAGGGCCCGCCCCTCTTCCCGGGGGCGGGCCCATTGCCGTGTCGTGCAGCGTCGTGCGGAGCCGTCAGCCGAAGGCCAGCGCGACGAGCCAGTACGAGAACGCCGCGACCAGCGCCGCGGCCGGCATGGTGATGAACCAGCCCATCACGATGTTCTTGGCGACGCCCCAGCGCACCGCGCGCGGGCGCTTGGTGGAGCCGACGCCCATGATCGCGGAGGTGATGACATGGGTCGTGGAGATCGGGGCCTGGAACATGAACGACGCGGTGTACATGACCGAGGCGGCCGTGGTCTCCGCGGCGAAGCCCTGCGGGGGGTCCAGCTCGATGATCCGGCGGCCCAGGGTGCGCATGATGCGCCAGCCGCCCGCGTACGTACCGAGCGAGAGGGTGAGCGCACAGGCCAGCTTGACCCAGATCGGGATCGCGGCGTTGGGCTCCTCGGCGTCGGCGATGACCAGGGCCATCACGACGACACCCATGGTCTTCTGGGCGTCCTGCAGGCCGTGGCCGAGCGCCATACCGGCCGCGGACACCGTCTGGGCTATGCGGAAGCCGCGCTTGGCCTTGTGCGGGTTCGACTTCCGGAAGAGCCACAGGATCGCGACCATCACCAGGTAGCCGAGCACCAGGCCGACGACCGGCGACAGGAACATCGGCAGGACGACCTTCTCGACCACCCCGGACCAGATCACGGTGGTGCCACCGGCCAGCGCGGCGCCGACCATGCCGCCGAAGAGCGCGTGCGAGGACGACGAGGGCAGGCCGAAGTACCAGGTGACCAGGTTCCAGACCACCGCACCCACCAGCGCGGCGAAGAGGATGCCCATCCCCTTGCTGCCGTGGGGAGTGGCGATCAGCCCCTCGCTGACCGTCTTGGCGACCCCGCTGCCGAGGAAGGCACCGGCGAGGTTCATCACGGCGGCCATCGCCAGCGCCGCCCGCGGGGTCAGCGCCCGGGTCGAGACCGAGGTCGCGATGGCGTTGGCGGAGTCATGGAAGCCGTTGGTGTACGTGAATCCGAGCGCGACCGCAATGGTCACGATGAGCGCGAAGGTGTCCATGGGAGGCGCTCAGGACTCCTTGACCGCGATGGTCTCGACCGTGTTGGCGACGTGCTCGAACGCGTCCGCCGCCTCTTCCAGGATGTCCACGATCTGCTTGAGCTTGAGGACCTCGATGGCGTCGTACTTGCCGTTGAAGAGGTGCGCCAGCAGCTTGCGGTGAATCTGGTCGGCCTGGTTCTCCAGCCGGTTGACCTCGATCCAGTACTCGGTGAGGTTGGTCATCGTCCGCAGATGCGGCATGGCCTCGGCGGTCAGCTCGGCCGCCCGCGCCAGCACCTCGATCTGCTGGTCGACGCCCTTGGGGAGCTCCTCGACCTTGTAGAGGACGACCAGGTCGACCGCCTCTTCCATGAAGTCCATGATGTCGTCGAGCGACGAGGCGAGGTTGTAGATGTCCTCGCGGTCGAACGGCGTGATGAACGAGGAGTTCAGCTGGTGGAAGATCGCGTGGGTCGCGTCGTCCCCCGCGTGCTCCGCCGCCCGCATCCGCTCAGCGATCTCCGCCCGGGCCGAGGCGTCGGCCCCGAGCAGTTCCATCAGGAGCTTCGAGCCGGTGACGATGTTGTCCGCGGAGGCGGCGAACATGTCGTAGAAGCTCGTCTCCCTGGGGGTCAGACGAAAGCGCACGTGAAATCCTCGGGGTACATCGGATTCGGTCGGGTTGATGCTAGGCGCATCATCCAGCCACAGCTAACCGGCATTCCTTCAGTGTCGCCCATCGTGCAGCATGCTCTGCACGGGGTACCACGGGTGCCCGTAAAGTTCGGTACCATATACCCACCAGGGGTATATGGACGCCTAGATAGCAGGGGAGACGGCCATGACGACCATGGACGCCGACACCGACGGCGGCACCGCAGCACCCGCCGCCCGCGCCACCCCGCAGCCGGACTCCGACCACCGAGGCGACGCCCAAACCGTGACCGATAACGCAGAGACTGCCCCCGCGGTCGGCCCGCACGGCTACGCACAGCAGAAAGACGCACACATCAAGCGACTGCGCAGGATCGAGGGACAGATCCGCGGACTGCAGCGGATGCTCGAAGAGGATGTGTACTGCATCGACATACTCACCCAGGTCTCGGCGAGCACCAAGGGCCTGCAGTCCTTCGGTCTCCAGCTCCTGGAGGAGCACCTGCGGCACTGCGTCGCCGACGCGGCCGTCCAGGGACCCGAGGCCATCGACGCCAAGGTCCAGGAGGCGACCAAGGCGATCGAGCGGATGCTGCGCACCTGAGCCGGCCGGCCTTCCGGGCGGCCCGGCCGCGCGCTGCTAGCCGGGGGGACGCCCCGCCGGCCCGAGCGGCGGCACCGGCTGCGCGCGCCCGCCGTCCTCCCCGTCGACCTCCAGCACCTCGTCGATACGGTCCGGGCTGAGCCGATCCTCGCTCGCGGCCGCCGCCGCGATCATCAACTCACCGGTCAGGTCGATCTCGACGAGGGCGACGTGGTCCTGAACCGTCGCCGGGCGGTGTCCGGCCACGTACAACACCTCCTCCTTCGAGCGCCTTCCCACGCCTCCGGTGGTTACCGTCAGCGTAAAGAGCGGCGCACACTCCGCGCATGGCACGGATGGACCATTTCCGGCTGCCCGCCCGCACCCCGTCCTGCGACCGGCCGCCGCGACCGCCCTACGGCGTGGCCGAGGCGACCCTTCCCGTATAGATGTCGCGCTCGTCAGGAAGCTGCACCGCGATGCCGGTGCCGAAACCGGACAGCTCCGTGGTGGAGACCACCGCCGCGCCCTGCGGTGCGCCGTTGGCGAAGCGGAACCACTGGCGCACCCTGCGCAGCCGGCCGGCCCGGTCCAGATACACCTCGAACGGCACCTCGTCGGTGGTGAATCCTTCCTCCGCCGCGACCAGCGCGGACCGGGTACGCGACGACGCCGCCTGGGCGGCCGCCTGGATGTCCGTCACCCCCCGATAGTGCCGCACGATGACCCCGTCCACCCGCTCTTCGCCCTGATATGTCACATTCCGTGCGCCACGCAGGAGTTCGGCGGCGGCCAGCGGATCGGTCGCACCGCCGGTGACCAGGTTCCCGTCGGCGAGCGAGGCGGTGGCGACCCGTACCCATTTGTCGGCGGGCACCCCGGCGCCGCGGTTCTTCATGAACAGCGCACCGGGCGCGAGGATCTCGGTGACCGGCTGATGGCCGCCGCCGGCCCGGCCCGCCGGATCGGGCAGTACGACGCGCAGCCGCCCGGTGCTGGTGGCGAAGTCGTAGCCGCCGGTGCCGCGGATGGCGACGCGGGTGCCGCCGCTCACGGTCTCCATGGACGTCACGACCCGGGCGGAGCGGGCCCGCAGCAGCGCGTCGGCACTGGCCCGCACGTCCCTGGCGGCAGCGGCGGGGCCCCGGCCGGGCGGCTCCTGGTCGTCGGCCGCGGCGCCGTCCGGGGAGCAGCCCGTCGTCAGCAGCCCGACCGCCAGCCCCGTCCCGCACGCCATGGCCACGACGGCCGCGCCGCCGCCTCGCCTGTCCTGCACCACCATCGCGTACGAGCCCCCTCGGCCGCTGTCTTCGGGAACGGCCTGGGCCGGCCGGTCCGCTCGGGTGGGCCGGACGGTGCGCCACCGCCGCATCGTGCGTTCCGCCGACCGATCCGTTCAACGAGTGGCGAGGGGGCTCGTCACGCACCGCCGGACGGGGCGTAGCGTGGCGGCGTGCCCGACCGAACGCCCCACACGACCTCCACCACCGAGCGCGGGTCCTTCTGCAGCGCCCGCTGCGACTGCGGCTGGCGGGGGCCGGCCCGGCGCGCCCGCTCGCAGGCGCGTACGGACGCCGAGCGCCATCTGGTGGACGCCGGGGCGGGCACCGCTGCGCACCGCCGGATGGAATGAGGAACTCCGTTCCGGGAACCCCCCGCGCCCGTACGGCATCTGCCTAGGAGGGGAGGCAATGCCCGCCACCGGTAACGGACTTCGGGCCGCTACCGGACAGCGCAGGACAGGACCGGGCACAGCGGTACGCGGGGCAGCGCGCCGCCGCATCAGCCTCCTCGGCACACGCCCCGTACCTCTGCCGTCCCTCGGCGGGCGGGGCCGACCGGACGACATCGAGGGGGATTCATCCCAGTGAAGCGGCGCACACTCCTACAGGTCGGCGGCGGACTGGCGGCGACGTCGGTCGCCTGGGCCACCGGCTGCGACACCAAGACCGGCACGGCGGGTGCGGCGTCCTCCGCCTCCGCCACGGGGACCGCGAACAGCGTCGGCGCGGTGCAGAACACCGCGGCCGTCGCCGGCGGGGCCTCCCGGGCCTCCTGGACCGCGCTCGCCAAGAGCCTGGACGGCAAGCTGATACGGGCGTCGGACGCTGCCTACGCGACCGCCCGCCGTCTCTACAACACCCGCTACGACACGCTGAAGCCGTCGGCCATCGCCTACGTCAAGCACCCGGCGGACATCGCCGAGTGCCTGTCCTTCGCCCGGCGGCACGACACCCCGGTGGCCATCCGCAGCGGCGGCCACTCCTACGCGGGCTGGTCCAGCGGCAACAACAAGCTCATCATCGACGTCTCCGCGCTGTCCAAGGTCGGCGCACCCTCGGGCGGCGTCACCCGCATCGGCGCCGGCGCCAAGCTCATCGACGTCTACGAGGGCCTGGGCGCGCACGGCGTGACCATACCCGGGGGCTCCTGCCCCACCGTCGGCATATCCGGGCTCACGCTCGGCGGCGGCCACGGCGTGTCCTCCCGCGCCTACGGCCTGACCTGCGACAGCCTCGTCGGCGCCACCCTCGTGACGGCCGACGGCAAGACCGTCGACTGCGACAAGGACCGGCACGCCGACCTCTTCTGGGCGCTGCGCGGCGCCGGCAACGGCAACTTCGGCGTGGTCACCGAACTCCGCTTCCGTACGCATCCGGCGCCCCGCTCGGTGATGGCCTACATGACCTGGCCGTGGTCGAAGGCCGCGAAGGTGGTGGCGTCCTGGCAGAAGTGGGGCCCCACGCAGGCCGACGAGATATGGTCCGCCTGCCATCTCGACGCCCGCCCCGGCGGCACCCCGGGCGTCTCCGTCGCGGCCTTCTCGATGGGCAGCTACGGCGACCTGAAGAACGCCGTCGACAAGCTCGCCGACCAGCCCGGCGGCCCCGGCCCCGCCACCAGCATCCACCTCACGCCGATCGGCTACCTGGACGCGATGGAGTCGTACGCGGGCTGCTCCTCGAAGTCCACCGCGCAGTGCCACATGCCGGGTTCGCTGCCCGGGCACACCGCCGCCGGCAAGCTGGGCCGCGAGACCTACGCCGCCCGCTCGCACTTCTTCGACCGCTCGCTGCCGACGGCCGGCATCCGCGCCCTGATGGACCAGATCGAGCGCGGCGGCCGCAACGGCGTCGGCGGCAATGTGGCCCTGACGGCGCTGGGCGGGGCCATCAACCGCGTCGGCAGCACCGACACCGCGTTCGTCCACCGCGGGTCGCGCTTCCTCGCCCAGTACTTGACGTCCTGGGGGGCCGGCGGCTCGTCCACCAAGCAGACGGCGTGGCTGAATTCGTTCCATGACGCGATGCGCCGCTACTCCTCCGGCGCCGCCTACCAGAACTACACCGACCCGGGCCTGACCGACTGGAAGTCCGCCTACTACGGCTCCGCCGCCGGCCGGCTCGCGCAGGTCAAGCACACCTACGACCCGCAGCGGCTGTTCAGCAGCTTCCCGCAGGCGCTCTGAGGCCGCCGGCGGACACACGGACGGCCCGGCCCCGCGAGGGGTCCGGGCCGTCCGCATCCGCCAGGTCGTCATCCCTGCCGACGGGCCGTCAGGCGGCAGTGCCCGCCGGCCGCGACCGTCAGGCCGCCAGATCCTTGTCCCGCTCCTTGTGGCCGGGCTGCATCCCCGAGCCCGCGGCCACCACCCGGCTGCCCTCGGGGGGCGAGCCGTCCCCGTCCGCGCCCTCGACGCCCGGGGCCCGCACCAGCCAGGCCAGCTTCGACCCGGCGATCGCCGTCATCAGCGGCACCAGGAGCGCCTGCGCGAGCGGCGCGAGCAGCAGCGCGACGGCGGTGCCCAGGGCGAAGCCGCCGATCACGTCCGTCGGATAGTGGACGCCCATGTAGACGCGGCAGAAGCCCTCGGCGAGCGCCAGCCCGATCCCGATCAGGCCGTACTTGCGGTGCGCGACGAACAGGCCGACACCGACCGCCATGGTGAGCGTCGCGTGGTCGCTGACGAACGAGAAGTCGCTCTTGCCGGGGATCAGCACCGCCAGGCCGGGGTGGTCCTTGAACGGCCGCGGCCGCTCGACGAACGCCCGGATCGGGATGTTGGCCAGCAGCGCGATGCCCGCGGCCAGCGGCGCCCAGACCAGCCCCGCGACGGCGGACGGCGCACCGGGCCGGCGGCGCGCGGACCACCAGGCCACCAGGCACAGCACCGCGAGCGCGGCGATGAGGCCGTACTCGCCGATGTACTCCATCGCCTTGTTGACCCAGTGGGGGGCGTCCTTCGCGAGGCCGTTGACGCCGTCGAGCACGTCGACGTCGGGATTCGGCCCCTCGAGTGCGAGTCCAGCCATCTGCCGCGGCCCCTTATCTTTCGCGCGCGCGAGCGCCTTCGTGTGCTGCCTGCCCCCGTGGTCGTCGAGCGGGTGCTGCTGCGATCTCTGCTACGTCCCCACGCCAAGGAAACGCGATGCCCGACCCCGGCGTTCCCTTCTCTACCGGAAGATCACCAGGACGTTATCGAAGCTTGATTCATCACTGCAGTTCAGGGCCTCATGTTCACGCAGGGTTCGTGCTCGGCAGTGCTTTTGCGCCATCCGAGGTGACCCGCGTCGCGCCGATGTAGTCCGGCGAGTCGATCTTGTCGAACCGGATCACGGCACCCGTGTACGGCGCGTTGATCATGTAGCCGCCGCCGACGTACATCCCCACATGGTGGATCGAGCGCGGGTCGTTCAGGTTGTAGGCGAAGAACACCAGGTCGCCCGGGAGCAGCTCGTCCCGCTTGGGATGCGGCCCGGCGTTCCACTGGTCGTTCGCCACCCGCGGCAGCTCGATGCCCACCGAGCGGTACGCGGCCTGGGTCAGCCCGGAGCAGTCGAACCGGCCGCCCTGCGCCGCGGTGCCCGTGCCGCCCCACAGATAGCGGGTACCGAGCTTGTCCTGCGCGAAGTAGATGGCCCCGGCGGCCTGCCGCGACGGCGCCACCGGCCCGGTCCGCGCCTCGAAGCTCTTCGCCAGGGTCGTGATCGTCTTCACGTAGTTCCGGGTCTCGCTGTACGGCGGCACCCCGTTGTACTGGATCACCCGGTAGGCGCCGGCGTTGTAGGCCGCGAGCATGTTGTGCGTGGGGTCGCCCGCGGCGCCCTTCACATAGCGCGCCAGCTCGCAGTCGTACGAGGCGGCCGAGGCGATGGCGTCCTCCGGGTCCCACACGTCCTTGCGGCCGTCGCCGTCCCCGTCGACGCCGTGCGTCTGCCACGTCCCCGGGATGAACTGCGCCAGTCCCTGCGCGGCGGCCGCGCTCTGCGCCTTGGGGTTCCATCCGCTCTCCTGGTAGAGCTGCGCCGCCAGCAGCGCGGGGCTTATCGCCGAACAGAGCGTGCCCCACTTCTGCACCTGCGGCTGGTACGCCGCCGGCACCGCGCCCTTCGCGAGCCCCAGGGCCCGCCCGGCGGCCCCGCCGAGCCCGGCCGCCACCGTGAACGTGGCGATCACGAGCAGCCCGAGCAGACAGAGCATCAGCCCTGCCCCGAGCCCACCGGCAACCCAGAATTTCCGCACCCCCCAACCCTCCCTCATCCAGCAGCGGTTCACTGCCTTTTTCCGGCCGGACCCGCGCGCCTCGCGCCGTGAGATGCCGCACGACGGCGCACGACACGGCGCAGGGGGCGGCACAAGGGCGGCACGGGGCGGCAGAGGGGGCACACCGCCCGAAGGGTGAGTGCGCGCGCGGACGCGCCGGGAACACCGCCGGATGGGGGACACTGCACCCGGGTCCGGGGCGGCCGCCCGGCCCGCGGCCGCCACGCGAACGGACCAGTCCCGCACGGCGCGCCGGACCGGCCACCGACGCTTCCGATGATCATTGCTCAGGGTTATCCACCGTGATACACACAGTGAGACTAGTCGGTTCAATGGATGGCGTGCGCCCGCACATCCACGCCACTCCCACGGGATCCGTCAAAGAAAGGCGCCAAGTCGACAGCTGACGGCTCGTTTGTCAGCGAAGATAGAGGCTGACCTGTACCGCGCCGGCCAGGCGCACAACTACCCATCAAGGGGCGGTGAGTTCACACATGTTCATTGCGGCCGACAAAGGCGACATCACCACCATCATCGGCGGAATCGCCCCGGACTGGGGACCGTTCGGGACCCTGGGCAACGAGGCCCGCGTGATGATCGAGGTGGTCATGGCGGTAGCGATCCTGCTGTGCCTGGGCATCGCGATCTGGGGCGCCGCCAAGCAGCGCATCGGCGCCACCGCGCTGCGCGACACCTTCAGCGCCGAACAGGGCAAGGGCCTCATCGTGGCCGGCCTGACCGGCGTCTTCATCATCGGCTCCCTGGGGACGCTGTTCACCATCGTCTACGGCATGGCGGTCTAGGCACGCCGAAGCCCGGGCGGCCCGTCGGCGCACCCTGACACGCGCCCGTCCCCGCGCCGCCCCCCATGCGCCCCCGCCCGTCCTCTCTCCGCCTCCCCGTGCCCCCACTCACCCCCCACCGGATCCACCTTCCCTGCCGAGGCCACATGCTGACGCCCACTCACGCCGGCCCGACGCCACCGCCCGGCCCCCTGGCCACCCCCGCCACCAGCGGACCGACCGGGCCGGCCGCAGCCCCGGGGCGGGTGCACCCGGGAACGGGACTCCGCAAGAAGGCGGTGGCGGCCCCGGAGCGGGCGAGGGGCGCAAATGCCCCAGAGTCCCCCATTCGCCTCCGCCGTACCGCATCTGAGGACCCGTCACGGTGAGATGTACTCGAACCACAGCACCCGAGTCGCCGCGCGCGCGGCTACGGTCATATGAGGGCGGCAACACCACGGCACGCACGGCGACAGCGGCAGAGGGGGCACAGGCGCGATGAGTCTCAGCGACGACGGCGGCTACGGCGGCGATAGCCACCGCGGTCCCGAGACGGGCCAGACACGGACCAGACTTCCCGACAGCGACGGTGACGGCTACGGCACGGCGCGGCGCTCCCGCACCGGCCTGTCCAGCCGCAACCTCATCACCATCGTCGGCGTGATCGTCCTGCTGCTCGCGGCCATCGCCTTCGCCAACCGCGGCGGCAGCGGCAACAGCGAATCCCCCTCGGACGACTCCGCCAAGGACGCCGGCGCCGCCCGCCCCACCGCCCCCACCGGCACCAAGCCGGTCACCGGCAAGAACGACGGCATCGCGAAGGGCTTCCCCAAGACCCAGCAGGGGGCGGAGTCGGCGGCGGCGAATTACGCGGTGGCGCTCACCGGCGACGGCATGTACAAGACCGCCACAAGGCGCGAGATCGCCGACGCCGTCTATGCGCCATCCGTGGCAGCGGCACGCAGGAACGCCCTCGACAAGGTGTACTCCGACCCTGCCTTCCTCGGCCGGATCGGCCTCAAGCCGGACGGCTCCGCCCCCAGCGGCATGACCTTTGTCTCGCGCGCGAACCCGGTCGGCACCAAGACCGAATCGCTCAAGGGCGACACCGCCAAGGTCTCGGTCTGGTACTCCGCCCTCTTCGGCCTGGCCGGCGCGCAGTCCAAGAACCCCGTGTCGGAGAGCTGGTACACGAATACGTTCGACCTGAAGTGGATGGGCGGGGACTGGAAGGTCACCGACTTCACGCAGAAGGACGGTCCCGCTCCGGTGGGCAGAGACCAAGCTGCCGCGTCGGCAGGGGACATGACCAAGGCCGTGCAAGGGTTCGGAGGGTTCACCTATGCCCGCTAACAGCCGTCGTCGTGCCCTCTCCCTCGCCGCGTTGGTGACGGTCGTGCAGACGAACGCTGTGCTGCTGGCCTCCCGCGCTTTCGCAGCGCCGGACCCGACGCCGAGCAGCGACCCCTGTGACCTCGTCCGCGGCCCCGCCAAGGCCTACTGCCAATCCGGTGACAAAGCCGGATCCGGTGCGCCCAAGCAGCCCGGCGGCCTCACCGACGACAACCCCCTCGACCCCCTCAGCTCCCTGGCCAAGGGGTTCGCGAAGGCCGCCGCGTGGATCGTCGGCAAGTTGTCGGACGCGGTGCAGGCCACCTCCCATGTGGACTTCACCAACGCGGCCTTCCTGCGGCAGTACGCCGTCGTCTTCGCCGCCTCCACGATCCTCACGCTCGTGCTGTGGCTGCTGGCCGTCGCCAAGCGCGCGGTGCGCGGGGTGCGGCTGACCGAGGCGATCGGTGAAGCGGTCGGCTTCCTCTGGCTCACGGTGCTGGCCTCCGCCTTCACCCCGCTGATCCTCTACACGATCGTGTCGGCGACCGACGGCGTCACCGAGATCATCGCGAAGGGGACGGGGTCCCAGACCGACACGTTCTTCGGCGCCTTCTCGCAGGCGCTCACCAAGGGCACCGACATCGGCGGCGGACCGATCATGCTGATCGTGGTCTCGCTGGTGTCGGTCCTCGCCGCCGGTGTGCTGTGGCTGGAGCTGGTGATCCGGGCCGCGCTGCTGTACGTCGGGGCGCTGCTCGGCACGGTCGTCTACGCGGGCCTGGTCGACAAGAACATGTGGGGCCATGTGCGCCGCTGGGCCGGCATCATGATCGCGGTGATCATGGTGAAGCCGGTCATCGTGATCGTGCTCGGTATCGCCGGGGCGCTCTCCCACGACAAGGGCCCGAACGCCTTCTCCGCCGTCGTCTCCGGCCTCGCCATCATCATCCTCGCCATCTTCGCCAGCGCGGTGATCTACCGCTTCGTCCCGGGCTTCGGCGACGAGATGGTCTCGGCCCGTACGAACAAGGGCCGGGCCACCGACGGCAGCCAGGCCGCCGCGATGATCTCCTCGCCGGCCGCACTGGTCTCCCAGGGCATCAAGACCCACAGCTCCCGCCGCTCCGGCGGCGACGGCGGCGCCTCCCAGGGCGCGCAGGGCGGCCAGTCCCGGCCGGCCGACGCGGTGGCCGGCGGCGTCGCCGCGCACAGCTCCCGCACCGGCGGCGGCCGCTCCTCGGCCCCCGCCACCCCCGCACCCCGTACGAACCCCGGCCCGAGCAGCAGCTCCCGCACCGGCAAGACATCAGGAGGTGAGGGGCGTTGAGCACGCAGTCCCACCCGATCACGCCACGCCGCACCTACCTGATCGGCCGCGCCCGGCCCAACGCGATCGTCGGCAAGAACCGCGAGACGGGTGAGATCGCGCTGATCATCGTGGGGGCGTTCCTCGGGATGATGTGCGGTCTGCTGGTGCCCGTGCTGCCGCTGCGGATCGTGTCCCTCACCGGCTTCCCGATGCTGGGGCTCGCCCTCGTCTATGTGCCGTACAAGGGCCGGACGTTCTACAAGTGGTTCGAGATCCGGCGCAGCTTCCGCCGTACGGTCCGCCGCGGCGCCACCTACCGCTCCGGCGCCGCCGAGGCCGGCGTGAGGCTGGACGGCCGGGAGATCGAGATCGGCCCGCCGCCCGGCATCGGCCGGATCAACTGGCTGTCCGCCCCCTTCGGACCGGACGAGATCGCCGTCCTGCTGCACGCCGACCGCCGTACGGTCACCGCCGCCATCGAGATCGAGGGCCCCGGCGTCGGCCTGCGGGACAGCGAGGACCAGGAGGCGCTGGTCGACCGCTTCGGGACGCTGCTGAAGCACGTGGCCAACGGCGACGGGTATGTGACGCGGCTGCAGATGCTCGCCCGCACCCTGCCCGCCGACCCCGACGCGCACGCCAAGGACGTCTCCCAGCGCGGCGACCGCTCCTCCCCGGCCTGGCTGCAGGACTCCTACGACCAGCTCCAGTCGATGGTCTCCACCTCTTCCGAGCAGCACCGCGCCTACCTCGTCGCCTGCATGCACTACACCCGCGAGCTGGCCGCGGAGGCGCAGACCATGGCCCGGGCCGCCCGGATGCACCAGGGCGGGATGCTGCGCAAGAAGCTGGACCGCGACGCCGGCCTCGCGGTCGTGATGGCCCGTGAGCTGACCGACATCTGCGCCCGGCTCGCCGAGGCCGACATCCGGGTGCGCCAGCCGCTGGGCCAGGCCCGCCTCGCCTCCCTCGTGCACTCCATGTACGACCCGGACCACCCCATCGACCACATCCAGGCGATGAGCAAGCGCAACACCTGGCCGGCCGAGCTCGACGCGATGGAGCCGACCTACCTCCAGGCCAAGACGCGGGAGTCGACGACCCGCGCGCCCTGGTGCCACGCCACCGCCTGGGTCAAGGAGTGGCCGCTCACCCCTGTGGGCGTCAACTTCCTCGCGCCCCTCCTGGTGCACACCCCTGACGTGATCCGCACGGTCGCGGTCTGCATGGACCTGGAGCCCACCGAGGTCGCCATCGAGCGGATGCTGACGGAGAAGACCAACGACGACGCCGAGGCCAGCCGGGCCGCCAAGATGAACCGCGTCGTCGACCCGCGGGACGTCGCCCACCACGGCCGCGTCGACCAGCGCGGCGAGGACCTGGCCTCCGGCGCCGCCGGCGTCAACCTCGTCGGCTACATCACGGTCTCCTCACGCTCCCCCGAGGCGCTGGCCCGCGACAAGCGCACCATCCGCGCCTCGGCCGGCAAGTCCTATCTCAAGCTGGAGTGGTGCGACCGCGAGCACCACCGGGCGTTCGTCAACACCCTGCCCTTCGCGACCGGGATCCGCCGCTAAAGCCGCTGGGAGGCGCGTACGTCATGGCCATGCTCGATCCGCTCGGAGCGCTCACCGACGCGTTCACCAGCTTCCTGTTCGGGAAGGTGGAGACGACCCGGCTGCCCGTACGCACCTCCACCGGCCAGGCCCAGGCGGTGTATCTGCCCACCGCGGCCCCCGGTCTCGGCGACTCCGGCGTGATCATCGGCCGTGAGGTCTACAGCGGCAAGGGGTACATCTACGACCCCTTCCAGCTGTACGGGCAGCAGCTGCCCGCCCCGCACTGGCTGGTCCTGGGCGAGTCCGGCAACGGCAAGTCCGCGCTGGAGAAGACCTACGTGCTGCGGCAGCTGCGGTTCCGCGACCGGCAGGTCGTCGTGCTGGACGCGCAGGGCGAGGACGGCGTCGGCGAGTGGAACCTCATCGCCCAGGAGCTGGGCATAACCCCCATCCGCCTGGACCCGACCGCCGCCCTCAACGGCGGCATCCGCCTCAACCCCCTCGACCCGTCGATCACCACCACCGGCCAACTGGCCCTGCTGCGCACGATCATCGAGGTCGCGATGGGCCACGGGCTGGACGAGCGCTCCGGCTTCGCCCTCAAGGTCGCGCACGCCTACGTGATCGAGACCATCACCGACCGGCAGCCCGTCCTGACCGACATCGTCGAGCAACTGCGGCATCCGGAACCGGAGTCGGCGGAAGCGATGAATGTCGACATAGACGATGTCCGGGCCTGGGGTCTGGACGTCGCGCTGGTCCTCGACCGGCTCGTCGACGGTGACCTGCGCGGCATGTTCGACGGGCCGACGACGGCCGGCATCGACCTCGACGCCCCCCTCATCGTCTTCGACCTCTCGCACATCGACCGCAACTCCATCGCGATGCCGATCCTGATGGCGATCGTCGGCGTCTGGCTGGAGCACACCTGGATCCGCCCCGACCGCAAGAAGCGCATCTTCCTCGTGGAAGAGGCCTGGCACATCATCAACTCCCCGTTCGTCGCCCAGCTCTTCCAGCGGCTGCTGAAGTTCGGCCGGCGGCTCGGCCTGTCGTTCGTGGCCGTCGTCCACCATCTCAGCGACGTGGTCGACGGCGCCGCCGCGCGCGAGGCCGCGGCGATCCTCAAGATGGCCTCCACCCGCACGATCTACGCCCAGAAGGCCGACGAGGCACGGGCCACGGGACGGGTGCTCGGCCTGCCGCGCTGGGCCGTCGAGATCATCCCGACCCTCACCCCCGGCATCGCCGTCTGGGACGTCAACGGCAACGTCCAGGTCGTCAAGCACCTCATCACCGAGGCCGAACGCCCGCTGGTCTACACCGACCGGGCGATGACCGAGGCCTCCGCGATGCCGACGGACGAGGCGCGCGCCCTCCAGGCGGCCGCGGACGCCGAGGCCGAGGCGCGCGCCGATGCCATGGCGAGGGAGCGGCAGTGGAGAGACGAGTCGAGCGAGACGGTGGCGTGAGGCCCGGATACGACGACGAACGGGGCACCGCCGGCCACCGCGAGGCGCCCGGCCCCCGCGGGCGCGGCATCCCCGACTCCCTGCTGGTGGGGCTGCTCGTCTTCCTGCTGGGCCTGACCCTGCTGGTGTGGACCGCGACGGGCCTGGCCGGCCTCTTCGCCCACGGCGCCTGGCCCACCGGCGTCACCTACCCCGGCACCCCGATGGCGCTGCGCCATCTCGTCGCCGCACCCCACGACATGGCAGCCGCCTGGCCCGACACCCCCAAGAGCGAGCTCTCCGGCTACGGCCTGTTCTGGGGCATCCTCATCGGCCAGCTGATGGTGCTGCTGGTCCTGGCGATCTTCGCGCTGGGGACGGTCACCCGCTATCGCGCCGTCCGGGCCGCCCGCCGGGCAACGCCCCGCCCGTCCACGGCACAAGACCAACCCGCGCAGCCACCACGGCCGTCGGCCCACCAGGCGGAACGGGAGGCATGGCAGGCCCGCGAGGCCCTCCAGGAGACCGCCCTCACGGCGCCGGGCGAGGACCCGCGGCCCGCACCGGCCGTCCCGGCCGCACCGGCTCCCCCGCCCGCCGAGGTCTCCCCCACCGGCCCCCTCCCCGAACAGCGCACCTCACCCCCGCTCCCGTCCACCGCGGCCGCGCACCCCGGCGGCACGGACGAACCCGCCCTCCCCCGCCTCCAGTTCTCCGCCGCCCGCGGCGCCGCCCTCGCCACCACCCTGGCCACGGCCACCGCCGCCCCCGGCCCGCTGATCGTCGCCACCACGGATCCCGCCCTCTGGTCCGAGACCAAGGACGCCCGCGCCAAACTCGGCCCCCTGCTGACCTACGACCCGACGCACCGCCTGGACACCCCGTCCCGGCTGCGCTGGTCGCCGACCTCCGGCTGTACGGACCTCGCCACCGCCACCACCCGCGCCGCCGCCCTGCTGGCCCCCGTACGCCCCGCCGGCGCCTCGGACTCGGCCGTCGCGGACGCCGCCCAGACCCTGCTGCGCTGCTGGCTGCACGCCGCCGCGGTGGACGGCCGCCCGTTCCGCCAGCTGCACCGCTGGGCCCACGCCGCGGGCGCCGCCCAGGAACCCGTACGCATCCTGCGCACCAGCCCCAAGGCCTCCGCGGGCCAGGCCGGCGAGTTGGAATCCGTGCTCACCGCCTACGCCGAACGCCGCGAAGCGGCCCAGCAGTTGGCCGGCCGCGCCCTGACCGCGCTCTCCTCGATCCACATCCGGGACGCCTGCAATCCACTTCGAGCAGATTCCGCGCTCCTCGAATCATTTATCGACGAGGGGGGAACGCTTTACGTGGTAGGCGATCCGCTGGAGGATCCGCGTACCGACCCGGGTGCGATGCCGCTGCTCACCGCACTCCTCACGAACGTGGTCGAGCACGGCCGCCGCATGGCCGAACGGTCATCTGACGGTCGGCTCGACCCACCACTCACCCTCGTCCTGGACGACATCGCGGCCCTCGCCCCGCTGCCCGCACTGCCCGATCTCCTCGCCACGGGCGCCAAGAGCGGCCTGCTCACGCTCGCGACGATGCGCTCCCAGGAACAGGCCCGCGCCCGCTGGCCCCACCACTCCCTGACGGCCTGACACCCGCCGCCACGGACACACGACGGCATCGCGCTACTCCCGCTTCAGCACCATCTCCCGCTCCCGCGCGGCCGGGTCCTTCGGATCGGCCTCGGTCCGCCCCGTCTCCACGAACCCCAGCGCACGGTAGAACGCCTCGGCGCGCCCGTTCTCCTCGTGCACCCACAGCCGTACCCGCTCGGCCACCGGCTCGGTGAGCTGCCACGACCATGCGATCGCCGCCCGGAACAACTCCCGCGCCAGCCCGGTCCCCCGGTGCTCGGGCCGCACATACACACCCACGAGATGGGTCTGCGGCATCTCCTCGTCCGTTTCGACCAGGACCACCACCATGCCGCCCCATTGCCCGTCCGCGGCTTCCCCGATGAACGTCAGCGGCGCGGCGCCCTGTTCGCTGCACGCCGCCCGGCGCTGCCAGAGCTCGTCGGGCCGGCCGGTGGCCTCCTCCAGCGTCTCGTTGAACGCCACCCGGGCGACCGGATCCGCCAGGGCCGCCAGCCGCAGTTCCCTGAGCCGCTGCCACTCCGCCGCCTTCACAGGCCTGATCTCATACGTCATGCGGCACAGGATCGCAGCGCCCCGGCTCTCGGGCCAGAAAGTTCAGTCCTTGGAACGGGGGCTGTCCGGAATGGATTCTGTCCCGGAACGCAGAAAAGCCCCGCACCATACGGTGCGGGGCTTCCCCACAATGATTGTTCGGCGGCGTCCTACTCTCCCACAGGGTCCCCCCTGCAGTACCATCGGCGCTGAAAGGCTTAGCTTCCGGGTTCGAAATGTAACCGGG
>NZ_BMND01000053.1 GCF_014646275.1 Streptomyces kronopolitis
GGCCGCCGAGGAGGCCGCGGAGCCCGCCGCCGAGGCCCCGCAGCGCGGCCGCCGCCGGGCCCAGCGCCCGCCGACCGCCGTCTTCCAGGCGCCGGTCTTCGCCGAGCCGATGTTCCAGACGCCGGAGAGCGCGGCCGCCGCCCACGCGGCGGCCCGTCACGGACCGGCCGCCGCGGCCCCGGCGGCCGAGGAGCAGCCCGCCGCGTCGCGCCGCCGTCGCCGCCGTGGCGCCCCGGCCGAGGCCGAGCAGCCCGAGCAGGTGGCCGCCGCCCCGGCGGAGGAGCCGCAGGCCCGGGCCCAGCAGACCGAAGAAGCCGCAGTCGCCGAGCCGGAGGCCGAGAAGGCCGACGACGGTCACGGCGAGGACGAGTCCGCGGACCGTCCCTCGCGCCGCCGCCGCCGTGGTGGCCGTCGCCGCCGTCGCGGGGAGAGCGCCGAGGGCGGCGACGAGCAGTCCGCCGACGAGCGGGACGGCGCGGAGGCGGAGTCCGAGGAGGACGAGGACCAGGCCGCCGAGCAGTCCGAGGAGCAGTACGAGGCCGAGGAGCAGGGCGGCGGCTCCAGCAGCAGCCGCCGTCGCCGCCGCCGGCGCCGTCGCACCGGTGACGCCGCCGAGGCCGAGGCCACCGGCGCCGACGACCCCGAGCGCACGGTCGTCAAGGTCCGCGAGCCCCGCAAGAAGGACGAGAGCACCAGCGCCGACGAGGTGCAGTCGATCAAGGGGTCGACGCGTCTGGAGGCCAAGAAGCAGCGCCGCCGTGAGGGGCGCGAGCAGGGCCGCCGCCGGGTGCCGATCATCACCGAGGCGGAGTTCCTGGCCCGCCGCGAGGCCGTCGAGCGGGTGATGGTCGTCCGCCAGAGCGGCGAGCGCACCCAGATCGGCGTCCTCGAGGACAACGTGCTCGTGGAGCACTTCGTCAACAAGGAGCAGGCGACCTCGTACGTCGGCAACGTCTACCTCGGCAAGGTGCAGAACGTGCTCCCGTCGATGGAGGCCGCCTTCGTCGACATCGGCAAGGGCCGCAACGCGGTGCTGTACGCCGGTGAGGTCAACTTCGAGGCGCTGGGCATGGCCAACGGCCCGCGCCGCATCGAGTCCGCGCTGAAGTCCGGCCAGTCGGTGCTGGTGCAGGTCACCAAGGACCCGATCGGCCACAAGGGCGCCCGCCTCACCAGCCAGGTCTCGCTGCCCGGCCGCTACCTGGTCTACGTGCCCGAGGGCTCGATGACCGGTATCAGCCGCAAGCTCCCGGACACCGAGCGTTCGCGGCTGAAGCAGATCCTCAAGAAGATCGTCCCTGAGGACGCGGGCGTCATCGTGCGCACCGCCGCCGAGGGCGCGAGCGAGGACGAGCTGGCGCGCGACGTCCAGCGGCTCCAGGCGCAGTGGGAAGAGATCCAGAAGAAGGCCAAGAGCAACAGCGCCAGCGCGCCGACGCTGCTCTACGGCGAGCCGGACATGACCGTCCGGGTCGTCCGCGACATCTTCAACGAGGACTTCTCCAAGGTCATCGTCAGCGGTGACGAGGCCTGGCAGACCATCCACGGCTATGTCGCGCACGTCGCCCCGGACCTCACCGACCGGCTGCAGAAGTGGACGTCGGACGTCGACGTCTTCGCGACGTACCGGATCGACGAGCAGCTGATGAAGGCGCTGGACCGCAAGGTCTGGCTGCCCAGCGGCGGTTCGCTGGTGATCGACCGGACCGAGGCCATGATCGTGGTCGACGTCAACACCGGGAAGTTCACCGGGCAGGGCGGCAACCTCGAGGAGACGGTCACCAGGAACAACCTGGAGGCGGCCGAGGAGATCGTGCGTCAGCTGCGGCTGCGCGACCTCGGCGGCATCATCGTGATCGACTTCATCGACATGGTGCTGGAGTCCAACCGGGACCTGGTGCTGCGGCGCCTGCTGGAGTGCCTGGGCCGGGACCGCACCAAGCACCAGGTCGCCGAGGTGACCTCGCTCGGCCTGGTCCAGATGACCCGCAAGCGGGTCGGCCAGGGCCTGCTGGAGTCCTTCTCCGAGTCGTGTGTGCACTGCAACGGCCGCGGCGTCATCGTCCACATGGACCAGCCGACGGCGGTCGGCGGCGGCGGTGGCAAGCGCAAGAAGAAGGGCAAGGGCGACCGGTCCGAGCCGCACGTCCACGAGGCGGCCGAGCCGACCCCGGAGGAGAGCGAGCCGGAGCTGGAGCCGGTCGCCGTGACCGAGGCCGAGCTGCAGCCCGCGGTGGCCGAGGCCGACGAATGGTTCGGCAGCCCGGCCGAGGCCGAGGCGGCCGCCGGTCGCCGTGGCCGCCGCCGGGCGAGCCGGAAGGCGTCCGCTCCGGCGGGTGCCCCCAAGGCCGCCGCCGAGGAGACCGCCATCGTGCTGCCGGCCGAGCCGGTGGCCGCACCCGAGCCGGAGCAGGCCCCGGAGCCGGTCGCCGAGGCGCCGGCCCCCGAGCCCGCACCGGCCCGTCCGCGCCGCCGGGCGACCCGTAAGGCGACCGCTCCGGCGGGCTCGCCGGAGGTCACCGACGACTCCGCGGCGACCGTGGTCATCACCGCCCCCGCGGCGGAGCCGGCTCCGGCCGAGCCCGCCGAGGCGGCTGCCGCGGACGAGGCGGAGGCGGCGCCCGCCGCCAAGAAGACCGCGAAGAAGGCGGTGGCGAAGAAGACCACCACCGCCAAGAAGACCGCGGCGAAGAAGACCACGGCCAAGAAGGCGGTGGCGAAGAAGACCACCACCACCGCCAAGAAGGCCACGGCGAAGAAGACCACGGCCAAGAAGGCGACCACCAAGAAGGCGGCGGCCAAGAAGACCGTGGCCGCCGAGCAGGCACCGGCAGCAGTGGTGTCGGCCTCCGCGGAGGACTGAGCAACCCGCGCCCCGGACCGTCCGCGGTCCGGGGCCGGTTTGACCCCCAGGTCAAGGCCCCGTAACCTTGACCGTCGGTGTCTGTGACACCAAAACCCCTGAGCACACACCTCTCGGTCCGCCGAGGGAGGCCGCTCGTCCACTCGGATTTCACGGGCCCCATCCCGAGCCCGTGTGAGCGGCTGGCATCAGAGGATCCGATTCCTAGCGAGAGAGAGTTCCGCGTGTACGCGATCGTGCGCACCGGCGGACGCCAGCAGAAGGTTTCTGTCGGCGACGTCATCGAGGTTGACCGCATTTCCACCAGCAAGGTCGGCGACACCGTCGAGCTCTCGACGCTGCTGGTTGTCGACGGCGACTCGGTCACCAGCGACCCGTGGGTCCTGGCCGGCGTGAAGGTCCAGGGCGAGGTCGTCGACCACCACAAGGGCGACAAGATCCGGATCCAGAAGTACAAGAACAAGACCGGTTACAAGAAGCGGATCGGCCACCGCCAGCTCCACACGGCGCTGAAGATCACCGGCATCGACGCTCCGGCGAAGTAAGGGACTGAGGAGACATGGCACACAAGAAGGGCGCATCGTCCACTCGGAACGGTCGCGATTCCAATGCTCAGCGGCTCGGCGTGAAGCGCTTCGGCGGTCAGGCTGTCCTCGCCGGTGAGATCCTGGTCCGCCAGCGTGGCACGCACTTCCACCCGGGCACGGGCGTCGGCCGCGGCGGCGACGACACCCTGTTCGCCCTTGCGGACGGCGCGGTGCAGTTCGGCACCCACCGTGGCCGCAAGGTCGTGAACATCGTCCCGGTCGGCCAGTAATTCCGGCCGGACGCGTTCCACGCACAGCAGCACTCCGAGGGCGGACCGCCTTTTCCCGCGAGAGCGGGAAGGCGGGTCCGCCCTTGGCGCGTTGATACGGATACACCCCGCAGCACCCCGCAGTACCGCTGCACCCCGCAGTACAGAGTTCTTGGCGCGGTTTCCGCGCACCCGTCGTTTTCTGGAGGCACCCCCACCATGACCACCTTCGTGGACCGCGTCGAGCTGCACGTCGCCGCGGGTAGCGGAGGCCACGGCTGTGCCTCCGTTCACCGTGAGAAGTTCAAGCCGCTCGGCGGGCCGGACGGCGGCAACGGCGGCCGTGGCGGCGATGTGATCCTGGTCGTCGACCAGGACGTCACCACCCTCCTCGACTACCACCACCACCCCCACCGCAAGGCCACCAACGGCCAGCCCGGCGCGGGCGACAACCGCGAGGGCAAGAACGGCAAGGACCTGGTCCTGCCGGTGCCGGACGGCACGGTCGTGCTCGACGGCAACGGCGAGGTGCTGGCCGACATGGTCGGCCAGGGCACCACCTTCGTCGCCGGCCAGGGCGGCCGCGGCGGCCTCGGCAACGCCGCGCTCGCCTCCGCCCGCCGCAAGGCCCCCGGCTTCGCGCTGCTCGGTGAGCCCGGCGAGGGCCGCGACATCGTGCTGGAGCTGAAGACCGTCGCCGATGTGGCGCTGGTCGGCTACCCCAGCGCCGGCAAGTCCTCGCTGATCTCGGTGCTCTCGGCGGCCAAGCCGAAGATCGCCGACTACCCGTTCACCACCCTGGTGCCCAACCTCGGCGTGGTGACGGCCGGTTCGACGGTCTACACCATCGCGGACGTCCCCGGCCTGATCCCCGGCGCCAGCCAGGGCAGGGGCCTGGGCCTGGAGTTCCTGCGCCATGTGGAGCGCTGCGAGGTGCTGGTGCACGTCCTGGACACCGCGACCCTGGAGTCGGACCGCGACCCGGTCTCCGACCTCGACATCATCGAGGAGGAGCTGGCCCAGTACGGCGGCCTGGAGAACCGGCCCCGGGTGGTCGTCCTGAACAAGGTCGACATCCCCGACGGCAAGGACCTCGCCGACATGATCCGGCCCGATCTGGAGGAGCGCGGCTACCGCGTCTTCGAGGTCTCGGCCGTCGCCCACCTGGGGCTGAAGGAGCTGTCCTTCGCCCTCGCCGAGATCGTCGCGACGGCGCGGGCCGCCAAGCCCGCCCAGGAGGCCACCCGGATCGTCATCCGTCCCCAGGCGGTCGACGACGCGGGCTTCACGGTCACGGAGGAGGGCGAGCACTTCTACCGCGTCCGCGGCGAGAAGCCCGAACGCTGGGTGCGCCAGACCGACTTCAACAACGACGAGGCCGTCGGCTACCTCGCCGACCGGCTCAGCCGCCTCGGCGTCGAGGACGCCCTGCTCAAGGCGGGCGCGCGGGCCATGGACGGGGTCGCGATCGGCCCCGAGGACAACGCCGTCGTCTTCGACTGGGAGCCGACCATGGCGGCCGGTGCGGAGATGCTGGGCCGTCGTGGCGAGGACCACCGCCTGGAGGCGCCCCGGCCGGCCGCGCAGCGCCGCCGCGACCGCGACGCGGAGCGGGACGAGGCCACCGAGGAGTACGAGCGCTTCCGCCCCTTCTGACGGGCGCGCGGCACAGCGAGCAGCAACGGGGAAGGCCCCCGGGAGGATCTCCTCCCGGGGGCCTTCCCCGTGTCCGGTGCCGCCGCGGGCGGCCCGTGGTGGGCTCAGACGGCGGCCGTGGTGTCCTCCGCGGCGCCGCTGGTCTCGTGCCCGGCCGTCCCGGCGTCCTTCGCGCCCTCCTGGGAGCGCTGGCCGGGGATGCCGGACAGCCGGCTCTCCATCCGGACGCGCCGCTCGTCGGCCTTGGTGCACAGGTCCAGCGCGGCCTGGTTGAAGCGGACCGAGGACGGCGGGTCCGACGGGCCCAGCAGGTGCTCCTTGAGCTCGGCCCGCTCGGCGGCCAGGGTGTCCTTCTCCGGGTGGCGCACCGCGTCGAGGAGGCCGCCCACGCCGCTCGCCTCGGGCGTGAGGATGGTCGCGGCCCGCACGGTCGGGAAGTTCGCCCGGAAGTCGTCCTCGCTCATCCCCGAGGTGTTGGCGACCGCGTACGGCTTCTCGCTCGTCAGGTAGTCGGACACCACGCTGGAGACATCGCTGATCAGCACGTCCGCCTCGTTGAAGCAGCTGAAGATGCCGGGGCGGGCGGTGGTGATGACGCGGTGCTCCCACTCGGGGAAGGAGGCCCAGTACGCCGCCTCCCAGGCGGTGACGGCCGCGTCCACGGCGGCCGCGCGGCCCTCGTCCGGGGTGCCCTGGAGCCGCATCCGCTCCAGTTCGTCCGCGCTCTTGCGGAACGCGGAGGTGGTCAGCGCGTCCAGCTCCTCGGTGCGGCGGGCGAGTTCGGCGGCGGCCTCGGCGCCGGGCCGGGCCCCGCCGCGGCCGGCGTTCGCCTCCGTGATCATCGCCTGGATGCGGGAGTTGGCGGCGCCCGCGCGCGGGTCGACCGAACCGGTCATCGGGTGCGGCTTGTACAGCAGCCGCACCTTCTCGTCGGCGAGCAGCTCGCGGACGATGTTCTCGCCCGCCAGGATCACCGAGGTGTTGCCCGGGTTGCCGTCCCAGCCCTCCCAGGTCGGGGCGTAGAGCACGGTGGTCATCCGGCCGGCCGGGGCGCCCGTGTACGGCTGGATCGGGGCCAGTTGGGGGCGGCCGACCTCGACGACGTCCTTGTCCTCGACGCCGATGTCGGCGAGCTGGTAGCGGTCACGCGCCGCCGGGCCCGCGACCCACACCTCGTCGTACGCCTTCGCGTAGGGGTTGCAGGAGGACAGCTTGTCGCTCTCGCCGTGGTTGGTGAAGGCGTGCTTGATGGACGGGATGCGCAGGATCTGCGAGGTCTTGCCGGAGTTCGCCGGGTGCAGCAGCACCTTGAGCGTGGAGTGCTCCAGCCGCATCAGGTTGGCGACCTTGGGGATGCAGACGATCGGCACGTCCGTGGCCTCGATCTTCTGCACCATGAAGCGCTCGCGGAGCACGATGATCGGGTTGCCGTCCAGGGAGGCCAGGGTGCTCAGCCACATGTTGGCCTGGTAGGCGGAGGAGGCGCCGCCGGAGAAGTACATGCCGACCGTCGGCCGGTAGTCCGCCAGCCAGTTGTCCAGCCACTCCAGCGCCTGCTTCTCGGTGGCCACCCGCTTCTTGGGCAGCAGCCAGGTGCCCAGGTAGAGCGTGCCGCCGGCGGACAGCGCGAGGGAGACGGCGAGGCCGACGCCGCCCCAGTACGCGTCCGTGGTGATCGAGGTGAGCATCATGCCCGCCGTGGTGGGCACCGAGAAGCGCAGCAGGCGCCGGCCCGTCTGGCGGGAGAGGATGCGCGGCGGGGCGTCGCAGAGCCGCAGCGCGCTCGCGTCGATGTTGCGGGTCACGAACGGCATGCTGCGGGTCCGGCGGACCAGCACCGCCACCGCCTGGCACACGAAGTGGGTGCCGTAGAAGAGGAGCAGGGTGATGGTGAGCGGCGCCTGCTCCTCCAGCGGGTTGATGCCGTCGATGTGCAGCAGGCCGACCAGTATCAGCATGTCGCGCAGCAGCTGGCGCACGGTGACGTCGAACCTGATCCGGCCGAGCACCGCGAGCAGGCCGGGCTGCTTGTGCTGGAGGACCAGGTCGAGTCCCAGGTTGACCACGGATGCGGCGATGAACAGCGGGATGACGGGCAACAGCGCGCCGACGAGCTGCGCGGTGAACGCGACCATCATCGCGAAGAGTGCCGCGAGCTGTACGGCTCGGCGGGGGACGATTCCGGCGGAAGGCACGGGGGAGGGCTCCTGGCAGCACGAAGGTCAGGGGGAGGCCGAGCGGGGCGGCCGGGTCCCGCGCTGCGACGCCGCCGGAGCGGCGAAACGGGACCGATGGACACCCGACCGTATGACCTCGTTGGCCCTGGTGACAATCTGCTGTGGCTCTCATCACCGCGAAAGCGGACCAATCGAACGCAACCCCTCCGGCCCGGCTTCCGTCTAAAGGAGAACCGCGTCAGGGGGAAGGACGCCGTACACACGGCAACCGGCCCGCGACAAGGACCGGAACACCGGCCTCCATTGTGCCCGTCCGGCCCCGCCGCGCCGCCCACCGGCCCGGCCGCGCCGCCCCCGCACGGTGTCCGCCAGGCGGTATCGCCGCGCGCCGGCCGCCCGCCCTGCCGTAGATTGCGCGGGTAGGGCCGCGGCGCGGAGCGGGCAGCATTCCGCTCCGTACGGCGGTGGGAACGGCGAGCACAGGGGTTACGCAGGTGGCAGGCGCAAGGCAGGACGTGAAGGACGCCCGCCGGATCGTGGTGAAGGTCGGCTCCTCCTCGCTGACCACGGCAGCCGGAGGGCTGGACGCCGACCGCGTGGACGCGCTGGTCGATGTGCTCGCCAAGCACCAGGACAAGGAGATCGTGCTGGTCTCCTCCGGAGCCATCGCGGCCGGCCTGGCGCCGCTGGGGCTCGAACGGCGGCCCCGCGACCTGGCCCGGCAGCAGGCCGCCGCCAGCGTCGGCCAGGGCCTGCTGGTCGCCCGCTACACCGCTTCCTTCGCCCGCTACGGTCGCCGGGTCGGCCAGGTCCTGCTGACCTCCGACGACACCAGCCGCCGGGCGCACTACCGCAACGCCTACCGGACCCTCGACCAGCTGCTGGCCATGGGCGCCGTCCCGATCGTGAACGAGAACGACACCGTCGCCACCGACGAGATCCGCTTCGGCGACAACGACCGGCTGGCGGCCCTGGTCGCCCATCTCGTCCGCGCCGACCTGCTGATCCTGCTCTCCGACGTCGACGGCCTCTACGACGGCGATCCGGCCACCCCCGGCACCTCCCGGATAGCCGAGGTGCGCGGGCCCGGCGACCTGGAGGGCATCTCCATCGGCAGCGCGGGCCGGGCCGGCGTCGGCACGGGCGGCATGGTCACCAAGGTCGAGGCGGCCCGGATCGCGGCCGCGGCCGGCATCCCGGTCGTCCTGACCTCCGCCGTGCACGCCGCGGACGCCCTGGCCGGCGGGCTGACCGGCACCCACTTCCTGCGCACCGGCCGCCGCTCCGCCGACCGGCTGCTGTGGCTGGCGCACGCCTCCACGCCGCGCGGCGCCCTGGTGCTCGACGACGGGGCCGTGCGGGCCGTCGTCGAACGGGGCTCCTCGCTGCTTCCGGCCGGAATCGCCTCCGTCGAGGGGGAGTTCACGGCCGGCGACCCGGTCGAGCTGCGGGACGGCGAGGGACAGGCGGTCGCCCGCGGCCTCGTCAATTTCGATGCCCGGGAAATCCCCCGATTGATGGGGCGTTCGACCCGCGATCTGGCCCGCGAGCTGGGCCCGGCCTACGAGCGGGAGGTCGTCCACCGCGACGATCTGGTGCTGCTGCGCCGCTGAGACGGCTCCCCGGCGGATGGCCGCCGCGGACCTCGAACACCGTCACCGGTGCGTGTGCAGACCAGCCTTTCCACGGAGACCTTCGCAAAAACGCCCCCGCGACGGGCCACGGGCTGGTCAACTTTGTTGCACGGGCGCCCGGGGGAGCGGCGTCCGCAGCGCACCCGCGCACACGCCGACGTACGACGGATCCGCACCCCAGGGGCGGAGCGATTCGCATCACAGGAGGCCGCCGGTGAGACGAGGGCGCCCAGGGGCGCTGCCCCGAGGAACGGCGGAGCGGACCCTGACCAGCGTCGGCACCGGCGAGGACGCCGGCCGGCCGGACGAGCGGTGCGCCGAGCGCGGCGGGACGGCGCCGTACCCGGCCGGGGGCGAGCGCCGCGAGGCGTCCCGGCTGTGGCACATCACCCTCAGCGTCTCGGGCGCCGAGTCCCCGCTGAAGGAGGTCCGGCGGGCGCTGGAGCAGCTCGCCCACGACCATCCCTTCCTGCTGACCAGCCGCTACGCCAACGACCACGCCGAGATCCGCTACTGGGAGGAGGCGCGGGACCTGCACGACGCCGCGGCGGTCGCGCTGCGGCTGTGGGGCGAGCACCGCGCCACGGCCAAGCTGCCGCCGTGGGAGATCGTCGGGCTGGAGGTCATCGACCGCGAGACCTACCACCAGCGCATCGCCGAGGGCTACGGACCGCCGCCGGCCTCACCGGTCGGCGTCCATCCGTTCTGACCGGCGGGCGGCCCCGTCCCGCGCTGTGAGATGCGGCGTGAATCCCGGCCTGCCGCCCGGCTAGGCTGCCGCCATGACCAGCAGCGCACCGCAGTCCACACCCGTCCTCGAGACCGCCCGCCGGGCGCGGGAGGCGGCCGCCGTCCTGGCGCCGCTGCCGCGGACGGCCCGCGACGCCGCGCTGCTCGCCATCGCCGACGCCTTGGTGGAGCGGACCGGCGCGATCGTCGCCGCCAACGCCGAGGACGTCGCCGCGGCGCGGGAGGCCGGCACCGCCGAGTCCGTCGTCGACCGCCTCACCCTCACCCCCGAGCGGATCGCGGCCATCGCCGCGGACGTCCGCCAGGTCGTGGCGCTGCCCGACCCGGTCGGCGAGGTGGTGCGCGGCTCGACCCTGCCCAACGGCCTCGATCTGCGGCAGGTGCGGGTCCCGCTCGGTGTGATCGGGATCATCTACGAGGCCCGGCCCAATGTGACGGTGGACGCCGCGGCGCTGTGCCTGAAGTCCGGCAACGCCGTGCTGCTGCGCGGCTCGGCCTCGGCGTACGCCTCCAACAGCGCCCTGGTGGACGTGCTGCGCGACGCCGTGCAGAGCGCCGGGCTGCCGGCCGACGCGGTGCAGCTTGTGCCCGGCCGCAGCCGCGAGTCGGTGGGCGAGCTGATGCGCGCCCGCGGCCTGGTGGACGTGCTGATCCCGCGCGGCGGCGCGTCCCTGATCCGCACGGTCGTCGAGGAGTCCACGGTCCCGGTGATCGAGACCGGCACCGGCAACTGCCACGTCTACGTCGACGAGGCCGCCGACCTGGACATGGCCGTCGACATCCTGGTCAATTCCAAGGCCCAGCGCCCCAGCGTCTGCAACGCCGCAGAGACGGTGCTGGTGCACGCCGGGATCGCCGAGAAGTTCCTGCCGCGCGCCCTGGAGGCGCTGACCCAGGCCGGCGTGATCGTGCACGGCGACGCCGCCTGGCAGCAGGCGGGCCCCGGGCTGGTCGCCCCCGCCACCGACGAGGACTGGGCCACGGAGTACCTCTCGTACGACATCGCGGCCGCCGTGGTGCCCGACCTGGAGGCGGCGGTGGCGCACATCCGGCGCTGGACCTCCGGCCACACCGAGGCCATCGTCACCACCTCGCAGGCCGCGGCCCGCAGGTTCACCCAGTTGGTCGATTCCACCACCGTCGCGGTGAATGCCTCGACCCGTTTCACCGACGGCGGCCAATTCGGCTTCGGTGCGGAGATCGGCATTTCCACCCAGAAGCTGCACGCCCGCGGGCCCATGGGGCTGCCGGAGCTGACCTCGACGAAGTACATCGTCACGGGCGACGGCCACACCCGCTGAAGGGTCCCCCGGATTCCCCGTTCTCCCTGCCCAAAATGAGCCGCCGGGGCTAACCTGGACGGGTGCCGGACGACGTGGGGGGCAAGCCGTTCCCGGACGGTGAAGAGCCCGACGAGCACCACCACGGGAGCCACGGAAATGCGGACGAAGAATTCGCCTCCGTGGTCTTCGACGAGGAATTCGTCCGGTCCGCACAGATTCATGAGCCCTCGGCGGTCGAGCGGATGCTGGCCGCCGCCGAGGCGCGCGCCGAGGCCGAGGCGGCCCGCTCCGGCCCCGGCTACGGCCCCGAGGGCGACGACGGGGACGAACCCGCCTTCCGCGGCCGCCGGGCCCGCGGCGCCGGCGACCACGAGGGATTCGTCGACTACGGAGAGTACGAGGACGACGGGGAGTACGGCGACTACCCGCCCTACGGCCCGTACGGCCCCTACGGCGGCGCCCTGCGCCCCTACCGCAGCACCCGCTGGCACCGGCCGGTGGCCTGGGTGCTGGCCGTGGTCATGGGCATCGGGCTGGTCGCCCTGGCCTTCAGCGCCGTCTACCGCGGCTCCTCCGGGCGCACCCAGAGCCCCGCACCGGCGCCGGCCTCCAGCAGCGGGGTGGACGCCCCCACGGCGGGCAGGGACGGCGTCCCCACGGCCCGTCCGGGCCTGCCGTCGCTGCCCTCGGCCGACTCCCTGCGCCCGTCGTACCCGGCGACGCCCGGTACGCACTGAACGCCGTGCGCGGTGCCCGCAAAACGGACACCTGAAACGGGAATCCTCCGGTGAAGTTGCGCGGCGCCCCCGCGTTTACGTTCGCCCCGTCAGACCTACCCTTGTTGTATGACCGGGCCTGGTGACCCTCCCGAAGGGACGCCCAACGGCGCCCCGGGTGGTGGTGAGGACGAATACCGATCCGTCGTCTTCGACGAATCGTTTGTTCGTGCTGCGCGACTGCAGGAATTCTCCGCGGACGAGCGGCTCGGTGAACACCATGCGCCGGCCGTCAAAACGCGGCACGTCTGGCGGCGGCTCGGCGGCTCCCGGCAGGCGGTCCTGCTGGTCATGCTGATCGTGCTCGCCTTCGGCACCGCCGTTTACATGGGCATCCGGCACCCCTACAAGAATCCGGAGACGCTCCGGGCGCAGCCACTGCGCTCCACGGTCGTGCCGCTGGTGCCCCGGGGGACCGTCCCGGGCGCGAAGCCGGGCGACCTCTTCGCGCACAGCCCCGCGGCGAACTACCGGATCGGCGCGGCCGGGGTGAACCTGCCCGCGGTCACCCGCACCGAGCACTTCTCCGGCGGCCAGGTCGTCTCCGCCCTGACCGTCGCCAAGGACTACCTCGTCCGCTCCTCGCTGGACCCGGTCACCCTCACCGGCGGCTCCGTGCGGCCCGTGCGGCTGCTGCTCGACACCGGCCAACTCGACCAGTTCGACCGCAGCATGGCGCACCCCGACGACAACGGCCGGAACGCGGCGACCGGTTGGCTGGTCCGCTTCGACCCGAAGCAGACCCGGCTCGCCGACCCCGACGTCCGGGTCGACGGCACCCTGAGCGCCTCCGAACTCAGCCCGGACGCCCTCGATGTCACCGCCGACTACACCTTCGTCTACGCCGTACGGCCCGCCCCCGGCGTGCAGCACTCCGCCCCGGGCCAGGGCGTGGGCAAGGCCACCCCGGGCGCGGCCTCGCTGGTGACCGTGCGGCGCGAGGTGCACTTCCGGCTGAGCCGCGAGAACCTCAACGACCACCGCCTGGAGGTGCTGCAGAGCAGCCTGCAGGCCGGGCCGCTGGCCTGCTCCTCGCAGCCGGCCGACGCGCTGCACCCGCTGTTCGCGGGCCAGCACGCCGGCGACGACCGGCCCACGGGCACCGACCCCTTCGCCAGGAACCGGGTCAACCCCTCGCTCTGCGGCGAGCTGGCGCCCGCCGCGCAGCCCAGGCCGAGCCATCCGATCCGTTAGGGCGGGTGGGCCGCACGACGCGGCCTAGGCGTCGTCGCGCCCCTCGGCCCCGCCGCTGCCGTTGGTGCCGCCGGGACGCGGGCCGCCCCGGAAGACCGTGTCGCGCAGCTTGCCGCCCAAGTCGCCCGCGCCGCCCGCGATGTCGCGCACCAGGCCCATCAGCGGGTCCTTGCTGTTGCGCACCGAGTCGGCGTAGTGGGCCGCGGAGTCCCGGAAGGAGTCGGAGACGGAGGTGTCCCCGTCCTCGTCCCGGCGCGGGTAGTGGCCGTCCATGATCCGCTGGTGGTCGCGGCTGGCGGCCCACTTCTTCAGCTCGGCCGCCCGCACGGTGGTGAACGGGTGGCTGCGCGGCAGCA
This sequence comes from Streptomyces kronopolitis, assembly GCF_014646275.1. Lineage (GTDB taxonomy): Bacteria > Actinomycetota > Actinomycetes > Streptomycetales > Streptomycetaceae > Streptomyces > Streptomyces kronopolitis. The sequence continues at coordinate 13,486 of NZ_BMND01000053.1, forward strand.
GGTTGAGGATCTTCAGCACGGAGTCGCGCAGATCGCCGCCGGACTCGTACTCGTCCGCCTGCTCGAGGAAGGCGTCGACGTTCATCTCGTGCAGGTGGTTGCCGCCGGCCAGCTTCATCAGCCCGCGCATCGAGGCCTGGAGGTCCTGCCCGACGAGCAGCCCGGCGCGGTCCGCCGACAGCTCCGACTTGCGGAACCACTCGCGCAGCGCGGCGACGATCGCCATGATCGCGACGTTGCCCAGCGGGATCCACGCGACCTTCGTGGCGAGGTTGGTCAGGAACAGCAGGATCGTGCGGTAGACGGCGTGCCCGGACAGCGCGTGGCCGACCTCGTGGCCGATGACCGCCCGCATCTCCTCCTCGTCGAGCAGCTCGACCAGGCCCGTCGTCACCACGATGATCGGCTCGTCCAGGCCGATGCACATGGCGTTGGGCTGCGGGTCCTGGTTGACGTACATCGGCGGGACCTTCTCCAGGTCCAGGATGTAGCAGGCGTCCCGCAGCATGTCGTTGAGGTGGGTGAACTGCCGGTCGCCGACCCGGACCGAGTCCGAGAGGAACAGCAGCCGCAGACTGCGCTCCGGCAGCAGGCCGCTGAGCGTCTTGAAGACCGTGTCGAACCCGCTGAGCTTGCGCAGCGCGACCAGCGCCGAGCGGTCCGCGGGGTGTTCGTACGACCGCGACGAGATGCCGGGGAAACGCCGCCGGTCCCGGCTCGGTACGGTGGCGCTGCCGTCTGGGCTCTCCGTCATTGGGGCCTCCCCCTGTTCGACTGCGTGTGGTTCAGCCTAGAGGACGCCGCCGACAGCGGATTGGATGCTCGGGCGTACGCTGGCGACCGCACCAGTTCACCGCACAGGCCCGGCCGATAGCGCACACGGGCCGGTATCCGAGGGAGCGCACCGTCATGCCGTACCCGAGCGTGCTGCTCGCCGCAGCCCAGGAGACCGCCAGGGACGGCGGACCCGGATGGATCCTGCGCACCGTGATCATCGTCGGCGTCGTGGGCGCCGTGCTGCTCGCCTGGCTCCTGCTGCGCGGCTACGGCCGGGACTGACGGCCCGCCGGGCCGCCGGGACGTGTTGGGTGGAGTCGCCGTGTGCCCGCGGTGAGACGCCGCATACGATGTGGTGGAAGTCTCTGCCCGACCCCAGCCCGGATTGGTCCTGCCGACGATGAGCCTGCACTCCACCGCACAGTCCCTGGTCTCCCTGGCCGCCGACCCCGGACACGAGGGCGGTCACGCCAGCCTCAGCCCCTTCGTGACCGGCGGCGGCGCCCTGTTTGTCCTGCTCCTCCTGCTCTGGATCACCACCCGCTTCAACCGCGACCGCTGAGCCGCGGCACCCGGCACCCGGCATCGCGCGCCGCCCAGTAGGGTCTGCACGCATGGGAGAGCACACAGGGCCCGTGAAGCGGCGACTCGGAGTGATGGGCGGCACGTTCGACCCGATCCATCACGGACACCTGGTCGCCGCCAGCGAGGTGGCCAGTCAGTTCCACCTCGACGAGGTCATCTTCGTCCCGACGGGGCAGCCGTGGCAGAAGAGCCACAAGCTGGTGTCCCCGGCCGAGGACCGGTATCTGATGACGGTCATCGCGACCGCGTCGAACCCGCAGTTCTCCGTCAGCCGCATCGACATCGACCGCGGCGGCAAGACGTACACGATAGACACGCTGCGTGATCTGCGGACGGAACACCGCGACGCGGATCTGTTCTTCATCACCGGCGCCGACGCCCTGAGCCAGATCCTGACCTGGCACGATGCGGCGGAGCTGGTGTCACTCGCCCACTTCATCGGGGTGACCAGGCCCGGCCATGTCCTCGCGGACCCCGGGCTGCCCGAGGGGGCGGTGTCCCTGGTCGAGGTGCCGGCACTGGCCATCTCCTCGACCGACTGCCGGGCGCGCGTGGCCCAGGGGGATCCGGTCTGGTACCTGGTGCCGGACGGTGTGGTGCGCTACATCGACAAAAAACAGCTGTACCGCGACGACCGCTGACGGGGCTTGACGGAAAGGGGCACCGGTGAGCGACCGACAGGATCCTTACGGGCCGCAGGACCCGTACGCCCACGACCCGTACGCCCAGGGGCGGCAAGGGCAGCAGGGCTACACCTACGACGCCTACGGGCAGCCGGTGTACCCCGACGCGGCGGCATACGAGCAAGGCCAGCACGCCCAGCACGCCCAGCACTACGACGCGTACGGCCAGCCGGCCGCCCCGCCCGCCCACGAGGGCTACGACCCCTACGGCGGGGCACCGGCGCAGCCCGGCCACCAGGGCGCGCAGGCCTACCAGGGGCAGACCGCGTACGGCTACGACCCCTACGGCGGCGGGCAGGTGCAGGCGCAGCCCGGCGCCCCGCAGCACTACGACCCCTACGCCGTGCCCCAGCAGCCCGCGCACCCCCAGGAGTGGGCCCCGCAGCAGGACCGGCAGTCCCCCTACGAGCAGGCCTCGTACGCGGAGCAGCCGCACCACGGCGAGCCCGCCGCACCGCGCCAGGACGGGCCGCACCGGCCGCCGGCGCAGCGCCGTGCCCCGTCGGAGGAGACCGTGGAGCCGGCCGCCGCGCCGGGATCCGGGGACGGGCCGGAACACCCGGAGTACCAGGACGAGCAGTTCGCCTTCATCGAGGAGCCGGACGAGGACTCCGAAGACGTCATCGACTGGCTGAAGTTCACCGAGAGCCGCACCGAGCGGCGCGAGGAGGCCAAGCGGCGCGGCCGCAGCCGGATCGTCGCGCTGTCCGTGGTCCTGGCCCTGCTGGTGGCCGGCGGCGTGGGCTATCTGTGGTGGGCGGGCAAGCTGCCGGGACTGAACGGTCCGGGCGCCGGTGCGGCGGCCGCGGCCGCCGGCCAGAAGCGCGACGTCCTGGTCGTGCATCTGCGGGACACCAAGAGCGGGAACAGTTCGACGGCGCTGCTGGTGGACAACGAGACCACCCACAAGGGCACCACCGTCCTCCTGCCCAACAGCCTCGTCGTCTCCAAGGACGACGGCACCACCACCACGCTCGGCAAGTCCGTCAAGGACGAGGGCACCGACCCGACCCGGGACTCCCTCAACAGCCTGCTGGGCGCCGACCTCAAGGCCAGCTGGCGGCTGGACACCCCGTATCTGGAGAACCTCGTCGAGACGGTCGGCGGGATCACGCTCGACACCGACGCGACCGTGCCCGGCGCCAAGAAGGGCGCCTCGCCGGTCGTCAAACAGGGCAGCGCCCAGGACCTCAACGGCCAGGCGGCGGTCGCCTACGCCACCTACCAGGCGCCGGGCGAGCCCCAGACCCGGCAGCTCCAGCGTTTCGGCCAGGTCATGCAGGCGACCCTGAAGAAGGTCTCCAGCGACGCCGACGGCGCCACCGCCACCGTGAAGTCGCTGCTCCAGGTGCTCGACCCGCCGCTCACCGAGGGCCAGCTGGGCAGCTCGCTGGCGCAGCGGGCGGAGCTGGCGAAGACCGGCGCCTACGGCACGACCCTGCTGCCCGTGCAGGCCGACGGCACGCTCAGCCCGACCACGGCGTCGACGGTGGTCAAGGACGTGCTCGGCGGCACGGTCAAGAAGACCGCGCCCGACAGCACCGCCCGGGTCGCGGTCCGCAACGCCACCGGCACCCGGGCCGCCACCGGCAAGGCGCAGGTCGCGCTGGTCAACGGCGGCTACAGCTTCGTCGACGACGGCACCTCCCGCGCGGCCCTGGCCGCCTCCCGGGTCACCTACGCGGACGCCGGCCAGAAGGCCAGGGCCGCGGAGGTCGCCAAGACGCTGGGCCTGCCCGCGAGCGCGGTCCGGCAGGGCAAGGCCGCCTCGAACGCCGACCTCGCCGTGGTCCTCGGGCGGGACTACAAGGGCTGACGGACGGGGCGCGCCCGCCAGGTGCCGCCGCCCGCCCGGCAGCGGCACCGGGCCGCCCCGTCCCCGCGCTGACCAGCACGGACGCCCGTGCGGGCGGCGGGCCCGGAATCCCGGCCGGGAGTGTCGGTGGTCCGTGAGACCCTTGTGGGGTACCTGACCGCCGACCCGGCCACCCATCGGCCCGGGCGCGCGCCGCGCTCAGCAGCGGCTCCGCCGCCCGGCCCGGCCGGAGAAGGCCGCCTTCGAACCGAAAGCCGCTTGTGACCGCCACGGACCGCTCCATCGAGCTCATCAACGCCGCAGCCCAGGCCGCGGCCGACAAGCTTGCGCACGACATCATCGCGTACGACGTCAGCGACGTCCTCTCGATCACCGACGCCTTCCTGCTGGCCTCGGCGCCCAGCGACCGCCAGGTCAAGTCGATCGTCGACGAGATCGAGGAGCGGCTCAACAAGGACCTCGGCGCCAAGCCGGTCCGCCGCGAGGGCGACCGCGAGGCCCGCTGGGTCCTGCTCGACTACGTCGACATCGTGGTGCACGTCCAGCACAGCGAGGAGCGCGTCTTCTACGCGCTCGAGCGCCTGTGGAAGGACTGCCCCGAGATCGACCTCCCCGAGGAGGCCACGGCCACCCGGGGCAAGGCCGCGGCGCACGCCGAGGCCACGGCGGGTGACCAGGACGGAGAGCTGCTCTGAACGGCACGAAGGGCGGCCGGGGCCGCCGCATCGTCCTGTGGCGCCACGGCCAGACGGCCTGGAATCTGGAGCGCCGCTTCCAGGGGTCGACGGACATCGCGCTGACGGAGGAGGGCCTGGGCCAGGCGCGCCGCGCCGCCCGGCTGCTCGCCGCCCTGAAGCCGGACACCATCGTCGCCTCCGACCTTCAGCGGGCCTCCGCGACGGCCGGTGAGCTGGCCGCGCTGACCCGGCTGGAGGTGACCCATGACGCGGCCCTGCGCGAGACCTATGCGGGCTCCTGGCAGGGTCTGACGCACGAGGAGATCCTCGCGCGCCACGGCGAGCAGTACACCGCCTGGAAGCGCGGTGAGCCGGTCCGGCGAGGCGGGGGCGAACTGGAGACCGAGGTCGCCGACCGGGCCGCGCCCGTCGTGCTCAACCACGCCGACAAGCTGCCCGACAACGGCACCCTGGTCGTCGTCAGCCACGGCGGCACCATCCGCACCACCATCGGGCGCCTGCTCGGCCTGGAGGCCCACCACTGGGAGGGCCTGGGCGGACTGTCGAACTGCTGCTGGTCCGTGCTGGGCGAGGGCGCGCGCGGCTGGCGTCTGCTGGAGCACAACGCCGGCACCCTGCCGGAGCCGGTGCTCGGCGACGACGACTGAGGGCCGCGAGCCGCCCCGGCCGACCCGGATTTCACATCTGGGCAGGTCGCAGGCTAAAGTTCTTCTTGTTCGCGGCGCCGCCGGGGGAAACCCGGGGGAGCGGAACAAGACCCGGGGCTATAGCTCAGTTGGTAGAGCGCCTGCATGGCATGCAGGAGGTCAGGAGTTCAATTCTCCTTAGCTCCACAGCCCGGATGATCCCGCCTCCGACCGGAGGCGGGATCTCTGCGTTATCCGGCCAGGTAGGCGGGCCCGCTCTCCCTTGCGGTGCGGCCGGCGGACGGGCCCCGTGGCGCAAAAGACGGGCCTGACCCGGTCGGCGGTCCATGGCAGAATCGGACGGCGCCGGCAGGGGAGGAGAGATCGCGATGCCCACGAGCATCCTCGAGGAGGTCAACGACCTGCTCGAAGTCGCCGAGGCGCAGGGGTACGACTGGCTGCCGGAATACGCACTCCGCTTCACCTGCCCCGTTGACGGGCCCGACTCCCCCTGCCGCGACCGCGACGGCATCGCGCTGCAGTGCCCCTCGTGCGGTTCCTCCCATGTCGCGCAGGTGCTGGGCGACAACGGCGGCATTTCCTTCGTTTGTACGGCCTGCGGCCACAGTTGGAGCTGATGGATGGGCGCCCACAGCAGGAAATGTGACTGGTGCGGCAGCGGTACGCCGATCGTCCGCGACATGGAACCCGTCAACGCCGACTACCAGTACTGGTGCGAGGAATGCGCCCGCGCCCTGGTCATAAAAGGCGACCCGATCGAGACCTACCGGGAGCTCGACGGGGAGCCTATCTACGGGCGGCTGCTCGACGAGCACTGCACGCTGAAGCGTTTCTACTCCTTCGCCACGGCCTGAGCGGAGCCGTCCGCGCCCGGCCCGCAGTCGTGTTGACGCCGCATCAGGGTGTCGGCGGCTGCCCGCCCTTGCCGGTCAGGACGGCCGGTCCGGTGTCCGTCGCCTCGTGCAGAGCTGATCCCGGCGTCCGCCGCAGCCGGAGTGCGGTCAGCGCCAGAACGGCCAGTCCGGCGAGCGGATAGACGGCGGAGAGCAGCATCTGGCCGCCGTTCTGGTGCAGTTCCTTGTGGTGGTGCCAGTGGTGCGGCACCCACCACAGCGCGAACGAGCAGAACAGCAGGCCCAGTGCGGCCGTCACCGCCCACCGGCGGCGGGCCGCGGCGCCGGTCCGGCGCAGCGCCTCGGAGCCGACCAGCACCAGCATCGGCACGCACCAGACCCAGTGGTGCGACCAGGAGATCGGGCTGATCAGGAGGGCGGTCGCGGCGCAGGCCACGGTCGCCCAGGCGCGCTCCCCGCGCAGCAGCGCCGCGACCGCCAGTGCCAGGCCCGCCGCCGCGGTCAGACCGGCGGCCACGGCCCAGGCGGCGCCGGGATCGTGGGTGTGCAGCAGCCGGGCGAGGACGCCGCGCAGCGACTGGTTGGCGGTGATCTCCACCTCGCCGACCCGGTCGGCGGCGAAGACGACCCCGGTCCAGAAGCGGTGCGCGTCGCGCGGCAGCACGAGCGCGGAGAGCAGCACCGTGGCCAGGAAGGTGGCGGTGGCGACGGCGGCCTGCCGCAGCCAGGGGTTCCAGGCGGCGCGCGGCCCCGCGCCGGAGCGGAGCAGCCGCCCGGCCCGGACCGCGCCGGCCAGCGCGAGGAACACCGCGAACAGCGCCGGGGTGAGCTTGAGCCCGGCCGCGAGACCGATGCCGACACCCGCGAGCCGGTGGCCGTCCCTGCGGGTCAGGTCCCACAGCACCAGCGCCGTGAGCAGGAGGTTGATCTGGCCGTAGCGCAGCGTCGTCCACACCGGCTCGCACCACACCAGGACGGCGGAGAGCGCGAGCGCGGCGGCGGGCCGGGGCAGCCGCCGGGGGCGGCCGGCGAGCCGCAGTGAGAGGTGGACGACGGCGACGAGCAGCAGGAGGTTGCCGGCGGTGGCAAGGGTCCGCATCGCCGGGACGTCCAGGAGGGTGAGCGGGGTGAACAGCAGCGCGGCGAAGGGCGGGTAGGTGTTGGGCAGATGCGCCGAGGTCGCCACCATGTCGTAGAGGGACCCGCCGGCGCGGACGGTGAGGCCCTCGGCGCGGTAGACCATGAGGTCGATCATCGTCACGTGCGCCAGGCGCTGCGCCGTCCAGAAGGCGGTGAAGGAGGCCAGGCAGGCGAGGGCCGCCAGGAGGGTCGGGCGCCTGCGGAGGAGGCCCGTGAGGCCCGTGCCCGGGGGTGCGCCGGCGGGGTCGGTGGGCTGTTGCAGCTCCAGCGCGGTCACGGCGTACGGCCCCCCAGGACGAATCGGACACTGCCTGCCGAGAGTACCGCGTGCCGCCCCCGGGGCCCCGGCCGGAACGATTTGGCAGAAGGCGGGGAGGTCCGTGTAATGTAGGCGATGCCGCAGCGGGGAACCGGGCGGGAACAGAATACGGGGCTATAGCTCAGTTGGTAGAGCGCCTGCATGGCATGCAGGAGGTCAGGAGTTCAATTCTCCTTAGCTCCACAGAGAGCGAAGCAGGTCATCCGATGCGGATGGCCTGCTTCGTCGTGTGACCCGCTCGTGGTGTGGCCCCCGCTGCGGCGCGCGGGCCTGTCCCTGACGTCCCGGGGGCCCACCCGGCCGTCGTGCTCCCGGGGTTGCGTGCACATCCGGTCAACCAAACGTCCGTTATGACGAGTTGGTCGTTCGCTCTGTGCTCATTCCTGACCAGCCCTTGCCGTTCCTTGGTCTCTTCTTGGTGATCGCATGCCCCTGACATGAACGGTTCACCGAAAGAGTGGCGAATCGCGTGAGCGTCACATCCGACGCATTCATCGCTCGTGCGGTGCCGCGCACCTGGCGCCCCGGCGCAGCGCGGCACCCCGCAGCGCACCGCATTGCCACAGCAGGGGGTTACATGAGATCAAGCCGCACCAGATCACTGCGTGCCCGCGCCGGCCTGGCCTGGGCAGCGACGCTGCCGCTGGTCGCCGGCGCGCTCGCGCTGGGGGCGCCGGCCGCCGACGCCGCGAGCCACGACGGGGGCCGGCACGCACTGCAGGGCACCAAGCCGCTGTGGGCCACCGCGCGGGCCGACCAGGGCGCCACGTCCGCGTCCACGGACGTCACCGCCCGCGTCTACCTGGCCGGCCGCGACGCCAAGGGCCTCGCCGACTACGCGAGGGCCGTGTCCGACCCGCACTCCGCCGCGTACGGGAAGTACCTGAGCCCCGCCCAGGTGCGCGCCCGCTTCGGTGCCACGCACGACCAGATAGCCAAGGTGACCGACTGGCTGAAGAAGTCCGGCCTGGCGGTCACCGGCAGCACCCAGCGCTATCTGACGGTCAAGGGCGAGGCCGGCGCGGCCGAGCGCGCCTTCGCCACCGACCTGCACAACTACCGCAAGAGCGGGCACACGTACCACGCGCCGTCGACCACGGCCTCCGCGCCCGCCGCGCTGTCCGACGCGGTCCTGACCGTCACGGGTCTGGACAACGCGCCGCGGATGGCCACGCACCACTCCAGCGAACTGCCGCCGCCGGAGGGCGTGTTCCGCAACGCCGGCCCGTTCTCCTCGTACTACGGCTCCAAGACGGACAAGAAGCTGCCGTCCGCCTACGGGAACAAGGCGCCGTACGCGATCAAGGGCTACACCGGCAAGCAGCTGCGTGCCGCCTACGGCGCGAAGAAGTGGACCGGCAAGGGCGTCACCGTCGCGATCACCGACGCCTACGCCTCGCCGAGCATCGCCAAGGACGCGGACACCTACGCCGGCCGCAACGGGGACCCCCGCTACCGCCACGGCCAGCTGTCCCAGGTGCTGCCCGCGGACTACACGCACATCGACGAGTGCGGCGCGGCCGGCTGGTACGGCGAGGAGACCCTCGACGTCGAGGCCGTCCACGCGGTCGCTCCCGACGCCGACATCGTCTACGTCGGCGGCGCCTCCTGCATGGACGACGACCTGATCGACTCGCTCGGCAAGGTCGTCGACGGGCACCTCGCCGACATGGTCTCCAACTCCTGGGGCGACCTGGAGGCGAACGAGACCCCGGATTCGGCGGCCGCCTACGACCAGCTCTTCCAGCAGGGCGCGGTGCAGGGCATCGGCTTCTACTTCTCCTCCGGTGACGACGGCGACGAGGTCGCCAAGACGGGCACCAAGCAGGTCGACAGCCCGGCGAACTCCCCCTGGGTGACCGCGGTCGGCGGCACCTCCCTGGCCATCGGCAAGCACGACGCCTACCAGTGGGAGACCGGCTGGGGCACCCAGAAGGCGCTGCTGTCCAAGGACGGCAACGACTGGACCGGGTTCCCGGGCGCCTTCAGCGGCGGCGCCGGCGGCGGCACCAGCACGACCGTGGCGCAGCCCTTCTACCAGCGCGGAGTCGTCCCGGACGGGCTCGCGAAGGTGAACGGCGGCGGCGCGATGCGCACCGTCCCGGACATCGCCGCGGTCGCCGACCCCAACACCGGCTTCCTGGTCGGCCAGACCCAGACGCTGCCGAGCGGAAAGCTCGGCTACGACGAGTACCGCATCGGCGGTACCTCGCTGGCCGCCCCGGTGATCGCCGGAGTCCAGGCGCTGGCCCAGCAGGCCCGGCACGGCGTCGCCATCGGCTTCGCCAACCCCGGCATCTACCAGCGCTACGGCACCCCCGCGTACCACGACGTGACCGACCACCCGCTGGGCGCCGGCCGTGACCTGGCCGTCGTCCGCGTCGACTACGTCAACGGCGTGGACGCCGGCAAGGGCACCACGACCTCGCTGCGCAGCCTGGGCAAGGACAGCTCGCTGCACGCGGGCGTCGGCTACGACGACGTCACCGGCGTGGGCTCGCCCGGCGCCGGCTACGTGAGCTCCTACCGCCCCTGACGCAGGGACGCGGCGCCCGCCTCCCCGCACCGCCCGTGCACCCGTGACGCGGCGGTAGGAGTACGGGGTATCGGGGGCGGGGCCCGCGCTGGGGTCATCCTCAGCGCGGGCCCCGTACGCCCTGCGGTACCCTGACGCCATGCGTGCCGTACGCCTTCTGCTTAGCGGGCCGCGCTGATCAGTACCGAAGGATCACAGATCCTGTCGGCATCGGCGCGGCGTCCCCTCCTGTGCGAGGGGTCTTTTTGTTTCCGGCGCGCCCGGGATCTGGCGCGTTTCCGCAGGCAGAGACGATCGATGGAGCTTTGAGGACGATGAGCGAGACGACCACCGCTGCCGAGGTGGCAGCGCCGCACCGCTATACGGCCGCGCTGGCCGCCGACATCGAGGCACGCTGGCAGGCCTTCTGGGAGGAGAACGGGACCTACGAGGCCCCGAACCCCAGCGGTGAGCTGGCCGGCGACGCCGAGGTGGCGGCACGCCCCAAGAAGTTCATCATGGACATGTTCCCCTACCCCTCGGGCGCGGGCCTGCACGTCGGCCACCCCCTGGGGTTCATCGCCACCGACGTCTACGCCCGCCACCAGCGGATGACGGGCCACAACGTCCTGCACACCCTGGGCTTCGACGCCTTCGGCCTGCCCGCCGAGCAGTACGCGGTGCAGACCGGCACCCACCCGCGGGTCTCCACCGAGGCCAACATCGTCAACATGCGGCGCCAGCTGCGCCGCCTGGGCCTGGGCCACGACCCGCGCCGTTCGGTCGAGACGATCGACCCGGCGTACTACAAGTGGACCCAGTGGATCTTCCTGCAGATCTTCAACTCCTGGTACGACCCGGAGGCGGACGCGGCCCGTCCGGTCGACACCCTGGTCGCCCAGTTCGAGGCCGGGACCCGCACCACCCCTGACGGCCGGGCCTGGGGCGAGCTGAGCCCCATCGAGCGGGCCAACGTCCTGGGCGAGTACCGCCTGGCGTACGCCTCGGACGCGCCGGTCAACTGGTGCCCCGGACTGGGCACGGTGCTGGCCAACGAGGAGGTCACCGCCGACGGCCGCTCCGAGCGCGGCAACTACCCCGTCTTCAAGGCCAAGCTGCGCCAGTGGAACATGCGCATCACCGCCTACGCGGACCGCCTGCTGAACGACCTGGACGCGCTGGACTGGCCGGAGGCCATCAAGCTGCAGCAGCGCAACTGGATCGGCCGCTCCGAGGGCGCCCGGGTCGACTTCCCGGCGGGCGACGAGAAGATCACCGTCTTCACCACCCGCCAGGACACCCTGTTCGGCGCCACGTACATGGTGCTGGCGCCCGAGCACCCGCTGATCGCCGGCGCCGAGAACGGCACCGGCACCGGCGCGCTGGTCCCCGACGCCTGGCCCGAGGGCACCCACGACGTGTGGACCGGCGGCCACGCCACCCCGGCCGACGCGGTCGCGGCGTACCGCAAGCAGGCCGCCGCCAAGTCGGACGTCGAGCGGCAGGCCGAGGCCAAGGACAAGACCGGCGTCTTCACCGGCGTCTTCGCCACCAACCCGGTCAGCGGCGAGCAGGTCCCGGTCTTCATCGCCGACTACGTCCTGATGGGCTACGGCACCGGCGCGATCATGGCCGTGCCCGCGCACGACAGCCGTGACTTCGCCTTCGCCCGCGCCTTCGAGCTGCCGATGCGCTGTGTCGTCGAGCCGTCGGACGACCGTGGCACCGACCCCTCGACCTGGGACGACGCCTTCGCCTCGTACGACGCGAAGATCGTCAACTCGTCGAGCGCCGCGCTCTCGCTGGACGGCCTGGGGGTGACCGAGGCCAAGGTGAGGATCACCGACTGGCTGGCCGCCGAGGGCATCGGCGAGGGCACCGTCAACTTCCGGCTGCGCGACTGGCTGTTCAGCCGCCAGCGCTACTGGGGCGAGCCCTTCCCGATCGTCTACGACGAGGACGGCGTGGCGCACGCGCTGCCCGAGTCGATGCTGCCGCTGGAGCTGCCCGAGGTCGAGGACTACTCCCCGCGCACCTTCGACCCGGACGACGCCGACACCCAGCCGGAGACGCCGCTGTCCCGCAACGAGGACTGGGTCCACGTCGACCTGGACCTGGGCGACGGCAACGGCATCAAGCGCTACCGCCGCGAGACCAACACCATGCCCAACTGGGCGGGTTCGTGCTGGTACGAGATGCGCTACCTCGACCCGCGCAACGCCGACGCGCTGGTCGCCCCGGACATCGAGCAGTACTGGATGGGACCGCGTGAGGGCCAGCCGGCCGGCGGCGTGGACCTGTACGTGGGCGGCGCGGAGCACGCCGTGCTGCACCTGCTGTACGCCCGTTTCTGGTCCAAGGTGCTGCATGACCTGGGCCATGTCTCGTCCTCCGAGCCCTTCCACAAGCTGTACAACCAGGGCATGATCCAGGCCTTCGTCTACCGGGACAGCCGCGGTATCGCCGTCCCGGCCACCGAGGTCGAGGAGCGCGACGGCGGCTACTACTACCAGGGCGAGAAGGTCAGCCGCGTCCTGGGCAAGATGGGCAAGTCCCTGAAGAACGCCGTCACTCCGGACGAGATCTGTGCCGAGTACGGCGCGGACACCCTGCGCCTGTACGAGATGGCGATGGGCCCGCTGGACGTGTCGCGGCCGTGGGACACCCGGGCCGTCGTGGGCCAGTACCGCCTGCTGCAGCGCCTGTGGCGCAATGTCGTCGACGAGGCGACCGGCGAGGTCACCGTCGCCGACGCGGAGCCGGACGAGGCCACGCTGCGCGCCCTGCACAAGGCCATCGACGGCGTCGCCCAGGACATGGCGAACCTGCGCTTCAACACCGCCATCGCCAAGGTGACCGAGCTGAACAACCACCTGACCAAGACGGGCGGCGCCGTCCCGCGCACGGTCGCGGAGCAGCTGGTGCTGCTGGTCGCCCCGCTGGCGCCGCACATCGCCGAGGAGCTGTGGCGCAAGCTGGGCCACGGCGACACGGTGGTGCACGCGGGCTTCCCGGTGGCCGACCCGGCGTATGTCGTCGACGAGACCGTGACCTGCGTCGTCCAGATCAAGGGCAAGGTCAAGGCCCGCCTGGAGGTCGCCCCGTCGATCTCCGACGCGGACCTGGAGGCCACGGCCCTGGCGGAGCCGGCCGTCGTGGCGGCGCTGAACGGAGCGGGCATCCGGAAGGTCATCGTCCGGGCGCCGAAGCTGGTGAACATCGTCCCGGCGTAGTGGTCGGCGGGTGCCCGGGGCCGCCCCGGGCACCCCGCGGCGGCGATATGGGGGTATTCCCCTACGGGCAGGTTGGGGGTTCGTCCGGAACCCGTGACCTGCCCGAGCCGTTTACCGTGGAGGGACAAGGGCGCGGGCACCGCCGGCGCCGCCGAACGTCTGGGGAGAGCCCATGGAAGCCGTCGTCGCCATCCTCGGGCTGCTCTTCGTGCTGTTCGTCGTGGCCGGGGTGTTCGCCGCGGTCAAGGCCGTGCAGGCGGCCAAGCGCGGGGTGGACCGCACCGTCGCCCAGGCCCGCAGGACCGTCGAGGACACCGGCCTGCGCGCCCGGCAGCTCGCCCAGCCCGGCGTCGTCGGGGAACTCGCCCAGCTGCGGCTTTCGCTGCGCACCTCCATGCGCGCCACCCAGGACGTGCTCCGCTCCGGCTCGCCGGACGACGCCTCCCTCGGCGAGGCGGCCGGCCTCTTCCAGCGGCTGAGCGCCCATGGCCACGAGCTGGACGACGACCTCAAGCGGCTCGAACGGGAGCCCGACCGGGCCACCATCACCGCCTGCCTGCCGGACCTTCGCGCGCGCACGGAGCGGATCACGCACTCCGCGGAATCGCTGCGCTGGGCCGTCCGGGACCGCGCCCGCAAATTCGCGGACGACGATCTCGCCTCGCTCAGCGACCAGATCGACGTCGAATCCGGAGCGCTGCGGCACTGGACCCGGGCCGAGGACACCGCCACCGCGGACCTGCCGCGCGAGCCCGTACGGGGACGCCGGGGCACGGCGGGGCAGCCGCAGGGGGCCGAGGGCGGACCGGCGGCGAGCGGATCCGCACGGGCGGGCGCGGCCGGCGACGACTGGGGCCCGGCGTCCGAGGACCCACCGGCGCTCACCACCCGCGACCCCCGCACCCAGCCGTCCTACCCCTGGCAGAAGGCGCCGCGGACCGAGGGCACGACGTCATGAGATCCTCGGGGGCCTGACGAGCGGCGACGGCGCCGGCCTCTTGGCAGAGTCTTGGGGAAGCCTGGAAGATCTTGGGGAGGGGCCCGCACTGTGCGCCGTCGGGATCCCCGGATAACCTCGCATTCATGTCCCGCCATGTCGCGATCGTCACCGATTCCACGGCCTATTTGCCGCGGACGGCTCTCGAACGCCACCACATCACGGCCGTTCCGCTGACCGTCGTCCTGGGGGACCAGGCCCTGGAAGAGGGCACCGAGATCTCCGCGAGATCCGTCGCGGAGGCGCTCCAGAAGCGCCGACCCGTGACCACCTCCCGGCCCAGCCCCACGGTCTTCGGGGAGACCTACCGCAAGGTCGCGGCCGCCGGCGCGGACGCCATCGTCTCGCTCCACCTCTCGTCGGAGTTCTCCGGCACCTACGACGCGGCGGTCCTCGCGGCCAAGGACGCCCCGGTACCGGTCCACGTCGTCGACACCGGGATGGTCGCGATGGCCCTGGGCTTCTGCGCCCTCGCCGCCGCGGAGACGGCGGAGGCCGGCGGGGACGCGGACGACGCGGTCGCCGCCGCGCAGAAGCGCGCCGCGGGCACCTCCGCCTACTTCTACGTCGACACCCTCGACTATCTGCGCCGCGGCGGACGCATCGGCGCCGCGCAGGCGCTGCTCGGCTCCGCGCTCGCCGTCAAGCCGCTCCTGCAACTGGCCGACGGCCGGATCGAACTGCTGGAGAAGGTCCGCACGGCGTCCAAGGCCATCGCACGGCTGGAGGAGATCGCCGCGGAGCGGGCGGGCGAGGGCCAGGTCGATATCGCGGTCCACCATCTCGCCGCGGCGGAGCGCGCGGACGCGCTGGCCCAGCGGCTGCGGGAGCGGGTGCCCGGGCTCCATGAGCTGCATGTGAGCGAGGTCGGCGCGGTGATCGGCGCGCATACGGGACCGGGGCTGCTGGGGGCCGTGGTCTCACCGCGCTGAGCGGGGCGGCGGAGCACCCTGTGGGTGACGAAGTTGTCCACAACTGGGGGGCCATCCACCGGATATGAGGCCACTCGGCGAGATCCGCGCGGACTGCTTAGCGTCGGTCGGTATGAACGCTTCGTCGCCTTCTCCGTTCTCCCCCTCCTCTCCCTTCTCTTCCCTCTCCGCTTCTTCCGCGTCCGCTCGGGATGGCGTTTCCGCACCTGCTTCTACGTCGGCTGCTTCGGTGTCTGCGTCTGCGTCGGCGTCCGCTTCTGAACGGGAGTGGATGCGGGCCAGGGCTGCGGTGATCTTCGGTGACGCGGGTGCGGGTGCGGGTTCCGGGGCCGGGCCGCCGCCCCCGCAGCACGGACCGCCGGACGCCCGCCGTCGTGAGCGGGTGTGGCTCGCCGTCCGCGAACGGCTCCCGCTCTGGGTGCAGTTACGGTGCGGCACGGATCCGAAGGCGCTGGCCGCCCTGCTGCTGGTGCTGGTGGTGGCCGTGGGGTTCGCCGTGCAGCACTTCTGGACCGGACGTCCTGAGCCGGTACGGGCCGACCCCGGGGAATTGCATCTGATGCACGTTCGGGTGTTGGCCGCTGGCCCTGAACTGCGGGAAGTGTACCGACTGGCTGCCTGACGTCCAGCGAAG
>NZ_BMND01000054.1 GCF_014646275.1 Streptomyces kronopolitis
CGGCGCCGACTGCGCCGCGACCGTCGCGGCCGTGGCCGCCGCGGACACCGCACCTCCCGCCGTCCGCGCCGCCGCCGGGGCCGAGGGCACGGTCCTGGTCGCGCTCGCCGTCCGGCTCGCCCTGCGCTCGGGGCCGCTGCGGCGGCGCCACGGCGGCGGACCGCGCACCACCGTCCTGTGGGTCTGCTGGACGGCCGGATACGCGGTCTGGGGCGACTGGCTGCTGGCCCAGCTGCTCACCGGCGGCCCCGACCTGCCGCACGCCGCGCCCCGCGCCGCCGTCGCCACCGCCGCGGCGCTGACCTGCGCCCTGGCCCCCGCGGCCGGCTGCGCCCACTGGTACGCCCGGCACGCCCGGCGCCGCCTGGCCACCAGCCGCGGCCTGGAGGAACTCGCCGCCCGGGTCCGGCCGTTGCTGCCGGCCGCCACCCTTCTCTTCCTGGCCGCCCTGGTGGCCCTGCTCCTCGGCGCGGACGCGGCGTTCGGCGCGGCGGGCCCGGCGGCGCCGGTCGCGGCGGGGGCCCTGGGCGTGCTGCTCTTCCTGGCCCGGCTGCTGACCGTGCACGGCTTCCCGGAGGCGGCCTCGGCCGGCCTGGCCTCGGCCGCCGCCGCGGAGTACCTCGCCCTGACCCTGGTACTGATCGCCCGGCTCCCCGGCGTGCCGCCGCTCGACGCCCCCGTGGCGGCGCTCACCACGGCCGCGGGCACCTCCGCGGTGCCCGCCCTGGCCTGCACCGCCGCCGCCCTCGGCCTGCTCGGCTACGGCCTGCGGGCGCTCACCGGCGCCTGCGCGCACTCGCCCGCCCCCGCCGGACCGGCGGAGGGACACCGGCCGTGACCCACCGGACGACCACCGGCCCCCGCCGCCCCGCACCCCCGCTCGGACCGCCCCACCACACACCCCTCCCGGCACGGCACCCCGCAACGGCCGCGCCGGCCCCCGCGCCGCGGACCACACCCCCCACGTGGACCCCGTCACCCCGGCGGGCCCCGGCCCCGCGGCCGACGACGCACCTGACTCGACCCGTCTTAGGAGCACGACACATGAACGTCCAGCCGACCACACGCCGCGCGGACCGGGGGGTTGCACGATGAGGGTGCTGCTCATCGGCGCCAACGGCTACCTGGGCCGCTACGTCGCCGACCGGCTGCTCGCCGACCCGGCCGTCCAGCTCACCGCCCTGGGGCGCGGCGACGACGCCGACGTCCGCTTCGACCTCGCCTCCGGCAGCCCCGGGGCGCTCACCCGCTTCCTCGACGCGGTCCACCCGGGGGTCGTCGTCAACTGCGCCGGTGCCACCCGCGGCGGCGCCCGCGAACTGACCCGGCACAACACCGTCGCGGTCGCCACCGTCTGCGAGTCGCTGCGCCGCAGCAGCTGCGGCGCCCGGCTGGTCCACCTGGGCTGCGCCTCCGAGTACGGGCCCTCCCAGCCCGGCTCGTCGACCGCCGAGGACGCGGTGCCCCGCCCCGGCGGCCCGTACGGCGTCAGCAAGCTCGCCGCCACCGAACTCGTCCTGGGCTCCGACCTCGACGCGGTCGTGCTGCGGATCTTCTCCCCGGTCGGCCCGGGCACCCCGGCGGGCTCGCCGCTGGGCCGGCTCGCCGAGGCGATGCGCCGCGCCATGCAGTCCGGCGACAGCGAGCTCAAGCTCGGCGGGCTCGGCGTGCAGCGGGACTTCGTCGACGTGCGCGACGTGGCCCGCGCGGTCCACGCCGCCTCGCTGTCCGCCGCGCAGGGCGTCGTCAACATCGGGACCGGCCGCGCCGTCCGGCTGCGCGAGGCCGCGTCCGTGCTCGCCCGGGTCGCCGGCTTCGGCGGCGCGCTCCACGAGATCGACTCCCCGCCCGCCCGGCTCGTCATCCCCGGCCCGTCCCCCGAGCACCCGGTCGGCTCGCCGCCCGCCACCTACCCGTACCCGGACGGCTGCGGCACCTGGCAGCAGGCCGATGTGCGCACCGCCCGCGACCGGCTCGGCTGGCGCCCCCGGATCGGGCTGGAGGAGTCCCTCGCGGACATCTGGATGGAGGCGGCATGTCGCATCTGACCACCTCCGCGGGCGGCACCCGCGCCCCGACCGGGGCCCTGGGGGCCGGCATCGGCGTACCGGGCTTCGCCCATCCGCTGCTGGCCCCCACCGAGTGGGCCGAACTCCCGCGCTGTGCGGCCGGCTTCCTGCCGCCCGCGCGGCCGGGCGG
The DNA here is from genome assembly GCF_014646275.1 of Streptomyces kronopolitis. Taxonomy (GTDB): domain Bacteria; phylum Actinomycetota; class Actinomycetes; order Streptomycetales; family Streptomycetaceae; genus Streptomyces; species Streptomyces kronopolitis. The sequence goes on from NZ_BMND01000054.1 coordinate 2,200, forward strand.
CGGCGGCCCGGTGCCGGGGGCGGGCGCGGTGCACTGGGCGGTGCTCAACGTGTCCAACGGACCCGGGGCCCGCCCCGACCCGCACTGCCTGCCGGCCGCCGCCCGGGTCCGGGAGACGGGCGTGCGGATACTGGGCCACCTCGACCTGGGGCGCGGCACGCGCCCCTTCGGGGAGCTGCTCACCGACGCCCGCCGCTATCTGGAGTGGTACCGGGCCGACGGCTTCTGGCTGGACCGCTGCCCCACCGACCGGACGCAGCTGCCCGCGACCCGGCGGCTGGCCACCACCCTGCGGGCGCTGAGCGGCGGCCACCTCGTCTTCGGGCACGGCAGCCACCCCTACCCCGGCTACGCCGAGTCCGCCGACCAGCTCGTGACCTTCGCCGGCTCCTGGGACGACTACCGCTGGTCCCAGGTGGCCGAGTGGACCGCCGACTACCCTCCGGAGCGGTTCTGCCACCTCGTCCACGGGGTGCCGCGCAGCCATCTCGACGAGGCGCTGCGGATCGCCCGCTGGCAGGGGGCGGGCACCGTCTACCTCACCGACCGCCGGGCCGCCGGGACGGCGGGCGGCGCGGGCGACGCCTGGGCGTCACTGCCCGGCTACTGGGACGATTTCGTCTCGCGCATCGGAACGGGTGTCTCGGAATGAAGAAGGGCGTGGCAGTGTTACCGGGAGAGCAAGCTCCCCCGCTTTCGGCTGGGCCCGTGCGGGGGAACCCCATCTGAACCGACCAACGGAGTTCCCGTGTCGCTGCCACCCCTGGTCGAGCCCGCTTCCGAGCTCACCGTCGATGAGGTCCGCAGGTACTCCCGCCACCTGATCATCCCCGATGTCGGGATGGACGGGCAGAAGCGGCTGAAGAACGCCAAGGTGCTGTGCGTGGGCGCCGGCGGCCTGGGCTCGCCCGCGCTGATGTATCTCGCCGCGGCCGGCGTCGGCACGCTCGGCATCGTGGAGTTCGACGAGGTCGACGAGTCGAACCTGCAGCGCCAGATCATCCACAGCCAGGCGGACATCGGCCGCTCCAAGGCGGCCTCCGCCAAGGACACGGTGCTGGGCATCAACCCGTACGTCACCGTCAACCTGCACGAAGAGCGCCTGGACTCCACGAACGTCATGGAGCTGTTCGCGCAGTACGACCTGATCGTGGACGGCACCGACAACTTCGCCACCCGCTATCTGGTCAACGACGCCTGCGTGCTGCTGAACAAGCCGTACGTCTGGGGTTCGATCTACCGCTTCGACGGCCAGGCGTCGGTGTTCTGGAGCGAGCACGGCCCCTGCTACCGCTGCCTGTACCCGGAGCCCCCGCCGCCCGGCATGGTGCCCTCCTGCGCCGAGGGCGGCGTGCTCGGTGTGCTGTGCGCCTCCATCGGCTCCATCCAGGTCAACGAGGCCATCAAGCTGCTCGCCGGCATCGGCGACCCGCTCGTCGGCCGGCTGATGATCTATGACGCGCTGGAGATGACCTACCGCCAGGTCAAGGTCCGCAAGGACCCCGACTGCGCGATCTGCGGGGAGAACCCCACGGTCACCGAACTGATCGACTACGAGGCGTTCTGCGGCGTGGTCTCCGAGGAGGCCCAGGAGGCGGCCGCCGGCTCGACGATCACTCCCCGGCAGCTCAAGGAGTGGATCGACGGCGACGAGAAGATCGAGATCATCGACGTCCGCGAACCAAACGAGTTCGAGATCGTCTCGATCCCCGGCGCCCGGCTGATCCCGAAGAACGAGTTCGTCATGGGCACCGCCCTCCAGGACCTCCCGCAGGACCGGAAGATCGTCCTGCACTGCAAGACGGGCGTCCGCTCGGCGGAGGTGCTGGCCGTGCTGAAGTCCGCGGGCTTCGCCGACGCCGTGCACGTCGGCGGCGGCGTCATCGGCTGGGTCAACACGGTCGAGCCGGAGAAGCCGATCTACTGAGCTTCCCCTCCGGCGGGGCGCGGCGTCGCGGCCCGCCGGAGACCTGCCCCGATACGGGAGATGCCCGCCATGATCATGGCGGGCATCTCCCGTATTCGTGCTCCGGAGGGCCGGTCTCCGACGGCGACCGACGGCGCGGCCGCGATGCGACCCGGCCACCGCGGCGGCCGGGTCCACTCAGATCTCGCCCTTGCGGGTCAGATAGTTGAACGCCAGCCAGCCGGGCAGCGCCGGCAGCCAGAAGACCAGCAGCCGGAACAGCAGCACCGCCGGGAACGCCGTGCCGGCGTCGAGCCCGGCCAGGGTCAGCCCGGTGATCAGCGCACCTTCGACGGCGCCCACGCCGCCGGGGGTCGGTGCGGCCGAGCCCAGCGCGTTACCGGCGAGGAAGGCGACCGCGATCCCCGCATAGGTGATCTTGTCGCCGCCGCCGAAGGCCCGGATCGAGGCGTCCAGACACATCACGTTCGCCGCCGTCAGCAGCAGCATCCCGCCGATGCCGGTGACCAGCTTCCCGGGCCGCTGCAGGATGTCCAGCATCCGCGGGACGACGCCCGCGAACAGCGACCGCACCCGCCGGGAGACGAAGTTGCGCAGCGCCGGCACCGCGGTGACGACCAGGACCAGCACGGCCACGGTCAACAGCCCGGCGATGACCGTACGGGACGGCGAGATCGACGCGGTCTGCTCCTGGGTGCCGGTCACATAGCCGAAGACCAGCAGCAGCAGGATGTGGCTGCCCAGCCCGAACAGCTGGGACGCGCCGACACTCGCCACCGCCAGACCGGGCCGGACGCCGGCGCGCTGCAGGAAGCGGGTGTTGAGCGCCACCCCGCCGATCGCCGCGGGCGCCACCAGCTTCACGAAGTTGCCCGCGATCTGCGCGATGACCGTCCGGACGAACGACACCCGCTCCGTGACGAACCCCAGCAGGCTCATCGCCGCCGCGATGTACGTCAGCGCCGAGAAGAACATCGCGACCAGGACCCACACCCACCCGGCCTTGCTGACCACATCGCCGAGGTTGACGTGGGTGAGCTGGGTCAGCAGCAGATACGCCGCGAAGGCGCCGGCGATCCAGCTGATCAGGATGCGCGGGCTGAGCCGCTCCAGCTTGGCGGGCTGGACCACCGCCGTCGGGCGGATGTGCAGCACCTGCCGGCGGATCTGCGCGAGCAGGTCCTCCTCGCGGGCCTCCTCCGAGGCCTCGTCCAGGGCGCGCTTCTCGGCGTTCTTCTCCGCATGCCGTTCGGCCCGCAGCGTCTTGCGGTCCTTGGTGCCCCCCGCCTCACGTGCCTCCCGCGCCTCCTTGGCCGCCTGCGCCGCCGCCAGCACCGCGTCGCGCTCCCGCTGGGAGCGCTCGCGGGCCAGATGACGCAGCGTGGCACGGGTGGTGCGGCTGAGCGCGATCGGCTGGAGCAGCGGCAGACTGTCGGCGACCGCGTCCGGGCCGAGCACCTCGACGGCCGCGGCCACCGCCCGCTCCGCCCTGACCCGCAGTCCGCAGGTGGCCAGCAGCTGGGCGATGTCCATCCGCAGCACCAGGTCACCGGCCGCGATCTCACCGCCGCGCAGCTCGGTCAGGACGATATTGCCGGAACGATCCACCAGCAGCGCGTCACCGACCAGCCGCCGGTGCGCGATCCGCCGCGACTGCAGCGCCTCGACCTGCCGCCAGGCGCTGTGCATCAGGGTGTCGGTGATCTCCTCGTCGGCCAGCGCGTCGAAGCTGCGGCCGTCGATGTGCTCGTAGACCAGCATCACCGCGTCCGGACCGAGCTCCGAGGTCGCGATCAGCTTCGGGGCGTTCGCACCGGCCGCGATGGCCGCGTACGCCAGCAGCGCCTCCTGCTCCAGCGCCTGGCGCAGCGACTGCAGGCTGCGGCGCTGATTGATGCCGCGCAGCGACAGCCGGCGCCACACCCGGTAGAAGAAGCCCTGCGCCTGCTGCTCGCGGTCGACGACGGTGACATCGATCGGCGGGCCGTCCTCCAGCGTCACCAGATAGCGGCGGCCGCGGTCGGTGTGCTCGGGGTGGTCCGGGCCGATGTCCTCCGCCCGCAGCGCGGACACCGGGCGGAAGCCGACCCGGCGCAGCCCCGCGAGGAGGTTCTGGCCGGTGGGGCGGACATTGGGGGAGCCGACGGCGTAGAGGGTGCCGTAGGCGACGGTCCAGCCGATCAGCACCGTCGTGATGATCGCGAACGGGGTGGTGTACCGCCCGACCAGCACCGCGAAGGCGTCCAGCAGCAGCACGCACCACATCGCGACCCGCCAGCGGGGCCGCCGGTACATGCCCACCGCCGTCATATAGGCGATCACGGGCGCCAGATAACTGTGCACCGGAGCGGTCAGCGACCCGTTGTCCAGGGTCTGGGTCAGCGCGTCCCGGATGGAGGCGGGGGCGGCGTCGGCCACCCACAGGTCGGTGGCCAGCGACACCCCGTGGGCGAGGACCGCGGCGAGCACGCCGTCCGCGATCCGCAGCCCGTCCCGCTTGATCAGCCGCTCCACGGCGAACGCCACCGGCACGATCAGCACCGCGACGCTGGACGTCAGCCCCGCCAGGGTGATCAGCAGCTGCGGCGTCGCCTTCGCGCCGCTGCCGATGTCGCTCTCCAGGCCCTGGGTCGTGCCCTGGGCGAAGGTGGTGAGCCCGAGGACGAGCGCGATCCCGGCCATGCCGAGCAGCAGCCGCAGCAGGTCGGCGGGCCGGTGCACCCGGGCGGGCAGCAGCGGCTCGTCGCCGGAGACCCGGTCGACGTGGAATTCGCCGTGCTCGTCCGCGGCCAGATCGGAGCGGTGCGCGCCCGTGCGGGCCCTGCTCCGGGCCGCACCGGGCACCGCCTTCTCACCGCGGCCGCGCCCGGCCCCGTCGTCCCCGCTCCGGTCCGGGCGGTCGTCGTCCGTGCTCCGGTCCGGCCGGTCGTCGTCCTGCTCCTCCTGCTGCCGCTCTGGTTCCTCGGGCTCCTCGGGCCCCTGTGGCCTCTCGGACGCCCCTGGTCTCTCGGCCTTCTCGATCGTGCTCGCCTTTTCGGTAGCGGAAGCCGTGGCCGGCCTCCGTTGGTGCTTCCCCTGTGGTGCCGCCTGCTGCCGCTCCGGTGGCCCGGCCGCCGGGGCCGGTCCGGGCGCGGTGCCGGCGGTGGTGACGGACAGCGCCGCGGGGGCGCCCGCCTCCCGTGGAGGCGCTGCGCCCTGCTGCCCGGCCGTCTCTTCTTGATCTCGTATCACCAGTCACCGTCCGGAAGATGGTGGCACGGCCGGCCGGCGGTGGAGGGCATCAGGGTGCATTTCGGGGGCGCGGGATGCGGAACCACCGCCGCCGACCAGGGGCGGTGGCGCCGTCCCGGAGGGCCGCCCGGCGGTCCGCAACCGTGTGTCCGCTCCCATTGTCGGTGCCGTGCGGCAGGATGGACCGAATGAGTGGGACCGGAGATTCGACGGCGGGGGAGCTCCCCGCGTACGCGGAACGGGTCCTCGCCGTCGCCGAGCTGATCCCGGCGGGCCGGGTGATGACATACGGCGATATCGCCGAGTGGCTCGACGAAGGAGGACCGCGGCAGGTCGGCAGGGTGATGGCCCTCTACGGCGGCGCGGTGCCCTGGTGGCGCGTGGTGCGCGCGGACGGCCATCTGCTGCCCGGCAGCGAACTGCGCGCGCTCGCGCACTACCGCGACGAGGGCACGCCCCTGCGCACCACCCCCACGGGGGACACCCCCCAAGGGCGCGGGCGAGGCGCCGCGATGACGCGCGACCACATACCGCGTCTCGACATGCGGCGCGCCCGCTGGGACGGGCGCCAGGAGGGCGACGGGGAGCCGTAGCACCGGCGCCCGGCCACCCGGCCGACCGGGAGGCTGCCGCCGGACCCGCCGCGGGCCTGGCGTAGCGTCGGGCACCGCCGGCACGCCGACGGTCCCGCCGCGGGCCGCGCCCCCCGGCCGGCCGCCCGACCCGCTCCGCGCACCGCCGGGCGGCCCGCACCCCCTCTGCACCACGACCACGCACTCTCCTTCAGGACCGGCGATCCACGTGAGCTCCTCCTTCTCGGCCGTCCCGCCGACGCAGCCCCACCGGGCGGCGCGGCGGAACACCGCCGGCGCGTACCGCCTGGTGCGCACCGCACCGGGACGAGTGGATCCTCCTGTCCTGGACGCAGCCCAGCGCGCCGTGGTTGACCACCGGCACGGACCGCTGCTGGTGCTCGCCGGACCGGGCACCGGCAAGACCACGACGCTGGTGGAGTCGGTGGTCCGCCGGGTGCGCGCCGGCGCCGACCCCGAACGGATCCTCGTCCTCACCTTCAGCCGCAAGGCCGCCGTCGAACTCCGCGACCGGCTCGCCGCCCGGCTGACCGGCCCGGACGCACCGCCCGGCGGCCCCACCGGCACCGGCGCCGCCCCGCGCCGGCCCGGCATCCCGCAGGCGACCACCTTCCACTCCTTCTGCTACGCCCAGGTCCGCGCCCACCAGGACGCCGACCTCTTCGCCGACCCCCTGCGGCTGCTGTCCGGACCCGAACAGGACCTCGTGGTCCGCGAACTCCTCGAAGGCCAGGCCGAACTCGCCGGCGCGGGCCGCGGCCGGGTGCGCTGGCCGGACGAGCTGCGCGCCTGCCTGACCACCCGAGGCTTCGCCGACGAGGTCCGCGCGGTGCTCGCCCGCAGCCGCGAACTGGGCCTGGGCCCGGACGCGCTGGGCGCCTTCGCCGCCCGCACCGGACGGCCCGACTGGAGCGCCGCGGCCGACTTCCTCGCCGAATACCTCGACAACCTCGACGCCCAAGGGGTGCTCGACTACGCCGAACTCGTGCACCGCGCGGTGCTGCACGCCGAACACCCCGACACCGCCGCCCGGTGGGCCGCCTCCTACGACGCGGTCTACGTCGACGAGTACCAGGACACCGACGCCGCCCAGGTACGGCTGCTGCGCGCCCTCGCCGGCAACCACACCACCGCCGCCGCACCGGGCTCCCCGGGACGCACCCTGCTCGCCTTCGGCGACCCCGACCAGTCGATCTACGCCTTCCGCGGCGCCGACGTCAACGGCATCCTCGACTTCCCCGAGGCCTTCCGGCGCGCCGACGGCACCCCCGCCCCGGTCGCCGTCCTCGGCACCTCCCGCCGCTCCGGCGCCGACCTGCTCGCCGCCACCCGGCAGCTGACCCGCCGGATGCCGCTCACCCGCCTGCCCGCCGCGAAGGTACGCGCCCACCGCGAGCCCCGGCCCGTACGGGACGGCGGCCGCGTCGAGGCGTACACGTACCCGACCCCCGGCGCCGAACTCGACAACGTCGCCGACATCCTGCGCCGCGCCCACCTGGAGGACGGGGTGCCCTGGCGCGAGATGGCCGTCCTCGTCCGCGCCGGGGGGCGCTCGCTGCCCGCCGTGCGCCGCGCCCTGACCTCGGCCGGCGTCCCCCTCGACATCGACGGCGACGACCTGCCGCTGCGGCACGAACCCGCGGTCGCCCCCCTCCTGACGGCCCTGCGGGTGGCGGCCCGCGCCGCCCTGGCCCCCGACACCGACGCCGGCTCCGACCCCGACGCCGCTCCGGACTCCGCCCCTGACGCCCCGTCCGACGAGACCGCCGACCCCCAGGAAGCCGCAGTCGGACCGACCGCCCCGGAGGACGACGGCGGCGCCCCCCGCTGGCTCGACGCCGAAACCGCCATAGACCTGCTGGCCTCCCCCCTCGGCGGCATGGACTCCGCCGACCTGCGCCGCCTCGGCCGCGCCCTGCGCGAGGAGGAACGCCACGCCGGCCAGCCACTGCCCCGCCCCTCCGACGAACTGATCGCCCGCGCCCTCGCCGACCCCCGGCGCCTGGTCACCCACGACCCCGGCTACGCCCGCGGCGCCCAGCGCCTCGGCCTGCTGCTGCGCACGGCCCGCGCCCTCCTCGCCGACGGCGGCACCGCCGAAGCGGCCCTGTGGGAACTGTGGGACGGCACCCCCTGGCCGCAGCGCCTGGAGCGGGCCGCCCACCGCGGCGGCGCCGCCGGCCGCAACGCCGACCGCGACCTGGACGCCGTCGTCGCCCTCTTCGAGACCGCCGCCCGCGCCGAGGAACGCACCGGCGGCCGCGGCGCCCTCAACTTCCTGGAGGAACTCGACGCCCAGGACATCGCCGCCGACACCCTCACCCGCCGCGCCGTGCGCCCCGACGCCGTACGCCTGATGACCGCCCACCGCGCCAAGGGCCTGGAGTGGCGGCTCGTCGTCGTCGCCGGCGTCCAGGAAGGCCTGTGGCCCGACCTGCGCCGCCGCGGCTCACTCCTGGAAGCCGACCGGATCGGCCGCGACGGCCTGGCCGAACCGCTGCCCGCCGGCGCCCTGCTCGCCGAGGAACGCCGGCTGTTCTACGTGGCCGCCACCCGCGCCCGCGAACGGCTCGTCGTCACCGCCGTGAAGGCCGCCGCCGACGACGGCGACCAGCCGTCCCGTTTCCTGACCGAGCTGGGCGTCACCCCCCAGGACGTCACCGGCCGCCCGCGCCGCCCCCTCGCGGTGGCCGCACTCGTCGCCGAACTGCGCGCCACCACCGTCGACCCGGCCGCCACCCCCGCCCTGCGCGACGCCGCCGCCCGGCGCCTCGCCCAGCTGGCCGCGCTCCGCGACGACGACCACCACCCCCTGGTGCCGGCCGCCCACCCCGACACCTGGTGGGGCCTGCACGAACCCACCCGCAGCAGCGTCCCGCTCCGCGACCGCGACCGTCCCGTCGTCCTCTCCGGCAGCGCCCTCGACCAGCTCGCCCACACCTGCTCCCTCCAGTGGTTCCTGGGCCGCGAGGTCAAGGCGGACACCCCCGCCACCGCCGCCCAGGGCTTCGGCAACGTGGTCCACGTCCTCGCCGACGAGGTCGCCTCCGGCCGCACCCCCGCCGACCTCGCCGTCCTCATGGAACGCCTGGACTCCGTATGGGACGCGCTCGCCTTCGACGCCCCCTGGAAGTCCCGGCAGGAGAAGGAGACCGCACGCGCCGCCCTGGAACGCTTCCTGCGCTGGCACGTCATGGAGCGCGAGACCCGCGGCCGGGACACCGTCGCCACCGAGCACGGCTTCGACCTCACCCTCCGAGCCGGCCCCCACGAGGTCCGCATCCGGGGCAGCATGGACCACGTCTCCCGCGACGCCCAGGGCCGCGCCTACGTCGTCGACTTCAAGACCGGCAAGCAGAAACCGACCGGCCCCGAGGTCGCCCGCCACCCCCAGCTCGCCGTCTACCAGCTCGCGGTGCGCGAGGGCGCCCTCGACGACGCCTTCGACGGCCGCACCCCGGATCCGGGCGGCGCCGAACTGGTGCACCTGCGCCTGGGCGCCGCCCGCAAGGAAGGCGGCGACGCCCTGCCCGCCGTCCAGGCGCAGCAGCCACTGGAGGGCGAGTGGGTCGGCGAACTGCTCGCCACCGCCGCGGGCCGCGTCCTTGAGGAACGCTTCACCCCCACCACCGGCACCCACTGCACCCACTGCACGTTCCGCACTTCGTGCAGCGCCCAGCCGGAGGGGCGGCACGTGGTGGAGTGAGTCCCACGCTTTTGTCTTTTTCGCCGTGCGGGTTGCTCGCCGTTTTGCGCCCGCTTCGCGGTGCGTCTCCGCTGCGCGGGCTGCGCCCACGTTGTCGGCTTTCCCGCCGTGGGGGGTTTCTCGCCGTTGCGCCTGCGGCGGGCGGGGGCCGCTGCGCGGGGCTGTTGGGTGCGGTGGCGGTCCTCCGGGGTCGGTGTGTGGGACTGCTTCGCTTTACGTCCCACACACCGCCCCCTCCGGCCCGCCCCCTCCCGTTGAGGGGTGGGGAGAAGGCCGGTGGGGGTGCACGTGGGTGGGCGAGCGCGCCTCGTGGTCGTACTGAAGCTGGCATCGATGGCCCGCCCCCACTCACCGATACTTCTCCCCCCACGGGAGGGGACGGGCCGGAGGGGCCTGGTCTGTGGACGTAAAGCGAAGCAGTCCACAGACCAGGCCCCGGAGGTCCGTCACCGCACCCAACACCCACCGCCCGCCGCAGGCGCAACGGCGAGAAGCCACTGCGCCGCCGCAGAAGACAACGCGGAAGAAACGGTCAAGCGCAGCGGACCGGCCCGCCGCAGGCGCAACGGCGAAAGGCCCCCACGGCGGGAAAGCCGACAAAGCGGGGAACAGCCCCGCGCAGCGGAAAGGCAACGACGGGCGCACCGCGAAGCGGGCGAGAAACGACGACGACCCCCACGGCGGCCCAGCCGAAAACGTGGGAAGCCAAGCCAAGCGCAGCGGACTGTCAGAGGCGCCCGATACCGTCGTACTCGTGTCAGCTCGCCTCACCGATCCCGAGCAGCTCAAGGAGCTTCTCGGGATCCCGTTCACGCCGGAGCAGACGGAGTGCATCACCGCTCCGCCCGCGCCGCAGGTCATCGTGGCCGGAGCCGGGTCCGGTAAGACCACGGTCATGGCCGCCCGCGTCGTGTGGCTGGTCGGGACCGGACAGGTCGCCCCCGAGCAGGTCCTTGGTCTGACCTTCACCAACAAGGCGGCCGGCGAGCTGGCCGAACGCGTCCGGGCCGCCCTCCTCGCCGCCGGCGTCACCGACCCGGACGCCCTCCCGCTCGACGACAGCGGCGCCGCCACCGGCCAGCCCCCCGGAGAGCCGCGGATCTCCACGTACCACGCATTCGCCGGACAGCTCCTCAAGGACCACGGCCTGCGCATCGGCCTGGAACCCGGCGCCCGGCTGCTCGCCGACGCCACCCGCTTCCAGCTCGCCGCCCGCACCCTGCGCACCGCCCCGGGCCCCTACCCGTCCCTCACCACCTCCCTGCCCTCCCTCGTCGAGGACCTCCTCGCCCTCGACGGCGAACTCTCCGAGCACCTCGTCGAACCCGCCGCCCTGCGCGCCCACGACACCGAGCTGCTCGCCGCCCTCGACGGCGTCACCCTCACCAACGCCGACCTGCGCAAAGCCCCCGAAACCGCCCGCGGCCGCCTGGAACTCCTCGACCTCGTCACCGCCTACCGGGACGAGAAGCGCCGCCGCGACCTCCTCGACTTCGGCGACCAGATCGCCCACTCCGCCACCCTCGCCACCACCCGCCCCGAGGTCGGCAGCCTCCTGCGCGACGAGTTCCGCGTCGTCCTCCTCGACGAGTACCAGGACACCTCCGTCGCCCAACGCCTGCTGCTCTCCGGCCTGTTCGGCGCCGCCACCGGGACCGCCACCGGGCATGCCGTGACCGCCGTCGGCGACCCCTGCCAGGCCATCTACGGCTGGCGCGGCGCCTCCGTGGCCAACCTCGACGACTTCCCCACCCACTTCCCCCTCCCCGACGGCACCCCCGCCCCCCGCCAGGCCCTCAGCGAGAACCGCCGCAGCGGCGGCCGCCTCCTCGACCTCGCCAACACCCTCGCCGCCCCCCTCCGCGCCCGCCACGAAGGCGTCGAGGCACTGCGCCCCGCCCCCGGAGCCGAGCGCGACGGCCTCGTCCGCTGCGCCCTGCTGCCCACCCACGCCGAAGAAATCGACTGGCTCGCCGACTCCCTCGCCCACCTCGTCCGCACCGGCACACCCCCCGGCGAGATCGCCGTGCTCTGCCGCACCGCCGCCGACTTCGCCCACCTCCAGGGCGCCCTCGTCGCCCGGGACATCCCCGTCGAGGTCGTCGGCCTCTCCGGCCTGCTGCATCTGCCCGAGATCGCCGACCTCACCGCCGTCTGCGACGTCCTCCAGGACCCCACCGCCAACGCAGCCCTGGTCCGCCTGCTCACCGGCCCCCGCTGGCGCATCGGCCCCCGCGACCTCGCGCTCCTGGGCCGCCGCGCCCGCACCCTCGTCCACCACCCCGCCCCCTCCGACGACCCGGCACAACGCCTCGCCGAGGCCGTCGAAGGCGTCGACCCCGCCGAGACCATCTCGCTCGCCGACGCCCTCGACACCTTCCTCGCGGCCGACGGCCCCGACGACGGCCTCCCCTTCTCCGCCGAGGCCCGCGTCCGCTTCGCCCACCTCGCCACCGAACTCCGCGACCTGCGCCGCTCCCTCGGCGACCCCCTCATGGACGTGCTCCACCGGATCCTGGCCACCACCGGCCTGGAGGTCGAGCTGTCCGCCTCCCCCCACGCCCTCGCCGCCCGCCGCCGCGAAACCCTCGGCACCTTCCTCGACATCGCGGCCGGCTTCGCCGCCAAACAGGGCGGCGAATCCCTCGACGGCGACGCCACCCTCCTCGCCTTCCTCGGCTTCCTGCGCACCGCCGTCCAGTACGAGAAGGGCCTGGACAGCTCCCTGCCCGGCGGCGACAACACCGTCAAGGTGCTGACCGCCCACAAGTCCAAGGGTCTGGAATGGGACGTCGTCGCCGTCCCCGGCCTGGTCACCAAGCAGTTCCCCAGCGAACAGGCCCGCGAGTCCTGGACCAGCCGCCCCAAGGTTCTCCCGCACACCCTGCGCGGCGATGCCGCCACCCTCCCCGACGTCACGGAATGGACCGCCCGCGGCCTGAAGGACTTCAAGGAGGCGATGAAGGACCACCAGGAGACCGAGGAACTCCGCCTCGGCTACGTCACCTTCACCCGCCCCCGCTCCCTGCTGCTCGGCTCCGGCCACTGGTGGGGCCCCCACCAGAAGCGGCCGCGCGGCCCGTCCGTCTTCCTGGAGGCGCTGCGCACCCACTGCGAAGCCGGACACGGCGAGATCGAGCACTGGGCCGCGGCCCCCGAGGACGGCGACGAGAACCCCGCCCTCGCCGAAGCCGCCACCGAACAGGCCTGGCCGCTGCCCCTCGACCCCACGGCCACCGCCCGCCGCCGCAGCGCCGCCGCCACCGTCCGCGCCCACCTCGCCCGCCGCACGGACGAGCAGGCGCACCCCTCCGCCACCCCGGCCGCGCACCCCGCCCACGACCCCGAGTGGCCACCGCCCCCGGCCGACGACGACCTCTGGGGCCCCGACCCGTTCGACGCCCCGGAGGCCGACCCGTTCGACGCACCCGAAGCCGACCCGTTCGACGCTCCGGAGGCTGATCCCTTCGACGCCGACGCCCCGCCGGACGATCTCCCCGACGCCGCCCCGGCCCCGCCCCGCCCCCGCATCGGCGCCCAGCGCACCACGGAACCCGACCTCACCGACCCCTACCTCACCGACCCGGAAGCCGCGCCCCACGACGGCCACGGCGACACCGCGCCCCACGAGGAGACGCCCGCCGCCCTCCTCCCCGAGGAACGCCGCACCGTCGGCTCCTGGGACCGCGACCTGGAGACGCTCGCCGCCGAACTGCGCCGCTCCCGCGCCACCGTCCGCGAGGTCCCGCTGCCCTCCGCCCTCAGCGCCACCCAGCTGCTCCGCCTCGCCGCCGACCCCGACGCCTTCGCCCGCGAACTGGCCCGCCCCATGCCGCGCCCGCCGCAACCCGGCGCCCGCCGCGGCACCCGCTTCCACGCCTGGGTCGAATCCCGCTTCGAAGAGCTGACCCTGCCCCTGCTCGGCCCCGACGAGCTACCGGGTACCGACGAGACCGAGGACGCCGGCATCGCCGACGAACACGACCTCGAAACCCTCAAGGAAGCCTTCGCCCGCACCCCCTACGCCCACCGCACCCCCTTCCGCGTCGAGGCGCCCTTCCAGCTGACGCTCGCCGGCCGGGTGATCCGCGGCCGCATCGACGCCGTCTACAAGGAGCCCGGCCCGCACGGCGACCGCTTCGAGATCGTCGACTGGAAAACCGGCCGCACCCACACCGCCGACCCCCTCCAGCTGGCCGTCTACCGCCTCGCCTGGGCCGAGCGGTACGGCCTGGAGCCCGCCGCCGTCGACGCCGCCTTCCTCTACGTCCGCAGCGGCGAGGTGGTCAGACCCGCCCGGCTGCCCGGCCGGGCCGGACTCGAACGCATCCTGCTCGGCGAGACCGCCGACGGCCGTCCCCCGGAAGGCCGATAGGCTCGGCCATATGAGCACCACCACGGACAGCGCCGTCCGCGCGTACCTCGCCGCCCACCGCGAAGCCTTCCTCGACGACCTCGCCGAGTGGCTGCGCATCCCCTCCGTGTCCGCCGACCCGGAGCGCGCCGGCGACGTACGCCGCAGCGCCGAATGGCTCGCCGCGAAGCTCACCGACACCGGCTTCACGACCAGCGAGATCTGGGAGACCGGCGGCCTGCCCGCGGTCTTCGCCGAATGGCCCTCCGGCGACCCCTCCGCGCCCACCGTGCTCGTCTACGGCCACCACGACGTCCAGCCCGCCGCCCGCGAGGACGGCTGGCACACCGACCCCTTCGCACCGCAGACCGTCGACGGCAAGCTCTACGCCCGCGGCGCCGCCGACGACAAGGGCCAGGTCTTCTTCCACACCCTGGGCGTCCGCGCCCACCTCGCCGCCACCGGCCGCACCGCCCCCGCCGTCAACCTCAAGCTGCTCATCGAGGGCGAGGAGGAGTCCGGCTCACCGAACTTCCCCGCCCTGATCGAGAAGCACGCCAACCGCCTCGCCTGCGACGCGGTGGTCGTCTCCGACACCGGCATGTGGTCGAAGGACACCCCCACCGTCTGCACCGGCATGCGCGGCCTCACGGACTGCCAGATCGACCTGCGCGGCCCCGACCAGGACATCCACTCCGGCTCCTTCGGCGGCGCCGTCCCCAACCCCGCCACCGAGGCCGCCCGGCTGGCCGCCGCCCTGCACGACAGCGACCGCCGGGTCGCCGTACCCGGCTTCTACGACGGCGTCATCGAACTCACCGCCCGCGAGCGGGAACTCTTCGCCGAGCTGCCCTTCGACGAGGACGAGTGGCTGCGCACCGCACACTCCCACGCCCCCCTCGGCGAGGCCGGCAGCACGACCCTGGAGCGCATCTGGGCCCGCCCCACCGCCGAGGTCAACGGCATCAGCGGCGGCTACCAGGGCCCCGGCGGCAAGACCATCGTCCCCTCCACCGCCCAGCTGAAGCTCTCCTTCCGGCTGGTCGCCGGCCAGGACGCGGACGCCGTCCAGCGGTCCGTCCGCGACTGGGTCGCCGCGCGGCTCCCCGCCGGCATCCGCCACGAGATCACCTTCTGGGGCGCCACCCGCCCCTGCCTCACCCCGCTCGACCACCCCGCCCTCCAGTCCGTCGTCCGCGCCATGGGCCGGGCCTTCGGCCAGAAGATCCGCTTCACCCGCGAAGGCGGCTCCGGGCCGGCCGCCGACCTCCAGGACGTCCTCGGCGTCCCGGTCCTGTTCCTCGGCATCTCCGTCCCCTCCGACGGCTGGCACGCCCCGAACGAAAAGGTCGAACTCGACCTGCTGATGAAGGGCGTCGAGACCACCGCCCACCTGTGGGGCGACCTGGCGGAGACCTGGCGCCCCGCTTGACCGGACGCGCACCGCCGCACCGTTCCGCGCCCGCACGCAGCAATCACCCACGCCACAGGGGGAGTTGGAAACAGCAGTGACCACCTGGACCGACCACACCGCCGACCGGCCGCTCACCTTCAGCGCGCCGAGCGGAATCGACCGCTCGGCCCACCACCGTCTCGACGAAGCCTGGCTGGCGGCGGCCTGGAGCCACCCGACCACGCGTGTCTTCGTGGTGTCCGGCGGCCAGGCGCTGATCGACGACACCCCCGACGGCCGCACCGAACTGATCATGACGCCGACCTTCGAGGCGCCCCTGACCGAGGCCCACCGCTACTACCTCGGCACCGACGACGACGGCGTCAGTTACTTCGCGCTCCAGAAGGACTCGCTGCCCGGCCGCATGGACCAGTCCGCGCGCCCGGCGGGCCTGCGCGAGGCCGGCCTGCTGCTGTCGCCCCGCGACGCCGGCCTCCTCGTCCACGCCGTCGCCCTGGAGAACTGGCAGCGCCTGCACCGCTTCTGCTCACGCTGCGGCGAACGCACCGTGATCGCCGCCGCCGGCCACATCCGCCGCTGCCCCGCCTGCGGCGCCGAGCACTACCCGCGCACCGACCCGGCCGTGATCATGCTCGTCACGGATGAGGAGGACCGCGCCCTCCTCGGCCGCCAGGTGCACTGGCCCGAGGGCCGCTTCTCCACGCTCGCGGGCTTCGTCGAACCGGGCGAGTCCATCGAGCACTCGGTGGCCCGCGAGGTCTTCGAGGAGGCCGGCGTCGTCGTCGGCGACGTCGAGTACATCGCCAGCCAGCCCTGGCCCTTCCCGTCCAGCCTGATGCTGGGCTTCATGGCCCGCGCCACCTCCTCCGAGATCCAGGTCGACGGCGAGGAGATCGAGGAGGCCCGCTGGTTCTCCCGCGAGGACCTGCGCGCCGCTTTCGAATCCGGCGAGGTGCTCCCGCCGTACGGCATCTCCATCGCCGCCCGCCTCATCGAGCTCTGGTACGGCAAGCCGCTGCCGAAGCCGTGACCGGCGCGGGGGAAGAGGGCGAGGGCGCTGCCGGCCGTGCGCTCAGGCCGCCGGGGACGTAGCGCCGTCACCGGCACGCGAAAGGCCGTCGGCCGGATCCCATTGGGGACTCCGGCCGACGGCCCGGGGCCGGGAACGGCCCACTGCGGGTCGGCAGGACGTGCGGTCCGAGAACCTGCATGTCCGGCGCCGACCTCCGGCGTCGGGCACCGACCTTCCGGCGTCAGACGCCGACCTTCTGCTTGACCTGCGCAAGGGACGGGTTGGTCAGCGTCGAGCCGTCGGGGAACAGCACGGTCGGAACCGTCTGATTGCCGCCGTTCGCCTTCTCCACGAACTCCGCCGACTCCGGGTCGTGCTCAATGTTGATCTCGGTGTACGCGATGCCCTCGCGGTCCATCTGGCCCTTCAGCCGACGGCAGTAACCGCACCAGGTCGTGCTGTACATCGTCACAGTGCCCGCCATGCGCCCCGTGCTCCTTCGATAAGTCGTGATCCGATACCACCCGCCGGCTTGTGTTTCGGCGTGGCCAAGCACCACAACGTACATCGGGGGGCGGACATTCCCGATGGGGGAGCGGGGGGCGTGCGCGGGCTTGTCGGCGGGTGGGCCGGGGGCTGGCTCCAGCCTGGGTGCGTCCCGGTTCCAGGTTCAGGCGACGCCGGCGCTGAGCGTGAGCTGAATCTCGTCGGCCTGCCTTCCTTGGGGGCCCCACCCCCACCCCCTCCCCTCCCCACACCCCCACCGACCGAAGCCGCCCCACCGACCGAAGCCGCCGTCCCCACCCGAAGCCGCCACCCCGCCCCGAGCTGCCCCCGACCCAGCCCCAAGCCACCCCAGCCGAGCCACCCCAGCCCCAGCCCTCCTGCCTCCCCAGACCTCCCGCCGCTCCCCACACCCCCGCTCGCCTCGCCTCGCATCACCTCGCCTCGCGTCGTCTCGTGCTGATCTCAGGAAAGCAGTCGCCGGGCCCGTGCGTCGGCCGTTGTCCACAGGGGGCGCGATGTGTATGACCGGGGACGGCGGCTGTGGACAGGGGGCAAGGGCGCCTCGGCGGACCTGGCAGCATGGCGGGGTGACAGCAGCAACGGACTCCTCTCTTTTCCCGCAGGTGCCGGACTCGGCCGACGCGGTGCTCGACGGGCTCGACCCCGAGCAGCGCGAGGTCGCGACGGCGCTGCACGGTCCGGTGTGTGTGCTGGCGGGTGCCGGCACGGGCAAGACCCGCGCGATCACCCACCGGATCGCGTACGGCGTGCGCGCCGGGATCCTGACGCCCGCGAGTGTGCTCGCCGTCACGTTCACGGCGCGGGCGGCGGGTGAGATGCGCGGCCGGCTGCGGCAGCTCGGCGCCGGCGGGGTCCAGGCCCGGACGTTCCACTCCGCGGCCCTGCGCCAGCTGCAGTTCTTCTGGCCGAAGGCCGTCGGCGGTGAGGTCCCGCGGCTGCTGGAGCGCAAGATCCAGGTGGTGGCCGAGGCCGCCGCCCGCTGCCGCATCCGGCTGGACCGCAACGAGCTGCGGGACGTCACGGCCGAGATCGAGTGGTCCAAGGTCACCCAGACCGTGCCGGCCGACTATCCGGCCGCGGTCGCCAAGGCCGGCCGTGAGGCCCCTCGCGACCCGGCGGAGGTCGGGCAGATCTACGGGACGTATGAGGAGCTGAAGCGGGAGCGGGGCCGCATCGACTTCGAGGATGTGCTGCTGCTCACGGTGGGGGTGCTCCAGGACCGGCACGACATCGCCGAGCAGGTCCGTTCGCAGTACCAGCACTTCGTCGTGGACGAGTACCAGGACGTCAGCCCGCTCCAGCAGCGGCTGCTGGAGCTGTGGCTGGGGGACCGCGACAACCTCTGCGTGGTCGGCGACGCCAGCCAGACGATCTACAGCTTCACCGGCGCCACCCCCGACCATCTCCTCAACTTCCGCACCCGCCATCCGCAGGCGACGGTCGTCAAGCTCGTCCGTGACTACCGCTCCAGCCCGCAGGTCGTGCACCTCGCCAACGGCCTGCTCTCCCAGGCCAAGGGGCGCGCCGCCGAGCACCGCCTGGAGCTGGTCTCGCAGCGCGAGGCGGGGCCCGAGCCGGTGTACACGGAGTACGCCGACGAGCCCGCGGAGGCCGAGGGCACCGCCCGCCGGATCCGCGATCTGATCGCCTCGCGGGTGCCGGCGAGCGAGATCGCCGTGCTCTTCCGCGTCAACGCCCAGTCCGAGGTCTATGAGCAGGCGCTGGCCGATGCCGGTGTGCCGTATCAGCTGCGGGGCGCCGAGCGGTTCTTCGAGCGCCCGGAGGTGCGGGAGGCAGGCGTCAAGCTGCGGGGCGCGGCCCGCTTCGGCGGCAACGACGCGCTGCTCGATGACGCCCTGGACCTGCCGTCCGAGGTGCGGGCGGTGCTCAGCGACATGGGCTGGACCAGCCGCCCGCCGGCGGGTTCCGGCGCGGTGCGCGACCGCTGGGAGTCGCTGGCGGCGCTGGTGCGGCTCGCTGAGGACTTCGCCCGGGCACGGCCCGCGGCCACGCTCGCCGATCTCGTCGCCGAGCTGGACGAGCGGGCCAATGCCCAGCACGCTCCGACGGTCGAAGGGGTCACGCTGGCGTCCCTGCACGCGGCCAAGGGCCTGGAGTGGGACGCGGTGTTCCTGGTCGGCCTGACCGAGGGCATGATGCCGATCACTTACGCCAGGACCGACGAGCAGGTGGAGGAGGAGCGCCGGCTGCTGTATGTCGGCGTGACCCGCGCCCGGTTGCATCTGGGCCTGTCCTGGTCGCTGGCGCGTTCGCCCGGGGGGCGGGCCTCCCGCCGCCCCAGCCGGTTCCTCACCGGCCTGCGGCCCGGTTCGGGGACGGTGCCCGGCCGTCGCACGCCCGGCGCGGTCTCCGGGGGCGTCGAGCGCGGCGAGGGGACGGCGGCGGTGGCGCGGCGTCCGAGGCACCGCAGCCCGGCGCGCTGCCGGGTCTGCAACCGCACGTTGACGGACGCCGGCGAGATGAAGCTGATGCGGTGCGAGGACTGCCCGTCGGAGCTGGACGAGGCGCTGTACGAGCGGCTGTGCGCGTGGCGGACCGAGCAGGCCGCACGGTCCCGGCAGCCCGCCTACTGCGTCTTCACGGACAAGACCCTGATGGCGATCGCGGAGGCCGTTCCGGGAACCGAGGCGGAGCTCGCGGTCATCTCAGGAGTGGGGCGGCGCAAGTTCGACCGCTACGGCAGTGACGTGCTGGCGATCTGCGCCGGTGAGGAGCTCGTGGGAGCCTCGGAAGAGGCGTCCGGAGGACCCGCGGAAAACTCGTCGGAAAAATAGTTTGCGCCCGCGGAGCGCAGCCCCATAGCCTTCGGAAGCAACGGGGACAACGGTTTCTTTCCGAGATCCGTTCGATCCGTGATGTACTTGAACGCCCTGGAACGGGATTCCCGGTCCACCGAGACGCCGAGAGGAGGCGAGCCCAGTGATCAGCTTCATTGAGACGAACAAAATGACCGATCTCTCGGTCGTCGCCGCCTGCCCGCTCGGCACCTCGCTCCTTGGCACCGGTATGTCCGGCTTCGGCCGCCCGTCCGGTACCGAGGTCGCGCGCTCCGAGTTCCTCACTGTGCTGACGCGCAGTGAGCGCACCGCGCGACCGACCGAGGCACCTGCGGTAGCAGCAGTGGCGGCATCGGCGAATGCCTTTGCCTCCGCGGCGGCCAATGGTGCCGAATCCCGGCAGCAGTACCAGACGCATGACATGTGGGCCTACCGCGGCCTCGAACCCTGGAGAGATCCAGCCTGATCAGCGAGATCAGGTCGGCACCTTCCAGGGCCGCGGAACCCACACCGGGATCCGCGGCCCTTTTGTTTGCCCCAGCGTCCGGCCACCGGCCGGGCCGAACAGACGAGGAACACACCACCGTGCAACTGCAGACGCACACCCCGTCCGTAGCGACCGACCTGATCCCTCCGCCTGACCCTCAGGAGAATTCCTTGCTTCCCCTCACCGAGCTCGACGACGAGATCGACCGCCTCGGCGCCGCTGTTCCGTGCCGCACCTACGACCCGGAGGTCTTCTTCGCGGAGTCCCCGGCCGACGTCGAGTACGCCAAGACCCTGTGCCAGACCTGTCCGGTGCGTGAGGCCTGCCTCGCCGGCGCCAAGGACCGGCGTGAGCCGTGGGGCGTCTGGGGCGGCGAACTCTTCGTCCAGGGCGTCGTCGTGCCCCGGAAGCGGCCGCGTGGCCGTCCGCGCAAGAACCCGGTTGTGGCATGAACGCCTTCGGCACAGGAACGATCGACCATCCCGTCACCCGGGATCCCCAGAAGCAGGACCTCACGATGAACCCCACTCTCACCGACACACCCGTCCCCGTGAACGCCGACGCGATCGAGTCGCGTCAGAACAGGAACCTCGCGATGCAACTCATCCCAGAAGCCCTGGCTCGTGCGCATATGCACGAACGCCTGCGGGAGGCCGAATCAGAACGCAGGGCCCATCGGCTCGCCGCCGCGCGGCGTATGCAGCGGCGTGCCGAGCGCGCGTCGCTGCGTGCCCGCCGTGCGCTGGCCATGGCCGTGATGCAGTAAGGCGGCGCGCTTGATGCCGCCGTTCACGGGGTCCGTCCGACAGGGCGGGCCCCGTGGTGCGTGGGATCCCGTGTGTCGCGGTGGACGGGGCTATCGTCGGACGGTGGACCAGAGGACGCATGAGCAGGCGGAGCCGGCGGACGGGCACACGGAGTGTGCCGGCTGCGGCGCGGTGGCCGAGGGCACCCCGCCGACCTGGACGCTCTCCGTCGAGAACGGTGAGCGCCGCTACTACTGCGACACCTGCGCGCGCAAGCACATCCGCGCCATCGAGGGCCGCCTGGATTCGAACTGGTGGTGAGGCCGGGCGGCGTCACCGGGGGAGCGCGGCCGGGGTAGCCCGGACCGGGCCCGCCGTGCGGGCGTGGCGGACGGCCGCCTTGCCCGCTCCCGCCCGTGCCCGCCCGCTCCCGTGGCCGGAGCGGGCGGCGGGCCCGGCCCGTGGGTCAGGCCGTGGTCTCCTCGACGGCCTCCTTGCCGAGTCCCGCACCGACGACGGCGTTGCCGGACTCCGTGTCGTGCTCCGGCTCGCGCTGGGGGCCGGGCTCCGTGCCGAGGGCGCCGGTGGCCTCGGCGGCGTCCGGGCCCGGCGGCTCCTCCTCGGGGACGAAGCCGGGCAGCCAGGCCTCCAGTTCGTCGCGCAGCCGTACCGTAGCCCCCAGCTGGCACAGCACCCCGATGGTGCTCAGGGTCACCCGGTGGATCAGCAGGTAGGAGGGCGGCAGATTGAGCTGCTTGCCCAACTGGTGGGCGGGGGAGCGCGGATCGCCGACCCGGGCCGCCTGATGGCGCATCCAGCTCCGGGTGAAGGTGAACTCGTCCACCTGCGCCGGATCGATGATCGGCAGCAGATACTCCAGCACCGCGTCCGGTTCCAGCTCGATAGAGTCCCGGACGAAGCCCTCCTCGCACAGCAGCTGGTAGACGGCGTCGGCCTCCCCGTCGAGGGTCATCCGCAGCGAGCTGCCGATCGTCGGGGGCAGCCCGTCGGGCAGCCGGTCGACGGTGCCGAAGTCCAGCACCCCCAACCGCCACTCGTCGACCGGACCGTCCGGGGCGTCGCCGGCCAGCAGCCGGAAGTTGCCCGGGTGCGGATCGGCGTGCAGCAGACCCGTGCGGGCCGGGCCGGAGAAGAGGAAGCGGGCCAGGAGCTGACCGGCGCGGTCCCGCTGCTCGTCGGTGCCGTCCGTGATCACCTCGGACAGCGGCATCCCGTCCATCCACTCCGTCACCAGCACCTGCTCGCACTGGTGCACCACGGAGGGCACCACCACGTCGGGGTCGCCCGCGAACTCCTCGGCGTGCGCCCGCTGGGCCTCGGCCTCCAGGGAGTAGTCCAGCTCCTCCGAGACCCGGTCGCGCAGCTCGGTGATCAGCGGCTTGACGTCCATGCCCGGCATCAGCGGGCCCAGCAGCCGGGCGAACCGGCTCAGCTGCGTCAGATCGGACAGCAGCGCCTGGCCCGCGCCCGGATACTGCACCTTGACGGCCACCTCCCGGCCGTCGTGCCACACCGCACGGTGCACCTGCCCGATCGAGGCCGCCGCCGCCGGCTTGTCCTCGAACTCCTCGAACAGCTCCCGCCAGTCCTCGCCGAGCTGCTCCGCCAGCACCGCGTGCACCGCGCTCGTCGGCATCGGCGGCGCCGCCTCCTGAAGCTTCGTCAGGGCGGCGCGGTAGGGGCCGGCGATCTCCTCGGGCAGCGCCGACTCGAAGACGGACAGCGCCTGCCCGAACTTCATCGCCCCGCCCTTCAGCTCGCCGAGCACCTTGAAGAGCTGTTCCGCCGTGCGCTGTTGCAGCTCACGGCCGACGATCTCGGCGGATCTGCCGCCGATCCGCTTGCCCAGGCCCCAGGTGGCACGGCCGGCGAACCCCAGTGGCAGCGCGGCCAGCTTGGCGGTACGGGTGACCGCCTTGCGGGGAAGATCAGACATGCGCCCCTCCAACTCACACTGTCCCCCAACCGGGGTTACTCCGTCATTGTGGCGTGTCACGGCCGCGGATCCGAGGCGCCTGCCGCACACCGGGCAGCGGCCGCACCGCAGGCGCATTCCGGATGCGGCGCGACCGGCACCCTGCGCACCTCGGCACAGGGTGCGGCGAGCTCCATCCGCGCCCCTGTGCACGGCGGGAGTTCACCGTCGAGGAACGTCAGCGCCTGGAGGGCGGCGACGCCCGCGACCGCTGTCGCCAGCGCGGCATCACACGCCGGCACCGCGGGCGCACCGCGTCCCGACCGCCACTGCGCGAGCAGCCGCGGCCAGGCCGGCTCCGCGTCCGTGCGGTGCAGCTCGTCGCAGCGGGCACAGGCCGAACCGCCGGGCAGCACCAGCGGACCCACCACTCCCGTGCCCTCGATCACCCCCGCGTAAAGATGCGGGATGCCGGCAGTCAGCAGCGGCTCGGACAGCACGGGGTCGGGGGCATAGGCACCGAGGCCGTCGCGCGGGGCGAGCACCACCAGCGACAGGCCCGGCTCACCCGACTCGCTGACCGGGACCCGCGGGCGCGGGGTACGGCTCCAGGGAGAGGCCTGGCGGACCAGCCGCTGCGCGGCGGCGCTGCGCCGCTCGCCGGTCCGCTCGGCCGTCAGCCCACCGGGCAGCACGTCCTCCGGCTGGACCGTGCCGCCGTCGAGCACCTCCACCCGGCCGATCCCCGACGCCGAGAGCAGCGCCGCGATCGCGGCACCGACCCGGCCCGCCCCCTTGACCCGGGCCCGGACCGCGCGGCGCGCGCCCATCCGGCCCAGGGCGCCCGCGGGCTCCGGATGCCGCACGGAGAGGGCGGCCAGGTCGGGCCGCAGCTGTCCGAACGCCGCGGGGTCGGCGCGGACCTCTTCGGCCGCCGGCCCGCCCCCGGTCGGGGCCTCCAGCAGCCCGGCCGCGCCGAGGCGTTCGACCACGCCCCTCACGTGTGCGGGCGGGAGGTCCAGCAACGCCGCCTCCTCGGTCAGTTGCCGCAGGGTGCGGGTGCCGTCGAGCAGCGACAGGAAGCTTCCCGTCGCCGTGTCGACCGGGCCGACCACCTTCGCGTGGGCCGGTGCCACGCCGAACCGCACGGTCTCCCTGTCCCGCCAGCCGCGCCGCAGCGCGGGCTTGAGCATCGGATGACTCATCTGATCCCCCGTCCTTCGTCGTCCGGCCCCCAGCATGCGCCCTGCGGCGGATCGGGGCGGAAGTTATCCACAGGCGGGGGGTGCCGGTCGTACACGCTGTGCACGCCATGGAGTGGTTCGGCGGCGAACCGACCGCGGGGCGGGACTTCCCGCGACGGCAGCGGGTAACGTCGGGCGCGTGCCCGCCGACCCTTCCGCCCACGGCTCAGGGGAGACACCTCTGCGCCGCGCCCCCGACACCTCGCGCCGGACCGCCCCGAGCCCCGCGGCTCAAGGAACGGGCACCAGCGCTGTCGAGGTGCGCCGCAGCTCACGACGGCGCAGAACGGTCTCCGCCTACCGCGAGGGCGACCGCACGGTGGTCCTGATCCCGGCCCGGATGTCCGAGGCCGAGGAACGGCGCTGGGTGACCGTGATGCTGGACAAGCTCGCCGCCCAGGAGAGCAAGCGGATACTGGGCGACGGCGAGCTGGCCGCGCGCGCCGGGAGGCTGTCCGGCCAGTACCTGGAGGGCCGGGCCCGCCCGGCGTCGGTGCGCTGGGTGACCAACCAGAACACCCGCTGGGGCTCGTGCACACCGGCCGAGGGAAGCATCCGCCTCTCGCACCGCCTCCAGGGCATGCCCGAATACGTCATCGACTACGTCCTGCTGCACGAACTCGCCCATCTGCTGGTCCCCGGGCACGGGCCCCGCTTCTGGCGCCTGCTGGAGTGCTACCCCCGTACGGAACGGGCCCGCGGTTACCTCGAAGGGGTGGTCGCGGCCGACCGGCTGCCCCATCTGCCCGCCGCCCGCGGCGAATGAGCCCGCGGCGCGCCCCCATCCGCCGCGCCCCGGCATCGCCCGCTGTCGGCGCCAGCGGTTAGCCTGGCCGCGCAGACGAACTCACAGCGGGAGCGGGGGACGGGCGTTACGTATGGCCAGGGAATTCCAGCGCGGCCACAAGGCCAAAATCGGTGACCTCACGGCGGGAACGGATCTGTACGTCGGCGTGCAGATCGCCGGGCCCGGCCTGACTTTCGACATCAGCTGCTTCGGTCTCGACGCCGACGAGCGGCTCTCCGACGACCGGTACTTCGTCTTCTTCAACCAGCCCACCTCGCCCGAGGAGTCCATCCAGCTCCTGGGGCCGCAGGCCGGCGACAGCGAGTCCTTCCGGGTCACCCTCGACAAGATCCCGCCGCAGATCCGGAAGCTCACCTTCACCGCCGCCCTCGACGGCGCGGGCCAGGTCGCCGGGATCGGGCCCGGCTACCTCCGGATCGTGGCCGGCGGCGAGGAGGTCGCCCGCTACTCCTTCACCGGCAGCGAGTTCAGCACCGAACGCGCCGTCATGCTCGGCGACTTCTACCTCAAGGACGTGTGGCGGTTCGCCGCCGTCGGCCAGGGCTTCGACGGCGGCCTGGAGGCGCTGCTGAAGAATTTCGGCGGCGAGGTCGTCGAGGAGGAGGCGCCCGCGCCCGAGCCGCCCGCAGCGGCACAGGGCGTGCCCGGCTTCGCGCCGCCGCCCGGGCCGGCCGCCCCCGCACCGCACTTCGGCGCGCCCGCCGCCG
>NZ_BMND01000055.1 GCF_014646275.1 Streptomyces kronopolitis
CGGCGGGCGCCGGCGTCGGCGGCGGCGTCGGCCGCCACCAGGCCGGTGCGCCAGTGCGCCGCGGCCGTCGCCGCGCGGCCCGCCAGCCAGGCCTGGTCGCCACCGATCCGGCACAGCATCGGCCCGAAGGTGACGGCGAGGAGGAGCAGCAGCGTCAGCGCGGCCGACCGGCGCACAGCGTGCATGTCCCTTCCCCTTCGTCCCGGCGTGAGCATGAACGGCCCATCCTACGGATCGTGCGCGCGCGGGCGGCGCACCGGCCGGGCCGCGGGACACCTCGTGCTCCGGGCGGGGGAACGGCCGGCCGTCAGCGGTCGGCGACCCGCACCTCGAACCAGGTCGTCTTGCCGCGGGGCAGCAGATCCACGCCCCAGCGGTCGGAGAGGGTGTCGACGAGGAAGAGCCCGCGGCCGCTGACGTCCATCTCCTGGACCGGCATGAGGCACGGCAGCCCGCGGGAGGGGTCGCGGACCTCGATGCGGATCCAGCCGCGGCGGCGCAGCATCCGCAGCCCGAAGGTGCGGGCGCCGGTGTGGCGCACGGCGTTGCCGACGAGTTCGGAGACGAGCAGGACGGCGTGCTCGGCGAGCTGCGGTGTCAGGGACCACTGCTTGAGGAGCACGGCGGCGGTCAGCCGCCGGGCGATCCCGGCGGACTGCGGGCGGGAGGGCAGCCGGACCTCGCCGAGGGTGGGTTCGGCGGCCGGGTCGAGTGCGGTGGACACCGGGCCGCGGGGCAGCGGCACCGGTTCGACCTCGCTCCCGGGCATGCCCCGGTCTGCGGCGGCGGGATCGTTCCGCGGCCGCGGGTGCTCCATTTCGTCGAGGCCCGCCATGCCCCCCATCATGGCCGCTGTCCGGCGCCGACGGGGGTGGAACCGACGGAATCCGCTGTCCGGAATCGTTGGTTCCATACCCCCGGGGCGACATATGCCAACGGCAGTTAAGGTTCCGCCGGGCCCGGCTGACCTGCGAGGACTTCGGGCGTCCGGGCGAACGGCCGGATACGCCAACAAGGTTGCCTTAAGGCGCAATTAAGTTTTCCGTCATTCGCCCACACGGGGCATGACGCACCGGGCAAACCCCAGCCATCCCGCCAACATCAGCCGTTTCAGCGGAACTTGGCCTTTCCGGGGCCTTCCTCGACGAAGCTGCGCATGCCGATCTCCCGGTCCTCGGTCGCGAACAGCCCCGCGAACCAGGTGCGTTCGATGGCCAGGCCGGTGTCGATGTCCGTCTCCAGGCCCGCGTCGACGGACTCCTTCGCGGCCCGCAGGGCCAGCGCCGGACCGGCCGCCAGCCGCGCCGCCCAGGCGTGCGCCTGCTCGTGGACCTCGGCGGCCGGCACCACCCGGTCGACCAGGCCGAGCGTGAGCGCCTCGTCGGCCTTCACCTGGCGGCCGGTGAAGATCAGGTCCTTGGCCTTGGACGGGCCCACCAGCCGCGCCAGCCGCTGGGTGCCGCCGGCTCCCGGGATCAGACCCAGCAGGATCTCCGGCTGGCCGAGCTTGGCGTTGTCGGCGGCGATCCGGAAGTCGGCGCAGAGCGCCAGCTCGCAGCCGCCGCCCAGGGCGTAGCCGGTGAGCGCGGCGACCACAGGCTTGGGGATCCGGGCCACGGCGGTGAACGCGTCCTGCAGGCCCTTGGACCGCACGACCATGGCCGCGTGGTCCATGACCTGCATCTCCTTGATGTCCGCGCCGGCGGCGAACACCTTCTCGCCGCCCCACAGGACGACGGCGCGCACGTCGTCGCGGCGGGTGACCTCCTCGGCCAGCTCGCGCAGCCGGTCCTGGGTGGCGATGTCCAGGGCGTTCATGGGCGGACGGTCCAGGCGGATGGTGCCGACGCCGTCGGCGACCTCGAGATTCACAGTCATGCCGGAAGGTTAGTACGCGTTAACGCGCGGGGGCCCGGTGCGGTCGGTCACAGTGCACCGGGCCCGTGCGCCGCGGCCGTCCTACCGGCCGGCCTTCCACTTCTCCCAGGAGAGGTTCCAGTCGCTGAAGCCGTTGTCCGGCTGGATCGTCTCGTCGTGCGAGTTCTTGACCACGACCACGTCTCCGATGACGGAGTTGCGGAAGAACCAGGCCGCCGGGGTGGAGCTGTCGCCGCCGCCGCGCTGGTCGAAGAGGCCCACGCAGCCGTGGCTGGCGTTGCGGGTGCCGAAGGTGGCCCGGCCCGACCAGTAGTTGCCGTGGATGAAGGTGCCGGAGTCGCTCAGCCGCATCGCGTGCGGCACGTCCTTGATGTCGTACTCGCCGCCGAAGCCCACGGTGTCGCCGTTCATCCGCGTCACGGGGTGCTTCTCGCTGATGACCATCTTGCCGTTGTAGGTCTCGGTACCCGGTCCGCCCGAGGTGATCGGGATGGTCCTGATCTTCTTGCCGTCGCGGACCACGGTCATCTGCTTGGAGTCGGCGTCGACCGTGCTCACCTGGCTGCGCCCGACGGTGAAGGAGACCTCCTTGGCCTGGGTGCCGTAGACACCGGGGCGGCCCTCGACGCCGTCGAGGTTCAGCTTGAGGGTGACCTTGGTGCCGGGCGCCCAGTACTTCTCGGGGCGGAAGTCGAGGCGGTCGTTGCCGAACCAGTGGGCCTCGACCGGGACCGAGGGCTTCGCGCTGACCTCGATGGCGTCCTCGACGGCCTTGGGGTCGGTGATGCCGCGGGTGAAGCGGAGCGAGACCGGCATCCCGACGCCGACCCGCTGGCCGTCCTCCGGGCTGTACCGGCCGATGAAGGTGTTCTTGGGGACGAGGGTGGTGAAGCGGGAGTGCTCGGCGGCCTCCTTGCCCCGGCCGTCCACCGCTATGGCGTCGACCTTGTACTCCGTCGACGCGCCCAGATGGCCGCTCGGCTGCCACAGGGCACCGTTGGCCGTGGTCTTTCCCTCGACCTCGTTGCCCTTGGCGTCCTTGACCGTGACGGACTTGAGCCTGCCGTGGCGGGCGGTCACCTTCAGGGCGCCGCTGGTGGCGACGCCGTCCGCGCCGTCCTTGGGCGCTATCGTCACGGCCGCCTGCGAGGCGGCCTTGTCCCCGCCGGCCTTGCCCGCCGCCGCCCCCTCGTCACCGTCGCCCCCGCAGGCGGTG
This sequence comes from Streptomyces kronopolitis, assembly GCF_014646275.1. Classification (GTDB taxonomy): domain Bacteria; phylum Actinomycetota; class Actinomycetes; order Streptomycetales; family Streptomycetaceae; genus Streptomyces; species Streptomyces kronopolitis. The sequence goes on from NZ_BMND01000055.1 coordinate 3,095, forward strand.
ACCAGCAGCAGCATCGCGCCGAGCAGCAGCGCGAGCGGGCCTCCCCCCTTGTGCGGCAACCGACGCCGGCGGGCCGGCACCCCCGAATGCGGCTGGACGTTCACGACTGGCCCCTTTTCCCCTCGCTCGGCCCGCGGTCCCCCGCACGCGGATGCGCACAGCCGCGTGCTTGGCGTTAGATAACCACACCGCAGTGACAGTGAACTCCCCGCGGAGGTCACCGTTTAGTCCCAAGTGCGGGGGTGGTGCGGGAGCGGAGCGGCGCCGGGCCGGGCGCGGGTCAGCGCAGCGCGGAGCCGGCCCGCCACGGCCCCCAGGGCAGGTTCCAGCCGCCGAGGCCGTTGTCGGGTGCGACCGTGCGCTCCGGGGAGTGCTCCACCACCACGGTGTCGCCGACGATCGAGCGGTCGTAGAACCAGCCGGCCGGGGTGTGCGGGCCGCCGCCCTTGATGTCCCGCAGCCCGACGCAGCCGTGGCTGGTGTTCAGCCCGCCGAAGACCTCGGGCGGCGCCCAGTAGTTGCCGTGCAGAAAGGTCCCCGACCGGGTCAGGCGCATGGCGTGCGGCACGTCCGGGATGTCGTACTCGCCGCCGAAGCCCACGGTGCCGCCGTTCATCCGGGTCACCGAGTGCCGCTCCAGGATCACCATCGTCCCGTTGTAGGTGGGGTTGTCGTCGTCGCCCGCGGTGACCGGCAGGACGGCCGTCACCCGGCCGTCCTGGCGCACCGTCAGGGTGTGCCGGGCGGCGTCGATGACGCCGACCTGGTCCCGTCCCACCCGGTAGCGCACGGTCTTGCGCTGGACCCCGTAGGAGCCGGGGGCGGCCTTCACCCCGCGCAGCCGCAGCTGGACCGTGATCGTGGTGCCCGGCCGCCAGCGCGCTCGGGGCCGGAAGTCGAGCCTGCGGTGGCCGAACCAGTGGGCGGCGACCTCGACGGCGGGCCGGGCGCCGACCGTGACGGCGCGTTCGACGGCCGCGCGGTCGGCGACCGGCCGGTTGAAGACCAGCGAGAAGATCAGGCCGGTGCCGACCGTGGTGCCGCTCTGCGGCGAGAAGTAGCCGATCAGCCGGCGATCGGGGGCGGCGGTGGTGAAGGTGGTGTGGCGCAGGGCGCGACGGCCCGCGCCGTCGAGCGCGACCGCGTCCACGGTGTACTTCGCCCCGAGTTGCAGGCGGGCGTGCGCCGGCCGCCAGCTCAGCCCGTCCGGCGCGATCCGCCCGGCGACGGACCGCCGGCCGGCCCCACCGGTCCGGCTGACCGAGACCCGCTCCAGCCGCCCCTGCGGCACCCGGATCTCGAACCGCCCGTCGGCCCGTACGCCGTGCGCGCCGTCGTGCGGGACGACCCGGATCGTCTGCTCCCGGGAGTGCGGCTTGTCGCCGGTGAACACCTCCGCGTCCGCGCAGCCGGCCAGCGCCGCCGCCCCCGCCAGCCCGGCCAGGGCCGCGAGGGCCAGGCGGGCCCGTGCGGCCGGCCGGGCAGCCGCCGGACGGCCCGTCCGGCCCGGCGCCCGGTCCCGTACCCGGGCGGTGCCGCGGAGCTGCGCTCGGTCCCCTGCTCGGTCCTGCTGATGGGCGGTCATATACCGGATTGTGACGGATGAGGCGCAAGAAGGGAGGTATGCCGCGTAACGGAATGTCACGGACACCGTGGGGCGAACGGCGAGCCCCCGCCGCGGGACGCGTGAGGCAACGCCCGGTTGCGGGAAGAACAACGGGGAGGGCGGGACACCTGCACGGCCGGGACTCCCCCAGCTCAGGCTGGGAGGCGCCCGCACGCCGGGGCTCCGCCCGACCGAGATGAGCCGCAGGAGGCCGGCACGTGTCGAGCGCACCCGAGCGGGAGGCGGTGGCGGACGAACCGCTCGCCCCACCCGCGGACATCCGCCCCGGCAGCCCCACCCCCCTCGGGGCCCGCCACCGCACCGGCCCCGACGGCGTCACCGGCACCAACTTCGCCCTCTGGGCGGGCGGCGCCGAGGCCGTGGAGCTGTGTCTCTTCGACGACGCGGAGCGCGAGACGCGCCATCCGCTCACCGAGCTGACCCATGAGATCTGGCACGGCTTCCTGCCCGGCGTCGGCCCCGGCCAGCGCTACGGATACCGGGTCCACGGCCGCTGGGACCCCTGGACCGGCGCCCGCTGGAATCCGGCGAAGCTGCTGCTGGATCCGTACGCCAGGGCCGTGGACGGCGACTTCGGCGCCCGTACGGAGCCCGGTCCCCGGCCCGCGCTGCCCGCCCCGCTCTACGGGCACGTCCGCGACTGGCCGCAGCAGCAGCTCGCCGACACCGTGCGCGACGACCGGGACTCGGCGCCCTACGTCCCCAAGGGCGTGGTGGTCGGCGAGGACACCGCGGACGAGGGCGGCGCCGACGAGTGGCAGGACGACCGCCGCCCCAAGACGCCCTGGCCGGATTCCGTGCTCTACGAACTGCACGTACGGGGCTTCACGATGCGCCACCCGGGCATCCCGGAGCGGCTGCGCGGCACCTACGCGGGGCTCGCGCACCCCGCCGCGCTGGAGCACCTGGTCCGGCTCGGGGTCACCGCCGTCGAGCTGCTGCCCGTCCATCAGTTCGCGCACGAGGACCACCTGGTGCGCCGGGGGCTGCGCAACTACTGGGGCTACAACTCCATCGGCTACTTCGCGCCGCACGCCGGATACGCGGCCACCGGCACCCGGGGGCAGCAGGTCGGCGAGTTCAAGCGGATGGTGCGGGCGCTGCACGACGCCGGCATCGAGGTGATCCTCGACGTCGTCTACAACCACACCGCGGAGGCCGGGGAGCTGGGGCCGACGCTGTCCCTGCGCGGCATCGACAACCGCGGCTACTACCGCCTGGCGGGCGACGCGCGCCGCTACTCCGACTACACCGGCTGCGGCAACACCCTGCACGTCGTCCAGCCGCAGGTGCTGCGGCTGATCACCGATTCGCTGCGCTACTGGGTCACCGAGATGGGCGTGGACGGCTTCCGCTTCGACCTGGCGGCCGCGCTGGCCCGTTCCCTGCACGACGTCGACATGCTCTCCCCGTTCCTCGCGGTGATCGCCCAGGACCCGGTGCTGCGCCGGGTCAAGCTGATCGCCGAGCCCTGGGACGTGGGCTCCGGCGGCTACCAGGTCGGCGCCTTCCCCCCGTTGTGGACGGAGTGGAACGACCGCTACCGCGACACCGTCCGCGACTTCTGGCGCGGCGCCCAGCACGATGTGCGCGATCTGGGCTACCGGCTCTCCGGATCGAGCGACCTCTACGCCTGGGGCGGCCGCCGCCCGTACGCCTCGGTCAACTTCATCACCGCGCACGACGGCTTCACCCTGCGCGATCTGGTCACCTACGAGCACAAGCGCAACGCCGACAACGGCGAGGGCAACCGGGACGGCACCCACGACAACCGCTCCTGGAACTGCGGCACCGAGGGCGAGAGCGACGACGCGGAGGTCACCGCGCTGCGCCGGCGCCAGCTGCGCAACCTGCTGACCACCCTGCTGCTGTCGACGGGCGTGCCGATGCTGGTGGCCGGCGACGAGATGGGCCGCACCCAGCACGGCAACAACAACGCCTACTGCCAGGACAACCCCACCAGCTGGCTCGACTGGTCGCTCCTGGACGACCCGCGGTGGCGCCCGCTGGCCGACCTCGCCGCCCGCCTCATCGCCCTGCGCCGCGCGCACCCGGTGCTCCGCCGGCGGGCGTTCTTCTCCGGCCGCCCGCACCACCAGGGCGGCCTCCGCGATCTGGCCTGGTTCACCGCCGACGGCACGGAGATGACCGCGCAGGACTGGCACACCCCCGGGGCCACGCTGGGCATGTACCTCTCCGGGAACGACATCTCCCAGCGCGACGAGCAGGGCCTGCGCATCGTCGACGACAGCTTCCTCGCGTTCCTGCACGCCGCCGGACGGCCCCGCGAGGTCACCCTCCCCGGGCCGCCCTGGGCGCGGGCCTACGAACTCCTCGTCGACACCGCGCGGGAGGAGCAGCCGGGGCCGGCGGAGCCGCCCCGGGCGGCGGGCGGCACGCTCACCCTGGCCGGGCGGTCGGTGGTGCTGCTCCGGGCCGTTCCGGGGTGAGGCGCGGGCCCGCCGGCCGGGGCGCGGGCGGCGGGCCGGGCAGCGGCGGTCGGCGGCGGCTCGAAACAGCGGGTCGCGGCGGTGCGCGGCGGAAATCCACATGAGCGTTGTCAGTGGGTCGCCTTACGCTCGCGAGTGATGGCCGACACCGCGCAGACGACGAACCCGACCGACCGGACCGACCGAGACCAACACTCCGCAGTGCGCTCGCTGTTGCGCCTGTGGCCGTTCATCCGCCCGGTGCGGGTGCGGCTGGGCACGGCCGCGTGCGTGGCGGTGCTCGCCTCGTGCATCAGCCTGGTCATCCCGCTGGTGCTCAAGTGGCTGGTGGACGGGCCGGTGGCGGAGCGCGACCCGGGCGGGGCGTGGCTCGGCGGCGCCTTCCTGCTGCTCCTGGGGCTGGCGGAGGCGCTGCTGTTCGGGCTGCGGCGATGGCTGGTGGCGCGCCCGCTGGCCGGGGTCGAGGCGGCGATGCGCGCGGCGCTCTACCGCCATGTGCAGCGGCTGCCGGTCGCCTTCCACGACCGCTGGCCCTCGGGCCAGTTGCTGTCGCGGGGCACCACCGACCTTCAGCTGCTGCGGATGTTCTTCGCCTTCCCCATGACGTTCCTGCTGGTCAACGGGGTGACCATCCTGGTGGGCGCGGTGATCCTGATGGTCCAGCGCTGGTCGCTGGGGCTGGTGCTGCTGGCGCCGGTGGTCCCGCTGATGGTGCTGTGCTCGGTCTTCGAGGCGAAGTACGGGCGGGCGGCGCGCCGGGCCCAGGACCAGGTCGGCGATCTGACGACGGTGGTCGAGGAGTCGGTGCTCGGCATCCGCGTCCTCAAGGGCTTCGGACGGCACCGCAGCCAGGCCCGCGCCTTTCGGGAGCTGACCCGTGAGCTGCGGGCCACCGAGCTGGGCAAGGCCCGCCTGCTGGCCTGGATCTGGGGCTGCATCACCGCCCTCCCGGAGCTGGCGATCGGCGGCGCGCTGGTGTGCGGTGCGGTGCAGGTGGCGGACGGCCAGTTGTCCGCTGGCACCCTCGTCGCGTTCCTGTCGACGGCACTGGCGCTGCGCTGGCCGGTGGACTCGATCGGCTTCCTGCTGGCCATGAGCAACGAGGCGGCAGCGGCCACCGACCGGTTCTTCGAGGTGATGGACGAGCCGGCGGTGGAGGAGGCCGCGGCCGGTGCCCCCGGAGCCGCTGCCCCCGAAGGCACCGGTAAGGGCCTGGTCTTCTCCGGTGTCGCCTTCCGCTACCCCGACGCGCCGCCGGACTCCCCGCCCCTCCTGCGGGACGTCACCCTGCACATCCGCCCCGGCGAGACGATGGCGCTGGTCGGCGCGACGGGCAGCGGGAAGACCACCCTGACGGCGCTGGTGCCGCGGCTGTACGACCCCACCGCGGGCCGCATCTTCCTCGACGGACGGGACCTGGCGACGATCGGCCGGGACGAGGCCCGCGCCATGGTCGCGGTGGCCTTCGAGGAGCCGACCCTGTTCTCGGCGACCGCCGCGGAGAACGTCCTGATGGGCGACGAGGGCGCCCAGGAGGCCGAACTGCGGCGGGCGTTGGCGGTGGCCCGGGCCGACGGCTTCGTCGACGCCCTTCCCCAGGGCGGCGCGACCCAGGTCGGCGAGCAGGGCCTGAGCCTGTCCGGCGGGCAGCGGCAGCGGCTCGCCCTGGCCCGTGCCGTGGTCGGCCGGCCGCGCTTCCTGATCCTCGACGATCCGCTCTCCGCCCTCGATGTGCACACCGAGGCCCTGGTGGAGGCGGCGCTGCGCCAGGTCCTGTCGGACACGACGGCGCTGGTCGTCGCCCACCGGCCGTCCACGGTCCTGCTCGCCGACCGGGTGGCGCTGCTGTCGGGCGGCCGGATCGCCGCCGTCGGCACCCACCACGCACTGCTCCGGGACCACCCCGAGTACGCCGCGCTGATGTCGGGAGAGGGATCGGGAGAGGGAGAGAACGACCGATGACCACCACCACGGCCGGACTGCCGTCCGACGGCCCCGAGGACCGCGCCGGTACGCTCCGGCGGCCCGAGCCGCCCCCGTCCGGACCGGCGCCCGGCGAGCCCCCGGCGGCCGACCCGTCCGCCGACGACGCGCTCCCCGCTCCCCGGGGCGCCTCCCGTGCCCTGCTCGGCTCCCTGCTGGCACCGCACCGCCGCCGCGTCGCGGTGGTGGCCGTCCTGCTGCTGTTCCAGCAGGCCGCCGTGCAGGCCGGGCCGCTGCTGGTCGCCTACGCCCTCGACCGCGCGGTGCCGGCGCTGCGGGCGGGCGCGCACGGGCCGCTGATCGCCGTGGCGGTGGCGGCCGCCCTGTGCGCGGTGGCGTCCGGCGCGCTGCAGTTCGGCTTCATCCAGCTCGCCGCGCGCGTCAGCCAGGACGTGCTGCTCGACCTGCGCGGCCGGATCTTCCGCCATGCCCAGGCGCTGAGCCTGGACTTCCACGAGCGCTACACCTCCGGCCGGCTGATCTCCCGGGCCACCACGGACGTGGAGGCGCTGCGCGAACTCCTCGACGAGGGGCTCCAGGAGCTGATCACGATCGTCCTGTCGACGGTCTACATCACCGTGACCCTGCTCTGGCTGGACGGGGGCCTGGGCGCGGCCGCCCTGGTCTCCGGCGCCCCGCTCGCCCTCCTCCTGCGCTCCTTCCGGCACCGCTCGCACCGCGTCTACAGCGCCAAGTCCTCGGCCATGGCACGCGTCATCGTGAAGTTCACCGAGACCCTCAACGGAATCCGCCCGGTGCAGGCGTTCCGCCGGGAGCGCGCCAACGACGACGCCTTCGCCCGGCTGAACGCGCAGCACGAGCGGATCAACGGCGACACGCTCCTGGAACTGGCCCGCTATGTGGTCCGCTCCCGGCTGGTGGCCAATGTCGCGCTCGCCGCGATCGTGCTGTGGGGCGCTGCCCGGGTGGCCGCGGAGAGCCTGCCGCTCGGGGTGCTGGCCGCCTCGGTGCTCTATCTGCGGCGCCTCTACGACCCGATCGACCGGCTCGGGATGTTCCTCAACTCCTATGAGTCCGCGGCCGCTTCCCTGCACAAGATCGCCGGCCTGCTGGCTCAGCGGCCCTCCGTCCCGGAGCCGGCCGCCCCGGCCGCCCTGCCCCCGGTCGCGGACGGGCAGCCGGGCCGCGAGGTCGCCTTCCAGGGCGTGGGGTTCGGCTACCGCACGGGCGGCGAGGTGCTGCCGCGCTTCGATCTGACCCTGGCGGCCGGGGAGACCGTCGCCGTGGTGGGCGCCACCGGCGCCGGCAAGTCCACCCTCGCCAAGCTGCTGGCCCGCTTCTACGACCCCGGCGGGGGCCGGGTGCTGCTCGACGGCGTCGATCTGCGCGAGCTGTCCACCGGCACCCTGCGCCGGGCCGTCGTCATGGTCACCCAGGAGGCGTTCCTGTTCTCCGGCACGGTCGCCGACAACATCGCCCTGGGCCGCCCGGACGCCGGCCGCGAGGAGGTCGAGCGCGCCGCGAAGGCCCTCGGCGCCCATGACTTCATCACCGCCCTGCCGGACGGCTACGACACCGACGTCCGCAAGCGCGGCGGCCGCATCTCCGCCGGCCAGCGCCAACTGGTCGGCTTCGCCCGGGCCCTGCTCGCCGACCCCGCCGTGCTGATCCTCGACGAGGCCACCAGCTCCCTGGACATCCCCGGCGAACGCGCGGTGCAGCGCGCCATGGACACCGTGCTGCGGGGCCGCACCTCCCTGGTGATCGCGCACCGCCTCTCCACCGTCGAGATCGCCGACCGGGTGCTGGTGATGTCCGACGGCCGGATCATCGAGGACGGCCCGCCCGGCCACCTCATCGCGGCCCGGGGCCGGTTCGCGCAGCTGCACCAGGCCTGGCGGGACAGCGTGGGGTAGCGGCGGGGGTAGCGGCGGGGGCTTGCAGGTTCCGCATTCCGATGGACACCGACCACGCGAGAGGGAAAACGATGGGGTGAACCGAGGCGAAGAAGCCCGCGAGCCCGCCATGATCCACACGACACTCCCTAGGGGCTCGTAGGGGTTCTGGCCCGTCGCCGGCTCTGGTTGAGTCGGGGACCTCACGTTGACCTTCCAGGAAGGACTCCACGTGTCTCCACCGATGAGTGGCGTCAAGGACCTGATGAAGGTTTCCGGTCTGCCCCAGCTGTTCTTCTGGTCGATGCTGGGCCGGCTCAACGTGTCGGCGCTACCGATCGCGCTGTCGCTGATGCTGGTGCGCTGGAGCGGCTCGTACGTCGTCGTCGGCCTGGTCGGCTGCGCACTGACCCTGGGACAGGCCGCGGCCGGGCCGCTGCGCGGACGGGCGGCGGACCGCGGCTCGACCGGCCGGCTGCTGCTGATCACGGGCGTCGGCTACACGGCAGGCCTGGCCCTGATCGTGGCGCTCGCGGCGAGGGCGCCCGCGTCCGGCTGGCCGGTGGTCGTGGCCGTCGCGCTGGTGACCGGGCTCAGTGCCGTGCCGGTGTCGCAGATCAGCCGGGCGGTGTGGCCCAGGATCGTCGGCTCGGAGCTGACCCCCGCGCTCTACACGGCCGAGGCGACCGCGTCGGAGGTGGTCACCACCACCGGGCCGCTGCTCGCCTCCCTGGTCATCGCCGTCGCCGGACCGTACTGGGCGGTCGGTGTCACGGCGCTGCTGACCCTGGTCTCGACCCTCGTCTTCGCCGCCGCGCTCCGCCGCGTCGGCCTGGGCGGCGAACCGCTGCCGCAGCGCGTCGAGCGCCTCGCCCAGCGATCCCTGCTGGCCGAGGGGCCCTTCGTCCGGGTGGTCGTCATCTCGATGCTGCTCACGGCCGCGATCTTCGCCGTCAACCTGTCGGTGGTGGCCTGGACGCAGAACATCGGCCGTCCCGCCCTGGCCGGGGTGCTGACCGCCTGTTGGACGGCCGGCTCACTGGCCGGCGGGTTCGCGCTGAGCACCTTCGCCCGGGGACTGCCCCGGGCGTTGCGGGTCGCCGGGATGGCCGCCGGGATGGCCGCGCTCGCCGTCCTGCTCCCGCCTGTTCTGGGCACGGTGCCGCTCTGGCTGATCGTCGTGGTGCTGTTCCTCGGCGGGACGGCCCTCGCGCCGACTCTGGCGGCCACCTACGAGCAGGTCGCCGAGGCGTCCCCGGAGGACCGCAGGGCGGAGGCGTTCGGCTGGGTGGCGACGGCGACGGCGGGCGGCGGCGCGCTGAGTGCGGCACTGACCGGGGTGCTGCTCGACGCCTACGGGCCCGCGCTGCCCGTCGCCGCCGGCGCAGCGCTCGTCGCGGCCGCACTGGTGCTGACCGTGTACGGCCGCACACCGTCGGCCGAACCCGTCGAAGAAGTCACCGCATAGTCCGGCCTCGCTCCCCCCTCACCCCTTGTTCCAGCGGCCGGACGGCATCCGCCGGTCCACCTGCCGGCGCAGGCCCGGAGGACGGTCGAGCAGGTCGGCGCGGACATCGCCCGCGGGCCGGCGATTCCCTCACTGTGCCGGGTCACCGGCGGATCGGAGAACGCAACCATGGCCGAGAGCTTCGCGGCCGAGCAGATCAGGCAATTCTCGTACCAGGGCTACGCATTCGCCTGCCGGATCCTTCCGTGCCCGGCACCGGTCACCGAGCCGATAGTCGTCCTGTGCGGGGCGTTCCAGAACATCCGCAGCTACCACCGCTACGACAAGTACTGGCACGACTCGGCCACCGTCATCTGCATGGAGCCGCCGGGCTCGTACTCGCCCGATCCGGTGCCGCGGACCGTCGGATACGGCTTCGACGCCGACGCGCTGGCCTATCTGCTCGATGAACTGGACCTGCCCCGCATCAACCTGCTGGGCGTCAGCCTGGGCGCCGCGCCCACGCACCGGTTCGCCCAGGAGTACCCGGAGCGGCTCGCGCGGCTGATGCTCACCGGCGCGGCGTGGGGCGACACCGCACGTCGCGGGGCCGGCGAACTCGCACACTGGCTGGGACTGCGCCGGGCGGACGAATTCGGGCGCAAGATGGTGGAACTGTGCGTGAACGAGGACCCGACCCGGACCGTACGCAATCGGAAGGCCGTCCGGCGCGCTCTGCTGGAGCATCTGAGCACGGCGTCGGAGGCCGAGATGGTGCGCTACCTCGCCGTCGCCCAGCGGCTGGTCGACCATCCGGCGACGCTACCGGGCCGGATCTCCGGGACACCCACCCTGTGCGTGACCGGGGAGCACGACGATCTCGCTCCCCCCGGCCTGGCGCGGAGGATGGCCGCCGGCATCGACGGCGCGGCGTTCACGACCATTCGCGAGACCTGCCATGTGTCCTTCCTGGAACGCCATGCCGACTGGGCCGACCTGGTGCTGCGGTTCTTCACCGACCAGCCGCTGGACGGCCTCGACTACCTGACCGCCCTGGAGCATCCGGCCGGCCGCCCCGAGCACGAAGAGACGGCGTCTCCCGGATGGTGACCGTCGACCTGAGCGCGTACGGCCCCGGGTTCTTCACCGACCCGTACCCCTACTACGCCCGGCTGCGCGAGGCCGGGCCGGTGCACGAGATCGTCCTGGCCGACGGGGACCGGTTCTGGCTGGTCGTCGGCTACGACGAGGCCCGGGCGGCCCTGGCCGATCCGCGTCTGGCCAAGTCCCTCGAACCGCCGAGCGAGGAGGAGCGGCACGTCCTGATCACCGATCCGCCGGACCACACGCGGCTGCGACGGCTCGTGTCGCGGGAGTTCACCGCGCGCCGGGTGGAGGCGATGCGCCCGCGCGTCCAGGAGATCACCGACGGCCTCCTCGACGAGATGGTGGCCGGGCGGCGGCGAGCCGACCTGGTCCCGTCGCTGGCGTCCCCGCTGCCGATCACCGTGCTCTGCGAACTGCTCGGGATCCCGCTCGCCGACCGGGAGGACTTCCGCGGCTGGACGGAGCGGGTTCTGGTGCCGGCCGAACCGGACACCATCGCCTGGTGGAAGAGCCGGGGTTTCGCCGAGGCCGGGATGGCCCTGACGGACTACCTGAAGAACCTGATCGAGGACAAGCGCCGCGCCACGCCGACCGGCGACCTGATCTCCTCGCTGCTGCGGACGACCGCGGAGGACAACGACCGCCTGTCGGCCGCCGAGCTGCACTCGATGGTGTTCATCCTGATCGTCGCGGGCCACGAGACCACGGCCAACCTGATCGCCAACGGGGTACGCGCGCTGCTGGCGAACCCCGGACAGCTGGCGGCGCTGCGTGCCGACCCGGAGGGCCTGATCGACCAGGCGGTCGAGGAGATGCTGCGCTACGACGGCCCGGTGGAGACGTCGACCAAGCGGTTCACCGTCGAGGGCGTCAGCTACGGCGACACGAAGATCCCGCCCGGGGAGACGGTTCTGGTCAGCATCGCGGCGGCGGGGCGCGACCCCGCGCGGTTCGAGCGACCCGACACGTTCGACCTCCACCGCGGTACGACCGGCACCCGCGGCGGCCACGTCGCCTTCGGCCACGGCATCCACTTCTGCCTGGGTGCCGGGCTGGCGCGGATGCAGAGCCGGGTCGCGATCCTGAGCCTGCTGCGCCGCTGTCCCGGCCTGGCGCTCGACATCGGTCCGGCCGGTCTCGACTGGCTGCCGGGCATCAGGGTCCGGGGCGTCCGCGGTCTGCCGGTGCGCTGGTGAGGGCGGACGGCCACCCGCCTGCTCCGCTCCCGCCGGGCGGCCGTCCCCCCCCATGGCCGTCAGTTGTCCGAGCGGAACGCCCCGTGGACCCGCAAGTTGCCCTGAACGGACACCTGGTCATCGTTGACGTGCACGAGCCAGTCCGTACCGTTGCGGACCGACAGCTGCCCGTTGGCGTTCACCCGCCCGGAGAACAGCGACTCCCCGTGGACGGTCAGCCGGTGGTCCGCGCCGACGGTCGTCAGCTTGTCCCTGACCGTCAGGTCGCCCGCGGTGACCGCGCCCGCGACCTCCAGGTTCCGCATCGGCCGGAGATCGCCGTTGACGGTGAGATCACCACCGGCGACGACGTTCCCGGTGGCGTTCAGGTCGCCTTCGGCGTCCAGCCGGCCGTGCACGATTAGCCGGGACGGGCCCTCCTGCGTGTCCAGTACACCGGCGACCGTCAATCCGCCCTGCAGGATGAGGCGTTCCTTCACCCGGGCCCGGACGGTGTCCAGGTCGTTGAGGTCCGCCTTATCGGCTGCGATCGTTCCCCATTGCCGGTTCCCGGCGCCCTGGAACACATTCACTCCCGCGGCCGGGAATTCGATCCATCCGGCGCCGTCACCGCGGCCCTGCACCCACTTGGTGAGGACGCCGTTCAGATCCGCCTTGTCCGCGTCGACGGTTCCCCACTCCCGTTTCCCGTCCTTGTACACCTGCACGCCGGATTGTGGGAACGAGATCCATCCGTCGCCGGTGCCGCGGCCCTGCACCCAGGCGGCGTTCACACCGTTCGCGCTGACCCTTTCGGCCGTGACGGTCCCCAGTTCGCTTTCCCCGCCGTGGCCGACCCAGATTCCGTCCGTCGGGAATTCGATCCATCCGTCGCTGTCGTCCAGCCCCCGTGCCCGCTTGGTCCGCAGGGCGCTCAGCAGAATGCCTTCGTCGGCCGTGACGGTGCCGAGCGTGCCACCGCTCAGGATGTCCACCCCCGTCGGGGAGAAGGCGACACGGCTGGCATTGTCTGCCTCCTCGATCCATGGGGTGCGCGTCCCGCTCTCGAATTCGGGAATGCGCGCGTGGACCGTGGTGGTGAGGAAATACCCCCGGTCCGGCTGTCCGGCGCTCTGGGGCGCCCTCCCCACGAGGGTGTAGGTGGCGCCTCGCACCGGGGTGCTGGTCACCGGCCATTGATAGCTCGTCAGGGCCACCCCGGGCCCCGAGCCCGCCTTCTGGGCAAGCTCCTCCTGCCCGTCCGGGGTCCTGATCCAGTAGTCGAGATTGTCCGGACCGTCCCATCGCAGCGTGACCGTGTCGCCCGCGTCCACGTCCACCAAGGTGGTGTCCGCATGGAAATTCCGCGGAATCTTCGGCGTGCTCTTCGGCAGTGCGAAGGCGATTTGCCGCACATGCATGGGATGGCTTCCGTCGCAGCGGGCGTACTCCCGGATCTTCAGGCGGGCCAGCCCCGCCAGGCCGGACATCGGTATGTTTTCCAGTATCAGGGTGAAGGACCCGCCCGGCGGAAGGGTCACGCGTCGCAACGAGGGCGCGGCCGCCAGGAAGTTGCCCCTCGTGCTGACGAAGGTGAATTGCGCGGCTTCCTCTCCCGCCGCGGGGACGTAGTCGGTTTCGATGCGCGGATTGATCGCGGTGACGTCCTCCGTCAGGTCGCCGGAGCCGCTGCCGGACGGCACCTCCACCGCGATGTAATCCCATCGCACCTCGGTCGCGTTCGAGTTGGAGACGGTCACATATACCGACCCCACGGAAGGCATATCAGGCTGCGACACCTGTAGTGGGGCGGGATCGGTGAAGACGGCATAGCTCAGCACGGACACAGCGAAACTCCTTTACCTCGGCGGTTCACACCTGGGGCAGAATTCGTTCGGCGCCGGAGCGATGTTCGCGGGCGCCGGGACGGCGCACCGCGGTGCGGGGGCGACTACGGATGCGGGCGGGGAGTCTCCGGCAGGACCGGAGAACCCGGGGTCGCGGGAACGGCCGTGGCCCGCTTGCCGGTCGTCGCGGCCCGCAGAGGTCTGCGCGGGCCGCCCTCGTCGGATCGGCCACCGTTCAGGGCACGAGAGGCACGCGGCCCGCCCGGCGGTCCGGCGGGGCGTGGAGCACTCCACTCGCCGACGCGGGACCCGGGTCTCCGACCGCGCCCCGCCGGCCTCGGCCGCCGTCTCGGCACGCCTCGCTGAACCCCTCGCCGCACGGCTCCCCCTCCCGCCCCCGGGACCCTTCACCTCGGGTCCTTCGCGGCAGCCGTGCCCGCCCACGGCAGCGCCAACGGAAGCACAAACAGCATCATTCGGCTGAGCAGCCCGGGAACGGTCATTCGGCATAACTGTCCCGAACCGAGCCCCTGTTGGCCGGAACCACCACCGGGCGGGGCGGAGTGCACGGGGCGGGGCGGGGCGCCTCGTTCGCTCGACGGACCGTCCCGGCGCAGGTACTCGATGTGCGCCAACTTCCGTGCAGGGATGGCCTGGTGGCATCGCGCCCGGTCACTCCGCCGCATGGCGGGAATCGGCCACGGAAACGGCCGTGGGAAACAATGGCCCGGTGAACGAGCTCATAACACCCCCCACCCTGCGCCCGGTTCGCGGAACGGCCCGTTGCGCCGTCGCCGCCCTCGCCCTCGCCGCCGTGGCCTGGACGGCCCGCGCCCTGTGGCAGATCCGGCTCGCCGCGTCCGGGATGCCCGCCTCCGGGCCGCCGGACCAGGGCGACGGCAGGCACCGGCCGCTGAACGCCCTGGAGAACGGCTACCACCTCGTCAACGCCCTGGGAGCGGTGGCCGCGGTGCTCTGCGCGATCACGTTCCTGGCCTGGCTGTGGCGCGTCCGGGACAACGCCCACGCCCTCTCCGGGCAGCCGCCGCGGCACGCCTGGCCGTGGGTCTACGCGGGCTGGCTGGTGCCCGTCGCGAATCTGTGGATACCGCGCGCGATCGTCGTCGACATCCACCGTGCGAGCGCCCCGGGAGAGCGGCTGCCGCGCGCCGTGAACTGGTGGTGGGGCCTGTGGCTCGTCGGGCTGCTGGGTGAGGTGGGGCTGGGTGCCACGGACAAGGTCATCGCCCGCGCCTACCAGCACGTACTGCCACTCCTGGTCGGCGACGCGGCCGCCCTGGGCGCGGCACTGACCGGCATTCTCGTCGTCCGCGCCCTCACCGCGGCGCAACAGCGGCCACGCCCCACCGCACCCCCGCAACAGGCCGCGACTCCCCCGCGGTAGCCGCTGTCCACAGACCAAGGCTCCCTTGCGGTAGCCGCTGTCCACTGGCCGCCGCCCGGCCGCGCCCTGAACCCGACAGTTCTCCACATGCCTGGACATGGCCCCCACCTGCTGCCTATCGTCGCGCCATGGTGCAAAGGGTCGACCCGCCGCCGGAACCGCCCGTGACGCTCAGCAGTCCGGCCGAGCTGCTCGCCGGCTATCTGGACTTCTACCGGGAGGCGGTGCTGCGCAAGCTCGCCGGGCTCTCCGAGGAGGAGCTGCGGCACAGCCGGCTGCCCTCCGGGTGGATGCCGCTGGCCCTGCTCAAGCACCTGGCGTATGTGGAGCTGCGGTGGCTTCAGTGGGGCTTCGCCGGGGAGCGGATCGACGAGCCGTGGGGCGACGTCAAGATCCGTCGCGGCGAGTGGCATCTCGAACCGGGCGAGACCCTGGAGGACGTCACGGCGTTCTTCCGGGAGCAGTGCGCCCGGTCGCGCGAGATCGTCGCCGGCGCGCGGATGGAGGAGAAGGCCGCCACCCTCGGCGGCCGCGTGCCGGCCGAGGAGGACCGCCCGACGCTGATCTGGATCCTCTTCCACCTGCTCCAGGAGTACGCCCGCCACCTCGGCCACCTCGACATCGCACGGGAACTCGCCGACGGCACCCTCGGCGAGTGAGCGAGTGAGCGAGTAAGCCGGTAGCGGCCCGGTCCCGCCGGAGGGCCCGCCCACCAAGACCCCCCACACCCGGGCCGCCGACCCCCGCGCCCCCGGCGTTGACTAGGGTTTCCGGGACGGCCCGGCAGCCCGGCCCTTTCCGGCGGCGCGCGCTTCCTCTCGGGACAACTCCCCACGGAGAAGCGCCGGTTGTGCCCCGCGCACCCCACGAGTGGTGCACGCCCATCGGCACGACCGGTGCCCGCCCGCCCGGATCCCGGCGCCGCCGCAGGACCACAGCGGAAGAGGGGGACGACCGCATGACGGACGACTCGGGGGACGCGGCAGGCACCGGCCACCACACCGCCGCTCACCACACCGACGGCCACCGCACCACCAGCCATCACACCACCCTCCATCACACCACCGCCCACCACACCGCCGGCCGGTACCTCCTATGGCTGGTGACCAGTCAGCGGGGGCGGGTCGCGGCGGGCGCGGCGTACGGCAGCCTGTGGATGGTGGGGCTGATGCTGCCGCCCTATGTGCTGTCCCGGGCCATCGACGACGGGCTGGCGGCGGGCCGGACACCGGTGCTGCTGGGCTGGGTGGCCGTGCTGCTGGCGGTCGGGGTGGGCAACGCCTGGCTGGCGGTCATGCGGCACCGCACGATGACCAGGATCCGGATGGACGCCACGTTCCGTACGGTGCGGGCCGTCACGGCGCAGTCGTTGCGGCTGGGCGCGGCGCTGACCCGCGGGACGACGGCCGGGGAGGTCGTCACGATCGGGATCGGCGATGTCGCGGTGATCAGCCAGACGCTGACGATGACGGGGCCCGGCGTCGGCGCGGTGCTGGCGTACGCGGTCGTCGCCGTCCTGCTGCTGGCCGTCTCCCCGCTGCTGGCACTGGTGGTGCTGCTGGGAGTGCCGCTGCTCGCCGTGCTGGTGGGGCCGCTGCTGGGGCGGCTCCAGGGGGCCGAGACGCGCTATCGCGAGCGGCAGAGCGGGCTGGCGGCGCAGCTGACGGACCTGGTCGGCGGGCTGCGAGTGCTCAGCGGCCTGGACGGCAAGGAGGCGTTCGCCGCGCGCTACCGGCATGCGTCGCGGGAGCTGCGCGCCGAGGGCTACCGGGTCGGTGTGGTGACGAGCTGGGTGCAGGCGCTGGGGGTCGGTCTGCCGACGCTGTTCCTGGCCGCGGTGGTCTGGCTGGCGGCCCGGATGGCGGCCCAAGGGACCATCACCGTCGGCGAGTTGGTGGCGGTCTATGGCTATGCGGCGGCGCTGGTGGTGCCGGTGTCGTTCTTCATCGAGGCCGGATACGACCTCACCCGGGGACTGGTCGCCGCCCGGCGGGTCGTCCGGTTCCTGCGCCGGGAGCCGGACACGGCGGACGGCCGGGGGGAATCGGCCGCGGACGGACGGCGCGAACCGGCCACAGGCCGGGACATCCCCGAGGCCCCGGCCGTGCTGCGGGATCCGGTCTCCGGCGTCGAGGTGGTGCCGGGGCTGCTGACCGTCCTGGCCGCCACCCGGCCGGCCGACTCCGCGGCGGTGGTCGAACGGCTGGGCCGGTTCGCGGACTCGGCGGCGACCTGGGGCGCGGTGCGCCTCGACGCGATCCCGCTCTCCCGGGTCCGGGAGCACCTCCTGGTCGCGGACAACGAGGCGGACCTGTTCGCCGGGACGCTGCGCGAGGTGGTCGCCGGGCGGCGGGACCGCGGCGACGAGGAGATCGGCCGCGCCCTGCACACGGCCCTGGCCGAGGACATCGTCCGCGGCCTGCCGGACGGGCTGGAGGCGCCGGTCGCCGCGCAGGGCCGCAACCTCTCCGGCGGCCAGCGCCAGCGGCTGCGGCTGGTGCGGGCGCTGCTGGCCGACCCCGAGGTGCTGCTCGCGGTCGAACCGACCTCGGCGGTCGACGCCCACACCGAGGCGGCCGTCGCGGCCCGCCTGCACACCGCCCGCGCGGGCCGGACGACCGTCGTCACCAGCACCTCCCCGCTGCTGCTGGACCGTGCCGACACGGTGTGCTTCCTGGTGGACGGCACGGTCGCCGCGGTGGGCAGCCACCGTGCGCTGCTGGCCGAACAGCCCGGCTACCGGCGGCTGGTGACGCGCGAGGAGGACGAGACGGAAGAGGCAGAAGAGGCGAAGGAAGCAGAGGCGGCAGCAGGGGCGGAGGCGGCCCGGGCGGGCGCCGACAGCGCCCCCGCGCCCCCGACTGCTCCCCCGGCCGCGTCCCCGGCCGCGAACCCGGCGAAGGAGAGCGCCCGATGACGCCCACGGCCACGGCATCCCCCGCGCAGGCCGCCCCGGCGGACGGTGCCGCGCTGCCGGTCGCCACACCGGCCGCCACCCGGCGGGCCGCGCTCCGGCTGATCCGCGTGGACGGGTGGGCGTTCGCCCTGATCCTGCTGCTGAACGCGCTGGCCGCCGGCGCCGGGCTGGCCGGGCCCTGGCTCCTGGGCCGCATCGTGGACACCGTCCGGGGCGGCGGCGGGGTGCGCACGGTCGACCGGCTGGCGCTGGTCCTCCTGGTGTGCGCGCTGGGGCAGCTGCTGCTCACCCGGTACGCGCGCTACGCCGGACACCGCTTCGGCGAGCGGACCGTGGCGCGGGTGCGCGAGCGGTTCACCGACCGGACGCTGGCGCTGCCCGCGGCGACCGTGGAGCGGGCCGGCAGCGGCGATCTGACCACCCGCGGCACGGCGGACATCGCCTCGGTCGCCTGGACCCTGCGGGACGCGGTGCCGGAGGTGTTCCTCGCCTCCGTGCAACTGCTCTTCCTGCTCGGCGCGGTGGCGTTCGTCTCGCCGCTGCTCGGGCTGTGTGGCCTGGGGCTGCTCGGCGGACTGCCGGCCGTGCGGTGGTACCTGCGCCGGGCGCACCCCGCGTATCTGGCGGAGGGGGCGGCCACCTCGGCGCTCGCCGAGCTGCTGGCGGCCACCGCCGCGGGTGCCCGCACCGTCGAGGCCCTGGGGCTCCAGGAGCGCCGGCGGACGGCGGGCGAGGCGGCCATCGCGCGGTGCCGCGGCACCCGCACCCGCACGCTGTTCCTGCGCAGCGTGCTGCTGCCCACCGTCGATGTCGCCTCGCTGCTGCCGGTGGTGGCGGTGCTGCTGGTCGGCGGGGTGCTGCTCGGGCGGGGCGCGGTCAGCCTGGGCGCGGTCGTCTCGGCGGCGCTGTACCTGCGGCAGCTGTCGGCGCCGGTGGAGACGATCCTGTTCCGGATGGAGCAACTGCAGAGCAGCGGCGCCGCGTTCGCCCGCGTCGAGGGCCTGGGACGGGCACCCGGGACCACCCCGGCCGCGCCCCGCGTCCCCCGTCCCTCCCCGGAGCCCGGCCCGTCCCCCGACGCGTCCACCGTGCCCGCCGTCCCCGCCGACGACCGGATCGACGTCACGGCGGTCCACTACGCCTACGGGCACGGGCACGGCGACGTGCTGCGCGGCGTCGACCTGACCGTCCGCCCCGGCGAACGGCTGGCCGTGGTCGGCCCGTCGGGGGCCGGCAAGTCCACCCTGGGACGGCTGCTGGCCGGCATCGACGCCCCGCGCAGCGGCTCGGTGACGGTCGGTGGGGCGCCGGTCGCCGCGCTGGATCCGGAGGTGCTGCGCCGGCAGATCGTGCTGGTCACCCAGGAGCACCACGTGTTCCTGGGCACCGTCCGGGACAATCTGCGGCTCGCCGCGCCCGGGGCCGGGGACGCCGCGCTGCACGCCGCGCTGGCCGCCGTGGGAGCCGACTGGGCCGGGGAGCTGCCGGACGGTCTGGACACCGCGCTGGGCGCCGGCGGGCGGCGCCTCGACGGTGCGCAGTCGCAGCAACTGGCCCTGGCCCGCGTGGTGCTGGCCGATCCGCACACCGTGATCCTGGACGAGGCGACGGCGCTGCTCGACCCGCGCACCGCACGGCACACCGAACGCGCCCTGGCCGCCGTCCTGCGGGGCCGCACCGTCATCGCCATCGCCCACCGGCTGCACACCGCCCACGACGCGGACCGGGTGGCCGTCATGGAGGGCGGGCGGCTGGCCGAACTCGGCAGCCACGAGGAGCTGGTGGCCGCGGGCGGCGCCTACGCCGCGCTGTGGCACTCCTGGCACGGCCGGGGCCCGTCGGCGCCGTCCGCCCCGGAAGGCGGGTCGGGATCCGGACGGCCGTGAACTGCGGCCCCGGGGGTCCCTGGGCACGGAAACCGCGTATGGGCCGATCACGGGCCGTCCGTCTACCGGACAGGGATTTCGGGCAACGGACGGTTTCCGGCCAATTAGTTGAACGGAGCCTGACAACAAGCCACGTGAGGTGGGACTCTTCCCCGCAACCGCCGCACGGACCCCCACAGCACCAGCCGCTGCGGCAGCGATTTTCTCCAGCACCACGTGTTCCACCGGTACGTCACGTATCACCGGCACATCACGCAACACCCGTACGTCTCCCCCCACACGCTCCAAGAGTTCTGCCTCGCTCTGCCCGGACGGCCGATGGGCCGCCCGGTCCCCCTCGGCCGCCCCGTCACGTCGCGGCCACCGCAGAAGGAGTCAGTGTGAGACGCACCCCCCATGGACGCGCCGTTGCGACCGGCGCACTCGTCGCCGTCACGGCGATGCTCGCCGTCGGCACCCAGGCCGGCACCAGCACGGCGGCCGCCCCGCGGCCGGGCACCACGCATGCCACCCCCCGGTCCGGCGCACTGCCGGCCAAGCTGTCCCCGTCCCAGCGTGCGGAGCTGATCAGGGCAGCGAACGCCACCACGGCACGGACCGCCCGCGAGCTGAAGCTCGGGGCGCAGGAGAAGCTGGTCGTCAAGGACGTCTCGAAGGACGCCGACGGCACCGTGCACACCCGCTACGAGCGCACCTACGACGGACTGCCCGTCCTCGGCGGTGACCTCGTGGTGCACCAGGCCAAGGGCGGCGCGGTCAAGGGCGTCACCAAGGCCGTCCGCTCCCAGATCAAGGTCGCGAGCACCACGGCGAAGGTGCGCCCGGCCACCGCCGAGGCGAAGGCCGTGAAGTCGGCCCAGACGCTCGGGTCGAAGAAGACCGACGCCACCAAGGCGCCCCGCAAGGTGATCTGGGTCGCCGACGGCAAGCCGCTGCTCGCCTACGAGACGGTGGTCGGCGGGCTGCAGGACGACGGCACGCCCAACCAGCTGCACGTCATCACCGATGCCACCACCGGCGCCAAGCTCTACCAGTACCAGGGCATCGAGAAGGGCATCGGCAACAGCGAGTACAGCGGCAAGGTCACCTTCGGGACCTCGGGCTCGGCCCCGAACTTCTCGATGACCGACCCGACCCGCGGCAACCACAAGACGTACGACCTCAAGCACGGCTCGTCCGGGACCGGCACGCTGTTCACCGACCCCGACGACACCTGGGGCGACGGCACCACGTCCAACGCCCAGACGGCCGGTGTCGACGCGGCCTACGGTGCCCAGGAGACCTGGGACTACTACAAGAACGTGCACGGCCGCAGCGGCATCAAGGGCGACGGCGTCGGCGCCTACTCCCGCGTCCACTACGGCAACAGCTACGTCAACGCCTTCTGGGACGACGGCTGCTTCTGCATGACCTACGGCGACGGCGAGAACAACGCCGACCCGCTGACCGCCCTCGACGTGGCCGGCCACGAGATGTCGCACGGCGTCACCGCGGCCACCGCGGGACTCAACTACAGCGGCGAGTCCGGCGGCCTGAACGAGGCGACCTCGGACATCTTCGGCACCTCGGTCGAGTTCTACGCCAACAACGCCTCGGACCCCGGTGACTACCTCATCGGCGAGAAGATCAACATCAACGGCGACGGCACCCCGCTGCGCTACATGGACAAGCCGTCCAAGGACGGGGCGTCGGCGGACAACTGGTCGAGCACGGTCGGCAACAAGGACGTGCACTACTCCTCCGGTGTCGCCAACCACTTCTTCTACCTGCTGTCCGAGGGCAGCGGCGCGAAGGACATCAACGGCGTCCACTACGACAGCCCGACCTTCGACAACCTGCCCGTCCCGGGCATCGGCCGGGCCAACGCCGAGAAGATCTGGTTCAAGGCACTCAGCCAGTACATGAGCGCCAACACCAACTACGCGGGCGCCCGCACCGCCACGCTCCAGGCGGCGGCGGACCTCTTCGGCCAGGGCAGCGCGACGTACAACACCGTCGCCAACACCTGGGCGGCGGTCAACGTCGGCTCGCGCGTCCCGGACGGCGGCGCGGTCACCGTCACCAACCCGGGCAACCAGTCCAGCACCGTGGGCCAGGCCGCCAGCCTGCAGATCAAGGCGACCAGCGGCACCGCCGGCGCCCTGACCTACGCGGCGACCGGACTGCCCGCCGGACTGTCGATCAACGCCACCACGGGTCTGATCTCCGGTACGCCGACCACCGCCGGCACCAGCAATGTGACGGTCACGGTCACCGACTCCGCCAAGAAGACCGGTACGGCCGCCTTCACCTGGACGGTCAGCACCTCCGGCGGCGGGGGCAGCGTCTTCGAGAACACCGACGACGTGGCGATCCCGGACGCGGGCGCGGCGGTCACCTCGCCGCTCAACGTCACCCGCAGCGGCAACGCCCCGAGCACGCTCAAGGTCGGTGTGGACATCGTCCACAGCTACCGCGGCGACCTGGTCATCGACCTGATCGCCCCGGACGGCACCGCCTACCGGCTGAAGAACTCCAGCGCGCTCGACTCGGCGGCGAACGTGAAGACCACGTACACCGTCAACGCCTCCTCCGAGAAGGCGAGCGGCACCTGGAAGCTCAAGGTGCAGGACGTCTACGCGGAGGACTCGGGCTACATCAACAGCTGGAAGCTCACTTTCTGACCACGGGCGACACCGAAGAGTCACCTTCGTGTGACATAAGCGGGCCGACAGATCTGGCCACCTGGCAACAGGCCTGCTGAGCACGGCGATTGGGCGTCGTCCCCGGTTCACCGGGGGCGGCGCCCCTCTCCGTGGTACGGGCCGCGCACCCCTTGGCGTGGGCGTTTTTCAGCCAACCTGTGAACACCCTCATGACATGCACGCGTTCGAATGGCAGCCTTCCCGATGCACGTCACACCCGCATCGCTTTGCACCCCCACCACTTGGCAAAGTTGAAGGAGCACGCGTGACCCCCCGCATATCTCGCAAGACCCGTGTGACCGGTGGCGCCATCGCCGCCGCAGCTCTCCTGGCCGCCGGCATCGCCGGTACCGCGGGAGCCTCCACCGCCCCGGCCCCCACCAAGGACGGTTCTCCCCTCGCGCTCAGCGGCTCGCAGCGCAGCGAGCTGCTGCGTGACGCCGGTGCCGCGAAGGCCCAGATGGCCAAGGAACTCGGCCTGGGCTCGCAGGAGAAGCTGGTCGTCAAGGACGTCATCAAGGACGCCGACGGCACCGTGCACACCCGCTACGACCGCACCTACGCCGGCATGCCGGTGCTCGGTGGCGACCTGGTCGTGCACAGCGCCAAGGGCGGCGCGATCAAGAGCACCACCAAGTCGACCAACAAGTCGATCAAGGTGGCCTCCACCACGGCGAAGATCGCCCCCGCGGCCGCCGCGCAGTCGGCCCAGGGCACCGCCGCCAAGTCGCTCAGCGCCAAGAAGGCCGACGCGCAGACGCCCAAGAAGGTCGTCTGGGCCGCCTCCGGCTCGCCCGTCCTCGCCTACGACACCGTCGTCAAGGGCGTCCAGAAGGACGGCACGCCCAGCCGGATGCACGTCATCACGGACGCCGACAGCGGCAAGAAGCTCTTCCAGTACGACGACATCCGTACCGGCAAGGGCGAGAGCGAGTTCAGCGGCACCGTCGACCTCGGCACCTCCAAGGAGGGCAGCGGCTTCACGCTGACCGACGCCGACCGCGGCGGCCACAAGACCGTCAACCTCGGCAACAGCGAGTCGGGCGAGGGCAAGGCCTTCACCGACGACGACGACAAGTGGGGCACCGGCAAGCCCGACGACCCGCAGACCGCGGCCGTCGACGCCCACTACGGCGCGGCCGAGACCTGGGACTACTACAAGAAGGTCCAGGGCCGCAACGGCATCAAGGGCGACGGCAAGGGTGCCACCTCGCGCGTCCACTACGGCAAGAACTACGTGAACGCCTTCTGGGACGACAGCTGCTTCTGCATGTCCTACGGCGACGGCGAGGGCGACAAGGCCCCGCTGACCGCCCTGGACGTCGCGGCCCACGAGATGTCGCACGGTGTCACCTCCGCCACCGCCAACCTCACCTACAGCGGTGAGTCCGGCGGCCTCAACGAGGGCACCTCGGACATCTTCGGCACCTCGGTCGAGTTCTACGCCAAGAACGACAAGGACCCGGGCGACTACCTCATCGGCGAGAAGATCAACATCAACGGTGACGGCAAGCCGCTGCGCTACATGGACAAGCCGTCCAGGGACGGTCAGTCGAAGGACTTCTGGGACTCCAAGACCGGGGACCTCGACCCGCACTACTCGTCGGGTGTCGCCAACCACTTCTTCTACCTGCTGTCCGAGGGCAGCGGCGCGAAGGAGATCGGTGGCGTCAAGTACGACAGCCCGACCGCGGACAACAAGAAGGTCGAGGGCATCGGCCGGGACAAGGCCGAGAAGATCTGGTTCAAGGCCCTGACCGAGTACATGACCTCGAACACCGACTACAAGGCCGCCCGTGAGGCGACCGTCAAGGCGGCCACCGACCTGTACAAGGCCGGCAGCCCCGAGGTCAAGGGTGTCGAGGCCGCGTGGGACGGCGTCGCCGTCAAGTGACGCGGTGAGCGGGAACGTGCTGAACCTGCCGGGGTGAGACACCCCGGAGCGGGGCGGTGTCCGGAGTCTTCCGGGCACCGCCCTTCCGCGTTTCCGGAGCCGCCCGGCCGCGCCGCCCCGCCGCCCCGCGCCGCCCGTCCCGCCGCACTGCG
>NZ_BMND01000056.1 GCF_014646275.1 Streptomyces kronopolitis
AGCTGGAGCAGGAGCGGCTGGTGTACCAGGCCCGCCTGCGTTCCCGGTTCGGACGGGCCTGGCGCCGCAAGGCCCCCGTGGAGTCCCTGATGCCGCTACGGCTCGCCCGGTTCGGGGTGCCGCTGGCCCAGACCGCTCCCGCGGGGCTGGCCGCCGCGGGCATCGAACCGCAGCTGCTGCCGGCGGCACCGCGCCCCACGCCGCCCGCCCCCGAGCAGACCTCCCCCGTGCCGCCCACCCCGGAGCCGGCCCCCCGGGAGATACCGCCCCAGGGGCCGACCCAGGCAGCGCCGACCCAGGCAGTACCGACCCAGGCAACGCCCGCCCAGGGAACCCCCGCCCAGGAAATGCCGCCCCAGGGGGTGCCGCCCCAGGGCGCTCCGAGCCAGTGGTTCGCGGCGCCGCAGCAGGTGGCCTACCAGGGCGATTACGACCCGGCGTTCGTCCCGCAGCAGGAGCACCGGCCCGCCCACGACGAGCACCAGCAGCCGCCGACGCACGGGCAGGACCCGGTACCGGCGCCGCGCACCCCGGACCCCGACCCCCAGGTCCCGGTACCGAACGGCGCGGGCGGCACCCGCCCCCTCGGCAAGGGCACCCCGCACGCGAACCCGCAGGCAGACCCCCGATCAACCCCCCAGCCACACCCGGAGCCGGCCCCACACCCTGCCCCGGCCCCGCAACCGGCCGCCCCCGCCCCCACCCCCGCCGACGAGGATCTCTACCAGGTCTTCCGGCACTCGATAGAGGGCGAGGGCATGCCGACCCCGGGCGCGTTCGCGGCCAATGTGGAGGCGCAGTTCGCGATCCGTCTGCAATCGCGCGAACTCAACCGCTACATGGACCAGTTCAGCGACCGCCTCAACGCGGAAATGATGGACGAGCACATCGCCTGACCACATGCCGGATCCGTACGGCAACGGGCCCCTGGACCGCTAGACCGCCCCGGCCCCCGTCTGATCCCTCAGCCGCTTCGCCTTGCGCTTCTTGTCCGCGTCCCCCCAGACGGCCAGTGCCGCACCCGCCGCGAAGAGGCCGACATAGGCGGCCGACGGCAGATCGAACCAGTGGGGCAGCAATCCCCAGGCGTGGTCGAAGAAGACCTGCCCGACGAATCCCATCACGCCCTGGATCATGATGATGAAACCTAAGATTCCCCTCATGGCTCCAGCGTGAAGGGTTCGGCCCCGGGAATCCTCGTCCCCGGGGCCGAACCCTTCTCATCCCGCTGTCATCCGCCGGTCGGAGACGCCCCCGGGGTGTCTACGACTCCCCGACGACGACACTCCGACGGCCCGTCAGCCACCGACGGGCGTCCGTCAGCCACCGACGGACGCCCGTCGGCCACGAAGCCCGGTCAGCCCCCCAGCAACGTCCGCACCCGCTCGGCACCCACGGCCAGCAGCAGCGTGGGCAGCCGCGGCCCGGTGTCGCGGCCGACCAGGAGGTTGTAGAGGAGGGCGAAGAAGGCGCGCTGGGCGACCTTCAGTTCCGGGGTCGGCTTGGCGTCCGGCTCCAGGCCCGCCTGCACCTTCGGCACGCCGTAGACCAGCGTGGTCAGCCCGTCCAGCGACCAGTGCGTGGCGAGGCCGTCCAGCAGCAGCCGCAGCGAGCCGCGGGCCTGCTCGTCGAGGGTGGCGAGCAGCTCCTTGTCGGGCTCGGCGCGGACGATGGTGCGCTGCTCGGCCGGGACCTGGGTGTTGATCCAGTACTCGGCCTTGTCGAGCCGCGGGCGGGTCTCGTCCAGGTCCGTGACGGGGTTGGCCGGGTCCAGCTCGCCGAGGATCCGCAGCGTCTGCTCGTCGTGGCCCGCGGTGATGTCCGCGACCGAGGCGAGCGTGCGGTACGGCAGCGGGCGCGGGGTGCGCGGCAGCTCACCGGCGGCGGTCCGGGCCGCGCGGGAGTGCGCGGCGGCGTCGGCCGGCAGCGCGGTGCCGTCCGCGACCTTGGCCTCCAGCTTGTCCCACTCGTCGTAGAGCCGCTGGATCTCCTGGTCGAAGGCGATCTTGAAGGACTGGTTGGGCCGGCGGCGCGCGTACAGCCAGCGCAGCAGCGGCGCCTCCATGATCTTCAGCGCGTCACCCGGCGTCGGCACCCCGCCGCGCGACGAGGACATCTTGGCCATGCCGCTGATGCCGACGAAGGCGTACATGGGACCGATCGGCTGCTCGCCGCCGAAGATCTGCCGGACGATCTGGCCGCCGACGACGAAGGACGAGCCGGGCGAGGAGTGGTCCACACCGGACGGCTCGAAGACCACGCCCTCGTAGGCCCACCGCATCGGCCAGTCGACCTTCCAGACCAGCTTGCCGCGGTCGAACTCGCTGAGCCGGACCGTCTCGCCGAAGCCGCACTCCGTGCAGGTGTAGGCGAGTTCGGTGGTCTCGTCGTCGTACGAGGTGACCGTGGTCAGGTCCTTCTCGCACCGCTCGCAGTACGGCTTGTACGGGAAGTAGCCGGCCGAGCCGCCGCTGCCGTCGTCCTCGCCGGCCGCGCCCGAGCCCTCGGCGGCCTCCAGCTCGGCCTCGTCGACGGGCTTCTGCGACTTCTTGGCCGGGGCCTTCTTCGTGCGGTACTGGCCGAGGATCGCGTCGATGTCCGCGCGGTGCTTCATCGCGTGCAGGATCTGCTCGCGGTAGGCGCCGGAGGTGTACTGCTCGGTCTGGCTGATGCCGTCGAACTCCACGCCCATCTCGGCGAGCGACTCGGCCATGGCGGCCTTGAAGTGCTCCGCCCAGCTCGGGTACGCCGAGCCGGCCGGGGCCGGCACCGCGGTCAGCGGCTTGCCGATGTGCTCGGCCCAGGAATCGTCGACACCCGGGACGCCGTCGGGGACCTTGCGGTAGCGGTCGTAGTCGTCCCACGAGATGAGGTGGCGGACCTCGTACCCGCGGCGGCGGATCTCGTCGGCGACGAAATGCGGGGTCATGACCTCGCGGAGGTTGCCGAGGTGGATCGGGCCGGACGGGCTCAGGCCCGAGGCGCAGACGATCACCGGCGCGGAGTCACCGGGTGCCGTTTTGCCCGGGGCGCGGCGCTCCGCCTCGGCAATGACCTCGTCGGCGAACCTGGAGACCCAGTCGGTCTCGGTGCTCTGCTGAGCCACGATCGGCCCTTCCTCTTCCTGATGTATCCCCATTGCGCCGTCCTGCGCGCGGACGCACAAAAGCCTGACGGTGCCCATTGTCCCAGACGGAAATTCAGTGGTAGTGCCGTGGGATACTCATTGGCAAACCCTTTCCACTCCGACGACACCTCCCTTCTGGAAGAGAGCACCTCTCCATGGCCTCGGTCACCTCCCTCGCAGCTTCGGTCCACCAGCGCGTCGCGGACGCCCTCTCGGCAGCCCTGCCGGAGGCCGGCGCCGCCGACCCGTTGCTGCGACGTAGCGACCGGGCCGACTACCAGGCCAACGGCATGCTGGCGCTCGCGAAGAAGCTCAAGGGCAATCCGCGGGAGCTGGCGACCAAGGTCGTCGCGGAGATCGGCGAGAACCCCCTCTTCCAGGAGGTCGAGGTCTCCGGCCCCGGCTTCCTCAACATCACGGTCACCGACCGGGCGATCACCGAGACGCTGGCCGCGCGCGCCGCCGACGACCGGCTCGGCGTCCCGCTGAAGGAGAACCCCGGCGTCACGGTCATCGACTACGCCCAGCCGAACGTCGCCAAGGAGATGCACGTCGGGCACCTGCGCTCGGCGGTCATCGGCGACGCCCTGCGCCACATGCTGGACTTCACCGGCGAGCGGACGATCGGCCGGCACCACATCGGCGACTGGGGCACCCAGTTCGGCATGCTCATCCAGTACCTCATCGAGAACCCCGGCGAGCTGGCCCCGGCGGCCGACGTCGACGGCGAGCAGGCGATGAGCAATCTCAACCGCGTCTACAAGGCCTCGCGCGCCGTCTTCGACTCCGACGAGCAGTTCAAGGAGCGGGCCCGGAAGCGGGTCGTGGCGCTCCAGAGCGGCGACAAGGAGACCCTCGACCTGTGGCAGCGGTTCGTGGACGAGTCGAAGGTCTACTTCTACTCGGTCTTCGAGAAGCTGGACATGGAGATCCGCGACGACGAGATCGTCGGCGAGTCCGCGTACAACGACATGATGGCCGAGACGGCGCGGCTGCTGGAGGAGTCGGGCGTCGCCGTCCGCTCCGAGGGTGCGCTGGTGGTCTTCTTCGACGAGATCCGCGGCAAGGACGACCAGCCGGTGCCGCTGATCGTGCAGAAGGCGGACGGCGGCTTCGGCTACGCGGCCTCCGACCTCTCCGCGATCCGCAACCGCGTCCTGGACCTGAAGGCGACGACGCTGCTGTATGTCGTCGACGTCCGCCAGTCGCTGCACTTCAAGATGGTCTTCGAGACGGCCCGCCGGGCGGGCTGGCTCACCGACGGCATCACCGCGCACAACATGGGCTACGGCACGGTCCTCGGTGCGGACGGCAAGCCGTTCAAGACCCGTGCGGGCGAGACCGTGCGCCTGGAGGACCTCCTCGACGAGGCGGCCGAGCGGGCGACGACGGTGGTGCGCGAGAAGGGCGCGGCGGTCGGCCTGACCGAGCAGGAGATCACCGAGAACGGCGCGCAGGTCGGCATCGGCGCGGTGAAGTACGCGGACCTGTCGACCTCGGCCAGCCGCGACTACAAGTTCGACCTGGACCAGATGGTCTCGCTCAACGGCGACACCTCGGTGTACCTCCAGTACGCCTACGCCCGGATCCGGTCGATCTTCCGCAAGGCCGGTGACGCGGCCCCCGCGGCGCACCCCGAGCTGCCGCTCGCCCCGGCGGAGCGGGCGCTGGGCCTGCATCTCGACCAGTTCGGCGAGGTGCTCGCCGAGGCCGCCGCCGCGTACGAGCCGCACAAGGTCGCCGCGTACCTCTACGGCCTCGCCTCGCTCTTCACGACCTTCTACGACCAGTGCCCGGTCCTGAAGGCCGAGGGCGGCCCGGATCAGCTCGCGAACCGGCTGTTCCTCTGCGACCTGACCGCCCGCACCCTCCACCAGGGCATGGCCCTGCTCGGAATCCGCACCCCCGAGCGCCTCTGAGCCCGTCGTCGAGCCCGTCGTCGCCTAGGCTCCGGCCGCAACGGCCCCGTACAACGCAGCTGTTGTACGGGGCCGCTCCGTTTTTTCTCCATGGAGGGGCAGGACAGCGATGTACGAGAACAGCGGGACCGGCACCGTACCGACCCGGCGGGCCCTGCTCGGAACGGGCACCGGACTGCTGGCGGCCGGCCTGCTGGCGGGATCGGCCGGACCCGCCACCGCGCAGGATCCCGCCGCCGCGAAGGGCCCCGCCGCGAAGGCCCCGTCGTCCGAGGACGCCCGCTCGGCCCTGCGCCGCCTGGAGCAGACCCGCCACGCCCGCATCGGCGCCTACGCGCACAACACCGCCACCGGCGCCACGGTCGCCTACCGCGCCGACACCCGCGCCCCCATGTGCTCGGTCTTCAAGGCCCTCGCCGTAGGGGCGGTGCTGCGCGATCTCGACCACCACGGGGAGACGCTCGCCCGCCGCATCCACTACACCCGCGCCGACCTCATCGCCAACTCCCCCGTCACCGAGGCCCGTCTCGCCACCGGCATGACGGTCGCCGAGCTGTGCGCCGCCGCCGTCCAGCGCAGCGACAACACGGCGGCCAACCTCCTGCTGCGGGAACTCGGCGGCCCCACCGCCGTCACCGGCTTCGCCCGCTCCCTCGGCGACCCCGCCACCCGCCTCGACCGCTGGGAGCCGGACCTCAACACGGCCGAGCCCTGGCGCAGGACGGACACCACCACCCCCGCCGCCATCGGCCGCACCTTCGCCCGGCTGCTGGTGGGCGACGCGCTCACGCCGGTGGACCGGGCCCGGCTGACGGCCTGGATGAAGGCCAACGAGACCAACACGGACCGCTTCCGCGCCGCGCTGCCCCGTGACTGGAACATCGCCGACAAGACCGGCACCGGCTCGTACGGCACCGCCAACGACGTGGGCGTGGCCTGGACCCCGGACGGCACCCCGATCGTGCTGGCCGTGCTCACAGGGAGCGCCGAGCAGTCAGCGCCCGGCGACGATGCGCTGGTCGCGGACGTGACGAGGGTGCTCGCCCGGGCCGTCACCCGCTGAGACGCCGATCCGGACCGGGGCTGCGGTCAGGGCATGTGCTTGCGCGCCGCGTCCTTGGTCTTCTCGCTCGCGTCCAGCCCGTGCCCGGCGGTCTTCTCCGCCTTGCCCTCGGCCTGGAGCTTGGGGTTGTGCGTGGCCCGGCCGACGACTTCCTTCATGGCGCCGATGACCTGCGCGCCCTTGGCCTGCATCTTGCGCTTGGCGGTCATGGTTACCCGCTCCTCGATCGGTCGGGATCTTCCTGAAAATCGGCCTTGCAATCGATCCTGCAATCGGTCCTGCAATCGGCCTTGCATTCGGTCCGTGCCCGGCATGCGGCGGTCAAAACGTGCCCGGCAACGACAAAGCTCCCGCCCCGGAATCCGGGGCGGGAGCTGCGGCGGACGGTGCGCCGGGCGCCTCACAGGCCCTGCGCGACCTCCGTCGCCCAGTACGTCAGGATCATGTCCGCACCGGCCCGCTTGATGCCGGTCAGCGCCTCCAGGATCGCCTTGTCGCGGTCGATCCAGCCCTTCTCGGCGGCCGCCTCGACCATCGCGTACTCCCCGGAGATCTGGTACGCGGCGACCGGCACGTCCACCGAGTCCGCGATCTTCGCGAGGACATCGAGGTACGGCAGCGCCGGCTTGACCATCACCATGTCGGCGCCCTCGTCGAGGTCGAGCGCCAGCTCGCGCAGCGACTCCCGGAGGTTCGCCGGGTCCTGCTGGTAGGTCTTCCGGTCACCCTGGAGCGAGGAGCCGACGGCCTCCCGGAACGGCCCGTAGAACGCGGAGGAATACTTCGCGGTGTAGGCGAGGATCGACACGTCCTCGTGCCCGGTCTGGTCCAGGGCGTCCCTGACCACGCCGACCTGGCCGTCCATCATCCCGCTGGGACCCACGGTGTGGACGCCCGCGTCGGCCTGCACCTGCGCCATCTCGGCGTAGCGCTCCAGCGTCGCGTCGTTGTCGACCCGCCCGTCCGCGTCCAGCACGCCGCAGTGGCCGTGGTCGGTGTACTCGTCCAGGCACAGGTCCGACATGATCACGAGATCGTCGCCGACCTCGGCCCGCACGTCCCGGATCGCCAGCTGCAGGATGCCGTCCGGGTCCGTGCCCGCCGTGCCGAGGGCGTCCTTCTTCTCGTCCTCGGGCACCCCGAACAGCATGATCCCGGCGACCCCCGCCTCGACCGCCTCCACGGCGGCCTTGCGCAGCGTGTCCCGCGTGTGCTGGACGACGCCCGGCATCGCGGAGATCGGCACCGGCGCGCTGATCCCCTCGCGCACGAACGCGGGCAGGATCAGATCGGCCGGGTGCAGCCGGTGCTCCGCGACCATCCGCCGCATGGCGGGGGTGGTCCGCAGGCGCCGCGGCCGCGCCCCTGGGAAGCTTCCGTACTTCGTCATACCGACCACGCTACGCCCGCCCTACGCCTGCCTTTGCCGACGTACCGTCGGACTTTTGCCGACCTGTCGTCGGAGCGGAAGGCTCCGCGGACCGCCCCGCTCAGGCCGCCACGGCGGGACCGTCGACGGCCTCACCGGACGCCGGCCCCGGGCGGCAGTCCCGGCACCGCCCGGGCTCCCGCGCCCGGAACGCGCGTTCGCAGCCGTCGCAGGTCTGGAAGGGCTGCGGACCGGGCGGGCAGGGGTCGTCCGGGGTGGTCTCACGCCCCGGGGGCAGCGGCGGCGGAAGCATCTCCCGGAGACGGTGCGCGAGCAGCCCCGCCGGGTTCTTCAGCTCGGCCGGGAGAGCGGCGGTCAGCGTCCGGTGGACGGCCGCGGCCGTGGCGCCGTTCTCGAACCAGGCGGCCACGGCGGAGGCGAGGCGCCGCACGTCCCGCCCGGAGAGGGTGAGCCGGTCATCGGTCCGGCGCAGCGACGCGAGCAGGGCACGGGCCGTGACCTGGTGCGCGTCCGGGGTCGCCTCGGGGACGAGTTCCGGGACGATTTCCGGGCCGGGCTCCGGGGCGATTTCCGGGACGTTTTCCGGGTCGGGTTCGGGGACGGGCCCTGGGACGGAGTCAGGGACGGGCTCGGGATCCGGCGGCACCAGCGGCGCGGGCGGCACCGGCGGCGCAGGCGGCGGCTGTGGCGCCCGGGCCGCACGGGCTTCCTCCGGGACGCCGGGCGCGTGATGCGCGTACGTACGGGTCAGCACCCGGCCGTCAGCCGTCCTCTCCCGCACCCGCTCGACATATCCGTACGCCTCCAACTCCCGCAGGGCGAAGGCGATCCGGTCCCGCCCCTCGGGGAAGCGGGCGGCGAGGCTGCGGATGTCGACGGCGGCACCCTCGGGCAGCGACAGGATGTGGGTGCCCACCCCGATCGCGGTCAGGGACAGCTCGCGGTGCTGGGCGAGGTGGTTGCCGATGATCGTGTACCGGTCCGGCTGGTACGGCCGGATGTGGGTCACCCCGTTGTGGGCGGCACTTCGCCGAACACGGGAATACGGGCGCGCGGCACGGTTAGGCTTCTCTTCAGCCATCGGGAAGAGTCGCTTCCTCTCAGCCATCAGGAAGGGTCGCTTCCTCTGGTGGTCAGGCCCTCGCATGGGATTGCAGTCCCGGCGGGGGCCGACGCATGTCTGTGGTCGTCAGGCCCGAGCCTGCCCACCCAAGTCGCCCACGCGCCAGCCGAGTTGAACCGGTTCACCCCCATGGGTGACGTACACGGGGTTTGGTGGGTTGGGGAGGGTTCTTTCCCAGGGGTTCTCTGTCTTTGACCGCCCGCCGCACCGCCACCCGGCCCACCGGGTCCCGCGTTTCCGGGCTCCGGTTCAGCGCCCGGCATCCGGGCCGAGATCCAGCTCCGCCCACACGGTCTTGCACGGCACCGGCCCCTCCTCGACGCCCCAGCGGTCCGCCGTCTCCGCGACGAGCAGCAGCCCGTGCCCGGACTCGGACAGGGTGCCGCCGGGGTCGGGTGCGCGGACGGGCAGCCGGTCACCGCGGGTATCGGTCACCTCGATACGGAGCGTGGCGGGCGGGACGACGGCGAGCGTGAGCCGGAAACTCCGCCCGGCGACGCGGCCGTGCTGCACCGCGTTCGCCGCCAGCTCGGCGACGAGCAGCCGCGCGGGGTCGAAGGGCAGCCCCCACGAGGCCAGTTGCTCCACCGCGAGGATGCGCGCCAGCCGGGCACCCCGGGGCGTCGCGGAGAGCGGAACGGAGTACCGGAGGGACGGCGCGGGGTCCGCCGCGAGACCCGTAGCGGAACTGCTGGTTCGGGTGATTCGCTGATTCATGTCACACAGCGTGGCCATTCGTCATTAGCCTGAGAAGTGCTGACACCCGTGCTCACGGTGTCTGTCCGGCTGCGGTCCGGCTCTGTCCGGGTCGTCCGGGGTGACGGGGCACGGGCGACCGGAGTTGGACGCGTACGGCTCGGCGGAGGGGCGGCGGCAGACGTGGATGACTGGGACACGGGAATGGACGACGACGAGGCCAGTGCGGTGATGAAGGCCGTGGCCCGGCAGGTGAAGCTCTGGCGGGAGGCGGCCGGCCTCACCCAGACGGAATTAGGCGCGGCGATCGGATACGGCGAGGAGACGGTCTCCTCCGTGGAACGCGGCCGCCGGATCCCCCGGCCGGAGTTCCTGGACCGCACGGACGAGGTCACGGGCGCGGGCGGCAAGGTCGCGGCGCTGAAGGCGGACGTGGCCGCGATCAAGTACCCCAAGAAAGTACGGGACTTGAAGAAGCTGGAGGCCGAGTCGGTCGAGCTGTGCGCGTACAACAACTCGGTGATTCATGGGTTGTTGCAGACGGATGACTACGCGCACGCGGTGATCGGAAACCGGCAACCACCCTTCCCACAGAACGAGATCGAACGGCGCGTGGCCGGTCGCATGGACCGCCAGGGGATCATCAGCACCACAACAGGACTGCCGGTGCTCAGCTTCGTTCAATGCGAGGCGACGCTACGGCGCTGCACCGGGGGCAGAATGGTCCTGCGCAAACAGCTCGAACGGTTGTTGGAGGTCGGGCAGTTGTCGAACGTGTCGATCCAGGTCCTGCCTCTGAGCCGCGAGGAAAATGCGGGGCTCGAAGGGCCGTTTCAGCTACTCCGGCTGAAGGACGGCTCCACCATCGGGCATAACGAGAGCCAGCTCGCCAGCCGGGTGATCTCCAATCCCAAGGAGCTCCAGATCCTTGAATTGCGCTATGGCATGATCCGGGCGCAGGCACTCACCCCACGGGAGTCGCTTGCCTTCATCGAGAAAGTGCGGGGAGAGACATGACACTCAAGCCCTCCGGCGGGAACGGCTCCGCCCTGGCATGGATAAAGAGCAGCTACAGCACCGGTGACGGGCCGGAGTGCGTCGAGGTGGCCTGGCAAAAGAGCAGCTACAGCACCGACGAAGGGGCTCAGTGCGTCGAGGTCGCGACCGCCTCCGACAGCGTCCTCGTCCGCGACTCCAAGAACCCCGACGGCCCCCGTCTCACCATCGCCCCCACCACCTGGGCCGCGTTCCTCCCGTACGCCGCCGAGCACTGACGGAAACAGACGGCGGACACGCAGAAGGGCGCCCCCAAAGGAGGCGCCCTTCAAGCCACACGTACGACCGCTCAGCTACGCGCTCTCCGGCGCGAACCGGGTCGCCGCTCGCTCGGCCGGGTGACCGGGTCCCCTGCCTCCAGCGCGGCATCGCGGCGCGCCGCGCCGAAGTCCGCGAGCGCCTCGGCCAGCTTGTGCACCGACGGCTCGGGCGACATGACGTCCACCCGCAGACCGTGCTCCTCGGCGGTCTTGGCGGTGGCCGGGCCGATACAGGCGATCACCGTCACGTTGTGCGGCTTGCCCGCGATCCCGACGAGGTTCCGCACCGTCGACGACGACGTGAACAGCACCGCGTCGAAGCCGCCGCCCTTGATCGCCTCACGGGTCTCGGCCGGCGGCGGCGAGGCGCGCACCGTCCGGTAGGCGGTGACGTCGTCCACCTCCCAGCCCAGCTCGATCAGGCCCGCCACCAGGGTCTCGGTGGCGATGTCGGCACGCGGCAGGAAGACGCGGTCGATCGGGTCGAAGACCGGGTCGTAGGGCGGCCAGTCCTCCAGCAGCCCGGCGGCCGACTGCTCGCCGCTCGGCACCAGGTCGGGCTTCACACCGAAGGCGACCAGCGCCTTGGCGGTCTGCTCGCCGACCGCGGCGACCTTGATCCCGGCGAAGGCCCGGGCGTCCAGGCCGTACTCCTCGAACTTCTCCCGGACCGCCTTGACGGCGTTGACCGAGGTGAAGGCGATCCACTCGTAGCGGCCGGTCACCAGGCCCTTGACCGCGCGCTCCATCTGCTGCGGGGTACGCGGCGGCTCGACGGCGATCGTGGGGACCTCGTGCGACACCGCGCCGTACGAGACGAGCTGGTCGGAGAGCGAAGCGGCCTGCTCCTTGGTCCGCGGCACGAGCACCCGCCAGCCGAACAGCGGCTTGGACTCGAACCACGACAGCGGGTCGCGCCGGGCCGCGGCACTGCGCTCACCGACCACGGCTATGACCGGCTGGCCGCCGTCCGCCGACGGCAGCACCTTCGCGGCCTTCAGCACCTGCGCGACCGACCCGAGGGTGGCCGTCCAGGTGCGCTGGCGGGTGGTGGTGCCGGCGACCGTGACGGTCATCGGGGTGTCCGGCTTGCGGCCGGCGGACACCAGCTCACCGGCGGCCGCGGCCACCGAGTCGAGGCTGGTGGAGACCACGGCCGTGGCATCGCTGGCCCCGACCTCGGTCCAGCAGCGCTCGTCGGCGGTGCGGGCGTCGATGAACCGCACGTCGGTGCCGTGGGCGTCGCGCAGCGGCACCCCGGCGTACGCGGGCACGCCGACCGCCGCGGCGATACCGGGCACCACCTCGAAGACGATGCCCTCGGCGGCGCAGGCCAGCATCTCCTCGGCGACATACCCGTCGAGACCGGGGTCCCCTGTGACGGCGCGCACGACCCGCTTGCCCGCACGGGCCGCCGTCATGACAAGATTGGCGGTGTCGCGAAGCGCCGGTACGTCCGCAGGGATTGACGCCTCGTCAGCTGACGCCTGCAGTGGTGTGTCGACCTGTGCGCGTGCATGCACACGCACCACGTCCAGCACCTGCGGGTCGGCGATCAGCACGTCCGCGGAGGCCAGTGCCTCCACGGCACGCAGCGTCAGCAGGCCCGGGTCTCCCGGCCCGGCACCCAGGAAGGTGACCTGACCGGAGGCGAAATGGTTTGGGGCGGTGGGGTTCAAAGTGCTCGCTCCCCCATAAGACCGGCCGCACCCTTTGCGAGCATCTCGGCGGCGAGTTCACGGCCCAGCTTCAGCGGGACCGACACGTCGTCGGGAGTGGCGGGTACGTGCCCGGTGGTGGACAGTTGCACCAGCGTGCTGCCGTCGGTCGTGCCGACGACACCGCGCAGATGCAATTCGGTGACAGCCTGCTCATCGGCCGTGGAGCCTCCCCCGCTCGACCGGAGTCGAGCGCTCGGGGAGAGGTCGGCCAGTGCTCCGACAGGTGCGGAGCAGCCGGCCTCCAGGGCGGCGAGCAGGGAGCGCTCGGCGGTCACGGCGGCCCGGGTGTCCGGGTCGTCGAGCTCGGCGAGCTGGGCGGCGAGGGCTGCGTTGACCGCAGCGCACTCGATCGCCAGTGCCCCCTGGCCGGGGGCGGGCAAAACCACGTCGGGCGACAGCAGCTGCGTCGCCTCGTCGATGCGGCCGATGCGGGTGAGTCCGGCGGCGGCGAGTACCACCGCGTCCAGTTCGCCCTTCTCGACGAAGCCGATGCGGGTGTCGATGTTCCCGCGTATCGGCACGGCCTCCACGCTCCGGCCCAGCGACCTGGCCCAGGCGTTGAGCTGCGCCATCCGCCGGGGGGAGCCGGTCCCCACGCGGGCACCGTCGGGCAGCTGCTCGAAGGTGAGGCCGTCCCGGGCGATCAGCGCGTCGCGGGGGTCCTCCCGCACGGGTATGGCCGCCAGGGTCAGCTCGTCGGGCTGCGCGGTGGGCAGGTCCTTGAGGGAGTGGACGGCGAAGTCGATCTCCCCGGCGAGCAGCGCGTCGCGCAGCGCGGAGACGAACACGCCGGTGCCGCCGATCTGCGCGAGGTGCTCACGGGAGGTGTCGCCGTAGGTGGTGATCTCCACCAGCTCGACCGGCCGGCCGGTCACCGCCCGGACCGCCTCGGCGACCTGCCCGGACTGGGCCATGGCGAGCTTGCTGCGCCGGGTGCCCAGCCTCAGCGCTCGTGTCGTGCTGTCGTTCATGCCCGCTCCCGTGCATCGCGCGTGTCGGCCCTGCTGACGGCGGCGACCGTCTCGGGGTCGAGGTCGAACAGTTCCCGCAGTGCGTCCGCGTACCCGGCGCCGCCGGGCTCGCTGGCGAGCTGCTTGACCCGCACGGTGGGCGCGTGCAGCAGCTTGTCGACGACCCGGCGCACGGTCTGGGTGATCTCGGCGCGCTGCTTGTCGTCCAGGTCGGGAAGGCGGCCGTCGAGCCGGGCGATCTCGCCGCTGACGACATCCGCGGCCATGGTGCGCAGGGCGACCACGGTGGGGGTGATGTGCGCGGCCCGCTGGGCCGCGCCGAACGCGGCGACCTCATCGGAGACGATGCCGCGCACCTTGTCCACGTCGGCCGC
The DNA here is from genome assembly GCF_014646275.1 of Streptomyces kronopolitis. Lineage (GTDB taxonomy): Bacteria > Actinomycetota > Actinomycetes > Streptomycetales > Streptomycetaceae > Streptomyces > Streptomyces kronopolitis. The sequence goes on from NZ_BMND01000056.1 coordinate 13,701, forward strand.
CATCGGCGCGTCCGCGGACGCGTCGGCCAGCGACTCGATGTCGACGAGGTGCGCGCCCTCGATCCGATGCACCGCGGCGTCTATGTCCCGCGGCATCGCGAGGTCCAGCAGCGCCAGCGGCGCCGGGTTCCCCTGGCGCGCGGCCGCGACCATCTCACCGGCCAGGACCAGGCCGGTCGCGCCGGTACAGGACACCACGATGTCGGCGGCGGCCAGCTCCTGCGGGACGGTGGTCATGGCCACCGCGCGGGCGGCGAGCCCGCTCGCGGCGCCGGGGCCGCCCGGCTCGGTGAGGATCCGGACCAGCCGCTCGGCGCGCTCGACGGTGCGGTTGGCGACCGCCAGCTCACCGACACCGGCCCGCACCAGGGTGGTGGCGGCCAGCGACGACATCGAACCGGCGCCGATGACCAGCGCCCGCTTGCCCCGCGCCCAGCTCTCCACGTCCGAACCGGCCGCGAGCTGCTCCAGCCCGAAGGTGACCAGCGACTGGCCGGCCTTGTCGATGCCGGTCTCGCTGTGCGCCCGCTTGCCGACCCGCAGGGCCTGCTGGAACAGGTCGTTCAGCAGCCGGCCCGCGGTGTGCAGCTCCTGCGCGACGGCCAGCGCGTCCTTGATCTGCCCGAGGATCTGCCCCTCGCCGACGACCATCGAGTCCAGGCCGCAGGCCACCGAGAAGAGGTGGTGGACGGCACGGTCCTCGTAGTGGACGTACAGATAAGGGGTCAGCTCCTCCAGACCGGCGGCGCCGTGCCGGGCCAGGAGGCCGGACAGCTCGGCGACACCGGCGTGGAACTTGTCCACGTCGGCGTACAGCTCGATGCGGTTGCAGGTGGACAGCACCGCGGCCTCGGTGACCGGCTCGGCCGACACCGCGTCCTGCAGCAGCTTGCCGCGCGCCTCCGGGGCGAGGGCGGCCCGCTCCAGCACGCTCACCGGCGCGCTGCGGTGGCTCAGCCCGACGACCAGCAGACTCATGCCGGCATCACGGCGGGTACGTCCCCGTCAGGTCCCTTGCGATGGCCGGTCACGGCAGCGGCGGCGGCACGGGCGGCCGGGCTCGGGGGGCCACCGTCGGGCCCGCCGTCCTCACCCGCCTTGCGCTGCTCGTGGAAGGCGAGGATCTGCAGCTCTATGGACAGGTCGACCTTGCGGACGTCCACCCCGTCGGGGACGGTCAGCACGGTCGGCGCGAAGTTGAGGATCGAGGTGACACCGGCGGCGACCAGGCGGTCGCAGACCTGCTGGGCGGCCCCGGCCGGCGTCGCGATGACACCGATCGAGACGCCGTTGCTCTCGATGATGTGCTCCAGCTCGTCCGTGTGCTGGACCCCGATGCCCGCGACGGGCTTGCCGGCCATGGCCGGGTCGGCGTCTATCAGCGCAGCGACCCGGAACCCGCGCGAGGCGAAGCCCCCGTAGTTGGCGAGCGCGGCGCCGAGGTTACCGATACCGACGATCACAACCGGCCAGTCCTGGGTCAGCCCCAGCTCACGCGAGATCTGGTAGACGAGGTACTCGACGTCGTAGCCGACGCCGCGGGTCCCGTACGAGCCGAGGTAGGAGAAGTCCTTGCGCAGCTTGGCGGAATTGACCCCCGCCGCGGCCGCGAGCTCCTCGGAGGAGACCGTGGGTACCGAGCGCTCGGAGAGCGCGGTCAGGGCACGCAGATACAGCGGGAGACGGGCGACGGTGGCCTCGGGAATGCCTCGGCTTCGGGTCGCCGGTCGGTGAGTTCGGCCAGTTGCCACGGTGCTCCTGCGGGTAGAGCGGGGCTGCGGGCGACCGTCTGGAACCCGACCGCCCTGTCTTCTGCAGGCTATGTCTTTGTGAACGCGTGCACAAAGATGGTGTCCGGTTTGTCCGCCCAAAGTGATGGGGGTCACGCGGCTTTTACGGGCCTTCGCGGAACCAACTCCCGCGGGCCTCCGTTCGCTCGCGCCACCCGTCTGACCAGGCAGCACCGACGGGAGCACGCGCCCTCACTCCTTACCGCCATACCCCCGGAAACCTACAAATCGCCCATCGATGGTAAGCGACCCGGACCGGCCCGGACACGTCACGAGCGGCGGGCCCGGGCACACCGCCATCCGGCCCCGGCAGGCCGGCGCGGCCCCGGCCCCCGCACCCTCGGACCCGCACCCCGCCCCCGGCGCGCCCCGGGCACAATGGCCCCATGGCCCCCTCGTTCAACGTGTTCAGCCGCAGCTCCCGCAAGAACCCCGCCGACCGGATGGTCACCCTCGTCGGCAAGCCGGGCTGCCACCTCTGCGACGACGCCCAGGCCGTGATCGAGAAGGTCTGCGCCGAGACCGGCGCGTCCTGGGAGCGCAAGGACATCACCGAGGACCCCGAGCTGCACCGCAAGTACTGGGAGCAGATTCCGGTCGTCCTCGTCGACGGCGCCCAGCACGACTTCTGGCGGGTCGACCCCAAGCGCCTGCGCACCGCACTGGGCGCCTGAGCGCCCACCGCGGACGGCCGCCCGGCCCCGCCGGGCCCGCCCCGGACCCCCGCCGCGGGATGGCCGTAACGCACCCGTCCCCCGCCGCCGGCCCGACGGACACGCGCCCGTAACCGGCTGCACCGAACAAACTGGCTACGCTGTCGCCATGGCTCTCCCGTCTCCCGACCACCGCCCCGGCAGGAGTCCCCACGGGACGCCCCTCGTCCCGTCCGCGCGCCGCCCCCGGTGGACGCCCTCCGGGGCGCTGCCGTCCCTGGGGTGGTTCACCCGCCGCCGGCGCCCCGCCACGGCGCGCAGCGTGCTGGCCGGCGAGGCCGCCGCCGAGGCCGCCCGCAAGTCCACCCAGGACGCGCCGCCCGTCGAGGAGACCCCGGCCGAGCCCGAGTTCCCGGTCGTCGGGGACACGGCCGCCGCCGCCTTCTTCGACCTCGACAACACCGTCATGCAGGGCGCCGCGCTCTTCCACTTCGGCCGCGGCCTCTACAAGCGGCACTTCTTCCACAAGCGCGACCTCGCCCGCTTCGCCTGGCAGCAGATCTACTTCCGCCTGGCCGGCTCGGAGAACCCCGAGCACATGGCCGACGTCCGCAACAGCGCCCTGTCCATCGTCCAGGGCCACCGCGTCGCCGAACTGATGTCGATCGGCGAGGAGATCTACGACGAGTACATGGCCGAGCGGGTCTGGCCGGGCACCCGCGCCCTGGCCCAGGCCCACCTCGACGCGGGCCAGAAGGTCTGGCTGGTCACCGCGGCCCCCGTGGAGACCGCGACGATCATCGCCCGCCGCCTGGGCCTGACCGGCGCGCTGGGCACCGTCGCCGAGTCCGTCGGCGGGGTCTACACGGGCAAGCTGGTCGGCGAGCCGCTGCACGGCCCCGCCAAGGCCGAGGCGGTCCGCGCGCTGGCCGCGGCCGAGGGCCTGGACCTCTCGCACTGCGCCGCCTACAGCGACTCCGCCAACGACATCCCGATGCTGTCGCTGGTGGGCCACCCCTACGCGATCAACCCCGACAGCCGGCTGCGCAAGCACGCCCGCGAGCAGGGCTGGCGGCTGCGCGACTACCGGACCGGCCGGAAGGCCGCCAAGATCGGCATCCCGGCGGCGGCCGGCGTGGGCGCCCTCGCGGGCGGCGCCGCGGCCGCCGTCGCGCTCCAGCGACGACGCCGCTGACCAGGGATGATCACGGAGCGACACGGCGGGCCATCCCCTGTCCCTACCCCCGCCGCCGTCCGCTCAGTCACATTGCTGCCGGTTAGCCACAACACGCCCTCCAACCAGGCAGATTGCGTTCCCTTCCGATCAATAGTTGCTCAGTAATCGATACTTGATCTGCCACCAACCCGGCACGGACCGTAAGTAATCGATGATTTGAGCAACTGGGTGTAGCGCTGCCTGTACGAAGCGTTATTCTCCTCAGACGCAATCCGGAACCCACACGTCCCTACGACGAGTGAACGGTCCCGCACTGCACGTGATGGAAGCTCTGCCTCTGGGAGTCCCGTGTACCCACACGTCGGGGTTGACGCCTCGGGCCTGGCTACGCTGCGCACGACACTCGTCGACCACCTGCGCAGTTTCGTCCCCACCGCGTACGCCGTCCCCGCATTCGCCTCAGCCGTCCCCGCCGCCGGCCCCTGCTACGCCCTGGCCGACGGGAGTGCTGCGGTCGGCAAGGCCGCCGGCAGATCCCGCCGCGCCGGCACCGGCACGACCACCGCCCGTCGCCCCGCCGACAGCGACAGCCGTCGCATGATGGACCTCGTCGAGCGGGCCCAGGCCGGCGAGGCGGAGGCCTTCGGCCGCCTCTACGACCAGTACGCCGACACGGTCTACCGCTACATCTACTACCGCGTGGGAGGCCGTGCCACGGCCGAGGACCTCACGAGCGAGACCTTTCTGCGCGCCCTGCGCCGCATCGGCACGTTCACCTGGCAGGGCCGCGATTTCGGCGCCTGGCTGGTGACCATCGCCCGCAATCTGGTCGCCGACCACTTCAAGTCCTCCCGCTTCCGTCTGGAAGTCACCACCGGAGAGATGCTCGACGCCAACGAGGTCGAGCGCAGCCCCGAGGACTCCGTCCTCGAATCCCTCTCCAACGCCGCCCTGTTGGAGGCGGTACGCAAGCTCAACCCCCAGCAGCAGGAGTGCGTCACGCTGCGCTTCCTGCAGGGCCTCTCGGTCGCCGAGACCGCCCGTGTCATGGGCAAGAACGAGGGCGCGATCAAGACCCTCCAGTACCGCGCCGTCCGCACCCTGGCGCGGCTGCTCCCCGAAGACGCCCGCTGACCGACCCCTATCCGCACAAATCGACTCCTCGCCCCACGCCGTGTGCCGCCTACACCTGGTGATCTTTCATAACCGGTCGGTCAGATCATCGTGAGTGCGTAACCCGAGTGCCGCGCCGCTCGTTGTGCGGAATGCAGGCTCCATGCGGTCACGCCATGCCCGCTGCCTCTCACTCGATCGAGTGGCCGCGGACAGCTGCGTGCAACCGTCCGGTCCGTCTGGACAGTCAAAGCCAGTCCGGGGAGTCGAGCGGGATGACGAGAGGAGGTGCCGCCCGTGATCGCGAATGTCTCGGTGCACCGGCGGGCCAACGCCTTCGCCCAGACCCTGGAGGAGCAGGTCCTCGAGGGCACGGCGGCCGAGGACCAGGTCGACAATCCGGCGCAAGCGCCGGGCGAAGCACGGCTGTTGGCGGTCGCCGACGGCCTCGGGAGACTCCCGAGGCCGGAGATGGCTGCCGAGGTCAAGACTGTCCAGCGCGCCCAGCTCATCGCCGCGATGGAGGCCGCCTTCGCCGAAGGCGCTCCGTCCGACGGTGCCCGGGTGCCCGAGCAGCGCGAACACAAGGGCGCGCACCGCGCCACGAAATCGGTCGGCCGGCTTCGCCCGCGCTCCCGCCTCTCCAAGGGGCTGGCAGCGGGCGGACTGACGGTCGGCGTCGCCGCAGGGGCCTTCACCGGCGTCGCCGCGGCCAGCTCCGACGCCCTCCCCGGCGACTCCCTCTACGGCCTCAAGCGCGGCATGGAGGACCTCAAGCTCGGCATGGCCGACGACGACTCCGACCGCGGCCGGCTCTATCTCGACCAGGCCTCCACCCGCATCATGGAGGTCCGCCGCCTGATGGAGCGCGCCCGGCTCGCCGACCTCGACCACGAGTCGCTCGGCGAGATCCGCAAGGCGCTCGCCGGCATCACCCATGACGCGGGCGAGGGCCACCGCCTGCTCCACCAGGCCTACGAACGCGACGGCTCGCTCGGCCCCATCCAGGCGCTGAACTCCTTCACCAAGTCGCACCGCGGCACCTGGTCACAGCTGCGCGACAAGCTCCCCGTGCAGCTGATGGACGTCCGGGACAAGGTCAGCTCGGTCTTCGACGCCATAGACCAAGAGGTCGGTCCGCTGCGCTCGCTGCTGCCGCCCACCCCGGCCGGCAGGCACCACCACCGCAACACGCCCGGCTCCGCGGGCACCGGATCCGGCTCCGCCGGCCACCCGGCGCCCTCCGGCAGCAAGTCCGCCTCCAGCCGGCACACCGGTGGCGCGCACGCCCCCCGCCCGTCGGCCTCCCCGTCCCAGGACGACGGCCTGCTCGGCGGCAACACGGGCGGACTGCTCGACCCGCCGTCCAAGAGCGGCAGCCCGTCCCCGCACCGTGGCCACCACGGCAAGGAATCCGGCAGCCAGCCCGATGTCACCCTCCCGCCGCTGATCCCGGGACTGCTTCCCGGACTGGGCATCGACGGCGAGGATCTCCCGAAGTAGCGCACGCCCCGTGCCGCACGCTCGGTGTTCTTCTGGTCCTTCCCTCAGAAGAACACCGAGCGTCGCTGCACCAGCAGCTTGTAGAGCGTGTGCTGAATCGTCTCCCGCACCTGATCGGTGAGGTTGAACATCAGCATCGGATCGTCCGCCGCCTCCTGCGGATAGCCGGCCGTCGGGATCGGCTCGCCGAACTGGATCGTCCACTTCGTCGGCAGCGGCAACGCACCGAGCGGCCCCAGCCAGGGGAACGTCGGCGTGACGGGGAAATACGGCAGCCCGAAGACCCGCGCCAGCGTCTTGGCGTTCCCGAGCATCGGGTAGATCTCCTCCGCCCCCACGATCGAGCACGGCACGATCGGCACCCCGGCCTTCAGCGCCGTCGAGACGAAACCGCCCCGCCCGAAGCGCTGGAGCTTGTAGCGGTCCGCGAAGGGCTTGCCGATGCCCTTGAAGCCCTCCGGCATCACCCCGACGATCTCGCCGCGCTCCAGCAGCCGCTGGGCGTCCTCCGCACAGGCCAGGGTGTGCCCGGCCTTGCGTGCCAGCTCGTTTATCACCGGCAGGACGAACACCAAATCGGCCGCCAGCAGCCGCAGATGACGCTGTGCCGGGTGATTGTCGTGCACCCCGACCTGGAGCATCAGACCGTCGAGCGGCAGCGTCCCGGAGTGGTTGGAGACGATCAGCGCGCCGCCCTCGGACGGGATGTTCTCCACGCCCTTCACCTCGACCCGGAAGTACTTCTCGTACACCGGCCGCAGCAGCGACATCAGGACCTGGTCGGTCAGCTCCTCGTCGTACCCGAAGTCGTCGACCTCGTACTCGCCGGTGATCCGCCGGCGCAGGAAGGCCAGCCCGCCCGCGATCCGCTCGTCCAGGGACCGCGGCCGCGAGGGCGGGGCCGCCGCCGGCGGGTGCTCGGTCCGCGCTTCCGGTACGGGCGCCAGCGCCGCACCGCGTCCCGCGCGCCCGGCCCGCCGAGCCTTCCTGCGCGCCCGGGGCTCCTCGCCGAAGGGAATGACCTTGGCGTCCGCCATAGTGGGTGAACTCCTCACTGGCTCTGGCCGCCGCGTGCGGGGAGCACGCCGGCGAGCCGGTCGACGGTGCGGGCGAGGGACGCGGGCGGCAGCAGCCCGGGTCCGCGACTGCGGGCGAATTCCGCGAAGGTCTCCGCCGTCGTGTACTTCGGCCGGAATCCCAGTGTCTCGCGCATCTGCGTCGTCTCGACGACCCTGCCGTGCGTGAGCAGCCGGATCTGCTCCGGTGAGAAGTCCGTGATGCCGACGGACCGCAGCGCCGTACCGGCCCAGGTCACCGTCGGCAGGAGCAGCGGGACGGTGGGCCGCCCCAGCCGCCGGGCGGTCTGCGACAGCAGCAGCACCCCGTCCCCGGCGATGTTGAACGTGCCGCTGTTGAGCGTGCCGCGGCGCGGCGCGGCGGCGGCGATCCGCAGGACCGCGATGGCGTCGTCCTCGTGGACGAACTGCAGCCGCGGGTCGTAGCCGAGGACGGTGGGCCACACGGGCAGCGAGAAATACTCCGCGAGCGGGGAATCCGCGCACGGCCCGAGGATATTGGCGAAGCGCAGCACACACACCGCCACGTCGGGCCGGCGCCGGGCGAAGCCGCGGACATACCCCTCGACCTCGACGATGTCCTTGGCGAAGCCACCGCTGGGCAGCGACTTCGGCGTGGTGGTCTCGGTGAAGACGGCGGGGTCCCGGGGCGCGGAGCCGTAGACGCTGGTGCTGGACTTGATGACCAGCCGCTGCACCTTCGGGGCCTTCTGGCAGGCGCCGAGGAGCTGCATCGTCCCGATGACGTTGGTTTCCTTCACCGAGGCGCGGCCGCCGCGCTTGCCCAGCGGTGTGCCGTTGATGTCCATGTGGATGACGGTGTCGACGCCCGTCTCGGCCAGCACCCGCGCGATGGCCGGATGCCGGATATCGGCCTTGAGGAATTCCGCGCCGCCCAGATGGTGTTCCGGTGCCACGGCGTCGACCCCGATCACCCGGTCGACATCCGGATCGCGCTGGATACGGCGGACGAACCGCCCGCCCAGCTGCCGTGCGACTCCCGTGACGAGCACGACCCTGCCCAAGATCAGGACTTCCTTCCCGCCGCGACTTCCGCCTAGCCGAGCTGTGCCGACCACGCTATCGGGTCGTTGTTGCGCGGTGATGACCACAGGATGCCCGCGGGCGCATTTCCGCCCGACCACCGTCCATACGGCCCACAACGCACCGCAGCCCCCCGTCGCACAAGGCGATGGGGGGCTGCGAATTCGCGATCAGCGTCGCTTACTTCTTGTTGCGACGCTGAACACGGGTGCGCTTGAGCAGCTTGCGGTGCTTCTTCTTCGCCATCCGCTTGCGCCGCTTCTTGATAACAGAGCCCACGACTACCCTCGCTCACTTCGATTACTCGGTGCGGGGCGTCCGAGCCCACACTACCTACATCGCGCCAGCCTACCCGGCGCCGGGCGAACGGCGTAATCCGAGGGTCGGCAAAGGTCCCGTCAGGCCGATTCCACCCCCACAAAGGACTCGCGGAGGTAGTCGTGCACCGCCTGCTCCGGAACCCGGAAAGACCTCCCCACGCGAATCGCGGGCAGATGACCACTGTGCACCAAGCGGTACACGGTCATCTTGGACACCCTCATCACCGTGGCGACCTCCGCCACGGTCAGGAACACAACCTCGTTCAGAGGCCTCTGCTCTGCAGCCATGCCACACCTGCACCTTCCGCATAAGACGGGTCACCGGCTTCCCCTCCGGTGACTCTTCGTCGCCATGCGCTCACTCCCCAGATTAGGGGCGGGTGATGCGAGTGGGGAAGAGGAGCAGCGAACAGCCCTCTATCGGGACAGACTCGCCCGATTAAGGACATAGCGCGCCAGCGGTCGATACGACGCCGCACACACCGCGTCGTCGAGCGGCACCACCTCGGACACCCGCCCCTCGGCCTCGCCGACGAACAGCGCCGGGTCGTCCGTATCGGCCAGCCCGATCGCCTCGATACCCAGCTGACCTGCCCCGCAGACCCAGCCGTGGTCCCCGATGACCAACGCCGGCAGCGGCCCGGAAGCGTCCGCCGCGGCCGCCAGAACGGTCCGCACCGGCAGCGGCGAATGGGTGTGCACGCCCCCCACCGCGGGCGCGCCCCGCACGCCTGCTTCTCGCATCAGCGCGACTCCCCGTACGTAGTCGAGTGTGCAGGTACGTACGCCGAACCGGGTCGCTATGTCGACACGGACGCCATACGCCGAGGTGAGAACCGGGCAGCCCGCCGACGAGAGAGCGTCTGCGAGGGCGGCGTAGAACCCCAGCAGCCGGTCCGGATGGCCGGTGCCCAGCAGCACCGGGACCCGCCGGCCCGCCGCCTCCGCCACCCGGTCGGCGAACCGGTCCAGTGCCTCGATCGTCCGGTCGGGATCGACCACATCCGGGCCGGAAGTGTGCGCGGGATCGGCCGAAACCCCGCACTTCTGCCCCATCAGTCGCAGTACTTCACCCAGCGACCACTCCCGCACGGGATCCAGCCCCAGCAGCACCCGGGGATCGCGTGCCGCGAAGAGCCGGTAGCGCGCCAGGCTCTTCTCCCGCAGGGTCGCGATCGTCCCCGCGAGCCGCGCCTCGATCAGGTGCGCCCGCAGCGCACCGGTAGCCAACACAGGACCCATACTGTCCGGTTGGTCGGCCTACGGGTGCCCCGACCGACGGGTAGTCACACATCCGTGGGGCCCCGCACCGGATACCGCCCCACAGGAGCTGCCGCGGGCCCGAGGAGCCGACGGCCCGCACACCCCGGGGCACGGCATGACAGCACGTCAGGGGCCCGCTCCCGGCCGCGCGCTACGGCAGCAGCCCGTGCGACGGGAACACCGCACGGCGGGTGGCCAGCACCGCCTGGTCCAGCCGGTCGGCCGGGTCGTAGCCGTCGTCGACGAAGTCCCGCCACTGCGGCGTGCGCCCGTCCGTCATCCGCTGCGGGGCCAACTGCCGCGTCCTGCGGAACACTTCGTGCCGCCAGGACTCCGGCACCATCGTGGCCGGGTCGATCGGCCGGCCCGCCGCGATCGCCGTCAGATGCGTCCAGCTGCGCGGCACCACGTCCACCACGGCGTAGCCGCCACCGCCGAGCGCGACCCACCGGCCGTCCGCGTACTGGTGCGCCAGGTCGTGACAGGCCTCGGCCACCGCACGCTGCGCGTCCAGGCTCACCGCGAGGTGCGCCAGCGGGTCCTCGAAGTGGGTGTCCGCGCCGTGCTGGGACACGATCACCTGCGGCCGGAAGGCCCCCAGCAGCTCCGGCACCACCGCGTGGAAGGCCCGCAGCCAGCCCTCGTCGCCGGTCCCGGCCGGCAGCGCCACATTCGCCGCGGTGCCCTCCGCGCCCTCCCCGCCGGTCTCCTCCGGCCAGCCGGTCTGCGGGAAGAGCGTCCGGGGGTGCTCGTGCAGCGAGATCGTCAGGACCCGCGGGTCCTCCCAGAACGTCGCCTGCACCCCGTCGCCGTGGTGAACGTCCACATCGACGTACGCGACCCGTTCGGCGCCCAGCTCCAGCAGCCGGGCGACCGCCAGCGACGCGTCGTTGTAGATGCAGAAGCCGGCGGCTCCGCCCGGCATCCCGTGATGCAGCCCGCCGGCGAAGTTCACCGCGTGCGCCACATCGCCGCGCCAGACGGCCTCCGCCGCGCCCACCGACTGCCCGGCGATCAGCGCGGACACCTCGTGCATCCCCGCGAACGCCGGATCGTCCGCCGTCCCGAGCCCGTACGAGAGATCCGCCACGGCCGGGTCCGCCGAGGCCCTGCGGACCGCGCCGATGTAGTCCTCACGGTGCACCAGCCGCAGGGTCGAATCCCCCGCCGGCTTGGCCGCGACCACCTCCAGCGGCCCGCGGTCGAGCTCGAACGCCTCCACCAAACGCATGGTCAGCGCGAGCCGGACCGGGTCCATCGGATGCCCGGACCCGAAGTTGTAGCCCGTTACTGCCTCATCCCACATCAGCTGTGCGCGGCCGCTCATGCCCGTCACCGTATCGGGCCTCCGGCGCCCCGAACGAACGGGCATACACCAACGTCACCAGCACCAGGGCCATCGGGACGAGCATCGCCCCCCGATAGCTCCACGCATCGCCCAGCGCCCCCACCAACGGCGAGCCGATCAAAAAGCCCACATAGTTGAAAATATTCAGCCGCGCGACGGCCGTGTCCGAAGCCCCCGGCCCGTACTTCTCGAAGGCGAGCCGCCCGGCCGCGGCGAACGTCTGCGGCACGATCACACACAGCCCCAGCCCCAGCAGGGTGAAGCCCGCCATCCCGGCCCACGGCCCGGGCGCCGCGGCCACCACCGCGAACCCGCCCGCCGCGACCACCGCCCCGCACCGCACCACCGCGACCGCCCCGAAGCGCCGCACCCCCAGGTCCCCCACCACCCGCCCGAGCAGCGTGGTGACCATGTAGACGTTGTACGGGACGGTGGCCAACTGCTCCGAGCTCCCCAGGACGTCCTGCAGATACTTGGCACTCCAGTTGGAGACCGTCGAGTCCCCGATGTACGTGATGGCCATCACCAGGCACAGCGGCAACAGCAGCCGCATCGCCAGCGGCACGGCAGCCACCCCGTCCGCCCCGGCCCCCGCGGCCGGCACCGTCCGCTCCCGGTCGACGAACCACCGGCCCACGACCAGGGCCAGCGGCAGCAGCACCGCCACCACCGGCCCGTACAGCAGCTCCAGCGACAGCTTCCAGTGCGCCCCGGCCCAGGCCAGCGAGGACCCCACGATGCCGCCCAGGCTGAACGCCGCGTGGAACCCGAGCATGATGCTGCGCCCGTACGCCCGCTGCAGACTCACCCCGAGCATGTTCATCGAGGCGTCCAGGGCACCCACCGACAGCCCGAACACGGCCAGCGCCACCGCCACCTGGGCCGTCGTGCCGACCGACCCGACACCCACCAGCGCCAGGCACACCACGGGCTGCACACACCGCAGCACCCGCCCGGCCGGCACCCGCTTCACCAGCTGCTCGGTGACGACACTGCCCACGCCCGCCAGCACGGGCACCGCCGCCAGGAACGCCGGCAGCAGCGCGTCCGATATTCGGTACCGCTCCTGGATCGCGGGTATCCGGGTCACGAGGAGGGCGAAGACCGCCCCCTGGACGAAGAAGCTGAGGGCGAGCGAGATCCGTCCGTGCCGCAGCTGCGCATCTGGTACCCGAGGGGCCGTCATGGCCGCTCAGCCTAGAACTCCCCCCTACCACTGGGTAGATGGATCACCACACCAATTCGGACAGCGGCGACCGGGCGCCTGCTGACCGACTGCTGGGCCGACTCCCGTCCGAGTACTGTCCGTCTGCCGGCCGGTGTGCCTACCGCAGCAGCTCGGGCAGCTCCGCCATCCGGCCGAACAGCCCGCTGCCCGCGCCGGCCTCCGTCAGCTTCTCTGCCGACGTCATCGCGGTGAACCCGTAGACGTCCATCCCCGCCGCGACCGCGGCCCGCACCCCCAGCGGACTGTCCTCGATGACCACACACCGCTCCGGCGCCACCCCCATCTCCCGTGCCGCATGCTCGAAGAGGTCCGGCGCCGGCTTCCCCCGCCCCACGTCCTGCGCGCTGAAGACCCGCCCCGCCGGAAACCACCGGTCCAGCCCCGTCGTCCGGTGCCCCACACGGATCCGCTCATGGCTGCCGGAGGAGGCGACACAGTACGGAACGCCGTCCGCGTCCAGCTTCTCCAGCACCTCGGCCACCCCGGTCACCGGCCGCAGCTCCCGCTCGAACGCCTCGAAGACCCGGCCGTGGAAGACCTCGTCGAAGTCCTCGGGCAGCCGCCGCCCCGTCCGCTCCAGGACCAGCTCATGGATACGGTGCATCGCCGACCCCATGAAGTCGCGTATCGACTCCTCGTACGAGGTGGGATGCCCCAGCTCGGTCAGATAGCCGGCCAGGATGGTGTTGGAGAGGGGTTCGCTGTCGACGAGCACACCGTCGTTGTCGAAGATGACCAGGTCGTATCGCATGCCCCGAGCTTAGGCACACCCACTTCCTGGAATGGGTGCCGTCTGGAATGGGTGCTGTCTGGAGTGGGGGCTGTCTGGAATGGATTCTGTCCCGGAACGCAGAAAAGCCCCGCACCATACGGTGCGGGGCTTTCCCACAATGATTGTTCGGCGGCGTCCTACTCTCCCACAGGGTCCCCCCTGCAGTACCATCGGCGCTGAAAGGCTTAGCTTCCGGGTTCGAAATGTAA
>NZ_BMND01000057.1 GCF_014646275.1 Streptomyces kronopolitis
GGGCGGGGCCGGCGCGGAGCCGCCCCGGCTCGCGGCCGGCCTCGGCGCCCGCCCCGGCGTCCCGGCCGGCGAGGTGCTGGAGCTGCTGGGGGACGCGCTCGCCGCGGTGGGCGGCGGGGCCCGGATCGTCGCGCTGGCGACGGTGGCGGCCAGGGCGGCCGAGCCCGGTCTGCGCGCCGCCGCGCACCGGCTGGGCGTCCCGCTGCTGTCGTTCCCGGCGGCGGAACTGGCGGCCGTACGGGTGCCGGAGCCGTCCGCGGTCGCGGCGGCCGCCGTGGGGACGGCGAGCGTGGCCGAGGCCGCCGCGCTGCTGGCCGCGGGGCCGGGCGCCGAACTCGTCAGCGGCAAGCGGAAGTCGGCGCCGCGGGGCCGGCCGGCCCGGGCGACCTGTGCGCTGGCCGGGCCGGCGGTAACGGACAAGGGCGGACGTACCGCTGAGAGGGAGGGAGCGGCCGAAGCCCCTTCCTGGGCTGCGGATATCGTCATGACCTCGTCCCACCCGCCCCGCCCGGGCAGCAGCCGGCGGACGGCGGTCGTCGGCGGCCCGGCGCCCGACAGCACAACCACCGGCACCAAGGAGACCCAGTGACCACTCCTCCCGCACTGCTCATCGCCGGTCACGGCACCCGAGACGAAAGCAGCACCGAGGCCCTGCGCACCCTGGTGCGGGTGCTCGGCGAGCGCCGGCCCGGAATCCCGGTCGCCGGCGGGTTCTTCGGCGCCGCGCAGGGGCCGCTGCCGCTGGCGGAGGCCGTCGACGGGCTCGTGGCGCGCGGGGTGACCCGGCTCGCGGTGATACCGCTGCTGCTGGCCCCCACCGGGCCGGTACCCGAGGCGCTGTCCGCGGTGCTGGAGCAAGCGGCGCAGCGCCACCCCGGCCTCGCGCACGCCTGCGACGCCCCGCTGGGGCCGCACCCCAAGCTGCTCGACGTGCTGGAGCGGCGGCTGGACGAGGCGCTGGGCGGCGGGGCCCGCAGACCCGAGGACCGGGCGCGCACGACCGTGCTGCTGGTGGGGCGCGGGACCGCCGACGCGCAGGCCAACGCCGAGGTGGTGCGGGCCGCGCGGCTGCTGTGGGAGGGGCGCGGGTTCGCGGCCGTGGAGACCGCGTTCCTGTCCCGGACGGGTCCCGATGTGCCGGCCGGGCTGGACCGGTGCCGGGCGCAGGCCGCCGCGGCGGGCGCCGGTAGCGGCGGCCGGATCGTGGTGCTGCCGTACTTCTTCTTCCCCGGCGCGCTGTTGGAGCGGCTGCGGATGCAGACCGAGGGCTGGGCCGAGGCGCACCCGGGCACCGAGGTGCTCGGCGCGGGGGTGCTCGGCACGCCGGCCGAGCTGACCGAGGTCGTCATGGAGCGCTACCACGCGACGGTGGCGGGCGATCCGCTGCTGAGCGATGCGACCTGCGATTGCCGGACGGCGGCGCGGGACGCCCCGGGTGCCGGGGAGCGGTGACCGTGCCGACGCACACCGGAGCCAGCCCTTTCCCCTCCCTGGCGGCCGCCCCGCCGCCCGAGCCGGACCTGCGCCACCACGGCGACGCCGAAGTGCGGGGCGCGGACGCCGCGCTGACGGATCTGGCGGTCAATGTCCGCACCGGCACTCCCCCGGCCTGGCTCAAGGCCCGGATCGCCGCGTCGCTGGACACCCTCGCCGCGTACCCGGACGGCCGGGCGGCGCGCCGGGCGGTCGCCGCACGGCACGGGCTGCCCGTGGAACGGGTGCTGCTGACGGCCGGGGCCGCGGAGGCGTTCGTCCTGCTCGCCCGGGCGGTGCGGGCCCGCCGGCCGGTCGTGGTGCATCCGCAGTTCACCGAGCCGGAGGCCGCGCTGCGCGATGCCGGGCACGCGGTCGGCCGGTTGCTGCTCGACGCCGGGGACGGCTTCCGGCTGGATCCGGCCGCGGTCCCCGAGGACGCCGATCTGGTCGTCGTCGGCAACCCCACCAACCCCACCTCGGTGCTGCACCCCGCCGGTGTGCTGGCCCGGCTGGCGCGGCCCGGGCGGACGCTGGTGGTGGACGAGGCGTTCATGGACGCGGTGCCCGGCGAGCGGGAGGCGCTGGCCGGCCGCACGGATCTGCCGGGACTGGTGGTGCTGCGCAGCCTCACCAAGACGTGGGGGCTGGCCGGGCTGCGGATCGGCTATGTGCTGGCCGACCCGGACACCGTCGCCGCCCTGGAGCGCGCCCAGCCGCTGTGGCCGGTCTCCAGTCCCGCGCTGGCGGCGGCCGAGGCGTGCTGCACGCCCGGGGCACTCGCGGAGGCGGCCGAGGCGGCCGCGCGGATCGCCGCGGACCGGGACCATCTGCTGGCCCGGCTGGGCGCGTTCGGGCAGCTGCGGACCCTCGCCCCGGCGGCCGGTCCGTTCGTGCTGCTGCGGCTGCCGGGCGCCGACGGGGTGCGGGCCGCGCTGCGCGAGCGCGGCTTCGCGGTCCGCCGCGGCGACACCTTCCCCGGCCTGGGCCCCGACTGGCTGCGGCTGGCGGTGCGGGACCGGGCCACGACGGACCGGTTCGCGGCGGCGCTGGGCGAGGTGCTGGCGTAGCGCGGCCGCGGCAGGGGCGGCAAGTCCCCGCCGGAACCCCGGCGGACCACGCGGCCACCAGGGTTCCGGCGAGGGGTGGGGTGCGCCGTACGGGCCCGTACGGCGCACCCCGGCCGTACCTCACACCGGTGCCCCCACAGCGCCGGCGCGGTGTACGGGTCCGTCAGCCGCGGCCGCCCTGCGGGGCGGCGGCGCGGCGCCGGCGGGCGTAGCCGATCGAGCCGGCCCCGGCCGCGACCAGCAGGGCCGCGCCGCCGGCGAGGTACGGGGTGGCCGAACTGCTGCCGGTCTCCGCGAGGTTGTCGCCGCCGGTCCGGTCCGCGGCCTGGTGCACCTCGGTGCCCCCGCCGGCCGGCTTGCTGCCGCCGCCGGTCTGACCACCGGACTGGCCTCCGCTCTGCCCGCCCGTCTGACCTGCGGTCTGACCGCCCGTCTGGCCGCCCGTCTGGCCGCCCGTCTGACCGCCGCCGGTGCCGCCCGTGCCGCCGTCCCCGGGGGCCTTGCCGCCCGGTGCGGTGCAGCCGGCCCGGACCAGCGTGACCCGGCCGTGCACCTCGGCGACGTTCAGCTGCAGCGGGTTGAGGGAGACCTTCAGCTCCAGCGCGGTGGCCGCGGCGCTCTTGGACGTGACGTGCTTCTGCGACAGGTCGAGGCGCACCTCGCCCACGCCCGGCACCTTGACGTCCGTCGTCCCGCCCGCCGTGAGCGTGACCCTCTTGCCGAGGACGCTGACGGGTCCGAGCACGTTCGACTCGGCGCGGGGCCGCTTCCCCGCCTCGCAGACCGCTTTGGCGGTGACCTGCTGCGCCTCGATCAGGGGCCGCAGCGGGGACAGGCCGGGCACCCGCACCTTGGCGTGCACGAGGTTGGCGTAGCCCTCGGCGCCGTGGCGGTCCGCGGTGCCCCGGGCGGTGGCGACATCGGCGCGCAGCAGGCTGAACGGCCGGCCGTGGTCGAGATGGTCGAGGCGGACGGTGAGCGCGGTCTTGGAGGCGGAGGCCGGGGCGTGGACCTCGTTCAGCACCGCGTTCAGCGGCAGGTCGACCGTCTTGTGGAGCAGCCCGATGTCCAGGCCGGTGCGCAGCACGACCGCGTCGGCGGTGCCGCGGGCCGGGCCGTGGCTTCCGGTGGCATGGGCGGGCACGGCGCCGAGGAGGACGGCGGGGCCGGCCGTGAGCGCGGTGGCAACGAAGGTCGCGGCGAGGCGTCGGGGCATGCCGAAGGAGCGGGCGGGGCTGGTGGACACGTGTGTGGAACCCTCACAGGAGAAATGGAGCCGCCGGCCGCGCCAATGGGGGACATCGCGCGGGCCGGCGACCTCGACCCGCACATCGTGTCCGCACCGGCGGTGAACAGGGAGCCACGCGCAGTCAGTTCACCCTATTAGGTGGTTTCCGCGCCTTTATTCGATTCGCGTGGCACGAGCGCCCGCCCCGCACCAGCCGTCACGGCGCCGGGGACCCGGTCGCGGCGGGGGCCCGGCTCCCGGTGCTCCCCGGGCTCCCCGGGGTCGATGTGCAGCGCCGGGTGTCCGCGGGGCCGCCCGGCGCCCGGCGCAGCCGCACCTCCACGTCCCCGACCGGGAGGCCGTCCGCCGCGCCCGCCGCGTCGGCGGCCGTGCAGACCAGCTGGCGCAGCGCGGTGCGGTCGGTGCCCCATCCGGCGGGCACGAGGACGTCGATGCCACCGCGCCGCTGCCCGGTGACGGTGGGCGCGCGGGCGCCGCGCGGCACGAAGGTGATCAGGCCGCGGGCCCGCTCGGCCTCGTCGGGGCCCTCCCGCAGGCGCTCCAGGGCGAGTTGCGGGGAGTCGGGGGTGCGGGCGAGGCGGGAGACCCGTTCGAGGCCGACGGGCGAGGAGAAGTACACGTGCACGGCGTTCGCGGGGTGGGCCCCCGGGTCGCGCAGGCCCGCGGCCGGGGAGCCGGCCGGCTCCGGCGCGGAGTCGCCGATGCCGCAGCCGCCGAGCAGCGCCAGGGCCGGCGCGAGCAGCGCGAGGAGGACCGCCGGGCGCCGCCTCATGCCGGGTTCCACGGCAGCGTCAGGGTGAACACCGTGCCCCCGCCCGGGGCGTTGGCGGCGGTGAGGGTGCCGCCGTGCAGCCGGGCGTTCTCGGCGGCGATGGCCAGGCCCAGCCCGCTGCCCTCGCTGCGGCTGCGGGCCGCGTCGCCCTTGGTGAAGCGGTCGAAGACGTGCGGCAGCAGCTCCTCGGGGATGCCCGGGCCGCCGTCGGTGACGGTCAGCACCAGCGCGTCCTCGTCGGCCCGGGCCCGCAGCCGCACCGGCACCGAGGAGCCACCGTGCCGCAGGGCGTTGCCGAGGAGGTTGGCCAGGACGACATCGATGCGGCGCGGGTCGAGGCGGGCCCGCAGGCCGTCCGGCACGGAGACCTCGACCCGGTCCTGCCAGTGGCGCAGCGCCAGCGTCTTGCCGGCGAGTTCGCCGACGTCGATCTCGTCGAGGTGCAGCACGGCGGCGCCGGCGTCGAACCGGGAGATCTCCATCAGGTCCTCGACCATGCGGGCCAGATGGCGGGTCTCGTCGGCGACCAGCGTCAGCGCCTCGGCGGTCTCCGGGTCCAGCCGGCCGGAGGCGGCGTCCTCGTCGAGTACCCCGGTCACCGCCGTCATCGCGGCGAGCGGGGTGCGCATCTCGTGCGAGACGTCGGCGGCGAACCGCCGGGCGCCGGCCTCCATGCGCCGCAGCGCGGTGGCGTCGGCCTGCAGGGTCGCGGCCATGGTGTTGAAGGTGCGTCCCAGGTCGGCGAGTTCGTCGTCGCCGGTGACCGCGATGCGGGTGTCGAGCGCGCCGGCGGCCATCTTCTCCGTGGCGGAGCGCAACTGCCGCACGGGGCGCAGCACCCGGCGGGCGGCGAGCAGCGCGGGCACCAGGGAGACGAGCACGACGGGCACGACGCCGGCCCGGGCCGCGGCGACCAGCGAGCTCACGTCGCGCTGCTGGGGGGCGAGCGAGAAGGAGGCGTAGACGACGAGTCCGGAGGGCCGCGCGGGGCGGTCGGCGGTGGCGACGGGCAGCGCGACGGCGAGCCGGGGGTCCCCGTCGCGGTGGAAGCGCTGCACGACGGCTCCGTCGGCCGTGGCCGCGGCGCGGCGCAGCGCGGCGGGCACGGCGGTGGCCCCGGTGGTGGCGGCGACCGGCGGGCCGCCGCGGAGTGCGGCGGCGGTGTGCCAGTTGCGCGCGCCGCCGGCCCGGTCGAGCTGGAGGGTGAGGGCGCGCAGGTCCGCCGTGGTGGGCCGGGCGGGCAGGTCCGGGGCGAGGGAGCCGACCTGGTCGCGCAGGTCGTGCACGGCGCCGTCCTGCGCGCGGTCCAGGATCGCGGTGCGGGCCTGCTGGTAGGTGAGCGCGGCGGTGGTCAGGGCGCTGATCGCGGACACCAGGAGGAAGGCGATGACGAGCCGGGTGCGCAGGCCGCGGGGGATCGGGCGGCGCTTCACAGCGGGCCGAAGCGGTAGCCGAAGCCGCGCACGGTCTGGACGTAGCGCGGGCTGCGCGGGTCGTCCTCGATCTTGGACCGCAGCCGCATCACACAGGCGTCGACCAGGCGGGCGTCGCCGTAGTAGCTGTGCTCCCAGACCTGTTCGAGGAGCTGCTGGCGGCTGAAGGTCTGCCCCGGCGAGGCGGACAGGAACAGCAGCAGCTTGAGTTCCGAGGGCGCCAGCACCAGCTCCCTGCCGTCCTTGCGCACCTGCAACCCGACCCCGTCGATGACGAGGCCGCCGAAGGTCAGGTGCTGCTCGCGGGCCGCCGCCGCGGGCTGTGCGGGGGCCACCCGGCGCAGCACCGCGCGCATCCGGGCCTCGATCAGCTCACCGCTGGCGGGTTTGACGACATAGTCGTCGGCGCCGGCCTCCAGGCCCACGACGACATCGATGTCGTCGCCGCGCGCGGAGAGGATCACCAGGGGCACCTGGCTGGTCTCGCGGATGCGCCGGCAGACCTCCAGGCCGCTCATGCCGGGCAGCATCAGGTCGAGCAGCACGATCTCCGGTGCGAAGGGCCCGAGCGCCTCCAGGCCGTCCTCGCCCGTGCCGACCGCCTCGGTCTCGTGGCCGCGGCGGCGCAGGCCCAGGCTGACGCCGCGGCGCACCGCCGGATCGTCCTCGATCAGCAGGACGCGTGTCATGTGCGTGCCCTCTCCTCTCCTGCGGTCGGCACCTCCGCCCCCGGTGGGGCGGACGGTGGCAAAGCTCTTCGTTCAGGGTGTGCGGCGGCCGCCGGGCCGGGGCATACCGGCGGCCGGCCCGGTCAGCGGCTGTTCACGGGGACGGCCACGCCGGACTCGTCGCAGGTCAGCGCCCAGGAGTCCGCGTCCCCGGAGGGCAGCCCCGATTCATGGACCCGTACGACCACGTCCACCGGCCGCTTCCCGCCCGGGATGCCCGGCGCCGAGGCGGCCGTGCACGCCAGCTGGCTCACCGCGACCGGGTCCAGCTCCGACACCAGCCAGGGCAGATACAGGTCGACCGCGCCGGGCGCGGCCCGGGCCCGTACCCGGTGCGTCCCGGCCGGCAGCGCGGTGACCAGGCCGCGGGCCGACTCGGCCGGGGTGGGACCGGCCAGCAGGGCGTTCAGTGCCGTCTGCGGTCCGGCGCCGGGCGGTGCGGGCCGGGCGACGGGCCAGGTGCCGTGCGCGGCGACGAAGTAGGCCCGCACCACCGCCCCGCCGGCCGTCCGCGCCCCGGCGGCGGGCGCACCGGCGTCCGAGGGCCCGGTGTCCGTGACCCCGCAGCCCGCGAGGGCCACCGACGCGAGCAGCGCGGCGACCGCCGCCGACCACCCCACCCGGCGGCGCGCGGCCCCGCGGTACGCGGTCCGATGGCGCGCGACCCCGCGGCACGCGGCACGCCTTATCCGCATACCGCCCCCTTGGTCTGCTTCTCCCGCATTCGCCCAGTCTCTCCCCGGCGCCCGGCCCGGCGGCCCGCGCCACCGCCTACGGCGACATCAGCCGCTGCACATCCACCGTTCCGGCCCCCGGGTGCGGTCGCGGAATGGCCGCCCACACCCCCGCCGCGACGACGGCCGCGGCGAGGAGCGCCGCCAGCCCCCGGCGCCCGGTGGCCCACCGCGCGCCAAACCGCACCGGGTCCTCCACCAGCAGCTTCGACAGCACCGCCGCCACGAGCGACAGACCGATCGCCAGAACCGCGCGCGCCCAGCCGCCGATGCCGAACACCTTCTGCGGCAGCAGCAGGAACACCGGCCAGTGCCACAGGTAGAGGCTGTACGACAGCTCCCCGAGCCGGCGGGGGACGGCGCTGCCCAGCGCCCGTCCGGTGTGCCCGCCCGGCGCCGCGGCGAGCAGCGCGATGAGGACCGCGGCGGCCAGCGAGTGCGCGAACAGCCCGCCCCGGAAGAGGCCGGGGGCGTTCTGGCCGCCGGTCAGCACCCAGGACGCCGCGAGCCCGCACACCAGCAGCGCGCACACCCCGTCGGCGACCGGTCGCGGGACCCGGTCGGCCGGCCGCCGCACGGGCGCGGTGGCCGCCACGGCGCCGAGCAGCAGGGCGAAGGCCCGGGTGTCGGTGCCTTCGTACGCCCGCGTGGTGTCCACGGTGCCGCCGAGCTGGACCATGAGCCACAGCGACCCGAGGGCGCCCGCGCCGGCCAGCAGGGCGACCCGTCGCGGACCGCCCCGGCCGCGCCCGGCGACGGCGACCACCAGCGGCCACACCAGGTAGAACTGCCACTCGACGCCGATGCTCCACAGGTGGGAGAACAGGCGGGTGTCGGAGGCGTTGAAGTATCCGACCTGTTCGGCGATGAAGTGCCAGTTCACCACCTGTGCGGCGGCCCACGGGGCGTCGTCGAGGGCGAAGCCGAGCAGGGACGGCGGCCCGGCCGCCCAGGCCAGCAGCAGGGCCGCGGTGCCCATGGCGGCCAGCGCCGGCAGCAGCCGCCGCGCCCGCCGCCCCCAGAAGGCCGGCAGGGCGATCCGGCCCCGCCGCTGCACCTCGCCCAGCAGCAGCCCCGTGATCAGGAAGCCCGAGAGGACGAAGAACAGGTCGACGCCGAGGAAGCCGCCGCCCAGGTACCCGGCGTGGAACAGCAGCACGGCGGCGACGGCGAGGCCGCGCAGCCCGTCGAGCGGGGCGAGATGGGCCCGGCCGGGGGCGCGCCCGGGGCGCGGGCGGCGGTGCATGGCGGGGGCGGGAGCGGTGGGCGCGGGAGGGGAGTGAGCCATGGCGGAGTCCTCGGCGGACCGGTGGCCGGTACGGCACCTCGGCGGGTCCACCACGTGGTGAGGGGCGGGAGACGGCGCGCCGGACACCGGCGCGGGGACCCGAGGGGTCAGTCGCACTTGAGGTTCGCGTACCGCTTGTCCCCGGTCCAGGAGCCCTGCGCCCACTTCTGGGGCGCGGCCGGGGTGAAGCCGTTCTGCTTGCCGAGCCGCTCGGTGTACCACTTGGCGAAGGCCGCCGAGCCCTGCTGGCAGGAGTGGACGCCGTCCGGGGAGCGCCGGGCCTGCTTGCCGGTGGGCTCGGTGCCCCACAGCGGCGTGGTGTCGACGAAGTGGACCTTGCCGCCGCTGGCGTCGGCGACCTGCTCGGCCGCCTTCGGCGCGCTCTTGATCGCGCCCTCGTACTTCTTGTAGAAGCTGTCGATCCTGAACGGCGGGGCGGAGACGAGGTCCAGCTCGGCGCCGGCGTCCTGTGCGGTCTTCGCGAGCTTCTCGTACGAGGCGCGCTGCTGCGCGGGGGTGCCCCAGTCGTAGCTGGTGAGCTGGTAGGCGATCACGTCCGGGTGGAAGGAGGCGAGGTTCTTCTTCAGGGTCTTCCACGCGTCCTGGGCCAGCGGGCGGGACATCTTGTCGCCCTCGACGACCGTGCCGCCGCCGTCGGAGGACGCGTCCTTGAAGTGCTGGCCGCTCGCCGTGAGCGCCGCCCCCAGGGGCGGGGCCTCGGCGCCGGCGATGGAGTCACCTATCCACAGCACCTTCTTGCCGGTCTTCTGCTGCCCGGAGGCGTTCTCCGCGGTCCCGCCGCCGGAGCCGCCGCAGCCGGCCAGGGCGGCACCGGCACTCACGGTGACCAGGGCGAGGGCCGCGAGGGCAGCCGGGCGCCGGTGACGGGGAGAGGTGCGCTGAGGTCTGTTCTCGGTGTGCATGTCCCCACCGAACCAGCGGAAACCGCCGGTCAGCGGGGTCGTCATCGGTTGCTCACACGACGGGGATCGGGCCGTCACGCGACCCGGCCCGCCCGCGCTCCGGTGACGGCCCCGCCCGGCCCTAGCCCACGACCTGCCCGCGCAGCACCACCCGGCGGGGCGCTGCCAGTACCCGTACGTCCTCGCGCGGATCGCTCCCGTAGACCACCAGGTCCGCGGAGGCGCCCTCGGTGAGGCCGGGGCGGCCCAGCCAGTCCCTGGCCCCCCAGGTGGTGGCCGAGAGGGCCGCCACGGCGGGCAGACCGGCCCGGGTCAGCTCGGCGACCTCGTCGGCGACCAGGCCGTGGGCGAGCGCGCCGCCGGCGTCCGTGCCGGCGAAGACGGGCACCCCGGCGTCGTAGGCCGCCCGCACGGTGTCGTAGCGGCGCGCGTGCAGGCGCCGCATGTGGGCGGCCCAGCGCGGGAACTTCCCCTCGCCGCCGTCCGCGAGCCGCGGGAAGGTGGCGATGTTGACGAGCGTGGGGACGATGGCGACGCCGCGCTCCGCGAACAGCGGGATGGTGTCCTCGGTGAGCCCGGTGGCGTGCTCGATGCAGTCGATGCCGGCCTCGACGAGCGGGGCGAGGGAGTCCTCCGCGAAGCAGTGGGCGGTGACCCGGGCGCCGAGCCGGTGGGCCTCGGCAATGGCCGCCTCGACCGCGCCCCGGGGCCAGCAGGACTCCAGATCGCCGGTGGAGCGGTCGATCCAGTCGCCGACGAGCTTGACCCAGCCGTCGCCGCGGCGGGCCTCCTGGGCGACGTAGGCGACCAGGTCCTCGGGCTCGATCTCGTGGGCGTAGTTGCGGATGTAGCGCTTGGTGCGGGCGATGTGGCGGCCGGCGCGGATGATCCGCGGCAGGTCCTCGCGGTCGTCGATCCAGCGGGTGTCGGAGGGGGACCCGGCGTCCCGGACCAGCAGGGTGCCCGCGTCACGGTCGGTGAGCGCCTGTTTCTCGCTGGTGGGGTCGTCCACCGGGCCGTGCGCGTCCAGGCCCACATGGCAGTGCGCGTCGACCAGGCCCGGCAGTACCCAGCCCGTCACGGTGGTGGCATCCCGTGCCATGGCCGGCCGGTCGTAGGTGACCCGGCCGCCGACCACCCACAGCTCGTCGCGGACCTCGTCCGGGCCGACCAGGACCCTCCCCTTGAGGTGCAGCACCGCACCTTCACTCATGGACGTCATACCGGCACTTTAGGCGCCGCGGGCCGGTGGGCCGAGGGCGCTGTCCGCACCGGCTTCCGGGACATTCCGGCTGCCGTTTCCCCCGGAAACCGGCAATTTCCCCGGGGCTTCGCTCCCGGGCTCTGCGTGCAGGGTCGGTATACGTTCCGTGGCCGGTTTCCCGAAAAGGTTCCCGCCCGTTCTCCACGGGCCCGGGAACATGATCTCGCGCCGGATCTTCCAGGTCTTGTCACGAAGCCGTCACTCGGGTTTCGATGGGCCTTACGCCGCATCTTCCGGAGGCGAATTCCCAATTCCCTTCACGTACAGCTTCCCGTATTCTTCTGCCCGCTTTTCCGCACCTCAAACGCCATGATTTTGCACGCGGCAAGTACCGTAATTCGGACGCATCTCATCGACGTTACGGAGCTGTGACCGACTACACACCGTGTCTGTTTTGCCCCGAACATCCTGGTCAAATCGTGACATCTTGCGGCGACATCGCGCACCCGGGCGCCCCCGCGCGATAACACATCTTCGCCGCTTCCGTAACCCCTGCTCGCGATGCAATTTCCTTTTTCCCTGGGTAAATTTAATTTCCATGACCGCCGCACAAGCAGACCATGCAGGTGCCCGAAGCGATTTCAGAGAATTTCCGGAGGGCTTCAAGCTCGACACCCCACGAGTGGAGGACGGAGCCGCGATCTGGCGCATCGCCCGCGACTCCAAGGCGCTGGACCTCAACTCCTCCTACAGCTACCTGTTGTGGTGTCGCGACTTCGCCGCCACCTCCGTCGTCGCCCGCGACGCGGAGGGCGAGCCGGCCGGCTTCGTCACCGGATACCTCCGCCCCGAGCGCCCGGAGACGCTCGTCGTCTGGCAGGTAGCCGTCGACGACGCGCACCGCGGCCGGGGCCTGGCGGCCGCACTCCTGGACGGGCTCACCGCCCGTGCCACGGAAGAGCTGGGCGTGCGTTTCGTCGAGACCACCATCACCCCCGACAACGCCGCATCCAACCGGTTGTTCGCGTCCTTCGCCGAGCGGCACTCGGTGCCGATCGAGCGGGAGGTGCTCTTCGACGCAGGGCTGTTCCCCGAGCAGGGCCACGAGCCGGAGGTGCTGCACCTCATCGGCCCGTTCCCGCCACCGGCCCGCTCAGGGCGCTGACGAACCCCAGGACCGCTCGGCCCCGCGCCGCGCGGCCCGTGCGGGATCCGGCACCACACCCCCACGACACCTGCCGGCAACCGCGCCCAGCCCCACAGACTTCCCATCCTTTTCGCCACTCATCTCCCAGGAGCATGCTGTGACCATCACCCAGCCCGATCTGAGCGTCTTCGAGACCGTGGAGTCGGAGGTCCGCAGCTACTGCCGTAGCTGGCCCACCGTCTTCGACCGTGCGCAGGGCAGCCGCATGACCGACGAGGACGGCCACACCTACCTCGACTTCTTCGCCGGCGCCGGCTCGCTGAACTACGGCCACAACAACCCCGTACTCAAACGCGCCCTGATCGACTACATCGAGCGGGACGGGGTCACCCACGGCCTGGACATGTCCACCACGGCCAAGCGGGCGTTCCTGGAGTCCTTCCAGAACATCATCCTGCGGCCGCGCGACCTGCCCTACAAGGTCATGTTCCCGGGCCCGACGGGCGCGAACTCCGTCGAGGCCGCGCTGAAACTGGCCCGCAAGGTCAAGGGCCGCGAGTCGATCGTGTCCTTCACCAACGCCTTCCACGGCATGTCGCTGGGCGCCCTCGCCGTCACCGGTAACTCCATGAAGCGGGCCGGCGCCGGTATCCCGCTGGTGCACGGCACCCCGATGCCGTTCGACAACTACCTCGACGGCACGTACCCGGACTTCCTGTGGTTCGAGCGGCTGCTGGAGGACCAGGGCTCCGGCCTGAACACCCCCGCCGCCGTGATCGTCGAGACGGTCCAGGGCGAGGGCGGCATCAACGTCGCCCGTCCCGAGTGGCTGCGCGCCCTCGCCGACCTGTGTGAGCGCTGGGACATGCTGCTCATCGTCGACGACATCCAGATGGGCTGCGGCCGTACGGGTGCCTTCTTCTCCTTCGAGGAGGCGGGCATCGTGCCGGACATCGTCACCGTCTCGAAGTCCATCAGCGGCTATGGCCTGCCGCTCGCGCTCACCCTGTTCAAGCCCGAGCTGGACATCTGGGAGCCCGGCGAGCACAACGGCACCTTCCGCGGCAACAACCCGGCCTTCGTCACCGCCGCCGCGACGCTGGACACCTACTGGGCCGACGGCCAGATGGAGAAGCAGACTCTCGCCCGCGGTGAGATCGTCGAAGCACACCTGAAGGCGATAGCCGAGGAGCACCCGGAGGCCATCGCCGAGTACCGCGGCCGCGGTCTTGTGTGGGGCATGGAGCTCAACGACAAGCCCGTCGCCGACAAGATTGCCAAGCGCGCCTTCGAGCTGGGTCTGCTCATCGAGACCTCCGGCCCGGAGAGCGAGGTCGTCAAGCTGCTCCCGGCCCTGACGACCACCCCCGAGGAGCTGGACGAGGGTCTGCGCATCCTCGCCCGCGCGGTCCGCGACTGCGCCTGATCGGCCCAACGGCCCCAGAGATCCTTACCGTTCCACAGAAAGGCACCGAGCACCGTGATCGTCCGATCCTTCAAGGACATCGAAGGCACCGACCGCCACGTCAAGGCCAAGTCCGGCACGTGGGAGAGCAAGCGCATCGTGCTCGCCAAGGAGCGCGTCGGCTTCTCCCTGCACGAGACCACCCTGTACGCCGGTACGGAGACGTCGATGTGGTACGCGAACCACATCGAGGCCGTACTGTGCGTAGAGGGTGAGGCCGAGCTCACGAACGACGAGACCGGCGAGAAGCACACCATCACCCCGGGCACGATGTACCTGCTCGACGGCCACGAGAAGCACACCATGCGGATCAAGAAGGACTTCCGCTGCGTCTGCGTCTTCAACCCGCCGGTCACCGGCCGTGAGGACCACGACGAGAACGGCGTCTACCCGCTGCTGACCGAGCCCGACCCCGAGCCCGAGACGGTCTAGGCGTCACACCCCCGCCTGCCCCGTCCGGCAGCTGAGGAAGGCCTGCACGACGTAAGCCAGAGCCCGTACGAGAGGAGAGGAAGGCAACACCATGACCACCGCACCCGAGCGCACCGCCGACCTGTACCCGACCCGTGGGACCGCAGAGGTCATCACCCCGCGGAAGGACCCGGTGGTGTGGTCGCAGCCCGGAGCGGCCGGCCCGTTCGCGCCGTCCGAGCTGAGCGACTTCGAACGCGACGGCTTTTTCGCCATCGGGGAACTGCTCACGGCGGAAGAAGTCGCGGTGTACCGCGCCGAACTGGACCGTCTCGTCCTCGACCCGACGATGCGCGCGGACCCGCGCTCCATCGTCGAGCCGAAGTCGCAGGACGTGCGGACCGTGTTCGAGGTGCACAAGATCAGCGAGGTGTTCGCCAAGCTGGTCTCCGACCCGCGTGTGGTCGGTCGCGCCCGGCAGATCCTCGGCTCGGACGTCTACGTCCACCAGTCGCGGATCAATGTGAAGCCGGGCTTCGGTGCCACCGGCTTCTACTGGCACTCGGACTTCGAGACCTGGCACGCCGAGGACGGTCTGCCGCACATGCGCACCGTGTCGGTCTCGATCGCGCTGACGGAGAACTACGACACCAACGGCGGCTTGATGATCATGCCCGGCTCGCACCAGCACTTCGTGGGCTGTGAGGGCGCGACGCCGAAGGACAACTACAAGCGGTCGCTGCAGATGCAGGACGCGGGCATCCCGTCGGACGAGGTGCTGACGAAGATGGCGGACAAGCACAGCATCCGCCTCTTCACGGGCAAGGCAGGCTCGGCGACGTGGTTCGACTGCAACGCCATGCACGGCTCGGGTGACAACATCACGCCGTACCCGCGCAGCAATGTCTTCATCGTCTTCAACAGCGTGGAGAACGCTGCGGTGGAGCCGTTCGCGGCGCCGGTCCGGCGCCCGGAGTACATCGGGGCCCGTGACTTCACCCCGGTGAGGTAGGCACGGTGGCACCGGTGGCGCGGCCGCCGCACAGCAGGGTCTGTGCGGCGGCCGCGCCGTGTGTGCGGTGCGGTGCGGCCGCTCAGCCCTCCAGCGCCGGGTAGTCGAGGTATCCGGAGTCGTCGCCGCCGTAGAAGCTCTCCCGGACGGGGGTGTTGAACGGGCCGCCGCGCGCCAGGCGGCGGGGCAGGTCGGGGTTGGCGAGGAACAGCGCGCCGAAGGCGAGGAGGTCGGCCTCGCCCCGCTCGACGAGCGGCAGCTCCTCGGGGCCGGTGGGCCGGCCGACGGTCGCCGGGTTGAGCAGGAACGTCCCGCCGAAGCGGGTGCGCAGCCGGCCCAGCAGCTCCGTGTCGGGCACGTCGCAGGTGTGCAGGTAGGCCAGGCCCAGCGGGGCGATGGCGTCGACCAGCGCGGTGTACGTGGCCTCTGGCGCCGGCTCGTGGATGTCGTTGAAGGTGTTGCCGGGCGAGAGGCGCAGGCCGGTGCGGTGCGCGCCGACGGCGGCGGCGACGGCCTGCACGACCTCGACGGCGAACCGTGCGCGGGCCGCGTCGGAGCCGCCCCACTCGTCGGTGCGCAGGTTGGCGTTGGGTGCCAGGAACTGGTGGACCAGATAGCCGTTGGCGCCGTGGATCTCCACCCCGTCGAACCCGGCCGCCATCGCGTTGCGGGCGGCGTCCGCGAACCCGGCGATGGTCTCGGCGATCTCCTCGCCGGTCAGCTCGCGCGGGGTGACGAAGGCCTTGAGGCCCTCGTGGGTGAAGCCCTGGCCGGCCGCGGCGACCGCGGAGGGCGCCACCGGCAGCTGTCCGCCGGCCAGCAGCACCGGGTGGCCGATGCGGCCGCCGTGCCACAGCTGGGCGAAGATCCGGCCGCCCGCGGCGTGCACCGAGTCGGTCACCTCGCGCCAGCCGTCGACCTGCGCGGGGGTGTGCAGGCCGGGGGTCAGCGGGTAGCCGCGGCCGATGGGCGCGGTCTGCGCGGCCTCGGTGATGATGAGGCCGGCGGAGGCCCGCTGGGTGTAGTAGCGGACCATGGACGGGGTGGGGACGCCGTCGGCGGTGGCGCGGTTGCGGGTCATCGGCGCCATGACGATGCGGTTGGCGAGCGGGATGCCCGCGAGGTCCACGGGGTCGAATGCGGTGGTCACTGAGGGCCTTTCAACTACTGCTCGGAACAGGTCCGTTGCCCATTACATCAGTATCGGCGTCCGAGCCCGCGGCCGGCGGTCCCGGCCCTCGCCGGCCCCGTCCCCCGCTCACTGGTGCCGGACCGGCGGGCAGTAGCCGGTCTTCTCGCCGATGCTGTTGATCTCGACGTTCGGCCGTGCGTCGCCCGCGTAGTTGATCTGGTCGGTGCAGCTCGTCCCCGGCTTCTTGGGGGTGCCCGCGGGCTTGTCGCCCTTCTGCGGCGCCGGGCAGTGGCCGGTCTGCTCGCCGATGCTGTTGATCTCGGCGTTGGACCGCGGGTCGCCGGCGTAGTTGAGCTTGTTGGTGCAGCTCGTCCCGGACTTCCCTGCGGTGCCCGTCGGCGCCTGCTTGCCGGCGTTCCCGGAGGTCTTGGCCCCGGAGGAGGACGAGTTGCCGGCCTGCGCGGAGGAGGCGGAGTGGTCGGCCCGGGCGGAGGAGGCGGGTGCGGAGGCGTCGTTGCCGCCGCCCTGGCAGGCGGTGAGCCCGAGCGCGGCGACGGTGATCACCATGGCGGCTGCGGCCTTGCGGGCGTGGCGGAGGGCGGTGTGCGACATGTTCTTCCCATTCTGTTCCGGTGCTGCGGGGCGCGGCGGAACAAGACTGTCGGCAGCCGCTGTTGATCCACCGCCGTCCGGCTAACGCCCCGCTAACGCCCGGGCCGGGGGCCCAGCAGGGACAGCAACCGCTCCACGTCGTCCGTCGAGTTGTAGAGGTGGAAGGACGCGCGGAGCAGTCCGCCGCGCACCGCGATCCGCACCCCCGCCTCGGTCAGCCGGTGTTCGGCGTCCGTGAGCCCCGGCGTGGAGACGATCGCCGAGCCCGGCGCGGGCACCGGCGCCAGGCCGCGCTCGGCCAGCCCGGCGCGGTAGTGGGCGGCGAGCGCGGTGTTGTGCGCGTGGACGGCGTCCACGCCCAGTTCCTCGATGAGGGCGAGGGACCGCTCGGCACCGACGTAGGAGTAGTGGGCGTGCGGCTCGTCGAAGCGCCGGGCGGTGGCGGCCGGCCGGATCGGGCCGTAGTTGGACGCGCCGGGGTCCTCGCCGGCGACCCAGCCCGCGTGCGGCGCGGCCGGCCACGGTGTGCCCGCGCCGAGCTCCCCGCCGAAGGCCATGAAGGTCGTGCCGCGCGGGCACAGCAGCCACTTGAAGGCACCGGCGACGACGAAGTCGAAGTCCGCGGCGGGCAGCGGCAGCCAGCCGGCGGCCTGGGTGGCGTCGAGGTAGGTGCGTGCCCCGTGGGCCCGCGCGGCATCGCGGATCGCCGCCAGGTCGGCGATCCGGCCGTCCACGGACTGCACGGCGCTGAAGGCGACCAGCGCGGTGCCGGGGCGCACGGCGTCGGCGAGCGCCTCCAGCGGCGCGGTGCGCAGCGTGATGTCCGGGCGGGCGGCGAAGGGATTGACCAGGGAGCTGAAGTCGCCCTCGGGCACCAGCACTTCGGCGCCCGCCGGGAGCGAGCCGGCGACGAACCCGGACTGCACCGCGACCGAGCTGCCGACCGCGACCCGCTCGGCGGGCACGCCCACCAGCCGGGCGAAGGCGGCCCGGGAGGCGGTGGCGGCTCCGAAGTAGTCGCGGCCCATGGTGCCGTAGGAGGCCGATTCGTCGAGGGCCGCACGCAGCGCGGCGGCGCTGCGCGCCGGCAGGAGCCCACTGGAAGCGGAGTTCAGGAAGGTCGTCTCGGGCGCGAATTCCGCCCCGCCGAGTGGCGCACGTCGCTGCATGCCCCCACTGTGCTCGGCGACACCCGCCCCGTCCATGACCCGGGGCCCGTATCCCGCCACGGGGCCTTCCGGGGCGGGGGCACGGGGTGCGGTCCCGGGGCGGGCCGCCCCCGGTCACTCCCCCGGCACCGCGCAGCCGTCCTCCCCGCACACCGCACCGGCACCAGCACCAGCACCAGCACCAGCACCCGTACCGCCGTCGGCGGCGACCGGGCCCGGCCCGCCGCCGTCCGCGTACGCCCGCTCCAGGGCCTGCCGGAAGACCTCGGCGGGCTGGCCGCCGGAGATGCCGTAGCGGCGGTCGATGACGAAGAACGGCACGCCCGTGGCGCCCAGCTCGGCCGCCTCGCGCTCCTCGGCGCGCACCTGTGGCGCATACGCCTCGGGGTCGGCCAGCACCCGTGCGACCTCGTCGGCGGGCAGGCCCGCGCCGACCGCGATCTCGCCGCGCACCGCCGGGTCCCCGAGCGCCCGGGCCTCGGCGAAGTTGGCGCGGTAGAGGGCGTCGAGCAGGGCGTCCTCTACGCCGTGCGCCCTGGCCAGGTGCAGCAGCCGGTGCAGGTCGAAGGTGTTGCCGTGGATCCGGTCGGAGCGGTAGTCCAGCCCCTCCGCGGCCGCTGCCCCGGCCACCCGGGCCTCCATCTCCTCGGCCTGCGCGCGGCTCACGCCGTACTTCGCGGCGAGCATGTCCAGCACCGGAAGGTCACCGCCGGCCGGCGCCTTCGGGTCCAGCTCGAAGGACCGGTGCACCACCTCGACGTCGGCACGGTGCGCGAACCCGGCGAGCCCGGCCTCAAAACGGGCCTTGCCGATGTAGCACCAGGGGCAGGCGATGTCGGACCAGATTTCCACGCGCATGGGACGGCTGACTTTCCTCGTGACGGATGTGCGTGGGGAAAACCATCCGTGGCACGCCCCTATTCCGCGGGTAGCGTCCGGGTATGACCTCGCCACAGGGCTCGCCACAGGGACATCTCGGCTTCTGGGAGACGACCGGGTCGGCCAAGACCTTCACCCACCCCCTCGATCCGGCGCTGCTGGAGGAGTACGTGCCGTACGGCGCGCGGGTGCTGGACTACGGCTGCGGTTACGGGCGGCTGACCGCCGAGCTGGCCGGGCGGGGCTACCGGTCGGTGCGCGGGGTGGACGTGTCGGCGGCGCTGATCGCCCGGGGGCGGCGGGAGCATCCGGAGCTGGATCTGCTGCGGTGGGGCGGGTTTCCGCTGCCGTTCGAGGACGGGGCGTTCGACGCGGCGCTGCTGTTCGCGGTGCTCACCTGCGTGCCCGGGGACGCGGACCAGAAGGCGATCGCCGGGGAGCTGGGGCGGCTGGTGCGGCCCGGTGGGGTGCTGTATCTGAGCGATGTGCCGTTGCAGGACGACGCGCTCAACCAAGAGCGCTATCGCCGCTACGCGGAGCGGCACGGGACGTACGGGGTGTTCGAGACGCCCGACGGCGGGGTGTTCCGCCACCATCCGCCGGAGCTGCTGCGGGAGACGGTGCGGGCGGCGGGCTTCTCGCTGCTGGCGGAGCGGCGGGGGTCGGTGGCCACCCTGGACGGGCGGACGGCCGAGCGGCTCCAGCTCGTCGCCCGCAAGGAGCCCGGGGCGGCCGACGCCCCCTAGACGCCCGGTGCCCGGCCGTCGACCCGGCGCGGGAGGCCGAGCGGGTTGTCCTCGCGCAGTTCGGGCGGCAGCAGGGCGGGCGGGGTGTCCTGGTAGGCGACGGGGCGCAGCCAGCGTTCGACGGCGGTGCCGCCGACGGAGCTGGCGGTGGAGGTGGTGGCCGGGTAGGGGCCGCCGTGGTGCTGGGCGGGGGCGACCGCGACCCCGGTCGGCCAGCCGTTGACGACCACCCGGCCGGCGAGCGGGGTGACCGCGGCCAGCAGCCGGGCGCCGCGCCCCGTGCCGTCGGTGCCGGCGCTCTCCGCGTCGCCCAGCTGGAGCGTGGCGGAGAGGTTGCCGGGGAGCCGGGCGAGGACGGCGGCGATCTCGGCCTCGTCGGTGTAGCGGGCGACGACGGTGACCGGGCCGAAGCACTCCTCCAGGAGGAGGTCGTGCGGCCCCTCGGTGGTGAGGTGGGCGGCGGGGACGGTGAGGAAGCCGGCGCTGACGGTGTGCTCGCCGCCGGCGCCCGGGGTCACCGGGGCCTCGACGTCCGCGAGCCCGGCGCGGCTGCCGATCCCGTCGAGGAACGCCTGGCGCATCCGGTGGTCGAGCAGCACCCCGGCCTCGCTGTTGCTGACCGCGGCGGTCAGCGCGGTCACCAGCCGCTCGCCCGCCGGCCCGGCGGGCACCAGGACCAGGCCGGGCTTGACGCAGAACTGGCCGACGCCGAGCGTCATCGATCCGGCGAGTCCGGCGCCGAGCTGCTCGGCGCGCTCCCCGGCCGCGGCCTCGGTGATCACCACCGGGTTGAGGCTGCCGAGTTCGCCGTGGAAGGGGATCGGGTGCTGACGGGCGGCGGCCGCGTCGTACAGGGCCCGGCCGCCGCGGACCGAGCCGGTGAAGCCGGCCGCGGCGATCAGCGGGTGGCGCACCAGGTCGATACCGGCCTGGAAGCCGTGCACCAGGTGCAGCACGCCCTCGGGCAGTCCGGCCTCGGCGGCGGCGCGGCGCAGCAGCGCGGCGCACAGCTCGGAGGTGGCCGGGTGGTCCGGGTGGGCCTTGACGACGACGGGGCAGCCGGCCGCCAGGGCGCTGGCGGTGTCGCCGCCCGGCACCGAGAAGGCGAGCGGGAAGTTGCTGGCCGAGTAGACGGCGACCGGGCCCAGCGGGATCTTGTAGCGGCGCAGGTCGGGCCGGGGCGGGGCGAGCGCGGGATCGGCGTGGTCGATCCGTACGTCGAGGAACGCGCCCTCCTGCACGAGGTCGGCGAAGGCCCGCAACTGGTAGGTGGTGCGGGCGAGTTCGCCGGTGAGCCGGCCGGGACCGAGCGCGGTCTCGGCGTCGGCGGCCTCGATGACCGCCTCGCCCGCGTCGTCGAGCAGCTCCGCGGCGCGGCGCAGCAGGGCGGTGCGCACCGCGCGGTCGGCGAGCGCGGCGCGGGCGGTGTGCGCCGCCCGGACGACGGTGTCCACCTCGTCGGCCGTGGCCTCCACCGCCACCTGCTCGCGCTGCTTCCCGGTACGGGGATCGACACTCCAGACCGGAGCTGCTGCTGCCACCGTGCATTCCTCCCGGGCGATGCCGTGCCGAGTCGTACGCGACGTTCCGCTGCCGCTCAGCCCTCCGGACCGTGTTCGCTATGCTGAACAGCGTCCCGGATCATGAACAACTGGGACTCTATGGCGGTCGGAACAGGGGGGTCAAGGGGCGATGTCAGCTGCCGATAACGGTGGATCGCAGGTCAAATCCGCCGTGCGGACGGTGGAGTTGCTCGAATACTTCGCGGGGCGCCCCGGACTGCACAGCCTGACGACCGTCCAGGAAGCCGTCGGCTATCCGAAGTCCAGCCTCTTCATGCTGCTGCGCACCCTCGTCGACCTGGGCTGGATCGAGACCGACGCGACCGGCACCCGCTACGGCATCGGCGTCCGCGCGCTGCTGGTCGGCACGTCCTGCGTCGACGGCGACGAGGTGGTGGCCGCGGCCCGCCCGGCGCTGGACCGGCTCGCCGAGGACACCGCCGAGACCCTCCACCTCGCCCGCCTCGACGGCACCCACGTCGTCACTCTGGCCACCCGCCCCTCACCGCACCATCTGCGCCCCTTCACCCGCGTCGGCCGGCGGCTGCCCGCGCACTCCACCGCGCTGGGCAAGGCGCTGCTCGCCACGCACACCGACGACCAGGTGCGGTCGTTGCTGCCGCCGGTCCTGGCCCGGCTGACCGAGCACACCCGCACCGACCGCGAGGAGCTGATCGCCGAGCTGCACACGGTGCGCGCGCAGGGCTACGCGGCCGACCGCGAGGAGAACACCCTGGGCCTGCGCTGCTTCGGCGTCGCCCTCCCCCACCGCTCACCGGCCCGCGACGCCCTCAGCTGCTCGGTCCCGGTGGCCCGGCTGACCCCGGCCCACGAACAGCTGATCAGGGACGCCCTGTGCGCCGCCCGCGACCGCCTGACACCGGTCCCCCGGCAGCGGTGAGCGGCCCGGACCGGCGTCGGCGCCGGGTGTCCCTCCCCCGTGCGGCGGAGGCGGATCGTCGCCGGGGCCGAGGCGCACGGCGCGCGGCGGCGGCAGACTGACGGCCATGAGCCTTCCGACCGTCCGGGGCGCCGTGCGGCGCATGCGGGGCCCTGCCGTGCGGAGGACCGGGCGGCGCTGGGTCCATCTGGTGCTGGGCGGCGCGCTGTTGATGCCGTTCTTCCTGCTGGTCTCCGTTTTTCTGCCGCCGTTCGCCGAGGACCGGGGCCCGCTGGGCTCCGCCGGCCGGCAGTTCACCGACCTCGGCTGTGCGCTGCCGCTGGCCGCCCTGGCAGCCCTGCTCTTCCCGCTGGTGCGGCCGCTGGAGGTGCACGCCGTCCGGTCGCTGTGCGGGGTGCGCGCGGAGCTGCTGGCCGAGGGACCGGCGCTCTCCTGGGCGGCCCGGCGGCGCACCGCGCTGTGGTTCGTGGCGCATCTGCTGGCCGGCGTGGTCGTCAGCGGGATGTCGCTGGCCGCGCCGCCGGCCGCCGCGCTGCTGCTCGTGCTGCCGTTCTCGCCCTCCTTGCAGCACAGCGAACGGGGCTGGCCGGAAGCCTTCCACGGGGTGCTGGGCCCGCTCATGGGGCTGGCGCTGCTGTCCCTGGTGGCCGGCACCACGTGGCTGGCCGGGATGCTGCTGGCCCGCGCGGCCCCGGTGCTGCTGGGGCCCACGCCCGCCGACCGGCTGGCCGCCGCGGAGCACCGGGCGGCCGACCTGGCGTCCCGCAACCGGCTGGCCCGCGAGCTGCACGACGCGGTCGGACACGCCCTGAGCGCGGTCACCCTCCAGGCCGGCGCGGCCCGCCGCGTCCTGGACTCGGACCCGGAGTTCGCCCGGCGGGCGCTGACCGCCATCGAGGAGACCTCACGCACGGCGGTCGCCGAACTGGACGCCGTCCTGGGCCTGCTGCGCGAGGAGGACGGCGACGACCCGGCCGCGCCCGCGCCCACCCTGAGCAGCCTGGAGGCGCTGCTCGGCCGGACCCGGGCGGGCGGCGTCCCCGTCGAGGCGGCGGTCGAGGAGCGGTGCACGGGGCTGCCGCCGGTGGTCTCGCGGGAGGCCTACCGGATCGTGCAGGAGGGGCTCAGCAACGCCCTGCGGCACGCCGGGCCGGTACCGGTCCAGCTGTCCGTGGGGGTGGCGGACGCGCAGGTGACGATACGGATGGCGAACCCGCTGCCCGGGGCGCCCCCGGCGGCGTCCGGCCGCGCGGGACCCACGGCCCGTGCGGGCGGCGGCCGCGGCCTGCGGGGCATCGCCGAGCGCGCCCGGCTGCTCGGCGGCAGGGCGAGCGCCGCCGCCGAGGACGGCGTGTGGCGCCTGACGGTCCGGCTGCCGCTGACGGACACCGGACCGGGGACACACGCATGAGGAGCCGGCCGACGGACGGCCGGGAACAGGGGGACAGGGCATGACCACCGTGCGGAACGAGGGACGGCCGGCCGGTGACGGGGAGGCGCCCCGCCCGCTGCGCATCGTCCTCGCCGATGACGAGCAGCTGGTCCGCGGCGCGCTGCGGGCGATCCTGGGCGCCGAGGACGGCATGGAGGTGGTGGGCGAGGCGGCGACCGGCGCCGAGGCGGTGCCGCTGATCCGGGAACTGCGCCCGGACCTCGTGCTGATGGATGTCCGGATGCCGGAGACCGACGGGATCCGGGCGACCGAGCAGGTGCTCGCCTCGATGTCCGCACCGCCGCGCATCATCGTGGTGACGACCTTCGAGAACGACGCCAGCGTCTACGCGGCCCTGCGGGCCGGTGCCAGCGGCTTCCTCCTCAAGCGCTCCGGCGCCGAGGAACTGGTCCAGGCCGTACGGCTGGTGGCGCGCAGCGACTCGCTGCTGTTCCCGGCGGCGGTGCGCCGGCTGGCCGCCCGGCACACCGGGGAGCGGGCCGCGGACGAGCCGGCGCTGCCGGACCGGCTGTCCGGGCGGGAGCGTGCGGTGCTGCGGCTGATGACCGGGGGCCTGACGAACGCGGAGATCGCCGAGCGGCTGGGGGTGGGACCGGCCACGGTCAAGACCCATGTGGCGGGCGTGCTGGCCAAGCTCGGGGTGCGGGATCGGACGCAGGCGGTGATCGCCGCCTACGAGCGCGGATTCGTCCGGCCGGGGTGAGGACGGCCGGGTGAGCCCACCGGGCGCCCCTCCCCCCGCACCTGACCTGCGCACGTGCCCCCCGCCACGTCGCGGAACCCCTGCCGCCCGGGTGGCGTCCTGATCTGTGTACCGACCCCTCCGTGCAGGAACGAGGAACGCATCATGGGCATCGTCAGCTGGCTCGTACTCGGGCTGATCGCAGGCATCATCGCCAAGGTCCTGCTGCCGGGGCGGGACCCGGGCGGGATCATCGGGACGACCCTGATCGGGATCGTGGGCTCCTTCCTCGGCGGCTGGCTCTCCACGAAGTTCCTGCACCGCCCGATACCCAAGGACTTCGGCGAACCCTCCATGTGGATCGCCTCGGTCGCCGGCGCCCTGGTCCTGCTGATCGCCTACCGGCTGCTGTTCGGCAACTCCCGCGCCCGCCGGTGACCGCGGGCGGACTGCCGGCGGCAGGTAATGGAACCGCAAAGGCGGGCCGATCGTTGAGCCCGGCATGACCGCTATGACTCCTGGCTCGAACCTCCCGCTCAGCGCCGCGCGGGTGGCGGTGGACGTCACCGCCCCCGTGCGGCTGGACGTGTCGGGCCTGCTGCTGGCCGCCGACGGCAAGGTCCGCTCCGACGACGACTTCGTGTTCTACAACCAGCCCTCCGCGCCGGGCGTGACGCACTCCGCGGCGGCCGGCGGCGGCGACACCGTCACGGTCGACACCGCCGCGGTGCCCGAGGGCGTCGAGAAGATCGTCGTGACCGCGAGCCTGGACACCCCCGGCGCCACCTTCGCCGGCACCGAGCCCACCGGCACGGTCCGCGACGC
Organism: Streptomyces kronopolitis; assembly: GCF_014646275.1. Taxonomy (GTDB): domain Bacteria; phylum Actinomycetota; class Actinomycetes; order Streptomycetales; family Streptomycetaceae; genus Streptomyces; species Streptomyces kronopolitis. Next base: position 24,871 of record NZ_BMND01000057.1, read on the forward strand.
CGACAACGGCAGCGTCCTGGCCTCCTTCACCCCGCCGCGGCTGGGCACCGAGACCGCGCTGGTGCTCGTCGAGATCTACCGCCGGGGCGGCGGGTGGAAGGTCCGCGCGGTCGGCCAGGGCTATGCCGACGGCCTGGCGGGGATCGCCACCGACTTCGGCGTCAGCGTCGAGGAGCCGGCCGCGCCCGCCGCCGCCCCGCAGGCGCCGCCCGCTCCCCCGGCCCCCGCCGCCGGGTGGGGCCCGCCCACCGGCGCCCCG
>NZ_BMND01000058.1 GCF_014646275.1 Streptomyces kronopolitis
GGCCGGCGCAGGGCGGACAGCCGGCCGCGGCGCAGGTGCGGCCCGGGGGGTGCGGCGGGCCGCAGGTCCCGGATGCCGATGCTCTCGGCGCGGGCCGCCAGGGCCTGCCGCAGCCGCTCCTCGACCGGGCCGTGCGCGGCGGCGCCGCCGGGTGCGGGGCCCGTGCCGCCGGGGGGCGGGGGGCCGTCGCCGCGGTCGCCGGGCAGGCCCCCGGTGCGATCGGTGCCCGTGCCGGAGCCGTTCATGACCGCGCCTCCAAGATCTTCTCCAGCGAGTCCAGCGCACGGCTGGCGAGGGACTTCACCGCGCCGCGGCTGATGCCCAGCGTCGTCGCGATCTGCGCCTCCGTCAGCTCGCCCCAGTAGCGCAGGACGAGGACCTCACGGCGGCGGGCGGTCAGCCCGCCGAGCGCGGCGAGCACCTCCCGATGCTCCTCGTCCAGCACGATGCGCTCCTCGGCGGACGGGGCGTCCGCCTCGTGCGGCGGGGTGTAGTTGCGCGCGGTGCGCCGGCGCCGCAGCACCGAGCGGGCGGCGTTGACGACCGCGGTGCGCAGATAGGCCAGGGCGTTGTCGACCTCGCCGAGCTGTTCGCCGTGCCGCTTGTAGAGCGCGGCGAACGCGTCCTGGACGACGTCCTCCGCGGTGGCCCGGTCGTCCACGAGCAGCACGGCCAGCCGGACCATGGCCAGCCGGTGGGCGTGGTACAGCTCGCTGATCGTCGGCGCCGGGTCGGGCGGCGCGGGGGCATGGCCGCCCGACAACCGGGCGCCGGCGCCGGGCGGTTCGCCGTGCGCCGGGTGCCCGCCCGGGCGTCCGGCGTACGGGGTGTCGCGGCGGGCGGCCACCGGGCGGACGGTGCGCAGCAGCCACCGCCACAGGGCAGGCCGGGGCCCCGGCACGGCGAACCGTACCGGGGCGAGGGGCGAACCGGCGGAGAACTCCATCACTTCCTCGGGACGCGGCGGCCGGGCGAGGGGTTCAGCCGCGCCGGCGGCGGAGCGCGTAGACGGTGCCGCCGCCCGCGGCGATCAGGGCGGCGGCACTGCCGCCGAGCGCCATGGTGGTGCCGGACGAGGCCCCGGTGCGGGCGAGTTCGCGGCCCTTGCCGCCCGGAGAAGAGGGGGAAGGAGTGGGCGGGGCGGTCGGGGCCTCGGGGTGGGCGGGGGTGCTGGAGGGCCGCGGGCCCGGGTGGGCGGGGGTGCTGCTCGGCCGCGGGCCGGGGGAGGTGGGGGAGGCGCTGGGCCGCGGGGGCGCGGAGGGACCGGGCGTGGCCGGCGGGGGCGTCGGGCTGTTCCCGTCCGTAGTGGGCGTCGCGGAGGCCTGGCCGGCGTGCGCGGGCCGCGGCTGGGGTGCGGCGGCGTGCGCGGGGGCGGCGGCCGACAGCGTGGCCAGCGCGAGCGCCGCGAGCAGTGCGTCGGCGGCCGCGCCGCGGGGCAGGGGGCGGGCGGCGGACGGCCGGGATCCGGCGGCGGGGCGGGGGGTACGGGTGGACTTCACGGTCGGCTGCTCCACGTTCGTCGGCGGGGTGGCGCCCGGGAGGCGCCCTCACCCGTCACGACGTGCGGCCGGGGCCGGGGTTGCCGGTGGCGGCGGAAAAACTTCCCGGATGCCGCGCGGCCCCGCCCGGGGCGGCACGCGGGCCGCCCCGGGCGGGGCCGTACAACGGGGTCGTACCGGGGGTGCGGGGCTCAGATCGTGGACGCGTCGATCACGAAGCGGTAGCGGACATCGCTGGCCAGCACCCGCTCGTAGGCCTCGTTGATCCGGTCCGCGGAGATCACCTCGATGTCGGCGGCCAGCCCGTGCTCACCGCAGAAGTCGAGCATCTCCTGGGTCTCGGGGATGCCGCCGATCATCGAGCCGGCGATCGACCTGCGCTGCGGGATCAGGGCGAACGGCGCGACCGGCAGCGGACGCTCCGGGGCGCCGAGCTGCACCAGGGTGCCGTCGGTGCGCAGCAGCCCGACGTAGGCGTTCAGGTCCAGGTCGGCCGAGACCGTGTTGACGATCAGGTCGAAGGTGCCGGCCAGCTGCTCGAAGGTGGCCGGGTCGGACGTCGCGTAGTAGTGGTCGGCGCCCAGCCGCAGCCCGTCGTCCTTCTTGCGCAGCGACTGGCTCAGCACGGTGACCTCCGCGCCCATCGCGTGCGCGATCTTCACGCCCATGTGGCCGAGACCGCCGAGACCGACGACGGCCACCTTCCGGCCGGGGCCGGCCTTCCAGTGGGCGAGCGGCGAGTAGAGGGTGATCCCGGCGCACAGCAGCGGGGCGGCGGCGTCCAGCGGAATGCTCTCGGGTATGCGCAGTGCGTAGTTCTCGTCGATGACGAGATGGGTGGAGTAGCCGCCGTGGGTGGTCTCGCCGTCCCGGCCGGTCGCGTTGTACGTGCCGACCATGCCCAGGTCACCGGTGCAGTACTGCTGCAGCCCGGCGCGGCAGTTCTCGCACTCGCGGCAGGAGTCGACGAAGCAGCCGACGCCGACCCGGTCGCCCGCGCGGTAGCGGGTGACCTCGGCGCCGACCTCGGCGACCACACCGGCGATCTCATGGCCGGGGACGATCGGGAAGTTCCCGCCGTCGCCCCACTCGGCGCGCACGGTGTGGATGTCGGAGTGGCAGATTCCGGCGTACTTGATCTCGATGAGGATGTCGTGGGCACCCAGTGCGCGGCGCGGAATCGTGATCCGCTCCAGCGGTGCCTTCGGGGCGGGTGCGGCGTACGCGGCGACAGAGGTGTGGGTCATGCCAACGACAATGCGTCGTTCCGCTTGCCCGAACCAGTGCCCCCTTGAGCCTATGCATGGTGTGCCTGGCACTGGCGGAACCACCCAGCGGCCGCGACGCCGGACTCGCGCATCGGGCCGCGCCGGAGCAGCCGACCCGGGTGAGTGTCGCGCAGGATCTCCGCCGTGAACAGGGCCGCGGCCGGGACGTCCCGCCCGCGGCCTGTTCGGTGGCTCACCGCGCCGCCGCGCGAGGAGTCCGGTCGGCGGCCGGCGCCGGCTCGGGGGACCGGCTCAGGAGAAGACCACCGAGCGCAGCTTCAGCAGCTCCGAGGCGCGGCCGCCGTTGGGCCGCAGCGTGTAGGAACTCCCGGTGCAGTCGGGGCCGGTGAAGACGGTGGCGACGGACGAGGTGTAGTTCTTCGGGGAGTGCGCGGGCAGCACGTTCGGATCGGTCACCTCGGGCAGCGCGAGGCAGGCCCGGCTCTGCGGATCCGACAGCAGGCTCACGCGCGGGGTGCCGTCCGGGTCGTTGTACACGTAGGTGAAGGGGCCGGTGGACGCGCCGGCGGAGGAGGCCGGCAGGGCGAGTGCCAGGGCGAGGGCGCTGACGGCGGTGGCGGCGGTGTGGCGAAGGCGCATGGGGCAGGTCCTTTCATTCCGTTTCCGTGCGGAATGTGTGGTGCCCAGGCATACGACCCGTGATGTCCGTTGTCACACGAAGGAGTTCGGCCGGGACTCCCGCGCGGTTGTTGTTCGGACGCGGCCGGGAGGCCGGTGGCGGAACCGGCCGGCGCCGCCCCGTAGCCGTGCCCCGCGGCCCCGGCCGTGGTCCGCCGGGCCGTCAGGCGCGGTCCGGTGCGTCCGCGCGCGCCCGCAGGACGCCGGCGATCCGCTCGCACCAGTCGCGGGTCTCGCGCTCGAAGCCCAGGCCGCGCAGGCAGGTGAGGTACGGGCCGATCCGCGTGCCGTGGGCCAGGAACTCCGCCTCGTCCGCGCCGCCGCGCAGCCGGACCAGCAGCTGCTCGAAGATCTCGACCTTGGCGGCGGCCATCCGGGCCCGCTCGCCGAGCTGCCCGATCACCGGCGCCGCGTCGATGCGGTCCACGGCCTGCACCTTGACCAGCAGGTCGTCGCGGATGAAGGACGGCCGGGACGCGGCCGCCGCGAACCGCTCCAGCTCGGCCAGGCCCTCGTCGGTGACCCGGAACAGCCGCTTGTTGGGCCGGGTCTCCTGCACCACCTGGCGGCCGGCGACCAGCCCTTCCGCCTCCAGCCTGGTCAGCTCCGCGTAGAGCTGCTGCGGCAGCGCGTGCCAGAAGTTGGCGACGCCGATGTCGAACGCCTTGGCCAGCTGATAGCCGCTGAACTCGCCGTCGAGCAGCGCCGCCAGCACCGCGTGCTTGAGAGCCATCTCCCCGGCCACCCCTTCCCATACTCAAGAATATGACTAATCATAGTCGCGACTAGGGGAGCGCGGGGGCCGAGCGCCGGGACCACGTCCGGTCCCGGCCGGTTCGCTGCCCGGCCGAGGCGAGGAGGAACTGATGGGGACGACCGCGGACCGCTTCAAGGCGGCGGTGGAGGCACGGGAACTGGGCGCGCTGGACGAGCTGTTCACCGAGGACATCCGCCTCTACAGCCCGGTGAAGTTCACCCCGTTCGAGGGGCGGCCGATGGTGCTCGGGCTGTTCGGGGTGCTGCTGCGCACCTTCGAGGACTTCCATTACGTCGGCGAGCTGGCGGGCAGCGCGCAGACGGCGGCGGGCGCGGACGGCGGCACCGCCGAGTCGACGATCCTGATCTTCCGGGCCACCGTGCGCGGCAAGCAGATCCACGGCATCGACCTGCTGCAGTTCGACGAGGCGGGCCGGATCAAGGAGTTCACGGTGATGGTGCGGCCGCAGTCCGCGGTGCAGGCGCTGGGCGAGGCGGTGCTGGCCGGACTGGTCGAGGACGGGCTGGTGCCGCAGCCGTAAGGGTCTTGAGGGCAGCCCCCAGGGCGCGGGCCCGCGGGCCGCGCACCGCCGACCGGAGCGCGGACCGCGGGCCCGCGCGTCCGGCGGGGAGCGTCAGACCCGCTCGGTCTGCTCCACCGTGATCGCGGCGGCCGGGCAGATCGCCGCCGCCTCCTCGACCGCCTCGTGCAGCGCGGCGGGCGGTTCGGCGTTCAGCAGGACGACGATGCCGTCCTCGTCCCGCTGGTCGAAGACGTCGGGCGCGGACAGCACGCAGCTTCCGGCGCCGCAGCACTTGTCCTGGTCGATGAGCACGCGCATGGTTCTCTCCTGGTCGGACTGCCCGGCTGTCCTGGGGCCGGGGCGGACGGGTGGTGACGGGAGGACAGAGGTGCGGCGGGGGCCGGTCGGTTCCGGCCGGCCCCCGGCGCGGTTCACCACGCGATGGGCAGCGCGTGCACCCCGTAGATCCCCATGTCGTGACGGAACGGGACGTCCTCGAAGGGGATGTCGAGCCGGAGTCCCGGCAGCCGGCGCAGCAGCGTCTCCAGGGCGATCTGGAGTTCCACCCGGGCGAGCGGCTGGCCCAGGCACTGGTGGATGCCGAAGCCGAAGGCCACATGGCGGCGGGCGTCGCGGCCGACATCGAGGCCGCCGCCCCCGGGGAAGGCGTCCTCGTCGCGGTTGGCGGTGTTGAGGGTGCACACCACGCCCTCGCCGGCCCGGACGGTGACGTCGCCGACGCGGACGTCCTCGGTGGCGACTCGGGGCAGGCCGTTGTGCACGATCGTCAGATAGCGCAGCAGCTCCTCCACCGCGCCCTTGATCAGCGAGGGGTCCTCGCGCAGCCGGGCCAGCTGGTCGGGGTTGCGCAGCAGGACGAGCGTGGACAGCGCGGTCATGTTGGCCGTGGTCTCGTGGCCGGCGATCAGCAGCAGCCGTCCCATCGCGGCGATTTCGGCCGAGGTCAGATCACCGCGGGCGACCAGCCGGCTGATGATGGCGTCGTCCGGCCGGTCCCGCTTGGCGTCGGCGAGCCGGACCAGATACCCGATCAGCTCGTCCTGCGCGGCCCGTACCTCCTCGCGGGTCGAGCGGAGGCTGAGCAGGATCCCGCTGTGCCGCTGGAAGAACTCGTGGTCCTCGTACGGGACGCCGAGCAGCAGGCAGATCACCAACGACGGGAGCGGCAGCGCGAATTCGGCCACCAGGTCGGCCGCGCCGCGCCCCTCGGTCATCCGGTCGAGCAGCTCATCGGTCAGGCGCTGCACCTCGGGGCGCATCGCCTCCATCTTCTTCACCATGAAGTCCGCGGTGAGCATCCGGCGCAGCCGGGCGTGCCCGGGGTCGTCCATGCGCAGGAAGGTCGGGTCGGTGCCGATGACCTCCCGCCCGCCGGCGGTGAAGAACGGGAATCCGGGGCGGGTCGCGTCGGCGCTGAACCGCGGGTCGCCGAGGACCTGCCGTACGTCCTGATGCCGGGTCACCAGCCAGCAGGAGGAGCCGTCCCACAGCGTCGCCCGGGTGACCGGCTCCTCCCGGAGGGCCCGTTCGACGCCGGGTGCCGGGTCGAAGGGGCAGCCGGCGGCTCGCGTCGCCGGGAGGCCGAGTGCGGGGAGGGTGGTGCCCGGCTCGGTGCCGGGGTCCGTGTCGATGCGTTCTGCGGTCGTCATACGGCGGGTCCTTCCACGTACGGGTCACGGCGCTGCCGTGGCAGTCGGTGCGGGTGGCGCCACTCCTCGAAGGGTCTGCCGGGACCGTCTGAGGGTCTGCTGGACCGTCTGATGGACCTGAGCGGTGAGGGACCTAAGTAGTTACCTAAGTTAAGCAACTAAGGGAACGCTAACTCACCCCGGACGGGGGAGGGAAGGGGAGATCGCGAGCCGTCCGAGGTTGGCTCAAACCGAGCGGAGGCCCGGCCCGGAGCGGGTCGGCGCAGCGGGGTTTCCGGTGTCCTATGGACGGCTAAAGTGCCTGCATGCCGGACCCCGGAAGAGACCAGGACCCCACTGCCGCACTGCAAAGAGTGCTGGCCACGCTGTCCTATCTGCTCACCCGCTCCCGGGCGCACGAACGCCAGGCCGCCCAGGCGGGGGTCACCGCGGCACGGTCCGACCTGTGGCTGCTGATGGCCCTGGAGGGCAGCGGGGGCGTCAGCCGGGTCGGCGATCTGGCCGACCTGCTGATGGTCGAACCGCCCCATGTCACGCGCCAGATCGGCCAGTTGGAGTCGCAGGACCTGGTCGCCCGGACCCCCGACTCCCTTGACCGCCGGGCCCGGAAGGTGGCGATCACCCCGCACGGCAAGGCCATCCTCAACCGGCTGCAGAAGACCAGCCAGGCCGGTCTGCACGAGGCGCTGGCCGGCTTCGACGACGCCGACATCGCCACCACCGTCGCCGTGCTCAACCATCTGGTGGCGCACGCCCGGGAGAAGCACCGGCGGGCCTGAGCAGGTGGAGGGTGAACGGGGTGGGGCAGGGCCCCACCCCGTCCGGTGTCACTCGATCTCGACGCGGCCGCTGTGGCCGTTGTCCTTGCCGGTGGTGCCGTTGCGGTCGGCGGAGTGGTCCGCCTCGGGGGTGCCGAGGTTGCGGCGGACCGAGTCCAGGATGGTCAGACCCTGGCCGACCAGGCCCGCGGCGATCTCGCCGAGGCCGTCGGTGCCGTTGAGGACGTTGACGTTGGCGTTGGCCAGGCCCGCGGAGGCCTCCTTGACGATCTGCGGGAGCTGGTCGATGAGCATCCGGTCCAGGGCCACCCGGTCGTGCGAGGCGGCGGCCTCGGCCTGGATCTTCATCCGCTCGGCCTCGGCCAGGGCCAGCAGCCGGATGCGCTCGGCCTCCGCCTCGGCGGGCTTGACGACCTCGGCCACCAGCTCCTGCTGGCGCAGCAGGGCCGCGCGCTCGGCGAGTTCGGTCCGGGCGGCGAGGACCTCCTGCTGGGCGTGGGCCTGCGCCAGCGGACCGGCCTGCGCGGACCGGGCCTTGGCGCGGTCCACCTCGGCGGCGTACTCGGCCTGGACCACCGCGGTCTGCCGGGAGTACTCCGCCTGGTTGCGGACGGCCTCCTGCTCCGCCTCGGCCGAGGCCTGGGTGGCCTGCGCCTGGGCGATCTGCGCCTGCCGCTGGATGGCGGCCTTGTGCGGGGCGGACATCGCCTCGATGTAGCCGGTCTCGCCGTCGTCGATCGACTGGATCTGCAGCGAGTCGACGATCAGACCGATCTTCGCCATCTCGGTCTTCGAGGTCTCCAGGACCTCGGTGGCCAGCTTCTGCCGCTCGGTGACGATCTCCTCGACCGTCATCGAGCCGATGATGGAGCGCAGATGACCCGCGAAGATCCGGCCGGTCAGCACCGACATCTGGTCCTGGTCGGACAGGAACCGCTGGCCGGCGTTGACCACGCTCTCGGTGTCGTTGCCGACCTTGAACGCGATCACGGCACGCACCGTCAGTGCGATGCCCTGCCGGGTCACACAGGTCTCCGAGACCTCCGCCTCGCACATGGCCAGCGTCAGGAAGCGGACCTTGCGGAAGACCGGCAGCACGAATTTGCCGTGTCCGGTGACCACTCGGAACGGCGCGCCCCCCTGTCCACGCCTGCCTCCCGAGATCAGCATCGCTTGATCGGGGGCAGGAACGCGGTAACCGAACATCCTTCGTCTCCTCAACCGGCGTCGCCGGCATCGCCGGGCAACGCGTCCAACGGATCCGCCCACTCCATGACGTCGACCTGGCGACTGCCACGGGACTCGATCACGAGCACGGTGGCCCCTACCGGAAGGGGCTCGGCGGACCAGGCGAGAAAGGCCTCCGTGCCGCCCCTGATCCGCACCAGGACCTCACCGGGACCGGCGGCTCCACGTGTGCCGATCAACAGCACTCCCGTACAGCCGATCACGGCATCGTCCTGTGCCATCGGCGGCGGCCCTCCCCCGTTACGTTCCTGGTGAAACGACCATAGCGCTCCGGCGGGCGATGGCCTATGGGGGGATCACGGCGCGTTGTGGCCGCGGGGCGCGTCCGCCGGAAACGCGCGGAGAGCGGAGTGAATTGCGGGTGCGGATTCCGGGTGGCCTTTTTGGCCGGTCCGTGGAAAGGGTCGTTCCGTCCACGGGGTGTCGCATTGTCGTCCACGGCCTGGCGGAGGTAATGCGGAACCGGCCCCTCCGTACCGGGTGGCGGGGAAGGGCCGGTGCGGAGGGGCCGGTGGGGAGGTGGGCCGGGGAGACCTGCGGAGCGGGGAGCCCCGAAGTGTGCGGCCGGACCGGTGCGTTGCCGTTACGGGCTGGTGGCGATGACCGTGCCGCCGACCCAGCAGCCCTGGCTCGCGTCGGCCCAGTACGTGACCGTCGATCCGCCCTTCCAGGACATGGCGCACTCCACGCGGGCGGTCCCCGCCGACGCCGATGCCGGGGTGGCGGCCGCCGCGGACTGCACGGGGACGGCGAGCAGGCCGAGGCCGCCGATCGCCGCCACCAGGGTGAGCCGCCGGACGTTTTTGCGCATGCCGATCTCCTCTGCGTTCGGAGTGAAGAGGGGCAGCCGGCCGGGTGTGCAGAGCGAATTGCGCAATCCAGGCAAGCTGCGCTCGCCTGGATTGTTCACCGGCCCGCTCTAGGGAATCACCTAGGAGTCGCACCGTAGGCTTCGAAAGGAGCCGGAAGGCGTGCGGAGCCTCCGGTCGCGGTGAGATCAGCCGGGATCGGTGCCCCGGACGCCCGACCTCCGACTCGCCGGAGTGTGCCACCGAACGCCCCTGCCGCAGGCGACTTTCTCCTGCCCGCCGGTAAGCAGCATGCGGTGCATGACGGGTTGACAGAGTTCCGGGACCAGGGATTTCGCGAGCGGGATGTCGAGAGCAGAATTTCGAGGTCGCATGTTTCTGCGGAGTCCTGAAGAATTCTCGGAATGCACGCCCCGGCGCGAAAAGCGGCATCGCATGATACGAGTGAATTCGCAGGCGGAGCTGACAGCAGACGGAGGGTTCGTGCGCAATCGAGAAATATCACTGACGCCGGGAGCTGCGCCGCAGGAGGCCCTGGGCGTCGCCCGCGCGGCGCTGGAGCGGCACGGCTACCACTGGGTGCCGCAGACCAACAGCAGCGCGGAGGTGCGCGAGGGCGAGGGTGAGGTCCGCAGCAAGCTCTTCACCGGCCGGCTCTGCATGAGCCTGTCCGTACAGGGCGACCGGCTGGTCATGGAAGCCGAGACCAACGGTCTGGGACTGGCCGCCACGACCGGTGCCCCGGCCGCCACGGTACGGATCCGGAACAAGCTGAACCACTGTGCGGACATGGTGGGCAGCGCGCTCGCCCAGGCGGGGCTGGCCCGCTGACCGCGGATTGCCGCTGACCGGCCGAGGCGCCTCGGCCCCCGCCGAGGTGCTTCGGCCGGCGCGCGGGCGTCTCAGGCGGCCGGGCCCGCGAGCGGTCCGCCGACGCGGAAGGCCAGGTCGGCGAAGCGCGTGCCGATGCGGCGGTGGGTGGCCGCGTCCGGGTGGAGCCCGTCGGGCAGCGGCAGTTCGGCGTGGTCCGCCTCGCCGTAGAGGTCGCGCCCGTCGAGGTAGGACAGGTGCGGGTCCTCGGCCGCCCGCTGCCGCACGATCCGGTCCAGCTCGGCACGGATGACGCCCAGCGTCAGCTTCCCCGCGGCCCGCTCCGCGGGATCCCCCGCTGCCCGGAACTGCAGCTCACCGCCGCGGAGATTGCTCAGGTCCGGGAGGCTGGGGCCGGGGGTGTCCTCGTGGACGGGGCAGTGGATCGGGGAGACAACCAGCAGCGGTGTGTCCGGGTGTCCCTCGCGGATGGTGTCGAGGAACCCGTGCACGGCCGGGGTGAAGGCGCGCAGCCGCATCAGATCGGCGTTGACCAGGTTGATGCCGATCTTGATGCTGATCAGGTCCGCCGGGGTGTCCCGCAGGGCGCGGGCGGTGAAGGGGTCGAGCAGGGCGCTGCCGCTCAGGCCCAGGTTGATCAGTTCCACCTTGCCGAGGGAGGCGGCCAGCGCCGGCCAGGTCGTGGTGGGACTCGCGGCGTTCGACCCGTGGCTGATCGAACTCCCGTGGTGCAGCCACACCGTGCGGTCCCCCTGCGGCACGGCCTCGACGGGGGCATCGGTGCGCAGGGCGACCAGCTCGGTCACCTCGTTGTGCGGCAGCCAGATCTCGACGACCTTGAGCCGCTCGGGCAGACCGCCGAACCGCACGGTGCCGGGCGGGCCCGGCTGGAAGTCCACGGACCCGGTGGTCATGTCCACCAGCCGGACGTTTCCGCCGGCCGTGCCGCCCTGGCCGGTGAGCTGGCCGTCGACGAGCAGGTCGTAGACGCCCTCCGGGCGCGGCGGGGCGCCCCGGTACTCGATCCTGGTGCGGAGCGTGTCCAGCTCGACGGCGGTGGCCCGGGTCCGGAACACCAGCCGCACACCCGAGGCCTGGGATTCCGCCGAGGCCAGCTGGCCGTCGTCGCACTGCGCGCGGGCCCGGGCCGGCAGCCGGTGCGGCAGCAGGCCGTGCGCGGTCCGCTCCAGATCGAGCGCGCCGCGCAGCAGGTCCGCGGTGAGGGGCGTGGTGCTCCAACCCGGCGCCGGGGGCGCGTCGCAGGAGTCGGGATCGGGGGCGTGCTCGCGAGTCATGCCCCCAGCCTGTCAACCGGTTGCCCGATGCACACACTGTTTTCGTCGGTGGGACGGCCGGGAACCGGTGAACTCGCCGCGGGCGGCTAGCGCTTGCCCGCCGCCCCTTCATGGCGGTCGAGTGCGGTCAGCAGCCGGCGCAGCGAGGCCCTGGTGCTCGCGATCTCCTCGTCCGGCAGGTCGGCGAAGAGCGTGCGGTGCAGGGTCGTCGCCCGGTCGGTCACCCGGGCGAGCGCCTCGGCGCCGCGTGGCGTCAGGGCCAGCAGGGGCGAGCCGCGGTGATCCGGGTTGGGCGCGTACGCGGCGAGTTCGAACGCCACCAGGTCGTTGGCGACCCGCTGGATGTTCTGGCGGCTGACGCCCAGGCGGCGCGCGGCCTGCGGAACGGTGAGCGGGTCCTCGCAGACCACGCTCATCAGCTGCCACCGGGCCTGGGTGAGCCCCTCCGCGGCGGCGGTCTGCTCGCCCAGCCGCCGCAGGGCCCCGGCCGCCTCGAAGACATCGGCGATCAGCAGGGCGGTCTCGTCCGGCACCGTGTGCGGCACCTCGTTCGGCATGGCACGCCACCTCTCTTGGCACCCCTTGGCACCTATTGACAACATATTGCTAGTGAAGCAACATGTTGTCATCGTACGGGAAAGGCGACCCGAAGGACAGGCCATGCCCAGAACCGATCTCTACCGGAACGTACACATGGGGCAGCGCTCGCGGCTGTTCACGCTCGCCGTCGAACTCGGCGCCGCGGACATGTCCCGGGGCGGTGCCGCCGCCGAGCAGGCGCACCGCTGCCTCGCCATGACGCAGGAACTGCGCGAGCACGCCGACCACGAGGACACCTACATCCACCGGCTGCTCCGGGAGCGGGCACCGGAGGCGGCCGACGCGCTGGAGGCCGAGCACGTCCGTCTCGACGCGACCTTCGCCGCGCTGGACGAGCGGGCGCGGGCGCTGCCCGGCACCGCCGCCGACGCCCTGCCGGACGCCCGGCACGCGCTCTACCTGGCACTCGGCGAGGTGATCAGCGCCTATCTCGCGCATCTGCACCTGGAGGAGACGGTCGCGATGCCGGCGCTGTGGCAGTCCGCGAGCGAGCAGGAACTGCGCGCCGTGTTCGACGCCTTCCACTCCTCGCAGACCCCCGAGGAGGCGCTCACCGACCTGCGGCGCATGCTGCCCGCCCTGCCGCCGGCGGACCGTGCGGCGATCGTGCGCGAGGTCGTCGACGGCGCGCCGGAGCAGGCCGGCGCCACCCTCGCCGCGGTCTCCACGACCCTCGGCCCCGACCAGCGCGACCGCCTCTACGACGACCTCGGCGCACCGGAGGTGTGGGCGCTGCGGCGGGCCGGAACGGCGTAGTCCCGTGCGGTGCGGCGGCCCCGCCCGGTCAGGCCGCCAGCGCGGTGAGGAGGTCCCGCACGGTGGCCGCCACGGCGTCCCGGGCGGGGCCGAGGTAGCGGCGCGGATCGGTCAGCGCCGGCTCCTCGCGCAGTACGTCGCGGACGGTGTGGGTCAGCGAGACGTTGAGCGCCGTGCCGATGTTGATCTTTGTCATGCCGGCGCGGACCGCGGCGCGGAGTTCCGCGTCGGGAACCCCGGACGAGCCGTGCAGCACCAACGGGACCGGGACGGCCTCCCGGAGGCGGGCGATGAGCGTGTGGTCCAGGTGCGCCGACCGTCGCGTCATGGCGTGGCTGCTGCCCACCGCGACCGCCAGGGCGTCCACCCCGGTGCGCGCCACGTAGTCGGCGGCCTCCGCGGGGTCGGTGCGGACCCCGTCGGCGTGCGCGCTCGCGGGGGAGTCGGGTTTGCCGCCCACGTACCCCAGTTCGGCCTCGATCCAGAGGCCGGCCTCGTGCGCCCACCGTGCCGCCGCGGCGGTGGCGGCGAGATTGTCGGTCCAGGGCAGCGCCCCGGCGTCGAACATGACGGAGGAGAAGCCGGTGGCGGCAGCCTGGTGCAGCAGGCCGACGTCGGTGACGTGGTCGAGGTGCAGCGCGACGCCGACCGCCGACGTGCGGGCCAGCGAGGCGGCCGCCAGCGCGAGGGGCGCGAGCCGGCCGCCGTGGTAGCGCACGGCGTTCTCGCTGATCTGCACGATCACCGGCCGGCCGGCGGTCTCGGCGCCCGACACGATGCCCTCGGCGTGCTCCAGGGTGATGGCGTTGAAGGCGGCGACGCAGCCGCGCCCGGCGGCGGCGCGGCCGACGAGGTCTGTGGTGGGGACCAGGGGCATGGCGTACTCCTCGTACGGGGAAGGCCCGACGCGGGGCCGGGCGGTCGGCGGGCGGCGGCTCAGGGGCCGGCGGCCGACGGCTCCGTGGGCCCGGCGGCGTCCCCGCGCTTCTCGTCGGCGTAGACCATCAGCGTCGATCCGCCGAGGGCGAGCACGATGCCGACCGTCGCCCAGATCGTCGGCAGCGTCCGGTAGATCAGCAGCGACAGCACGATCGTGAGGACCGGGGCCAGGGCGTTGGTGATCGGTGCGACGACGCTGGCCTTGCCGCGGCTGAGCGCCATCACCAGGAACAGCGCGCCCACGGCGTTCAGGATCTGGGTGCCGGCGGTGAGCGCCGGGGCCTGCCAGGGGGCGTCGGGCAGCCCGCCCATGATGAGGACGGCGACCGGCACGAGGAGCAGCCCGCTGAGGGTCATCCAGCCGAACGTGGTGGCGTCGTTGACGCCGGCGAGCGCGGCCTTGCGCATGAAGAACGCCTGCGATCCCCAGGCCACGCAGACGAGCACGGCCAGCGCCGGCCAGGAGCCGGTGGCGACCGAACCCCCGGCGCCCGCCGGGATGCTGAGCAGCACGATGGCGACCAGGGCGGCGATCACCCCGGCGACGGCGAGCTTCCCGATCCGCTCGCGGAGCAGCGCGACGGCCATCAGGACGGTGATCACCGGCGAGAGCGAGACCACGGGGAAGATCAGGTACGCGGGGCCGTTGGACAGCGCCTGGAACAGCAGGAGTTGGCCGCCCGCTCCGGTGAGTCCGGCCGCGAGCCCGTACACCGCGGCGATCGGGCGGCGGTCGAACCGTCCGCGGCGCAGCGCGATCGTGCACGGGACGAGCATGGTGAACGCCCAGATGACGTAGATCATCTCGTTCGGGTAGCCGTACCGGTCGCTGGGCTGGCTGGAGAACGCGCCCCAGACTCCCCAGAACAGCACCAGCAGTCCCGCCCAGAGGATCCAGCTGTTCTTGTCACGCGTCGTCATGGCCGACCTCCGCGGTGGTGGGGTCCGAGGCGGCGCGCAGGGCGGCCAGCGCCTCGGTGCCGAGAGGGGTGCCGGCCAGCTTGGCCGCGTAGAGCGCGGCGCCCACCACCGGTTCGAACAGGGGGTGGCGCAGCTCGTACGCGGCCGCGCCGTTCCCGAGCGCGGCGGTGAACGCGTCGCGCACGAGGGCCGAGCGGAAGACCCCGCCGGAGTAGGAGACGGGGGTCGTCTCGTCACGGGAGAAGCCCAGCCGGCGCCGGGCACTGTCCACCAGCAGGGCCAGTTCACCGCCGGCCTCGGTGAGGAGGGCGGCGGCCGCGCCGTCGCCCGCCCCGGCGGCCTCGACCACCACCGGGGTCAGCGCGGCGATCTCGCTGCGGTGCCCCTGCCAGCGGTTGAGCACGATGTCGATCACTTCGAGGTCCGCGGTCAGCGCGAGGTGGCGGCGCAGCAGGTCCGCGAGCGGTCCCTCGGGCAGCCGGCCGTCGCTCATCCGGGAGAAGAGGTTCAGCGCCCGGGCGGCGATCCAGTACGCCGAGCCCTCGTCGCTGAACAGCTCGCTCCAGCCGCCGGTGCGCACCCCGCGGCCCCGCCGCTCGCCGTACGCCATCGAGCCGGTGCCGCTGATGACGTTGATCCCGTCCACGGCGCCCAGCGAACCGGCCCAGCCGCAGATCATGTCGTTGTCGCAGGTGTAGCGCCGGTGCCCCAGCACCAGGCCGGGGGCGGCGTCCAGCGCGGCGAGGTCACCGGGGACCTCGCCGTACCCGGGCAGGCCCAGGAACGCGTGGTCGATGTCCGCGGGGGTGAGGCCGGCGGCCCCGGTCACGGCGCCGATGCCCCGTTCGAGGACCCGTACGACGTGGTCGACGCCGCCGGCGGCCTGGTCCGCGAAGTAGTAGGCGCCGTCACCCAGCGCCCGGGCCCGGACGGTGCCCGTGCTGTCGATCAGGCAGAAGGCCGTCTTGGTGCCTCCGCCGTCCACACCCAGAAACATCATTGTTCCTCCGTTCGGCTTTCCGGGACGCGGTTACGCGAGGTCGTCCCGACCCCCGGGGAGCGGGTGCACGGTCACGCCCCGCACCACGCGGTTCACTTCCCCCGACGGGAACGGGTTGTCGGGCCGGATGCCGTGCGCCAGCGAGGACCGCAGCGCGATCAGCTGCGCGGTGAGCACGGCGGGCAGGGCCAGGGCGGTGTCGTCGGCGTCGGCGAGCCCGGGCAGCAGCCAACTGCCGTCTTCCGGCAGCCCGTCAAGGGACGCGGTGACGGCCACGACGCTGCCGGGTGCCAGGTCCGCGCGCAGCTCGGCGAGGATGTCGAGGTCGTAGCGGCGTGTGTAGGGGTCGTTGGAGACGTAGACGAGGACGGCCGTGCGCGCGGTCAGCACCGACTTGGGGCCGTGCCGGAAGCCCAGCGCGGACTCCGCGGACGCGACGAGCGCGCCCCCGGTCAGCTCCAGCAGCTTCAGCGCGGACTCGTGGGCCAGGCCCTTCAGCGCGCTGCTGCTGCCGAGGTAGACCATCCGCTCGGGCCGGCGGGCCAGCAGGGTGTCGATGGCCCGGTCCAGGCCCCCTGCCGTGAGGTGCTCGGCCGCCGCGGCCGACGCCTCGACGCCGCCGGTGTCGAGTGCGCCGAACGCGAGCAGGCACGCCACCAGCATGCCGGTGAAGCTCGACGTCATGGCGAAGCCGCGGTCGTTGGCCGCGGCCGGCATCAGCAGCACGTGCGACGCGGCGTGCGCGCGGTGCGTCCGGGCCAGCTGCCCGTCGCTGTTGCAGGTGAGGACGAGGTGGTGCACGCGGTGCAGGACCTGCTCGGCGAGGCGGGTGGCCGCGACGCTCTCCGGGCTGTCCCCGGAGCGCGCGAAGGACACCAGCAGGGTGGGCACGTCGTCCGGGAAGGCCGCGCGGGGGTCCGCGACGATGTCGGTGGTGGACACCGCGTCCACCCGCCGGCCGGTGGTCCGGGCCAGTGCCGCCCGGACGACCTCCCCGGCGAAGGCCGAGGTCCCGGCTCCGGTCAGGACGATCCGCAGCTCCCGCTCGGCGAGCAACGGGCCCAGAAAGGCGTCCAGTTCGGCCCGTGCGGCCGTGAGGTCGGCGCCGATCTCGCGCCACACGGCGGGCTGCTGGGCGATCTCCGCGACCGTGTGGTCGGCCCCGTCGCCCCGGGGCGACGCGTGGGGAAGGGAGGTGGTCACACGTACTCCTCGTCTCGGATGCGGCATGCGCGGTCGTAGTCGCGCAGGACGTCCCGGATCCGGTCGACGACCAGTTCCCGGGGCGCCGTGGTCAGGTCCCCGGACCGCACCCGCCGGTACTGGTCGGGCAGATGGGCGCTCAGCAGGGGAAGGGGGATGTCGAGGGCCGAGAGGTGCGCGAACAGGCGGTCCTGCGCGGCGGCGATCTCGGGGTCGGGCCAGTAGTAGCGCACGCGGTCGCTGTAGCTGTAGCGCCGGGCCAGCCGCTGCTGGGCGGCGCCCCCCTCGTAGTACCCCGCCCACTCGGCGGGGTCGTCGCGCATCCGGCGGTCGACCACCTCGGGGAGCCCGGACCGCGCCTGCGGGTCGACGAGTTCGTCCTCGATGGCGGCCAGGGCGAACAGGGCCTCGCGCAGCGCGAACGTCAGACCGGGGCCCACCTTGAGCACCGCCCAGTGGTCCGCCACCAGGGCGGCCAGCCCCTCGGCGGTCTGGTAGTCCGTCGAGTGGGCCTCGAAGACCATGTGCGGCTCCCCGGCGAGCACGTCCCGCAGCTCGGTCGTCCGCTCGTGCCGGTAGTCGACGACCTGGCGGTGGTCGAACTCGACGCCCGGCTGCACGACCAGGGCCCTCACCCGGGGCCAGGCGCCGGCGACGCGGTGCGCCGCGAAGGCGTCGCGATGGCGCGCCAGGGTGCGGCGGGCGGCCCGGGGGCTGGTGGGCGCCACGCCTTCCAGCGTCTCGTGCGCCCCGCCGGGCACCGGCACCTCGGTACCGATGACGTAGCGCAGGGCGGCGGCGGAGCGGCCCGCGGTCCGCTCGGCCACGGCCACCAGGCGCGCGGTGCGCTCGGCGACCACCTCGTCCGTCAGCGGTGCGGGGTCGCCGGCGCAGGAGAAGCTGCAGTCGAGGTGGATCTTCGTGAAGCCGGCCCGGACATACGCCGCGACGAGGGCGTCCGCCTCGGCCATCGCCTGCTCCGGCGGCTGTGCGCGCCACCGGTTCGGTCCCAGGTGGTCCCCGCCGAGCACGATCCGCTCCGGCGGCAGACCGTGTGCGGCGGCCGTGCCGTGCACCAGCGCGCGGAAGTCGTCCGGCCGCATGCCGGTGTACCCGCCGTACTGGTCGACCTGGTTGGAGGTGGCCTCCACCAGCAGGGGGCCTCCCGAGGCGCGCGCCTGGCGCACGGCTGCCTCGATGACCAGCGGGTGGGCCGAGCACACGGAGGTGATGCCGCGTGGCTCACCCGCCTTCTGGTCCCGCACCACTGCGTCCAAGGGGTTCCACATGATCCGCTCCAAGGTTCACCGAAGAGCGCGCGGCCCAAATCGGAACGTATGCCTCCGGAAACGACATCGGCATGCTATTGGTATGCACTTTGGTCGTCAATGGCCCGTTTCTGGTATTGAACTGGCATGCACCAAACTGGTATATGTCTGGTATGCCATCGGACAACGCTCTCCCGCAGGGCCTCCTGGGCGGCGACTCCCTGCCCCTGTACTCCCGGATCGCCGGTCGCCTCCTGGACGACATCACCGCCGGCGGCGCCCGGCCCGGGGACCGCCTGCCGTCCGAACGGCTGCTGGCCGGCCGGTACGGTGTCTCACGCGTCACCCTGCGCAGCGCGCTCGGTGAACTGGCCGAGCGCGACATCATCGAGTCCGCGCCGGCCCGCGGATGGTTCCTCGCCCAGGGCTACGAGCGCGCGGTCCCGTCCCCCCGGCCGTCCGCCGCTCCCGGGGGCGGCCAGACGGTGCAGGGCTTCGCCGACTACGCCGAGCAGTACGGCTTCCGGCTTCGCGACGAGGTCCTGGAATCCCGGGTCCGGGCGGCCACCGTCCAGGAGTCCGAACTGCTGCGCGTCACCCCGGGGGCCGCCCTCTTCGAGATGCGCCGGCTCCGCTTCCTCGACGACATCGTCGTCGTGCTGGAGCACAACCGGCTGCCCCTCGGGCTGTGCCCGCAGCTTGCGGAGACCGACTTCACCAAGGACACCCTGTTCGCCAGTCTCCGCCGCGCCGACCCGCCCCAACTGCCCAAGGTCGCCGACTACTCGGTGGAGGCCCGGCACCCCACGGAGGAGGAGGGCAGGCTGCTGGAGATCACCGACGCGACCCCCGTCCTGGTCGCCACCCAGCTCGCCTTCAACCAGAACGGCCAGCCCCTGGAGCTGACCGCGGCGGTCTTCCGCGGCGACCGGTACCACTTCCGGGCCTCGATCACCGGGTGAGCGCGGGCCGGCGGACGGCTACGGCAGCTCGTCGCGCCGGAACAGCGCCGTCCACAGGAACGGCTCGCCGAAGTGCGGGGAGTCCGGGGGCTCGTCGTGCATGCGGCGCAGTACGCGTTCCGTCAGGCCGGCGAAGAGGTGGCGCAGGGATTCCGGGGTGTAGGCCAGGCCGCCCTGGAGGCCGCGGCCGCGGTAGAAGTCGCGGTCGTCCAGCTCGGAGCCCATCGCGCCGGCCGCGAAGCAGGTGAGGGCGAAGTGGCCGCCGGGGGCCAGGCACCGGTCGAGCAGGGCGAGGTAGCCCGGGCGGCGGTGCGGCGGCAGATGGTGGAAGCAGCCGGAGTCGTAGATCAGGTCGTACGGGCCGCGCAGTGCGGTGCCGGCGAGGGCGAAGGCGTCACCGCGCAGGAAGCGGACCGGTGACGAGGTCTCGGCGGCCCGGTCCCGGGCCCAGGCGAGGGCCGCCGGCGAGAGGTCGACCGCGTCCACCTCGAAGCCCGCGGCGGCGAGGTGGAGCGCGTTGCGGCCCGGGCCGCAGCCCAGGTCGAGGGCGCGCCCCGGGGTGAGCAGCCCGCGGTCGAGCCAGGAGACGAGGTTCTCGTCGGGCTTGGCCGCGAAGAACGGCACCGGCTTGGAGCGGTCCGCGTAGAAGCCGTCCCACCAGGAGGCGGCGTCGGCGGTCCAGCGGTCGGCCTCCGGTGCGAACAGGCCGTCCAGGAGCGTGAGTACATCGTCGAGGGTGCGCAGGTGGCGGTCCATCAGGTCCCCTTTCCCGGTGCCTCGATGGTAGGCCTGGAGGGGGTGAAAGCCCAGGTCAGGCAGTGTGGCGGGAGGCTGTGGGGAGGGGCGTGCGGGCCGCCGCGGCGGCGGGGCGGGGCCGGGGCGCGGCAGGGGTGCCGCCGCGTCCCGGCGGCCGTCGGAGGGCGTCCCGGGGGTGTTTTCACGGGACCCGGGGCGGGTTTCTCAGCGAACCGCCGGGCAGACCCAGGTGCGGGTCTGCCCGGCGGTCACGGGACGGGGAGGGGCGCGGGTCAGATCAGTACCCGGGCCAGTGAGCCGAGGGCCGCGTCCAGTTCGTCGGCGGTGATGGTCAGGGGCGGGGCCAGGCGGATCGTCGAGCCGTGGGTGTCCTTGACCAGTACGCCTTCCTTCATCAGGCGTTCGCTGATCTCGCGGCCGGTGCCGAGTGCGGGGTCGACGTCCACGCCCGCCCACAGGCCGCGGGAGCGGAAGCCCGTGACGCCCTTGCCGGTCAGCGCGGCCAGGCCGGTCCGCAGCCGCTCGCCGAGTTCGGCGGCGCGGCGCTGGAACTCGCCGGTGGCGAGCAGCTCGATCACGGCCGAACCGACCGCGGCCGCCAGGGGGTTGCCGCCGAAGGTCGAGCCGTGCTGGCCGGGGCCGAGCACGCCGAGCACCTCGCGGCGGGCGACGACCGCGGAGACCGGGACGATGCCGCCGCCGAGGGCCTTGCCCAGCAGGAGCACATCGGGGACCACCGACTCGTGCTCGACGGCCAGGGTCGTGCCGGTGCGGCCCAGGCCGGACTGGATCTCGTCGGCGATGAACAGGCAGCCGGCCCGGCGGGTCAGTTCGCGCACACCGGTGAGGTAGCCGTCGTCGGGGATGAGGACGCCGGCCTCGCCCTGGATCGGCTCGATCAGCACCGCGGCCGTGGTCTCGTCCACGGCCGCCTCCAGCGCGGCCAGGTCGTTGTAGGGGACGGTGCGGAAGCCGGGCGCGAAGGGGCCGAAGCCGGCGCGGGCCTCCTCGTCGTCGGAGAAGCCCACGATGGTGGTCGTCCGGCCGTGGAAGTTGCCGCCGGCCACCACGATCGTGGCGCGGTCCGCCGGGACCCCCTTGACGTCGTAGGCCCACTTGCGGGCGACCTTGATGCCGCTCTCCACCGCCTCGGCGCCGGTGTTCATGGGCAGCACCATGTCCAGGCCGGTCAGTCCGGCGAGGGCCTCGGCGAAGCCGGCGAGCCGGTCGTTGTGGAACGCGCGGGAGGTGAGGGTCAGTTGATCCAGCTGGCGGTGCGCGGCGTCGATCAGCGCCGGGTGCCGGTGGCCGAAGTTCAGCGCCGAGTAGCCGGCCAGCATGTCGAGGTAGCGGCGCCCCTCGACGTCCTCGACCCAGACGCCCTCGGCGCGCGCGACCACCACGGGCAGCGGGTGGTAGTTGTGCGCCAGGACCGGGCCCTCGGCCTGGATCAGCTCCGCGGACGAACGGGGAGCGAGCACCGGGGCGGTACGGGTGGGAGCGGTCATCAGCGGATCTCCTGGGTGCAGCACTTGATGCCACCGCCGGCCTTGTGGAACTCGGACAGGTCGACGGGGACGGGGACGTAGCCCCGGTCGGTGAGCCGGCCGATGAGGCCGGTCGCCTGCGGGGCGATGAACACATGGCGGCCGTCGGAGACGGAGTTGAGCCCGAAGGCCATGGCGTCGTCCCGGTCGGCGAGCACCGCCCGCGGGAAGAGGCGGGCGAGCACTTCGCGGCAGCCAGGCGAGAAGGCCTCGGGGTAGTACGCGATGTTCTCCTCGTCGAGCACGAAGAGCGCGGTGTCGAGGTGGTAGAAGTGCGGGTCCACCAGCTGGAGGCTGATGGTCGGCACCCCGAAGAACTCCTGCACCTCCTGATGGGCGGCGGGCGTGGTGCGAAAGCCGGTGCCGGCCAGCACATAGGGGCCCGCCGGGACCAGATCGCCCTCACCCTCGCACACCGACTCCGGACGGTAGACGTCGAAGCCGGCGGCCTTGAACCACGTCTCGTACGCGGTGGACTCCGGCCGCCGCTGCGGCGCGTGGAAGAGCGAGCCGAAGACCCGCCCGGCCATCACCAGGGCCGAATTCGCCGCGAACACCATGTCGGGCAGCCCGGGCACCGGCGCCACGGCCTCCACCGTGTGCCCGTGGGCGCGGTAGGCGGCGGTCAGCGCCTCCCACTGGCGGGCCGCCAGCGCGGTGTCCACCGGTGCGTCCGTGCGCATCCAGGGATTGATGGCGTACCGCACATCGAAATGCCGGGGCTCGCAGACCAGAAAGCGCCGCGGGCTCGAAACACGACTCGTCGACACAGAAACATCCCTCCGCTCCTGCCCTGACAGACCGTAAAGGGTTGTCACCTGGGGTGTTTCCACGGTACGGAGCAGGGGATTCCGGCAACAAGCGACAAATGCTGCGTGCTCGTGCAGGAATGCTGCGTGTAGATGGCTATTTCTGCACGATGTCTGCGCCTCCCTGATCGAGAGGGCCCCGGGCCCCCGCCTCCGGGCTGTCCGGCAGCAGGTGGGACAGCACCATGTAGCTGATCGTCTTGCGGATGAAGGGCTCGGCCCGGATCCGTTCGAGCACCTCCTCGAAGTGCTCGACATCGTTCGCCCGCACATGCAGCAGCGCGTCCGCGCCCCCGGTGACGGTCATCGCCGCCGCGATCTCCGGATGGTTGCGGACCACCTCCGCGAGGCGGCGGGGCGGGGCGGCGCTGTCGCAGTAGACCTCGACGTACGCCTCGGTCAGCCAGCCCAGCGCGGACGGCCGGACGGTGGCGCTGAAGCCGGTGATCACGTCGTTCTCGCGCAGCCGGTCCACCCGCCGTTTCACCGCGGTGGCCGACAGTCCGACCGCGCCGCCGATCTCCGCGAAGCTCGCCCGGCCGTTGTCGATCAGCGCCGCGATGATCTTGCGGTCGAGCTCGTCGAAGGGTGCGGCCTTGTGGGTCACTGGACCTCCCGTTGCATCCGGTCCCGCTGCGTGCTGCCCGGTCCGCCCGGTGGCGGTGGCCTCACGGTAGCGATTCCGGCCACCGGGCACATGGGCCCACGGCGCTGCCCGGGCCCCGCATGGGATCCTGGTGCGTCATGGATCTGCCGGACGGACGGTGGACGGACGTGCGGCGATGACGAGGGTGCCCCGATGAGACTCTGCTTCCTGGTGGAGGAGCAGTACCGCCACGACGGCATGCCCCTGGACGTGATCCGCCAACTCGGCGCCTGGGGACACCAGGTGGACGTGCGGTGGCCCGGCCGCTCGCTGATATCCCTGTCCGAGGAGATACGGGCGGGCAGCCACGACGCCTGGGTCCTCAAGACCGTCTCCGGCGGCCCGGGCCTGACCCTGCTGGAGGCCGCGGCGTCGGCCGGGCTGACGACGGTGAACGACGTCCGGGCGATCCGCGGGGTGCGGGACAAGGCGCTGGCCGCGGTGATCGCCCGCGATGCGGGGCTGCCGGTCCCCGTGACGTACGCGGCGGCCCGGGCCGAGGAGTTCGCGGAGATACCCGCGGCGCAGTTCCCGCTCGTGGTCAAGCCCGCGGACGGCAGCTCCGGGCGCGCGGTGCGGCTGGTGGCGGGCCCGGAGCGGCTGCGGGAGCCCGCGGCGCCCGGCGCGGCGGCCCCGGACGGGGACGGCGGCGGGCTGCTCATCGCCCAGCCCTACGTCCCCAACTCCGGTACGGACCTGAAGGTCTACAGCGTCGCCGGCGAGCTGTACGCCACCGAGCGCTGCTCGCCCCTGCACCCCGCGCACGCCGTCCGCGAACGCCAGGTGCCGCTGACCGCCGAGGTCGCCCGGATCGCGGCCCGGATCGGCGAGGTCTTCGGCCTCGACCTCTACGGCGTCGACATCCTGCTGGGGCCCGACGGCCCGGTGGTCGTCGACATCAACGACTTCCCCAGCTTCCGCCAGGTGCCGGACGCGGTCGCCCGGGTGTCCGCCGCGGTGCTGGAACTCGCCCGGCGCGGGACCGGCGGGCCCGGCCCCGGAAGGGCGGCGGGGGCCGCCGCGGAGGCCGCGCGCAC
>NZ_BMND01000059.1 GCF_014646275.1 Streptomyces kronopolitis
TGGGCGATCCTGCTGACCAACAAGCTCTACTACACCCGCGACCGCCAGCCCCTGACGGACATCCGCAACACCTTCCGCGAACTGGCCTTCGCCTAAAACGATGAGGGCGCCCCGGCGAAGGCCGGGGCGTCGGGACCGTCTACACCGAAGCTGACGTCTTAGCCCGCCGAGCTTCGACTACGGCGCGGCATGTCGGGCACAGCGGATTGCCGCCGTGCCCGTAACGGTGGCAGGGCTGCTGGCACGTCGCGCACCGTCCAACGTCCTTGGGCGGGCAGGACAGCCTCACGGTGGACGGTGCGGGGGCGGGTGTGGTCACGGCGGAACCTTTCTTCTCAGCGACATAATCCACTGAGCGCGAGACGCATTCCTCTTTGGGGCTCTATTCGATCTGGAGCTCACGGTCCGGGCGACACAGCGCGCACGCCTCCACCCCCGCGGTCAGCGCCTCGATGGCCGTACGACGGCTGATCGGCCGCACCCGCGGCTGCCCGACAGTGCAATCGCCATGGTGAACGGCCACAGGCCGCGGATCGGCACCCACGTTCATCTGCACCGTCCAGTCCGGCGGCGGCGCAGCGCGAGCGGCAGCCTGACGGGCGGCCTCCTGCTCCCGCTGTTGAGCCCGCGCGAGAGCGCGGTGAACGCGCTCCAGCTCCAGCTGCAGGTAGGTCGCGATCACCGTCAGCCGTTCCACGTCGTCCGGCAGAGGAGAGGTGTCGCTCATGCGTTCGATTCTACGCGTGGGGCGCCCCTCGGATGGCTGCGGAGTGGCGGCGTTCGAATCGGACCGTGCGTACCGTCGGAGCATGCGATCGCTCTGGCAGGGCACGGTCGCCTTCGGCCCGGTCGCCCTCCCGGTGGACCTGTTCGCGGCGGCTGAGGATCACGGACCCGGCCTCCATCTCGTGCATAGCCGAGATGGAGGCCGTATTCGTCACCGGCGGGTCTGCGAGCTGGATGGCATGGAGGTCGGGCCGGAGGAGACAGCCCACGCCTGGGAGGCACCCGACGGCCGCACGGTGGTTCTCCGGGAAGAGGGCCTGGCGGCATTGCCCCTGCCCACGAAGCGGGGGATCGACGTCACCGGCTTGTGGGCGAAGCCGCTGTAGATCCGTTGCGTACGCCCGCTCGTACTGGGTGGGCGCCCGCGGCCCTGAGCGCAGAAGCCGTACGCGCTCAGGGCCGAAACCCTGGCCCGTTCGGGTCGGCTGGCGGTGTGCAAGGTAGCGCTCCGGTCGCGCGAGCGGCTGGCCGTCCTGCGGCCGCGGGCCGGCATCCTGGTGCTGCACACGCTGCACTGGCCCGAGGAGATCCGGGACCCCGGCGACCTATCGAGCCCGGCGCCGACCACAGACCGGGAGCTGGCCCTCGCCGAGCTGCTGATGGACGAGATGACCGGCGTCGACATCGGTGAGCTCCACGACGACTACGCCCAGGCGCTGAACGTCCTGATCGACACCCTCGCGGCCGACGACCGGGCGCTGCCGCCGAGCGAGCCGCAGCAGCCGGTGGACCTGATGGCCGCGCTGGAGGCATCCGTTCGCGATGCCCGGCGTGCCCGTGCTGAGCACCGTAGGTGAGGCCCGGACGAAGGCCGTGGCGGAGTGGGGCCGAGTTGGCCGGCGGTATCGACCGTCTGGACGGGGTCGAAGTCGCTATCACCCGTGCGCGACAGGTATGACCGCTGGACAGCCCGACTCGTCGCAGAGCTGACGACATAGCGACTTGATCCAAGACAGCAGGCCAACTGGCCTTGTACATATGCATTGCTGACATGTCGACCATCGGGTGTACGGTCATCCAACCGGGTGGTAGCTGGGAGTGACCGGCCGGTAACAACGTAGAGCTACCCGGCGTTGGATCGTCGGGCAGGACAAAGGAGACCAGCTCCCGTGGTGCACTCTCACCGTGGTGCGATGCCGCGCCCGGTCTACGCCCGCCCCCGGCGGGCCTGATGGCAGCTTTCCACGTCCCCGAACACTTCGGTCAGCTGCCGAAGCTCCACGTCTACGTCGACGAGACAGGCGACCGTGGTTTCAGCGACAGGTCCCAAGCCCAGTCGCCGTTCTTCGCCATGACCGCCTTAGTGGTGCCCCAGGAAGACGAGTGGACGGTCACCTACACCGCCGGTGGCCTGCGCGCCCTCGTCCACAGAAGCCAGCCGCAGCAACCGCTCAAACCGATCCACTGGGTCGAGCACTTCAAGCCCAAGCACCCCGAGCGGCGCAGCTGGGCCGCGCAGGCGCTCGCCTCCATACCCACGGCGCGGGTCATCCACGTGATCGCGCACAAGGCGACCCTGAACCAGGACAACGAGATGCGCCGGGACAAGGGCGTCTTCTACAACTTCACGACCAGGCTGCTTCTGGAACGTGTCGCTCACCTGGCCAGGGAATGGCCCGGCGGGAAGCGCCTGGCGATAGTCCGGCTCGGCCAGGTCAAGCACATGGACCACCAGGACTGCGTGAGCTACCTGGACCAGGTACGCAGCGGCAATGGCGAGACCTACGGCGTCCCCTGGGAACACATCAAATGGCCGCCCACCTGGGAAAACACCATGCGTAACGGCATTCAGCTCGCCGACGTCCACGCCGGCCTGCTCAACAGCGCGCTCAGCGGGCACCCCCAGGACACCGCCTGCGCGGCGAACCTGCAGAAGATCAGCCACCAGCTGCGCCGATCGGCGCGCGGCGAACTGCTGGGCTATGGGATCAAGGTCATCGGGGATAAGCGTTTCGTCACCGATCGTGCCTGGTGGGCGGACCTCAAGAACCTGTGAATGCATAAAGCCCCCGGGGGGACTCCCGGGGGCCACAACCACCTCTGAGGGTGGAGGGATCCAGTTCCCTGGTTCCGGCCGTATTCCCGGCAGCCCGCCTAGGGGCTCTTGCGTGATATCACCCTACCCGTCACAGCCCGTTTCTCACCTGCCGAACCCCGTTCTTGACCACTCAATCACTCCTCCGATTGCCGGAATCGCACTAGTTCTTGAGGAGAAGTTGAGCTTGAGCGATTCAGTTGCCCATCGAGGCCGCCGGGGGACCAGGTGCAGGCCCATTCCATTTCCATTGCGCTCCTGGCGACTCGGGTTCTCGGAGCGCTGATCTCTTCGCTGCTGTCAGTCGTGCGGGCCTTCTCCGGAGTGGCGCCGGGTGGCGAGGTCGCCGGCCTAGCGCAGAGCCCAGGCGCGCAGGTCCTCTGTCTGCTCGGGGCTCAGTCCGTAGTCGGCGAAGTCCTGGTCATCCCACCATCGGCGCCGGCGAGGCGGTCGTGCAGGTCGTGGAGGCTGAATTTGAAGCGGGCGTGGCGGCGGCCGAGGTTTTCCAGGTCAGGGGTGGAGCGGTGGTGGGGCGCGGCGTGGACGCGGATGAAACGGCGACCACCCACGAGCGGCGGCGGAACCTGGACGCGGAGATCGAGCCCCTGGCCGACGTCGTCGGCGGGCCGGGCGAGCGGACGATCACCCAGCGTCTGGACACGATCGATCGAGTGTGTGCTGTCCGCTCTCCCCGTGCGCAGGGGATCACCCCGGACGCCGCCAGCTGACCCGGTCCGGCCCGGCCGGCCAGGCGTGTCTACGTGCCGGTCGCGGGGAGAGCGGGTGTTGCCGTCCGAGCGCTGTAGGCGTCGATTGCTTGTTTCAGGCAGTCTGCGGTGAAGCCCGGTAGCCGGTTACTGAGCTTTTCGTAGCGGGCGTTGATCTTGCCGTTGTTGGGGCGTACGACTCCCACTTCCCGCAGCAGCGCACACAGGTCCCCTCCGATGGCATTCACGTTGTGTCCCAGCGCGGTTGCCAGGTCGCGCGACGCCATCTCCCTCTCCGGGGTGGTGGAGACGACAGCGTGTGCGCGGACAAGGAGCGACGGAACGCCCTCCTGCTCGGTCCTCGCGCGAGACAAGGGGGCACTGGCGTTCCTGGCCTGGGCAGGGATCTGAGGTTCGGCGGTGGTCACGTCTCCCGCGAGGGAGGGCGCCGGCTCAGGTGAGTGGTGCGATACGAGGGCCCCTGGAGGCGGGGCGTCTTCCACGGTTGCCAGTAGACGGTTGAGTTCCGTCCAGGAGGTGCCCGTGCTGAGAGCAGCGTTAACGAGGTCGCCGATCTTCTGGCTGGTCTCCTGTGTCCGAGCGAAGAGTTCGCGCGCCCTGCGCGACATGCTGTTGTGCTCTTCGATGCAGCGAGCCAGCTCGGCGAGCTGACGGGTGTCTTCCATGCCTACCAAACGACCAGAACACCGCTGAAGATGCGCGGCCAGCATCCTCGGGACGGCGGCGCCCCGCGTTGTCCGTTGCCGCTACTGCGTTCCGCGCAGGTGGTCCTGGCGGGCGATGATCAAGCCGTGCCAGTGCTCCCGGACAGTGTGCGCGTCGTCAATCCACCGGACGGCACTGCCAGCGTGCTGGGGTTGGTCGCCCATGGCGGTGGCGATGTCGACGTAGTAAGCGAAGTCGCCGTCTGCCGTCACCTCGCGCAGGCGGTCAATGGTGGTGGCGAGGTCGTCGTGTGCGCCGCGGACGGCATGGTGGAAGGCGACGGCGGTTTCGATGAGCGGGGTGAGCCAGGGCAGGCCGGCGCTGGTGCTCTCGGCGTGCAGGGCGGCGGCGCGGTCGGTGACGTCGCCGTCGGTGCCGGCATCGCGCACGAGGGCCGCGACGGCGGCGTAGAAGGTGGTGGCGCGCTGGTCCAGGGAGGCGAGGTACTGGTGGGCGAGGGCGAGTTCGTCGTCGGCGCGCAGCGGGTCGGCGAAGGCCGTGACCAGGGCGAGGAGAGTCTGGGCGATGGCCCGCTCGCCCGGGGCATCGTGCTGCTCGGCTTCGGCCCGTGCGGCCTCGAAAGCGGCGGCGGCACGCTCGATGTCGCCGTGGGGGAACCAGATGTGGCCCAGGACGCGGTGGTGGCGGCCCTTCCAGCCCAGGGCGGGGACGGCGGCCAGGGCGGTGGGGAAGTCGCCGCGGATGCGGGCGAGATTGGCCATGCCGCGGCGGCCGCGCGGCGCGAGCCGGCCGCCGGCCTCAGCAACCTGGCGCATGCCGGTGAGGGCTTCGTCGGTACGGGCGAGGTCCTTGTGGGCCTTGGCCCGGTAGTACAGCGAGAGGTCGGTGAGTTCGCCGGACAGCAGGCCGGTGTCCAGGACGGCGGTGAGGCGCTCGGCGGTGCGTGCGCGGTGCTCGTGCTGGCGGCGCGTGATGGCGGCGAGGAGCTCGGCCAGGGCGTCGGCGGGGGTGTCCGGGTCCGCCTGCGGCTCGGCACCGGGCGAGGCGGGGGTGTGGGTGGTTGGGGCGAGGGGTTCCCAGATGGAGTCGTCGGTGTAGGCGAAGGCGGCGTCGGTGAGCCAGCCGAGGTCGTCGAGGCGGTGGTCGCGGGCCAGGCGCAGGCCCTGGCGCAGGCACGCCACGAGCAGGGCCCGGCCGGTGACGCGACCGCCGGCGCCGTGCCACTGCCGGCCGAGGGCGGCGAGGGTGCGTTCGGCAGCGCGGTGCCAGTCGGCGGGGGTCCAGCGGTCCTCGGTGTGGTCGTCGGCGGTGCGCAGCGTGGTGCGGATGGCGCCGTGCAGGTGGTAGGGCCAGATCGCGTACGGATCCTGGGTGACCAGCGGCCGTTCGACGAGCCTGCGGGCGGCCGCCTGGTGGGCCAGCCCCGCGGCCTGGGTGGCCAGGTCGAGGTCGAAGGCGTCCAGCAGGCTGGCGCTGCGCAGGACGTGGCGCTCGTCGGTGGTGAGGTCGGACAGGGTGCGGGCGATGAGGGCGGGGAAGGTGTGGTCGAAGTCGGCGGGGGAGGGGGTGCGGCCGGTGCGGCGGAT
Organism: Streptomyces kronopolitis; assembly: GCF_014646275.1. Classification (GTDB taxonomy): domain Bacteria; phylum Actinomycetota; class Actinomycetes; order Streptomycetales; family Streptomycetaceae; genus Streptomyces; species Streptomyces kronopolitis. The sequence goes on from NZ_BMND01000059.1 coordinate 5,802, forward strand.
CTCCAGGAAGCGGGCGACGGCCAGGTCCAGGTGGAGCGGCAGGCCGTGCGAGCGCTGGGTGATGACCGCGCGGATGTCCGGGCCGATCAGCGGCGTGCCGTCCTGGGTGAGGCGGTGGGCGAGGTAGGTGTCGCAGTCGGTTTCGGAGAAGTCGCCGATCAGGTGCTGGCGGGCGCCGCCCTGCCCGGCGGCCCGGGCCGGCTGCGCCGCGCGGGGGGCCAGGCCGGGCCAGGCGGCGGGGCCGGTGTAGTCGAGCTGGCCCTGGAGGGCGTCGTCGGCCCACTGCAGACGGTTGCGGCCGCCGATGACGAAGAACGCGTTCGGCATGAGCCACACCAGGCGCTGCAGGAGCCGCTCGGCGTCACGGTGGCGGTCGTCGGTGTCCTCGAAGGTGTCCAGCAAGATCACCGGCGTGACCTTCTTGCCGGCCGGGAGCTGGGCGAGCTCCCACGCCAGCAGGTGCGGGTAGAAGGACAGGGTGTCCAGGTCGGGTTCGGCCTCCAGCAGGTCGGCCAGCCTCGCGCACCCGGCCAGGGCGCGGACGGTCTGCCGCCGCTCCCGCAGCGCCCGCACGAGGGAGCCGGTCACCTGGCCGACCGCGGACCCGACGGTGCCGGGCAGGAGCAGCGCCTGGGCGACGTCGGACAGCGCGGACTGCATCTGCTGCGGCAGTGCCCGGCCGAACCGGGAGGCCGGCCCGCCGCGGCGCAGGTACTCCTCCAGCGGCTCGCCGGGGTGCTGGTGCTCCCAGTACTGGCGCAGCGCGACGTCGAAGGCGGGCAGGGGGCGGCCGAGCTCGGCGAGCGCGGCCCGGATCGCCAGGACGATCTGCTCGAAGTCAGTTCCGGTGGAGCGGGCGAGGTCGATGCGCACCGGCACGATCCGCTCGCCGGCCCAGGCCGGAGCACCCCACTGCGCGGGCCGGTCCCCGGCATCGGCCAGCGAGGCCTCCAGCTTGCGCGACAGCGTCGTCTTGCCGATGCCGCCGACGCCGTGGAACACCAGCACGTTGTTGCGGGGCGCTTCGAGGTCCTCGACGTCGAAGGCCGGGTCGGCGGTGTGCCGCAGGTGCTCCTGGAGGGCGGAGGCGACGAGGTTCCACTGGCCCTCCCTGTTGGTGAACGCCTCGCTGCTCCCTACGGGGTCGTTGGAGCTGAACAGCGCACGAAGGTCGGCCATGAATCCCCCACAAAGTGATCACCTGCGAGGCAAATCTATGCCGCGCACCGCGGCCGGCCACAGTCCCGGTTCAGCCCACCGCCGACAATGGCCCTATATCGATGTTCCACGACCCCAAGGTGGCCTTTTCCATGCACGACGCATCGTCCTCGTCCTCCGCCCCCGATCCGCGTTCATCTTCGGGCCCTGCCCCGGGCCCGGCCGGCGACCAGGTCGGCGTTGAAGAGGCACACGAGATCGTGGGTGCCGTCCTGGCCGCCTACAACCGGCAGCTGCTGCTCGCACGGCGCGCCGGCGACCAGCAACGCCTGGAGGAGCTGATGAGCCAGCAGCGCAAGTGCGTGGAGGACCGGGCCCGGCTCAACGACGCCGGGCCCGAGGAGATCTCCCGTATCGCCGCCCTCTACGCCGAGCTCCTCAAGGGGCTGGACGTCTCCGAACCGCGGCCCGAGTCGTAGCCGGGTGAGTCACCGTCCGCCGACATCAGATGGCAAACCGGTGGCTCGCCCCGTAGAACTCGATCTTCTCGGCGAGGTCTTTTCCCTCGTCGGTGGCCTGTGCGTCGACGAGACGCACCTTGTGGGGGTCGACGGGGCGTCCGGAACGAGTGACGCAGGTGTCGGATGCGGTGGCCGCGCACTGTCTGCAAGTGGTGGCGAGTACGAGATCGACGAGGGCGGTCGCCAACGCCTGTCCTCTCTCGCGCTGGTGCGTACGGCACGGGTAGATGGCCTCGGGAACAGGGCAGGGGGCCCCATCCTGGTCAAGCTGCGGAAAGGAGCAGAGCTCTTCGGGCCGGGGGTCGTGGTGGTGGCACCTGTCGCTGCCCTCCCTACACTCGTAGGGACAGCGCAACCCCTGGGAGTCTTTCACCCAGTGGTGCTCATCGAGTTCTTGATCGAGTGTGGCCACGCAGCGATCCGGCGTGGGATCGACTGCTCCGTCAGCCGGGGGCCAGGTGTGCTCGGCGCACCGTTGGGACGGGTGATCGACAACCCGTCCGCAGGGGCCCCAGGCCGGCCGATCGGTGAACGGCGCCCGGCGGGGGGAGGACCAGAAGCACGCGATGCGCAAACCGCGGCTGAACTCCTCGACCAATTCCGCAGCTTGGGGGCCATCGATCGTACGCAACAGCTCCACGGTCTTGCTCAAGTGCTGCGCTGGCACATCGAGGCGGCGCGGTGCACCGTTACGCTTCCACGCGATTACGCGTGTCGCCTTGGGCTTCGTGACTGGCATGCGGCCTGATTATGGCCGCAGTCCGGTGGCCGGAGCGCGAGGCGCTCCGGCCACCGGCTACAAAGAACAGCGCTCGAAACGCTTGGGATGAGCGTAGCGGTTCAGCAGCAGCGTCAGTGTCAAGGGCCGCGCGAGTCCTCGCGCGAGACACACACCTAGGCGGGCATGAGCAAGGCGGCTGCGGGGGCGGTTGTGTGGAGCTGGCGTGGCTGCCGGGCGGGCATCAGCGGGCAGGCCAGCCCGGCGATCGCGATGAGGTCGTCGCGATACTGCGGGACCGCCGTGTGCAGCCGGCGCTGGACGGCCCAGAACCGAGCGGCTTCCTCGGCGGTGTAGGGGCGCGCCCATTCCGCGGCCAGGGCCAGCGCGGCGGCCGGGCGCCGCGCCCACCGTCCTTGGCCGTCCAGCGTGTTCCGGTACAGCGGGTGGGCGTCGCGACGCATCACCAGCACCTCGTCGACGGCGGCCAGCTGCTCGGTCATCGCCACCACCTCGGGCAAGACCGCGTAGCAGCTGTCGTGCCCGGTGGCGGTGGTGAACCGCGCGGGCACGCCCCGCCCGCTCAGCGTGGCATAGCGGGCGGCCGTGCCCTGCCGGGAGTCGGCCGCGCGCACCGCCAGGACCACCAGCTCCACCCGGTAGCCGGCCTGCCGGTACAGGGACGCGCCGGCGAGGAAGCCGGCTGCGCTGGTCGGGGTGGTCTCGATGACCACGTCCCCACGCCGCTCGCGGACGTACGCCTCGGCCTGGGCCTGCCAGGCGCGGTAGTCGGCGCGGATCCGCTCGGAGGCGGTGCGCGGCTCCTCGCGCAGCAGCTGCAGGTAGTCCGGGTGGTGGAACTTGAAGTCGTCGCCCCTGAGGTGGACCGCGTCTCGCAGAGTGCGGCGGACCATCTGAGCGGCCCGCGTCTTACCCGCGCCGGGCTGCCCCACCACGTACACCGCGACGGGCCGCTCCTGCGGTGTGATCCGCAGTCCCGGGGCGATCAACTCGTCGAAGATCCAGCGGTGTTCCTCCGCGGAGAGCCGGTGGTAGTCGACCCCGGGCGCTTCCCGGCGGGGCTGGGCGGTGCGGCGGACCGGCTCCGCGCAGGCGGCGGCCCGCTCGGCGTCGCGGCGCACCGCCAGCGACCAATCCGCCGGCAGCCGGGGATCGGCAAGACGCCGGTCGGCGTCGGCGAGCTGGCGCCGGAACCGGCCCGTCTCCGCGGGCCCCCACGGGCGCCTGCGCTCAGCGAGCACCGCGTCCGCCGCGCCCGCCAGCTGCTGCCCGGCGGCGCCGAGTTCGTTGGCGTACACCGCCTCCAGAGCCGTCTCGGCGGAACGCCGCACGACCAGGACCCGGTCGGCCAGACGCACGCTCTCCACCGTGCGGAGGGTGTCGACCAGCGCGGCCGCGCAGGCGTCGTGGTTGTCCCAGGAGACGAAGCGGGCCCGGCCCTCCTCGGCCAGGCGCAGGTACCGGTCCAGGATGCCGAGCTGGCTGACCGCCTCGGGCACGGCCAGGGCCACGATCTCGACGCGGTAGCCCGCCTGCCGATACGCCGCCACCCCGGCCAGGAACTCGCTCGGGTGCGCCAGCGGCGCCTCCACCACCGCGTCGTAGCGGCCCTCCCGGATCCGGGCCTCGACGTCGGACTGCCACCGGTAGGTCTCCGGCCGCACCCGCACCCCGGCCGTGCGCACGTCCTCGGCGACGAAGGCGCCGTAGTGGGGGTGCACGGCCTTGTAGGCGTCGCGATCCACCCGCACCGCGCCGCCCCGCCGCTGCAGCGCGGCGTGCACCAGGTCGACGACCATGGTCTTGCCGCTGCCGGGCTGCCCGGCGACGAACACCACCACCGGCCGCGCCGGATCCGGCTGCGGTACCGCGCCGTCCAGGACGCCGGGCAGGACGGTGCCGGCCAGGACCTCCTCCGACCAGTCGCCAGAGGCCCCCTGCCCCGCGGGCTGCGCCGGGGGCGACACGGGACGGGGGCGGTGCGGCGAGCTCACATGCTCCTCCACGAACGGACTGGCTCAGACGGAGCGCGATCATACACACGTGTTAGCTATAAAGTTAAATCCAAAGTGATGTTCAGCGTGATGTTGAGTGTGGGTTTCGAGGTAGTCTGCGGGAAGGAGGTCGCTGTATGCCCACGGAAGAAGAACTGATCGCGCGTGCCCAGGCGTTGCTGGCCCGTGGCCCGCTGCTCCCGCCGCCGGCCGAGCGGAAGCGGCTGCGCGAAGCAGCCGGCCTGACCCAGCAGGACGTGGCCACCGCTCTGCAGACGAAACGGGAGACCGTCAACGGCTGGGAGACGGGCCGCACGACCCCCCGCCCGCCGCGCCTGGCCGCCTACCAGTACCTGCTGAACGGCTGGGCCGAGCAGTACCCGCCTCCCACGACGGGCGGAGCCACCTAGGTGATTGTCGCGACCTCTGCCGTGTCCCCTTGGACTGCTGTGCGTTGTATGCGACGGCGCGACCACCTGGCGCGGCGTCGCATGCGACGCCGCGAATCTGTGCCGCAGCGACGAGCCGGAGGATCGACGGTGCCCGAGCAGCTCCCCGACGAAGGCGACGGTCTCCGTACCGTCGCCGCGGAACTCCTGACCGCCTTCGAGAATCTCGGCGCCGAGCACCAGGTTCTGACGGCGGAGGAGAGGGAGACCACGGCCGCGGAGCGGCGAGGCACCGTGCGCCGCATGATCCAGTCGCATACGGATGCGAACCGCACCCTGGTCCACTCGGTGGACCGGGTGGCCACGGTCTACGGGCTGCGGGAGTTCGGCATCAACCGCCAGATGGCGAAGGGAGTCGAGGGCGGCGACTACAGCCCCCTCCTCGCCCTCGGCGACCCTGACGAGCTGCTCTACGAAACAGCAACGTATGTCCAGGCCGTCGTGCGGCGCCTGAACGAGGCGTACAAGCCGACGAAGAAGTACCCGAACCTGGCCACCGCCAGGCGACCGCAGGAGATGAAGAAGGTGCTCTCAAGCCTGCGGGCAGCCCTCACCGGGTTGTGCGCCGAGCTGGTCGCCCGCGATCTGACTGAGGACACAGCCGAGTTCGACCCGTGCATCGCTGCCCTCGGCGAGCTGGAGGGCCGGGTGTGCCGCGTCGTGCCGGCCCAAGCATCCGGACCCACAGCCGAGGACGTGACCGCCGCGATCCTCGCGGACCCTGAGATCGCCCGCGCGGCCGCCGCAGCCTTGGAGCGCACCGCCACCTGAGCCGATTCACGGCGGAATCGTGCTGTCCAGCACCGGCAATCGATAGGTCATCCAGCCCGCCCAGGGACCGCCGGCCCCGCATGCGCGGTCAGCCGGTTGCGGCCGTCCGCTCGACGAGCGGTGCCGCTCCTTCGACGCCTTCGAGTGCGCCCTCACCGACTCCCCGGCTACCTCACGGCCCTACCGCCAAAGGGCACCCGGCCCGTACTGCTGCCCGGCTTCTCCGGCACCACTACCTCTGCCCGATGCTCTCCGTACGGGAAGTAGTCGTAGACCTCGGCCACTGCCGGGTGCTCCTCGAACACGGCATTCTCCAGCGCCCGGCGTGCCGCATCCAGCGCCTCGATCGCCACTTCCAACTGCTTTGCCGGAAACGCTCTCGGCCCTGTCTGCGGGTACGCGTTCAGCAACGCGACATGCTCGTGCAACAACTGGGTCCGCACGCCGGAGAGGACCTGGCCCAGGCGCAGGTGCTCGGGGTGGGGGAGGCCGCGCTTCGTCATCTTGCTGTTCCTCGGTTCGGGGTGGGCGCAGCGTACCGCTGACCTCGCCCCGGCCCCCGGGTCGCGCGTCCGGCCGGTGGGACGGCGAGACCCACGTGGCCGGCAGACGGGACAGGCCCCTGTCGGCGCGCGGCAGGGACCTGCCTGGACCATGGTGTTTCAGACAGTCCGCTCGATCCGGATGCAGCGGAGTGCGGCAATCCACACGGCGGCAGCGACGAGCTTGTGAACCTCCGGCTGCAGGTAGAGCAGGTAGTAGAGCGCTCCCGCCACAATGAAGTCGGATGCATGGGGACGCCTCCACCTGACGCTGATGCTGCGCCAGATCTGTGGTTCCATGAGTTGAGTCCTTCCTTGTCGAACGCATACCGATGGGGTTTTGGACGTCCTCGGAGGCCGCCATGCAGGGCGGCCTCCGTCGTCTCGACATCGACATTAGGGCGCCAAAACTGGCCTTGACGCCGTTAGGGGCCGCCGTCGGCCACAACGCCGAACACCGTTCCTGGCGTGCGATGTTCCGGCGCTCGGACTTTTCTAGAAGCTGACCTATAGACGCCTGACCTGCGAGTTTCTTGATCATTTGTGGTTCTGATCCCCGCAGATCGGCCGTGAGCTGAGAAATCCGTTCATAACGTGGCTCAATATCGTCCCTCGTGCGGATGGGCTGCCCGCGCGAGTACCGGCGGAGTGCCCGTTGATGGCCTGCGGCACAGGCTATTCCGTCAGCCGGTGCGAGGCAGGGTGACGACCGGCGACCTCAATGGTGAAGTACCCCTTGGCCGGCCGGCGCTTGTCCGGTTCAGGTGCGCGACTGCCCGGTGGCGCGGTGGACGTGAGTGGTCCAGGCGTTCACCCAGGGGGCGTGCTGGTCGCTGTCCTGGGCGGGCGCGGTGATCAAGTCGTCGGGCAGTGCCGTCTCGGCCAGGTCGTAGGTGGCGGGGTCAAAGTGGCATGCCCAGATGACGTCGTCGAAGTTGTCGACGACGACGGCGGCGTAGTCGCCGCTGGCGTTCATCTGGCCCTGCAGGAGCGCGTACCGGCCGCGGTTGATGGCCTTCTCCCGGCTACGGAACCGCGCCACCTCGGCGCCGTCGAGACCGTGGCGCAGGGTGTAGAGGCGCCAGCCGGTGCCGACGGCCTTCGGCCAGCGCTGGCGGGCCGCCTGGCGGGTGTTCAGGCTGGCGGCCTGGGCCAGTTCGGGGTAGCCGGCGCCTGCGCGGCCGGCCCGCTCGGCGATGCCGTCGACCAGTTCGGTGAGGATCGGGCCGAGCTCGGCGGCGGCCTCGATGGCGACGGCCAGGTGCTGCAGGTGCAGCTCCTTGGCGGCCGGTGACGTCGGATTGAGGGTGTTGGGGCTGGCCACCGGCGCCAGCCGGGCCCGCTGCCTGCGCCGGTTGGTCTCGTTCAGGACCAGGTCTCTGAGCCGGGCCTGGAAGGCCACGCGTTCCTCGGTGGCCCCGTCGGTGTCGTTCCACATGTCTTCGTTCGCCATGTGACCGATTCTAGTTCACGAGTGAACAACACGACAACTAGCAGGTGTCGAGTGAAATTCTTACGCAAGGGTTAAAAAACTAGGTTAAGAAGAGGGGTAAGAGGTGCTAGGGTTGGGCGGGAAGGGAGACCCACATGGCATCCGAGGAAGAGCTGTTCGCGAACGTCGACGCGCTGCTGGAAGAGGAGCCGCAGCTGCCGTCCCCGGCGGAGCGGGCCCGACTGCGCGAGGCCGCCGGCATCACCCAGGCCCGCCTCGCGGGCGCACTCCAGACGACGACGCAGACGGTGAAGAACTACGAGAACGGGCGCTCCGAGCCGAAGTCGCCGCGTCTGGAGGCGTACCAGCGGCTGCTGAAGGGCTGGGCGGCGAAGCACCCCGCACACGGCGCCCCGGCCGCCGCGCCCACTCCGGTTGCCGCACCGCAGCCGGCGCCGGAGACGTTCGCCGGCCCGGCCGCGCCCCAGGCCACCGCGCCGGAGGAGCCCCCCGCCGCCCCGGTCGCCGCGGAGCGCCCTGTCCGTCCGGCGTCGTCGCGGCGCCCGGCGGCGAAGAAGGCCGCCGCGCCCGCGACCGACCCGCGCTTCCCGCACGGCCCGCTCGCCGTTCTGGACGGCGACGGCAGCGCGTACGGCGTGGACGGCCTGGTGCTGGACTGCCCGGCGACCACGGTGGTGGAGCTGGTGGAGTGGACGCTCAAGGAGTCCGGCCTCGGCTCGGCCAAGCTGCACCGCCACGGCAAGGACGGCGACCCGCTGATCGTGCTCACCGCGGCCGCCGCGGTGAAGCTCGGGCTGCCCGAGCGCCTGGAGGGCTTTCAGGAGCGCCGCTCCCTGCGCCTGGACGAGGACCACCCGGTCGTCAAGCAGATCACCAAGGCGAAGTGGCAGCTCACCCAGCGCGGGTTCGGCCCGTGGGCGCGCATCTACCGCAAGGCCACCGGGAGTCAGCGCCAGTGCGTGCAACTCGCGCTCCTGTCGTGGGACGCCCTCGACTCCCGCTCCTGGCCCGGTGTGGCGGAGATGGCGCCGGCCGAAGTCGCCCGCGTCCTCGGCGTCTACGCCCAGCGCGTCATCACCCCGCGCGGCGGCACGGCCGTCAACGGCCTGGAGCTGATGACCGCGCTGCGCCCGCCCACCCGCCCGGTGCGTGATGAGGAGACCGGCAACTGGGTCTCCGGCCACAACCCCGGCTCGCTGGGCACGGAGCCGATGGACCCGGCGCCGCCGGAGGGCCAGCCCGAGCACCCCGCGGTCTTCCACTCCGGCTGGAAGGGCGGCTTCCTGAACGAGGAGGCGTACCAGTGGGTGCGGCCTGTGGCGACGCTCACCGATGAGGAGTGCCTGCTCCCCTACGCGGTCGGCCTCGACCTCAACACAGCCTTCCTCGCGGCCGCCGCCCGGCTCACCGTCGGTCTCTCCGCCCCAGACCACTTCCACGCCCCGACGTTCAACCCGAAGATCCCCGGCTCGTGGCTGGTCGACCTGTCCCCCGTGGAGATCGACCCGCGCCTGCCCTCGCCGTTCACGCCGAGCGGCGAGCAGCCGACGGGACCGGCCTGGTACCAGACGCACACCGTCGCCTACGCCCAGGAGCTGGGCTACAACGTGGAGCCGCTGGAGGCGTATCTGCGGCGGGAGACCGGGGCGTACCTGGACCCGTGGCACGACCGGCTGAAGGCTGCGTATGTCGACACCCTCGCCGACCTCGGCGTCACCAAGGACCTGGACGACCACGCGTTCCTGGCGGCGATGGAGCAGCACAAGCAGGTCGACCCGGCGATGGCCGCGGTGCTGGCCGCGATCAAGGGCACCGTCAAGGGCGGCATCGGCAAGCTGTTCCAGAACCCGCAGGGCAAGGGCTACAAGGACGGCGACCCGTGGCCGGCCATGCAGCGCCCGACCTGGCGCCCCGACATCCGCGCCGCCGTCATCAGCAAGGCCCGGGTCAACATCCACCGCAAGCTGAACAACATGGCGAAGATGACCGGGCGGTTCCCGCTCGCCGTGCTGTCCGACTGCGTCGTCTACCCGAGCCCCGGCAGCAGCCCGCTGGACTTCCTGCCGTACGCCGCCTCCGGCAAGCCGCAGCCGGGCGGGTTCCGCCTCGGCCCCACGCCGGGCCTGGCCAAGCTGGAGGGCGTCCAGGAGATGTCCTGGGCGGTCGATTTGATGGAGAAGGGCTTCAACCCGGCCCGCCACATCAAGGGCGGCGACGCCGTCCTCGACGACGGCGAGTAGGCCGCCCCCACCGGCCCGTCCGCTGCTGATGGCGGATCCGCCATCAGCAGCCGCAACACCGACAATTCTGAAGGGAGTTGAGCATCATGCTGGGAGAGATCGAGGACGCCATCGAGCGAGCCGACCGGGAGGCGTTCACCCGGGAGCCGCCCAAGACCGTCAAGGGCCAGATCGGCTACCTGCTCCGGCAGCTCAAGACCACCCGGGCCGTCGCGCAGGAGCTGGGCGTGAGCCAACGGTCGGTGGAACGCTACCGCAAGGGTGACCGTAAGCACCCGCCCAAGGAGATCGCCGCGAAGATCGACGCCGCTGTGCGTACCCGCTGGCAGCCGCAGGTCCGCAAGCGCCGGCAGCGCCAGGCCGCGGCCACCGGCGGGATCACGGTGGAGACGAGGGCCCGCTTCGGCTACACCGCCGGCCCTGACACGACCGACGACGGCCGGTTCCGGCGACTGACCGTGCACCTCCCCGCGGAGTACGCCCAGCGCCTGTTCGACGCCCGCGACGCCGGGTCCAGCGACCAGCAGATGCGCCAAATCATCGCCGACGGATTTAAAGAAGTGTATTTTCAGGACGGCGGCGGCCGCGCTATGGGACTCTCAGACGTGGAAATCAACGACATCGATTACCTTGATCTGGATTACTGACTAGGAGCGAATACATGACCACGGAATTCCCGGCCATCGACCGCGACAAGGACCACCTCATCGACGCCGACCGCGACGCCGTCCGCATCGCCGACGCACTGCTCGGCAGCCCGCACATCCTCAGCGCCCACGCCGAGCCGGGCGACGACACGGTCACCTTCGCCACCCGGGCCGGCGCCGGCTACGCCCTCACCCTGCAGGACGCGGAGCCGACCACCGACGACATCCTGCCCGAGCCGGTGCTCACCGAGACCGTCGCCGCAGCGATCCTCAACCACCCGGACTTCTGCGTAGCCACCCCGGACCACCCGCGCGAGGACACCATCACCGTCCAGACCCGAAGCGGCGACCGCTACCTCCTGGCCCTGGACGTCGACCCCGACGCCGGCCACGGGGACCTGCCGACCCCGGCCGAAGACGTCGCCTACGCCGCCGACCGGCTCCTCACCAGCAACCCCGACGGCCGCGACCGGGCCGTGGCCGAACTCCTCAACTACCTCGGCGCCACCTGGGAGAAGCAGGACACGCCGCTGCGCCAGCACGCACAGGCCGTCGCACGCAGCGTGCGCCCCTGACCCCAGCGGGGTGCACTGACCCGACCGCAACAGGGCGGCCCCCGGCATTCGAGCTGCCGGGGGCCGCCCATCAGTGTCCCTCAAGCCTCCCCAGACCAGAGTCCTGGGCACCCGTGTCCGTCCGCATTCGACCGCAGGAGCTGAAATGTCACCGACCGACCGCGCGCCCCGGACGCACTTCGCGTCCTGGCGCGACGTCCCCGCCGGCATCTACGCCACCGCCACCCAGCTCAAGACCATGGACCTGCCGCGCCAGCCCGGCCCGCCCGCGGCCACCGTCGACGGCCAGGACGGGATCGGCCGGAGCGCGACGCTGACCCTCTACCGCATCGACGAGTCGACGCCCACCTCCTCGACGGCCGCCCAGCTGGCCGCCGCCCGCGCACGGTCTGAGACTTCCTCACAGACCCGGACGTGCGCGGACTGCGGCGCCCGCCCCGACCGCGCCCCGGCCGTATCGGACAAGCACGGCGCACTGTGCCCGGCCTGCTGGCACATCCACACCCTGCGCATCCGGCAGGACGAAGCCCGCCGCGAGCGCGTGGCCGCGGTCCGCACCGCCCGCCACCTGCTCCAGCAGCCCCTCGGGGTGCTGCACGTCGACTACACCGACCGCGGCCACACCCCCGCCGGCGTCCGCCGGGCCCCGGCGGCCGCCCGCATCACCGTCCTGGGCGGAGCGAACGGACTCGTCATCACCGACCCGCTGCTACGCCTGGTCTCCGCCCGCGCCAAGGGCGTCCCCGAAGGCGCCGAGGACCCGCGCAGCGGCGCGGAACTCCTTCAAGCGGCCCTGTCCGGGCTCACCGTGATGATCTGGCGCTGGACGGACCTCTACGCCCTGCGCGCCGGTCTCCAGGAGCAGCAGGCACTCTGGCCACTGCCCGAAGGGCACCACCCGGTCGTCGAGCTGGAGCCCCTCACCGCGGCCTGGCGTGGCGAGATCACCCCGGACGGCCGCCGGCCCGGCCCCGTCCCGCCCGGCCGCGCCGACCGGATGTTCGACGAGCCGTTGGCCGGGCCTGTGCCGGCGGCGGTGACCCTGCACAGGCAGAGGGGAGAGTGACCGTCACCGACGTTGCGCTGGGCCCTGCGGGGCCCGGCTCAACGGTGGCGGGGGATCGGCGCATCCCGGCCCCTACCGTTCGTCATCGCGCGTACCGTGGCGGTACGACCCGCCGGGAGGACCAGCCGATGAGCGCGCAGCCCGACCACGCCCCCGTCCCGCCCTACGCCCCCGCACCCGGGGCGCCGGCCGAACTCCTCGCCCAGCTGCGCGACTGCGCCCGCGCAGAGCAGTGGGTGCCGGCCTTCGAGCGGGACTGGGCCAAGGCCCTGGAAGACTCCCGCCACAGCTACACCCTCACGCCCCTGCACGACGTCGTCCGCGCCTGGCAGGTGCGCCTCGCCACGGCCCCGGCCGTCGACACGTATCTGGACTCCGGCCGGGACGAGAGCGGCTTCGTGGACCTCGACGACGTCCTCGGCGCACGCCAGTGACCAATCAGCCGTGGGTGGTGCGCCTGTCCCCGCAGGCCGCGAAGGTGCTCGTGGACCTCACCGCGCCCGCGAAGGAGATGGTGCGCGATGTCCTGGACCTCGCGGTGCGCTCCCCATGGGGCTGGCCCCAGTGGAACGCCGGCGACCCGGAAGGCGAGGACGTCCGCGCCGCCTCCGTCGGACAGCTCTCCGTCGTCTACGTGATCAACGAGCTCACCCGGCGCCTGTCCGTCCTGGACATCATCTGGCTCGGATAGCCACCTGACAGCCCCAGCACACATCTGCCAGGGCGAGGCGCTAACGCTGAGATCAGGGCGAGCAGTGCGTGCAGGCGCTGCCGGCGAACGTGTGATTCGCTGCTACGACGTCACGGCCAGTCAGATGAGCGGCCGCGTCCAACGAGGCGGACAACGGCCGCCGCGTTTCACTGCTGAACTGGTGCGGCTTGTCCGAGGTGATGTACTCGTCGGCGCCCGCAGCGTAGCTCCCCGGATTTTTCCGCTAGCAGGTAGTTGCCCGGGTCTCACGACGCCAGCTTGCTTCCGAACTGCCCCACTGACCCTCCGCGTCCTCCGCACTCATGTGCAGGGCGCCTCCGATGGTCTCCCAGCTCGTCCCCCGGACCCGCTCGGCAATCACCGCTTGCCTCACCACCTCATCGAGCCTGCGGAGGGTTGCCGCCCGACGTACGTAGTCGCCGGCCTGCGCCAAGTCCTCGCCGAGCATCTGCGCGTACTGGCCGAGCTGCGTCGCGGCGGATTCGATCGCGGACACCAGCTGGATTCTGGCGATGTCGGAGTCGGTGAAGCTCTCGGCCGGCAACTGCCGCGGGTCCACCTGGACGGTATCCGTCTCGCTACTCATGGCGAGGAGCGTAGGTGCGCCGCCCGCCTCCGCCCCCAGGCCGAGCGCGAGGCTCACCCTATTTCTCCAGGTAGACGCGATGCTCTCCGACCTTCCAGGCCAGCGTTGTCCCCCGATGCGGTGAACCGCCCACCTTGATTCCCGGGTACGCGGGAGCTCAGGCTGGTTCGACGAGGACTTCGAAGTCGATGCCACCGATCTCCACCGCGAGCGCGGCGTCACCCCGGTACTTCGTGATCGCCCCGACCTGCGTGACCAGTGGATGCGCCGCCAGCAGGTGCACGAGCAGATCCCTGACGCCCTCACAGCGGGGGCCCTCGCATTCGGTCATCTCAAGATCTTCGGCGTCCATCGTTCTCCGAGCCTTGCGCCGGCGTGCTTCTGTCCTGCTCAACGACCGCCAGGCACGGCAGTGGCCGCAGAACCCCCTGGTCGTGAAGATCACCGGCAAAGCGGGCCTTGGCCACGTCCGCCGACGCGGAGGACGATGGAGGTGTGGGCGAGCACGACCGGCACCAGGACGACCTCGCCGAACCGGCACGGCCGCCGCTGACCGCTGCGCAGGCCCGGGAGATGACGGCCGGGCTGCGGGAGGCGATGGACGACGTCCGGCGCTCCGTGGCGGTCCTCGCCGCCCGGGTCCGCGACGCGCACGCCGCCCGCATTTGGCGCGTCCTGGGCATGAGCTCGTGGGAGTCGTACTGCGAGGCCGAGCTCGGCATCAGCCGCGCGCAGGCGTACCGGCTCCTGAACGTCGCCCGCTCCCTCACCGCGATCCACGATGCCGTCACCGCCGGCACCGAGACGTCTCACACGCGAGACAGCGCGGCCGCGCTCGACTACGGGCTGTCCCAGCGGGCCCTGATCGCCGTCTCCGCCCGCGCGAGCGACGTTACGGACCGGATCACCAGCCGCCTCGCCACGCTCGCCCACAGCGGCCGCCAGGCCCTCGACGAGCCGACGGTGCGCGGTCGTCCGCGAGGCTGTCCGCGACATCCGCACCGCCCCGTCTCCACCGCCCGCCGATGCGCCGGCGGACCCCGTCCTCACCGAGCTGCGCCGCGTCGTCGACGACCTCGCCGCCAGCACGTACGCGATCGGGGAACTGATGCTCGAAGTCGCCCCGGCCCATGTGTCCGACATCGCGGCCGCCGACGTCCTGGCGCCGCTGTGCCACGAGATCGGCGAACCCCTCGACCACGGCCTCGCCGCCCGCCGCTACGCCCTGACCGGAGACCGCCGCGCCCTGCACGGAACCGTCTTGTAGGCCGCCATCCCGTCTGGCCCCGTGTGGCCCGCCTTCCCCGCTAGACGAGGTGCCCGCGGGCAGGCAAAAGCCCGGTGCGGTGTCCGGGCGACTGCAAGCATGAGTCCATGAGCCAAAGCAATCCCAAGATCACGGCCGAGACTCTGCGGGAAGAAATCGGCCTCGAACTCAGCGGTCTCGGCGGCGCCATGATGGGCATCGCCGACTCCTACATGGAACTCGCATACGGCGCCGGCAAGGGATTCGGCGTCCACGCCAAGTACCGCGAGAGCAACTTGCACACCGGCAAACCGCAGATGGAGCTCGCCGTGGACCTTGCCGCTTGGTCCGCTGAGATCTCCGCGAAAGCTGCGGCGCTCGACGCCAAGCGCGAGATGCTCAAGCGCCTCGAAGCCGAGGGAAATGGCTAAGCCCCCCTGACACCGTGCTCTGACCGATGTGCGCCTGGTGCGCGCCGGTCGGGCGCGCGAATGTGCCCCTGCTGCACAGGAAGGTGCAGCAGGGGCACATTCGTCGGGCGGCGATCACCCGGGGGTGATCACGGCGGCGCTATCCGGCGGCGCGAACGGAGCGGAGCGGCTGACTCTGGCGCTTGGGCGGTGCGGTCTCGTACAGCGGTGCGGTGATGTCGGGCAGCTCGCCATCGGCGATGCGCTCGGCAGCATCCTGGACCGCCTCCTCCAACTCCTCTTGGGAGGCGTACGAGGCGATGTACGGGTGGAGGTAGTAGGTCCGGTACTTCCGATCCTGGGGCCGCAGCACCAGGTTCCGGCTCTCCAACAGCGCCATCGCGGTGTTCGCTGAGTTCCGCGACAGACCCGCCTGAGCGCCCAGCGCGGCCTGGGACGCGTTCACCTCACCCCCGGCCTCCTGGCAGTCGACCATCACGCTCAGCAGGTCCTGCGCGGCCTTGGTGAGGTCCAGCCGGTGCAGCATTCCGAAACCGGCGCTCGCCTGGATCAGCATGCCCGCCCCTCCTCGTCGACCACTTCATCTTCCTCGTCTTCGACACCGAGCTCCAGCTGCACGCTGCGCGGTGGCCGCGGGGCGTTCAGCGCTGGGAAGACATCTTCGGGCAACTTCCCGTCCTCGTCGCGCAGTGCGTTGAGGATCTCGCGCTGTCGGTCACCGTTGCCCTCGAACCCGAGCATCGGGTTCACGAAGATCAACCCGCTGTCCACACGCTGGATCATGTGCCACTGCTCCAGGCGGCCGATGGCCCGGGTCACGTTCGACCGCTCCACGCCCAGCTTGTCGGCGATCTTCTTGTGCGTGGCGCGCAGCCATCCTTCGCGCTGCCGGCCGATGCACCACAGTAGGACCGCCGACTGGATCGGTGACATGCCGTGCTGGGCGATAAGCACCGCCAGAACGTCGGCAAAGAAGTCGTTGGAGACCACGCTGTAGCCCGACCGGCCGTACATGTCGTGAGGCGCCCGGTACGTGTACCGGACGCTCACGTCCATCTGCTGCACCGACCGCTTGCGGGTCGGCGGCTTGATGTCCTTACCCAGCTTGGAGGACAGCGTCTCGCGGAAGGCGCTGTCACCACCGGGCGGAACGGCCGCGATCCGGCCCTTGCCGCGGCCGGCGGTGGGGCGCTTGGGCTGGCGGGGCATCGACGGTGGTCCTGTCCTCGATCTTGCGGGGGTCGCGCCGGACACTAACAGTTGTTCAAGCTCAGTTGGCAGATTTGTACACGCTGGCGTGGCGCTTTGGTGTCGGCGCCGACACCATGCATTCGAGCCGTGTCTCCGGGGAAACATCCCTCACCAGCAACGTTCTGCCCTTGTACAAGCAGGGTTGGCAAATACGGGTGTCGACGTGGCACCACGGACACATTTCCGCAGGTCAATGTGTCGGGGCCAACACATCCCCTTCCGCAAAAGCCCAGGTCAGAGCATGTTTTCGCGAGGTGCCCTCTTTTCCTTAAGACGCACGCGCGCGCGAGGACCGCACCAGGGCTCCCGCTCGTTCGGGTGCCCCCGCCTCCGACGGCACCAGTCAGCCAAGCCACCAAGTGCGCACCCCGTGACCTCTCCAGCTCACAGCCGCCACCCGGTCCACACTGACCTCCCGCCTCTGCGCACGGAGGGTTCCGCGGCTCAGGCGGCCTCGCGTGCGGCTCAGCTGCTCCTGCGCGCGCCGTTGAGGCCACCATCGACTCTGAGTCTCGGGCGGTGCCCCGCCGTGAGGCTCCCAACCATCGAAGCGTGGCCGGGGTCGGTGGAGCGTTCCGCCGGATGGCCCGAGGGGCCATCCGGCTCCGGTGCCTCCGTACCTTGAATTCCAACGTTCCCATATCGGGCTTCCGTTCTGTGGCTGAGCTATTCAACGACGCCCAATTCTGCATTCTTCCGGTTACTATTCGACCGTGGCTAGGGGTGGTGGCACCAGGACCCAAACGCTACACAGTTGGCATCCGTGATGCATCGCGCTGCCTATGCGTTCGCTCGCCCGGGTGATGCAACGACACGCTTCGTCCCATCGTGACAGTTTGGCGTGTATGCTGGCGGAGCATCAGCGAACG
This sequence comes from Streptomyces kronopolitis, assembly GCF_014646275.1. GTDB lineage: Bacteria > Actinomycetota > Actinomycetes > Streptomycetales > Streptomycetaceae > Streptomyces > Streptomyces kronopolitis. The sequence goes on from NZ_BMND01000059.1 coordinate 23,052, forward strand.
TGAACGCATTGATTCTGGGGCAGGGGAGGGGTTCGGGTGGAGCGCAGCGGAACCCGTCACTGCACCGCGAGCCGGCACTTTGCCAGGCCGGCAGTCCGTCACTCTCGTTGTGGGGTGGTGGCTGCGATTCCCAGTAACTACGCAGGCTGGCGGGTGATGCACCTCCTCTCGTAGCCAGCCAAGGCGACCGCGCTTGCGCGGGTGCCCCAATTCGCGCTTGCGCGAATTGCATTCCCTCGGGAATTCCGTTTACGGAATTCCATTCCGGCGCTTGCGCCGGAAATCCGAATTGCGCTTGCGTAATTCGCGCTCTATGCCCCGGCTTGCCGGGGCATATCCCGCTCCGCGGG
>NZ_BMND01000060.1 GCF_014646275.1 Streptomyces kronopolitis
ATCAGGTGTTGGCTGTGGTGGCGGGTTCTGCGGTGAATCAGGATGGTGCGTCGAATGGTTTGACGGCGCCGAATGGTCCCTCGCAGCAGCGGGTGATTCGTCAGGCGCTGGCCGGTGCGGGACTCTCGCCGTCGGATGTGGATGTGGTCGAGGCGCACGGCACGGGAACGTCTCTGGGGGACCCGATCGAGGCCCAGGCGCTGCTTGCCACCTACGGTCAGGACCGTGACGGGGACCAGCCGTTGTGGCTGGGGTCGGTGAAGTCGAATATCGGGCATACGCAGGCGGCTGCGGGTGTGGCGGGTGTCATCAAGATGGTGCTGGCGTTGCAGCATGGTGTGTTGCCGCAGACGCTGCATGTGGATGAGCTGTCGTCGCATGTGGACTGGTCGGCGGGTGATGTGCGGCTGCTGACGGAAGCTGTGGCGTGGCCGGAGGGGGAGCGGCCGCGTCGGGCCGGTGTGTCGTCGTTCGGTATCAGTGGCACCAACGCCCACACCATCATCGAAGAAGCCCCGGCGACCGACGACATGGTGGAGAGCGCGGACAGCGCGGAGCCGCTCAAGCTGCCGACAGTGCCGTGGGTCATTTCCGGGCGTGATGAGGCCGGTTTGACGGCACAGGCGCAGCGGCTCCTGGCGCACCTCGAACGGTTCCCGCTCGATGCCTCCGACGATGTGGGCTATTCCCTGGCTACGTCGAGGGAGATATTCGACCACCGTGCGGTGCTGCTCGTCGACGATCACGAGACGGCTGTACAAGGCCTGACCGCACTCGCCGAAGGCCGAAAGGCTGCCGGAGTGGTACGCGGCGAGAGGAGCTACGGAAGGACCGCATTCCTGTTCACGGGACAGGGGGCGCAGCGATTGGGCATGGGCTGGGAGCTGTACGACACCTTCCCGGTCTTTGCGGATGCCTTTGATGCGGTGTGCGCCTGCTTTGACGGCGAGTTGGAGTCGTCGCTCCGAGGTGTGGTGTTCGGAGACGAGGCCGAACTGCTGGACCAGACGGGGTTCACTCAGCCGGCGTTGTTCGCCGTTGAGGTGGCGCTGTTCCGGCTGGTGGAGTCGTTCGGAGTCCGGCCGGACTATCTGGTGGGGCATTCCATCGGCGAATTGGCCGCCGCGCATGTGGCGGGCGTGCTGTCGCTGGAGGATGCGTGCCGGTTGGTGGTTGCCCGTGGGCGATTGATGCAGGCACTCCCGGCGGGCGGTGCGATGTTCGCGCTTCAGGCCACCGAGAACGAGGTGTTGCCGCTGTTGGAGGGCCAGGAGCAGCGGGTGAGTATTGCCGCGGTGAATGGCCCGCAGTCGGTGGTGGTCTCCGGTGAGGAGGCGGCGGTTGGGGAGATAGCCGACCGTTTCGAGTCCAAGGGTCGGAAGGTGAAGCGGCTGCGGGTGAGCCATGCGTTCCATTCGCCGTTGATGGAGCCGATGTTGGACGAGTTCCGGGCGGTAGCGGAAAGCGTGACGTACGAGGAGCCGCGTATTCCGGTGGTCTCGAATGTGACCGGTGAACTCGCCGGGACGGGCGAATTGGCCTCCGCGGAATACTGGGTGCGGCATGTGCGCGAGGCGGTCCGATTCGCCGACGGTGTGCGGTGGTTGGAGCAGCAGGGGGTGTCCCGGTTCCTGGAGATCGGGCCGGACGGCACGCTGACCGCCATGGCGCAGGCGTGTGCCGACAGCCCGGATCTGCTTCTGATGCCCGCGTTGCGGAAGGACCGGCTGGAGTCGGAAGCCCTGGTGGCGGCGATCAGCGGCATGTTCGTCAAGGGGGCGGAGGTGCGCTGGGATGCGCTCTTCCCCGGAGCGCAGCGGGTCGATCTGCCCACGTACGCGTTCCAGCACGAGCGGTTCTGGCCGAGCACCCCGGCGACGGCGGCGGGTAAGGCCGCGGCTCAGCCGGCGGACGACGGGGCCGCATGGTTCTGGGAGGCCGTGGAGCGCGAAGACCCGGACGCCTTGGCCGGGGAACTGGCCATCGCCGGGGACGCCTCGTGGGACGAGGCGCTGAGCGCCCTGTCAACGTGGCGGCGGCAGCAGCGTGAGCGTTCGGCCGTGGACGGCTGGCGGTATCGCGTGCAGTGGCAGCCGGTCGGTGCGAAGTCCGGCGAGAAGCTGTCCGGTCGCTGGCTGGCGGTGGTCCCCGAGGCCGCGACGGAGTCCGTCTGGGCCACGTCGGTGCTGGAGGGCCTGGCGGAATGTGGTGTCCAGGTGGAGCGGGTGGAGTGCGGCCCGGACGTGGACCGGGTCGCGCTGGCCGAGCGATGTGCGGAGTTCAAGGGCGAAGCCGTCGCGGGTGTGATGGTGCTGCCGAGCGGCGCGGAGGGGGAATCCGCCGCTGGCGTGCCGACGAGTGTGTGGTGGACGACTGTGGTGGTGCAGGCGCTGGGCGACGCGGGTGTCGGCGGGCGCGTGTGGGTGGTGACGCGAGGGGCGGTCGCCGTCGGTGGTGTGGAGGGTGGTCCGGATCCCGCGCAGGCCGGAGTGTGGGGCCTGGGTCGGGTGGCGGCGTTGGAGCTGCCGGATCGTTGGGGCGGCCTGGTGGACCTTCCGGAGGCCGTGGACCGTAAGGCTCTTGATCGGCTCGTTGGTGTTTTGGCCGATGGTGCTGAGGATCAGGTGGTCGTGCGGGCTTCCGGAGTGTTCGGGCGGCGGCTGGTGCACGCTCCGGCTCCCTCCGGGGAAGCGTCTGATGGGTGGCAGCCTCGCGGAACGGTGCTGATCACGGGTGGTACGGGTGCGCTCGGCGCTCGTGTGGCGCGGTGGGCGGCCGAGCGCGGAGCGGACCACGTGATCTTGACCAGCCGTCGTGGTCTGGAGGCTCCGGGCGCGGTGGAGCTGGAGGCGGAGCTGTCCGGCCTGGGTGTTCAGGTGACCGTGGCGGCCTGTGACGTCGCGGATCGGCGCGCGGTCAAGGCTCTGCTTGCCGAATCCCCTGTGGACGCCGTCGTTCATGCGGCGGGGGTCGTGGATTCCGTGCCTCTGGGTGACGCCGACGCGGAGCATTTCGCTGAGGTGATGGGAGCGAAGGTCTCCGGAGCCGTGGTGCTGGATGAGGTGCTGGGTGATCGTGAGCTGGATGCCTTCGTGGTGTTCTCGTCGATCGCTGGCGTCTGGGGGAGTGGCGGTCAGGCGGCGTATGCGGCGGGCAACGCCTTCGTCGAGGGTCTGGTCGAGGCGCGTCGTGCGCGAGGCGCGGCGGGTTGTGCGGTCGCATGGGGCCCGTGGTCTGGCGGCGGAATGGCTGGCACGGAGGGTGCGGAGGAGCATCTGCTGCGGCGTGGGCTGAGGGCGTTGGATCCGGTTCGTGCGGTGTCGGCGTTGGAGTCGGCTGTTGGCGCGGGTGAGGGTTCGGTGGTCGTGGCGGACGTGGAGTGGGAACGTTTCGCTCCGGCGTTCACGAGTGCCCGTCCAAGTCCGCTGCTGGAAGACCTGCCGGAGGTCGCCGACGCCGTACGCGGCACGTCCTCGGAGGCGGTCGAGGGTGCGGGGCAGTCCTTCGTCGACCGGTTCGCGGGAGTCTCCCCGGTGGAGCGCGCGCAGGCCGTACTCGATCTTGTACGTGGCCACACGGCTGCCGTTCTCGGATTCCGGGAGACGAAGGCCGTGGAACCCGTCAAGGCGTTCCGGGACCTGGGCTTCGACTCGCTCACCGCGGTCGAGCTGCGGAACGGACTGAATGCCGAGACCGGGATGCGGCTCCCCGCCACCCTGGTCTTCGACTACCCCACGCCCCAGCTTCTCGCGGAGCATGTACACGACACCCTGTTCGGCGCCGCGGACGCCGAGCCGGAGGCCGCCGTACTCGCTGACCTGGACCGTCTGGCCAGCGCGATTTCAGGATTTTCCCCAGAGAACGCGGCCAGGGGGCTCGTCGAGGCCCGTCTTCGGAGCATCCTGTCTGAGCTGGGCGGGGCGGCCGAGGCCGATGCGAAGTCCGCCGTGTCCCAGCAGCTGGACGCGGCCTCGGACGACGAGATCTTCGATTTCATCAATCAGGAGCTCGGCCGTTCCTGAACGCCGCTGGTGAACCGTTCCGGTCTACAACGTATGGGGCAAGTTCCACATGGCGAATGAAGAACGGCTTCGGGACTACCTCAAGTGGGTCACCGCGGACCTGCATGAGACCCGTCGGCGCCTGCAGGAGCTGGAATCTCAGCAGCAGGAGCCGGTCGCAATCGTCGGGATGAGCTGCCGCTTCCCCGGGGGTGTGAGCTCGCCGGAGGAATTCTGGCGACTGCTGCACGGTGGCGAGGACGCCATCTCCGAGTGGCCGCAGGACCGTGGCTGGGACGCCGACGCGTTGTACGACCCGGAGTCCGACGGGTCGGGCACGAGCTACTCGTGCAAGGGCGGCTTCGTCTACGAGGCCACCGAATTCGACCCTGGCTTCTTCGGGATCTCGCCGCGCGAGGCGCTCGCGATGGACCCGCAGCAGCGACTGCTTCTCGAAGCCTCCTGGGAGGCCTTCGAAGGCGCCGGAATCGACCCCCTCGGACTGCGCGGAAGCCGCAGCGGCATTTTCGTCGGCGCCAGCGGCCAGGAATACGGCGCCGGCCTTCGCGACATTCCCGACGATGTCCGCGGGCATCTGCTGACGGGTAACTCGACCTCGGTCGTGTCGGGGCGCGTCGCCTACACCCTGGGCCTTGAGGGCCCCGCGGTGACCGTCGACACGGCCTGCTCCTCCTCCCTCGTCGCGCTGCATCTGGCGTCGCAGGCCCTCCGGTCCGGCGAGTGCACGCTCGCCCTGGCGGGCGGGGTGACCGTGATGGCCACGCCGGGCGCGTTCATCGAGTTCAGCCGGCAGCGCGGCCTGGCGGCCGACGGCCGGTGCAAGGCGTTCGCTGAGGCCGCGGACGGCACGGGGTGGGCCGAGGGTGTCGGCATGCTGGTGCTGGAGCGCCTCTCGGACGCCCGGCGCAACGGCCACCGGGTCCTCGCGGTCGTCCGCGGCACCGCCGTGAACCAGGACGGCGCCTCCAACGGTCTGACCGCGCCGAACGGCCCCTCCCAGCAGCGGGTGATCCGCCAGGCGCTCGGGGCGGCCGGTCTGACGCCCTCCGACGTGGACGCGGTCGAGGCGCACGGAACGGGCACCTCCCTCGGCGACCCGATCGAGGCGCAGGCGCTGCTTGCGACATACGGTCAGGACCGGGACGAGGGCCGGCCGTTGTGGCTCGGCTCGGTGAAGTCGAACATCGGGCACACCCAGGCGGCCGCCGGTGCGGCCGGTGTCATCAAGATGGTGCTCGCGCTCCAGCACGGCATCCTGCCGCAGACCCTGCACGTCGATGAGCCGTCGTCACATGTGGACTGGACGACGGGCAATGTGCGGCTGCTCACCGAGCCCGTCGAATGGCCGGAGAACGATCGGCCGGGGCGCGCGGCGGTCTCCGCCTTCGGCGTCAGCGGAACCAACGCGCACGCGGTGCTGGAACAGGCACCCGAGGCGGAGCCCGCAGCCGAAGAAGAAGGCCAGCAGGACGACACGGCCGCAGCCATCCGGCTGCCGGTGGTGCCGTGGGTGCTCTCGGCCCGCACCGACGACGCCCTCCGCGACCAGGCCGGAAGGCTGCTCTCCCACCTCGACACCCACCCCGGGCACGACATCCACGACCTCGCCCGCTCGCTCGCCTCGACGCGCGCCGCACTGGAGAACCGCGCCATCGTCCTCGGCAGCAGCAGCGCGGAACTCGTCGCGGGACTGCACACCCTCGCGCGTGGCGAGCACGCCGAAAACATCGTGCGGGGAACGGACCTTCCCGGCACGAAGACGGCTTTTCTGTTCACGGGCCAGGGCTCTCAACGCGTGGGAATGGGGCGGGAGTTGTACGACTCCTTCCCGGTCTTCGCGGAAACCTTTGACGCGGTGTGTGCGCATTTCGACGGTGAGTTGGACTCGTCTCTGCGTGGTGTGGTGTTCGGCGAGGACGCCGAGCTGCTGAATCGGACGGGGTTCACTCAGCCGGCGTTGTTCGCCGTTGAGGTGGCGTTGTTCCGGTTGGTCGAGTCGTTCGGCGTCCGCCCCGACTTCCTGGTGGGGCATTCCATCGGTGAGTTGGTGGCCGCGCACGTCGCGGGTGTGTTGTCGCTGGAGGACGCCTGCCGTCTGGTGGCGGCTCGTGGTCGTCTGATGCAGGCGCTTCCGGCGGGTGGCGCGATGGTTGCCCTCCAGGCCACCGAAGCCGAGGTGTTGCCGCTGCTGGCGGGCCAGGAGCAGCGGGTGAGCATTGCCGCGGTGAACGGTCCGCAGTCGGTCGTGGTCTCCGGTGAGGAAGCCGCGGTCTCGGAGATCGCCGCCCGCTTCGAGTCCGAGGGCCGGAAGGTCAAGCGGCTCCAGGTCAGCCATGCCTTCCACTCGCCGTTGATGGACCCGATGCTGGAGGAGTTCCGGGCCGTCGCGGAGAGCGTGACGTTCGCCGAGCCCCGTATCCCGGTCGTCTCGAATGTCACCGGCCAACTCGCCACACCCCAAGAATTGACCTCCCCTGCCTACTGGGTGCGGCACGTCCGCGAGGCGGTCCGCTTCGCCGACGGCATCCGCTGGCTGGCGGAGCACAGCGTTGCCCGATTCCTCGAAATCGGGCCCGACGGCACGCTGACCGCGATGGCGCAGGCGTGTGGGGACGGTTCCGAGCAGGTGGCGGTCCCCGCGCTGCGGAGGGACCGGTCCGAGGCGCAGCACGTGGTGACGGCGCTCGCGCGGCTGCACGCACACGGCGAGGCACTCGACTGGGCCGCGCTGCTGCCCGGGACCCGGCCCGTCGACCTGCCGACGTACCCCTTTCAGCGTCAGCGCTACTGGCTGGCGGCGGCCGGAACCGCTGCTGAGAGCGACGCGGCGCAGGCGATCGACGGAGCCGACGCCGAACTCTGGGACGCCATCGAGCGCGGCGACGCCTCGGCCCTGGCCGGGGAACTCGCGATTGCCGGAGATGCCTCATGGGAGGAGGCGCGGACGGCGCTGTCGTCGTGGCGGCGGCAGCGGCGTGAGCGCTCCGTCGTGGACGGCTGGCGCTATCGGGTGGAGTGGAAGCCGCTGGCCACGCAGTCGGGCGGGGTGCCCGACGGCCGTTGGATAGCGGTGCTGGCCGCCGGGGACGCGTATGCCGAGGCCGTGGTGGAGGGGCTGGCGGCGTGCGGTGTCCGGATCGAGCGGGTGGAGTGTGCCGCGGGGGAGACCGACCGGGGAACGCTCGCCGCTCGGGTGCGTGCGGCGGCCGGTGAGGAGCCGGTCTCGGGCGTGCTGGCAGTCGGATCCGCGGACGCGGTGCGGACCGCGGTACTGGTGCAGGCACTGGGGGAAGCCGGCGTCGGCGGGCGACTGTGGGTCGTGACGCAGGGCGCTGTCGCGATCGGCCGGTCGGACGGTGGACCGGACCCGGTGCAGGCGGCGGCGTGGGGCGTCGGCCGGGTGGCGGCGCTGGAGTACCCGGACCGTTGGGGCGGTCTGGTGGACCTGCCGGAGGCCGTGGACCGCAGGGCATTCGATCGGCTGGCCGGGGTGCTCGCGGACGGCGCCGAGGACCAGGTGGCGGTGCGAGCCTCCGGCGTGTTCGGGCGCAGGCTGGCGCACGCCGCGGTCCCCGCCGGCGACGACACGGCCGACGGCTGGCAGCCGCACGGGACGGTGCTCATCACGGGCGGCACGGGCGCGCTGGGTGCCCGCGTGGCACGCTGGTTGGCCGAACGCGGCGCGGAGCACGTGCTCCTGACGAGCCGTCGTGGCCCGGAGGCGCCCGGCGCGCCCGAGCTGGAGGCGGAGCTGTCCGCCCTCGGCGTGCGGGTGACCGTGGCGGCCTGCGATGTCACGGACCCCGACGCCGTCGAGGCACTGCTCACCGAGCACCCCGTGGACGCCGTCTTCCACGCCGCCGCCGTGCTCGACGACGGCGTGCTCGACTCCCTCACCCCCGAACGGTTCACCACCGTCATGCGGGCCAAGGCCACCTCGGCCCAAAACCTCCACGAGTCGACCCGCGGCCGTGACCTGTCGGCCTTCGTCCTGTTCTCCTCCTTCGCGGGCACCATCGGCGCCGCCGGACAGGCCAACTACGCGGCCGCCAACGCCTACTTGGATGCCCTGGCCGAGCAGCGCGCGGCCGACGGACTGCCCGCGACCTCCCTCGCCTGGGGGCCGTGGGGCGAGAGCGGTATGGCGAGCGACGAGGCGATGGCCGAGCGCATGCGCCGGGGCGGAGTGTCCCCCCTGCGCCCCGACCTCGCCGTCGACGCCATGGAGCACGTGATCCGCTCCCGGACACCCGGCCTGGTGATCGCCGACATCACCTGGACGGACTTCCGTTCCGCCTTCGCCATGGTGCGCCCGAGCCCGCTGATCGGTGACCTCCCGGAAGTCCGCACCGCGGTCGAACTCGCCGCCGGGACGGCAGGCGACGACCACCGGTCCGACCTGCACCGCCAGCTCGCGGGACGCGAGCCGGCCGAACAGGACCGCGTCCTCACCGACCTCGTGCGGTCCTACGCCGCCGGAGTACTGCATTACTCGGGCCCCGCCGAGGTGCCGCCGAACCGGCCCTTCCGGGACCTCGGCGTCGACTCGCTGATCGCCGTCGAACTGCGCAACGCACTCAGCGTGGCCTGCGGCATCACCCTGAGCGCCACGGTGGTCTTCGACTACCCCACACCCACCGAACTGGCCGGCTTCCTGCGCACCCGGATCGCACCGGCGCACACGGATGCCGAGCAGGTGGCGGCCCCCTCCGCCGTCGACGGCGACCCGCTCGCCATCGTGGGGATGAGCTGCCGCTTCCCCGGCGGCGTCGACTCCCCGGAGGCCTTCTGGCAACTGCTGTCGGACGGCGCGGACGCCGTCGGAGCATTCCCCGCCGACCGCGGCTGGGACCTGACATCGGTCTACGACCCGGACCCGGACCACTCGGGAACCACCTACGTCAACGTCGGTGGCTTCCTGAAGGACGTGGATCGCTTTGAACCCGCCTTCTTCGGTATGAGCCCCCGGGAAGCGGTCGCCACCGACCCGCAGCAGCGGCTGCTGCTCGAAGTGTCCTGGGAGGCGCTGGAGCGCGCCGGGATCGATCCGCACTCCGTACGCGGCAGCCGGGCAGGCGTGTTCATCGGCACCAACGGCCAGGACTACCCCGCGCTGCTGGCCCACTCCCCGGACGACTTCGACGGCTACATCGGCACCGGAAACGCCGCGAGTGTGGTCTCCGGACGCGTCGCCTACACGCTCGGCCTGGAAGGCCCGGCGGTGACCGTGGACACCGCCTGCTCCTCCTCCCTGGTGGCCCTGCACTGGGCCGCGCAGGCCCTGCGCTCCGGCGAGTGCGACATGGCGCTGGTGGGCGGCGTGACGGTGATGTCCACGCCCGGAGCGTTCGTGGAGTTCAGCCGGCAGCGCGGACTCGCCCCGGACGGACGGTGCAAGGCCTTCGCCGCGGACGCCGATGGCACCGGCTGGGGCGAGGGCGTCGGCATGCTCCTCGTGGAGCGGCTCTCCGACGCCCGCCGGAACGGCCACCGGGTACTGGCCGTCGTGGCGGGCTCCGCGGTCAACCAGGACGGCGCCTCCAACGGTCTGACGGCCCCCAACGGCCCCTCCCAGCAGCGGGTGATCCGGCAGGCACTCGCGAGCGCCGGCCTGACCCCCTCGGACGTGGACGCGGTCGAGGCCCACGGCACGGGAACGGCCCTCGGCGACCCGATCGAGGCGCAGGCCCTCCTCGCCACCTACGGTCAGGACCGCGACGAGGACCGGCCCCTGTGGCTGGGCTCGGTGAAGTCGAACATCGGACACACTCAGGCGGCCGCGGGCGTCGCCGGTGTCATCAAGATGGTGCTGGCACTCCAGCACGGCGTACTTCCGCGCACCCTGCACGCGGACGCGCCCACGCCCCACGTGGACTGGTCGGAAGGCAACGTACGGCTGCTCACCGAGCCGGTCGCCTGGCCGCTCGACGACGAGGCGGCGGGCCGCGTCTGCCGGGCAGGCATCTCCTCGTTCGGCATCAGCGGCACCAACGCACATGTGGTGTTGGAAGGCGCCCCCGCACCGCAAGCCACCACCGAGGTCGTCCCGGCCGCCGCGCCCGAACGCCCTTCCCTCACCCCGCTGGTGCTCGCGGCACGCACCGAGCCCGCCCTCCGTGCACAGGCGGCTCGCCTGCGCACGGCCTACGAGGACAACCCCGCACTGGACCTGGCGGACCTGGGCTTCTCCCTCGCCACGACCCGCTCCTTGCGCTTCGACCACCGCGCCGTGGTCCTGGCGGACGACCCGGCATCGGCAGTCCACCGGCTGACCGCGCTCGCCGACGACCACCGGACCCCCGTCACCGGCGTCATCCATGGCACCCGGGCGGAGGGCCCACTGGCCCTGCTGTTCACGGGCCAGGGCGCTCAGCGGCCGGGAATGGGCCGCGAACTGTACGCCTCCTTCCCGGTGTTCGCGGATGCGTTTGACGCGGTGTGCGCGCACTTCGAGGACGAGTTGGAGTCGTCGCTTCGGGATGTGGTGTTCGGCGACGAGGCCGAGCTGCTGAATCGGACGGGTTTCACTCAGCCGGCGTTGTTCGCCGTCGAGGTGGCGCTGTTCCGGCTGGTGGAGTCGTTCGGTGTGCGGCCTGATTTCCTGGTGGGGCATTCCATCGGTGAGTTGGTGGCGGCGCACGTGGCGGGGGTGTTGTCGCTGGAGGATGCGTGCCGTCTGGTGGCGGCTCGTGGTCGGTTGATGCAGGCGCTGCCGTCGGGTGGGGCGATGGTGTCGCTTCAGGCGTCGGAGGATGAGGTGTTGCCGCTGCTGGAGGGTTTGGGGCAGCGGGTGAGTGTGGCTGCGGTGAATGGTCCGCAGTCGGTGGTGGTTTCCGGTGAGGAGGCGGCGGTTGCGGAGATCGCCGGCCGTTTCGAGTCCGAGGGTCGGAAGGTGAAGCGGCTCCAGGTCAGTCATGCGTTCCATTCGCCGTTGATGGAGCCGATGCTGGAGGGGTTCCTGGCGGTCGCGGAGAGCGTGACGTTCGCGGAGCCTCGTATCCCGGTGGTCTCGAATGTGACCGGTGAACTCGCCACGGCGGAGCAGTTGATGTCGCCCGAGTACTGGGTGCGGCATGTGCGGGAGGCGGTCCGATTCGCCGATGGTGTGCGGTGGTTGGAGCAGCAGGGGGTGTCCCGGTTCCTGGAGATCGGGCCGGACGGCACCCTGACCGCCATGGCACAGCTCTGCCTCTCGGCACCTGAGCTGCTTCTGCTCCCCGTCCTGCGGAAGGACCGCTCCGAGACGGAAGCCCTGCTGACCGCTGTCTCGCATGCGTTCGTGCTCGGCATGGACATGGACTGGGCCACGTGCTTCCCCGCCGCCCGGCGAGTGGATCTGCCGACGTACGCGTTCCAGCGCGAGCGCTACTGGCCGACGCCTGCACCTGCCGCCGACCCGACCGAGAACTGGCGGTATCGGGTGGAGTGGAAGCCGTTGGTGGCGGCGTCGGGTGGGGTGCTGGGCGGTCGTTGGCTCGCGGTGGTGGCTCCGGGTGAGGCGTGGTCCGAGGCCGTGGTGGACGGGCTGTCGGAGTGCGGTGTGCCGGTTGCGCGGATGGAGTGTGTCTCGGGGGAGGTGGACCGGGGGCTGCTGGCCGAGCGGGTGCGTGAGGCGGCGGGTGCGGAGCCGGTCGCCGGGGTGCTGGTCGTGGGGGCAGCGGACACGGTGGGTACTGCGGTGCTCGTGCAGGCGCTGGGGGATGCGGGTGTCGGTGGGCGCGTGTGGGTGGTGACGCGGGGGGCTGTCGTCGTTGGTGAGTCGGATGGTGGTCCGGACCCGGTGGGTGCGGCGGTGTGGGGCCTCGGCCGGGTGGCTGCGCTGGAGCTGCCGGATCGTTGGGGCGGTCTGGTGGATCTCCCGGGCGTCGTGGACCGCAGGGCGCTTGATCGGCTCGTTGGTGTTTTGGCCGATGGTGCTGAGGATCAGGTTGCGGTGCGGGCGTCGGGGGTGTTCGGGCGGCGCCTGGTGCACGCTCCGGCTCCCTCCGGGGACGCGGCTGATGGTTGGCAGCCTCGCGGAACGGTGCTGATCACAGGTGGTACGGGTGCGCTCGGTGCTCGTGTGGCGCGTTGGGCGGCCGAACGTGGTGCGGACCACGTGATCCTGACGAGCCGCCGTGGTTTGGAGGCTCCTGGTGCGGTGGAGCTGGAGGCGGAGCTGTCGGCGCTCGGTGTCCAGGTGACCGTGGCGGCCTGCGACGTGGCCGATCGGGATGCCGTGCAGGAGCTGCTGGCCGGGTGCGAGGTAGACGCCGTTGTTCACGCGGCGGGCGTGGTGGATTCCGTGCCCCTGGGTGACGCCGACGCGGAGCATTTCGCTGAGGTGATGGGGGCGAAGGTCTCCGGTGCCGTGGTGCTGGATGAGGTGCTGGGTGACCGTGAGCTGGATGCCTTTGTGGTGTTCTCGTCGATCGCTGGTGTCTGGGGGAGTGGCGGTCAGGCGGCGTATGCGGCGGGCAACGCCTTCGTCGAGGGTCTGGTCGAGGCGCGTCGTGCGCGAGGCGCGGCGGGTTGTGCGGTCGCATGGGGCCCGTGGGCCGGCGGCGGGATGGCTGGCACGGAGGGTGCGGAGGAGCATCTGCTGCGGCGTGGGCTGAGGGCGCTGGATCCGGTTCGTGCGGTGGCGGCTCTTGAGTCGGCTGTTGGCGCGGGTGAGGGTTCGGTGGTCGTGGCGGACGTGGAGTGGGAACGCTTCGCTCCGGCGTTCACCGGCGCTCGCCCGAGCCCGTTGCTGGAGGATCTGCCGGAGGTGCGGGCGGCGTTGGCTGCCGGCGCTGGTGGTGAGGTTTCCGGCTCTGGTGTGATGCGGGAGCGTCTCGCTGGGCTGTCGGTGGTGGAGCGGGAGCGGGCGCTGCTGGAGTTGGTGCGTACGCACGCCGCAGCGGTCCTCGGCTACCACAAGCCTGCTGATCTCGAAGTCGGCTCGACCTTCCGGGACTTGGGCTTCGACTCGCTCACCGCGGTCGAGCTGCGCAACGGGCTGAACGCCGAGACCGGCCTTCGGCTCCCCGCCACTCTGGTCTTCGACTACCCGACGCCGAGCGACCTGGCCGCGTTCTTGGACGCCGAGCTGTTCGGGACCGGGACGGTCACGTCGGCCGGTCTGCCGGTGCTGGCGTCCACCTCCGACGATCCGGTGGTCATCGTCGGGATGAGCTGCCGCCTTCCCGGTGGGGTGGCCAGCCCCGAGGACCTGTGGCGGCTGGTGGCCGGGGCGGAGGACGCGGTCTCCGGCTTCCCGACGGACCGTGGCTGGGACCTCGAATCGCTCTTTGGAGACGACGCCGACCAGGCAGGTGCGAGCCGCACACGCGCGGGCGGATTCCTGCGCGACGCCGCCCAGTTCGATCCGGCGTTCTTCGGCATCAGCCCACGGGAAGCGGTCGCGATCGACCCGCAGCAGCGGCTGCTGCTGGAGACCTCCTGGGAAGCCCTTGAGCGCTCCGGCGTCAGCCCCACGTCGGTCAAGGGCAGCCGCACCGGCGTATTCGTCGGTGCCAGCGCTTCGGGCTACGGGGCAGGGCTGCGGGAGGCACCGGAAGGACTCGGCGGCCACCTGCTCACTGGAAGCTCCGGCGCTGTGGTGTCGGGTCGGGTCTCGTATGCGCTGGGCCTGGAGGGGCCGGCCGTCACGGTGGACACGGCGTGTTCCTCGTCGCTGGTCGCCCTGCACCTGGCGGCACAGTCGCTGCGCTCGGGGGAGTGCGACCTCGCCCTCGCCGGCGGTGTGACGGTCATGGGCAACCCCGGAGCCTTCGTCGAGTTCAGCCTCCAGGGCGGCCTTGCCGCTGACGGTCGGTGCAAGGCGTTCTCGGACGCTGCGGATGGCACCGGCTGGGCCGAGGGCGCGGGCGTACTGGTGGTGGAGCGGCTGTCGGATGCCCGGCGCAATGGGCACCGGGTGTTGGCCGTGGTGCGCGGCAGCGCGGTGAATCAGGATGGTGCGTCGAATGGTTTGACGGCGCCGAACGGTCCCTCGCAGCAGCGGGTGATCCGGCAGGCGCTGGCCGGTGCGGGACTGTCGGCGTCCGATGTGGACGTGGTTGAGGCGCACGGCACGGGAACGTCGTTGGGTGACCCGATCGAGGCGCAGGCGCTGCTTGCGACGTATGGCCAGGATCGGGATGAAGAGCGTCCTCTGTGGCTGGGTTCGGTGAAGTCGAACATCGGTCATACGCAGGCTGCCGCGGGTGCGGCCGGTGTCATCAAGATGGTGCTGGCGCTCCAGCACCGCATCCTGCCCCAGACCTTGCACGCCGATGAGCCGTCGTCGCACGTGGACTGGTCGGCGGGCAATGTGCGGCTGCTCACCGAAGCCGTCGGATGGCCGGAGAGCGGCCGTCCGGGACGGGCGGCGGTCTCGGCCTTCGGCGTGAGTGGGACCAATGCGCATGTGGTGATCGAGCAGGCTCCGGTGGAGGAGAGCGCGGAAGCCGGGCCGTTGGGTGTGGTGGGCGGTGTGGTGCCGTGGGTGGTGTCGGCGCGGAGTCGGGAGGGGTTGCGGGCGCAGGCGCAGCGGTTGTTGGCGCATGTGGAGGCCCGGCCTGAACTCGGGGCACCGGAGGTGGGGTTCGCCCTCGCCACGACACGATCGGCGTTCGAGCACCGAGCCGTCGTCCTCGGCACCGAGCGCACGGAACTCCTTGCAGGCCTCACCGCCGTGGCAGAGGGAACGGCTGCGGCCAACGCCGTAACGGGTGCAGTGGACACCGGAGGTCGGTTGGCTCTGCTGTTCACGGGTCAGGGTGCACAGAGGTTGGGGATGGGGCGTGAGCTGTATGACGCGTTCCCGGTGTTCGCCGATGCCTTTGACGCCGTGTGTGCGCACTTTGACGGTGAGCTGGCTTCGCCCCTGCGGGATGTGGTGTTCGGCGAGGACGCGGAGCCTCTGAGTCGGACGGGGTTCACTCAGCCGGCGTTGTTCGCCGTCGAGGTGGCGTTGTTCCGGCTGGTGGAGTCGTTCGGTGTCCGGCCGGACTACCTGGTGGGGCATTCCATCGGTGAGTTGGTGGCCGCGCACATCGCGGGCGTGCTGTCGTTGGAGGACGCCTGCCGTCTGGTGGCGGCTCGTGGTCGTCTGATGCAGGCGCTTCCGGCGGGTGGTGCCATGGTCGCGCTTCAGGCCGCCGAGGATGAGGTGTTGCCGCTGCTGGAGGGCCAGGAGCAGCGGGTGAGCATCGCCGCCGTGAACGGCCCGAAGTCAGTCGTCGTCTCCGGCGAGGAAGCGGCAGTGGCAGCCATCGCCGACCGCTTCGAGTCTGATGGTCGGAAGGTCAAGCGGCTCCAGGTCAGCCACGCCTTCCACTCGCCGTTGATGGAGCCGATGCTGGAGGAGTTCCGGGCGGTCGCGGAGAGCGTGTCGTTCGCCGAGCCCCGTATCCCGGTCGTCTCGAACGTCACCGGCCAACTCGCCACGCCCCAGGACCTGACGTCCCCTGCTTACTGGGTGCGGCACGTCCGCGAGGCCGTTCGGTTCGCCGACGGCATCCGGTGGCTGGCGGAGCACGAGGTCACCCGGTTCCTGGAGATCGGTCCGGACGGCACCCTCACCGCCATGGCGCAAGGTTGCCTTGACAACGACACGGCCACGGCCACGGATCCCGACGCGGGCCCGGTTCTCATCCCCACCCTGCGTGGCGACGACCGCGGCGAGATATCCGCCGTACTGACCGCCGCCGGACGCGCCTTCGCCCACGGCCTCACCATCAACTGGCCGACCTTCTTCGCGACCACCCCCAACGAGGGCACCGGCAGCGAGGCCACCACCCCCATCGACCTCCCCACCTACGCCTTCCAACACCAGCCCTACTGGCTGGAGATTCCGTCCACCACCGCGGATGCCGCCTCGATCGGTCTTGCCGCGGCCGAGCACCCGCTGCTCGGGGCGACGGTGTCGCTGGCCGGGGGCCATGAGGTGGTGCTGACCGGGCGGCTCTCGCCCCGTACGCAGCCGTGGCTTGCCGAGCACCGTATCGCTGGTGCGATCGTCGTCCCGAGCACCGCACTCCTGGAGCTGGCGGTGCGTGCGGGCGATGAGGTCGGTTGCTCGCACATCAGGGAACTCGCCCTGGAGGCGCCGCTGGTGCTCGCCGAGGACGGGGCGGTGCAGTTGCAGCTCCGCATCGAGGACCCGGACGCGTCCGGTGATCGGGCGCTCGGTGTGTACGCGCGTCCCGTGGCGGCCTCGGCCGATGCGCCGTGGACGCGGCATGCGAGCGGTGTCCTGGCGGAGAGCGGACCGTCGGAGGCCTTCGACTTCGCCGTGTGGCCGCCGGCCGGCGCGGAGCCCGTGGGCATCGATGACCTGTACGACGGGCTGACGGCGGCCGGGTTCGACTACGGTTCGGCCTTCCGCGGTGTGCGGGCCGTCTGGCAGGGGGCCGATGGCGTCTACGCGGAGGCCGAACTGCCGGACTCCGCCGCGGCCGGGCAATTCGCCCTCCATCCCGCGCTGTTGGACGCGGCGCTCCATCCGCTCGGCCTGGGGCTGCTGGACGGTGTGGCCACGGAGGCCGTGCTGTTCGCGTGGAGCGGTGCCTCGCTGCAGGCGACCGGTGCGAGCGCGCTGCGGATCCGGCTGGCCCGTCGTGGGCCCGACGAGGTGTCCCTCCAGGCCGCCGACGGCACCGGGCAGCCGGTGCTCGCGGTCGAGTCGATGCTGATGCGCAGGACCGGTAAGCTGCGGGACGAGCGGACGCCGTCGCTGCCGGCTTCACTGCTCCGTCTCGACTGGGCACCGATCGCCGTCGAAGGGGCCGGGGAGTCGGACGGCGGCGAGAACGCGGCGGCGAATGCCGATGTGCCGCGGCTGACGGTAGTGGGAAGCGACCCGCTCGGCCTGGCCGAGACTCTGGGCACACCCACCGTCGAGTCCGCGGAAGCCGCAGCCGACTCCACGATCCGCCCCGTGCTCCTGACCGGTGTCACCACCCTCGCCGAAGCACGCACCACCCTCAGCGAGTTCGGCGAACGGCTCGGGCAGGAGTCGGCGTCGGCCCGCCTGGTGTTCGTCACCCGAGGTGCCCTGGCCCTCGGTGACGAGGTTCCGGACGCGGCGGCCGCCGCCCTCTGGGAAGAGCTTCGCGTCATCCAGGCCGAGCGCCCGGGCCGGATCGTGCTCGTGGACGTCGATGACGACCTCGACTCACACCGTGTGCTCCCGGCCGCGCTCGCCACGGACGAGTCCGAGCTCGCGGTCCGCGGGGGTGAGGTGTCGGCCGCGCGGCTGGTCAGGTGCGCCTCCGGCGCCGCCACCGCCCTGGACCTGGAGCCCGGAGGAACGGTGCTGGTCACCGGCCCGTTCGCCGAACAGGTCGCCGCCGTCCTCGAATCCCAGGGAGACATCCGGACCGTCGCCCACCCGGACCGGGGCGCGGCAGCGGATGCCGGCCAGGATCCCCACGACCTGCAGTCAGCCATCGCCACCGCCCGAGCGGCCGGACGCCCGCTCAGCGCCCTCGTGCACACCGCCGACCTCGGCCGGAGCCGCGATGTCGACACGGCGCGCGCGCTCGATGAGCTGACCCGCCGCACCGGTGCGGACGGCGCTCCGCCCGCGTTCATCCTCCTCGGCGTCGGCGGCCCGGCCGGCGCTCCGACGGGCGGGCAGCTCGCCGCGCTCGCCCACCGCCGGGCCGGAGCCGGCCTGCCGGTGCTGGCACTGCTCCCGCCGTCCGGCGCCGAGACGCCGGGGCTGTCGCCGGTGTCGGTGGAGGAGACCGCGGCGCTGCTGGGCGCGGCCCAGGCCACCGGCCGGACGGTGCTGCGTCCCGCGCGGGTGGACCGCGCCGCGCTGCGCGGCTCCGCGACCCCGCTGCCGGCCGTCCTCAGCGCGCTGGCGCAGGGCTCCGGGCGGCGGATCGCCACCCGTGAACAGGCCACCGCGGCCTCCGGCCTGGCGCGCCGACTCGCCGGGAAGGGCGCGGCCGAACGCGGCCGCGCGCTGCTCACCGTCGTCCGTACCCAGGTCGCCCACGTCCTCGGCTACGCGGGGCCGGACGAGGTGGAGCCCTCCCGGAGCTTCACCGACCTCGGATTCACCTCCCTCACCGCCGTCGAGCTGCGCAACCAGCTCAGGGCGGCGACGGGGATGGCGCTGCCCGCCACCCTCGTCTTCGACTACCCGACCCCGGTGGCGCTCGCCCGCTACCTGGACACCGAACTCACCGGAGAGACTGGTGACTTGGCGCCTGTGGCGCCCGGCGCTCCCGTCGACGACGACTCCATCGTCATCGTTGGGATGAGCTGCCGCTACCCGGGCGGCATCCGTACGCCCGAGGAGCTGTGGGAACTGGTCGCCGCGGGTGGCGACGGGATCTCCCCGTTCCCCGCCGACCGGGGCTGGGACCTCGCCGGCCTCTACCACCCGGACCCGGACCACCCGGGCACCTGCTACACCCGCGAAGGCGGCTTCCTGCACGACGCCAGCCACTTCGACCCGGGCTTCTTCGGCATCAGCCCCCGCGAGGCACTGTCGATGGACCCGCAGCAGCGACTCCTCCTCGAAGCGTCGTGGGAGGCCCTGGAGCGCTCCGGGATCGACCCCGCGGCCGCCCGCGGCACCCTCACCGGCGTCTTCGCGGGCGTCACCTACCAGGACTACATCGGCATCCTCAGCGGAGCGCAGGAGAGCTTCGAGGGCTACGTCGGCACCGGGAACTCGCCCAGCGTGCTGTCCGGTCGGATCGCCTACACCCTCGGCCTCGAAGGGCCGGCGGTCAGCGTCGACACCGCCTGCTCCTCGTCCCTGGTCGCCCTGCACCTGGCCGTCCAGTCGCTCCGTCAGGGCGAGTGCGATCTCGCGCTCGCGGGCGGTGTGACGGTGATGTCCACCCCCGGCTCGCTCATCGAGTTCAGCCGGCAGCGGGCGCTCGCGGAGGACGGCCGCTGCAAGCCGTTCTCGGCCGACGCCGACGGTGCGAGCTGGGCCGAGGGCGTCGGCATGGTGGCCGTCGAGCGGCTGTCCGACGCGCGGCGCAACGGGCACCCCGTCCTGGCCGTCATCCGCGGCAGCGCCCTCAACCAGGACGGCGCCTCCAACGGCCTGACCGCCCCCAACGGCCCCTCCCAGCAGCGCGTCATCCGCCGGGCACTGGCCGCCGCCGGACTCACCCCCCAGCAGGTCGACGCCGTCGAGGCGCACGGCACCGGGACCACCCTCGGCGACCCGATCGAGGCCCAGGCCCTGATCGCGGCCTACGGCCAGGACCGCGACGAGGACCGGCCGCTGTGGCTCGGCTCGCTGAAGTCCAACATCGGACACAGCCAGGCCGCCGCCGGAGTGGGCGGCGTCATCAAGATGGTGATGGCCCTGCGCAACGGGCTGCTGCCCCGGACGCTGCACGCCGACGAGCCCAGCCCGCACGTCGACTGGACGGCCGGCCAGGTACGGCTGCTCAACGAGGCCGTCACCTGGCCCGACGCCGACGAGCCGCGCCGGGCCGGCGTCTCCTCGTTCGGCATGAGCGGCACCAACGCCCACGTCATCGTCGAGCAGGCACCCCGGCAGCCGGACCGGCGGGAGACCCCGGCGGTGTCCGCCCTGCCCGTCGTGCCGGTGCCCCTGTCGGCGCGCAGCGCGGAGGCGCTGCGCGACCAGGCCGCACGGCTGCGCGCCCACCTGCTCGCCCGGCCCGCCGGGTGCGAGCTGCCCGGCCTCGGCTTCTCGCTCGCCACGACCCGCTCCGCCTTCGAGCACCGGGCGGTGCTCGTCGCGGCCGACCGGGACGGCCTCGACCGCGGTCTGCGCGAGATCGCCGAGGGCGCGATGGTCTCCGACGTGCCCCGCGGCGTCGCCCGCGACGGCAGCGCCCGCCCCGTCCTGGTCTTCCCCGGCCAGGGCAGCCAGTGGGCCGGCATGGCCCGCGAACTCCTCGACACCGCACCGGTGTTCGCCGACCGCCTGGCCGCCTGCGAGCGCGCCCTCGCCCCCTTCGTCGACTGGTCGCTGACGGCCGTGCTGCGCGGCGACGCCGACGCACCCGACCTGGAACGGGTCGACGTGGTCCAGCCCGCACTGTGGGCCGTCATGGTCTCGCTCGCCGAGCTGTGGCGCTCCTACGGAGTCGAGCCCGACGCCGTCGTCGGCCACAGCCAGGGCGAGATCGCCGCCGCCTGCGTCGCCGGGGCACTGACCCTGGACGACGGGGCGCGCGTGGTGGCCCTGCGCAGCCGGGCCCTGACCGCCGTCACGGGAAGCGGCGGCATGATGTCCGTCCAGCTGCCCGCAGAAGCGGTGCGCGAGCGGATCGAGCCGTGGGGCGAGCGGCTGTCCGTCGCCGCCGTCAACGGCCCCGCCTCCGTCGTGGTCTCCGGTGCCGCGGACGCCCTCGACGAACTGTTCGCCGCACTGACCGCGGACGGTGTGCGGGCCCGCAAGGTGTCCGTCGACTACGGCTCCCACTCGGCACAGGTCGAGCCGGTACGGGACCGGGTCCTCGAAGCCCTCGACGGCATCCGCCCGGCCGAGGCCGCCATCCCGTTCTTCTCCACCGTCACCGGCCAGTGGCAGGACACCACCGGCCTCGACCCCGACTACTGGTACACCAACCTGCGGCAGACCGTCCGGTTCGAGGACGCCCTGCGCGGCCTGGTGGCCGCCGGGCACCGGGCCTTCATCGAGGTCAGCCCGCACCCCGTGCTGACCGGCGGGATCCGTGACTGCGTGGACGCGCTCGGCACGGACGCCGCTGTACTCGGCACCCTGCGCCGGGACGAGGGCGGCCTCGGCCGGCTGCTGACCTCCCTCGCCGAAGCCCACGCCCAGGGCGTGGACGTCGACTGGACCGCCGTCTTCGCCGGCACCGGCGCATCCCGCGTCGACCTGCCGACCTACGCCTTCCAGCGCGCGCGGTACTGGCCCCAGGCACGCGAACTGGCCGCCGCCGACAGCCCCGACGCGCCGCTGTCCGACACCGTCGAGGCGAAGTTCTGGGAGAGCGTCGAGAAGGAAGACCTCCAGGCGCTGACCGACACGCTCCACCTGGACGGCAACCAGCCGCTGAGCGCCGTACTGCCCGCGCTCTCCTCGTGGCGCAGGAACAGCCGCGAGAAGTCCACCGTCGACAGCTGGCGCTACACCGTGCGCTGGTCACCGCTCGCCGAGCGCACCGCCGCCGCCCTGCACGGCACCTGGCTGCTGGCCGCCCCCGCACCTGCCTCGCAGGACGCGGCCGGCCGGATCGCCGCCGTACAGGACGCCCTCACGGCCCACGGTGCCCGGGTACGCCTCGTCGGCCTCACGCCCGAGGACGGCGGCAGCCGCGAACGGACCGCCGCACGGCTGCGCGAGGAACTCGGGGACGACGACCTCACCGGAGTCCTCTCGCTCCTCCCGCTCGACGAGCAGGCCCACCCCGACCACCCCGCCGTGCCCCTCGGCCTGTCCGCGACCCTGTCCCTGGTCCAGGCGCTCGGCGACCTCGGCATCGGCGCGCCCCTGTGGTGCGCGACCCGCGGCGCGGTCGCCATCGGCCGCTCCGAGTCCGTCACCCACGCCCACCAGGCCCTGGTCTGGGGCATGGGCCGGGTCGCCGCGCTGGAGCACTCCGACCGCTGGGGCGGCCTCATCGACCTGCCCGAGACGCTCGACAAGCGGGCCGCCGACCGCCTCTGCGCCCTGCTCGCCGACCCGGACGGCGAGGACCAGATCGCCCTGCGCGGCTCCGGCGCCTACGGCCGCCGACTGGCCCGCGCCCCGCTGGCCGGCACACCGCCGCAGCGCACCTGGCGGCCCCGCGGCACCGTCCTCGTCACCGGCGGCACCGGCGCCGTCGGCGGCCACATCGCCCGCTGGCTGGCCCGCGAAGGCGCCGAGCACCTGCTGCTCACCAGCCGCCGCGGCGCCGACGCCCCGGGCGCGGCGGAACTCGAAGCGGAACTCACCGCGCTCGGCTCCCGCGTCACCTTCGCCGCCTGCGACGTCGCCGACCGCGACGCGCTCGGCGAGCTGCTGGCGGCCGTCCCCGAGCAGTACCCGCTCGACGCGGTCATGCACGTCGCGGGCTCCCTCGACGACGGTGTCATCGACTCCCTCGACCCGGGCCGGATGGACACCGTGCTGCGCGCCAAGGTCACCGCGGCGCTCAACCTCCACGAGCTGACCCGGGACCGGGACCTGTCCGCCTTCGTGCTCTTCTCCTCCACCTCCGGCACCATCAGCGGCCCGGGCCTGGGCAACTACGCCCCCGGCAACGCCTTCCTCGACGCCCTCGCCGACCGGCGCCGTGCCGAAGGACTGCCCGCCACCGCCGTCGCCTGGGGCCACTGGTCCGGAGACGGCATGGGCGAAGGCGCCGTCGGCGACCGGCTCCGGCGCTACGGCGTCTACGACATGCAGCCCGAACTGGCCTGCGGCGCACTCCGCCAGGCCCTCGACCACGACGAGGCCTACGTCTCCGTCACCGACCTCGGCTGGGACAAGTTCACCCCCGCCTTCACCGCCTCCCGGCCCAGCGCACTGCTGCGCGACCTCCCGGACGCCCAGCGCGTCCTGGAGACGGCACAGGAGAGCGACGACACCGGATCCGACGCCGCCAAGCTGCTCCAGCACCTCGCCGGCCTCTCCGGGGCGGAACGCGCCGCCATGGTCCTGGACGTCGTCCGCAGCTACGTCGCCACCGTGCTCGGCTACGCCGGACCCTCCGCGGTCGACCCCGAACGGGCCTTCAGCGACCTCGGATTCGACTCGCTCAGCGCCGTAGAGCTGCGCAACGGCATGAACGGCATCACCGGACTGCGGCTGCCCGCGACCCTCGTCTTCGACTACCCGACCTGCGCCGTACTCGCCGACTTCCTGCTCACCGAACTGTCCGACACGGCGCCCCAGGACGCCTCCGCGCCGGCACCGGCCGCCGTGACGGCGGGACAGCCGGAGCACGACGAACCGGTGGTGATTGTGGGGATGAGTTGCCGGTTCCCGGGTGGGGTGCGGTCGCCGGAGGAGCTGTGGGGGTTGTTGGTTGGGGGTGGGGATGGTGTGGTGCCGTTCCCGGTGGATCGTGGTTGGGATGTTGAGGGGTTGTATGACCCTGAGCCGGGTGT
>NZ_BMND01000061.1 GCF_014646275.1 Streptomyces kronopolitis
TCAGGGCGGCGTTCACGCCCAGCAGGGAGGGCTGGCCGTGGGTGTAGACCTTGCCGCGCTCGGCGGGCAGCAGCCCGGCGACCGCCTTGAGCAGGGTGGACTTGCCCGAGCCGTTGGAGCCGATCAGCCCGATCGACTCGCCCCGGTAGGCGGTGAAGGACACGCCCTTGACGGCGTGCACCTCCCGCACACCGGTGGAGGGCTTGCGGCGGATGATGCGGTTCAGCGCCGCGGTCGCGCTGCCCTTGCCCGCGCCCGTGCCGTACACGCGGTAGACGATGTGCAGGTCGTCCGCGATCACGGTGGGGACCCGCTCCCGGGCCGCCTCGGTCGGCAGGATGCCGGTCTTGTGCTCAGCCACGTCCGTACCGCTCCTCGGCCTTCCAGAAGTACACGAAGCCGGCCACACCGGCGAGCAGCGCCCAGCCGGCGGCGAACGCCCACACGTGCGGCGGCAGTTGCTTGTGGGTGAAGCTGTCGATCAGGGCGAACCGCATCAGGTCGATGTAGACCGCGGCCGGGTTCCCGTTGAGCAGGATCACCACGATCTGCGGGAGGTTCTTGCCCTTGAGGATCACGCTGATGCTGAACATGACGCCGGAGGCGTACATCCAGGTCCGCATGATGAACGGCATCAGCTGCGCCAGGTCCGGCGTCTTGGCCCCGAGCCGCGCCATCACCATCGCCAGGCCCGTGTTGAAGATGAACTGCAGGGTCAGCGCCGGGAACACCAGCAGCCACGACCAGGTCGGCGTCTGCCCGAAGCACAGCAGGATGACGCACAGCACGCCCATGGAGTACAGCAGCTGCTGCAGCTGCGCCAGGCAGAACGAGATCGGCAGGCAGGCCCGCGGGAAGTGCAGCGCCCGCACCAGGCCGAGGTTGCCCGAGATCGCCCGCGTTCCGGTCATCACCGAGTTCTGCAGGAAGGTGAAGACGAAGACGCCGGTCACCAGGAACGGGATGTAGTCCGGCACGCCCTTCTTCGTGTTGATCAGCACGCCGAAGATCAAGTAGTAGACGACCGCGTTGAGCAGCGGGGTCAGCACCTGCCAGAACTGGCCGAGCTTGGCGGTGGTGTACATCGCGGTGAGCTTGGCGCTGGCGAACGAGGTGATGAAGTGCCGCCGGTGCCACAGCTGGCGGGTGTACTCCGGCAGCGAGGGGCGGATGCCGCTCACCGTGAGCCCGTGGGCTTCGGCCAGCGCGCGCAGCTCGGGGTCGGGGGCGGTGCCGGGTGCCGTCGCCCGGGTGGGCGTCGGCTCCGGGGGCGCGAGGGTCTGGGGCATCGGGGAGGCCGCTTTCGCTTGCGTACGGGGCGGTGGAACGAGAACGGGGTGACCTACGACGGAACGGGTCCGTATCGTCGCGACGCTGACACTAAAGGGTGCTCACGTCGAAACGCAACCGTAGCGTCGTGACGCTATGCTCAAGCCATGGCAAAAGAGGGCAGCGGGAACGACTCCACGGCGGCGCGCCGGAGCCCGGCGGGCGCCGCCGTGCTGCGTGAGGACAAGACCGAGGCGATCCGTGCCGCGGTCTTCGAGGAGCTGGCCGTGGCGGGCTTCGCCCGGATGTCGATCGAGGGCATCGCGCGGCGGGCCGGTGTGGGCAAGACCGCCGTCTACCGGCGGTGGCGCTCCAAGCTGCACCTGGTGCTCGATGTGGTCTCCGCGGTGGCCGCGGCGGGCATGCCGACGCCGGACACCGGGTCGCTGTCCGGGGATGTCCGGGTGCTGCTGGAGGTCGCGGCCCGGGCGCTGCGGCACCCCATGGCCTCGCAGATCGTCCCGGACCTGCTGGCGGAGGCGGCCCGCAGTCCCGAGCTGGCGGCCGCGCTGAAGGCCGCGCTGCACGACAGTCAGGAGGGCGTCGCCACGGCGATGGTGGCCCGCGCCGTCGAGCGCGGCGAGATCCCGGCCGGTGCGGACGGCCGGCTGGCCCTGGACCTGCTGACCGGGCCGCTGTACTGGCGGCTGCTGGTGGTCCGCGACGAGGTGCCGGCCGGCTATCTCGACGAGCTGACGGCGGCCGTGGTCAGCGCGCTCGGCGGCCGCTGAGCGGGCCGGTCGGGGCCGTATGACGCGCGGGGCGCCGCGGCGGGGAGTCCGCCGCGGCGCCCCGCGGGTGTGTGCGGGTGGCTCAGCCCGCGAGTCCGAGATCGGTGGTGTCGAGGTCCGTGGTGTCGAGGTCCGTGGCGTCGGCCGGGCTGCTCTCCCGCCGGTCGAGCAGCCCGCCGCCCGCGAGCGGCAGCAGGTCGCGGACGCTCCCGCCGGCCGCGGCGCGCGGGGACGGGGCGACGGTGCGCGCGGCCGGCGGCAGCGGGGCCGGCACCGCCTCCTGGCCCAGGAAGACCCGGCGGACGACCCGCTCGGCGGCGTGCCCGTCGTCCCACTGGCAGAACCGGGCCCGGAACGCGGCGCGCAGCTCGGCTGCCGCCTGGTCGTCCCAGCGGCCGCTGCGGAACACCTCGATCAGCTCGTCCTCGTCGGTGGCGATCGCCCCCGGGGTGTCGCCGGGCCGTCCCGAGAGCAGGTCGAAGGTGACGC
This sequence comes from Streptomyces kronopolitis, assembly GCF_014646275.1. GTDB lineage: Bacteria > Actinomycetota > Actinomycetes > Streptomycetales > Streptomycetaceae > Streptomyces > Streptomyces kronopolitis. Next base: position 2,550 of record NZ_BMND01000061.1, read on the forward strand.
CGCGGGAGCGGACGTAGGTATCCCAGTCGTCGGCGTAGGTGACGATCGGCCGGTCGAGGTTGGCGTAGTCGAACATGATCGACGAATAGTCGGTGACCAGGGCGTCGGCGGCCAGGCACAGCTCCTCGACGACCGGGTGGCCGGAGACGTCGATCAGCGCGCCGCGCTCCTGGAGTGCCTGGAGGCGGGTGTCGCGGTCGTAGAAGTAGTGGGTGCGCACCAGCAGGACGACGTCCTCGCCCAGCCCGCGGGAGAGCTTCTCCAGGTCGAGCCGGGGGACGTAGCCGACCTGGTAGTCGCGCATGGTCGGGGCGTAGAGGACCGCGATCTTCCCGGGCGCGATGCCCAGCCGGGCGCGGATGTCCAGGACGTCTCGGCCGGTGGCCCGGTAGTAGGCGTCGTTGCGGGGGTAGCCCGCGTTCACCGACTCGAAGCCGCAGGGGTAGACCCGCTCCCACTGCTCGGTGGTGTGCTGGTTGGCGGAGAGCGAGAAGTCCCAGCGGTCGGCGCGGGCCAGCAGCTTGCGGAAGCTCATGCCCTTGGCGGCGGCCGGGTAGCGCTTCTGGTCGGTGCCCATGGACTTCAGCGGGGTGCCGTGGTGGGTCTGGAGATGGATCTGGCCCTCGCGCTTGACCACGCCGTCCGCGAAGTTGACGTTGTTGACGAGGTACTTGGCGCGGGCCATCACCTCCCAGTAGCGCGGCGAGTTCAGCACGACGTGGTCGATGCCGGCCGGGACCGCGCCGGCCTCGGCGAGCTGCTTCTTGACGACCCAGACGCCGTGCACCCCGGGCGCCAGCTCCTTGGCCTTCTCGTAGACCGCCAGCGGGTTGCAGGCCGGCAGCCGGTTCCAGTAGGCGGAGTAGACCGCGAGGTTCTCGTCCAGCGGGCGGCGCAGCAGCGCCCGGTAGCGCAGGTCCACGGCCTTGCGCTTGGCCTGCCGGACCCGCTTGCCGGCGTGCTTGCGCACCGTGCGCCGCACCTTGCCGGCGGCCTTGAGGCCGGCCAGCGCCGGGTAGGCGTCCCTGGCGAGCAGCGCGTACTTGCCGCCGGCCGGTCCGCCGGGGCGCACGAAGCCGGCCGGTATCCGCAGCCGGTAGTCGCGGGCGGCGCGGTGGAAGAACTCGGCGGTGGCGCCGCGCGGCAGCCGGCCGGGCTTGTCCAGGACGGTCAGGTAGTGGTCGACCATCTTGCGGAACATGTGCGGGCGCCAGCGCGCCAGCTCGGGGTGCGCGTCGAGGTGGGCGAAGACCCGCGCGTACTGGTCGAAGACGTCGAAGTGCTTGCGGCTGGTGGTGCGCAGGATGTTGCCGCCCTGGCGGCGCTGGCGGTAGTGCAGGCAGACCCGGTCCAGGACGGCGATCCGCTGTGCGGTGATCAGGGTGCAGAACGTCCAGGGGGCGTCCTCGTAGTAGCCCGGCGGGAAGGTGAAGCCGTGCTCCTCGACGAAGTCGCGGCGGTAGGCCTTGTTCCAGACGATCTGCAGCAGGTCGAGCAGCCGGGGGCGCTCGGCCAGCGGGAAGACCGGCGCGCCGGACTCGTCGAGCAGCCCTGACAGCGTGTTGCGGCGGGTGGCGCCGTCCCAGTAGGTGCGGGCGTAGTCGAAGATCAGGATCTCGGGTTCGGCGGTGGCGGCCAGCCGGTCGGCCAGGGCGCCGAGCGCGCCGGGGGTGAGGGTGTCGTCGCTGTCGAGGAAGAGGACGTAGTCGCCGCGGGCCCGCTCCAGGCCGGCGTTGCGGGCCGGGCCGAGTCCCGCGTTCTGCGACAGGTGGCGGACCCGGACGCGGGGGTCGCGGGCGGCGTACTCGTCGAGGATGGCGCCGCTGTGGTCGGGGGAGCAGTCGTCGACGGCGATCAGCTCGAAGTCCGTGAACTCCTGGGCCAGCACCGAGTCCAGGCACGCGCGCAGAAATCCCTGCACGCGGAACACGGGGACGATGATGCTGAACCGGGGTACGGCGTCAAGGCCTGTCTCGGACATGCGGGGCCACTCCTCGTGATGAGCTGACTACAGACAGCGGAAATCGCCGCAAAGGGCCTCTCACGTCGTCAGTCGTACGACAGCTGTTCACTCGAAAAGGTTGTTCTTCGTCATCTCAAAGTTCCATGGGCCCCGTCACATACCTGGTGAAGCGGGGTATTTCCGGGCGGGCGGGAACTCCCGGGTGACCGAATACTGAGGGTGTGTCACCCGCGCACCCGCCCCCCGTCTCCCGCCGCCGGCTCCTTCAGGTCACCGGTGGCGGCCTGCTCGCCGCGACGGCGGGCGCCGGCGTCTGGGCATGGCGCTCGGACGACGCCTCCCGCACGGCCGGGCCGGCGGGCTCGGGGCGCTCCCTGGTGGCCCCGGCCGACCAGTCCTTCGTGCACATCGTCGCGCACGCCGACGACGGCCTGTTCTTCATGAACCCCGACCTGGAGCAGTCCCTGCGCAGCGGGGCGCGCTCGGTCACCGTCTGCCTCACGGGCGGCGAGGCCGACGGCCACAACGTCAGCCGCCGCGCCCCCGACCCCGGCCGGGTCCCGGTCGACCGGTCCGCCTTCGCCCGGGCGCGGGCCAACGGGCTGCGGGCCGCGCACGCCGTGATGGCCACCGGCAGCCCGGCCGCCCGCTGGGACGTCGCGGCCCGCTCCCTGCTCCCCGGCTTCGAGGTGGAGGTCCAGACGCTGCACGACGCCCCGCAGCACCAGCTGATCTTCCTGGAGCTGGTGGAGTCCCGGGCCGTCTGGCAGGCCCGCACGATCAGCCTGCGCGGCCTGTGGCTGGGGGCTGCCGCCACCCTGCCCACGCTGCGCCCCGCCGGCACCCCCGTACGGCGGCAGTACCACTACACCCGCGAGCAGGTCGTCCGGACCCTGGTGGCGGTGCTCGACCGGGCCCGGCCCACGGTCGTACGGACCCTGGACCCCAACGCGGTGCACGCGCGCAGGCGGCCGCCGGCCACCGCGGACCGCGACCCCCGGCTGGCCGGGCCGCGCTACTACGACCACCAGGACCACACCGCCTCCGCCTACTTCGCCGAGGCCGCGCTGGCCGCCTACACCGACCGCGGCCGGCCCCCGGTCGTGGAGAACTACCTCGGCTACGAGTCCGGGGTGCTGCCGGACGACCTCGACCCGCGCACCACCCGCCGCAAGGCCGCGCTGCTGTCGGTCTACGGCTGGGCCGACCACCGCGCCTGCGGCGACCCGGCCGGCTGCGGCGACCGCAAGGTGGGCGGCGGGGCGCTCAGCGGCGTCGCGCGCCACTGGACCCGCGGCACCCGGCTGCGGGCGCCCGGCTCGAACGCCTGGCTCCGCCCGGCGCAGGACGGCCGGCTCGCCGCCTTCGCGGTCCTGGGCGGCCGGGCGTACTGCTGGGCCGAGACCCGGCCGGGCAGCGGCAGCTTCGGGGCGCCGGTGCCGGTCGGCGGGGGGCGGTTGCAGGGGCAGATCCATGTGGCGCGCCGCCCGGACGGCACGCTCCAGCTGTTCGCCTCGCGCACCGTGCTGCCGGGCCGTCACACCGGCCATTACCGGGAGCTGCTGACCGCGCAGCAGACCGGCACCGGCCGCGACGGGGTACCCGTCTTCGCGGACTGGGAGTCGCTGGGGGCCCCGGACGCGGACCCGGTCCGCTCGCTGGAGACCGGCTTCCCGGCGGCGGTGGCCACCCCGGACGGCACGGTGCACGTCTTCGTACGGACCTGGGACGGCACCCTCGCCCACCGCGGCGGCCGCCCGGATGGCGGCTTCTCGCCGTGGCAGCGGCTGGAGGGCACGGTCAGCACGCTCCAGGCGTCGCCGCGGATCACCGACGGGCTGGACGCCTGCATGGACTCCGACGGGCTGGTCCATCTGGCCGCGCCGAGCGCCGGGACGGTGGTGCACTGGGTGTCCAAGGAGGCCGGGGGGCTGCCGCGGCCGGCCGCGGCCACCGGACTGCCGCAGCCGGCCGGCCCGGTCAGCCTCGTCCCGCTGGCCGACGGCGTGGTGCGGGCCGTCTTCCGGCGCGCGGGCACCGCCCAGGTGCTGATCGCGGAGCGGCCGCGCAGGATCGGCGGCTGGCGGGTGGCGGCGCGCTGCGCGGCGGTCGGCGGGTACGGGCGGGTGGCGGCGGCCCCGGCCGGCGGCGCGGACCGGATGGTGCTCGCGGCCCGCGACGACGCCGGCGAGGTGCGGGTGGCGATGGCGCAGGACGGTCCCGGGCCCTGGCAGCGGGGCCGGGTGGCGCATTCGGCGGCGGCCGGGGTCGCCCAGGACGCCACCGGGCGCGCGGTGGTGGTCGCGCTGGGCACCGACGGCCGGCTGTACACCGCCCGGCAGAGCGGGCTCGGGCCGCGTGCGCCGTTCGGGGGCTGGCGGGCTCAGACCCGTCCGCCGGAGCGCAGCGGCGGCTGAGCGGTCCGGGCGGGCGGGCGCAGGATGCGGCGGGAGACCAGGAAGGTGAACGGGAGGGCGAGCAGCGCCGCCGCCAGCGGCGCCACCGCGGTGTTCAGCCCGCACCAGCTCACCAGCGCCACCAGCCCCACGTTCTGCGCCAGGTAGTTGGTGACCTGGGTCAGCGGGAAGAGCAGGAACTTCTTCCAGGTCGGCCGGGTGCGGTAGGTGAAGTAGGTGTTCAGCAGGAACGAGCCGAGCATGCTCAGCGCGAAGGCGCCGGTGTAGGCCGCGAAGTACGGCAGCGTCCGGCGCAGCGGCAGGTAACAGGCGTAGAACGTCAGGGTGTTGACCCCGCCGACGGCGGCGAAGCGCACCAGCTGGCCCCAGGGGGCGAGCGCCGGCAGCGCGCGCATCAGCCGGCCCGGGAGCCGGCGGGGGCGGCGTCCGCGGGGGCGGGCGCGGGGGCGGCGGTGTTGCTCTCCTTGACCAGGAAGTGCGGCCGCCGTTTGGCCTCGTAGTAGATCCGTCCGATGTACTCGCCGATCAGTCCGAGCATCACCATCTGCAGCCCGCCCAGGCCGACGATGATGGCCACCAGCGTCACATAGCCCGGCGCGGTGACCCCGCCGACCAGCGCCGCGCCGATGATCCACAGGGTGTAGAGGGCGGCGAGCGAGGCCAGCCCGAGCCCGGCGTAGATGGCCAGCCGCAGCGGGCGGCAGTTGAAGGACAGCATGCCGTCGATGCCGTAGTTGACCAGCGCGCCGAGGTGCCACTTGGTCTCGCCCGCCTCCCGGGCGGCGTTGCGGTAGTCGAAGGTGACCGTGTCGAAGCCGATCCAGGAGAACAGGCCCTTGGAGAAGCGGTTGTACTCCGGCAGCGAGAGCAGGGCGTCCACGGCGGTGCGCGACAGCAGCCGGAAGTCGCCGACGCCGTCGGTGAGTTCGACGTCCACCCATCTGTTGACGGCGCGGTAGTAGAGCCTGCTCAGCGCGGACCGCAGCCGCCGGTCGCCGTGCCGGGTGCGCTTGGCGACGACCTGGTCGTGGCCGAGCTGGTAGAGGTCGAGCATCTTCTCGATGAGCGCGGGCGGGTGCTGGAGGTCGGCGTCCATGAGGATCACCGCGTCGCCGTCGGCCGCCCGCAGGCCGGCCAGTATGGCGGGCTCCTTGCCGAAGTTGCGGCTGAAGGAGAGGTAGCGGGTGGTGCCGCGGTGCTGCTGGGCGAGGCTGCGCAGCCGGGCCAGGGTGCCGTCGGCGCTGCCGTCGTCGACGTAGCAGAGTTCGTACTCGACGGCGAGCCCGGCGAGGACCGCGCGGATCGTGGCGTCGAAGTGGCTCAGCACGGCCTCTTCGTTGTAGCAGGGGACGACGATGGAGAGCTTCATGAGCAGGCCTTTTCGCCGGGGGCAGCGGACGGCGCGGACGCCGTCCCCTGAAGGCTGATTCTACAAATCTGTGGGAATGTCACGATTCGAGCGGCGTGCTGGTGTGACGCGCCGTCGGCCCCGGACCGCCCCGGCCGCGGCCACCGCGGCGAGCGCCAGCGCCGCCGCCGCGCTCGCCGCCAGCCCCGCCGTGAGGCCCGGCGGCCGGTAGGAGCACGACAGCCGGGAGGCCCCCGTGCCCAGTGGGACGGCCGCCAGACCGGCGAACGAGTGCGGCGCGCGGCGCGGGCCGCCGTCCACCGAACAGCCCCACCCCGCGACCGCCGGGAGCGCCAGCACCGCGCTGCGCCGGCTGCCCGGCCGCCGCCGGGCCGTCAGCCGGTGGCCGCGGGCGGACAGCGCCACCGGGCCCCGGGCGCGCAGCGCGTCCACCGCCGCGGTCAGCCGCCGCGGGGACAGGCAGCCGACGGCGTGCCCGGGGACGCGCTGCGGCCCGCGGCCGGTGAAGCGCACCGCCACCCTGCCGTCCGCGGGCACCCGGCCCAGCGTCCGCACCGGATTGGCGGTGACCTCGGCGCGGCCGATCCCCGTGCTGTGCCCGCCCAGCCCGCTGATGCGCCCGGAGAACCACGGCGCCGACCACACGGCGGTGCTGCCGGGGGTGCAGTGCGCGGTGAAGGTGGTCCCCGGGCCGCTCGGGCCCGCCGGCGGTGCGCCGGGCGGCCGTGCCGGGCGCAGCAGCCAGCCGCCGCGGACGGGCTCGGCGGCCGCGCCCGCCGCGGGGGTCAGCGCCGGCACCTCGTAGACGGCCGCGCCCAGCGCCCGCTCCTGGCGGGCGAAGACGGTCTCCCCGGGGGCCGCGGGCGGGAGCGCGTCGCGGACGGTCAGCAGCGGGGCCGGGTGCGCGCGGTGCGGGACGAAGCGGGTGCGGCGGTGCGGCACCGGGGACAGGAAGCCGCCGACGCCCATGACCGCCTGGCCCGCCGGGTCCTCGAAGCTGAGGGTGTGGCGGCCCCTCATGTACCACCCGGCGCCCAGGCGTTGCAGGGTGCGGGCGGTGGCCGCGGGGACGTAGCTGCTGTAGTAGGCGCCGCCCTCGCCGCCGAGCAGCAGCGGGTCGTTGTTGGCGAACTCGTGCGGGCCCGGATCGGTGCGCGAGCGGGGCCAGTCGTCGCGGGCGGCCAGCGCGTCCCGGGCCGCCAGCGACGCCCCGGTCAGCGTGATCTTGGGCCGGAACCAGGGGATCCGGTCCCGTGCCGCCGTCACCGAGAACACCGTGTACGCCGAGCCGAGCAGGACGGTGCCGGCCAGCGCGGTGGTGGCGGCCCGGCGGGCGCGGCCGCCCGGCGGCGCGCCGAGCGCGGCCAGGGCCAGGAGGGCCGCGGTGCCGCCGCCGGCCACCAGGATCCAGGTGGCGGTGCCGACCGCTCCCTGGTGGCGGCAGAGCCAGGCCAGCGCGGCGACCAGCCCCGCGCCTGCGGCCAGTTCGCCGGGCCGCGGGCGGTGCGCCAGCGCGAGCCAGGAGATCATCACGAGGATCCCGCTGAGCACGAAGGCGGCGCGGTAGGGGCTGCCGTTGGGCAGCGCGAAGCCGTGCCACAGCAGGATCGTCGGCTCCTGGACGAACGACCAGGCGACCCCGGCCGCCAGCGCGTACCAGCCCAGGCGCACCCGCGGCGGGATCGCGCGCACGAACGGGAAGGCGGCCACCAGCAGCAGCCCGGGCACCCCGATGAAGAGGTTCGGGGCCGGCACCCCGTCGTGGCCGCCGGGCAGCAGCTGCGACAGCTGGAGGAGGACGGAGGGCCGGCCGGGGTAGGCCACCGGGGGAGCCGGCTGGGCGGCGCGGCTGGCCGCGAAGGTGACGGTCAGCACGGGCGCGGCGAGCAGGATGCCGGTCAGCGCCATCGAGGCGGCGCGGCCCGCCGCCCGCAGCCGGTCGCCGCGCGGCGTCCCGGTGGCCGTCAGCAGCCGCAGGCCCAGCACCAGCGCGGTGGCCAGGGTCGCCATCGCCGCCGTGTAGAAGTTGCCCGCCCAGGCCAGGGCGACCAGCAGGGTGCCGGCCACCCAGCGGGTGCGGCGCAGGCACCAGTCCGCGGCGATCCCGGTCAGCGGCAGCGCGACCAGGCCCCACATCCACATCGGGTCGGCGAACCCGTCGTTCAGCACCCAGGCGCACAGCCCGTAGCCGGTCGCCAGCAGCGCCCGCAGCACCCCGGAGCCCGGCCGCAGCCGGCCCAGCAGGACGGTCATCAGCGCGCTGCCCAGGCCGATGCTGAGCAGGGTGACCAGGAAGACCGGCAGGTCGGCCAGGGCGCGGGGGAAGAGTCCGACGAGCCAGGAGAACGGGTTCATCAGATAGGTGAAGAAGTCGGCGAGGAAGGGGACGCCGTAGCCGCTGCCCCAGTTGAAGAACAGATCGCCGCCGGTGGCGCCGTGCAGCAGGTCCCACAGCCGGACGTGGAAGGGCACGAACTGGTTGCCCAGGTCGTTGACGGCGCGGGAGCGCGGGCCGAAGGGGTAGCTGCCGCAGAGGGCGAGCCCGAGGCAGTAGGCGCCCATGGACAGCGCCGCCGCGAGCCCGGGGGCCGCCAGCCGCGCGAGGGCCCCGCGCACCGCGTACGGGTGTTCCCTTCGGGGAAGGGGCCGGGCAACCTCCTGGGGCCGGACCGCCTCTTGTGGGGTGGCGGGCGTCGGAGCCACCGGCACTCCTCCACGATCGGCGAACGTTCACCCCACGTTATATGTCTTAATAGTCCCTTTTGCTCGGCTGGGACGCCGGGTCTTTCGAGGGATTGCGGAAATGAACGGAGGGCACGGTGCCCGCTTCTGACGACCTCGCGACCCGGGCCCCCACCGGACCCCACGGCGCGGCGCCGACCGTCTCCGTGATCGTGCCGGTGCACAACACCCGGCGCTACCTCGACCGCAGCCTCGGCTCCGTCTTCGCGCAGACGCTGGACCAGCGGCGGATCGAGGTGATCGCGGTCGACGACGGCTCCACCGACGGCAGCGCGGAGTGGCTGGCCGAGCAGGCCCGCCGCCACGCCAACCTGACCGTGCTGCGCCAGGAGGCCTCCGGCGGCGCAGGACGGCCGCGCAACGCCGGTCTGGACCGGGCCACCGGCGACTACGTCTTCTTCCTCGACTCCGACGACCGCCTCGACACCGAGGCGCTCTACTGGCTCACCCGTACGGCCCAGAAAAACGGCTCGGACGTCGTCTACGGCCGGATAGCCGGCGCCGATGGCCGCGCGGCCCCCGTCGACCTGCGCACCACCAGCGAGGAGGTCTCCGTCTTCGACTCCCCGGTCTACTGGTCGCTGGCCGCCTACAAGCTCTTCCGCCGCTCCTTCGTCGAACGGCACCGGCTGCGCTTCGTCGAGGGCCGGCTGCTGGCCGAGGACCTGCCGTTCGGCATCACCGCGCTGCTGCGCGCCGAGGTGGTCTCCGTCTTCGCCGACCGCACCTGCTACTACCTGCACGGACGCGAGGACAACAGCAACGCCACCCGCCAGGACATCGACTGGTGCGAGTACCTCGACTACATCGGCACCGTGCTCGAACGGGTCGCCGCCGAGGTCCCGCCCGGCCCCGACCGCGACAAGCTGATGGTCCGGCACTTCCACGGCGAGATACTCATGCCCTTCGGGGCCTCCTACCTCGGCCGCGACGGAGCCGGCCGCCGGGCGATGGCCGCCGCCGCCCGCCCGCTCGTCGCGCAGTACCTCACCGACCGGGTGCGCGCCGCCCTGCCGCCCGGCCTGCGGCTGCGCGCCCACTGCCTGCGCGCCGGGCTCGACGAGGAGCTGACGGCCGTCGTCCGGGCCGACACCGAGACCCGGCCGGGCCCGCCGCACCTCGACGACGACGGGCGCGTGTACGCCGGCTACCCCTACTTCCGCGACCCGCGGCGCGAGGTCCCCGACGCCTGCTACGACCTCACCGACCGCGTGGTGCTGCGACAGCGGCTGGACCACCCGCACTGGGTGGGCGGCGTCCTGCACCTGCGGGGCACCGCCACGCTCCCCCCGCTCGGCGGCGACGGCGCCGAGCTGCTGCTGCGCCGCGGCAGCACCACCCACCGCGTCCCGGCCCGCTACGAGGACGGCGCCTGGCGGGCCGCCGTCGACCCGGCGACCGCCGCGGACGGCGGGCCGCTGCCCGACGGCACCTGGGGCTTCAAGCTGGCGCTCACCGCGTACGGCACCGGCGGCGCGGGCGGGCCCGCGCTGCGCCGGGAGGCCTGGCTGGTCCCCGAGGACGGGGACGGCGGCCCGGACTTCGCCCCGCGGATCGCCGGCCGCGGTCCCGCGGGCCCCGCCGTCGCCGCGCTCTTCCTCTCCCGGCCGCACGGCCATCTCCACCTCGACCTGGGCCGCGACAAGGTGAGCCGGCCGCTCGGCGCGGACCTGCGCGGCACCGCGGACGCCACCCGCTCCGGCCGTGCCACCCTCACCGCGCACCTCACCCTGCCCGGCTGCCCCGTGGACGCCGAGCTGCGGCTGCTCCTGGTCGACGGGGCGCGCACGGTGGCGCTGCGCACCACGGCCGTCCGGGAGGCCGGCGACCACTACACCGTGCGCTCCCTGCTGCGCGGCGGGCCCCCGGGCACCTGGCGGGTGGTCCTGCGGGTGACCGCGGGCCCGCTCCGCCGCGAGCTGCCGGTCCGCCCGGCCGCCGCCCCGCCCGGCGCCGCGGACCCGCTGACCCTCACCGTGCCGCCCTCCGGCACCCGGGCGAGGCTCCGGCGCGCGCTGCGCCGCTTCCGCCGCTGACCGGGGAGCGCCGGGCGACGCCCGGGCCGTCGCGGCGGCACGCCGTGCACGCGCGCGGCGGCGGGCGCACGCTGGAAACAGCGGTTCCGGAGGTGATCGTGATGCTGCAGACCGTTGTCGGATGGCACGTCGAGCTGGAGTTCGACGAGGATGCCCACCGCACCCGCGCCGCGGCCCTGGTCCGGCTCCCCGACGGGAGCGAGGTACGGGCCCACGGCCACACCAGCCGGCACCCCGCCGACTCGAACCAGCCGAGGGTCGGCGAGGAGGTCGCCGGCGCCCGCGCGCTCAACGAGCTGGCGATGAAGCTGCTGACCAAGGCCCACGACGAGATCGACGAGGCGTCCGGCCGGACCTCGCACCCGCTGCGCTGACGCGGCGCGGCCGGGCGGGGGCGTCGCGCCCCTGCCCGGCCGCGGCGGACGGCGGGTGCCGGTCAGGCCTGCGCGTGGTGGTGCTGCCAGCCCGTCCAGGCCGAGGTGATCATGTCGCGGACGTCGTGCCGGGCCTTCCAGCCCAGCTCGGCGGTGATCCGGTCGGCGGCCGCGACCACCCGGGCCGGGTCGCCCGCCCGGCGCGGGGTGACCTCGGCGGTGACGCCGGCGCGGCCGGTGATCTCGGTGATCAGGTCGATCATCTCGCGCACCGACACGCCCTCGCCGCGGCCGATGTTGAGGGTCAGATCGCGCACCGGACCCGGCTCGGCGAGCTTGCGGGCGGCCGCCACATGGGCCTCGGCGAGATCGGCGACATGGATGTAGTCGCGGATGCAGGTGCCGTCCGGGGTGTCGTAGTCGTCGCCGAAGATGCGCGGCGCGGCGCCCTCGGTGAGCCGCTCGAAGACCATCGGGACGATGTTGAAGACGCCCGTGTCGGCCAGCTCGGGGGCGGCCGCGCCGGCGACGTTGAAGTAGCGCAGGCAGGCCGTGCTGATGCCGTGCGCCGCGCCCACCGCACGGGCCATCCACTCGCCGACGAGCTTGGTCTCGCCGTACGGGTTGATCGGCACACAGGGGGTGTCCTCGGTGACCAGGTCGACATCGGGCATGCCGTAGACCGCGGCCGAGGAGGAGAAGACCAGGCGGCCCACGCCGCCCGCGGCCATCGCCTCCAGCAGCGTGTGCAGACCCTGGACGTTCTCGCGGTAGTAGAGCAGCGGCATCTCGACGGACTCGCCGACCTGCTTCTTGGCGGCCAGATGCACGACATCGGTGACGCCGTGCCCGGCGAGGGTCTCGTCGAGCAGCGCGCGGTCGAGGGTGGAGCCCACGACCAGCGGGACGCCCTCCGGGATCCGGGCGGCCACGCCCGACGTCAGGTCGTCGAGCACGACGACCGACTCGCCCGCCTGGCGCAGGGCCCTAACGACATGGGAGCCGATGTATCCGGCACCACCCGTGATCAAGTAAGACATAGCGCCAATCCTAGGCTCGGGGTCCGACAGGGAGGAGGAGCGGGCCGCGGCGGTCAGCGGCGCAGCCGCCGGGCGGCGATCCGCCAGACGCTGCGCACCCCCGAGGCGACCCGCAGCGACAGCGCCCCGCCGGTCGTCGCGTACGGCTGCACCAGCAGGACCAGATGCCGCCGGCTGAGCAGCACCCGGCGCCGCAGTCCCGGGCCCTTGGCCCGCAGCGAGGCGCGGAAACCGGCCCCGTTCACGCAGCTGACCTGCGCCATCAGGTCCCACGGCTCGGGGTCGGCGCCGGCTGCGCCCGGTTCGACCAGCGCGTCGAGGTCCAGCGCGACCTCGGCGGTCCAGCAGGCGTGCGAGCCGTCGGCGGTCGGGGCCGCGCGGGTGAGCGCGGCGGTGTGCACCGGGCCGCGGCGCTCGTCGCGGCGGCGGTGCAGCTCGATGTCGATGCTCTGCGGACCGGCCGCCGCCAGCCGCCCGTACAGATCGTGTATCCGCAGCCGCAGCACCCCGCGGCCGGTGACGCAGGGCTCGGCGTCGATGGTCACCGGCAGCCGGTGCGTCGGCTTGCTGCCGATCGCGTCCAGCTCGACGTCGGGCAGGTCCAGGGACCACACCGCACGGCCGTCGACCTCCGCGTACGGCGGCAGCAGCCGGCCGGGGCGGGCCGCCAGCTGGGTCAGCCGGTCCAGGTCCCGCGGGGCGGGGGAGGCCACCACGACGCGGGCCAGCCAGCGGGCCGGGGCGCGGGCCGCCCGCAGATCGGCCTCCTCGAACCCGGCGAGGTAGTCGCGGGCCAGGCTCCACCACTCGGCGCGGTAATCGGCGCCGCGGGTGTGCAGCTCGCGGACGTACATCCGCAGGTCGTGGTCGAGGAACTTGGTGCTCGCGGCGTGCGCCAGCGCCTTGAGGCCGGCGTCCTTGAAGATCTGCACGCTGGCGCGGTGCGCCGCGATCCGGGCCTGCCAGTTGGCGACGTCCGTGCGGTCCAGCGAGATCGACTGCTTGGCGGCCGAGCGGCGCACATGCCAGATGTAGACGCGGTCCGGGACGGTCGCGATCCGCGGGTCGGCGGCCAGCACCCGCGCGGTGAAGACGAAGTCCTCGTAGGTGAAGCGGCCCTCGGGGAAGGTGATGCCGTGCTCGTCCAGGAAGGCGCGTGCGTAGAGCTTGTTGACGCAGAGGGTGTCGCGGACCAGCTGGGGGCTGGCCTCGGCGGAGTCGTGCACGGCCGGCTCGCGGTAGAGCGCGGGCTGCCAGGGGACGTCGCGGCGCGCGGGCAGCTCACGGCGCACGCAGGCGCCGGCCGCGACCGGGGCGTCGTGCTCCAGCGCGGCGGACAGCAGCGCCCGGACCGCGCCCGGCGGCAAAACGTCGTCGCTGTCCAGGAACATCACGAAGCGCCCGGTGGCGGCGCGCAGCCCGTCGTTGCGCGGGGTGCCGCAGCCGCCGCTGTTGCGCTCGCGGTGCAGGACGCGCAGCCGCGGTGTGCCGTGGGCGAGGGCGTCGAGGGCGGCGCCGGTTCCGTCGGTGGAGGCGTCGTTCACCGCGATCACTTCGGTGACCGTGTCGCCCTGCGCGAGTGCGGAGCGCACCGCGTCGCAGACGTGAGCGACGTCGTTGAAGGCGATGACGACGATGCTGACCTGCGCGGATGGCGTGATGGTGGGCCCCGCCGGCAGCGGCTCCAGGGCTTCTTTCACAGTCACTGAATCTACATTTCGTGTCGACAGCATCTCGTGGCCCGAGCGGGATCCGAACCCATTTCCGATGGTTCAGAGGGCGAATCCCGTCGAGCGGTTGCACCCGCCGCTCCGCTTTTCCGCCGTCTTGCCGTCTTCTTACCCGGCGGAAGTCGGGGCTTGAGGTGTGCAGGGCCCGTAAGAGGACCTGCACATGCTGTAACGACGCGAGCGCCGCACGATGCCGATCCGCACGCCACCACCTTGCGGCGGACCGGGCCCGCGCTCACCGCTCCATCAGATCCGCGACCCGGCCGGCCGCCCCGCCGTCGTCCCGGTGGCAGAAGGCCTCCCGGAAATCCGCGTAGGCCTCCGCGCCCGCCGCGGCGATCGCCGTCAAGTCGCCCAGCGCGTCGATCAGTTCACCGGTATCGGTGAGCAGCGGCCCCGGCGCCCGCGCCTCGAAGTCGAGGGTGAAGCCGCGCAGGGTGTCGCGGTAGTGCGGCAGGTCCGGGGTGAGGAAGAGCATCGGGCGGCCGGTGTTGGCGAAGTCGACGGCCAGCGACGAGTAGTCGGTCACCAGCACGTCCGCGGCCAGCAGCAGCTCGGTGGCGTCGGGGTGCGCGGAGACGTCCAGGGCGAAGGGCGCGTGGTGGGCGGGCAGCCGGTCGGCGACCAGCGGATGGCCGCGGACCAGCAGCACGTGGTCGTCGGCCAGCTCCCGCCGGGCCAGGTCCAGGTCGAGCGGCAGGTGCAGCCGGTGGTGCCCGGCGTCGTAGGCCAGGTCGTCGCGCGGGGTCGGCGCGTACAGCACGACCCTCCGGCCGGGCTCGATGCCCAGCCGGGCGCGCACCGCGGCCGCGATCCGGTCGCGGTCGGGCGCGAAGAGCGCGTCGGTGCGCGGCAGCCCGGTCTCCACCAGGCGGCCGGAGTAGCCGAGCGCGGAGCGCAGCACCGGGGTGCTGTGGGCGTTGGGCGACAGCAGCACGCTCCACTGCCGGCTCACCCGCGGCCGCGGCGCCAGATGCGCCAACCCCGCGCACAGGGTGCCGGTCAGATCGGCGCCGATCCGCTTGAGCGGGGTGCCGTGCCAGGTCTGGATGATGCGCTGGCCGCCGCGCCGGGTGAACCAGCGCGGCAGATGGGTGTTGGTGACCACCCAGCGGCTGTGCGCCAGCGCGCCGTGCCACTCGGCGCTGCCCACGAGCACCGCCCGGGCCGTGTCCGGCACCGCGCTCTGGGCGTCGCGCACCGCCCACAGGTGCTCCGCGTCCAGGTCCCGGCGGACCAGCTCCTCGTGCACCGCGCGCGGCGAGTCCCCGTACGCGCGCCCGCCGAAGCTGCTGTAGAGGACGGTGTCGCGCAGCGGACGGGAGCGGTGCAGCGCGTAGTGCTGTTCGCGCAGCATCCGGCGGCGGTAGGGGCCGCGGTCGGGGGCGGGCAGCGCGGGGCCCGCCGTGACGAGGGCCTCGTCGTGCCGGTGCCGGTCGAGGGTGAGCGGCTTGCCGCGGACCGTGCGGCCGGCCGGCAGCCCGTCCAGGACGGTGGGCGCGCAGCGCACCGGGGCGTCCAGCGGGGAGCCGGGCGCGCCCTGTTCGCGCAGGTGCAGCGTCCAGCGGCCCTCGCGCAGCGGCACCGTCCCGGCGAGCGAGGGCAGCGCGCCCAGCGGCAGCGCGCAGTGGAAGCGGCCGTCGTCGTGGGTGGCGGGGAAGGCCAGCTCGGTGGCGTGGGCGGCGTGCTTGAGGACCAGTTCGGTGGCGTGCGGCGCGGCGTCCGGCAGCCGGCCCGCCACCAGCAGGGTGCCGTCCGGGCGCCACAGGGCCCGGTCCAGGTACGGCTGCGGGACCCGGTCGTGCAGCACCAGGTCGCCGGCCGGGGTGGCCGCGACGATCAGCTCGCGGCCGTGCGGGAGCGGGCAGGAGAGCGGGGCGAGCCACGGGTCGCAGGCGATCGGGTCGGTGCCGCCGCCGGGCAGCACCAGCTCCGGCACCCAGCTGACGGTGTGCGCCGGCGCGATGGCCCGCGGCGCCCCGTCCCGGGTGGGGCGCGCGGCGGCCAGGGCGTCGAGCCGGATGCGGAAGGTCAGCCGGCCGGCGGGGGAGCGGCGTCCACCGGCGGGCGGCGCCGCGTCCGCCCCCGCGAGGGCCGGCGGCTCCGTCTCCACCGGGAACGACACCACCGTGCCGGTCTCCCGGTGGGTCACTCGCAGCGCGGCGGGCGCCGGGCCGGGCGCGGTGACGGCCAGGTCCAGGGTCCCGGCCGCCGCCGCGTGCCGGCCGGCCAGCCACCGGGTGCGGCGGGCCACCGACAGCCGCAGCCGCCCGTCCGCGTACCGGGGCGTGATCCGCACGCCGTCCCCCGCGCCGTCCCCGGCCACCTCATGGGCGCACGGCGCGGCGCCCGAACCGGTCTCGGGCGCGGCCAGCGGCGCGGTCCGCAGCACCCCCGCCGACGCCAGCACCACCCCGACCGTCCACTCGCCCTCCTCCCAGCGCCCGCCCCTGCGCAGCCGGGCCGGGTCGATCCGCACCTCGAAGCCCGACCAGTCGTAGCAGTGCTGCTCCTGACCGGACTCGGCGGTCGCCGCCGGCATCAGGACCGGCCGCAGCGGCAGCAGCACCCGCCGCCGCCCGCACGAGAGCACCGCCGTCCTGAGGTAGCTGTGCCGGGCCGGAGCGCCCAGGTTGCGGAGGTAGGCGTAGCCGCGCAGCACCAGCGCGCCGTCCTGCCACGACGCCGCGACGACCCGGGCGCGGACGGGGAAGTCGGCGCGCTCCAGCCGGGTCACGCCGGGCGGCAGCTCCAGCGGCGGCGTCAGCGGCAGCACCGCCCGCTTGCGCAGCGGCGGCCCGGCGACGGTGAACCCGCCCGGGTTGCGCGCCTCGTGGCCGAGCAGCGCCAGCAGACCGGTCAGCCGTCCGGTGCGGATCAGGTACCAGCGCATCCGCAGCTCCACGGGGAGCGTGCGGAACAGCCGCGGGTCGACGCCGGCGAGGAAGTCGCGGGCGCAGTCCAGGAACGCGGTGCGGACCTCGGGCGAGGCCCCCGGCAGCGCGTCGACCAGGTCGAGCAGCCCGCCGGTGAGCTGCGCGCGGTCGTAGTCGCGCCGGTGGGCGCCGAGCCGGGGGTGCGCCGGGTCGTCGAGGAACCGCCGGATGCCGGCCACCACCGCGAACCGCTCCCGCACGCCCGGGGCGTCGGGCCGGCGGTGGCGGTCCGGCCCTTCCGGCAGCCGCCAGTAGCAGACGTGCTCGTGCAGCACGTCGACGGCCTCGGCGAGGAAGTGCGCGGGCAGCGTCACCGCCGCGTCATGGCAGAACTCCCCCTCGGGGAAGGCGAGTTCGTGGGCGTCCCAGAAGGTGCGGCGGAAGACCTTGTTGCGGGCGAAGTGGTCGGACAGCAGCGTGAGGTCCTCGCTGATGTGGGTGCGCAGGGCGGTCTCCCGGCCGGCCGGGTGGTGCGCGCACTGGCTGCGGCCCGCCGCGCCGAGCCGGTAGACGTTGCCGGTCGCCAGGTCCGCGCCGGACTTGTCCAGCAGGCCGGTGAGGTCCTCGTAGGCGCGCGGCAGCAGCACGTCGTCGGCGTCGAGGAAGGCCAGGTACGCGGTGTGCGGATAGGCCTGCCGGACGCCGGTGTTGCGGGCCGCGCCGCAGCCGGGTGCCGCCTCGCCCCCGGGGTGGTGGACGATCCGGAAGCGCGGGTCCCGCTCGGCGAAGCGGCGGGCGACGGCCGCGGGCGTGCCCGGTGCCGCGCCGTCCTGGCCGTCCGGCGCGGGCGGGCCGGCCACCATCACCACATCCAGTTCGGTCAGCGTCTGCGCCGCGACCGACTCCAGGCACTCCTCCAGATTGCGCTCGGACCCCTCGGTGCGATGGACCGGGACGACGACGGTGAGCCGGGGCTTCATACGAGGACCACGCCTTTCCGGACTGGCGATGCACACGACCGGTCCGTTCAACTCGCCCGCGGCGGCACGGTCACCGGATCTGCGCTGAAAGGGTGAGTGCCGCGGCGAGCGGCGCCTGCTCCCGGGCGGGCGTTCGGTGCGCGCGGTCGGCGCGCCGTAGTGCCGGGCCGGGTCCGATGCCGTAGACCCGTTGCACAGCCCGCCGGCGCTCCGTGCGCCCGATTCCTCCTTCAGGGAAGGTGACCGCGACCCGATGCCCGGCCGAACCGACAGCTCCGCCGCCACCGACAGCCTCGACACCGGGCCGCCCGGCGGGGACACCCGGGCCGCGCGCCCGGTCCGCCCCGCCGGCACCGCGCCGTCCGCCTCCACCGCGCGGCTGCCGGCCGACCCGGAGCCCGGCGGCCCGGCGCGGCCGCGCTCCGCCCGGTCCCCGTTCCGCACCCAGCTGCGGCGGATCGGCAAGGGGCGGGTGCTGGAGATCGGCTGCGGGGACGGCGCCACCCTGGCCCGCTGCGCGCCCGGCAGCGTCGGCGTGGACCACGACCCGCGGGCGGTGGAGCGCTGCCGGGCCCGCGGGCTGACCGCCTACACGGCCGACGCGTTCCTGGCGAGCGCGCACGCCCGGCCCGGCGCCTTCGACGCGCTGCTGACCGCGCACGTCCTGGAGCACCTGGACGACGAACAGGTGGAGAGCCTGCTGCGGGCCTATGTCGGCTACGTACGGCCGGGCGGCGGGGTGCTGCTGATCACCGCGCAGGAGGCCGGGCACCGGGCCGGCCCCGCCCCGGTGCGCTTCACCGACTTCGCGCTGCTGCGGGCCTTCGCCGCCTCCGCGGGCCTGGCGGTGCGGCGGACGTACTCCCATCCGCTGCCGCGCCCGGCCGGGATGCTGCTGCGCTCCAATGTGTTCGTCCTGGTCGGGCAGGTGCCGCGGTAGCGCGGGCCGGGGCGGGCGTGCGGCCCCGGCCCGGGCGGCTCAGTGCCCGCGGGCCCGACCGCGGGCCCGCGCCAGGGCGCGGGTGACGACCGGCGGCAGCACGTCG
>NZ_BMND01000062.1 GCF_014646275.1 Streptomyces kronopolitis
CCGGAAGCTAAGCCTTTCAGCGCCGATGGTACTGCAGGGGGGACCCTGTGGGAGAGTAGGACGCCGCCGAACAATCATTGTGGGAAAGCCCCGCACCATATGGTGCGGGGCTTTTCTGCGTTCCGCGGTAGTTGCGTGGCGGGGCTGAGTGGCTGGGCGTTGATTTCCTCGTGCCAGCCGCTGCCGGCTGTCGGTGCCCCCTACGGCAGAGATCCTCTCAATGGCCCTTCCCTAGTGGCATGGAGTCATGGCCTGACACTCCCTGAGCATTTGGTGCCGTGCTCGACAGACAGCTGGCGAGCAGCGGCAGCCAGTACTCAGACTCGGAGGAATGTGGCCCAGGCGTTGGACGCTGCTGTGGGATGACAATCCTCGCTTGAGAGGGAGTCTGTCTTCTCTGCGGTTTGGGGCAGGGGCTCGTGCGTGAGAGGGCCTGAGAGATAGGCCGGGGTGGCGAGGGAAGGCGAGCGCAAGCCGGGTTCAGAGGCGGCCGGTGGCCTTCAGGGTGAGGTACGCGTCGGCCAGGTCAGGGGCGAGGTGGGCCGGGGTGGAGTCAATGACCGTGATGCCGTGGTGGCGGAGGCGGTCTGCGGTGTGGCGGCGAGCGGCGCGGGCCTGTTCGGCGGCTGCTGCTGCGTAGACGGCCTGGGGGGTGTGCCGGCCGTTGGCCATCTCCTCGATGCGGGGGTCGGCCACGGCCGCGACGATGAGTTCGTTGCGTTGGGTGAGGCCGGGGAGGACGGGCAGGAGAGCCTCCTCCACGGGTGCTGCGTCCAGGCCGGTGAAGAGCACGATGAGGGACCGGCGCGAGGCGTGACGGTGGATGGTGGCGGCCAGTCCGCGGGCGTCGGCCTCGACCAGCTCGGGCTCCAGGGGAGCCAGCGCATCCGTGAGCGCCGGGAGGAGGTCACGTGCCGTGCGGCCCTGTACGGAGGCGCGCACCCGGCGGTCGTAGGCGAGCAGGTCGACGCGGTCGCCGGCGCGGGCGGCGAGGGCGCCGAGCAGTAGGGCGGCGTCCATGGAAGCGTCGAGGCGGGGGATGTCGCCGACTCGGCCGGCCGAGGTGCGGCCGGTCTCCAGGACGAGCAGGATGCGGCGGTCGCGTTCGGGGCGCCAGGTGCGGACCGCGAGGTGCTGGCGGCGGGCCGTGGCGCGCCAGTCGATGGAGCGGGTGTCGTCGCCGTGCGTGTAGTCGCGGAGGCTGTCGAACTCGGTTCCCTCACCGCGAGTCAGAATGCTGGTGCGGCCATCGAGTTCGCGGAGTCGGGCGAGCTTGGCGGGGAGGTGCTTGCGGCTGGTGAAGGGCGGCAGGACACGCAGTGTCCAGGGGACGTGGTGGCTGCCTTGGCGTGCGGCCAGGCCGAGCGGGCCGTAGGAGCGGACCGTGACGCGGACGGCGTGATGGTCGCCGCGTCGGGTGGGGTGCAGCGAGGTGGTGAGGCGTCGGCGTTCGGCGCCGGGGATGCGCACGGTGTGACGGGATGCGGGAATGTCCGTGCCGGGGTGGAAGGAGCTGGGGGGCCAGGCGTCACGGATCTGTGCGCGCAGGGTGCGGCGGCTCGGGTTGGTGAGGGTGAGGTGTGTGTGGGCCTCACCCATGAGTCGAACGGTTGTGTCACCGGTTCGGGTGAAATGGAGCTTTCGCACTGGCGCGGCGAGCGCGAGATCGCACAAGATTGCTATCAGCAAGGCGAGTTGGACGACGAGGATGCCGAGCCAGCTGGGCAGCACGAAGCCGACGAAGAGGGCTCCGCATGCGGAGACGAGGGCAGTGCGTCCGGTGAGGGCCACGGTGTCGTTCTCAGCGGGGGACGGGGAGATGTGCGAGTACGGCGTTGATCACGGAGTCTGCGGTGACTCCTTCCATCTCCGCTTCGGGGCGGAGATGGACGCGATGTCGGAGCGTGGGAAGGGCAAGGGCCTTCACATCGTCGGGGGTGACATAGTCGCGGCCGGTGAGCCAGGCCCAGGCTCGTGACGTGGACAGCAGGGCGGTGGCACCTCGGGGGGAAACGCCGAGGGAGAGCGAGGGGGATTCGCGGGTGGTACGGCAGATATCGACGATATAGCCGGTGACTTCGGGGGAGACGGCGGTCTTGGCGACCGCGTCCCGGGCAGCATCGAGGTCGGCGGCGGAGGCGACGGGGCGCAGCCCTGCGGCGCCGAGATCGCGGGGGCTGAATCCGGCCGCGTGGCGCGTGAGGATGTCTATCTCGTCATGACGGGCGGGAAGCGGCACGGTCAGCTTCAGGAGGAACCGGTCGAGCTGGGCCTCGGGGAGAGGGTAAGTGCCCTCGTACTCCACGGGGTTCTGTGTGGCGGCCACCAGGAACGGCTCGGGGAGCGGGCGGGGTGTGCCGTCAACGGTCACCTGGCGCTCTTCCATCGCTTCGAGCAGGGACGCCTGGGTCTTGGGAGGCGTGCGGTTGATCTCGTCCGCGAGCAGCAGGTTGGTGAAGACGGGGCCCGGCTGGAACGAGAACTCCGCGTTGCGCGAGTCGTAGACCAGTGAACCGGTGACATCGCTCGGCATCAGGTCGGGGGTGAACTGGACGCGTTTGGTGTCGAGTTCGAGGGCGGTCGAAAGCGAGCGTACGAGCAGTGTCTTGGCGACGCCGGGTGCGCCTTCCAGAAGGACATGACCGCGGCAGAGGAGTGCGACGACCAGGCCGGTGACGGCCGGGTCCTGGCCTACGACGGCCTTGGCTATCTCGGTGCGCAGATCCTCGAGGGAGGCTCGGGCGCTGTCAGCGGTCGGGGTGCTCACGGGAAGCGTGCCTCTCTTGGGAAACGATCGAGGATTCGAGTGCGTCGAGTTGGTCGGCCAGGTGGACCAGGGCCTTGTCATCCGTGGGGGCCGGGCCGAAGAGCAGGGCATGGAGGTCTGTTCCGGCGCCGGGGGAGTTCGCGACCTGGGCGTGAACGGCGGGGAGGAAGACATCGGGGGTGTGGGCGTGCGCGAGGGGCACGCCGATGAGAGGGGCGATGCGTGTGCGGGCCGCTGAGCGCAGTACGTCGGACGCCCGGTCGCGGGCAGCGGCCTGTTCGTAGAGACGCGCGTGCCCCTCGGTGGTCTCGGTGGCCGGGACGGTGACGGGGAGCCTCTCCGGTACCAGGGAGCCGAGCCGGCGGGCGCGCCACAGCGCCGCGCACAGGGCGGCGAAGGTGAGCTGGAGCAGGCCCCAGCGCCAGCCGGAGGGGATGAGTTCGAAGAAACTGCGCTGGTCGTTCCGAGCGGACGACGGGTCGCTCAGGGAGGGGAGGTACCAGACCAGATGCTTGTGCGTACCGAGGAGTTGAAGAGCCAGGGAGGCGTTGCCGTCTTCGGCGAGGCGCTGGTTGTAGAGGAGGTCGGGGGAGCCGAGCAGCACGGTGTCGCGGCCGGTGCGGGGTGCCGGCAGGTGCAGCAGGGTCGGCCGGCCGCCGCTGGGGTAGCAGCGGTCGGCGTCGCCGGATGCCGCGTAGCGGACGCCGCCCAGGAGGGCGCTGCCCGCACGGCGGGCCTCCGGCAGGGAACAGGACGGCCGGCGTGCCGAGTTGGCGGACGATGGTTCCGCCTGGACGCCGGGAGCGAAGGTTTCCAGGGCGGAGGAGCCGGCGCCGAGCAGGACGGTACGGCCGGGGGTGTGCCCGGTCGCGGTGTGCAGGCCCGTCAGTTGCGCATCCGTCAGCACGTCGGGGTCGGTGACCAGCAGGGTGGTGTGCGGGCCTGCCGCCGCGGCGGCCTCCTCGGCCGTGGTCACGACGTGGGTGGAGATGCCGCGGGCGGCCAGGAGTCGGGCGAGGGCCGCGCTGCCGGTCCGGTCCGTGGACCGGGGGTCGAGCCGGCCGTACTGCTCACCGGACTGGAGGGCCGCGAGGACCACGCCGCTGATGACCAGCAGGAGAAGTGCGAGCAGCGGTCCGCGCGACCGGAGCCACAGGGCATGACGGGTCGGGGAGAGCGCGGGGGTTTCCGGGGCGGCCGTGGTCATCCGCGGCTCCCGGTCGGGGTGGTGGCCAGGTCGGGTCTGGCGTGCTGGAGATCGGTGTCGAGGTCCGCCAGGAGGGTGTACGCGTCTTCGGTGCCGGGGCGGCCGCCGTATGTGACGTCGTCGAAGGCGCGGGCTGCGGTGCGCAGCCGGTCGGCGTGCGCGGGCAGCGTCCGGCCGGCCTCGGCGGCGGCCTCGCCAGCGGTGCGGCCGGGGCCGGGGGTGAGCAGAGCGCGCTCTTCGAGGGCGAGGACGAGGGCGCGCATCCGGTCCTGGATCGCCTCGCTCCAACGGCCCTCGGCGGCATGGCGGGCGGCGGCCGCGCGGTGTTCGGCGGCGGTGCGGGGGGCGTCGGCGAAGAGTGCGCCGCTCGTGGTCGGGGTGCGGCGCACCGCACCGAGCCGCAGCCGGAGGGCGACGATCAGCAGCAGGACGAACGCGGCGATGGCGAGGAGCCCGATCCAGCCGCCCGGAGTGGTGCCGGCGGCCGTGCGGAAGAGCGCGTCGATGTGGTCCCAGAGCCAATCCAGTGCGCGCTGTATCGGGTTGGGGTCGTGCTGGTGGTACCGGGGATCGGACAGTTCACGCTCGGCCGCCTCACGGGCGGGGACGCGTGGAGTCCGCACCGGTATGTCGTCGTCGGAGCGCGCGAGGAGTCGCCCGTGCGCAGCCAAGATCCCCCCAGAGGTCACCGCATCACCTTCCCGGTGCGGTGTCGTCGGGGCGCTGTCCGGGGATGTCGGCGGCCGGGGCCGTGCCATCCGTGGGCGTGGGGGTGGTCGCCGAAGGGGCGGTGCCCGTGGGAGCCGGGTCGGCTTCGGGGGCGTGCGCGTCGGTGCCTGTCGGGGTGTCAGCGGCGGCTGTGGCGGGGACTGTCGGCGCTTCGTCGGTGGCGGGAGCCGGGGCGGCGGCCGGGGGGTAGGCGCCGTAGCCGGGGAGGCCGGCGGCGCGGGCGAGCTCGAGGTCGAGTGCCTCGCGGCGGATCCGCTGGTCCATGTAGAGGAGTGCGGTGACGCCGGCCGTGACCGGGAAGGTGATGGTGGAGCTGATGACGGCGCCGATGCCCAGCACGATCAGGAACGACCAGCTGGTGTTGCTGGTGCCGTTCGCCCAGTCCATGAGGCTCTCGCCGCCGACGAGGAAGGCGAGGAAGGTGGCCGGGATCTGGATGATGAACTCGACCACGCCGACGAGGACATAGGCGAGAAGCTGTGCGCCCAGCACGCGCCACCAGGCGCCCCGGACGAGCTTCGCCGAGCGGCGCATCGCGGCGATGACGCCCTGCTTCTCCAGCATCAGCGCGGGAGGAGCGAGGCTGTAGCGGACCCACAGCCAGAGGCTCACGGCGCAGGCGGCCAGTCCGCCGAAGAGCATGAGGAGCAGGCCCACGTCGAGCGGACCGGTGGCGGCCAGGATGATGCCGGGGGTCACGCCGGCCGTGAGGACGGCGGCGATGAGCAGTGGGAGCAGTACGAGCAGGCCGACCAGGCGCGGAAGTTGGGGACGCGCATCGCGCCAGGCCTCACCGGCGGTCACCGAACGGCCCAGGACGGCACGGCTCACGACCATGGTCAGCATGCCGGTGGCGATGATCGCGGCCAGCAGTCCGATCGCCGAGGTGATCCCGGTGCCGGCGAGCGTATTGCCGAGTTGGCGCATGGTCTCGCGGAGAGGTGGGGCGTTGTCGCCCGCCGGGCTCGCGGTGCGGCCGGCGTTGTGGAGGAAGCCGGTGACGAGGGTGATGGCGGTCTGCGAGACGACCGCGACGACCAGCGATATGCCCAGGACGGTGCGCCAGTGCGCGCGCATGGTGGCGACCGCGCCGTCGAGGATCTCGCCGATGGCGAGCGGGCGCAGGGGGATGACGCCGGGCTTGGCGGCCTGTGGCACGGGGGCCCAGGCGCCGCCCCAAGGGGGCCGGCCGGGCTGGGGCGGGCCGCCCCAGCCGGGTACGCCGCCGGACGATGCCGCACGGGTGCGTTCACCGGACGCGCCCGGGCCGCTCCTGCCGTGCGGGCCGCCCTGGCCGGGGATGCCGGCGGGGGCCGACCACTGTCCGGCGGGCGGCTGTTCCTTGGACCAGTTCGGCGGGGACGGCTGCTCGGCGGAGCCGGTGCGGTCGTCCTGGGGGGGCTGCTCCTGTGTGCCGCGGCCCGGCTCGTCGGAGGAGGGACTGGATCCGGGCGAGGCCCAGCCCGGAGAGTTGTTCATCATCGCTCCTTCTTGCCGCCCGTCCGCCGGAGCAGCCGGGGTCCGGGGTCCGCGGTGGCAGTCATCGTGTCATGGCATCGGGCGTGGTGTACCGGCGCCCGGAGTGCGAGAGAACCTTCTGTTCGAGGGGCGGTCGGCGGCAGACTGAGGGGATGGGCGATCAGCACGAGGTATCCGAGAAGGGCGCCGGGGCGCTCACCATTCCGTCATTGCGTTGGGAGGAGCCGCCCGAGGGGCCCGTATTGGTCCTCCTCGACCAGACCCGGCTGCCCGCGGAGGAGGTCGAGCTGGTCTGCACGGACGTACCGGCGCTGGTGCAGGCGATCCGCACGCTGGCCGTGCGGGGGGCGCCGCTGCTGGGCATCGCGGGCGCGTACGGCGTGGCACTGGCCGCGGCGCGGGGCTTCGACGTGGAAGAGGCGGTCGAGGTGCTGGCCCAGGCCCGGCCCACCGCGGTCAATCTGGCCTACGGGGTTCGGCGGGCGGCGGCCGCGTACCGTGCCGCGGCGGCCGACGGGTCCGGTGCCCAGGCGGCCGCGGCGGCGCTGGCCGAGGCCCGGGCCGTGCACGACGAGGACATCGAGGCCAGCGCACGGATGGCGGAGCACGGGCTGGGGCTGCTGGGCGAGCTGCTGCCGGGGGGCGGTCACCGGATCCTCACGCACTGCAATACCGGGGCGCTGGTGTCCGGGGGTGAGGGCACCGCCCTGGCGGTGGCGCTGGCGGCGCACCGGGCCGGCGAGCTGCGCCGCCTCTGGGTGGACGAGACCCGCCCCCTGCTCCAGGGGGCTCGGCTGACCGCCTACGAGGCGGCGCGGGCGGGGATGGCGTACACGGTGCTCTCGGACGGCGCGGCGGGCTCGCTGTTCGCCGCCGGGGAGGTGGACGCCGTGCTGATAGGCGCGGACCGGATCGCGGCGGACGGCTCGGTCGCCAACAAGGTGGGCAGCTACCCACTGGCCGTGCTGGCGCGGTACCACCACGTTCCGTTCGTGGTCGTGGCGCCGATCAGCACCGTGGATCCGGACACCGCGGAGGGGGCGGATATCGAAGTGGAGCAGCGTCCGGCGCAGGAAGTGACGGAGTTCTCGTTGCCCTCCGTACAGGGTGCCGGGGCGGGGCCGGGGGGCGGTATACCGGTGGCTCCTTTGGGCGCGCAGGCCTACAACCCGGCCTTCGACGTCACTCCGCCGGAGCTGGTGACGGCGATCGTCACGGAGGCCGGAGTGGTGTCTCCGGTGACCCCGGAGAGGCTCGCAGAGGTGTGTTCCACGTCACGATGGAGTAAGTCACGATCAGGTAATGGGATGATGGCCGAATGAAGGGACGCGTCCTGGTCGTCGACGACGACACCGCACTGGCAGAGATGCTCGGCATCGTGCTGCGTGGCGAAGGTTTTGAGCCGTCGTTCGTGTCGGACGGTGACAAGGCTCTTGCGGCCTTCCGCGAGACCAAGCCCGATCTTGTGCTGCTGGACCTGATGCTGCCGGGGCGGGACGGCATCGAGGTGTGCCGGCTGATCCGGGGCGAGTCCGGTGTCCCGATCGTCATGCTGACCGCCAAGAGCGACACCGTCGATGTGGTCGTCGGGCTCGAATCGGGCGCGGACGACTACATCGTCAAGCCGTTCAAGCCCAAGGAGCTGGTGGCCCGGATCCGGGCGCGGCTGCGGCGTTCGGAGGAGCCGGCGCCCGAGCAGCTCGCCATCGGTGACCTGGTCATCGACGTGGCGGGCCACTCGGTGAAGCGGGACGGGCAGTCGATCGCGCTGACCCCGCTGGAGTTCGACCTGCTGGTGGCGCTGGCGCGCAAGCCGTGGCAGGTGTTCACGCGTGAGGTGCTGCTCGAGCAGGTCTGGGGCTACCGGCACGCCGCCGACACCCGGCTGGTCAACGTGCATGTGCAGCGGCTGCGCTCCAAGGTCGAGCGGGACCCGGAGCGGCCGGAGATCGTGGTGACCGTGCGTGGCGTCGGCTACAAGGCCGGGCCCAGCTGACATGACCCGGGACGGTTCGACCCCGGAAGGCAAGCGGGGGCGCACCGTCGACCCGGCGGGTGATATGTCCTTTTCGGGCAGGTTGGTGGCCCGTTTGCTGCGCGGTGGGCAGTTGCTGCCCGACGGCGCGGTGAGCGGACCGGTCCATCCCCTGCTGCGGCTCTTCAGCCGCTGGGTGCGGCGGCCCCTGCTGCCCGCCCTGCGGCTGTGGCGGCGCAATATCCAGCTGCGCGTGGTGGCGACCACGCTCCTGATGTCGCTCGCCGTGGTGCTGCTGCTCGGCGTGGTGGTCGTGGGCCAGGTCCGTAACGGCCTGCTCACGGCCAAGGCCCAGGCCGCGCAGAGCCAGGCCGTGGGCGGCTTCAGCGTCGCCCAGAAGATGGCCGACGGCGCCGACGACACCCGGCCCGACGACGTCGCCCGTACCGGCAACCGCAGCACCCAGGACTCCGCGACCTGGCTGACCGGCCTGGTCGAGCAGCTCGCCAGTGGCGGACAGGGCGTCTTCTCCGTCGTGGCGCTCAGCTCCGACTCCGACGAACCGTTCGGCGACTCCAGCCCCGGCACCCGCGGCCCGCGCGCCTCCGGCGATGTCGACCCCGAGCGGAGCGTGCCCCCCGAGCTGCGGCGGAAGCTGGACACCAAGTCCGGGACGTTCCGCCAGTACACCCAGATCAAGCGGATCGGGTCGGACGACGGGGTGCCGGCGCTGATCATCGGCAAGCGGCTGAACGACGTCAACAGCAACCAGTACCAGCTCTACTACCTCTTCCCGTTCAGCCAGGAGGAGGAGTCGCTCAAGCTCGTGACGGGCACGCTCGCGACCGCCGGGGTCTTCGTCGTGATCCTGCTCGGGGCGATCGCCTGGCTGGTGGTGCGGCAGGTCGTCACGCCCGTACGGATGGCCGCCGGGATCTCCGAGCGGCTGGCCGCCGGCCTCCTCCAGGAACGCATGAAGGTCACCGGCGAGGACGACATCGCCCGCCTCGGGGAGTCCTTCAACAAGATGGCGCAGAACCTCCAGCTCAAGATCCAGCAGCTGGAGGAGCTGTCCCGGATGCAGCGCCGCTTCGTCTCCGACGTCTCGCACGAGCTGCGGACGCCGCTGACGACCGTGCGGATGGCGGCCGACGTCATCCATGACGCGCGCGACGAGTTCGACCCGGCCACCGCGCGCTCCGCCGAGCTGCTGCGCGGCCAGCTCGACCGCTTCGAGTCGCTGCTCGCGGAGCTGCTGGAGATCAGCCGCTTCGACGCCGGGGCGGCCGCGCTGGAGGCCGAGCCGATCGACCTGCGCGATGTGGTGCACCGCGTCATCGAGGGTGCCGAGCCGCTCGCCGACGCCAAGGGCACCCGCATCGTGGTGCGCGGTGCCGAGCAGCCCGTCATCGCCGAGGCCGACCCCCGCCGGGTGGAGCGGGTGCTGCGCAACCTCGTGGTCAACGCCGTCGAGCACGGCGAGGGCCGCGACGTGGTGGTGCGGCTGGCGTCCGCGGGCGACCGCAGCGGCGGCGCGGTGGCCATCGCGGTGCGTGACTACGGCGTGGGCCTCAAGCCCGGCGAGGCCACCCGGGTCTTCAACCGCTTCTGGCGCGCGGACCCGGCCCGGGCCCGAACCACCGGCGGCACGGGGCTGGGCCTGTCCATCGCCGTCGAGGACGCCCGGCTGCACGGCGGCTGGCTGCAGGCCTGGGGTGAGCCCGGCGGTGGCTCGCAGTTCCGGCTGACGCTGCCGCGTACGGCCGGCGAGACCCTGCGCGGGTCCCCGATACCCCTGGAGCCGGAGGACTCGCGCCGGCACCGTGGACTGGACGAGAACGGCCGGCCGCGCGCCGGAGCCGACCGCAAGCCGTCCACGATCCCGGCGCAGCCGCGTGCCGCCGAGGCCGACGGTGCGCCCGGCGGCGCCCGGGAGCCGCAGGTGGCCGGGGCCGCGGCGGCCGGTCCGGCGGCGCTGCCCGGCAACGGCGCCCGTGTGGTGCCGCAGAGCGGAGGCGCGCGGAGCGAGGCCGCAGCGCGCGGCGAGGACGCGCACATCGATGAGCCGCCCCATGAGGGCGGGGCCGGGCAGGAAGCCGGACGGGGCGTGGAGCGGGAAGGCGGGCTGCGTGGGAACTGAGCACGGGGAGGGCACCGGAGAGTCCCGTATGCGCGCCCGCCGGGGAGTCCGGCGGGCGCGGAAGGCCGTGCTGCTCGGCTGTGCGGCGGCGCTGCTGGCCGGGTGCGCGTCGATGCCGGACAGCGGCGACGTCACGGCGGTCGACCAGTCGCCGCGCTCCGAGGGCGAGTCGCAGGTGCGGGTCTACGGCGTGCCGCCGCAGGACGGGGCCCAGCCGACCAACATCGTGCGCAGCTTCCTCGACGCGACGACCAGCGACGAGGCGGATTTCCGTACGGCCACGCAGTATCTGGCGAAGTCGGCGAAGCGGACGTGGCGGCCGTTCCGGGTCACCGATGTGCTCCAGGAGCGCCCCAAGCCCGAGCCGAAGCCACAGTCCAACCGCGAGGACGCCAACGGCTACACGGTCACCCTCTCCGGCAGCCAGGTGGCGGCCGTGGACGACAACCACGCCTACACCCCGGAGGAGAAGCCGTACCGCCGGACGATTCACCTCGTCAAGGAGAAGGGGCAGTGGCGCATCGACCGGCTGCCCGACGGGCTGGTGCTCGGCCTGTCCGACTTCCAGCGCATCTACCGCTCCGTCAACAAGTACTACTTCGCGTCCTACAAGTCGGAGGCGCAGGAGCCGAAGGCGAGCCGCAATGTGCTCGTCGCGGACCCGGTCTATCTGCGGCAGCGGATAAAGCCGATCACGGCCAGCGTGGCGGCGCTGCTGTCGGGGCCCACCGACTGGCTGAACCAGGTGACGTCCTCGGCGTTCCCGCCCGGCACCCGGCTCTCCGCCCATGATCTGGCGCTGGACGACTCCAACGCCCTGCGGGTCAAGCTCAGCAAGGAGGCGGCGAGCGCCGGTTCCGCGCAGTGCAAGCGGATGGCGGCGCAACTCTTCTTCACCGTCCAGGACATGACGCGGGCTTCGAAGATCAGTGAGGTGGAGCTCCAGGACAGCGGCGGCAACTCGCTCTGTGCGCTGTCCCAGGAGCAGGCCGACCGCGACTTCGCCCCGTCCCCGGACGCCGGGCGCTCCGGCAAGGAGTACTTCATCGACGCCGACCACAAGGTCGTCGCGATGTCGGACTCCGCGACCGAACCGACGCCGGTCCGCGGCCCGTTCGGCACCGGTCGGACCCCGCTGCGCTCGGTCGCCATCTCGCGCGCCGAGACCACCGCGGCCGGTGTGTCCGATGACGGCCGGTCCCTGTACGTGGCCGGCATGGAGGACGGGCTCGCCCGCAGCGGTCCACTACTGACCAGTACCGGCTCGGCCAAGGACCCCGACGCGGGGCTCACCGCGCCGAGCTGGGACGGGCTGGGCGATCTGTGGGTCGCCGACCGCGATGCGCACGGCTCACGGCTGCTGCGGATCCGCGAGGGCAAGAGCGACCCCGAGAGGGTGGCGGTGCCCGGCCTGGACGGGCGGCGGATCAAGGCGATCAAGGTGGCCGCGGACGGTATCCGGATCGCGATCCTGGTGGAGGACAAGGGGCGGACGACGCTGCAGCTCGGCCGGGTCGAACGGGGCGGTACCGCCCTGCATCCGAAGCTCACGGTGCAGGAACTGCGGCCGATCGCGCCGCAGTTGGAGGACGTGGTCGCCGCGTCCTGGGCGGGCGGCAGCCGGCTGGTGGTCGTCGGGCGGGAGTCCGGCGGGGTCCAGCAGATGCAGTTCATGGAGACCGACGGCTCGGCGTCCAACGCGCAGACCCTGCCCGGCGTCAACGGCGTGAAGGCGGTGGCGGCCTCGGAGGACGAGACCAGACCGCTGATCGCGGACGCGACGGAGGGGATAGTGCGGCTGCCTCCGGACGCGAACTGGAAGACCGTGGCGAAGGACGGGACGGCGCCGGTCTATCCCGGGTGACGCGGGTGGCCGCGGGGCGCCGGGTGGCCGGTGGCCGGGAAGGCGCGGGCAGCGGCCCGTCGGCGCCGCCGGCGGCCGCGTTTCCGGCCTGTCCGAGCGGGTCCGGCCGGTCCGGAGGGCCGAAAGCCGGAAGGTACCCGTCCGGCGGGCCGCGCCCTCGCCCGAACGGCTCATCCGTCGCGTCACCGGCGAGGTTATCCACAGGGGTGGTGACCGAGCGTGTTCGGCGGGACAGTGGAGTCATGCGAGAGGTATGGCGCGAACTGGCCGGTCTGGTGCTGCCGGTCGACTGTGCGGGGTGCGGCCGGCCGCGTACGGAGCTGTGCGCACGGTGCGGCCGGGCGCTGGCGCGGGACGGGCGCGGGGCGCGGCGGGTACGGCCGTGGCCCGCACCGGCCGGGCTGCCCCGGGTATGGGCGGGGGCACCGTACGCCGACGAGGTCCGGGCGGTGCTGCTGGCGCACAAGGAACGGGGCGCCCTGCCGCTGACCGGGCCGCTGGGGGCGGTGCTGGCCGGGGCCGTGCGGGGGCTGCGGGTCGGGGGCGGGCCGCTGCTGCTGGTGCCCGTGCCGTCGGCGCGAAGATCCGTGGCCGGCCGCGGGCATGATCCGGTGCGCAGGATCGCGCGGGCGGCTGCCGGTGAGCTGCGGCGGACGGGGACCGCGGCCCGGGTGCTCGCGGTGCTGCGGCAGCGTCGTGCGGTGGCCGACCAGGCGGGACTCAGCGCCCCGCAGCGGCGGGCGAATGTCGCCGGTGCGCTGGAGGTGCCGGGTGTGGCCCGGAGGCTGCTGGTGGGCCCACCAGCGGTGCTGGTGGACGACCTGGTGACCACGGGAGCCACGCTCGCGGAGGCCGCACGCGCGCTCGCCGCGGCCGGTGGCCGGGTGGTCGGAGCGGCGGTGGTGGCGGCCTCGGTCGGTGCCTTTGCAGCCGATGAGGCACCGCTCCGCGCCTTACCACGGGGCAGGTAATTGAGGAAGAAAAGTCACTCAATTGGAGCCGGAGCCTCCGAGGGGGTGCCGACATCCGTCCGAGAGAGCTATGTTCGGTTGTGAGGACTTGGCGGACGTTTTGCCTTGGATGTCGCGATGAATGCGTTCAGGGGTATTTTCGGCAACCCTGAAAAGGGGGGAGTGGACAGCGGGTCCTCGGGGGAGGAGGAGGTGAAAGTCGCCAAGTCCGAGGCTTCGGCAACCACCGGAGCCTGGTGCAAGAAGGAATCGCCCCGCTGGATGAGCGGTGCGATCCGGGAACGGAGTTCTGCGTGGACATCGTCGTCAAGGGCCGCAAGACCGAGGTGCCCGAGCGGTTCCGCAAGCACGTGGCCGAGAAGCTGAAGCTGGACAAAGTCCAGAAGCTCGACGCCAAGGTGATCAGCCTGGACGTCGAGGTGTCCAAGGAGCCCAACCCTCGGCAGGCCGACCGTTCCGACCGAGTGGAGATCACTCTCCGCTCCCGTGGCCCGGTGGTCCGGGCCGAGGCCGCCGCCGCCGATCCCTACGCCGCGCTGGATCTGGCAACCGCCAAACTCGAGGCGCGTCTGCGCAAGCAGCACGACAAGCGCTTCTCGCGCCGTGGCAACGGCCGCATCCCGGCGAGCGAGGTCGCGGTCAGCGTGCCGGACGCCGCGAGCCTGAACCCCAACGGTGAACTCGCCGCCGACGTGGACCAGAAGGTGCCGACCACGAGGATGGGCTCGATCGACGTCCAGGGCGAAGGCCCCTTGATCGTCCGTGAGAAGACCCACTCGGCCGCGCCGATGGCGCTCGACCAGGCGCTCAACGAGATGGAGTTGGTCGGGCACGACTTCTACCTCTTCGTCGACGCCGACACCAAGCTGCCGAGTGTCGTCTACCGGCGGCACGCGTACGACTACGGCGTCATCCACCTGAACCCCGATCTGTTCGGGGAGGAGGAGCCCGGCGGCGCAGGTGGCGCCCTGGGCGGCTGACCCCCATCGCTCGGTGCCCCCGGCGCACGCCGGGGGCACCATCGTGACCGGAGAGAGCAGGAGTTGAAGCCGTATAGTGTTCGTGCCGGCCAGGGAGTACGGGGACACGACATGGCGACATGCCGGGGAGACGATCGAATGACTTTGATCGGGCTGGCCGCAGGGGGCTGTTGTCAACCAGCCTTATTTCCAAGCTCCGGCCTGTGGGCCGAGTAGTTGACGGGGAGGATCGATGGGGGACAGTTTCGGGCCCGTGCGCGGCGACGCGGATGACGACCACCGCGGTGCCGGAGGCGGGTACGAGGCCGACCGCACCGTCAGCGTGGCGCGCCAGGAGCCGATCCGGGTCCTGGTCGTGGATGATCACGCACTCTTCCGGCGGGGCCTGGAGATCGTGCTGGCCCAGGAAGAGGACATCCAGGTCGTCGGCGAGGCGGGGGACGGCGCGGAGGCGGTCGACAAGGCCGCGGATCTGCTGCCCGACATCGTGCTGATGGACGTACGGATGCCCAAGCGGGGCGGGATCGAGGCCTGCACCTCCATCAAGGAGGTCGCCCCCAGCGCGAAGATCATCATGCTGACGATCAGCGATGAAGAGGCCGATCTCTACGACGCGATCAAGGCCGGCGCCACCGGCTACCTCCTCAAGGAGATCTCCACCGATGAGGTGGCGACCGCGATCCGTGCCGTCGCGGACGGCCAGTCGCAGATCAGCCCGTCGATGGCGTCCAAGCTCCTGACCGAGTTCAAGTCGATGATCCAGCGTACGGACGAGCGCAGGCTGGTGCCCGCGCCCCGGCTCACCGACCGTGAGCTGGAGGTCCTCAAGCTCGTCGCCACGGGCATGAACAACCGCGACATCGCCAAGGAACTCTTCATCTCCGAGAACACCGTGAAGAACCACGTCCGCAACATCCTGGAGAAGCTGCAGCTGCACTCCCGGATGGAAGCGGTGGTGTACGCGATGCGGGAGAAGATCCTCGAGATCCGGTGAGATCGGGTGAGAGCCCGGTGAGGCACCCCGCCGGAGCGTGAACCCGCTGGCGGGGCGGGGGCCGGAGCCCCCGGTACCTGCCGTCCGGTGTCCCGCTAGTCGGTGGTGTGGTCGCTCGTGTGAGTGAGTTCCGCGTGCAGCGCGGCGGCCAGCTTGGGGTCGTCGCAGCGGTCCACGCGTACGGTGTCGCAGCCGACCCAGCGGGCGGCCTCCCACAGGGCCCGGGCCATGGGGGCGGCGGCCTTGGGGCCCTGCATCGACACCTGGCGCGCGACGAGGGTGCTGCCCTCGCGGGCCGGATCCACCCGTCCGACCAGGCGGCCGCCGGTCAGCAGGGGCATCGCGAAATAGCCGTGTATCCGCTGGGGGCGGGGGACGTAGGCCTCCAGGCGGTGGGTGAAGCCGAAGATCCGCTCCGTGCGCGGACGGTCCCAGATCAGGGAGTCGAACGGCGAGAGCAGCGTCGTGCGGTGCCGGCCGCGGGGCGGGGCGGCGAGCGCGGCGGGGTCGGCCCAGGCGGGCTTTCCCCAGCCCTCGACCTCGACCGGGACCAGTCCGGAGTCCGCGACGACGGCATCGACCTGTTCGGCCTTGAGGCGGTGGTAGTCCGCCAGGTCGGCGCGGGTGGCCACGCCCATGGCGGTCCCTGCCTGGGCGACCAGGCGGCGCAGGCACTCGGCGTCGTCCAGATCGTCGTGCAGCAGGGTGTCCGGGACGGTGCGCTCGGCGAGGTCGTAGACCCGCTTCCAGGCCCGGCGCTGTGTGCAGACCACCTCGCCGGTGTCCAGCAGCCACTCCACCGCGATCTTGGTCTCGGACCAGTCCCACCACTCGCCGCCGTTGCGCCCGCCGCCCAGCTCGGAGGTGGTCAGCGGGCCGTCGGCGCGGAGCCGCTCCACCACGGCGGCGCAGGAGCGCTCGGAGTCCTCCATGACGTGCCAGCGGTGGCCCTTGGCGCGCCGGGCGCGGCGGCGGAAGGCGAAGTGCGGCCACTCCTCGATGGGCAGGATGCAGGCGGCGTGCGACCAGTACTCGAAGCTGTGGGTGTCGCTCCAGTAGGCGGCCTCGACGGCGGGGCGGCTGACCGGGCCGAGCCGGGCGTAGGGCACCAGCTCATGGGAGCGGGCCAGCACCGAGATCGTGTCCAGCTGCACCGCGCCCAGCTGCCGCAGCACCCCGCGCACGCCCGCCCGGCGGTCCGGGGCACCCAGCAGACCCTGCGCCCGCAGCGCCAGGCGCCGGGCGTCGTCGCGGGACAGCGCGGTCACGGGCGGGGGCAGCGGCGGCGTCTCGGTGGTCATGCGGATCAGGGTAGGGGCGGGCACTGACAACGGCCGCGGGCGCGGGAAGAACCGCTGGTCAGGGCGCATTCGTGGACCCGGGGGCCTCGATCCCCCAAGGGCCCCGGCCCCTGGGCCCCGCCCCTCCCGAGCCCCCGGGCCCCGCCCCCGCCCCTCAGCCGGGATACGGCAGATACGGCGTCGCGTCCGGACGCCCGGCCCCGGCCACCCCGGCCACCCCAGCCACCCCGGCCGCTCCCGGCCCTCCGGGCGGATCGGACGGGAGCAGCGAGCCGATCCAGACGTCCCGGCGGATGCCCTCGCGCACCAGCTGGGCGCGCAGGGTGCCCTCCATGTGGAAGCCGAGACGGCGGGCCACGGCCCGGGAGCCCTCGTTCCCGGCCTCCGCGTGCCACTCCATGCGCTCCACGCCCAGGTCGCGGAAGGCCCAGCGCAGCACCGCGCGGGCCGCCTCGACCGTGTACCCCCGGCCGCGGTGCTCCCTGGCGGTCCAGTAGCCCAGCTCGGCCTGGCGTTCGGGGGTGCGCAGCCGGGCGAGGCGTACCAGGCCCATCGCCCCCACGAGCGAGCCGTCCGCCCGGGTCACGACGGCGAAGTTGTACGTGGTGTCGTCGCGCCAGCCCTCGGGGACGACGGTGCCGACGAACCGCTCCGCGTCCTCGACGCCGTACGGTGAGGGGACGCTCGTCCAGCGCGGAATGTCGGGTTCCTGGCACGCGGCGTGCACCGCGGGCGCGTCGGAGGGTTCGAAGGGGCGCAGCACCAGGCGCTCGGTGGTGAGGGTGACGGGCTTCATGGCGTGAGTCTGCAAGGTCGCGGAAAGCCTGACCAAGGGTTTTCGGTGTGATTACCGGCAACCGCCCGGCACCTTCTCGTGGCCTTGTGCGTTCACGGGAGGAGGGGATAGCGGGGTTCGCTGCGGCGGACCTCCCGGCCCGGCTGCGTCCTCCTTTACGATGGCCGTTGCGGCGGGGCCTGCCCCCTTGGAAAAATGCCGCGCCCGCGCACTCGACCGTGCAGGCCCGACCGGCAAGGAGACCAGCCCAAGTGTCCGTCTTGACGAAGATCATGCGTGCAGGCGAAGGAAAGATCCTGCGCAAACTGCACCGCATCGCGGGCCAGGTCAACTCCATCGAGGAGGACTTCGCGGCGCTCTCCGACGCGGAGCTGCGCGCCCTCACGGATGAGTACAAGGAGCGCTACGCCGACGGCGAGAGCCTCGACGATCTGCTGCCCGAGGCGTTCGCGACGGTCCGTGAGGCCGCCCGGCGGGTGCTCGGCCAGCGCCCCTACGACGTTCAGCTGATGGGCGGCGCGGCCCTTCACATGGGCTACGTCGCCGAGATGAAGACCGGTGAGGGCAAGACCCTGGTCGGCACCCTCCCGACGTATCTCAACGCGCTGTCCGGCAAGGGCGTCCACCTGATCACGGTGAACGACTACCTGGCCGAGCGCGACTCCGAGATGATGGGCCGCATCCACAAGTTCCTGGGCCTGACCGTCGGTTGCATCCTCGCCGACATGACGCCGGCCCAGCGCCGCGAGCAGTACAACTGCGACATCACCTACGGCACGAACAACGAGTTCGGCTTCGACTACCTGCGCGACAACATGGCCTGGTCGCAGGACGAACTCGTCCAGCGCGGCCACAACTTCGCGGTCGTCGACGAGGTCGACTCGATCCTCGTCGACGAGGCCCGTACGCCGCTGATCATCTCCGGCCCGGCCGACTCCGCCACCAAGTGGTACGGCGACTTCGCCAAGTTGGT
Organism: Streptomyces kronopolitis; assembly: GCF_014646275.1. GTDB lineage: Bacteria > Actinomycetota > Actinomycetes > Streptomycetales > Streptomycetaceae > Streptomyces > Streptomyces kronopolitis. The sequence goes on from NZ_BMND01000062.1 coordinate 18,177, forward strand.
CCGGCGCCTGAAGCGGGGCGAGGCCGCCAACCCGCAGCGCGGCATCGAGGAGACCGGCGACTACGACGTCGACGAGAAGAAGCGCACCGTCGGCATCCACGAGTCCGGTGTCAGCAAGGTCGAGGACTGGCTGGGCATCGACAATCTGTACGAGTCGGTGAACACCCCGCTCGTCGGGTACCTCAACAACGCGATCAAGGCCAAGGAGCTCTTCAAGAACGACAAGGACTACGTCGTCATCGACGGCGAAGTCATGATCGTCGACGAGCACACCGGCCGTATCCTCGCCGGCCGCCGCTACAACGAGGGCATGCACCAGGCCATCGAGGCGAAGGAAGGGGTGGAGATCAAGGACGAGAACCAGACGCTCGCCACGATCACCCTCCAGAACTTCTTCCGCCTCTACGACAAGCTCTCCGGCATGACCGGTACGGCCATGACCGAGGCCGCCGAGTTCCACCAGATCTACAAGCTCGGTGTCGTCCCGATCCCGACGAACCGCCCGATGGTGCGGATGGACCAGGCGGACCTGATCTACCGCACCGAGACCGCGAAGTTCGACGCCGTGGTCGAGGACATCGTCGACAAGCACGGCAAGGGCCAGCCGATCCTGGTCGGCACCACCTCGGTCGAGAAGTCCGAGTACCTCTCCCAGCAGCTCGACAAGCGCGGTGTCGCCCACGAGGTGCTCAACGCCAAGCAGCACGACCGTGAGGCGCCGATCATCGCCCAGGCCGGCCGCAAGGGCGCCGTGACGGTCGCCACGAACATGGCCGGCCGTGGTACCGACATCAAGCTCGGCGGCAACCCCGACGACCTGGCCGAGGCGGAGCTGCGCCAGCTGGGCCTGGACCCGGTCGAGCACGTCGAGGAGTGGGCGGCCGCGCTGCCCGCCGCCCTGGAGCGTGCCGAGGCCGCGGTCAAGGCGGAGTTCGAAGAGGTCAAGGAGCTCGGCGGGCTCTATGTGCTCGGCACCGAGCGGCACGAGTCGCGGCGGATCGACAACCAGCTGCGCGGCCGCTCCGGCCGTCAGGGCGACCCCGGCGAGTCGCGGTTCTACCTCTCCCTGGGCGATGACCTGATGCGGCTGTTCAAGGCGCAGATGGTCGAGCGGGTGATGGCCATGGCCAACGTCCCCGACGACGTCCCGATCGAGAACAAGATGGTGACCCGGGCGATCGCCTCCGCCCAGTCGCAGGTCGAGCAGCAGAACTTCGAGACGCGGAAGAACGTCCTGAAGTACGACGAGGTGCTCAACCGGCAGCGCGAGGTCATCTACGGCGAGCGCCGCCGCGTCCTGGAGGGCGAGGACCTCCAGGACCAGATCAAGCACTTCATGGACGACACCATCGACGCCTACATCCAGGCGGAGACGGTGGAGGGCTTCGCCGAGGAGTGGGACCTCGACCGGCTGTGGGGCGCGTTCAAGCAGCTCTACCCGGTCAAGGTGACCGTCGAGGAGCTGGAGGACGAGGCCGGCGACCGCGCGGGCATCACCGCCGAGTTCATCGCCGACGCGATCAAGGACGACGTCCACGAGCAGTACGCCGCCCGTGAGGAGCAGCTCGGCTCGGACATCATGCGGGAGCTGGAGCGCCGGGTCGTGCTGTCCGTCCTGGACCGCAAGTGGCGTGAGCACCTCTACGAGATGGACTACCTCCAGGAGGGCATCGGCCTGCGGGCGATGGCCCAGAAGGACCCGCTGGTGGAGTACCAGCGCGAGGGCTTCGACATGTTCACCGCCATGATGGAGGGCATCAAGGAGGAGTCCGTCGGCTACCTGTTCAACCTGGAGGTCCAGGTCGAGCAGCAGGTCGAGGAGGTCCCGGTGGAGGAGTCGGCACACACCTCGCTGGACAAGGACCAGGACGCCGTGCCCGCCGGCGCGGGCCGCCCGGAGATCCACGCCAAGGGCCTGGAGGCGCCGCAGCGGCCGGACCGGCTGCACTTCTCCGCTCCCAAGGTGGACGGCGACGGCAGCGTCATCGAGGGCGACTTCATCAGCGACGAGGACGCCGGACCGGCCCGTTCCGAGGCGGACGGGCTGACCCGCGCGGAGCGCCGCAAGGCCCAGAAGAGCGCGGGGCGCCGCCGCAAGAAGTGAGCGAGGCGCGGTGCGGTGGGCCGAGGTCGGGCCGCCGCACCGCGGAGCAGCACCGGGGCGCCCCGGCCGGAGAGCGGCCGGGGCGCCTTCGTGTGCCCGGGCGGGCCTCACGGTGCGCCCGGTACGCCCTGGGCCGGGCCGATGTCGAGGGCGGCGCAGCGCCACCGCGCGTCGGCGCCCAGCTCCAGCCGGAAGGCCAGGGCCCGCAGCCGTTCGCCCGCCGCGATCCGGGCGAAGGCCTCGATGACGCCGCGGCGCGGCCGGCACAGCCCGCAGTCGCGCACCGTGGGGAGGGGGCCGCGCCCGCCCGGTAGCGGGGCCGGCCGCAGCGGGGCGTGCGGTGCCAGCTCGGCCAGCCGGTCGTAGGCGGCCGGCAGCGCGTGCCCCAGCAGGGCGTGCACCGGGCGCTGACCGCTGAGGGCGAGCAGCAGCTGCTGGGCGAACCAGTGGTGCGGGCGGCTCTCCTGTGCCCGGCGCCGGGCCGCGGCGGTCGGCAGGGGGACGCCGGCCGCGGTGACCGGGGTGCCGGCGGCGGACCGGCGGCTCACCGCGGCGGCCAGGGCGGCGGGGCGGCC
>NZ_BMND01000063.1 GCF_014646275.1 Streptomyces kronopolitis
CGGGGGCGGCGGGGGCCGCCGCGCCGGCCGCGCGCACCGTGCCGGCCCTCCCGCGCCCCGCCCGCCCCACCGCGCCGATCGGCGGCGGCCGGTGAGGATCGGTCTGCTCACCGCCGACCCCGGCCATCCGCTGCTGGCCGCGCTCACCGCGCTGCTGACGCCGGAGCACCGGGTCATCTGCCTGGACCCGGCCACCGCCACCGCCGGCCCCGGCCTCTTCCCGCTCGCCGATGTCTATCTGCTCAAGGCACGCACCCCGCGGGCGCTGGCGCTCGCCGCGTTCCTGGAGGAGCACGGCGCCCCGGTGCTCAACTCCGCGGCGGCGACCGCCCGCTGCCAGGACCGGGTCGCGATGGCCGAGGTGGCCCGCGCGGCCGGGCTGCCGTTCGCCGCCACCACCGCGGTGACCACGGTCGGCCGGCTGGCCGCGGCCGGGGAGCCGGCCGGCCCGCTGGTGCTCAAGAGCCGGTTCAGCCGCCGCCACGACCTGGTGGCCCGCGCCGACGGCGCCGCACGGCTGCGGGAGCTGGCCGCCGACTGGGCCGAGGAGCCGGTGGTGGTCCAGGAGTTCACCGAGAACAGCGGCTGGGACCACAAGCTGTGGGTGGTCGACGGCCGGCTCTTCGCCGGGCTGCGCCGCTCGGAGCTGGCCCCGGGCGGCCGCGGACCGACCCGGTCGCTGCCGCCCGGCGAACTGCCCGCGCGCTGGCGGGCCGCCGCGCTGCGGGCCGGCGAGGTCTTCGGCCTGGAGGTCTACGGCGTGGACGTCCTCGACGCCGGCGACGGCGCCCCGCTGCTCGTGGACGTCAACGCGTTCCCCGGCATCCGCGGCCAGGCCGGCGCCCCCGAGGCGCTCGCCGCCCTCGCCCTGCGCACCGCGGAGACCGGTCCGAGGGCCGCCACGAACGAAAGAAAACTGCCAGAAGTCAGCGGCAGATAAGCCTGGTTCGGAGCTGCTCGAACCAAAGCGGCATGGAGGCGGAAGCTCCTCCTCCATAAGGCCTAAGCCGCCGGTCACCGGGGTAGCGCTGCCCCCGTCAAGGGGGGCGTGGACCGGCGCGCCTTCCTCCCGTGCGCAGGGGATCCGCAGGGATACCCGCAGGGAAAGCGAAGGAAAGAGGCCAGCAACGGTGTCGCAGCAGCCATTCGAATTGCCCACCTTCTACACGCCCCACCCGGCACGGCTGAACCCGCATCTGGAGGCGGCCCGCACGCACTCCCGGACCTGGGCGCGCGGGATGGGAATGCTGGAGGGCTCCGGCATCTGGGAGCAGCGGGACCTCGACGCCCACGACTACGCCCTGCTGTGCGCCTACACCCACCCGGACTGCGACGCCGACGCGCTCTCCCTGGTCACCGACTGGTACGTCTGGGTCTTCTTCTTCGACGACCACTTCCTGGAGGAGTTCAAGCGCTCGCTGGACCGGGCGGGCGGCAAGGAGTACCTCGACCGGCTGCCGGCGTTCATGCCGATGGACCTGTCCACGCCCGTTCCCGAGCCGGCCAACCCGGTCGAGGCGGGACTCGCCGACCTGTGGGCGCGCACCGTGCCGCACATGTCCGCGGACTGGCGGCGGCGGTTCGCCGAGAGCACCGAGCATCTGCTGAACGAATCGCTCTGGGAACTCTCCAACATCGGCATCCACCGGGTCCCCAACCCCGTCGAGTACATCGAGATGCGCCGCAAGGTCGGCGGCGCGCCCTGGTCGGCGGGCCTGGTGGAGTACGCGACCGGCGCCGAGGTGCCCGCCGCCGTCGCCGGATCCCGTCCGCTGCGGGTGCTGCGGGACACCTTCTCCGACGCCGTCCACCTGCGCAACGACCTCTTCTCCTACCAGCGGGAGACGGAGGAGGAGGGCGAGCTGAGCAATGGCGTCCTGGTGCTGGAGACCTTCCTGGACTGCACCACCCAGGAGGCCGCGGACTCCGTCAACGACCTGATCACCTCGCGGCTGCAGCAGTTCGAGAACACCGTGGTCACCGAACTCCCCGTGCTCTTCGCCGAGCAGCGCCTGGACGCGGCGTCCTGCGCGGACGTGCTGGCGTACGCCAAGGGGCTCCAGGACTGGCAGTCCGGCGGCCACGAATGGCACCTGCGCTCCAGCCGCTACATGAACGGCGGCGGGACCGCGGCCCGCCCCGCGCCCACCTGGTCGCCCTTCTCCCTCGGCGGCCTGGGCACCTCGGCGGCGGACCTGCACACCGCCCTGGCCACCGCCGCCGGGCCGCGCCTGCGCAGCACCACCCATGTGCCGCACCCCAAGGTCGGCCCGTCCCGCATCCCCGAGATCTCCATGCCGTTCACCACCACCCTCAGCCCGCATCTGGAGGGCGCCCGGGGCCGGCTCGTGGCCTGGGCGCACCGGATGGGCATGCTGCGGCCGCAGCCCGGTGTGCCGCTGTCCGACGTCTGGGACGAGCCCGCGATGATCCGCCACGATCTGGCGCTGTGCGCGGCCGGCCTGCACCCCGACGCCACCCCCGGACAACTCGACCTCGCCTCCGCCTGGCTGGCCTGGGGCACCTACGCCGACGACTACTACCCGCAGGTCTTCGGGCGGCCGCGCGACCTCGCCGCCGCGAAGCTGTGCACCGCGCGGCTGTCGTCCTTCATGCCCCTCGACCTCGCGGCCCCGGCGTCGCAGCCGGTCAATGCCCTCGAACGCGGGCTGGCCGACCTGTGGGCCCGTACGGCGGCCCCGATGACCCCCGAGGCGCGCCGGACGTTCCGGCAGGCCGTCGACGTGATGACGGCGAGCTGGCTCTGGGAGCTGGACAACCACGTCCAGAACCGGATCCCCGACCCGGTCGACTACATCGAGATGCGCCGGGCGACCTTCGGCTCCGACCTCACCATGAGCCTGAGCCGCCTCGGCCCCGGCCGGCAGGTCGTCCCGCCGGAGGTCTACCGCAGCGGCACCCTGCGCGCCCTGGAGAACTCCGCCGCCGACTTCGCCTGCCTGCTGAACGACGTCTTCTCGTACCAGAAGGAGATCGAGTACGAGGGCGAGCTCCACAACGGGATCCTGGTCGTCCAGACCTTCTTCGACTGCGACTACCCGACCGCGCTGCACATCGTCCACGACCTCATGGCCTCGCGCATGGACGAGTTCCAGCACACCGCCGCGCACCAACTCCCGGTGGTCTGCGACGACTTCGACCTCTCCCCGGAGGCCCGCGCGGCGCTCGACGGATACGTCCGCGAGCTGGAGAACTGGATGGCCGGCATCCTCACCTGGCACCGGGGCTGCCGCCGCTACACGGAGCCCGAGCTGCGCCACCCGGCCGGTTCGCCGGGGTGGCTGGGGGCGCCGGGCGGGCTGGGTACGTCGGCGGCGCGGCTGCATCGGGTGGGGGCGGGAGCGGGAGCCGGTGCGGGTGCGGGAGCGGGTGCGGGGGTGGGGTAGCCCGGGGGCCTGGGGGCTCGGGGGTCTCGGGGGTCCTGGGGACCCGGGCGGCGGCCCGTAGGGGGAGGGGGCCCGGTCCGGGGGTCGGCGGGGTGGGGACGCCACGCCGGTCGGCCCCCCCCCGTACGCCTCGCGGCATGTCCTGCTGCGTGGTGAATATCCCTTATGAGGTGAATATTCTGATGATGCGTCGGGAACCCACATGGCGACATCCCGTAAGGGCCAGACCCGGGCCGTTCGGACCGCCGCCCGTGGCTGACGAGGAGTTCCGACTGTGCGACGCATGACCGCTTTCCTTGGCGCCCTGGCCCTCACCGGGGCGTTCGCGGCCTTCGCCCCCCATGGCGCCCAGGCCGTCACCGGCGTCATCACGTACCACACCCGCCCCGAGAACCGGCCGCACGAGATCCTCGACCCGGGCGACGACCACTGCTACGGCGTGGGGGACGGCTACGGCACGGTGGACAACGACACCCCCACCGACCTCTACCTCTACAGCTCGCGTGACTGCACCGGCCCCAGGCTGACCGTGGTGCCCAGCCGCGACTGGCGCAACGTCAGGTTCGGCAGCCTCCAGCTGAGCCCGGACGGCCCCCGCGAGCCGCAGCCCTCCGTCGACCCCGGCCCCTCCGACCGGCCGGACCCGTCCTCCCGCCCGGACCCCGCACACCGTGCCGACCGGTCGGATGACGACGACCCGTCGGACGCCGGTGACCCCTCGGACGCCGGTGACCCCTCCGACAACGGCGACCCGTCGGACAACTCCGACGCCTCGGACGACCAGGAGCGCCCCGCCAACCCGGAGGACCCGGACGGGACCCGGGGGACGAACAACGTGCAGGGACACGGACAGGTGCAGGGCCACCGGGAGGCCCAGGGACCGGTACGGGTTCAGGCGCACGGGCAGGCGCAGGGACACGGGCGGGTTCAGGCGAACCGGCAGGTTCAGGGCCAGGGCCAGGGACACGGGCGGGTTCAGGGGCAGGTCCACCGTCAGGTGCAGGGGCATGGGGCTCAGGGGCACCGGCAGGTTCTGGGGCACCGTCAGGTGAAGGTGCAGGGGCACGGGCGTGTTCAGGGGCACGGGAAGGTGCAGCACCCGCGTGTCCAGGGACACGGGAGGGCGCAGGGACACGGGCAGGTGCAGGGGCACGGGAAGGCGTAGGGCGCGGGTGGGGGCGGTCGGCCGTGTGATGGGGCCGGGTCGGGCCTAGTCGGGTCGGGTCGGGCCGGGGCCGGGGGCTGGGGTGCGGGCTGATGGATGGCGCCACGGTGCCGTGCAGCGGCCACCTGGCCCCCGGCCCCGGCCCCCGACCCATGGCCCCGGTTACCGCTACCCCGCCGCACGGATCAGGAACTCCCGGAAGCTCCGCGGTGGGCGGCCCGTGAGGCGTTCGACGGTGTCGGTGACGCGGTCGTCGGCGCCGTCGGCGATGGCCCGGTCCAGCCCGGCCAGCAGGGCGGCGAACTCCGCGGGCAGAGAGGCGGCCAGGCGCTCCCGGAGCTGTTCGACGGTGAGGGAGCGGTGGCGCACGGGCCTGCCGGTGACCTCGGTGACGAGGGCGGCGATGTCGTCGTAGCCGAGGGCCTGCGGGCCGGTGAGGACCAGATCGCCGGCGGGGGCCGTCTCGTCGGTGAGGGCGTGGGCGGCGACGGCGGCGATGTCGTCCGCGTCGATGAAGCCGACCCGGCCGGTGCCGGTGGCGGTCAGCAGGACGCCGTCGGTGCGGATGCTCTGCGCGTGCGGATGGTCGCCGGTGAAGTTCTGCATGAACCAGGAGGGCCGCAGCACCGCCCACTCGTCGACGTGGTCGGGCAGCGCCGCATGCACCCGGCCCACCCCCGGGCCCCCGGCGGGGAGGGCGGAGGAGCTGAGGAGTACGACGCGGCGCGCACCGGCCGCACGGGCCCGTTCGAGGAACGGCAGCATGACCGCGGCCGGGTCCGGGTCGCCGACGGGCGGGACGAGATAGAGCCGGGACGCGCCCCGCAGGGCGTCGTCGTGAGTGGCGGGATCGTGCCAGTCGAAGGGCACACCCTCGGCGCCGGGCAACTCCGGGGCACGGCGGGCGGCGGCCCGGACCGGGTGGCCGAGCGCGACCAGCCGGGCCACGAGACGGCTGCCGGTGTTCCCGGTGGCACCGGTGACCAGGATGCTGCCACGGGCCGGATCGGCCGGGGGCGAGGTGGTGCGGGACGGGGCCTCCGCGCGAGCGGGGGTCGCGTGGGCCGAGGGCGTGTGGAGCGGGGGCGTGTGGGCCGCGGGTGTGTGGACCGAGGGTGTGTGGGTCGGGGTGGGGCTGTCGTTCATGAGGCTCCGTCAGCGTGCGGGGGCGGTGTGCGTGGTGGGCCGGGGCGTTGTGTGCCGTCAGCCCTCCCGGGCGGTGCGGGTCTTCGCGGCGTCCATGGAGGCCGGTACGCCCAGCGGGTTCCAGTAGTCGCGGTAGCGGGTGATGCGCCCGCCGACGGCCGTCATCACGACGACGTAGTCCATCGCGTACGGAGCGCCGCTCGCCACGATCCGGCCGGTCGCGCTCATCTCGACGACGATGGTGTCCGGCCGCCCGGTCCGGTGGATCTCGACGTGCGGAAAGGCGTGGAGATCGATGTGGTCGGGGTAGTCCCGCAGATACCCGGCGACCGCCGCCCTGCCCTCCAGCCGCCTCGGATAGCCCTCCGGAGCAAACGGAAACTCAAACACGGCGCGCTCGTCACACAGCGCCACCCATCCGTCAACGTCCTTGTCCAAAAGCATCCGCAGCCCACACCGAAAGAGCTCCGACGGGGTGGTGGCTGGTGAGGTGGGGTCTGGCGGGGTGGTTGCTGGTGTGGCGGTACCTGGTGACGAGGTGCCTGGCGAGGAGGGGACGGGCGTGTGGGGTGCCGGCGTTCGGTTCGCAGCGGGTGGCGCCGGTGCTCGGGACGCGGTGGTGGGCATCGACGTTCGGGGTGCGGCGGGTGCCGTGCGGTCGTGGTGGGCGGCGTCGTTCATGGGGTGCCTCGCCTCTACACTGACGGGAATACGATACGGACCAGTGGTCCGCTTTGCCGTTACCGCGACTATACGGACCGCCGGTCCGTTTCGTAAAGGGGAGGTCGGAGACCGCCATGGCCGAACGCAAGGCGCGCGCGGACGCGCTCCGCAACCGCGAGGCCGTCCTGACGGCGGCCGATGAGCTTTTCGCCCGCAGCGCCAGCCCCCGGAGCGTGTCGATGGACGACATCGCGGCGGCGGCCGGTGTCGGCAAGGGCACGCTCTTCCGCCGCTTCGGCGATCGCACCGGCCTGATCCGGGAGGTGTTCGAGGCACGGATCGAGCCACTGCGGCATGCCGTGGAGGAGGGCCCGGCGCCCCTCGGCCCCTCGGCCGCACCACGCGACCGGGTGCCCGCGCTGCTCGACGCCCTCCTGCGCTTCAAGCTCGACCACCGCCATCTCTCCCTCGCCCTGGAGGAGTCCGGCAGCGGCAGCCCGTACGAGGGAGCGTCCTACGCGTGGTGGCACAACGTGCTGCGCGAAACCCTCCAGCGGCTGCCACATCCGCCGGAGGCCGCGGGGCGCGCGGGAGCCGCTGAAGCGGACGAGGAGAGCGGCAGCGTGGAAAAGGACGCGGACGGGTGCACAACGCCCGACCCTCGGGCCGGGGTGCTCGACCGGGCGGCGGACTGCGACTTCACCGCACACGCCCTGCTCGCCGCCACCCGCGCCGACCTGGTCGAATACCTCGTCGACCAGGAGGGCATGACGCCCCACCGGATCCGCGCCCAACTGGCCACCTACGTAAGCCGAGTACTCAGCGAAGACCAGGCAACCTGACGCAACCGCGGTCGGCTTCAGCAGGGCGGCCCGGCCCGGCACGGCATCCCGACCGGCACGGCGTCCCACCCAATGACGTGCGCCCTGCCGCTGCGCGCGCTTACCGCCGCGCACGTACAAGAACCGCGTTCAGCCGGGCGGCATCAGCCCGGACAGTGTCGCCTCCACCAGGCCGCGGGCGTACGACGCGTCCAGCGGGCCCGGACGGAACACCAGCCGGTACATCATCGGCGCCACGATGTGATCCATGACCACCTCGGCGTCCGGCGCCTGTTCGCCCCGGTCGGCCGCGCGGGCGAGGATGACGCCAACCTGCTCGGCGGCGTAGGCCGAGCACTGCCCCGCGTTGCTGCCGTCCGGATCCCCGGCGAGCGCGTCACGGATGTAGGCCCGGCCCGGGGGTGAGGCCATCTCCTCCAGGAACTGCTCGGCCCAGGCCTCCAGATCGGTGCGCAGGGCTCCGTGATCCGCGGGCTCCGTCTCGGGGCGGAGGCGCTCAACGGCCACGTCGGACAGCAACTCCTGGAGGTCTCCCCACCGGCGGTAGATCGTCGACGGGGTGACACCGGCGCGGGCGGCGATCAGGGGAACGGTCAGCGCGGCACGGCCCTGTTCGGCCTCGAGGTCACGCACGGCGGCATGCACCGATTCCTGGACGCGGGCGCTGCGCCCCCCGGGGCGGGTCATCGGCCTGGGGCTCATGGCTCCACCTTACGACTTAAGGCGAAGGAGTTGCTTCAAGGGGGAGGGAGCCAGGGAACCAGAGGGCAGGGAGCCAGGGAACCAGACGGCGAGGGCACAAATGCGGAGGCCCGCAGCCCCGGCTCCCCGGCCCCCGAACCGCGACACCCACCCTGCGACATGAACCGCACCCCCACCCCGGGATCGACCCCCGGCATTCACTCCGCGACCCACCCCTGCGCCCTCCCGCCAGATGTCAGCGACGGCGCGGAGAGGGGCGCCGGGGTGGTGAGGTTCGCCAGGGTGCTTGGGGACCAGGGGGGGGCACGGCGTGCGCGGCACGATCGTCGTCCGCAGCGACGGGTGAGGGGCGGTGACTGACGGTTCCCACGTGCCGCCGACTGAATGAGTCGCCGACGGTGTTCCACACTCGACGCTGCGTGAGGGGCCCGCCGGCAGGCCGGCGGAAATCGGCCGCCCCGTTCCCAGGCAGCACCCCACCACCCCATCCCCCGCCCCGTCCAAACGTCAGTCGCCCCCGCCCCCACCAGCCCCGACTTCCCGTCAACTGGCCATTCGGCGCTGGGGGAAATGCCGGGCGCGGGGGCTTTTCGGGCCCCGCCGGTGGGTGTCGTGGAGAGGGGTAAATCGGTATCCGGAGAGTAGCCGCCCAACACCCTTTGTTACGTTTGAGAAGAATATTGGCTTATGTCTGAATTTTCACGCAAATCAGCTTGTTGGAGACAGGTGAGCGTCGTAGCTTGGGAGTTGTCGTAGCCGGTATCGGTTCGACAACAAGGAACACACTATGAGGAGGCGAAGATGAGCTTCCGTAAGGTTTTCCCGAGAAGGCGCAGGCGTGACCACGACCGTCGTGGCCGCGGACGCGGATACGACGACTGCGGGCGCGGACGCCGCAGGCGCGATGGACGAGGCCGGGACCGCGGACGCGGTTACTGACCCTCACCCCTGAGTTCGAGGCTGGCTCGCGTACCGCGCGGGTCCGCCTCGTTGGTTAGGGGGCCCGTGCCACGTGGCCCCGGTCAACAGCCGAAGCAGCAGCGACGAGATGAGTCGCGACCATGCATCTGCGCAGCTCACGCCGGCGCCGAGAGCGCCTCGAAGCGCCTCAACGAGGTGCGGAACCACCACCCGTGGGACGGGGACCCGTCCTGCCCGGCGGCGATTCCCCGGGTAGCGATGCGCCTGGCAGCGATGCTCCGGACAGGGGTTCTGCGAGCGGCGAATCCCCGAGTGGGGAATCTCCGAGCGGGGAATCTTCGCGTAGAGAATTTCCGGACCGGGATCCTGACGACTACGGCGACCGTGACGGCTCCGGGCTTCCGGGGGCCGCGACGCGGACCTGGGGGCGGCCGCCCTCGGACACGGACAACGTGTTCCACCAGCTCGTCGTCGACACCTCGATCCGCACCCGGCGGGTGGGCTTCAAGGAATCCGTACGCCGATTCTGGCCGCTGACCCGCGGCGACCGGCGCTGGATCGTCATTGTCTGCCTGTGCGCCATCGTGGCCGCGCTCGCGGAGACCGCGGCCATCCTGCTCTTCGCCCAACTCACCGACAACGCCCTGCAGAAGGGCTCGGTCAGCGCCTTCTGGGGACCCGCCGGACTGTGGCTCGCGGTGGCCGTCGCCGGCGCGATCGTGGGATATCTGGGCAACTCACTCGCCGCCTGGACGGCTGAACGCTTCGTCATGCGGCTCAGGGCACGGGTCTTCGCACATCTGCAGAAGCTGCCCCCGCACTTCTTCCAGCGCAACCGCCGGGGTGACCTGGTCGAGCGGATGACCGGCGACGTGGACGCCATCGAGCAACTGGTGGTCACCGGCCTGGTGCAGGCGGTCTCGGCCGGTTTCGCCGTCCTCTTCTACGCCGGTGCCGCGCTGTGGCTGCGCTGGGACCTGGCGCTCGCCACGTTCGCCCTGGTCCCGCTGTTCCTGATCGCCGCCAGCCGCTTCACCGGCCGGGTCAAGGAGGTCTCCCGCCGGGAACGCGTCGCGGACGGCGCCATCACCTCCGTAGTGGAGGAGGGGCTGGTCAACGTCGTCCTGACGCAGGCCTACAACCGGCAGCGCGACGAACAGGCGCGGCTCCGCCGAGAGGCCCGCCGCTGGCTGCGGGCCTCGGTGACCAGCGCGCGCCTCAACGAGCTGTACGGGCAGCTGGTCGAGGTCCTCGAAACGATCTGCGTCCTCGCGATCATCGGCCTGGGCGCCTGGGAGATCTCCGCCGGACGGATGTCCCTGGGCCAGCTCCTGGCCTTCGCCGCGTTCATCGGCTACCTCTATCCGCCGATCCGCGGACTGGGCCAGCTCGGCCTGACGGTCACCGAGGCGACCGCCGGAGCCGAGCGACTGCTGGAGATCCTCGACGCCCGGCCCGCCGTCACCGATCCGGAGCCCTCCGACGTCGTGCCGGCGCCGAAGCGCGCGGTCGGCGCGGTCGAGGCCTGCGGGGTCGGCTTCCGCTACCCCGGCAACACGGACGAGGCCCTCCACGACTTCTCGTTCAGCGCGGTACCCGGGGAACTCGTGTGCATCACCGGCCCCAGCGGTGCCGGAAAGTCAACCCTGGCCGCCCTGCTGCTGCGGTTCTACGACCCGGACATTGGCAGCGTCCGGCTGGACGGCATCCCCCTGCACCGGCTGCCCCTCGCCCAGATACGCAGCAACATCACCCTGCTCCCCCAGGAGACCCTCGTTCTGCACGACACGGTGGAGGAGAACATCGCCTGCGGGCGCGACGTCACCCACGACGATGTCGTCCGCGCCGCCCGGGCCGCCGACGCCCACGCCTTCATCACCGACCTCCCCGACGGCTACGAGACGGTCATCGCCCCCGGCACCTCCCGCCTCTCCGGCGGTCAGCTGCAACGCGTCGCCATCGCCCGCGCCATGCTGCGCAACGCGCCCGTACTCCTCCTCGACGAGCCCACCACCGGCCTGGACACCCTCGCCGCCCAGCGCATCCTCGGGCCGCTGCGCCGCCTGGCCGAAGGCCGCACCACCCTCGTGATCACGCACGATCTGGCGCTCGCCGCGGACGCCGACCGCGTCCTCGTCCTCGACAAGGGACGGCTGGTGGAATCCGGCACCCACGCCCAACTCCTGGCCCACCACGGCCTGTACGCCACGCTGTTCCACACCCGCCCGCCCCATCAGAACGGCACCACGCACCCGCACGACGCCTCGCCCACCGTCAGCCCCCTCACGGACGGGGGCCGACGGGCGGCCGGGTGACGGGGTGACGGGGTGACACCCAGCGCGTCGGTCCCACCGGCCCCGCCTGCCGGGCCCAAGATGGTCCCGTGAACCAGGAGCGCGCGTGACGAGGCCGGCCACAGCCGGGAGTGACAGCGCCGCTGGAGCCCGCCACCTCCGCCGGGCGGTCGGGTTCTGGGGGCTGATGTTCATCTCCCTGGGATCGATCATCGGCTCCGGCTGGCTGCTGGGTGCCCTCACCACCGCCGCCATCGCCGGACCGGCGTCCCTGGTCTCCTGGGTGCTCGCCTCGGCGATGCTCGCCGTGCTCGCACTGGCCCACGCGGAGCTGGGCGCCACCTACCCGATCGCCGGCGGCACCGCCCGCTTCCCCTTCTTCGCCTTCGGCCCCCTGGTGGGCTTCACGGCGGGCTGGATGTCCTGGCTGCGCTCGGTCCTGATCTCGCCGATCGAGGTCGAGGCCACGCTCTCCTACCTGGACCGCATCGGCTGGGTCCACGACCGGGTGCGGATGCTGCACCCGAACGGCACCCTCACCGCCGCGGGCCTGGTCGTCGGGACCTGCTTCATGCTGCTGTTCACCCTCATCAACGTCCTCGGCGTACGACTGCTGTCCGGGATCAACTCGGTCACCGCCGTGGTGAAGACGGCGGTACCGCTGCTGACCGTGGTGGTGCTGATGACGCTGGCCTTCCACGGCTCGAACTTCACCGCGGGCGGCGGCTTCGCGCCGCACGGGGCGCACGGCGTCTTCGCGGCGCTGCCCGCCGGAGTGGTGTTCGCGCTGCTGGGCTTCGAGCAGGCCATCCAACTGGCCGGTGAGGCGCGCAATCCGCAGCGTGACGTCTCCCGCGCGGTGATCGTGGCCATGGCGGTCGGCACCGGCCTCTACCTCCTGCTGCAGATCGCCTTCATCGCCGCCCTGGACCCCGGCGTCCTCACCCACGGCTGGGACAACCCGGTGGGCAAGGGCAACTTCGGGCCCTACGCCACCCTCGCCACTGCCATCGGGGCCGGCTGGCTGGCGACCATCCTCTACGTCGACGCCGTGATCTCCCCGGCCGGCACCGGCCTGGTCTACATGGCCGGCGCCGCCCGCCTCACGTACGCCATGGGCCGCGAGCGGGTCCTGCCCCGGCCCCTCACCCAGCTCGGCCGCAGCCGCGTGCCGGTCGTCTCGACGCTCCTCGCCTTCGTGGTCGGCGAGCTGGCCTTCCTGCCCTTCCCCAGCTGGCAGGCCCTGGTCGGGCTGGTCACCTCGGCAGCGGCGATCATGTACGCGTTCGCGCCGGTGTCCCTGCACGCGCTGCGCGTCCGCGACGGCGGCCGCCACCGCCCCTACCGCCTGCCCCGCGGACCCGTCATGGCCCCCGCCGGGTTCGTCTTCGCCAACTTGATCTTCTACTGGTCCGGTTACGAGGCGGACTGGAAGCTCGGCCTCGCCGCCCTGCTCGGCTTCGCCGTCCTCGCGCTCACCCGCCGCGGCATCCCGGTGGCCGAACGCAGCGGCCTGCGCGCAAGGTCGGCCGTCTGGATCTGGCCCTGGCTGGGCGGCATGGTCCTCATCGGCCGCCTGGGACGCTACGGCGGCATCCGCGCCCTGCCGGCCTGGTGGGACCTGGTCATCGTGATCGTCTTCAGCCTGGTCATCCACTACACCGCCGTGCGCCTCGCGATGCCGCCCGAGGCGGTGAACGCGGCCGTCGCACGCGAGGAGGAGGGCGAGTCGGTCCCCCCGCAGACCACCGCCGGACCCTGAGCGACCGTCCTCGTTCGTCAGGTACGCGGCGAAGTCCCGTTCCGCCCGGCCGTGCGCTCGTCGGCCCAACTCCTTGCCCGCGTCGCAGGCCGTCTCGGCGCCCGGGCCGCCGCTACCGCTTCGGCAGGCGCCGCTGCGCCCACCGTTTGACGTCCGGCCACTCGCGCGGGAGCCCGGCGAAGACGTCCCGGCCGTCGTCCGCCGCCTCCGCCACGAGGTCGGCGAGGTCCGGCGTCCGGCTCAGGAACAGCGGATCGCGGGCGCGTACGGCGGCCCGCACGGCCAGGAACGAGACCGGTGGCTCCGGGACCGTGCGGCCGCGGTGGTCGGCGACCTGCTCGCCCAGCGGGAACTTCCCGAACATCACCCCGACCGGGCCGTAGAGGTTCTTCAGCGCCCAGTGCGGCCATGCCAGCACCTCCCGGCCGGCGCCGAACACCGCGAGGTTCTCGCAGACCAGCGCACCACGGGGACGGCTCAGCCGGGTCCGGACCCACTCCGCCGCCCGCACCCCGGCACGGAACACCTCCGCCTCGACCTCCGGCGGCTCCCCCGCCGCCTCGTACACCGTCCATGCCGTCAGCCCGTGCTCCACGGAGGGGGCCAGATAGGGGCAGTGGACGGACATCGCCCGCACATAGTCGGTGATCTCCACCGTCGTGGGGCGGGTGGTGCGGCTCTCGACGAGCCGGAGCGCGCCGGCGGCGGGGCGGTGCGCTCCGTCCGTGCGCACGGCGGTCATCGGGCGGCCCCGTCCGGCCGCGGGTGGGGGAGGGGCGGCACGGTCAGCAGTGGCTTGAAGTAGTCCTGGGGATGCGGCTCGCCGATCAGCCGGCCCTCGGCCTCGACCCAGGCGTGGGCGGCGAACGGGTGGGTGCGCACGCCGGTGCTCCAGGTGGGCCACACCCCGCGGGCCCGGCACAGCAGCGCGGTGGCGAGGGAGCGCTGCAGGCAGTTCTGCCCGGCGCAGCGCAGGCTCACCGAGACGACCTGGTCGCGTGCCCGCTGCGCCTGGCCGGCGTCGGCCGGTGCCGCCCCGCGGCGGGCGAATTCGAGGACGGTGCGCAGCCGCAGCGGTGTGAGGCGGGCGAGCGGCCGGGCGACCCCTACGGCGAGCAGCGGCAGCAGGCGGCGCCGCAGGGGGAGCCGGGCCCGCCGGTCCAGCGCCATGGACTGGCTCATGGGGCCACCGTCAGCTCGGCGGTCCGCAGTTGCCCGACCACTGCGGCGACGTCGTGACGGGCCCGCTGCGGGTCGATGCCATGGGCGGCGGCGAGGCCGTCGGCGATCGCCTCGGGGGTCTCCCCGTCCAGCAGGCGGTGCAGTACGCGGCTGCCGGTGACATTGAGCTGCCAGTAGCGGCCGGTGCGCTGATGCAGCAGCACCGTGCCGTCGTCGGTGTCCGTCATGGAGACGTCGGGATGGAGCCGCATACGGGTCAGACCTCCGAGGTGACAGTGCCGTTGCCGGTACGGGGGGCGGTGCCGGGGCCGAGGGCGGTGCGCAGCCAGGTCTCGCAGCCGAGCACGCTCTCCAGCGCCTGGGCGGTGGTGTTGTCCGGCTGCGGGCGGCCCAGCCACAGCCGGAGCGCGGCGGTGTCGATCAGACCGCGGGCCGCCAGCGCGGAGTCGGCGAAGAGGTCCAGAACGGCGGGCAGGTTGCGGCGCAGCCCCCGTCTGATGTCCTCACCGAACTCGCCCTTGGTGGACCGCGCCCGGATCGCGTCCGGCACCAGGACGTCCACGGCATCGGCCAGCAGGGGCTTGTACCGCCAGGGCCCGGCGTGCAGATGCGCCGGGACGCGGAGCACGGCGTCCAGGACGGTGTCGTCCAGATACGGCATGTCCAGCTCCACCCCGGACTCGGCGTACAGCCCGGCCAGCAGCCGGTAACTGGCCGTATTCGAGCGGATCATGAGCAGCGTCGTGTGGGTGGCGAGGTCCTCGGCGAGGGGGCGCGCGCGGTCGGCGGCGCGGCGCAGTGCGTCCCGGGCCAGCGCGACCCCGTCGGGAGTCATCCAGGGCGCCGCCCGTACGGGGCCCAGGCCCCAGCCCAGCGCCGGGCGCCGCAGGGGCGGGCGGGGCTCGGTCAGCAACTCGGCCTGCTCCCGCCACCACGCGGGGAGACTTCCCGGTTGTGCGAGCGCGGCGAGCGTCGCCTTCAGCGGCCAGCGTTTCAACGCGCAGTGCGCCCGTACGTGCTGGAGGGCCGTCACCGGATGGCGGCGCAGCAGCGCGTGCAGATAGGTCGGCATCGGGGAGAACAGCTCGTCGCCGCCGTGCCCCGCCAGATGCCGGCGGGCGCCGCGGTCCGCGAGCAGCCGGGCGCCCCGGCGGATCCGGGCCGTCGCACGCGTCAGCGAGACGGGCTCCTCGGCGGACACCGCGCGGCCGGGGTCGGCGAAGATCTCCGGGAGTTCGTGCTGCGGCACGACGAGGTGCTCGGCACGGTCGAGCAGCCGCGAGGCATGCCCCGCGTAGGCCGCGTCGTCGTTGCCCGCGTCGGCCTCGCCCCAGCGGAAGGTCAGCAGCCGGGGCGTGTGCCGGGCCGCCAGAAAGCACAGGGACGTCGAATCCAGCCCGCCGGACAGGTCCGCGCTCAACCGGCCTTCCCGGGGTGCGCCGCGGTCCACCACGGAGGTCAGGGCATCCCGTACCGCCGTAGTTCCGGCGCGCAGCGAACGGTCCGGCTCGGGCGGACTCCACCACACCGCTTCGCGGTCCCGGTTGCCGTCCCACAGCAGGCAGTTCTCCGGGGCGAGCGTGCCGATGCCCGACCATGCGCTGCGCGCGTTGGCGGGATAGGGCACCTGGAGCCCGCAGGCGACCTGCAGCGCCAGCGTCTCCTCGTCGACCCCGGCCCCGGTCATCGCCGCGAGCACATCGGACCGGTCCGCGGCGATGCGCACCCCGTTCACCCGGGTGTGGAAGACGCGCCGCAGCCCGGAGGCGCTGCCCTGCAACCGGACCTTCCCGTCCACCGAGGCCACGACGTGGCAGGACCCCAGCAGCGACGGAACGGCCCGCTCCACATCGGACATCCGGGACACGCGCGCGGCGATCCCCGCCAGCCCGTCCTCGCTGACCGGGCACGACCCGAACACGGCGAGCCGCACCGGTCCAACCGAGGCCACCCGCATCTGGTCGCGAGGCCACTCACCGACCAGCCACGGCCGCCCGGAGGCGTGCGCCACCACGCCGGCCTGCGCGAACGGCACGAGCGCCCGGATCTCCGCACCGTCGGCGGTGTCCGGCAGGACCACGAACCCAGCACTCAACTACGCCATCCCCCCCCGCCAGCCGCCGGCCGAAGAGCGCCCCGCGGGGAAGCGCCGAATGCCTCGACACCGCGGCGGGCCCAAGCCCTCATGCAATGGAGAAGGAGACCGGGCTCCGTACCGGCAGGCCCGGCTCCCCCATCGGTCACTACTCCTGGACTTCTGACCTTCCGGACTTCCGGCAGAAGGCCTACCAGTAGTAGTTGAAGAACCAATCGGGCGCCGTACCGTGCCAGTTGCCCAGGGTGTCCTCGGTGAACTCACCGACCTCGACCAGCATCGGTGGAATGTATTCCGTGGGCGCCTGCTCGGACTGCTCGGGCATTGCCACCTCCGTTTTTTGCCACCAGCAATACGGACTTGCTGATTGCGGAACGTAGCACCGGGCCGATCTCCACCTCTGTGATCTGAATCACATGAACTCCCCAGTGGAATGGGGCCAGTTCGCAAGAAAACCAGCTCTGTGTATGCGCCACCCACAAAACCGGAGGACGAAAAATTCCGGACGAGCCACACCGCCGGTACCCCCACGTGAGTGAACGACGCGAGTGCGAAGGCGCTGGTGCCGCCCCTGGCCCCGGGCTCCCGACCTCCCTCATGCGGACCGAACGGCCCCACGCCGACGCCGCACTACGGGCTCACGCCCCCGGCGCACCGACCCCACACCGCCCGGCAATCCCACCACCGCTCATGACCGCCGCGTGCGAGCGCCCGGGAAAGCGCGGTTTCGCCCCACCCGTAAGCGGATTCAGCACGGCCGCTACCGCCGTTCACCGCCCCACACAGGAACCAGCAATTCCCGCCTAGCACCCCACTCTTCGACATCCACCCTTCACGCCTCTCTCCCCACCCCCACGACGAGATCGAGCCATCCCCCGACAAATCCTCGAACGGGAAATCCCGCAAAACCCGTTCGACGGTTTACCACGGCCCACTCCACTAATTCCCTTACGCACCAAGGGAATCGACGACGCGGAGAATCCCCCGGCGGCCGGTCAGAAGCGCACCGATCGATCCCGCGTGACGGACGGAACGGCGAGCACGGCATCGAACGCCGCCGGAATCCGGACACGCTGCACCGAACTCTGCATCCGAATCCGATCGAGCAGCGGCACCCCTTGAGCGCCGCAGATGGTCAAAGCCCCCGAACCGACCTCACCGCCGTGGCACGCCCCAACCGTCAGCCGGGATGGCCTCGGCTCAGCCGCTGATCGCCAACGGCGTTGATCTGGCGTCCTGTTGAGGTGTCAGTGGTCGTCTCTATGGTGGAGAGATGGCAAATGGGGTGTGGCACACCGGATATGGCATAGAGATCAATCTGTCCCTGCCCGACCTCGGTCACCCGGGGCGTCCCGATCTGCTGCGGGAGATCACCGCCAGGGTCTCCGATCGCGACCCGCAGCTGCTCGAATGCCTCGCACACCACGACGGACGGGAATGCCTGTCGGAGACCGGCGGGAAGTCTCCGTGGATGTTCATCCGTCGAGGCCGGCTCGGGGGCAGGCGACCGCTCGTGGCCTCGCATCTGCCGATCACGCACAGGGCGACTCCGGCGGAGAGCGCCCAGCACAAGGCCACCAAGGAGCGGATCGTCGAGACCGCCGGGCGTTACGGCCTGGACGCCGAGGCCGAGATTCCCATGGCCAACCGGCGGAGCGTGTCGGACGCCGTCGTCACCGGTCCTGACGGTCGCAGGATCGGCTGGGAGATCCAGTACCACCACCTCAGCCCCAGCAGCGTGCACCGGCGCTCGGCCAACGCCGTGGAGCACGGCATCACCCCGCTCTGGGTGGCGAAGGACCGGACAGCCTCACTGATCGACCGGGCTCCCTGGGCACGCGTTGATGACATGCCGTGGAAGGACATCGCCGACGGCAAGGAGATGGTGATCCGCGGCGGGTACCGGCACCTCGAGGTCTGGAAGTGCGTACCGAGCGGAGTGCGCCACTGCCTCCTCAGCGAGGGTGCCGGCCATTGCGGCGCGGTGCACGCGGACTGGTTCGTGCCCGCGCTGTGCCTCCCGCGGAAGAAGCCGGTCCATATCGAGGACCTGGTCCTGCAGAGCGCGACGGGGCAGAGCGTGCCGGTCTACGTGCCCAGCCGGGGGAACGGGCGTGCCGGGCGCCACATGTGGGTGTCGGCAGCCGATCGTGCGCTGTGGGAGGAGATCGTCGGCGAGGAGACGCCCTTGCCCGCAGCGCCGGTCGAAGAGGACGACGACGTGGTCACCTTCGCCGAGCAGGAGATCGACCGTACCTGCCGGGCAGGCGACGACAGCTGGTCCGCCAATGACGCCCGGCCGCTTCGTGATCTCGACCAACCGACCGGTGGCTGCACCCTCCCCCGCCTGCCGCCCCCACGCTCCTGCGACCCGATACGGATCACTCCCGTCGAGAGGGCGGCAGCCTCCGCGGCGCTGGGCTGCCCGCCG
Organism: Streptomyces kronopolitis; assembly: GCF_014646275.1. Classification (GTDB taxonomy): domain Bacteria; phylum Actinomycetota; class Actinomycetes; order Streptomycetales; family Streptomycetaceae; genus Streptomyces; species Streptomyces kronopolitis. The sequence goes on from NZ_BMND01000063.1 coordinate 18,611, forward strand.
TGGGAACTCGGGCTGTGCGACGGCTGCAACCAGCTGATGCGGCGGCACGGACGGAACGCGGCCATGTACTGCAGGGTGTGCCGAGCCGTGCTCAACGGGCGATAGCCGGAGCTGCCGCCAAGAACTGCGACTACAACGTTGAAGGGCCCCACCGCGAACGGTGGGGCCCTTCAACGTTGTGCCCGGTGAGGCACTGGCGGAGGATACGAGATTCGAACTCGTGAGGGGTTGCCCCCAACACGCTTTCCAAGCGTGCGCCCTAGGCCACTAGGCGAATCCTCCGCCGCAAACAATACAAGACGTTGGGGAGTGCTCGCGAACATGATCCGGAGGAGGGGGTCGGCGAGGGGGTGGAGGGGTCGGGGGGCGGGGGTCCGGGTCGTTTTCGGGGCCGGGGATCCGCTACTGTGGTGCGCAGCCCCTCACGTGGCGCTATCTGACTGAACTCCCCCAGGGCCGGAAGGCAGCAAGGGTAGGTCGGCTCTGGCGGGTGCGTGGGGGGCGCTTGCGTTTGCGGGCCGGTCGGTTGTCAGTGCGGCCCGATATCGTCGTATGCGTGTCGTCCCTCGCGCTGTACCGCCGCTACCGCCCCGAGACCTTCGCCGAGGTCATCGGGCAAGAGCACGTGACCGATCCGCTGCAGCAGGCATTGCGGAACAATCGCGTCAATCACGCCTATCTGTTCAGTGGGCCGCGTGGCTGCGGCAAGACGACCAGTGCGCGGATCCTGGCGCGCTGCCTCAACTGTGAGGAAGGTCCCACCCCCACGCCCTGCGGGACGTGCCAGTCGTGCGTGGACCTGGCCAGGAACGGGCGGGGCTCGATCGACGTGATCGAGATCGACGCGGCCTCGCACGGTGGCGTGGACGACGCCCGTGAGCTGCGGGAAAAGGCCTTCTTCGGGCCGGCGAGCAGCCGGTACAAGATCTACATCATCGATGAGGCGCACATGGTGACCTCGGCGGGCTTCAACGCCCTGCTGAAGGTCGTCGAGGAGCCGCCGGAGCATCTGAAGTTCATCTTCGCGACCACCGAGCCCGAGAAGGTCATCGGCACGATCCGGTCGCGAACGCACCACTACCCCTTCCGGCTGGTGCCGCCCGGGACGCTGCGCGAGTACCTGGCCCAGGTGTGCGGGCGGGAGGACATCCCGGTCGCGGACGGTGTGCTGCCGCTGGTGGTGCGTGCCGGTGCCGGGTCGGTGCGTGACTCGATGTCCGTGATGGACCAGCTGCTCGCCGGTGCCGCCTCCGACGGTGTGACCTATGCCATGGCGACGGCGCTGCTGGGCTACACCGACGGATCGCTGCTGGACTCGATCGTGGAGGCCTTCGCCGCGGGGGACGGGGCGGCGGCCTTCGAGGTCGTGGACCGGGTCATCGAGGGCGGCAACGACCCGCGGCGCTTCGTGGCGGACCTGCTGGAGCGGCTGCGGGATCTGGTGATCCTGGCGGCCGTGCCGGACGCGGGGGAGAAGGGGCTGATCGATGCCCCCGCCGATGTCGTGGAGCGGATGACGGCGCAGGCGTCCGTCTTCGGGGCGGCGGAGCTGAGCCGGGCCGCCGACCTGGTCAACACGGGCCTGACGGAGATGCGCGGGGCGACCTCGCCGCGGCTGCAGCTGGAGCTGATCTGCGCGCGGGTGCTGCTGCCGGCGGCGTACGACGACGAGCGGTCGGTGCAGGCCCGGCTGGACCGCCTGGAGCGGGGTGTCGGTGCCGCGATGCAGGGCGGGGCCGGTGGCGCGGGCGGCGCCGCGGGCCCCGGGGGAGACCCCGGTCCCGGGGCCCCGCCGGTGGTGGCGTCCGGTGGCGGGCCCGCGGCGGGCTATGTGCCGGGGCCGGAGGCGCATCCGCCGATGCCGCCCGCCGGCCCGTCCGGCCCGGCCGCGGCGCGTGCCGCGGTGCGCGGCGCGAGCGGTGGCCAAGCGAGCGGTGGCCAAGCGAACGGCGGCCAGGGGGGCGGCGCGGCCGCTCCGGGGCCGCAGACGGCAGGTACGGCGGCGTCCGGCGGCCCCGCGGCCGCACCCGGCCCGGAGCAGCCGGGCGGACCCGCGAGGGCGCAGCAGGGCGCCCCGGCGGAGCCGCAGCAGCCCTCCGGGCAGGACGGCGGCCCCGCGGGC
>NZ_BMND01000064.1 GCF_014646275.1 Streptomyces kronopolitis
TAGCCGGCGCCCGCGCCGCCCACCGCCCCGCAGGTGCACAACGCGCCCACCATCGCCGCCCCCCTGGCCCCGCCCGCAGGGCCGGTACCGCCGCCCGGCGTGCCCGGGCAGCAGCCGCCCGCCCCCTACGGGCAGCCGGCGCCCGGCCAGGACCCGTACGGCCACCCGCAGACCGTCCCCGGCGGCTTCCCCGGCCAGCAGGCCCCGCAGGCACCGCCCTACGGGCAGCCCGCGCCGCCGCCCGGCGCCCCGTATCCCGGCGCTCAGGCCCCGGCGGTCCCCCAGGGCGGCGGCCCCGGCCTCGGCGCCGTCCTGGACAAGTACAAGGAAGCGCCCACCGGGCAGCGCTGGACCCCGCAGAACAGCAAGCTGATCCGGGTCGACCTCGGCGTCGACGGCCAGCCGGTGCTCGCCCGCCAGGGCAGCATGGTGCTCTACCAGGGCAAGGTCGACTTCGGCTACAAGGGCGCCGGCTTCCGCGGCCGGATCGTCGGTAACGCCACCGGCCAGGAGATGCAGCTGATGCGCTGCACCGGCCAGGGCCAGGTGTTCTTCGCGGAGAACAGCGCCCACGTCCACCCCATCGAGCTGCAGGGCGACGCGATCTGCGTGTCCGCCGAGAGCGTCCTCGCCTTCGACGAGTCGCTCCAGCACGAGGTCCGCCGCATCGAGGGCCACGGCATCCCCGGTGGCGCCCTGTTCACCATGCAGTTCCACGGGACCGGCACCCTCGTCGTCAAGACCCAGGGCACCCCGGTCGTGCTGCCGGTCACCCCGACCACCTTCGCCGACGCCAACGCCATCGTGGCCTGGTCCGCCGGTTCGCAGGTGATCATCTCAAGCCAGGTCAGCCTGCGCCGGCACGCCTTCCCGGGCCACTCCGGCGAGACCGTGAACCTCCAGTTCCGCGGCGCGCCCGGCAACTTCATCGTCGTCCAGCCCTACGAGGTCTGAGGGAGCCCGTCATGAACCAGCAGCAGCTGTCGGGCCACGCCCCGACCCCGTCCGCCGCCCGGATGGAGAACCACGGCAGCGCCATGGTGAAGATCGCCATGCAGAGCGGCCAGGACATCTTCGCCCGCACCGGCTCCATGGTCGCCTACGAGGGCTTCGTCCAGTACGAGCCGAACCCTCCCGCCGTCCGCCAGATGGCGTCCCAGTGGCTCACCGGCGAGGGCGCGCCCCTGATGAAGTGCTCCGGCGACGGCGTGCTCTACCTCGCCGACTACGGAGCCGACGTCGTCTGCATCCATCTCGACGACGACGCCCTGTCCGTCAACGGCACCAATCTCCTCGCCTTCGACACCCGGCTCCAGTGGGGAGTGCAGCGCGTCAAGGGCATGGCGAAGTTCGCCGGCCAGGGGCTCTTCAACGTCGGGCTCTCCGGCACCGGCTGGGTCGCGCTGACCTCCCGGGGCACCCCCGTCGTGGTCGACTGCGGCCGCGGCGAGGACGAGACCTATGTGGACCCCGATGCCCTGGTCGCCTGGTCGACCCATCTGAAGATGAAGGGCAAGCGCAGCTTCAAGGCGTCCTCGATGATCGGCCGCGGCAGCGGCGAGGCGTACCAACTGGGCTTCTCCGGCCAGGGGTTCGTCGTCGTCCAGCCCAGCGAGGACAGCACCGACCGGCTCCGGGCCCGGGGCTGAGGGGGAGGACGAACACGCCATGCAGAGTCCGCTTTTCGCCTTCACCGAGGCACAGACCCAGGACCGCTACGCCCTGCAGAACAACCAGTTGCTGCGCGTCGCCCTCCAGGGCCACGAGGACCTCCTCGCCCGCAAGGGCGCGATGGTCGCCTACCAGGGGCTGCTCGAATTCGACGGCAACTACCAGACGCCCGGCCAGCACCGGGCCCGCGCCCACTCCGGCGAGGGCCTCGACCTGATGCGCGTCTCCGGCCAGGGCACGGTCTACCTGGCCAACCTCGCCCAGCACGTCCATGTCGTCGACGTCGATCACGACGGCCTCACCGTCGACAGCAGCTACGTCCTCGCGCTGGACTCCGGCCTCCACTGGGACGTCGTCGCCGTCGACAGCCAGTACGGCATCTCCGGCACCGGCAAGTACCAGCTCAACATCTCCGGGCAGGGCAAGGTCGTCCTGATGACCTCCGGCCAGCCCCTGATGCTCCAGGTCACGCCCGAGAAGTACGTCAACGCCGACGCCGACGCGGTGGTCGCCTGGTCCGCCTCGCTGCGCGTCCAGATGCAGGCGCAGACGCACTCCTCCGGGGTGTGGCGCCGCCGCGGCAACACCGGTGAGGGCTGGGAGCTGAGCTTCCTCGGCCAGGGCTACGCGCTGGTCCAGCCCAGCGAGCTGCTGCCGCCGCAGAACGCCGTCCTGGGCGCCGGCATGGCCGCCCAGTTCGGCATGGGCCAGCAGGGCGCCCGGGGACACAACCAGGGCAACATCTTCACCAACTGACCCCGCCGGCGCCCCGTGAGGGACGGCGACGGCGCCCGCCCCGGGAAGACCGGGACGGGCGCCGCGGGGCAGCCGCTGCCTAGAGCAGCGCGCGGGTGCGCTCCACCAGCCGCACCACCGACGCGTCGGCGACGCCGGGCACCTCGTCATACGCGAACCACCGCAGGTCCAGCGACTCGTCGCTGATCGCCGCGACCGCGCCCGCGGGCGCCAGCGCCGCGTACTGCACGTCCAGATGCACCGCGCAGGGCGTGCCGTGGCGGTCCAGCCGCACCGGACCGCCGGGCAGCAGCGTCAGCCCCCGCGCGATCCCGGACTCCTCCCGGGCCTCCCGCAGCGCCGCCCCGGCGAGCGAGGCGTCCTCCGGTTCGCAGTGGCCGCCCATCTGCAGCCACATCTTCAGCTTGCGGTGCAGGGTGAGCAGCACCCGGCCGCCGGCCGGGTCGATCACCAGCGCGCTGGCCGTGAGATGCCCCTCCTTGCAGGGCTTCCACATGCCGTCCCGATGGGCAGCCAGATGAGCCAGATACGCCAGCCGCAGCTGTTCCTGGTCGGGGGACGGCGCGGGCCACTCCTTGAGCACCCGCGCCGCGTCCTCGTGCAGACTCACTTCTCGCCGTCGCCCTTGCTGTCGCCGTCGGCCCCGCCCTCTCCGGGGGCCTCGTTGGGGCCGTTGCTCTCCGGGGCGGGCTTGTGCAGATCGGGCTTGCCGCCGCTCGCGGCCTCGCCGAGCATCTTGTCCAGCTCGGAGAAGTCCGCCTGCTCGTGGTGCACGAAGCCGTCGGGGTCGTCCAGGTCGGCCGCCGTCGGCAGCATGTCCGGGTGCTCCCACAGGCCGTCGCGGCCCTCCAGGCCCCGCGCGTCCGTCAGCGACGCCCACAGCCGCGAGGCGTCCCGCAGCCGCCGCGGCCGCAGCTGCAGGCCGATCAGCGTCGAGAACGTCTGCTCGGCGGGGCCGCCGCTGGCCCGGCGCCGGCGCAGCGTCTCGCGCAGCTTGTCCGACGACGGCAGATGCGGCTTGGCGGCGGCGTGCACCACCGCGTCCACCCAGCCCTCGACGAGCGCCAGCGCGGTCTCCAGCCGGGCCAGCGCCGCCTTCTGCTCCGGGGTGTCCTCGGGCTGGAACATGCCCTGCTGAAGGGCGTTCTGCAGCTCCTCGGGGTGCTGCGGGTCGATCTGGCCGACCACGTCCTCGAGCTTGGTGGTGTCGACCTTGATGCCGCGCGCATAGCCCTCGACCGCACCGAAGAGATGCGAGCGCAGCCACGGCACATGGGCGAAGAGCCGCTGGTGGGCGGCCTCGCGCAGGGCCAGATACAGCCGCACCTCCTCCTGGGGCACGCCCAGGCCCTCGCCGAACGAGGCGATGTTGCCGGGCAGCAGCGCGGCCTTGCCGGCCGGGCCCAGCGGCAGTCCGATGTCCGTCGAACCGACGACCTCACTGGCCAGGACGCCCAGCGCCTGCCCGATCTGGGTGCCGAACATCGCGCCGCCCATGGAACGCATCATCCCCAGCAGCGGGCCGGCCATGGCCTGCATCTCCCCGGGGAGCACATCGCCCATCGCCGCCCCGACGCGCTCGGCGAGCGGGTTGACCAGGTCCTTCCACACCGGCAGGGTCTCCTCGACCCACTCGGCGCGGCTCCACGCCACCACCGCGGCGGAGCCCGACGGCAGCGACGTCACCCCGTCCAGCCACAGGTCCGCCAGCCGCACGGCCTCCTCGACCGCGCTGCGCTCGCCCGGCGACAGGCTCGCGTCCTTGCTGCCGTCCTCGGCGCCCTGCGCGACGGTCTGCCGCGCGATGTCCTTGGCCATGTCCCAGTTCACCGGGCCGCCCTCGTAGGAGAGCATCTGGCCGAGCTTCTGGAAGGCCGCTCCCAGGTCGCCAGGGTTCATTTCGCCGCCGGGGCCGCCCATGCCGCCGAAGAGCGCCGCGAACGGATTGTCCGCGCCGCCGCTCCCGCCGCCGAACCCGAAGGGGTCCGCGGGGCCCTGGCTACCTCCCTGGCCGCCCTTCTTCTTGCCGTTGTCGCCGTCCTCCGGCTCCTCCGGCGGAAGGCCGAATCCAAATGGGGTGTCACTCACGGGGTTCCTCGGCTCGTAGGGCCGCCGACCAGGTGGCCGACGGCGGGCTGCCCACATCACCTCCAGCGTAGACACCCGGGCCGCTTCGGGGCTCGGTGCTTCGCTGTCCCGGTGGCTGCGGCAGGATGGACGCCACCTGGTGCGTACGCATGACCACACGTACGCACTGAAGACAACCGCTGGAGACGCCCGGTGAGTTCCCCAGATCCGACCGTTCGCGCAGCGCGAAACGCTGCGGCCCCGACCGAGAAGGCGGACGACCCCGCAGGCGGCGCCGCGGGCCGGCCACCACGCCGGCCCGTCATCGCCGTCACCGGAGCCGCCTCCGGGGTCGGTGCGCTGCTCACCCGCGCCCTGGTCGACTCCGACGAGGTCAAGGAGGTGGTGGCCATCGACGAGCGGCGCGGTGACACCGCCGAGGCGCACTGGCACGTCCTGGACGTCCGGGACCCGGCCATCGCCGACAAACTGCGCGGCGCGGACGTCGTCGTCCACCTCGCACTCGACCTCGACCTGGAGACCGACGCCGCGGCCCGCACCGCCTACAACGTGCGCGGCACCCAGACCGTGCTCACCGCCGCCGCTGCCGCCGGTGTCCACCGCGTGGTGCTGTGCACCTCCGCCATGGTCTACGGGGCGCTGCCCGACAACGACGTGCCCCTGGCCGAGGACGCCGAGCTGCGCGCCACCGCGGACGCCACCGGCGTCGGCGACCTGCTGGAGATCGAGCACCTCGCGCACCGCGCCCCCCGCGCGCACCCGGGGCTGAACGTCACCGTGCTGCGCCCCGCCGTCCTGGTGGGCGGCACCGACACCGCGCTGACCCGGTACTTCGAGTCGCCCCGCCTCCTGGTCGTGGCCGGCTCCCGCCCCGCCTGGCAGTTCTGCCACGTCGAGGACCTGGTCAGCGCCCTGGAGCACGCCGCGCTGGAGAAGGTCGAGGGCGATCTGGCGGTCGGCTGCGACGGCTGGCTGGAGCAGGAGGAGGTCGAGGAGCTGACCGGTATCCGGCGCATGGAGCTGCCCTCCTCGGTGGCCCTGGGCGCCGCGGCCCGCCTGCACCGCATCGGGCTGACGCCGTCACCCGCCGGGGACCTCGCCTACACGATGTACCCGTGGGTGGTCAGCGGCAGCCGGCTGCACGACGCGGGCTGGCGGCCCCGGTGGACCAACGAGGAGGTGCTCGCCGAGCTCCTGGAGGAGGTCGCCGGGCGGCACACCGTCGCCGGCCGCCGCCTGGGCCGCAAGGACGCCACGGCCGCCGGTGCCGCCGGCGCCACCGTCGCCCTCCTGGGCACCGCGGCCCTGGTACGGCGGGCCCGCAAGGCACGCCGCCGTATCTGAGCGCGGGCCGGGCCGTCGGCCTGGAGGAGTCTCCAGACGGCGGTCCGCACCACGGGCGGAAACGGCCATTCCCGCCGCGGCCCCCGGTGCGGCACGATGGACCCATGTCTGGCACTCCCTCCGTTTCGTCCCCCGGCCGCGACCACCCCGGTGAGCGGGCCGCCGCGGACCCGATCCGGCTCCTGGAGATCCGCGACACCGCGCTGTCGGTGGACGAGGTGTTCACGGCCGTCGGCGACGCCGCGGCCGGCGGCACCGCGCTGTTCGTCGGCACGGTGCGCTCGCACGACAACGGCTCGGACGTCGACGGCCTGGGCTACTCCGCGCACCCCAGCGCCGAGGCGGAGATGCGCCGGATCGCCGAGAAGGTCGTCGCCGACTACCCGGTGCGGGCGCTGGCCGCCGTCCACCGGGTGGGCGAGCTGCGCATCGGTGATCTCGCCGTGGTCGTCGCGGTGTCCTGCCCGCACCGGGGCGAGGCCTTCGAGGCCTGCCGCAAGCTGATCGACGATCTCAAGCACGAGGTGCCGATCTGGAAGCACCAGACGTTCTCGGACGGTACGGAGGAGTGGGTGGGGGCCTGAACGCCTCCTCGGGGCGGCAGTTTTCCGGGGGAATCCGGGGGGCGTGACGAGGCGTTCGCGGGGCAGACGGGATCACAGACGGGGCGGGCGCGGACCGCGCCGGCGCGAGGCCTGTGGCCTGCGTGGACGCGGCGAACCGGTGCGTTGTGTTCCAGTTGCGTAACCCGCCCCCTGGCGTGAGCGTTGACCCAGCAGATGGTTAATCTGCTTATTCGTCGATCTCGTCGAACTAGGGGTTGGGAGGTCGTTGATGGGTGCACTCCTGTGGCTGCTGATTCCGGTCGGTGCCGGACTGATCGCCGCGGTGTGGAGCAGCTGGGCCCTGCGGAACCGCAAGACCGGTGACGTGGCCGAGCTCGCGGGCTACGCCCGGTTCCGTGACGCCATGGAGAAGGAGCACGCCGTCCCCGACCCCGCCTCGGACCCGGCCTGAGAACGTCCGTACGCACGCACCGCGAGGCGCCCCGGCAACGGCCCCGCGCGGGCCGCCGAAGGGCCCTCGTACGGACGGCCCCGCGGGCCGGTTGTCATACCCGTCCCGTACTGTCGTTCCATGCCACGCCGCACCGCGACGCTGCTCGCCTCGACCCTGATGCTGATCGCGCTGCTCTGCGCGGGAGTGCTGATCCCCGTGCCGTACTCGGAGATGTCGCCGGGGCCCACGGTCAACACACTCGGTGATCACGACGGCGAGCCGGTGCTGGCGATTTCCGGGCGCAAGACGTACCCGACGACCGGGCACCTCAACATGACCACGGTCCGCGTCACCGGCCCCGACTACACCATGAACCTCTTCGAGGCGGTGTACGGCTGGCTCGACCACGACAACGCCGTGGTGCCCCACAAGACGCTCTACCCCGAGGGGCAGACGGCCGAGCAGGCCGACCAGGAGAACGCCGAGGAGTTCAGCCAGTCCCAGGAGAGCGCCAAGGCCGCCGCCCTCGGCCAGCTGCACATCCCGGTGGCCGGCCAGACCGTGGTCGGCTCCGTCCTCAAGGGCAAGCCGGCCGACGGGCGGCTGCACGCCGGCGATGTGATCAAGGCGGTGGACGGCACGGCGGTCAAGCAGACCGGCGATGTCGCCAAGCTCGTCACCCGGCACAAGCCCGGCCAGCCGGTGGTCTTCACGATCATCCCCGCCAAGGACGCCGCCGCGGCCGAGAAGCAGGGCAAGAAGCCCGGCACCGCCGGTCAGAAGCAGGTCACGATCACCACGCAGAAGGCGGACGACGGCCGCGCCGTCGTCGGCATCCAGGCCGCGGCCGATCACATCTTCCCGTTCCCCATCGACGTCAAGCTGGCCGATGTCGGCGGCCCGAGCGCCGGGCTGATGTTCGCCCTGGGCATCGTCGACAAGCTCACGCCCGGGGACATGACGGGCGGCAAGTTCGTGGCCGGCACGGGCACCATCGACGACAAGGGCAAGGTCGGCCCCATCGGCGGTATTTCGATGAAGACGGTCGGCGCGCGCGACAAGGGCGCGGAGTTCTTCCTGACGCCCAAGGACAACTGCGCCACCGCCGCCAAGGACACCCCGAGCGGGCTCCGGCTGGTGAAGGTCGACACCATCGGCGACGCCGTCAAGGCGCTGGAGAAGATACGCAAGGGCGATCTGGCCGGCCTGCCCGGCTGCGGGCCGGCGGGCAAGTCCTAGCGGGCGGGCCGCGGGCCGGGCGCCACGGCCCGGCCCGGGCGGTCAGCCCTCGAAGGTGGCGGACAGCGCGTCCGCGAGGCCCGGTACCAGCGCCGCGCCGGTGAGCACCTCGGACGTGGAGTCCTTCTCGCGCAGCCGCAGCGCCGATTCGCGGCGCCCGTCGCGCAGCACGGCCACCGTCATCCGGACCTCCTGGCGGTCCGGATGCTCGGCGACCCAGGTGGCGAGCTGCGCCTCGTTCATGCCCGCGGGCTCGGAGTCCTCGGCCGAGGGCGGCAGCATCAGCCGCTCCACGGTCAGTGCGCAGCCGCTCACGGCATCCGGCCAGGCGATGGTGGCCAGGAACTCGTCCAGCGGGACGCCCGCCGGGATCTCGTCCTGCTCCACGGGGGTCAGGGAAGCGGTGGTGGAGTCGTCGATGCCGAGCTGAGCGGCGAGCGAGGGCTCCTGTGCGCGCAGCTTGGCGGTGTCGACGAGGGCGAACAGTCGGGCGGGCTGGTCCCAGCCGAGCCCGGCGCTGTACTCGTCGATTTCGAGCACCGCGCGGGTCAGGGGGTCGGCGGCGAGGGGGGTGCCGTCAACGGGGAGGTTGGTCATGCTGCACATCGTGCCTTGTATCCCCCCGAAATCGGGAACCGGGTAAAGCCTTCGTAAGTTGCATCAGTGGGTCCTACTATCGCCGGGCCTGCTCCACACGACAGCGAACTTCGAGGTGCGCACCTTGGCTTTCCAGATGCCGGACCGCGGCGGAGGCCCGACAGGGCCACGGATCAGAGTCGGCCGACCATCGCGGCGGATCCGGACCCTGCTCATGACATTGGGTGTGCTGGCCGTACTGGCCATGCTCTTCGTGATGTTTGCGGGGTTTTGGACGGATTGGCTCTGGTATCGATCGGTCAAGTACTCCTCGGTCTTCACCACCACCCTGTGGACCAAGATCGGACTGTTCTTCTCCTTCGGCGTGGTGATGGCCGCGTGCGTCGGCGTCAACATCTGGCTGGCGCACCGGCTGCGGCCGCCGCTGAGCGCGATGTCCATGGAGCAGCAGAGCCTGGACCGCTACCGGATGGGCATCGCGCCGTTCAAGAAGTGGGCGCTGATCGGGATCACGGCGGCGATCGGCCTGATCGCCGGCGCCTCGGCCTCCGGCGAGTGGCGCACCTGGCTCCAGTGGGTCAACGGCGTGCCGTTCGGCAAGACGGACCCGCAGTTCGGCAAGGACATCTCCTTCTGGACCTTCGATCTGCCCTGGTACCGCTTCCTGTTGAGCTTCGGCTTCGCCTGCGCGGTGCTGTGCCTGGTCGCCGCGGCGCTGACCCACTACCTCTACGGCGGGCTGCGGCTGACCAGCCCCGGCTCGCGGGCGACGGCGGCGGCGACCGGCCATCTGTCGGTGCTGCTGGGCATCTTCGTCTCGCTCAAGGCGATCGCCTACTGGCTCGACCGGTACGGCCTCGCGGTCAAGTCCAGCGGCCTGAAGTCGGCCGACAACTGGACCGGCCTGCGGTACGTCGACGCCAACGCCTACCTCCCGGCGAAGACCATCCTGTTCTTCATCGCGGCGATCTGCGCGGTGCTGTTCTTCGCGACGCTGTGGCGGCGCACCTGGCAGCTGCCGGTGATCGGCTTCGGGCTGATGGTGCTCTCGGCGATCCTGATCGGCGGGCTCTACCCGGCGATCGTGCAGAAGTTCCAGGTCCAGCCGAACGAGCAGGCCAAGGAAGCGCCGTACATCAAGCAGAACATCAAGGCGACCCGGGACGCGTACGGCATCCAGGACTCCGAGGTCACCCCGTACAAGGGCAACTACAAGCCCGCCGACAAGGCGGACAGCCAGCGGCTGCGCGACGACGCCGACACCACCGCCAGCCTGCGGCTGCTCGACCCGAACGTGGTCTCGCCGGCCTTCCAGCAACAGCAGCAGGTGCGCGGGTACTACCAGTTCCCCTCCACCCTCGACGTCGACCGCTACAAGGACAAGGACGGTGCCGAGCAGGACACCGTCATCGGTCTGCGTGAGCTGAACATCGCCGGCATCCCCGAGCGCAACTGGATCAACGACCACTTCAAGTACACCCACGGCTACGGCGCGGTCGCCGCCAAGGGGACCGAGGCCGCCGACGGCGGCGGCCCGAAGTACACCGAGTCGGACCTGCCCGCCAAGGGGCAGCTCGGCTCGTACCAGCAGCGGGTCTACTACGGCGAGAAGACCACCCAGTACTCCATCGTCGGCGGTCCGCAGAAGGAGCTGGACTACTCCGACGACAGCGGCGAGAAGAGCTACAGCTACCGGGGCACCAGCGGCGTCAGCCTCGCCAACCCGGTCAACCGCGCCGCCTACGCCGTGGCGTTCGGCGAGCCGCAGATCCTCTACTCCGGCGCGATCGGCAAGGGCTCGCGGATCCTGTACAACCGCACCCCCAAGGAGCGCGTGGAGTCCGTCGCCCCCTGGCTGACCATCGACGGCGACGCCTATCCGGCGGTCATCGACGGCCGGATCAAGTGGATCGTGGACGCCTACACCACCAGCAACGGCTACCCGTACGCCTCGCGCACCACGCTCGGCGACAGCACGGCCGATTCGCTCACCGACGGACAGCGGGCGGTGGTGGCCCAGCAGAACCAGGTCAACTACATCCGCAACTCCGTCAAGGCGACGGTGGACGCCTACGACGGCTCGGTCAAGCTCTACCAGTGGGACGACAAGGACCCCGTCCTCAAGACGTGGATGAAGTCCTTCCCCGGCACGGTCCAGAAGAAGAGCGCCATCAGCCCGTCGCTGCGGGAGCACCTGCGCTATCCGCAGGACCTCTTCAAGGTGCAGCGGCAGCTGCTCACGACCTACCACGTCACGGACCCCGGCACCTTCTACACCGGGTCCGAGCGCTGGCAGATCCCGAACGACCCGACCACCAAGTCGGGCAACGCCGTCCCGCCGTACTACCTGAGCATGAAGATGCCGGACCAGAAGGACCGGACCTTCTCGCTGACGACGACCTTCACACCCAACAAGCGGGACAACCTCGGTGCGTTCATGGCCGTCGACGCCAATGCGACGAGTCCGGACTACGGCAGGATCAGACTGCTGAAACTCCCCTCGCAGACGCCGGTGCCCGGGCCGCAGCTGGTGCAGTCGAAGTTCAACTCCGATCCGAACATCGCCAATGAGCTGAACATCCTCAAGAAGCTCGGCGACTCGGAGATCGAGTACGGCAATCTGCTGACCGTGCCCCTGGACGGCGGTCTGCTCTACGTCGAACCGGTCTATCTGCGCGGCGCCAACACCAACTACCCGCTCCTGAAGAAGGTGTTGGTGAGCTACGGCGACAACAAGCCCGTCCTGGAGGACTCCCTCAAGGACGCGCTGGACGTGGTCTTCGGAAAGAAGGCGCCCAGTACGGGCACCGAGAAGCCACCGGGCGGCAGCGACACCGGGCAGCAGCCCTCCGGCCAGACGGTGCAGCAGGCCCTGTCCGACGCCGAGAAGGCCTACGACGAGGGCGAGAAGGCCCGCGCCGCGGGCGACTGGGCCGGTTACGGCGAGGCCCAGAAGAAGCTCAAGGCCGCGCTGGACCGGGCGGCGAAGGCGTCCGAGAAGGGCGGCAAGCCGGGCGGCTGAGCCGGCCGGCACGACCTCCCGGGCCCCGTGCCGCCGGTGTGAACCGGCGGCACGGGGCCGCGCCGGTCCGGGGGCGGCCCCGTGCCGTGATACCTTGTGGACACAACGACGCGGGGTGGAGCAGCTCGGTAGCTCGCTGGGCTCATAACCCAGAGGTCGCAGGTTCAAATCCTGTCCCCGCTACTGAACGGCCAAGGCCCGGATCCCTCAAGGGATCCGGGCCTTCGTCGTGTGTTCCGGCCGATATCGGTCAAGGCCGGGTCGTGCGGCCGATGTGGGGTAGGTGTGTGCTTGAGTTTGCCAAGTCGTCGTGTCGGGAAGTCGACAAACCGCTGAAGTGACCTCACTTGCTGCGGTATACCAGGTGTACGCGGGTAACGGGTGATGCGACGATGGGTCTTATGGGGGACAAGGCAAGGTTGTTGGAGACAGACCGTTTTGTGCATGCGCCCGGCGACGGGCGCGAATCCGAGATGCCGATGGACGCGATGGAGGCCGCAGAGGCCGCCGAGGCGTCCGAGGCGGTGACCGAGTCCGGCCACCGCCGGGCCGCCGAGGCGGGCGACACCGCCGCGATGAGCGCGCTGGGCGCGCTGCTGCTGCGCCGCGGTGACCTCGACGGCGCCGAGCCGCATCTGCGCTCCGCGGCCGCCGCCGGTGACCGCGCCGCGGCGAACAATCTGGGCGTCCTGCTCCACCAGCGGGGCTACGCGGACGAGGCGGGCGGCTGGTGGCGGATCGCCGCCGTCGCCGGTTCCGCCGCCGCGGCGCACGCCCTGGGGCGCCACTACCGCGAGCGCGGCGACGAGCCGGCCGCCGAGTACTGGCTGCGGCACTCCGCCGAGTCCGGCCACTGCCTGGGCGCCTACGCGCTCGCCGACCTCCTGGAGCACCGCGGCGACATCGGGGCCGGACGCTGGTTCCGCACGGCCGCCGAGCGCGGCCACCGCGAGGCCGCGTACCGCCTCGCCCGGCTCATCGAGGACGGCGGCGACGAGGACCACCGCGCGGTGCCCGCGTACGGCGAGCTGAGCCGCCAGGAGGAGGCCGAGCAGTGGTACCGCCAGGCCGCCGCGCGCGGCCACCGGCGGGCCGCGCTGCAGCTGGGCGCGCTCCTGGAGGACCGCGGGGACGTCCAGGAGGCGGGCCGCTGGTATCTGTCCGCCGCCAAGGACGGTGAGGCCCGCGCCGCCTGCGCGCTGGGCTTCCTGCTGCGCGACGCCGGGGACGAGGAGAGCGCGGCCGAATGGTGGCGGCGCGCCGCCCAGGACGGCGACGGCAACGCCGCCAACGCGCTGGGCGCCCTCCACGCCGACCGCGGCGAACTGCAGACCGCCGAGCGCTGGTACCGCGCCGCCCTGGACGCCGGGGACGTCAACGGCGCCTACAACATCGGCCTGCTGTGCGCCGCGCAGGGCCGGGAGGGACGGGGCGAGCAGTGGTACCGCCGCGCCGCCTACGCCGGGCACCGCGAGGCCGCCAACGCGCTGGCCATCCTGCTGCTCCAGCGCGGAGACGCCTCGGGCGCCGAGCCGTGGTTCTCCAAGGCGGCCGAGGCGGGCAGCGTGGACGCCGCGTTCAACCTCGGCATCCTGCACGCCGGCCGGGGCGCCGAGCGTACGGCGCACGCCTGGTACGAGCGGGCGGCCGCGGCGGGGCACACGGACGCGGCGCTCCAGGTCGCCATCGTGCAACTGCGGGAGGGCGAACTCCAGGACGCGGAGCGCAATCTGCGCTGCGCGGCCGGCGGGGGCAGCCCCGAGGCGGCCTTCCGGCTCGCGGACCTCCTCGACCGCCAGGCGTCGGCCGCCGGCGAGGGGCTCGCGGACGGCGAGCGCCCGGCCGACGACGAGAGCATGCAGTGGTACGAGCGGGCCGCGGCCCAGGGGCACCGCCGTGCCCAGGTCCGCATGGGCATGTTTGCGGCGGCGCGCGGTGATGTGGTCGAGGCCGCGGACCGCTACCGCGCGGCGGCCGAGGCGGGCAGCCGCAACGGAGCCTTCAACCTCGGGCTGCTGCTGGCCCGCGAGGGCAGCCTTCCCGAGGCCGCCCTGTGGTGGCAGCGCGCCGCCGAGGGCGGGCACGGCCGGGCGGCCCTGCGGCTGGCGCTGCTCGCGGCTCGGCGCGGGGCGCTGGCGGAGGCGCAGAGCTGGTGCGCCCGGGCCGTCGAGCTGGGGCCGCCGGAGGTGGCCGAGCGCGCCGCACGGCTGCGGACGGCGCTCCAGGAGGAGCTCAGCGCCTGACGCCCGGGGCCGGGTCCACGGGGCCCGGTCCGGGGCCGGGCCGCAGGGTGGGCCCCGGAGCGCGCGGAAGGGATTTGCGCTGGTCGTCGGGCCGGGGTTAGAGTAAAGGCACAACGACGCGGGGTGGAGCAGCTCGGTAGCTCGCTGGGCTCATAACCCAGAGGTCGCAGGTTCAAATCCTGTCCCCGCTACTGAAGACGAAGGCCCGGATTCCTCTGGAATCCGGGCCTTCGTCATGCCGTCGTCCGGGTGCGGCGTGGGTTGCATTCCGCGGGCGGCCCCGGCCCGGGCGCGGTGCGCGCGGTGGCCGGAAAGCGTCGGGCTCCGGAGGTGCGGCGCCATGGCGGATTCGGCCGGGCGGCGCGTGGGCAGGGGTGCCGTGTGCGGACGTGTGGCGGTGTGACGGCAGCGGTGGGACCGGTAGGCGGTCCGGGCACGCGAAGGAGCCCGCGGCCGGATGGGCGCGGGCTCGGCGGGTCGTGCGGCGTGCGGTGCGGCGGGGGCGGCCCGGCCGGGAGCCGGCGCCCCGCGGGGTCAGGACGGGCCGCTGCACTTGGGGCAGATGCCCCGGTAGGTGACGGTGACTTCGGAGACCTGGAAGCCGTAGCGCTCCGGCTCGGGCAGCGCGGAGAGCGGGTCGCCCTGGACGTGGACGTCGCGGATCGTGCCGCACCGCGAGCAGACGAGGTGCTGGTGGTCGTGGTGCGCGTTGGGGTCGTAGCGCTTGGCCCGGCCGTCGGTGCTCACCTCGAGCACCTCACCGAGCGAGACCAGCTCGCCCAGGGTGTTGTAGACCGTGGCGCGGGAGATCTCGGGGAGCCGGTCGGAGGCCCGCGCGTGCACCTCGTCGGCGGTGTAGTGGACGTGGTCCCCGTCGAGGACCTCGGCGACGACGCGTCGCTGCGCGGTCAGCCGCCAGCCGCGTCCTCGGAGACGTTCCAGCAGGTCACTCATGCCATTCACCCATCAGTCAGATAAAGCCAGGGTAGCAGTGGTAGGTCCATCACCGGATCGAGTACCGATTTCGCATTCTTCTTGACTTAGACATTGTCCAATGTAGGATCGTGAGCGGCGGAAGCCAAGGCAGGTGGAGAAGACTTTTCAGGAGGCGCACGTGTCGGTAGAGAGCACCACCGGACCGCTGACCACGGAGTCCGGCGCTCCGGTCGGGGACAACCAGAACAGTGAGACCGCCGGCGCCGGCGGTCCCGGCCTCATCCAGGACCAGCTCCTGATCGAAAAGCTCGCGCACTTCAACCGCGAGCGCATCCCGGAGCGCATCGTGCACGCGCGGGGCGCCGCCGCCTACGGCACGTTCACCGTGACCGCGGACGTGACGAAGTACACCCGCGCCAACTTCCTCTCCGAGGTGGGCAAGCAGACGGAGACGTTCCTGCGCTTCTCCACCGTCGCGGGCAACCTCGGCTCGGCCGACGCGGTGCGCGACCCGCGCGGCTTCGCGCTGAAGTTCTACACCGAAGAGGGCAATTACGATCTCGTCGGCAACAACACCCCGGTGTTCTTCATCAAGGACGCCATCAAGTTCCCCGACTTCATCCACACCCAGAAGCGCGACCCGTACACCGGCTCGCAGGAGGCGGACAACGTCTGGGACTTCTGGGGTCTGTCGCCCGAGTCGACCCACCAGGTCACCTGGCTGTTCGGCGACCGCGGCATCCCCGCCTCGTACCGCCACATGAACGGCTACGGCTCGCACACCTTCCAGTGGAACAATGAGGCCGGCGAGGTCTTCTGGGTCAAGTACCACTTCAAGACCGACCAGGGCATCAAGAACCTCACCACCTCCGAGGCGGCCGAGACCTCCGGGCTCGACCCGGACAGCCACCAGCGGGACCTGCGGGAGTCCATCGAGCGGGGCGAGTTCCCGTCGTGGACGGTGCAGGTGCAGATCATGCCCGCGGACGAGGCGGCCTCCTACCGCTTCAACCCGTTCGACCTGACCAAGGTCTGGCCGCACGAGGACTACCCGCCGATCGAGATCGGGAAGCTGGAGCTCAACCGCAACCCGGAGAACATCTTCGCCGAGGTCGAGCAGTCGATCTTCTCCCCGCACCACTTCGTGCCGGGCATCGGCCCGTCCCCCGACAAGATGCTCCAGGGGCGCCTGTTCGCGTACGGCGACGCCCACCGCTACCGCGTCGGCATCAACGCCGACCACCTGCCGGTGAACCGCCCGCACGCCGCCGAGGCGCGCACCCACGGCCGTGACGGCGTGCTCTACGACGGCCGCCACGCGGGCCGGAAGAACTACGAGCCCAACAGCTTCGGCGGTCCGGTCGAGACCGGCCGTCCGCTGTGGCAGCCGGCCACCGTAGCCGGCCCCACCGGCGAGCAGGAGGCGCCCTCGCACGCCGAGGACACCGACTTCGTGCAGGCCGGCGACCTCTACCGCCTGATGTCGGAGGACGAGAAGTCGCGCCTGATCGACAACCTCGCGGGCTTCATCTCGCAGGTCTCCCGTGACGACATCGCACAGCGGGCGATCGAGAACTTCCGCAAGGCGGACGCGGACTACGGCAAGCGGCTGGAGGCCGCGGTCCAGGCCCTGCGCGGCTGAGTGGTCCCCTGCCGCGGCTGAGCCTCCCGGCTGACACCGGGAGGTTCTCCGGCCCTTCGCCGGGGTGGCCGCGTGCCGTGGGCGTGCTCAACTGCCGCTTGCCGTAACAGCCGAAGAGGCCGGATGCCATGGGGCTCCGGCCTCTTCGTGTGCCCGGCCGAGGGGACGCGCGGCCTTCAGGCGGGCACGGCGCGGGCCCGCTCCGTAGTGGTCGACCAGATGCGGATGATGTCGCGCACGGACACCACGCCGACCGGTTCCTGGTCGTTGAGCACGATCAGGTGGCGGAAGCCGCCGCGCACCATGGCCTCCGCGGCGTCCTCCAGGGTCCAGTCCGGGGCGGCGAAGACCACGTCGGGGGTGGTGTGGGTCTGGGCGGTCTCCCGGTCGGGGTTCTCGCCCGCGCCGAGCGAGTTGAGGATGTCGCGTTCGGTGAGGATGCCGATGCCGCTGGTGTCGCTGTCGAGGACCACGGCCGCGCCGATGCGGCGGGCCGCCATCAGCTGTGCCGCCTGACGGAGGGTGTGAGCGGGCCCGATGGTGAGGACCACCGTGCTCATGGCGTCTTTGACGTGCATGGGCATGGAAGGGAGCCACCTCCTTGGTGAATGTGCCTTGCGAAGAGATTCACAAGTTCACAAAGTGGGGGATTCTCATGTTCACATGCTCGTGGTGCGGCAACAAGGGGTAAGTGCTGGACGAACGTCCGAATAGTGGCCGTTTGTGCAGGTCAGTGGGCGGAATCGCCGAGATAACTCAGCAGATCCTCGTGCAGCAGACCGTTGGAGGCGGCCGCGTTCCCGCTGTGCGGGCCCGGCTTGCCGTCCAGGCCGGAGAACCGCCCGCCGGCCTCGCTGACGACGACCGCGCAGGCCGCCATGTCCCACAGCGACAGCTCCGGCTCCGCGCAGATGTCCACCGAGCCCTCGGCGATCATCATGTACGGCCAGAAGTCGCCGTAGCCGCGGGTGCGCCAGCAGTCCCGGCTCAGATCGAGGAAGCCGGGGAGCTTGCCGCGCTCCTCCCAGCCGGTCAGCGAGGAGTACGCGAACGACGCGTCCTGGATGCGGCCGACCTTCGAGACCTGCAGCCGGCTCGCGGAGGTGAGGCTGCGGCCGGTGAAGGCGCCCAGGCCCTCGGCGGCCCACCAGCGGCGGTTGAGCGCCGGCGCGGAGACGATGCCGACCACCGGGCGGTCGCCGCCCTCGCCGCGCTCCATCAGCGCGATCAGCGTGGCCCAGACCGGCACCCCGCGGACGTAGTTCTTGGTGCCGTCGATCGGGTCGATGATCCAGCGGCGCGGCCCCGCGCCCTCGCTGCCGAACTCCTCGCCCAGCACCGCGTCCCGTGGCCGGGCCCGTTGGAGCTGGCCGCGGATCAGCTCCTCGGCGCCCTTGTCCGCCTCGCTCACCGGCGTCATGTCCGGTTTGGTCTCGACCTTGAGGTCGAGGGCCTTGAAGCGCTCCATGGTGGCGGCGTCCGCGGCGTCCGCGAGGACATGGCCGAGGCGAAGATCATCGTGATAGTCGGGCATGTGCGAACAGTATCCACTGGTATGGGCGGGAGCCACACGGCCATGCGCCGCCGGGCGTGTGACGCCCCGGACCCCGCCGCCGGGTGGCGGCCGCGGCGACCCTTGACAGCATCTGGCGCCCCGTCAATTCTGTGCGCACACCGGCCGGCCGGGCCGGTCGGCCCGGGGAGGCGACGGATGCCCGCAGCGCGTGAATCCTTGCTGGACGCCGCGTACACGGCGCTGGCGGACCGGCCCTGGGCGGCCGTGCGGATGGTCGAGGTCGCGGCCGCCGCCGGGGTCTCCCGGCAGACGCTGTACAACGAGTTCGGCAGCAAGGAGGGGCTGGCCCGCGCCCTCGTCCGCCGGGAGACCGACAACTGCCTGGCCGGGGTGGCCCGGGCGCTGTCGCGCCGCGCCCCGGCGGGCGGGATACGGGGAGAAGCGGCGGGCGGTGGGCGGGGCGACGCCGCGGGCCGGGTGGTGGCCGCGGCCGCCTGGACGCTGCGCACCGCACGCGCCAACCCGCTGGTCAGAGCCGCCCTGACCGGCTGCTGGGGGGACCGGCTGCCGCCCGCCCCGACGGCGCCCGCCGGCCCCGCG
The DNA here is from genome assembly GCF_014646275.1 of Streptomyces kronopolitis. Classification (GTDB taxonomy): domain Bacteria; phylum Actinomycetota; class Actinomycetes; order Streptomycetales; family Streptomycetaceae; genus Streptomyces; species Streptomyces kronopolitis. The sequence goes on from NZ_BMND01000064.1 coordinate 18,654, forward strand.
GCGGGTGGGGCGCCC
>NZ_BMND01000065.1 GCF_014646275.1 Streptomyces kronopolitis
GCCCCACGACCCCGCCCCGCCGCCCGCCGCCGCGCAGCCCGCCCCGGACGGCCAGGCCGGTCCGCCGCCGCTCGCCGCCGCGCCCGGCGATCACGGCGGAGCCCCGCCCGCCGGACCGCACGGCGCCTGGCAGCATTACGACCCTTGGAGCGCCCCGCTGCAGGCCGGGCCCGTCGTGCCGCCGCCCCCACGCCGCCGGGGGCCGCTGGTCGCCGGAGCCGTGGCGCTCGCGCTGCTGGCGGGCGGTGTCGGCGGCGGCGTCGGCGCCTACGTCGAGCGCTACGGCGGGATCAACGACATCCAGCTGTCGCAGGCCGGCGGGGACGAGGGCGGCCGCAGGCCCGACTCCGTCGCCGGGATCGCGCAGGCCGCGCTGCCCGGGGTGGTCACGATCCATGTCCGGGGCAGTGCCGAACAGGGCACCGGCACCGGCTTCGTCCTCGACCACCAGGGCCACATCCTGACCAACAACCACGTCGTCGAGCCGGCCGCCGACGGCGGGGAGATCTCGGTGACCTTCAGCGGCGGCCAGACGGCCAAGGCCCGCGTGGTCGGCCGGGACGGCGGCTACGACCTCGCGGTGGTCCAGGTGGAGGGCGTCACGGGGCTGCGGCCGCTGCCCCTCGGGAACTCCGACGCGGTGCGCGTCGGCGACCCCGTCGTGGCGATCGGCGCACCGTTCGACCTGGCCAACACCGTCACCTCCGGGATCATCAGCGCCAAGCAGCGCCCGATCACCGCGGGCGGCGCGAAGGGCGACGGCAGCGATGTGTCGTACGTGGACGCGCTGCAGACCGACGCCCCCATCAACCCCGGCAACTCCGGCGGCCCGCTGGTCGACGCCCGGGCCCGGGTGATCGGCATCAACAGCGCCATCCGCGCGGCGGACAGCGGCAGCGGCCCGGAGGGCGGCGCCCAGGGCGGCAGCATAGGGCTGGGCTTCGCCATCCCGATCAACCAGGCCAAGCGGGTGGCCGAGGAGCTGATCAACACCGGCCGGGCGACCCACCCGGTGATCGGCGTGACGCTGGAGATGGAGTACGCCGGCGACGGGGCGCGGGTCAGCGCGCAGAGCAAGGACGGCAAGCGGCCGGTCGCCCCGGACGGCCCCGCCGACAAGGCCGGGATCAAGGCCGGCGACGTGATCACCGGGGTGGACGGCGCCCCGGTGCACAGCGGCCAGGAGCTGATCGTCAAGATCCGCAGCCACCGGCCCGGGGACACGCTGGCGCTGACCGTCCAAAGGGGCGGCAAGGAGCGGTCCGTTCGGCTCAGTCTGGGTTCCTCCAGCACCGGCTGATCGTTTGCACGGTGTTGGCACGGGTGACTCCCGTCCGACGTCCGGGGCCAGGTACCGTGAGAGGCGGCCTGGCCCAAAGGCCTATGAAGGCCGCGGATAACCCAAGGAGCTGCACGGTGTTCTTCGACATAGGACCCCTCGAGCTGGTCGCGCTCGTGATCCTTGCCGTGCTCATCTTCGGTCCGGACAAGCTCCCCAAGGTCATCCAGGACGTCATGAGCTTCATCCGCAAGGTGCGGGCGTTCTCCGACAGCGCCAAGGAAGACATCCGCAGCGAGCTGGGCCCGGACTTCAAGGACTTCGAGTTCGAGGACCTCAAGCCCAAGAACTTCGTGCGCAAGCACGTGCTGGAGAAGGACGAGTACGGCCTCAAGGACCTCCAGGAGATCCGCAACGGCTTCGACCTGAAGAAGGAGATGGCCGAGGTCACCGACGCCGTCAACGGCCATGACGGCGCGTCGTCCGCCACGCCCTCGAACGGCGCAGGTCCCAGCCTCTCCAAGGGGTCCCCGGCAGCCTCCGCCGGCGGCCCTGACCTGGGAAAGAAGCCGCAGAGCCCGGAGAGCGGCGAGCGTCCGCCGTTCGACGCGGACGCCACCTGACCACATGATATGACCGGCTGTGTTGACGCCTATGGCTATGCTCCGGGTGTCCGGGGTTCGGTCGCCTGATGAGGGGGGCGGGCCGCCCACGACGCAGGGCAACAAGGAGGCTCCGCGCAGATGGAGACGACGAGTCCGTCAGCGACAGACGAGGCGGCCGCCGAAGCCGGCCGTAAGGTCGACGGATATCTGCTGGCCGCATTCCCGTGGTACGGCCTCGACGAGGCGTTCACCGGTCCGCGGTGGCTGATGAGGGTCGGGGCGGCCGCCGACGGCACCGTCGAGCACGGCGCCACGGGGCACGGCGAGGAGCCCACCATCAAGGTGGAGCCGCCGCAGGACGAGCGGTTCGCGGTGGTGGTGACGGTCGCCAGCCGCCCGGTGCGGCGCAGCGGTGACGGCACCGGCGTCCTGGAGGCCACCTCGGTCTCCACGGCCGCCTGGCTCGCCGGGTCGGGGCTGCTCGCCCAGACCTGGCCGACCCAGATGGACCGGACGCTGCGCCAGGACTGGCTGGACCAGCAGACGATGCTCGCCTGGGAGCTGGCCGACGACCTCGGCGGCGGGAACTGGAGCGAGCTGATGCTGCCGGTGGACGGCGTGCCCACCTCGTTCGCCTACCGCGAGTCGGAGTACGGCTGGGTGCTGGCGGGTTCGGCGAGCGAGGGCCCCGAGGGGGTGCACATCGGCGCCTACGGGCGCGGGATGAGCGCCTACGGGCTGGGATTCTCGGTGATCAAGGACCTCACCACGTACGAGGGCTGAGCGGCAGGCACGCGCGAAGGGGCGGACCCGTACGGGCCCGCCCCTTCGCCGTCCTCGCGAGCCGCCGCGGGCCCGGTCACCCGTCCCGCGGCGGCTCGCGGCGCATCAGAACTTGTTGCGCGGGGTGATCCCCAGCGACATGCCGGACAGGCCGCGCTGCCGGTCGCCCAGCTTCCCGGCGATCGCCCGGATCGCCGCGCCCGCGGGGGAGTCGGGGTCGCTCAGCACGACCGGCTTGCCCTCGTCGCCGCCCTCGCGCAGCCGGACGTCGATCGGGATGGCGCCGAGCACCGGCACCTGCGCGCCGGTCGTCCTGGTCAGCCCCTCGGCGACCCGCTCGCCGCCGCCGGTGCCGAAGACGTCGACCATCTCGTCGCAGTGCGGGCAGGGCAGCCCGGACATGTTCTCGACCACGCCGACGATCTTCTGGTGGGTCTGCACGGCGATCGAGCCGGCCCGCTCGGCGACCTCGGCGGCGGCCTGCTGCGGGGTGGTGACCACCAGGATCTCGGCGTTCGGCACCAGCTGCGCGACCGAGATGGCGATGTCGCCGGTGCCCGGGGGCAGGTCCAGGAGCAGGACGTCGAGATCGCCCCAGTAGACGTCGGCGAGGAACTGCTGGAGGGCGCGGTGCAGCATCGGGCCGCGCCAGACGACGGGGGCGTTGCCCGGGGTGAACATGCCGATCGAGATGACCTTCACGCCGTGCGCCGACGGCGGCATGATCATGTTCTCGACCTGGGTGGGCTTGCCGTCGGCGCCGAGCATCCGGGGCACCGAGTGGCCGTAGATGTCGGCGTCCACGACACCGACCTTCAGGCCGTCGGCCGCCATCGCCGCGGCGAGGTTGACCGTCACCGACGACTTGCCGACGCCGCCCTTGCCGGAGGCGACCGCGTAGACCCGGGTCAGCGAACCGGGCTGGGCGAACGGCACCTCGCGCTCGGCGGTGCCGCCGCGCAGCGACGCCGCCAGCTCCTTGCGCTGCTCGTCGCTCATCACGTCCAGCTCGACGGCGACGGAGGTGACGCCCTCGACCCGCTCGACGGCCTCGCGCACATTGCTGGTGATCGTCTCGCGCATCGGGCAGCCGGAGACGGTGAGGTAGACCACGACCGCCACCGCGCCGTCCGCCGCGATGTCCACCGATTTGACCATCCCCAGCTCGGTGATGGGGCGGTGGATCTCGGGGTCGTTCACCGTCGCGAGCGCGTCGCGGATCGCATCCTCGCTCGGCGCGGCGTCTGCGGGGGGTACCACCCGGACGGAGTCCGGTGGGGTGTCGGTAGCCATGTCCCGATGGTACGGCGCGTGAGGGTGCCTCCGGAAAGCCCGTCAGCGGTCGCGTTCGTCACTCTGCGCGTCGGCCGGTTGCCGCAGCTCCAGATCCCGTTGCAGGTCCTCCAGCTCGGAGCGGATCCAGTCGCGGGTGGCGACCTCGCCCAGGCCCAGCCGCAGCGCCGCGATCTCCCGGGTCAGGTACTCGGTGTCGGCGATGGAGCGCTCGTTCTGCTTGCGGTCCTGCTCGTGGGTGACCCGGTCGCGGTCGTCCTGGCGGTTCTGGGCCAGCAGGATCAGCGGCGCCGCGTACGAGGCCTGCAGCGACAGCGCCAGCGTCAGGAAGATGAACGGGTAGCGGTCGAACCGCAGGGCGCTGGGCACGGTGGTGTTCCAGATGACCCACAGGATGATGGTGACCGTCATCCAGACGATGAAGCGGCCGGTGCCCAGGAAGCGGGCGATCTTCTCCGAGAGCCGCCCGAACGCCTCCGGGTCGTACTCCGGCAGGAACGTGCGGCGCGGCGCGCGCGGCTGGTCGAGCCGCACCCGGGGCCGGTCGGGGGCGCCCCGGCGCAGCGCCGAGGCGCCGTTCGCCCGCGCCCGGTCCCGGCCCGTGTCCCGCTCCTCAGCGCCCATCCGCGCCCCTCCCCGGCCGCACGCCGCCGATCGGACCGGCCGCCGGGTGGCCGTGCAGCCCGTCCTCGCGCCAGTCGTCCGGCAGCAGATGATCCAGCACGTCATCGACGGTGACCGCGCCCAGCAGCGCCCCGCTCTCGTCGACGACGGGCGCGGCGACCATGTTGTACGCGGCCAGGTAGCTGGTCACCTCCGGCAGCGGGGTGTCCGGCGGGAGCGCCGGCAGATCGGTGTCGGCGATCGAGCTGACGAGGGTGAACGGCGGGTCGCGCAGCAGCCGTTGGAAGTGCACCAGGCCCAGGTACTTGCCGGTGGGGGTCTCGTCCGGCGGCCGGCAGACGTAGACCTGGGCGGCCAGCGCGGGGGACAGGTCAGGGTCGCGCACCCGGGCCAGCGCGTCCGCGACGGTCGCGTCCGGGCGCAGCACGATCGGCTCGGTGGTCATCAGGCCGCCCGCGGTCCGCTCCTCGTACGCCATCAGCCGCCGCACGTCCGCGGCCTCCTCCGGCCGCATCAGCGCCAGCAGCCGCTCCTTCTCCTCCTCGGGCAGCTCGGAGAGCAGATCGGCGGCGTCGTCGGGGTCCATCGCCTCCAGGACGTCGGCGGCCCGCTCGTCCTTCAGCTTGCCGAGGATCTCGACCTGGTCGTCCTCCGGCAGCTCCTCCAGGACGTCGGCGAGCCGGTCGTCGTCGAGCGCCGCGGCGACCTCGGCCCGCCGCTTGGGGGAGAGGTGGTGCAGCACGCCCGCGAGATCGGCCGGGCGCAGCTGCTCGAAGGTGGCCAGCAGGCTCTCCGCGCCCTGCCCGTGCTCCTCCAGCGAGAAGCCGGTCACCGCCGACCACTCCACGGTCAGCGCCTCGCCCCGGCCGCCGCCCTTCCCGGGCGCCGCCCCGCGCCCCAGGATCTTCTGGCGCAGCCCCGCGCCCCTGCCCTTGCGGACGAAGACCTTCTCGATCTCCCAGTCGCGGCGTGCGGGCAGCTGGGTGATGCCGATGTCCAGGACGGTGACCTCCTCGCCGGTCTCCACCAGCTGCACCCGCCGGTCGAGCAGTTCGCCCAGCACCAGCGTCTCGGACGTCCGCTGCTCGAAGCGCCGCATGTTGACCACGCCGGTGATCACGATCTGGCCGGTGTCCACGCCGCCCACCCGGGTCATGGGAACGAAGATCCGGCGCCGGCTGATCACCTCGACCACCACCCCGAGCAGCCGCGGCGGGCGGTCGCCGACCCGGAGCAGCGCGACGAGATCCCGCAGCCGCCCGACCTGGTCGCCATTGGGGTCGAAGACGGGGGTGCCGGCGAGATGGGAGACGAAGACCCGGGGAGTCACCACTGCCATGCAGAGCGCCGCCCTTTCTCCCGTTCGGTCCGGAAACACGGCATGAATGCGGGTTCAGGCTAACGCGCCCGGGTCGCGGCCGCCCCGGTGGAGGAGGCCGTAGGGTGACCGCCACGCACCCCGCCGACGCGCCGGCGCATGCCAGGTACGCTGCCGTACTGCTGTCGAGGTCACCCGCATCAGGAGGCACAGCCCACGTGAGCGCAATCCCCCCGGGCGCCGGCCCCCGATCCCCTTCCGGATCCCGTCGTACGGGCCGGTCGGCGCTGGTCGCGGCCCTCTGTGCGGCACTGGCCGCGGCGCTGACGGGCTGCGGTGGCGAGGACCCGGACGCGGGCACCAACGGGGTGGGGAAGCTGCCCGCCGCGAAGATCGAGTCCAAGGCCCGGGCCGCGGCCCGGCAGGCCGGGACGGTGCACCTGTCCGGCAACGTCGTCAGCCAGGGCCGCACCTACAAGCTCGACATGAGCCTGGCGAAGGACGGCGCCAAGGGCGAGCTGACCACGAAGGCGGCCGCCTTCCAGCTGCTGCGGGTCGGCGACGCGCTCTATCTGAAGGCGGACGCGGCCTTCTGGGCCGGCGAGAAGGGCGGTGCCTCGGGCGCCCCGGGCGGGGCGGCGACCAAGCTCGACGGCAAGTACGTCAAGGTGCCCGCCGCGGACCCGGTCTACAAGCGCTTCAGCGGCTTCACCGACAAGGACGCCCTGCTCACCGGCCTGCTCGCGCTGCACGGCGGCCTGACGGCCGGTGACCGCAGCGACATCGACGGGGTGCGCACCGTCCGGCTGACCGCCGGCGCCGGCGCGGGCGGCACCCTGGACGTCTCGCTGGAGGGCACGCCCTACCCGCTGCGGCTGCAGCGCGCCGGCGGGGCGGGCGTGCTCCGGCTCGACGACTGGGGCAAGCGCGTGGACCTCCGGGCGCCGGCCAAGGGGCAGGTCGTGGACTACGGCAGCAAGCTCTGACCGAACGGCGGGGCGGGCCTCAGCCCTTCCGCCCCCGCCGCAGCAGCCTGGGCAGCGCGGCCGGGACGGGCCGCCGGGTGATCGCGGACGTGGCCAGCGGCGGCGCCGCGTGCGACTCCTCGGGCATCAGGCCGGGGCGCTGCCCGGCTTCCCCGGTCGGCTCCAGGCGCAGCACCCGGCACTCACGGGCCCAGCGCTCGGTGAGGGTGTCCGCGTCCGGCGCGTTGAGCCGCTTGCCCTTCAGCTCGTCGACCGCGGCCCGCCAGGCCTCGCTCTCCGGCGCCGCCTCGACCACCCGGGCCTGCCAGGCGACCAGCCGGCCGCCCTTCTCCTTGCTGCGGACGGTCACCGTCGCCGTGCCGCCGTCGGTGAGCCCGAGGCCGGCCAGCGGCTGCTCGCCGGGCCCGTCCCCGACGAGGCAGGCGGCGCCGTCGATCCACAGGTGCCACAGCGCCCGGGCCGGGCCCGCGCTTCCCCGCACCCAGATGAGGCCGGACTTCTTCGTGGCCTCTTCGATGAGCGCCCGATCCTGCAGGGCCTGCGACACGGTCTCCGTCATGCGGACCAGCCTAATGGCCCCGTCCCGAGCGCCCCGGGGCCGCCCGCAGGCCGGGACGACGGGTCACAGCCACCCGTTGCGCTTGAACCCGCGGCGGATGCCGAAGCAGATCGCCACCGTCACCAGCAGCACGGCCGGGTAGCCGAACTTCCAGTGCAGCTCGGGCATGTAGTCGAAGTTCATCCCGTAGACCCCGGCGATCATCGTCGGGACGGCGAAGATCGCCGCCCATGCCGTGATCTTGCGCATGTCCTCGTTCTGCGCGACGGCCGCCTGCGCGAGGTTGGCCTGGAGGATGGAGTTGAGCAGGTCGTCGAAGGACAGCACCTGCTCGTTGACCCGCGCCAGGTGGTCGGCGACGTCCCGGAAGTACTTCTGGATGTCGGAGTCCACCAGCCGCATCGGGCGCTCGCTCAGCAGCTGCATCGGCCGCAGCAGCGGTGACACCGCGCGCTTGAACTCCAGCACCTCGCGCTTGAGTTGGTAGATCCGCCCGGCGTCGCCGCCCTTGGGGGAGCCCTTGGCGGCGCCCTTGCCGGTGCCCGAGCTGAAGACGTCGATCTCCACCTCGTCGATGTCGTCCTGCACCGCGCCGGCCACCGCCATGTAGCCGTCCACGACCTGGTCGGCGATGGCGTGCAGCACCGCGGACGGGCCTTTGGCGAGCAGCTCCGGGTCGTCCTGGAGCCGGTGGCGCAGCGCGCGCAGCGAGCCCTGGCCGCCGTGCCGCACGGTCACGATGAAGTCCCGCCCGGTGAAGCACATCACCTCGCCGGTCTCCACGACCTCGCTGGTCGCGGTCAGCTCGGTGTGCTCGACGTAGTGGACCGTCTTGAAGACCGTGAACAGGGTCTCGTCGTACCGCTCCAGCTTGGGCCGCTGGTGGGCGTGCACGGCGTCCTCGACGGCGAGCGGGTGCAGCCCGAACTCCTGGGCGATACCGGCGAATTCGGCCTCGGTGGGCTCGTGCAGCCCGATCCAGGCGAAGCCGCCCTCGGACCGCACCGAGGCCATCGCCTCGGCGGGGGAGACGTGGTCACTGACCCGGCGGCCCTCGCGGTACACGCCGCAGTCCACGATGGCGCTGTTGGCGCAGCCCTTCACGGTCGCGTCGTACGGGTACGGGGAGTCGTCGCGGCGCCGGGCGGGGCGGACGGCGGCACGCAGGTCACGGATCATCGACATGGCAGGCTCCTTCACGGGCCGGCCGTCAGCTGCGGGCGCGGGGCGCAACGCTGCCCGGAACGTGGACGTACGAGGCGTCATCGGCCGTACGTCCGCAAAGCGGGCGGCGCTCCGTGCGGGGGTACTGACGGCAGTTCGCAGAAAACACGGAACAAAGAGTCGAAGGCGCTCTTCCGCCATCTACTTCCGGCGCAAAGGTGCTTCCCTGGTTTCGCCGCTGGACGGCGGGGTACGGAAGCTCTCGGATCAGGAGATTCGCTGCGCGAGGGGGATGACAGGAGAACTATCGGTACTGCACGGTCGACTCGGATCCACCGCAGCCCCACCTCCTCCGGCCGGTCCCCGTTGGGGGACGACGTCATTCCCTGACCAGACGGCAAGGCTATCAGCCGCCTGCTGCCCTGCCGCGCCGCTTTGCCTGTTCCATACGAAGAACGGGAGCGCCGCGGAGCACCTCGTGGACGGGCGCAGGCCGTCCGGGCGAGCGGCCTATGCTCACGGCATGTCTGACGTTCTTGAGCTGGTCGAAGCCCGGTTGCGCACGACTCTGGGCGAGCCGGACGCACGCGCCGCCGTCACGTTTCTCGGGACCGACCGTATCGAGGTCCTCCGCTTCGCGGACAGCGGGGTCGTGCGTTACGCCACGCTGGGGATGTCCGCACAGCCGATGGCCGACCCGACGGCCGTCCTGGCCGACCCGCTGCGCGGACCGCGCGCCGAACTCCTGCTGTCGGTGCGCGCCGGCCGCGCGGAGACCGACAAGGTGCTCCGGCCGCTCGCCGTGCTCGCCGCCTCTCCGCAGGTGGAAGGGGTCGTCGTGGCGCCCGGGGCCTCGCTCGACGTGGGGGAGCCGCTGTGGCCGGGGGCGGCCTTCACCTCCGTGCTGGTCGCGTCCTCCGGCGGGCTCGTCGAGGACCTCGCGCTGGACGAACCGCGGGAGCCGGTCCGCTTTCTGCCGCTGCTGCCGATGACGCCCAACGAGGCCGCCTGGAAGCGGGTGCACGGCGCCGAGGCCCTGGAGAAGCGCTGGCTGGAGCACGGCACGGACCTGCGGGACCCGCAGCGGGCGGGTGTGGCCCTCGACTGACCCGCGTGCCGATGACGCCCCGTCCACCCCTCGCCGGGGCGGACGGGGCGTCAGTTCGTGTGCCGGGCGCGGTGTGCGGGGTCCGGTCCGTTCAGCCGGTGAGGGCGGTGACGCCGTCCTCCGTGGCGTGCCGGGTCTCCGGCTCCCGCGCGCCGGTGGTGGTCAGTACCCGCCGGCGGAGGGCGACGGTGAGCGCGCCGGCCACCGCGGCGGCGGCCGCGAGCACGAACGGGACGTGGACATCGGTCCATTCCTCGATCCTGGGCGCGAGGAACGGCGCGGCGGCCGCCGCGAACCACCGCACGAAGTTGTAGCCGGCGCTCGCCACCGGACGCGGTGCCGGCGAGACGCCCAGCGCCAGCTCCGTGAAGACGGTGTTGTTCACGCCGATGAAGGCCCCGGAGAGCACCGTGCAGACGACGGCGGTGGTGTGGTCGCCGTAGCCCAGCGCCAGCAGGTCGGCGGCGAGCAGCAGCAGCGAGCCGCCCAGCACCGTCAGCGAGCCGAGGCGGTGCTGGAGCCGGGGCGCCACGAGCACCGAGAACACCGCCAGCAGCACGCCCCAGGCGAAGAAGACGCCACCGGAGGCGTACGGCGACATGTTCAGCACGAACGGGGTGAAGGCCAGCACCGTGAAGAACGCGTAGTTGTAGAAGAAGGCGGCGACGGCGGTCGCGGCCAGTCCGCCGTGGCCCAGCGCCCGGACCGGGTCGAGCAGCGAGGTCTTGCGGTCCGGTGCCGGCTGCTCCTGGAGGAAGACCGTGATGGCGAGGAAGCCGACGGCCATCAGCACGGCGGTGCCGAAGAACGGGTAACGCCACTTCATGTCGCCCAGTACGGCGCCGAGCAGCGGCCCGCAGGCCATGCCGAGCCCCAGCGCCGACTCGTACAGCAGGATCGCCGCCGCGTTGCCGCCCGTCGCCGGTCCGCCGTCCGGGGCCGCGTCGCCGCGTGCGGCCCCCGTGGGATGCGCGGCGCCCACGATGACCGCGAGCGCGGTGGAGACGAACAGGGCGTTGCCCAGGCCCCAGCCCGCCCGGAAGCCGACGAGTGCGCCGACCGACCCCGACATCCCGGAGAGCGCCGCGAAGACCACCACCAGCGCCAGGCCGGCCAGCAGCGTGCGGCGGCCGCCGATCCGGCTGGAGACGAAGCCGGTGAGCAGCATCGCGAAGGCGGTGATCAGGAAGTAGGAGGTGAAGAGCAGCGAGACCTGGCTGCGGGTGGCGTGCAGGCCCCGGGCGATCGAGGGGAGGATCGGGTCGACGAGGCCGATGCCCATGAAGGCCACGACCGAGGCGCCCGCCGTGGCCCAGACGGCCTTCGGCTGGCGCAGGAGCGAGGCGCCGCCCCGCCCGGACCGGTCCGTGCCGCGGTGGCCGCCGCTCTTCGTGCCGCGCATGCTGCGGTCCCCTTTCTGCCGTGATGCCGTCTCGGTCGCCGGTCGCCGCCGGCCGGGTGCCGGTGCGTCGCCGGGTGCGTGGTCCGGGTCCGGGGGCGCGTGCGGCCGCCCGCCCGAGATCGTTGACGTTTACACACAATAAGTTAGGCGCGCTAAATGGTGCAAGAGGCAACTACCCATCGGGTGGGCCGGGGTGCGCCGGAGCGAACGGTCAAATGCGCGGCGCGGCAGGTGATTCGGGGCACACCGGCGGGGTGATCGTCCTTGACGCGGCGGCGGGGCTGGAGGACCGTGGACCCCTATGAGGGGCGAACCCAGTTGCCCGAAGTGCGGAGGCCGGGTGCGGGCGCCCGGTCTCTTCTCCGACACCTGGCAGTGCGAGAAGCACGGGGCCGTGCACCCGCTCCAGCCGGTCGTCCCGCCGAGCGTCGAGGCGCTCGGCGTCGTCGTGCACCGCGCGCAGGTGCCCGTCTGGATGCCCTGGCCGCTGCCGGTCGGCTGGCTGTTCACCGGCGTGGCCTGCGCCGGTGACGAGCGCAGCGGCGGCCGCGCCACCGCGGTGGCCTGCTCGGGCCCCGGCCCGCTCGGCGGCCCCGGTGAACTCCTGCTGATCGCCGAGGAGCTGGGCGTCGGACTCGGCGCGCGCTACGCCGGGATCGACGGCCCCGACCCCGGCCCCCAGATGTGCGTGGACACCGCCCCGCACGGCAAGGTGCTCGCCGCCGGCCGCCCCACCCCGCTGTGGCACGTCGACCACGCGCCCCCGGACCGCGCGGTCTTCGCGGGCGAGGCGCGCGGGCTGTGGCTCTGGGCGATCGCCTGGCCCGAGCAGTCGGGGCTGCTGATGTACGACGAACTGGTGCTGACGGATCTGCGCGAGGCCGGCGCCGAGGTGGACCTGCTGCCGTGCGGGGCGCTCTCCCCGCGGATCCTGGGCTGACGGACGGCCGTCGCGCCCGGCGGCGGCGACCGTCGGGGCCGCCGCGGCCGCCCGGTATCCTTCAGGAGTCCCCTTACGGTGTACCCGTGCCCGATGTCCCCCGGGCCCCGTCCCGTGTCCGTCCCGCAGCAGTCCGGAGTCCGTCGTGCGCATCGATCTGCACACCCACTCCACGGCGTCCGACGGCACGGACACCCCGGCCGAGCTGGTGCGCAACGCCGCGGCCGGCGGGCTGGACGTCGTCGCGCTGACCGACCACGACACCGTCGGCGGGCACGCCGAGGCACGGGCCGCGCTGCCCGAGGGGCTGACGCTGGTCACCGGCGCCGAACTCTCCTGCCGGATCGACGGCGTGAGCCTGCACCTCCTCGCCTACCTCTTCGACCCCGACGAGCCGGAACTCGCCCGGGAGCGGGAGCTGGTGCGCGACGACCGGGTGCCGCGGGCCCAGGGCATGGTCGCCAAGCTGCGCGACCTCGGGGTGCCGGTCACCTGGGAGCAGGTCGCCCGGATCGCCGGCGACGGCGCCGTGGGCCGGCCGCACATCGCCACCGCCCTTGTCGACCTGGGCGTGGTCCCCACCGTCTCCGACGCCTTCACCTCCGAGTGGCTCGCCAACGACGGCCGGGCCTACGTGGACAAGCACGAACTCGACCCGTTCGAGGCGGTCCGGCTGGTCAAGGCCGCGGGCGGGGTCACCGTCTTCGCGCACCCGCTGGCCGTCAAGCGCGGCAGCTGCGTACCGGAGAGCGTGCTGGCCGAACTCGCCGCGTCCGGACTCGACGGCATCGAGGCCGACCACATGGACCACGACGCGCCGACCCGCGCGCGGCTGCACGCCATGGCCGCCGACCTCGGCCTGCTGGCCACCGGCTCCAGCGACTACCACGGCAGCCGGAAGACCTGCCGGCTCGGCGAGTACACCACCGACCCGGAGATCTACGGCGAGATCGTGCGCCGCGCGACCGGCGCCTTCCCCGTCCCCGGCACCGGCGGCTGAGCCCACCGCGGACCACCCGGCGGCGCGCCGCGCGCCCCGTCCGCACCGGCCCGGCAGCGCACCGTGCGCACCGGCCGCTCTCCCTCCCCTTCTCCCTTCATCTCCCTTCTCCTTTTTCAGTGCTCCTTCACGGATCCGGGCGCCGCGCCCTGCCCGTGAGCGCTCGTCCCGTACCACCTCTCGCAAGGCCTTCACCGTGTTCGACGTCGCCGTCTTCAGTACCCTGTTCGTCACCCTCTTCGTGATCATGGACCCGCCAGGGATCACGCCGATCTTCCTGGCCCTGACCTCCGGCCGCCCGGCCAAGGTGCAGCGCCGGATGGCCTGGCAGGCGGCCGCCGTCGCCTTCTGCGTCATCGCCGTCTTCGGTCTCTTCGGCCGCCAGATCCTGGGCCGGCTGCACATCTCGACGCCCGCGCTGATGATCGCGGGCGGGCTGCTGCTCCTGCTGGTCGCGCTGGATCTGCTGACCGGGAAGTCGGAGGAGCCGACCCAGACCAAGGACGTCAATGTGGCGCTGGTGCCGCTGGGCATGCCGCTGCTGGCCGGGCCCGGTGCGATCGTGTCGGTGATCCTGGCCGTGCAGCACGCGCACGGCGCCGCCGCCCAGCTCGCCGTGTGGACGGCGATCGCGGCCATCCACGTGGTGCTCTACCTGGTGATGCGGTTCTCGTTGGTGATCATCAGGGTGATCAAGGACGGCGGCGTGGTCCTGGTGACGCGGCTGGCGGGCATGATGCTCTCCGCGCTCGCCGTGCAGCAGATCATCAACGGCGTGCTCCAGGTGATCCAGTCGGCCTGACGCCCCGCCGCACGGGCCGCCCCGCACGGGCCGGACAGCACAGTGCCCCCGTACACACCGTTGCGTACGGGGGCACTGCGCTGTCCGCGCGCGGCCGATCGGGCCACGGCCGGCGGATCCGCCGCGTCGGGCGGCGGGGCAGGTATCAGCGGGCGGCGGTGTCGGCCGGGCGGATGTAGATGCGCTGGCCGGTGGCGGCGGCCTGCTGCACTATCCGGTTGACGGAGGCGGCGTCCACGACGGTGCTGTCCACGGCGGAGCCGTCGGCATCGTCCAGGCGCATGATCTCGAAGCGCACAGTGCTTCTCCCTTCGTCTGATCCTCCTGTGGAGAACTCCTGAGTACGGGAGCCGCGCGGCGTCACTGCCGTGCGCTCCCGATACGTATAACGACCTGCCCAGTGCAATCATTCCCTACGCTAAGGAAAACTTTCGACCGTCTAAATACGGCCACCGGGGGACGCGGTTGTGCCCGCAGAGTGACCGCCCGGACAATGGGTCCCGTATGAACGACGTCCGGCCCACGGGCCCCCTCGACCTCACCACGCTCGCCGCCGGGATCGAGCGCACCAACGAGCTGCTCACCCGGGTGCTCGCCGAGGTCGCCACCACCCCCTCCACCCACGCGGCCTTCGTGGACGCGGGCTATGTCTACGCCGCGGCGGGGCGCCTGGTCGCCGGCACGGAGGACCGCAAGGCCTTCGACCTGGACGCCGAGGGCCTGATCGAGGCCTTCATCGACAAGGCCCGGATGATCTTCCCGGACAGCCGGCTGCTGCGCGTCTACTGGTACGACGGCGCCCGCCGCCGCATCCACACCCAGGAGCAGCAGCGGATCGCCGAGCTGCCCGACGTGAAGGTCCGGCTCGGCAACCTCAACGCCAACAACCAGCAGAAGGGCGTCGACTCGCTGATCCGCTCCGACCTGGAGTCGCTGGCCCGGCACCGCGCGATCACCGACGCGGTGCTCATCGGCGGCGACGAGGACCTGGTCTCCGCGGTGGAGGCGGCGCAGGGCTACGGCGCGCGGGTGCATCTGTGGGGCATCGAGGCCGCCGGCGGCCGCAACCAGGCCGAACCGCTGCTGTGGGAGGTCGACAGTGCCCGCACCTTCGACCTGGAGTTCTGCAAGCCGTACGTCACCCGCCGGGTCGGGGCAGAGTACGGCGAGACGGCGGTGGGCGAGGGGCCCGCGCCGCAGCGCGAGGAGGTCCGCTTCGTGGGCGCGCAGGTCGCCGCGCAGTGGCTGGCCGAGCGCGGCCGGGGCTGGCTCGCCGAGCTGCTGCCCGGCCATCCGTATCTGCCCGGGGCGGTCGACCAGGAGCTGCTGACCACCGCGGAGGCCCTGCTGCGGCACTCCCTGCGCGGCCACGCCGATCTGCGGCGGGTGCTGCGCGACGGGTTCTGGGAGCACGTCCAGGCGCAGTGCTGAGCGCGCGGCCCGTCCGGGGGCGCCCGCCGGCGCCCGTCCCGGCCGGCCCGCCGGGTCAGGCCCGGGCGAGCAGCTCCCGCAGGCGGTCGAAGAAGCCCGCCCAGCCCGCCTCCGCCTGCCGGTACTGCTCGGCGGTGAGATGCCCGCCGAGCTGCCGGAACGCCATCTCCGTACGGCCCTGGAGGTCGGTGAGGGTGACCCGGACGATCTCGCCCTCGGCGCCGTCCGGCGCGGCCGAGTCGCGGACCGTGAACTCCAGCCGCTCCGGGGCGGCCACCTCGCGGTAGACGCCGGAGAACGGCAGCTCACCGCCGTCCGGGGTGCGCATCACCAGGCCCCACACGCCGCCCGGCCGGGCGTCCATCGTCACCCGGTCGACCGGGACCTCCAGGTCCCCGCCGAACCAGTACGCGAAGTGCTCGGGCCTCGTCCAGGCCTCGAAGACCAGCTCGCGGCGGGCGTCGAAGGTCCGGTTGAGGGCGATGCCGTGGGGGCCGCCCCCGTCGTCGGCCGGGGGAGTCGCCGGGTTCTCGCTCATGGTCGGGCCCTTCCTGTGCAGCCGGTGGCGGCCGGGCGCCGGTGCCCGGCCGTCCCCTTCGATGCTCGCCGAACCGCCCGGTGCTGTCCTGGTGACGCGGTCCGCCCGGCCCCGCGGCCCGCTCAGCCCACCCCGCTCCAGAACCCGGCGAGTGCCTCGGCCGTCTTCTGCGGCCGCTCGGCGTTGGGGGAGTGCTCGGCGCCCTCGACGACGGTGCGCCGGGCGCCGAGCCGCTCGGCCATCTCGTCCATCGACGGCACCGGCCAGGCGTAGTCGACGGCGCCGGAGACGACATGGGTGGCCAGCCCCGTACCCGCCAGCTCCGCCACCCGGTCGGGCTCCGCCAGCATCTGACGGCCGGTCGCGATCAACTGCTCGGGGACGGTGTTCAGCCAGCGGCGGTGCAGGAACGCGGCGAGCTCCGGGGGCGTCGCCGCGTCCGCCGCCTCCGGCGGGTCCAGCGCGCGCATCGCCCGCCAGACGCTCTCCATGTCGAGCCCGCCGAGCGCGTCGATCAGCATCCGCACCCGGGCCTGCTGGGGCTCCGCGATGGCGGCGGGCCCGGAGCTGAGGACGGTGAGCGAACGGAACGGGGCCGCGTCCAGCAGCACCGTGGCCCGGGTCACCAGCCCGCCCAGCGAGTGCCCCAGCAGATGCACCGGCCCGCTGTCCGGCTCCCGCAGGGCCCGCGTCTGGGCCAGCACGTCGAGGGCCAACTCCCTTTGCGCATAGGCCTGTTCCTCGCGCGGGCCGGGGGACTCGTGCTGCCCGCGGCCGTCCACCGCCACCGCCCGGAACCCGGCCGCGGCCAGCGGCGCCAGCAGCGCGAGGAAGTCCTCCTTGCTGCCGGTGAACCCGGGCACCAGCAGCGCCGTCCCGATCGGCGCGGCATCGGGCCGGGCGTCGTGCACGGCGAACGGGCCGCGCGCGGTGTCGAGTCGGTACGCGCGGGCGCACGGGGGCAGCGTGAGGAAGGGCGGCCTGCTCATGGGCCGAGATTATCCGGGCGGGGCGGTCGACCGGGCCAGGACGACGGACGACCCGGCCCCGCGGGAAGCGGGACCGGGTCGTCCGGGATGCGTGCCGGCGGTCGGCCGGCCGGGCGTCAGCTCTCGGCCGGCGCCTCGGCGACGGCGGCCTTGGCCCGGGTGCGGCGGCGCACCGGCTTGGCCTCGGCGGCCTCCGCGGACTCGGTCGCCTCCGCGACCGGCTTGGCGGCGGCGGCCTTGCGGGTGCGCTTCGGCTTGGCCGGGGCGTCCTCGGCGGCGGGTGCCTCCACCGCGGCCTCGGCGGCCTTCGCGGCGGCGGTCTTCCGCGTCCGCTTGGGCTTGGCCGGCGCCTCGACGACGGCCTCGGCGGTGTCCACCGCGGCCTCGGCGGCCTTGGCGGCGGCCGTCTTGCGGGTGCGCTTCGGCTTGACCGGAGCGGCCTCCGTCTCGGCAGCCGCCTCGGTCACGGGCTCCGTCACCGCTGCCGGCGCGGTCGCGGCGGCGGCCTTGGTGGCGCCCCGGGTCCGGCGGCGCGGCGCGGCCGGCGCCTCGGCCGGCTCGCTCACCGCGGTGGCGACCGCGGCGCT
>NZ_BMND01000066.1 GCF_014646275.1 Streptomyces kronopolitis
GGCGCGGGCCCGGCCGGGGCGTCAGGGGCCCGGGCGGGCGGCGGCGGACAGCCCGCGCCGCTCGGGCCGGGCGCAGCCGGAATCGGCGCCGGCACCGCCGAGTTGAACGCGCTCCCGGCCACCTGGCGCGAAGCGCTGGACGCGGCCCGCGCGGCCCGCGCCGAACCCCGGCTGGGCCCGGTCACCCAGTGGGACGCGATCGGCGCCTACCGCCTGCTGACCACCCTGCCGGACCCCGCACCCGACCCGGTCGTCGGCCCGCTGCTGGCCCCCGCCCATGCCGAACTCGCCCGCACCGCCGAGGTGTTCCTCGACTGCGCGGGCCAGGCGAGCCGGACCGCGCAGCTGCTGGGCATCCACCGCCAGACGCTCTACTACCGGCTGGGCCGGGTGGAGAAGCTCACCGGCCTCGACCTGGACGACGGCGAGCACCGGCTGCTGCTGCACATGGCCCTCAAGGCGGCCCGACTGTGAACGGGGCCGGTACACCGGGCCGAACCGGCGGGCCGTCCGGGTGAGGCGGCCGGTACGGGCCAGGCCGTCCATCCTGGTGAGACGACCGGTCCGGCGAGGCCGTCCGTCCGGGTGAGACCGCCGGTCCGGACCGCTTCGCCCGGTCGGGTGAGCGCGGCGTCCCGTCCCGTCCCGTCGGGAGCCGCCGCGCCACGACTCACTCCGGCCCCGGCACCCCGCCCGTGGTGACCCGGTGCAGCGCGGTGGCGAGGTCCCGGCCGGTGGGCATCCGGTCCGGGGCGAGCAGCGACTGGACCATCAGGCCGGTGAGCAGCGCCCGGTAGAAGGAGCCGACGACGCGCGCCGTCTCGGCGTCGACCTCCGCGTCCGGTACCCCTTCGAACGCCGCGACGAGTTCCTCGCCGCCCTCCGGGAGCACCTCGCCGACGGCCTCGCGCAGCGCCGCATCGCGCGGCAGCAGCCCCAGCACCTCGACCTGCGCCGCGATGAACTGCGGTTCCGTGGCGATCCGTTGCAGCACCTGCTCCCAGACGGCGGCGAAGCGGCCCAGCGGGTCCGCGTCCGGCACCTGCCCGTCACCGGCGTCCGGCGTCCGTACGATCCCCGCGCCCCACTCCTCCGTGGACGCGATGACCGCCTGGCGCATCAGGGCGTCCTTGGAGCCGTAGTGGTAGCCGATGGAGGCGAGGTTGGCGCCGGAGGCGGCCACGATGTCGCGGGCGGTGGTGCGCGCATAGCCCTTCTCCAGGAGGCAGCGTTTGGCCCCCTCCAGAAGGTCCTCACGGTGTCCCATGGAGGGAGCCTATCGCCGCCCGTGCGCGCGTACCGGACGGATGTATGAGACGTCCGTACACGGCCGCGCCGGCCGCCCTCCCCCTCCCGCACGGGCGTGTGCGGGCGGAGGCCGCATGCTCGACGGCGGCCTCCGCCGCTCCCCCGGTCCGGGGCACCCCACCCGGTTACCGGAGCCGGTCCGGCCCGGGCCCCTCTCCGGGGTCCGTGCCGTCGTCGCTCTCGGGCGTCTGCTCCCTGCCGCGCCGGGCGTCCGCGTCGTCACCGCCGGACGGTCCCGGCCCCGACCGCGTACCGGCACCCGACCCGGCCAGCGGCCCGTCGACCAGCTTGTTGCGCTCGCCGTGCGTCCGGCCCGGCGCGCCGCCCTCCTCGGAGGCCCGCGCCCCGGCGTCCCCGGTACCGGCCCGGCCCGCGCCGGACGCCGGGTCCGCGTCGTCGCCCCGGGCGGTCCCGGGGCCGGACGTGCCGGTGCCCGGCGCCTCCCCGGCGGCCTCCTCCGGGTCCTCGGGACCGGTCACACCCGGCCGGGGCATCCCGTAGTGGCGGTAGAGCTCGGTCTCCTCGGAGGGGTCGAGATGGCCGTCGACGTCGATCCGCGGCGCGGCCTTGATGGTGTGCTTGTCGTGCGGAACGTGCAGCTCGTCCCCGCTCCGGGTGGCCCCGGCGAGCGGGATGAAGGTCTCCTTCATACCGAACAGCCCGGTACGCACCGTGATCCACTCCGGGTCGTTGGTGGCGTCGTCCCGGTAGACCTGCTGGACCTTGCCCACCTTCACGCCGTCCGCATCGACCACCTGCAGACCGGTCAGGCTGTGCGGGGCATCCCCCAGGGGTGCAGTCATGGCGTCCGCCCTCCTTCCGCACGCACCGGCCGGGCACGCGCAGTACCCATTGCGCGCCGCGCGCCTCCCGCGAGCGACTCGGCGGGAGCGCCGGCCCGGGTCCCCGGCCGCCCGACGGCGGCGCCTGCGGCCTCCACGACCTCCCCCTCCGATAGGCCATTCGGGTGAATGGTGAAAGATCACCGGAAGCCTCGCCGCGGGCCCCACGACGCCGGAACGGCGACGGGCCCGGACTCCGCCGAAGCGGCATCCGGGCCCGTTGAGCTGCGCAGACCTACGGTCAGTCGCCGAGGTTCACCGCGCGCACCGAGGTCGCGCCGATCTCCTCGGCGATCTCGGTGAGGACGTGCGGCGGGATGGTGTCGTCGACGGTCAGCGCCACCAGCGCCTCGCCCCCGACATCGGCCCGGGAGACCTGCATCCCGCCGATGTTGATGCCCGCCTCGCCCAGGATCCGGCCGACCGTGCCGACGACACCGGGGCGGTCGCTGTAGCGCAGGAAGGCCATGTGGTCGGCGAGCGACAGATCGATGGAGTGGTCACCGACCGCGACGATCTTCTGGATGTTCTTGTGGCCGGCCAGCGTGCCGGAGATCGACACCTCGTCACCGCCCGCGAGTGTGCCGCGCACGGTCACCACATTGCGGTGCTCGGGCGACTCGCTGCTGGTCGTCAGCCGCACCTCCACGCCGCGCTCCTGCGCGAACAGCGGGGCGTTGACGTAGGACACCGTCTCGTCGACGACGTCCTCGAACACGCCCTTGAGCGCGGAGAGTTCCAGCACCTTGACGTCGTGCTGGGTGATCTCGCCGTAGACCTCGACGTCCAGGCGCATGGCGACCTCGCCGGCCAGCGCGGTGAAGATCCGGCCCAGGCGCTCGGCCAGCGGCAGGCCCGGCTTGACGTCCTCGGCGATCACGCCGCCCTGGACGTTGACCGCGTCCGGGACCAGCTCGCCGGCCAGCGCGAGCCGCACCGACTTGGCGACCGAGATCCCGGCCTTCTCCTGCGCCTCGCCCGTGGAGGCGCCGAGGTGCGGGGTGGCGACGACCTGGTCGAACTCGAAGAGCGGCGAGTCGGTGCAGGGCTCGGTCGCGTAGACGTCCAGGCCCGCGCCGGCCACCCGGCCCTCCTTGAGCGCGGTGGCCAGCGCCGCCTCGTCGACGATCCCGCCGCGCGCGGCGTTGACGATCCGGACCGAGGGCTTGACCTTGTGCAGCGCCTCGTCGCCGATGAGACCGACGGTCTCCGGCGTCTTGGGGAGGTGCACGGTGATGAAGTCGGAGACCGCGAGCAGCTCGTCGAGGGTCAGCAGCTTCACGCCCATCTGCGCGGCGCGGGCCGGCTGGACGTAGGGGTCGTAGGCGACGACCTTCATGCCGAACGCCGACATCCGCTGGGCGACCAGGACACCGATCCGGCCGAGGCCGACCACGCCGAGGGTCTTCTCGCTGAGCTCGACGCCGGTGTACTTGCTGCGCTTCCACTCGCCGTTCTTCAGGGCGGTGTTGGCCTGCGGGATGTTGCGGGCGGTGGCGACCAGCAGACCGCAGGCCAGCTCGGCGGCGGTGACGATGTTGGATGTCGGGGCGTTGACGACCATCACGCCGGCCTTGGTGGCGGCGGAGACGTCCACGTTGTCCAGACCGACGCCGGCGCGGGCGACGACCCGCAGCTTCCCGGCGGCGGCGATGGCCTCTGCGTCGATCTTCGTCGCGCTGCGCACGAGGACGGCGTCGACATCGGCGATCGCGGGGAGCAGCTCGGCGCGGTCCGCGCCGTTGCAGTGCCGGATCTCGAAGTCCGGCCCGAGGGCGTCGACGGTGGCGGGCGACAGCTCTTCGGCGATGAGTACGACAGGTTTCGAGCTCACGTGGTCTTCAGTCCTCACTAGTCCTGGGGGTACCTCCCACGCCCTCAAGGCTGTGGGGGGAGGGCGGCCGTCCCGACGGCCGAAGGCGGTGAAGGGGGAAAGCCGCGTGGAAGACGCACGACGCTGTGAGCCTGACGCGCTTGTGCAATGCAGTGTAGTGGCGGTGCGGGGCGGGCCTCGTGCCGAAGCGAAAGGATCACCCGTGCGTGGTTCCGCGCGGCGCCCGGGGCACCGCCGCGTGACGCGGGGAGAGGGGGCCGCGGCCGCGCCGCGGCCCCCTGTCCGGTGGCTTACGCCTCGTCGTCGACCCAGCTCATGAGCTTGCGGAGCTTCTTGCCGGTGGTCTCCAGCAGGTGGTCCTCGTCGGCCTTCTTGTACTCGTTGTACTTCGGCAGACCGGCGTTGTACTCGGCCATCCAGTTGTTGGCGAAGGTGCCGTCCTGGATCTCGGCGAGCACCTTCTTCATCTCGGCCTTGGTCTGGTCGGTGATGATGCGGGGGCCGGTGACGTAGTCGCCCCACTCGGCGGTCTCGGAGACCGACCAGCGCATC
Organism: Streptomyces kronopolitis; assembly: GCF_014646275.1. Taxonomy (GTDB): domain Bacteria; phylum Actinomycetota; class Actinomycetes; order Streptomycetales; family Streptomycetaceae; genus Streptomyces; species Streptomyces kronopolitis. Next base: position 4,537 of record NZ_BMND01000066.1, read on the forward strand.
TTCTCCAGGCCGCCCTCGTACATGAGGTCCACGATCAGCTTCAGCTCGTGGAGGCACTCGAAGTACGCGATCTCCGGCTGGTAGCCCGCCTCGACCAGGGTCTCGAAGCCGGCCTTGACCAGCGCCGAGGCGCCGCCGCAGAGCACGGCCTGCTCACCGAACAGGTCGGTCTCGGTCTCCTCGGTGAAGGTGGTCTTGATGACACCGGCGCGGGTGCCGCCGATGCCCTTGGCGTAGGACAGCGCCAGCGCGAAGGCCTTGCCGGACGCGTCCTGCTCGACGGCCGCGATGCACGGCACGCCGCGGCCCTCCTCGTACTGGCGGCGCACGAGGTGGCCCGGGCCCTTGGGGGCGACCATGCACACGTCGACGTGCGCCGGGGCCTTGATGAAGCCGAAGCGGACGTTCAGGCCGTGGCCGAAGAACAGCGCGTCGCCGTCCTTGAGGTGGTCCTTGATGGACTCCTCGTAGACCTTGGCCTGGATCGGGTCCGGCACCAGGATCATGATGACGTCGGCCTCGGCCGCCGCCTCGGCGGGCGTGACCACGCGCAGGCCCTGCTCCTCGGCCTTGGCCTTGGACTTGGAGCCCTCGTGCAGGCCGACGCGCACGTCGACGCCCGAGTCCCGCAGCGACAGCGCGTGGGCGTGGCCCTGGCTGCCGTAGCCGATGACCGCGACCTTGCGGTTCTGGATGATGGACAGGTCGGCATCGTCGTCGTAGAACAGCTCGGCCACTTCGGGTCTCTCCTTGGATCTAGCGGGTGCCCACACAGTACGTCGGGCGGGGTGGGGAAGGGTCGGGGGTCTCGCCATGCGGTCCATGGGGGACGCGGCGAGGGGGGATCAGGCCGAACGGTCCAGGGCGCGCAGCGAGCGGTCGGTGATGGACCGGGCGCCGCGGCCTATGGCGATCGTGCCGGACTGGACGAGTTCCTTGATGCCGAACGGCTCCAGCATCTTGAGCATCGCCTCCAGCTTGTCACTCGACCCGGTGGCCTCGATGGTGACGGCCTCGGGCGAGACGTCGACGGTCTTGGCGCGGAAGAGCTGGACGATCTCGACGATCTGCGAGCGGGTCTCGTTGTCGGCGCGGACCTTCACCAGGACCAGTTCGCGCTGGATGGCGGCGCCCGGCTCCAGCTCGACGATCTTCAGGACGTTGACGAGCTTGTTGAGCTGCTTGGTGACCTGCTCCAGCGGCAGCGACTCGACGCTGACCACGATGGTGATGCGGGAGATGTCGGGGTGCTCGGTGACCCCGACCGCGAGCGAGTCGATGTTGAAGCCGCGGCGGGAGAACAGCGCGGCGATCCGGGCGAGGATGCCGGGGGTGTTCTCCACCAGGACGGAGAGCGTGTGCTTGGACATGGTCTTCTCTCTTCTTCCGTGCGTCCGTGTCGTCCTGGGCTCAGTCGTCTTCGTTGTCGCCGAAGTCGGGACGCACGCCCCGGGCGGCCATGACCTCGTCGTTGGAGGTGCCGGCGGCGACCATCGGCCAGACCTGGGCGTCCTCGTGCACGATGAAGTCGATCACGACCGGGCGGTCGTTGATGGCATTGGCCTTGGCGATCACCGCGTCGAGTTCGGCCGGGTCCTCACAGCGCATCGCGACGCAGCCCATCGCCTCGGACAGCTTGACGAAGTCCGGGACGCGGGTGCCGCCGCTGGCCTTGCCGGCCGTCACCAGCCCGTTGGACTCGGGGCCGGAGTGCAGCACGGTGTTGGAGTACCGCTGGTTGTAGAAGAGGGTCTGCCACTGGCGCACCATGCCCAGCGCGCCGTTGTTGATGACCGCGACCTTGATCGGGATGTTGTTCAGCGCGCAGGTGACCAGCTCCTGGTTGGTCATCTGGAAGCAGCCGTCGCCGTCGATCGCCCAGACGGTGCGGTCCGGCTGCCCGGCCTTGGCGCCCATGGCGGCGGGGACGGCGTAGCCCATCGTGCCGGCGCCGCCGGAGTTCAGCCAGGTCGAGGGCTTCTCGTAGTCGATGAAATGGGCGGCCCACATCTGGTGCTGGCCGACGCCGGCGGCGTAGATGGTGTCGGCCGGGGCGAGCTTGCCGATCCGCTCGATGACCTGCTGCGGGGAGAGGCTGCCGTCGTCCGGCAGGTCGTAGCCCAGCGGGTAGGTGTCGCGCCAGCGGTTGAGGTCCTTCCACCAGGCGGCGTATCCGGTCCGGGCGGCCTCACCCAGCTGACCGGCGTCGTGCTCGGCCTGGACGGCGACGATCAGGTCGGCGATGACCTCGCGGGCGTCGCCGACGATCGGCACGTCCGCGGCGCGGTTCTTGCCGATCTCCGCCGGGTCGATGTCCGCGTGCACGACCTTGGCGTACGGCGCGAAGGAGTCCAGCTTGCCGGTGACCCGGTCGTCGAAGCGGGCGCCGAGGGTGATCAACAGGTCCGACTTCTGCAGCGCGGTGACGGCGGTGACCGCGCCGTGCATCCCGGGCATGCCGACGTGCTGCGGGTGGCTGTCGGGGAAGGCGCCCAGCGCCATCAGGGTGGTGGTGACGGGGGCGCCGGTCAGCTCGGCGAGCACCTTCAGCTCGGCGGTGGCACCGGACTTCAGCACGCCGCCGCCGACGTAGAGCACCGGGCGCTTGGCCTCGGCGATCAGCCGGGCTGCCTCGCGGATCTGCTTGGCGTGCGGCTTGGTCACCGGGCGGTAGCCGGGCAGATCGGTGTGCGGCGGCCAGGCGAAGGTGGTCCGGGCCTGGAGGGCGTCCTTGGCGATGTCGACCAGGACCGGGCCGGGCCGGCCGGTGGCCGCGATGTGGAACGCCTCGGCGATCGTCCGGGGGATCTCCGCCGGGTCGGTGACCAGGAAGTTGTGCTTGGTGATCGGCATCGTGATGCCGCAGATGTCCGCCTCCTGGAAGGCGTCCGTGCCGATCGCCTTGGACGCGACCTGGCCGGTGATCGCCACCAGCGGGACGGAGTCCATGTGGGCGTCGGCGATCGGGGTGACGAGGTTGGTGGCACCCGGACCCGAGGTCGCCATGCAGACGCCGACCTTGCCGGTGGCCTGCGCGTATCCGGTGGCGGCGTGGCCGGCGCCCTGCTCGTGGCGCACCAGGACGTGCCGGACCTTCGAGGAGTCCATCATCGGGTCGTACGCAGGAAGGATCGCGCCGCCGGGAATGCCGAACACGGTGTCGGCCCCGACCTCCTCGAGCGAACGGATCAGGGACTGCGCACCCGTGACGTGCTCGACGGCGGGCTGCTGCGATCCGCCGGAGGTACGGGCCCGCGGCTGCGGATGGTGGGCCCCGGAGGCCTGCTCGGTCATCTGCGTCTCTTCTCGAAGCTGAGGGTTTTGACGGATATGTGAGGTTGCTGTGCAACAAAAAACCCCCCGTGCCAAGTGGCAAGCGAGGGGAGCGCGTCGGTGCGGTCAGCCGGGTGTCGTCAGTGACCCGGCCTCAGCCGACGCGCTTTCCAAGTACGAGAATTCGGGTGCGCATGGCACTGACCCTCCCCCCGCCGTACACCGGGTGTCAAGTGGGTGGGACGGAGGTCTCACTATTTGAGCGCAATGGCGGATGCACGAGCGATTCCGGGCCCGCCGGACCGCCCTGACGTACGGGCAGACCGCTGCCGGTGAGCACCACCGCCCGGCTCTGGACCGCGACGTCCGGCACCGGGTAGTGGGCGTGCGTCAGGGACCGCCGCAGCCGGGGTTCGTCGAGTGGCCCGGAGAAGGCCGTCCCCATGCCGTGCGTGCAGCCCATGGAGCGCAGGGCGAGCACCTGCTCGGGGAGGTCGACGCCGTCCGCGACGGACTGCATGCCCAGGTCGCCGGCGATCCGCAGCAGTCCCGCGGTGATCTTGTGCAGCCGGGCGGACTCCACCACGCCGTCGACCAGCCCGCGATCCAGCCGCAGGATGTCCACGGGCAGCCTGCGCAGCGCGCTGATCGCGGCGAAGCCGCTGCCGAAGCCGTCCAGGGCGATCCGCACGCCGAGCCGGCGCAGCGCGACCAGCCGGCGCTCCAGGTCGTCCAGCGGAAGGCGCGGATCGCTCTCGGACAGCTCCAGGACGAGCGCGCGCGAGGGCAGGCCGTGCCGGGTGAGCAGCGACTCCACGCCCTTGGGGGACAGCGCCTGATCCAGCAGCCGGCGGGCCGGGAGGCGGACCGCGACCGGGACCGGGTAGCCGGCGCGGTGGCGGGCCGCGGCCTGCTCGACGGACGCCTCCAGCTGCCAGCGGTCCAGCTCGGCGGCGCGGTCGCCGTCCTCGGGGTAGCGGCCGCGGTCGCCGACCCGCAGGAACTCCGCGGGGGTGAACAGGATGCCCTGGGCGGAGCGCCAGCGAGCGTGCGCCGCGACCGCGGTGACCCGCCCGCCGGCCAGCTCCACGACGGGCTGGTGCAGCAGCGAGAAGGCGCCGTCCTGCAGCGCCGTGCGCAGCTTGGTGGCCAGCTCGGCGCGGTGCGCCACCTCGGTCTGCATCTGCGGGGCGTACAGCTCCACCCGGCCCTTGCCGGCCTGCTTGGCGCGGTACATCGCCAGGTCCGCGTTGCGCAGCAGGCCCGCGGGGCTGACGCCGGGCTCGGCGAAGGCCACCCCGATGCTGGCCGCCACCCGCACCTCGCGGCCGTCGATGCGGTACGGGTCGGAGAGCCGGATGCGCAGCCGGTCGGCGATCTCGTGGATCCGGAACTCGCGGGCGGCGGGGTCGCGGGTGCCGTCGCCGGTGATCAGCGCGGCGAACTCGTCGCCGCCCAGCCGGGCCGCTATGTCGCCGGCGCGCACCGAGTCACCGAGCCGGCGGGCGGCCTGGATCAGCAGCTCGTCGCCCGCCTGGTGGCCGATGGTGTCGTTGACCTGCTTGAAGCCGTCGAGGTCGATGTAGAGCACGGCGGTGTCGTGGTCGCTGGCGCGGCGGCCGGTGACGGCCTGGGTGACGCGCTCGGTGAACAGGGCGCGGTTGGGCAGGTCGGTGAGCGCGTCGTGCGAGGCGTTGTGCTGGAGCTGGGCCTGCAGCCGGACGCGTTCGGTGACATCGCGGGAGTTGAAGATCAGGCCGCCGTGGTGGCGGTTGACGGTGGACTCGACGTTCAGCCAGCCGTCGCCGCCGGAGCGCTGCTCGCCGGCGCGGAAGCGGCACTCGATCCGGGTGGTCGGTTCGTCCTCGGGGGCGGCGGCGAGGAATCTGCGGACCTCGTGCACCACCCGTCCCAGGTCCTCGGGGTGGATCAGCGAGGCGAGTTCGGAGCCGACCAGCTCCTCGGCGTCGCGCCCGTAGACACCGGAGGCGGCCGGGCTGACGTAGTGGAGCACGCCGGTGGGGGCGGCGATCATGATGACGTCGCTGGAGCCCTGCACCAGGGAGCGGAAGTGGTTCTCCTTCTGCGCCAACTCCTGGGTGAGGGTGATGTTGTCGAGCAGCATGATGCCCTGGCGGATCACGAGGGCGAGCACGACCGTGCAGCCGGTGAACAGCACCACGCGGTCGATGCGCCGGCCGTCCAGGACGTTGGTGAGGATGCCCAGCGTGCAGACGGCGGCGGCGAGATACGGGGTCAGGGCGGCGAGCGAGCCGGCGATCGGGCGGCCGCCGTGCGAGGGGACCCGGCGCGCGGCGGGCCTGGCCTCCTCCGGGGTGCACTCCTCGCCCGCGCGGCGGGCGACCCAGGGGGCGTACGCGAGGAGTATGGAGCCGGCGAACCATCCGGCGTCCAGGATCTGGCCGGAGCGGTAGTGCTCGCGCAGCAGCGGGGAGCTGAACAGCGCGTCGCACAGCACCGTCAGGGCGAGCGCCGCGACCGCGGTGTTGATCGCCGAGCGGTGCACCGAGGAGCGCCGGAAGTGCAGCACGAGCACCATGCTCACCAGCACGATGTCCAGCAGCGGATAGGCCAGCGACAGCGCGCTCTGGGCCACGCTGCGGCCCTGGAAGTGGGCGGTGTGGGCGAGCGCAAGGCTCCATGAGAGGGTGACCAGCGACCCGGCGATCAGCCAGGAGTCGAGCCCCAGGCAGACCCAACCCGCCCTGTTCACCGGACGCTTGGCGAGCACCAGCAGACCGACGATCGCCGGTGGCGCGAACAGCAGGAAGCAGAAGTCGGCCAGGGAGGGGCTGGGTACCGTGGTGCCCTCGATGACCTCGTACCAGCCCCATACGCCGTTGCCGAGGCCGGCCATCCCGGAGGAGGCGGCGAACAGCATCCAGGCGGGGCGGAAGCGGGTGCGGCGCTTGCGGGCGTACAGACCGCAGGAGACGGCTGCCAGGAGGGCCGCGAAGCTGAGGCCGAAGTCCCCCATGAAGGCCGCGACTTCGGGCGATCCCCAGCCGAAGGCGGCGCCGACGGCATAGCCACCGCAGACCACGGCGAGGACGATCTGCGGCACCGCGCTCGGCGGGCTGCCGGCCGGCGCCGGCGGCCGGGAGAGCATCGCCCCCGGGGCGCTCACCGGATTCTCCTGCCCACCCGTACCGGGTGCCGTCGCGAGCGGCACGCCAGGGGGCTTCGCCTTATCCCCGCGGGCGCTCGTGGATCGTGCTTCTCGCGCATCGTCCATCGGTCGTACATCGCCCGTCGCCCCCCTCGAGTCCCGGATTCTTCGCACGCGCCGCGTCCTTCCCGGCGTCGTCCCCGCTCGGACGATACACCAGTTCCGTCACTCAGGGACATAGTGTCTCTACGGAGCGTGACTGGGGGCGGAATTGTGGATACTCCCCGCAGTCTTACGGACTCGTAGCGCTACCCGCGACCGCTTCAGCCGGCGGTGGCGACCACGTTCCGCAGGGGCTCGCCGGCCGCGAAAAGCGTCAGTTGATCCCTCAGCAGCCGCTTCGCGCGGGGCAGGAAGGCAGAGCTGGGGCCACCGACGTGTGGAGTGATGAGCACGCCGGGAGCGTGCCACAGCGGATGCCCGGCGGGGAGGGGTTCCGGATCGGTGACATCGAGCGCCGCGCGCAGGCGCCCGGACTGGAGTTCGGCGAGGAGTGCCGCGGTGTCGACGATCCCGCCGCGTGCGATGTTCACCAGCAGTGCGCCGTCCTTCATCCGCGCCAGGAAATCGCGTCCGACCAGGCCACGCGTCGCGTCGGTGAGCGGGGCCGCCAGCACGACGACGTCCGCGCCGGGCAGGTGGGCGGACAGGCCGGAGAGTGGATGCACAGGGCCGCGCACAGTGTCACGCGCGGTGCGTGCGATGCGCACCACCCGCGCACATTCAAAAGGCGTGAGCCGGTCCTCGATGGCACTGCCGATCGAACCATAGCCCACAATGAGGACCGATTTGTCGGCGAGCGCGGGCCTGAGGTCGGGCCGCCACTCCCCCGCGTCCTGGCCGCGTACGAAGTCGGGAACGCCGCGCAGCGCGGCGAGGATCAGCGTCAGCGCCAGCTCCGCGGTGCTGGCGTCGTGCAGCCCGCGGGCGTTGCACAGCCGGGCGCCCGACGGCATCCGGGACAGCCCCGGCAGCAGGTTGTCGACACCGGCCGTGAGGGCCTGCACCACCCGCACCCGGCTCATCCGGGACAGCGGGCGCAGGCTCACTTCCGTGTCCTTCATATAGGGGACCGCGTAGAAGGCGCACCGCTCCGGGTCGGCCGGGTAGTCGGGGCCGGCGTCCCAGTGGACGTAGCGGAGGCCGCCGGGCAGCCCCTCGATCTCGTCGGGCGGGATCGGGAGCCACACGTCGGGGGCCTCGGTGTGCGCCTCGGTGCGCTGGTCTGCGGTTGCCATGACCGCAGGCTATGCGAAGAGTTGTTCTGCCCAGACGTTAGTTTGGTCTGGCCCTTGAGCGGGGGCGAGGGGATGGAGGCACAACCAGGTGGAGCGCAGGACAATCGGTGCGGCGGCTCTCGAAGTGGGCGCCATCGGGCTCGGCTGCATGCCGATGAGCTGGGGGTACACCGAGTCGCAGCGCAGCTTGGACAGCTCGCTGCGGGCCGTGCACACCGCGCTGGACCGGGGGTGCAGCCTGCTCGACACCGCCGACATGTACGGCCCGTTCACCAATGAGCTGCTGGTGGGGCGGGTGCTCAAGGAGCGGCGGGCGGAGGCGTTCGTCTCGACCAAGTGCGGGCTGCTGGTGGGTGAGCAGCACATCGTCGCCAACGGGCGGCCCGGCTATGTGCGGCGGGCCTGCGACGCCTCGCTGCGGCGGCTGCAGACCGACCGCATCGATCTCTACCAGCTGCACCGGGCCGACCCCGAGGTGCCCATCGAGGAGACCTGGGGGGCGATGGCGGAGCTGGTGGCGGCCGGGAAGGTGCGGTCGCTGGGGCTGTGCGCGGTGGGTGCGCGGGCGGTGCGGCCGGCGCGTGCGGGCCGTGCAGAGCGGCGGCCGGCCGGCGGCGGGCCGCGGCGGCGCTCCCGGATGCACGACGGCACGCTGGCCCAACTGGAGCGGGTCCAGCAGGTGTTCCCGGTCAGCAGTGTGCAGGCCGAGCTGTCGGTGTGGTCGCCGGAGGCGCTGGAGGAGCTGCTGCCGTGGTGCGCGTCGCGGGGCGTGGGCTTCCTGGCGGCGATGCCGCTGGGCAACGGCTATCTGACCGGCACCCTCACCCCGGGGCAGGGGTTCGAGCCGGAGGACACCAGGGCCCGTCATCCGCGCTTCACCGCCGAGATGATGGCCGCGAACCAGCCGGTGGTGGCGGGGCTGCGCCGGGTCGGCGCGCGCCATGGTGCGACGCCGGGGCAGGTGGCGCTGGCCTGGGCGCTGGCGCAGGGCCGGCACGTCGTCCCGGTGCCGGGCACGAAGAAGGAGCGCTGGGCCGCGCAGAACGCCGCGGCGGCGCAGCTGACGCTCTCCGCCGAGGACCTGGCGGAGATCGCCGCGCTGCCGCCGGCGCGCGGGTCCTGGTACTAGGGGAACGCCCCTGGGGGCCTGGTTCCGCCGGATGACTCCGCACCCGTACCCCGCGCTTCGGGGGCGCGTCCGGCCGTCCGCGGGATCCCGGCAGGTGGGAGTGGCCGCGCCTCGGCCGGGGCACGGGCGTCGGGCGGTGCGATGTGGTGGGGTGGGGCACGTCCCGCCGACGAGAGGACCCTGCCGTGCAACGCCGTACCCGCACCGCCGTGTTGGCCGCCGCTTCACTGCTGCTGGCGGCGGGGTGCTCGTCCGGGGGCACCGCGCCCCGGGGCGGTGGGACGTCCGCCGGCCCGGCGCACAGCGGCGCCGCCTCGCCGGGCGCCACCCCGTCGTCCGCCGCGCCGCCCGCCAAGGGTTCGGTGAAGGTGACCGCCACCCTGGTGAAGGGGCTGAAGACGCCCTGGGGTGTGGCGGTGCTGCCGGGCGGGGACCTGCTGGTCTCCTCCCGTGACACCGGGAAGATCGTCCGGGTCTCGGCGAAGAACGGGAAGACCACCGAGCTGGGGTCGGTTCCCGGCGTGGACCCGGGCGGCGAGGGCGGGCTGCTGGGGATCGCGGTGTCCCCCACGTTCGGCACCGACCATCTGGTGTACGCCTACTTCACCACCGCGTCCGACAACCGCATCGCCCGCATGGTGTACGACGCGAAGCGCCCGCCGGGCAATCAGCTGGGCGCACCCGACACGATCTTCAAGGGCATCCCCAAGGGCGAGATCCACAACGGCGGCCGGATCGCCTTCGGCCCGGACCGGATGCTCTACGCCGGCACCGGCGAGAGCGGCGACTCCGGGCTCGCCCAGGACAAGAGGTCGCCGGCCGGCAAGATCCTGCGGATGACGCCGGACGGCCAGCCGGCGCACGGCAACCCCGAGGCGGACTCGGTGGTGTACGACTACGGCCACCGCAATGTGCAGGGACTGGCCTGGGACAGCGGCAAGCGGCTGTGGGCCTCGGAGTTCGGCCAGCACACCTGGGACGAACTCAACCTCATCGAGCCGGGCAGGAACTACGGCTGGCCCGAGGCCGAGGGCAGGGCCAAGGGCAAGGCAGCGGGTTCGGGGTTCGTGAACCCGGTCGAGGAGTGGCGGACCGCGGATGCCTCGCCCAGCGGCATCGCCTACGCCAAGGGCTCGATCTGGATGGCCTCGCTGCGCGGCGAACGGCTGTGGCGGATCCCGCTGGACGGGACCCGGCCGGTGGCGGCCCCGCAGGCCTTCCTCAAGGGCACCTACGGACGGCTGCGGACCGTCGTGGCCGCGGGCGGCGGCACCTTGTGGCTGGTCACCAGCAACACGGACGGACGGGGCACGCCGCGCAAGGGCGATGACCGGATCCTCCGCCTCACGGTGAGCTGATCCCACTGATCCCTTTTCGGGCGACCTATCTACACTCGGTACCGGGGACGGGTGTACGTCGCGCCGACGAGGGGACAGGCACCGTGTTCAATGTCGTGGAAGAGCTGTTCGCGCCCGGTCGTCAGCACACCGAGGAGGAGCGGCAGCGGATGACCCTGGTCGTCGACGACGTCGGGGACGCCGACCCCGCGAAGGGTCCGATCGACCTCTCCTCGGGGACCGTGGTCGTCAAGGCCTCGCAGCCGCAGCGGGACGCGGCGGACCGGGGATAGGCGACGGGTCACGCGCCCCGGGCGGGCACCTTTGGCACCGGTTCGCCGAAGAGGCGCAGGCGGTGGGCCACCGCACCCGCCTCGCCGCGGCCGGAGACGCCCAGCTTGGCGAGGATGTGCGAGACATGGACGCTGGCGGTCTTCGGCGAGATGAACAGGGCGTCGGCTATCTGGCGGTTGCTGCGTCCGTCGGCGACCAGGCGGAGCACCTCGCGTTCGCGCGGGGTCAGCCCGAGGGCGGCGACGGCGGGCTCCTCGGCCGCGCCCCGGCCGCCGTCGTCGCCCGTGCCGCCACCGGCGGCGCCCCCGTCACCGTCGCCCGGGCCCGTGCTGTCACCGTCGGCCGCTATCAGGCCCGGCAGGGGGATCCGGGCCCGCTGGGCGAGGAGGGCGATCTCCTCGGCGAGCGGGCGGGCGCCCATCGTGACCGCGGCGGTGTGCGCCTGGGCCAGCACGAGCACGGCGGCCTCGCGCGGGGTGCGGCCCTGGAGCCCGGCGGTGGCCCGCTCGCCGGTCAGGAGCAGTGATTCCGCCCAGCGGTAGCAGGCGCGGGCCAGCTCCTGCGGGCGCTCCAACGGTTCGAAGGCGGCGACCGCACGGGCCCAGTCGTCAGGGCTCTCGCGGCCCTCGGCGCGGCGGAGTTCGGCGTCCACCGCGAGGCCGTACGCCACCGAGACGGGCAGGAGCCGGGGCAGCGCCTTGGCGGCCTGCCGGACGCGGTCGAGGAAGGCGGCACGTCCCGGCCCCGCGGCGGGCAGGCCCCGGGCGTCCGACTCCACGGCGGCGGCCGACCACAGCAGCGGCCAGGCATAGCGCTGGGTACCGAGCGGGAAGCCGTCGTCCAGGGCCCGTTCGGCCAGGGCGCGGGCGTCGAGGAGGCTGCCCTGGCGGGCGGCGATGCGCAGGGCGTGCCGCGCCATGGGGAGGGTGTGCTGGGGTTGCGGGTCGTGGGTGCCGTAGTGCTCGCGGGTGACGGCGAGTTCGCGTTCTGCCTCGGCGAGGTCGCCGCGGTCCAGGGCGAGATGGGTGAGGCGGTTGGCGGCCAGCGCGAGCGACCGGGGGCTCTGGGCGAAGCGGCGGGCGTCCGCGGCGGCCCGGCCCGCCTCCTGCCAGCGGCCCAGCGACTGTTCGCCGCGATGCGGGCGAGCGCGGCGCCGAGCGCGGTGAGTTCGGCCGCGCGGCCGACGAACACGGGACTGACGGACCTGGTCTCCACGCCGCTGAGCATCGCACAGGGGTCTGACAGCCGCGCAGTGGATTTCGGCGGCCGGAGCGCCCGGCCCGGTGAGGGCGGCACCGGGGGCCGGGCGGCCGGCGTGCGGGCCGGCGGCGCGGTCGGCGCGGTGGCCGTCAAC
>NZ_BMND01000067.1 GCF_014646275.1 Streptomyces kronopolitis
GGGGCTTGTCGGAAACGTTGCCGGAAACCCCAGGGGGTCGCCCGAGCCGCTTCGGCAAGCGTGCTGGTCAGACGACGTGCACACGCCCGGTGGAGATGCCCTCGCGGACACTTTCCCCGGCGCACGCCTGGTAATCGTCTGGCCGCTGACAGCCTAGCGGATCGTGCTGGGAGTGGCCGCATGGATTGCCGCAGCAGCGGGTCTGAGGCGGGGCATGGTCGTGACCTGGGGTTCTAAAGGCCGGGGAGCCTGGGCGCGGAGGTTGGGTGCGTGGTAAGGGTGCGGGGGGACGGCTGCGGCGTCCGTTCTGCCTGCTTTCCCCTGTAGGGGTGCAAATGGGGCAACGGCCGCACTCTGGGGTGGGTGCGGCCGTCGTCGGGTTGAGGTGTGTGTCAGGAGACGAGGAGCTCCCGTTGGGCGTTTCTGCGGACCTCGAGGTGGATCTGGTGGCTGGTGGCGTTCTGTGAGAGGGCGAAGCTGAGGACGAAGATCTTCTGACGCTCGACGCCGTAGGCGATCATGCGGCGGTTCCAGAGGCTGAGGTCGAACTGGCTGTGCACGGATTCGGAGTCGGCGCGGTAGGGGTAGAGGAGTTGGTGCGTGAGGCTGGCCTGAGGGATCTGCTGGAGGTATTCGGCTCGGTGGAAGCTGCGCTCGGCGTCGCTCTTGAGGCGCTGGCCGGTGTCGGTGGAGCGGGGGGACCGGTCGGCGGGGGTAGTGGTGATGCCCACGGGGACGCGGTAGTCGTGATCTCCGTGCCGGCAAGGAATCTTGAGGAGGTGGTACCAGCGGCTCTTGGTGGCTCCGGCCCGGTGCTCAAGTCTGATGATCGGGACGGGTTCGAGGACGCGGGTGCCGTCGTCGATGCGGATGCTCTCGGCGATGCGGCCTTGGTCGCACCAGAGCTCGTGGCCGCTCCTGCAGGGAGTGATGCGTTCGTAGAAGACGGGGGCGACGGATCCGTGCTGTTTGTTGATGGCCAGCAGCCCGTTCCGTGCGAGAGCGTCGCGATGGACGCCGCGGAAGGCGCCGTCGTAGACGACGCCCATGCAGTGGGGCAGCGCCTCCTTCAGCATGCGGAACTGCCTCACCGCGATGGCGGCTTCGTCCTCGTACTCGCCACCGGCGACGTGGGCGAAGCTGAGGATGACGCGGGTCCAGTAGCCGGTGTCACGTCCCGAGGCGAAGAACCATTTGGTGCCGCGCACCTTCCGCTTCGTCTTCTCTCCGTTCTCGTAGTAGATGCGGGCGGCCGGGTCGACGCGGCGGCTTCGGATCAGGCCGGTGTCCTCGTCGTACATCTCCACGGCGCGGGCTTTCGAAGGTGCCTTGGGGACGGTGGCGTCGCCGACGAGGAGCTGCCGTCGTTCGGGGCGGCTCCATACCTTGGGGGCATCCGAGGGGAAGAGCCCCTGACTGAGGGCTTGCCGGGCGGCGTAGCTGCGGAATGCTTCCTCGAGTGCGTCGGCTGCCGGTACCAGGAGGTTGTTGAGGGCGTCCTGGTACTGGCCGCGGGAGGGGGCTGTAAGGGGCAGGGTTTCCGCCGCCCTACGGCCCAAGTGGCGGCGGATGTGAGCCCGTACACTGCGCCAGTCCTGGGGTGACGCGAGAAGCCCTGTGGTGGAGCGCTTAGACCTTGTCACCGGGGTAAGTGCGGCCATGATCAGATAGACGATGCCCGGGTACGCGCGGGGACATCCCACCGCGTTCGGTGGCGGTAGCAGTTCCGCCATCTCGTAGAGGAGCGGGTAGTCGAGACAGTCACGGACGCGCTCGGCGGTACTGCGCTGTTCGTGGTCGGCGAGCTGGCGTTTGCGATTCGGGCGTTCGAGCTGGGGCTTGGGGGATCCGAAGACGTCGTCAGGCACGGGCCGGGCCCCCGTCGGTGTGGGTGGGGTCGTTCTGCCAGTCGTAGCCGACGATGGCGGCGGCGCGGTCCAGCGAGCGCAGCCCGAGCCTTCGGGCGGACTCTTCGATGCGGCCGGTCGATTCGAAGGTCTCGACAGCGGCTCGGGTGGTGACGGAAGCAGGTGTGACGTCGGCTTCCCCGTCGAGGCCGATCCTGCGCAGCAGATCGCGCAGGGCCACGCACGTACGTGCTTGCAGGGCCGGGTCGGGCGCCGGAGCGCAGGACACCGCGAGGCGTGCGGTGCTCTCGTTCGGGTGCTGAGCGAGTACCTGGCGTGCTCGTTCGGCCAGTATGTGGCGGTTCCAGGCGTCCAGCCGGCACCAGCGGGGGTTGTACTTCCGCGCTCCGTGCATCCAGACGCGGTTGTGAGGCAGGTCGAGGTCGGCGACGACGCTGTGCCCGATCTCGCCCGTGTGTCCGCCGGCGAGCGCGAGCGCGGCCGCGGCGGCGTGCCGGGTCGGCCGGGTCGTGTACGCGGCGTGGTGGCGCAACAGTACGGCCTCGTCCTCGGTCAGGGGCCGGACCCCTTCGTGGCTGCGGGCCGGCAGGACGATGTCGCGGGTCGGGTCCTGGTCACTCAGCCCGAGATCGCGCAGGGTACGGAAGGCGGTCCGTACGACGCTTCGCCGCACCAGGCGGGTGGCCACCGCTGAATCGGAGACGTGGCCGTGGCGGCTGCGGCCCCTGGCGTTGACGAAGTCCTCGGCAATGCCACTGCTGACGTCGGAGAGCAGGAGTGCGCCCCTCACGGTGGCGTACCGGCCGAACCTCCGGATGAGGAGACCGAACTTGTTGAAGGTCTGCTCGGACATCTCGTTGCGGGTGGTCATCTCCCGCCATGCGTCGTTGACGAGGTCGATGGCGTGAGTGAGGGACAGGTCGCTTCCCACGATGACGGTCCTCCGGAGGGTCGGGGCGAGCAGTTCGACCCCTCCCTCGACCCTCTGACCGGGAAGATTCGAATGATTCATTGCGTTCCGTACTTGCACCAACACGGTGGGCATGTGTGATCTCCGCTGCAACCCGGCGTGGGCGAATGGATGAGGGCGCGCCGAAGACCCCCCGGGCTCGATGTCCCAGGGCGTCATTCGGTGCGGCGGGGGGTAGCCGGCCTGGCTAGGCGCGGGGCGTGGTCCCTCGGAGCGAGGTGAGGAGGGTCGTGTACGCCCGCATGACCGCCACGAAGGTGTCGTCGGGCAGCGCCAGGACCTCCTCGATGGAAGTCAGCGGCAGACTCGATGTCGGAGCTTCGGCGGCGGGGGAGGAGTCCGAGAGGTGCACCAGCCCGCCCTCGGCGACGTGGACGATCAGGGCGTAGTCGAGCCAGTCCACGAGGTAGAGCCCGCGCTCACGCGTCGAGGACAGGCCCTGCCCGAGTTTCTCGGCGAGCGCGGTCCTTTCCAGCGGCCCCTGTCGCAGGAAGCGTGTGGCCGATTTGGCGAACCAGGTGGATCGCCACAGGTTGCTCAGGAAGAGGCGGGCCCGGGCGGAGTCTTCGGCACGCAACCGCGTCAGCTGGAGGCCGGAAGGGGTTACGGCAAGGGCTCCGTGATGCGTCTCCAGCAGGCCGGCTTGGCGAAGGAAGCCCTGGGCGGAGGAGACGGTCGTGGCGCTGATCTCCGCCTCGGCGCTGATCTCTGCGACCGGGATACTCCGGCGCTCGCTGCCGCCCATTTCGGCGATCAAATCGAGCAGTTTCAGCTGGCGAAGGCTCGTGAAGCCCCCACTGGGCAGGATGTTGCGGACTGTGTTCGCGGCGCTCATCGGGTTCCCCCGTGGGGCAGCGGGAGCGTCTGGCGGCCGTTGGCCTGCGGGTCGCAGTGGTGCATGGATGCATCCAGGTGCATGGTGTGGGCCCTCATTGGTGATCAAGTGCGGAACGCACAAAATTCCTGAGGGCCGGGTGTGTCACCGCTCCATGGCCTAGCCTGGAGGCGGCGCGTGGGCCCTCAGCTGACGTGTCGCGGCGTCGCCAGGGTCTAGCCACCCGGGCGGCGCCTTCTACTTGCGTGGCAGATGGCGGTAACTACGTACGCGGCTCCTCAGCGGTCAGCCGGTAGAGCCCGCGGCCGACAATCAGGATCTTCCCGTTGCGCTGCAGGCGGCTGGCGCAGTTGGTGATCTGCCGGGGAGTGGTGCCCGGACGGGTCAGCCCGGCATGGGCGACGATTGCGGAAACCGGCGTCTCCAGGCTGCCCGCAAGGGCCTCGATGAACAGCTTCTCAAGCGACTTCGGCTCTGCAGCGCCGTGAGCGCTTGGCCGGGCCGCGGCAGGTCGCGGTGCACCGGAGCCGGGGGCTCGGGATTCGGAACTCCCCGGGCCCGGGGGACTCGGCCGCCCCTCGGGTTCCGCCCGTGGGTGCGAGGACGGGGCCACCCCCAGGAACTCCTCGGCCTGGCGAACCGTGTCGGTCACGGCCGACAGCCGTGCGTCGGCCGCCATCAGAGAGCGCTCGCCTTCGGCAACACGGTGCTGGACGTCGGCCAGCTCGTGTCGCGCTTTGGTCAACCCCTCGTACACGACTGCCCGTTTGTCGCGTTCCCCGGCCTGGATCCCACGCAGGTGCTCAACGAGAGGGTGCATGGACCCTGTGCCTGTTGTGGTCACGCTCCGCTCCCCTCTGGTGATCTATCCACAAGCTAGCGAGCCTTCGCGCGCTCCGCAGGGGAATGCATAGATGCGAGCGTGCGGATTCTCTGGACTCTGGGCGCAACTCCTGAGGAAGCGTACCGAGTTGTGGGTCCGGAGCTCTGTGGTCTTCTCGACGCCCCAGGCGTCGGCGCATCTGGGAGTGCTTGGAGGGGGTGCCGGCCTCACGTAGTCCCTGAGGGCGGGCGGGGAGGCTGAAGTAGCGGCCCGAAGGCGCCACCACGCCGCCGCGCGACACTCCCGAACCCTGAGGATGTGCCGCACACGGGGCTCTGCGGACCCCTATTCTGTTCCGTACTTGCAACAGTCGTTGAATCTCCGCAGCGGGATCCCAGGTGGGGGAAGGGTTGGCCCCATGGGTACGTGGGATGATCTCGGCATGCCCCGGAGCAGCAACGACAAGCAGCCGCGCGACTATGTCGTGGACGCTGCTTGGCCCCATGCCGCTCTCGCTTCCGATGCGCCGGTCAGTGCCTACTACGGCCAGTCACTCTCCAGGAACCTCGCGCGAGCCATGGCTTCTACTGGGCATACCCTCCGCAGCCTCGCGGAAGTGACAGGCCTGACACACTCGACGATCAGCAGGGTCCTCAACGGCAGGGTCATGCCGGACCTGGGGACGCTCGCACGCCTGGAAGCGGCCTTCGGTTTTCAGCTCTGGCCAGGGCCAGCGGCGTTGCCGCCGACGCCGTCCGGGGCCTGAGCTCGCCGGCTCCTCACCCGTTCGGTCCGCCCAGCGTGCGCCACCAACACGGCGGACGATTGTTTTCTTGTGGACATGTATGCACCAATGGTGCGGCGTGAGGTGTATCTCGTGTGCTTTGACGGGGGCCATCGGCTAGGTCTTGTCCCGGGCTCACCGGGGCTTGTGAGCCTCCCTATGTCCGCGTGCGCACCGGGCGAGCCGTACAAGGCGGCCGCCCGCAGGCTCGCTGTGGGTACGGCTCTCCGCTTCGGCGGAACGGTGGCCCGGCTGCTCCTGGAGTCGCGTGGAGGTGATGCACGCCGCGACGTGTGCCTGTTCACGGCGCACGTCGAAAGTGACCTTCGGTTGTTATGGCTGTGGGTTCCCTGGCGGCAGGCCGCCCGCGAAGTGGTGCACCTCGGTATCCCGGAGCTTGAGCTGTTCGTGGAGGGCTATCTCGAAGGCTGGATCCCGGATGGCCGGATCACACTCATTCCGGATGGGCGGTGTTGACGGGCGCGGGGTTGCCGCTGAGGCTGCAGCGAGAACCGCCGCAAGGAGGCGGGGCGCACCCAAAGGCCAGCGAAGAGAGGGCAACTGCCGACCGGCCGGCGGGAGGCCGTTCTGGCCCACGAGCCCGCAGGGCTCTATCTGTCTGATCACCCCTCGCAAACTTCTCGGCTTCCACGTCCCCGCACCGCGATCAGCCCACCAGCAGCTCCGCAAGGTCTATCCCCAGGACCCTTGCGGGGGATCACTATCGGCGGCAGCCGCCTGCGGATCCAGATCACCCTGGAAATGCAGGTTCATCAACTAGTTGGGCGCAACGTCGTGGCTGAACACCGGCACGCGTACTCCATCCCTCCTGACCGCTCTACCCATTGGTTGCATGAATCGCAGTGCACTTGGTCATAGAATTCAAGTACTGCGTATCCGAACAACTCCGCTTCTGTCCACGTCACACCGTCTGCCCACTCATTGTAGTGAGCTCCGGCCGCGTTGCGAAGATGGACCCATCTGTCCACTCGCGTGAGCAAGTTGGCTGAAGGTGTGCGCTTCAACGCCTTTACGATTCCTGGCCACATGTCGGCGAGAGTGTAAGCATCCCCGCGCTTGCGTTTAACGCTGATAGGAATTGTCCAGCTGAGCCGATCGCAGATCTGCTCGAGGAGCCGCCCGGCAACACCGCAGACCAAGAAAGGGTCTGCGGATTCCATGGCGGACCGGAGGGATTGTGAAGGATCGGCCCCGGCGGTGAATACATGGGGCCCGCCTTCAAAGTCCCACTGTCTAATCTCCGCTTCGACCAGAGGGTGGCCAACCCTCTGGAAGATGTCCCGAAGTTGATTACGCCAAAGGCGGTCGTGTACCGTGATCAAGAGCTGCCAGTCCCGGAAGTCCCTGATGACCAACTCCATGAGAGCCACTCTGATGTTTGCATCGACGCTCTGTAGTACGTCATCGAGAATCAATACCTTTGCTTGACCCTGCTCTCCTGATGCCCTGGCGACTGCCAGAAAGTAGAGCAGGGCGATAAGGTCTTGGTAGCCCTCGCTGAATACATTTTGAGGTGTTGTGGATACCTGACCTTCGAGTGTGACGCGGATTTCAAGTGAGATGGCGCTGAGGCTGCCAAATTCTGGCTCAACTCGTGTTACGTGCCGCGCTCCCGTAACGTCTCGGAAGGCCGCTGTGAGCCAATCTCCCACGCCACTCAATAGTCCCTGCATAACAGTCAAGCGTTCAGTTTTTTCCGAATTTGGCAGGCCGAGACGCTTGGCCATTCGGTTCAGTGTGTGCACTTCTTCCTGGTGTCGTCGCACCTCGTCCAATTGCTCCTGAACGGCGCGTGGAAGGGTGATTCTTATGCGGTCTGCGGCTGGCAGTCTTTTGTATACATCCACTGCAATCATCTCTGCGATATCATTGGCATCCCTTGGAGGGGGATCGATATCGATGAGTGTGGCAAGTTTAGCTGCCGCTTTCCTCATTTTTCGTTTGGCTTCATGGCGGTCTTCTATTACCGCTTGCTTGTCCGTCGACATCGGCGATACTTCGGGGGCGTTTTCGCCTAAGGCGTGGTCCATGAAGATGGATCCGCGCTTGATGGCTGGAGTGTCCAGGAAGCGTAGAATATCGGCACGCTTAAGACTCATTGGCACACGAGTGAATTGATCAGGTGTGGGGTCGCCTGATGCCTGGGATCCGGTATCGGTAAATGTGGCGGACCGTTCCAATGTTCTGCCGTCGGAGAGATCTACACTGACTGAGCATCGATCCCCTCCGGCCGCCAGGTTGGCGAGTGAGGGAGAAGCCGATGTCCTTCGAATCGCTTTGCTGCGGCCCACGGATTGTTGACAAGCCCATTCCGCGGCATCGACGATGCTGGATTTACCCGATCCGTTGTCTCCGAAGATGATGACGGAAACGGGTTTGCCGCTTGGATTCAGGAATGACACATCAAGCGCTCCCGGGACACCTCTGAAACTCTCAACGTGAACCGCAGAGATGCGAATCTTCGACGCGTGGCCGATTCGGCTTTTGCTGATCTCTGCCATAAATCCCCCCCACCCTACTGGTGTCGAGATAGACCTCTGCCTTGATCGTATTCCATGGCTGCGCGGGTACGGGGAGGCATTCGGATGCATGGGGTCGGAGGCTCGTGCGGCCGCTAGCCTCCAACTCGTCATGCGACTGCATCAGCGTGGCACCAGCCCTGCCTTCCGGAGGGTGATGTTGCTGACCTGTGGCAGCGCCTCGGCACGGCAGTTGCGCTTCTCGCAGGCTGCACGCATTGCATGCCGGGCCTGCGGGTGGGGGTGTGGAGATGTGGAGCATGGAATCAGGCGCAGCTGTTGTCCTCCGGCTGGATGGGCTCGACCGGCTCGTCGGTGTAGCCGTAGAGCAGCTTGGCTCTCAGGTGGCCAATCGCCGTGCTCGGCTCCTCTTCCGCGTCGAGGTCCAGCGACTCACATCGGGTATCGCCGTACGCTGCGTGGACCTGGGCGACCTCCGGCGCGCCGTGCATGCCTCGACGGTGGCGACACCCTCGGCGTACGCGTCGCGCAGCGGGTGGTCCAGGAAAATCGCGAGGTAGACGCCGCTGTGCTCGCCGAGCGCTTGGTGGTTGAAGCTGGCCCATTTGACGAACGGGCGCGGCTGCGGCGGACGGTCACCGAGACAGCGGCGGACTTGATCGTCCTTGTAGGCGAGGCAGGCGCGGGCATCGGCGCCGCCGTCGACGAGGAGGAGCGGAGCGGTCCAGCGACCGAGCGAATACTCACTGGCGGTGAATCGCCGTCCGTCCGCACGGCTGATCTCCATCACATGTGTCATCGCGTAGAGCCGGGTTTTGAGAGGTCCTTCCCAGGCAGAGAGGTGGTCAGGGCGCACGTCCATCACGATCTTCCAGCCGTCGACTTCGTGGGTCCAGCGGCCCCCGGACCAGTACCGATCCGCACCCTCGAGCCGATCGGTCAGGTGATGCTGCCCGGTGAACCGGGGGAGGTTGGACCAGTGGACCGCGATCCGGGCCAGAGGGCCTTGCTGTCTCCCAGGATGGCTCCGTTGATCCAGCCCTCGTCGAAACCGGCTTCCGGCTCTGCCTCACCGGAGGGTCGAGGAAGCCGCAGGACGGCTGTGTCCTGGGCATACGGATGCGAGTTCGGCTCGGGTTGACGCTTCAGTTGAGGCTGAGCACTGGTGAACACGCAAGACTCACCTCACCAGGCACCTCCGTGTCCCGCACTCCGCCGATTTGTTCCTGGAAGACCGACCGGCTCGCCGACGTCATTGAAGGGGGGACGGCCGTATGGGCGACAGCACGGCGTCCCAAGGCGAATCGGACGTGGCTCTCTCCTGCCTCCGGGGTCTACGACCACCCTCGGAGCGTGACCTGCGGGCCGCCGTGCAGGAACGCTAGTAGGGCGCTGCCCGACGTGTGGACGAACTCGCTCGCCAGGTCATCGACGTGGGCCCAGCGGATCTGGGAGTGCTTGTGGGGCTCGCGGTTCTCGGGCTTGCCGGTCCACTCGTGAGTGGCGAAGACGACCGCTAGGTAACCGTTGGGAGCCTCGACGCCCCAGGCGCCGTGGATGACGTGAACGACCTTGAGCGAGTCGGCCTTCACGGTGAGGCCGGTCTCCTCGTAGAGCTCGCGGACCGCGGTTTCGGTGATCGGTTCACCCGGCTCGCTCTTGCCGCCAGGTAGATCCCATAACCCCTGGCCGAACTTGGCGTTCTCACCACGCTGGAGGAGCACGACGCGATCGGCGGCCCGATCGTGGACGATGACCGCCGCGACCAGCAGGGTCATCGAGTCGAACGCAGGCTTGAGGGCCGGGGAGGGGGTGTTGGTCTGCTGAGCCACGAGGTTCCTTCGTTGGGTTGGCGACCAAGCGGGCCGCGGCCCGCTCTGAGGCAGTGCGTGGACGGCAGCTTTTGATGGGCGGCAACTAGGCATCAGCTTAAGGCCCATGGAGGGAAACTTATAAAACTGACGCCTCGTTTGCGGTAGCCTCCTTATGACTTCCCGGTCAATCATCGGAGGCTCCGTGTCCCAAGGCGTCCATGCCCAGCTGGCGGTGCTGGGAACGAAGTTGGAGTACCTGCACCCGGCTCTGTATGCCGGCGAGGCGGCGCGGCGAACGGCCACCCCCAACCACCCCGCGAACACTGCCGGGACGCGTGCCTACCAGGAGCATGTGCGGATGCTGCGGGAAGTGCACATCCGTCACGAGGGGTGGAAGCGGCTTCTCCACGACCACCTCGAACTCGTCTGCAACCCGGAGAAGACGCTCGCCATCGGCACGATGGTCGGCGACGCGGCCACCGGTAACGCGAGCCTCCACCCCACCAACCTCCACAAGAGGGGCGCCGCCACGGAACGCGCCGCCGAACACAATGTGCAGCTCGGGCTCTTCCCGCCGCCCGCCGATCCGAACGAAGTCCTGCTCGACGAAGACGAGGCCCTGAAACTCAAGACCTGGTTCCTGGTCTCGTACCGGGTGAAGGCCGAAGGCGGGGTGCGGATCCACAGCGAGCTGTCGCTGCCCGGCCAGCTCGATCGCGGGTTCGTCGCGAAGTGGGAGCAGCGGATACCGCTGCCGGTCATCGAGATGGACGAAATCGAACTGTCGGACGAAGATGGACCCGACGAGATCGACATCTCCGTCGAGTTTCGCTGAGGCCCATCATGTGGGGTGGCCGCGATACTGGCCGCCCCACCCGCACCATCCGGATCCCGAGGCAGTCTCACTATGGTGACCCCGTCCCGCATCACGCTGGCCCGAAAGCGCCGGGGCCTGACGCTCGCCGAGCTTTCCCAGCTCGCGGGGGTCTCGCTTCAGAGCCTGTCCAATTATGAGACCGGCCGGACGGCACCCCGACGTACTACCGTGGAGCGGCTCGCAGGCGCGCTCGGCTTCCCGGGAGGCTTCTTCACCGGTCCGGAGATCGACGAGCTGCCCGCCGATGGCATCTCGTGGCGTGCTCGGAGCAAGACTCCGGCCCGTACTCTCGACGCCGCGCGCGCGGCCGGGACGCTGGCCGCGCTCCTCTACGACTGGATCGAGGAGCGCTTCCGTCTGCCGGTCGCCGACATTCCCTCTCTCGGCAAGCCCGACCCCGAGACCGCGGCCGAGATGGTCCGCACGACGTGGGGGCTGGGGAGCTCCCCAGCCCCCAACATGGTGCACCTCCTGGAGGCGCACGGCATCCGAGTCTTCTCGCTCGCACCCGACTACGCGGAGGTCGACGCCTTCGCCGTCTGGCGCGGGAGGACCCCGTTCGTCTTCCTGAACACGATGAAGTCCGCCGAGCGCAGCCGCTTTGACGCGGCCCACGAACTCGGACACCTCGTTATGCACGGCAGCGACCGAGAGTGTGTCGGCCCCGAGGCTGAGCGGCAGGCAAACGACTTCGCCAGCGCCTTCCTCATGCCCGCTTCGAGCGTGCTGGGCCACATGCCGGCCGGAGCCCACGTCGATCAGATCCTCAAGGGCAAGGCTATCTGGAACGTGTCCGCGATGGCCCTGACCTACCGCATGCACGACCTCGGACTGCTCACCGACTGGCAGTATCGTTCCGCCTGCACCGAGCTGAGCCAGCGGGGCTACCGCAAGGCGGAGCCCGACGGCATGAAGAAGCGGGAGACGTCCCAGGTGCTCACCAAGGTCTTCCAGGGCCTGCGCTCCACGGGGATGAAACCGGCGGCGGTGGCCGCCGAGCTGGGCCTCACGCCGGACGAGATGAACAAGATGCTGTTCGGCCTGACCATGACGATGGTCGACGGCGGCGGCCAGCGGGCCGCATTGGAGCCTCGGCGCGCACTGTCCCTGGTGCCCTGAATGGCCAATGTCCGGACGTTTGCATCTCCCCGTGTCGTGGAGGTTGTGTCGTGTCTCGTCACGGCTAGGGATTCTCTTTGACCCCGCACCATCCTGCGGATCCGCGCCGCTCTGATTGGCGCTGCCGGGCAGGCAGGCCCGACCTGAAGAGGCCTTGGGCCACCCCTTGCGTAGCACGTCCGGGGATGGAGCGGCCGTTCCAGCCGTTCCAGCCGTTCCATGCCACGTTGCACCGCTCCGCTCCCTGCCGCCACCTCCAGCCGGACGTCAATGGCGGGTGCGTCGGGTTTCTCGAATGAGGTTGATGAGAGCAGCGTCCTTTTGGCACGCGCACCCGGGGGTGGGAAGTCGGTGGTCGATCATCTGGTCGGGCCGGGGGCCGAAGCGGGTGTCGTACTCGATGCGCCGTGGAGGCCCACCGAAAAGGCCCGTGCTGCGTGCGATCCAAGCGCCGACGACCAGGCAGGCGGCCTGCTGGGCCACGAACGCAGCCGAAGGGCGGAACCCGTCGTCCGTTCTACCCTTCAGCTCAGATGAGTTGATCAGCCCGCACACCGGGCGTCCGAGGAACTGCCCGACAAGTTCTCGCTGTTGATCGACCAGTCCTTCCAGGTCCCGTTCGGTCAGCGGCTCCTGTCCGCGGGCGATTCGGGATAGCGGGAGCCCGGTCATTTCATGCAGTCGCTGCTCCGCGCTCTTCCCGGTGTGGTTGGGCTTGAAGAAGCAGCGCAGGCAGGGGCCGGTGGGCAGTGCCTCGTGTAGTGCGACCGTGGTGCCGACCGGGCCGCCGGTGCTGCCATCCAGGATGAGATCGACCTGCAGCCGCTGAAGGTCGTGCCGGGCCTCGACGCTGTCCAGCCCCCCGAGGACGATCCGGGGCCACGGCAGGGTGCCCGCATCGACGGCCTCGATCGAAGCCTGGATTGTCCCGTGGAACGGGGTCACCTCGACCCGCCGTAGGTGTGCGTCGATCAACCGCACCTTCGGCAGGCCCGCAGCCGCGTCGGCCAGGGTACCGATGCTGTACGAGGTGACGTTCGGTTTCTCGAAGACCTCCATGTCCACCACCGTCAACTCGCCCTGGGCCTCCAATAGGTCCAGGACCAGGGCGATGCCGGTGCCGATCGCACCGCCTCCGCCCAGCAGTACCTGCTCCAGCGCAGGCAGCGGGGTGACGACGATCCCGGGTTGCTCGCCGGGGCGGACGGGGCAGAAGTCCACCACCGGGATCACCTGGAACTTCCCCTCCGGCAGCCCGGCGACGACTTTGAACGCCTCGCCAGCCAGTATCGCCGCAGTAAGTACCGCGCCCAACCCGGTGCCGGGTGCATTGAGCCGGGGGAAAGGATGGCCGGTGTGCCGCAGACGGACCCCGTGCCCGTCCGGCGCACCGGCCACCGTAGTACCCAGCGGGGGTGCGGTTCCCACGTGCAGATGCAGCGGCGCCTTGCCTTGGGCCTCGCCGACGCGAAGCGGCCGGTCCGGATCGATCCCGGTCGCCGTTTCCACCAGCCTGCGGATGAGTTCGTCGTCGAGCCGTCCCAGTCCGCGGCCGGGGTCCAGACTCAGCCGGACCGGCCACCGGCGCAGATCCGCCACCAGTACTTCGAGAGTTTCGCCGGCCGCGGGCAGGTGTCCGTCCGCGGTCAGGTGGATCAGGGTGCCCTCCATCCGTTCCCGCAGAGTGGTCTCTTTCATGCCGGCGGCCAGGCCGCCCAGGCGTACGCTGCGGCTGTAATCAGTACTCACGGACACCCTCCTCGTCGAACACCACCGTGCGCGCTGGGGGCAGAGTCAGATCGACAACCGGAGTGGTGCAGGGCACCCAGTCCCGCTCGAAACGCCACCACCCCCACGATGCCGGGTTGGCGGGGGGCGCCGTGTAGGTCGGTACGACAGCGCTGACGAACCCCGGCACCCGCAACGAGTACACGCGGTCGGTTCGTGACAGGAAAGCCTCCTCGGGGTGCGAGTGGACCATCGCTCGCGCCCGGTAGGACCGTTCCTCGGCGAAGGTGAACAACTGGTCGTACGCGACCGCGCTCACCGCGAACAGACCCGGACCTCGCACGATCCCCGCCGCCCCGGCCACCGCCACGACCAGCACGTGCATGTCCGACTGCCCGGTCAGAAGCAGTGCGCCGGTCTCCAGGTCGGCTAGCCCGTGGCGCCGAATCTCCTCAAGCACCGGGTCGACCGCACTGGCCGGCAGTACCAGCTCCCTCGTGTCGGTGGTCATCCGGCACGCCTCCCGTCAACGCGATCGATGTCGTCCTGCACGTTCTCCACCACGTGCAAGAAGGGATTGCCGGTGCTCCGCCAGGAGTGCGGCCCACTGCCCCACTCGGGGTGGAGCCTCTGGCCTTCGGCGGTGAACGGCTTGCACACGTCGTTGGAGTCGTAGCGGTAGCCATTCGCTCCCGGCCAGGCACTGGGCGCTCCGACTCTGGATTCGCCGACCGTCTCGGCAAAGAGGAGGGAGGGCGGCCGGTCCGGGTAGACCGTCCATTCGATCCGGGCGATGAATGCTGCGCGCTCACCGTTGTTCGGTTGAACCTCGGCCCAGAACAGGCCGTCGGGGTCCTGGTCGCGGTGGTGGAGGCGGCCGGCGGTCGAGGAGAGGAACTCCTCGACCGCTGGGACATCGCCAGCCAGCCGCAGACGGCTCTCGAGATCCACGACTGATTCCCGGGCTCAGCCGTTGGTGGTCTCGGTGCGCAGCTTCAGGTGCATGGCCTTGGCGTGCCCGGCCAGCTTGCCCACCGTTGCCTCGGGCGGTGCCTCGTGCCCGTTGTGGAAAAGGTAGTAGCGGGTGGTGCCGTCGCTGGCGAAGCCGAAGGCGGTGAGGGCGTCGGACAGCACGCTCGCGGCGGTCACCTGCGGGGCGTAGTCGTGCTTGTACGGGTGCTCAGCGAGGGCGGAGGTCACAGTGGTCTTGATCTCGTGGGGCTGGGGCATAGCGGTCTCCTGGGTTCTTCGGGGGTCGGTGGATGGCTGATTCAGCAAAGCGGCAATGCGCCTAACGTGAGTGTGATCACCCTGGGGTGATGCAGTCAAGAGGCATCGCCGTATTGCTGCGCGCTACGCTGCCCGTATGAGCCCCGACCGGAGCCAGCCCCCCCTCCCGGACCCCGAGACGACCGGACCAGATGCTGTCGAACAGTTCGGCATCGCCGAACTCGGACGCCTCCTGAAGGAGCGCCGCGGCCCCCTGTCTCTCCGGCAGGCCGCTGCGGAGGCGGGCGTCAGTTTCAGCACCCTCACCCGGGTCGAAGCCGGCGCCCAGCCCGACCTCGCCACCTTCACCCGCCTCTGCGCCTGGCTCGGCGTCTCCCCGAGCCGCTTCTTCACCCCGATCGCCACCCGCCAGATCTCGCCCCTCGATCAGGCCATCACCCACCTCCACGCAGACCCTCGGCTCACCGGCGACGCGGCGAACAAGATCAGCTCCGTTCTACGCGACCTCTACGAAGCTCTTGCGAAGGAGGCGGTCCCGGCCGCACCCGCCCTTGCCTGCCACCTCCGGGCTGCCTCGGTGCTGCGCCCTGGCGTCCCCAAGCGGCTCGCCGACCTGCTCACCGACATGAACACCGAACTCGAACGACTTGTCGAAGCGGGCGAACTGTGACCCTCCCCCGAGGCTTCAAGGCCAACGCCGAGCGAGAAGCCCTTCGACTGCGCCGCGAACTCGCCCTCAGCGACACCGATCCCCTGAACGTCGATGACCTTGCCGACCACCTCAAGGTCAAGATCGTCAGCGCCGAGAAGCTCGTCAGCCGCACCCGCCTCGAAGAACTCGAACGGGTCCAGGCGTACGCCTTCTCCGCCGCTACCTTCCAGGTCTCCGGGAAGAGCATCGTCGTCACCAACCCGCTCCGAACCCCGGGTCGCAGGGCCAGCGACGTGGCTCACGAGCTCTCCCACCTAGTCCTGAACCATGACCTCACCGAGATCCGTGAAGTCAATGGCATGCCCTTCAGGACCTGCCGCCCCGACGAGGAAGAACAGGCCACTGCCTTTGGCGGAACACTCATGCTTCCTCGTCCCCTGCTGCTCGGCGCAGTTCGCCGCCAGTGGGGGCTGGTGCAGATCGCCGAGCACTACGGAGTGACCGAGGAGATGGCCCGGTACCGGTACAACACCACTGGGGTGGCCAAGCAGGTCCGAGGCCGCTGATGGTGTCGGAGGTAGGCGCTGTCGGACTACCGCTTACCGCCGGGACGTGGGGGGAGCGGGCAAGTGCTTCGGTTGGCGCGCTCTGTGGCGCATTCCCGGGCGGCCGCCAGCGATGAACGATGCGCGCGTACGAGCGGTGTGTCGGTAGGCCGGTATTCAGCGAGCGCGAGGCGGTCCCACCGGGCAGTTGCTCAAGCGACGGTAGAGACCCCTGCTGGCCTGCAGCGATGGGCAGAGTGTTCCGGGAACGGGAGCGGAGCGTTTTCGGCAGCTTCCGCGGTAAGCCTCTGACCTGGGCTTCTAGGGTTTCCGTCAAGCCCC
>NZ_BMND01000068.1 GCF_014646275.1 Streptomyces kronopolitis
CTGGTCGGCCGGGGCTGTCAGGACCGCCTACGCAGCCGAGGTGGCCAGTCGATCATGACCCTATTCCGCACCAGTGAATATCCGAACCTGCCGATACTGGCCAAGGTGACCGGCAAGGCCGAGTTCTACCGGCTCGGTGCCCCGCGCGCCGACCACGACGACAACCCGCACATCGGCACGGGCGCGTACGCGCTTGACCAGTCCTTCCACCACCTGTGGCTGCTGGTCGCCGCGCTGGTCATCGCCACCGTCTGACCCCTGGTTCTTCGCGGGGCGGCCGCACTCCCGGACAAGGACAGCCGACCGCCCCTCGCCATCCCGACATACCTGACAAGGAGAGATCCACCATGCGCATGCGCACTTTCGTCGCTGATCAAGAGGCGGCAGACAAGACGGAGTTCGTTGAGCTGGCGCTCGGCATCGACGTCGATCTGTTCCGCGGACCGCTGGAGCAGGAGACGGACGAGGAGCGGCGCGCTCGCCGGGACGTGGCTCGCGAAGTCCTGCGGGACCTGCGGGAGTCGGCGGAGGCTGGTGACGAGGTCGCTGGTTGGGACGCCCTGTACGCCGACGCGCTGACCCGCACGGTGCCGTTCATGCGGGCCGCTCGCGGTCAGCGGGCGGGGACGGGAGCGGCGGCATGAAGGCCAAGACCGTGCTGCCCGCCGTGGCGATGACGGCGGTGTCCATGGTGCTGACCCTGGCCGTGGTCGTGATGTGGCTGGGCACGGCCGTGCCGTGGGTGGTCGCGCTGGTCGTCGGTCTCGGGATCGACGGCGGTTGGCTGGCCACCCTCGCCTACGAGCGGCGGCTCGCCGCGCAGGGCGACCACTCCACCCCCGTTACGGTCGTTGGCTGGGCCTTCGGTGCGGTGGCAACCGGCGTCCTCGTCGCCCACGCGCTCACCAGCTCGTCGCCCGCCGCGTGGCTGGCGGTCTCCTGGTTCCCTCTCGCTGCCAAGGCCCTGTGGCTGGTCCATGGGCTGTGGGAGCGCACGGCACTCACCGTGACGGCACTGGAGTCGATCCGGGGTATCCAGCAGGAGGCCCGCGACGAAGCGGCCGTGGCACGTGCCCGGCTTCGCGCTGAAGCGGCCACGGAGGAGACCCGGTTGACGGCTGTGACGGGGGCCGGGGCACGCGTCGCACGCGTCCAGGCCGAGACCGCCAAGACGCTCTCCAAGGCGTGGTCGACGCTGGAGACGACGAGGGCGAGCGAGGAGACCGGCAAGGCGCTGACCAGCGTGACGACCCCCGTCACGGGCGGCGTCACACCCCGCTGGGAGCTGCCGGTGTGGGGCCCGTCCGAAGCGGTCAGGGCGCCCGCTCTGGAGGCGGCACCCGCTCTCACCGATGACGAGCTGGACGCGGTGGTGGAGGAGATTCGCACCAACCGGACCCCGCCCTTGTCCTACCGGGAGATGTCCGCTCGCTTCCGAGCGGCCGGCCACTCCGCCTCCGAGGTCCGCTTGCGCGCCGCATGGAAGCGCGTAGCTGCCTGATGGGCGCGCTGCCGGTGTTCCGGTGGCGCCTTGCTCCGGACGGCTACGCTACCCGCCGCCAGCTTCGTGCCCGGGGCCTGCGGCCGGGTGGTCAGTGCGTGGCCGCTCAGCTCGAACGGCCGCGCCGCCGGGGGCCGCTGGTCGCCTACCTCTACCGCGTCGACTTGGCCAAGCCGGTCCGGCCGATGACGCCGGGCCGTTGGGCGGCGCTGGCCGCCGCGAACCGGGCCCGCCGCGTCTGTCCCGCCTGTCGGCACGACGCCGGATACGTCATCCCCACGTCGCTGGGCACCTGCGTGCCCTGCGCCTACGCCGACCCTGATGGGTCCGAAGGGAGCACCCCGCATGGGTAACTCCGACCTGCGCCGCCTGGATCGTGAGATCCAGGCGACCGCGAAGAAGCTGGAAGCGGTCCGACGGGGCGAGTCGTGGCCGCTGAACGGCCGGGAGCGCCGTGCCATGGCCCGCGCCCTGGCCGGCGGCTCCTACCGCGCCGCCCGGGGCCGCAGCACCGGCCGTGCCGAGGAGCAGATCGACTCCACCGGCAGTGCTGCCGAGATGCGGCTGAACGCGGAGCTGACCGCCCTGCACGCGGAGCGGCAGAGGCTCACGACCGAGGCCGCCCGCGACAAGGCCAAGAAGAAGTCCTCCGGCTGGTTCTGACCAGCCTGCTCCGGTGCCGGGGTGGCCGCCTCTTTCCACGGACACGGCCACCCCGGCTCTCCCTTACTCCCGCCCCCTGTGGGGCAGTCAGGAGCACTTCCAGCATG
This sequence comes from Streptomyces kronopolitis, assembly GCF_014646275.1. Lineage (GTDB taxonomy): Bacteria > Actinomycetota > Actinomycetes > Streptomycetales > Streptomycetaceae > Streptomyces > Streptomyces kronopolitis. The sequence goes on from NZ_BMND01000068.1 coordinate 2,272, forward strand.
TCTGAGAACGTCGTCCACCTCCACAAGCCCACCGACCCCCCGACCCCCGACACCGCCCCCACCGTGCTCACGGTCGTTCCCGACGCGCCGCCGGCACCGCCCGTGCCGCTGTGGGTGCGCTCCGGCCGTGCGGTGAAGACGGCCGCCACGCACGAGTCCACCAGGGCGACGGTCCGGGCGGCGGCGCGGCACAGCCTCTACACCCTCAACGGGGGCCGGATTGTGGCTCGTCGGGCCTGGGACGGCCGTACCGGGTCCCGGTATGAGCGGATGATCCGGGCGGCGGAAGCCGCGGGGAACCTGGAGGCGGCCGAGGAGTGGGAGGAGCGGTTGCAGCGCTTCCGCGCCGCCCGCCACCACCGCCGCATGGACCTCCTGCACTCGCCCGTGGAGGCCGCCAAGGGTGCGGCCGTCGGCGCTGGCATGAGCATCGGGGTCCTGGTCGCCCTCGGAGTCGTCATGGCCCTCAACACCGGGCACATCGGCGACGTCATCACGCCTCTCACAGCGACCATCGACTTCATCGCCCTGCTGATTCGGATCGTGCGGGTCGTGTGGGGTCCGGCGCTGGCGATCGGCCCGTTCCTCGCGCTGCTGACCCTGTGGTCGGTCGGCCGCAAGCAGCACGCCGCCCCCGCCTGGGCACTGCCCGCCAACGTCCGCAACGGTGAGGGGGAGCCGATCACGCCGTCCATCGTGGTCAAGGCCCTGCGCGACCTCGGAGTCCCGGCCCTGGCCCGCGCCATTAAGGAAATGGGCGACGCCGGCGCGAGCATGCTCGGCCCGATCCGCATCGCCGGATGCGGCGTGGAAGTCGACGTGACGCTTCCCTCCGGGGTGTCGACCAACGAGGTGCAGGGCAAGCGCCGCAAGCTCGCCGAGAACCTGACCCGGCACGAACACGAAGTGTTCATCACCATCCCCCAGGCCGCCCGCACGGTCCGACTGTGGGTGGCCGACTCCGGGGCACTGGACGAGCCGATCGGCCCGTCCCCGCTAGTCACCGACGACACGATGACCGCCGACTACGCCAAGGGCCGCGCCCCCTGGGGCCAGGACCTGCGCGGAGATGCTGCCGCGCTGAGCCTCTACCAGCGCCACCTGCTCATCACGGGCCTGTCCAACCAGGGCAAGACCGTTGCCCTGCGCTCCCTGGCCCTGTGGCTCGCGCTGGACAAGTCGGTGCAGTTCCTCATGGGCGACCTCAAGGGCGTGGGCGACTGGGCCATGTTCGACGGTCTCGCCACCACGCTGATCCAGGGGCCGACGGATGAGCACGTGATCCAGGTGACCGAGATGGTTGAGGGCGCGGTGGACGAGATGAACCGCCGCATCCAGGGCCCGCCCGGCACCGTGTTCCCGCCGCTGATCGTGCTGGTCGACGAAGCGCAGGTGGCGTTCATGTGCCCGGCCAAGGACGCCGAGAAGCGCCCGTATGGCGGGTCGAAGGCCAACTCCCGGTACTTCATGGCCGTCCGGAAGATCCACAACCAGGGACGGGCCGTGAACGTCCTGATGTGGCAGGGCACCCAGGACCCCACCAACGAGAACCTGCCCAAGCTCGTCCGCGAGGGCGCCCACACCCGCGCCTCCCTCGCCCTGGGCACCGAATCCCAGGCCCGCATGGCCCTGGGAGACAAGGCCGTTGACGGCGGCGCGGCGCCGAACCTGCTGCGTCCGGGTCTGGACCGGGGAACCCTGGTGGTCGCCTCCGACGGCGTCACCATCCCGGCCGGACAGTCGTCCATCACGGTCCGCACGCACTACATCGACGACGACGCCGCCGAAGCCATCACCGACCGGGCCAAGGCCCTGCGCGACGGCGTCACCACCCTGCACGCCATCGACCGAGAAGAAGAGCACGACCCGCTCGCCGACATCGCCGCCGTCGTCGGCGACGCGCCCCGTGTACGGACCAAGGACGTGCTGGCGCGGCTCGCCACGCGCAACGCGGACGCCTACGGGGGCTGGTCGTTCATCGACCTCAAGGCCGTCCTGGACAACGCCGGCGCCGAGCCCTACAAGTCCGACGGCGTCATGGTCGTCGCCCGCGACCGCGTCACCCGCGCCCTCGCCAACCGCGACGGAGACGGTTCCGCTTCCGCCGCCGGATGACAGGGAGCCGACCCCCGACGGGTCAGGGAGGCAGGGAGAACTCCCTGCACGCCTCCCTGACCCGCCTCCCTGGCCCTGACCTGCACAAATGATCGTTCAGGGAGTCAGGGAGGACTCCAGGTCAGACCCCCCAAACACCCCTCCACGCGGCACCCCGATGGGGGTGCCGCTGCCTCCCTGGCCACGTGCCGGAAGGGATTCCGCATGCACCCCGACCACAACCCGCACGTGCCCGTACAGCGGGCCGTGGAAGTCCACCAGCCCACCATGTACCCGCCCGCTGTCCCCGTCCCGGCGCCGGTCGTTCCGGTGCAGCCGGGCAGGGTTCCGGCGGTGGCGAGCATCGTCCTGCCCGACGGTCGCGTCGTCACCGGCTACGCCATCGACACTGCCCGCTCGGAACCGGTCGCGGTCAAGCCGGCCGTCTCCCGCGTGGCGGTGAACGTCGCCCTCGGGGGCGTCGGCTTCCTCGCGGTGTGCGGCGGGCTGCTCCTGCTCACCTCGTTCATCGCCGCGCTCACCGTGTTCATCACCCAGCTCATCATCCTGGCCGCCGTCATCTTCGGCGGATGGATCGCCGTGCAGATCTTCAGCACGAGCGGCCACCAGGGCGCCGGCACCACGGTCAACATCCGCAAGGCCGTGATCAAGCGCAACCACTTCAACCGCTAGCTACGCCCGAGGGCGGCGGCACTCCCGGACAAGGACAGCCCGCCGCCCTCGGTCTCCGTATCCCGACGTAGCAGAACAGGAGACCTACAGCATGACATCTGACTGCAAGGCCCGATGCGGCCGCACTGGAAACCATCCGGACGAAAGCCACCTGCGGACCGCGTTGGACCTAGCGGCGGCCGGCATGCCACCGCTGCCCCTGCGGGCGGGAAAGCTCCCGTTTGGCAACTGCCGTGCATGCAGGGGGAACGCGTGCGGCGGCCGGCCGAACATGAAGAACGCCGGTCCCTGCGAGTGCGCCAGCGTCTGCCATGCCTGGGCCGCAGCCACCACCGACGCACGTGTCCTCACCTCGTTGGCATGGGCGTCCGCATGGCGTGAGGCGGCGGCCGTGGCTTACCACCCCGGTGGGGCGGGGCTGACGGTGGTCGACCTGGACGACGCGGCAGCCATCGCATGGGCCCGCGAGGCCCTGCCCGCCACGCGGACCGTGCCGACGACGCGGGGCCAGCACTGGATCTACCGGGGTGCGATGCAGTCCGCGAACGCTGTGCGGCCCGGCGTCGACATCAAGTCGCTCATGTCCTACGCGCGGTGGCTCGGTCCCGGAACCGGCACCATGACCGGTCTGCCCGACGCCGTGCGCGCGCTGACCGTTCAGAAGCCCTCCACAGTCCGGCCTGCGCGGCCTGCTGCCACCGTGCCCGCGCTCGCCAGGGGCGGGGAGTGCCGTCATCGCACGCCCGCCTACCTGGAGCGTGGCATCGCCATGGCAGAGCAGCGCATCACCGAGGCCCGCAGCGCGGTCCACGCCACCGTCTACCGGACCTTCCTCGCCGTGCTGTCCGCCCACGGCGGGTGTGGCTGCCTCACCGACGCGCACACCGCGCGCCTGTTCACTGCCGCGCAGGCCAAGGGCGAATCCCCTCGGCACTGCACCGACGCGTGGACCAACGCCCGCACCAGGTTGGGACTGTGACCATGGCTGACGACGAGAAGAACCCTGCCCGCGAGGTCATCACCGACTACGCGCAGGCGCACTTCCGGTACTTCCGCACCGCCGACGGGACCGTGTACGCGCAGAAGAACGGCCACCCCGTGGCCCGCCCGATCCGCTCCCAGGGCACGACGGGCAGCCACCGCCAGGAACTCATGGTCGGCCTGTTCCGCGACGGGCGCGGCGTGTTCAACGGGACTGCCCTCAAGGAAGCGTTGGACTTGATCGAAGCGCTCGCGCTGACCGAGGACGTGCAGCCCGTCCACATCCGCGTCGCCCCCGGCTTCGACGGAGCGACGTGGCTCGACTTGGGCCGCAACGACGGTCAGTCGGTCCGCATCCACCCCACCGGCTGGGATATCGGCATCCCCGACCCGCGCGAGGTGTGCTGGCGCCGCACCCAGCTCACCGGGGAACTGCCCTTGCCGGCCAAGGACACCGACGGCAAGGGCATCGACCTGCTGCTGAGGCTGTGCAACTTCGCCACCGCGGAGACCGAGTGCCTGGCCATCGCCTGGCTGATCGGATGCCTCGGGCCGTCCGTGCCCGTCCCTGCCCCGTTCCTCACCGGTCCGCAGGGTGCGGGCAAGTCCACAGCGGGACGGATGCTCGTACGGATCATCGAGGGCATGAGCGGCGACCTGCGCCGGGCCCCGAAGGACGAAGAGAACCTGACCGCCGCCGTGGCGGCCGGGTGGGTCACGGCCCTGGACAACCTCTCCCACATGACCCCGGACCTCTCCGACGCCATGTGCTGCATCGTCACCGGCGCCGAGAACGTCAAACGCGCCCTCTTCACCGACGGGGACGTCTTCCGCGCCCGATACCGCCGTCCCCTGCTGCTGACCGGGATCGACGTGGGCGTCATCCGGCCCGACCTCGCCGAACGGCTCCTGCCGCTGCGGCTGGAGAGGCCCGGTGTCCGGCGCACCGAGGCGGAACTGTGGGCGGAGTACGAAGAGGTTCTGCCCATCGTGCTCGGGTCTCTCCTGGACCTCACGGTCAAGGTCCGCGCCGCCGAGACAGAGACCCCCACTGACTTGCGGATGGCTGACTTCGCGCACCTGTGCGCGCAACTCGACGCGGCAACCGGCCTCGGAGCGCTCACCGCCTACCGGGCCAGCCTGGACGACCTGAACGACGACGTGATCGAGGGTGACCTCCTCGCGCAGACCGTCCTCAGGCACGCCGACAGCATCGAACCGGGCGCAGCGCAGCGCATGACCTCCACCGAGTGGCTGCACCACCTCAGCCGCCTCTACAGCGGCGAAGAACTGGGCCCCCTGCCCAAGGGCTGGCCGACCACGGGCAAAGTCCTCTCCGACCGGCTCAAGCGCCTCCAACCGACGCTGGCCGCTCGCGGTGTCCTCATCGACACCGGCCGCACCAGCGAGGGCCGTTACCTCGAAATGACCCGCCAGGCCACCCCGCCCCCACACGAGCAGCAGGGGGGGTTCTGACCCGCAGCCGCGCTCGCCGGACAAGCAAGAAGAGCACCCGTCGCGGCGTGCTCTTCTTGCTGTTCGGCGACGCCGCCCGATGGTCGCGCCGCGCAGCGGCTCCTTCTTCACGCTGTAAGGCGCACCGCACCACAACAGACACCACCCCCTCCTTTGTCCTAAGAGGAGAGACGCTGCGTCATCTGCGTCATGCCAGCCGGAAAACGGCCCCTGACCTGCGACGAAAGCCATGACGCAGACGGCGGACTCTGCGTCATCCTGCGTCATCTGCGTCACCCGATGACGCAGCCCATGACACGCCGATGACGCACCCCCAGACCACTGCGTCACACAAAACCGCAGGTCAGAAGCCCGAATGACGCTGATGACGCAATGACGCAGAAATCCGAACCTCGGACAGGCGCGAGCCCCCGAGAAGCCCCCGAGCCCATCTCCATTCGCAGGCCAGCCCTCTCCCGGAGGTCTCGACGTGCTGACTGTCATCCCAAGCGACCCGCAAACCCTCACCGTCCCGGAGGTCATGACCACCCTGAGGCTCAGCCGCAGCAAGGTCTACGACCTGATCCGCTCCGGCACCCTGCCGAGCTTCACCGAGGGCCGCGCCCGCCGCATCCCCCTCGACTCGCTCCGCACCTACATCCACAACAAGCTTGAGGAGGCTGCCTGATGGCTAAGAGGCGCGCCAACGGAGAAGGCACGATCACGAAGCGAACCGACGGCCGCTATCAGGCCGCCGCGTACGTCTACCGGCCCGATGGCACCCGCGTCCGCAAGTTCGTCTACGGCAAGACGCGCGAGGAGGTGAGCAACAAGCTCATCGAACTTCAGGAGAAGACGCGGCAGGGAATCCCGGCTGCCACCTCCACCATGGCGTTCGGCGATTTCCTCACCTACTGGCTCGCCGCCATTGCACCCACCCGCCTCAAGCCCGCGACGCTCAACAGCTACGAGGGACTGTCGCGGCTCTACATCAAACCCGCCCTGAGCAAGAAGAAGCTCAACCGCCTCTCCCCCACCGACATCCGGCTGTTCCTCGCGGAGTTCAAGGGCGGATGCCTCTGCTGCCTGCGAGGAGTCGACGCGGCACGCGCCAAGGAAGACCGGACGTGCTGCGCCGTGAACAAGTGCTGCAAGCGCCGGCCGTCGGCCCGCACCGTCCAGTACGTCCATGCCGTACTCCGCTCCGCGCTCCAGCAGGCAGTCCGGGAGGAACTCATCGCACGCAACGTCGCCCGCATTGTGGAGACGCCCGCCGTCGAACGCCAGGAGGTACGCCCGTTGGACGCCGCAGAGGCGAAAATCCTGCTCAGAACGGCCCGCAAGCACCGGCTCTACGCCTTGTGGCTGCTGCTCATCTCCACCGGCCTGCGCCGCGGGGAAGCCCTCGGCCTCACCTGGTCGGACATCGACCTGGCCACCGGCCAGCTCCGGGTCCGACGCAACCTCCAGCGCATCAAACGCGAACTGCTCTTCGGCACGCCGAAAACCGCTCGCTCGCTCCGGACGGTGTCACTGCCGAAGAGGTGCGTCCAGGCCCTGATCGCCCACCAGGCTCAGCAGGAGCAGGAACGGAAGGTGGCCGGCGCCAAATGGCAGCCGTTCCCCGACCACCCGAACGGCCTGGTCTTCACCACGGCCACCGGGCGGGCCACCGACCCCCGCAGCCTCAACCGGATGCTCACGATCCTGTGCCGGAACGCCAAGGTGCGCCGGGTACGAGTGCACGACCTGCGGCACACCTGCGCCTCACTGCTGCTGGCCCAGGGGGTCGATCCCCGCACGATCATGGAGACCCTGGGCCACAGCACCATCACCATGACGCTCGACACCTACGCGCACGTGATGCAGACCACTCTCAAAGCTGCGGCCGACCGGATGGACGACGCTCTGGGGATGGACGGCCTGGAGGAAGACGAGGAGGGGGAACCGGGCTCTCGGCCAGCCGCGTGACAGCCGACGCGCCGCGCGTTGATGTCACCCGCTGATGTCAAAGGCCCCCTCGCTAGAAGCGAGGGGGCCTTTGACCTGTGTGCGCTCGGCAGGATTCGAACCTGCAACCTTCTGATCCGTAGTCAGATGCTCTATCCGTTAAGCTACGAGCGCTTGGCTTTCCGGCGGTTTTTCTTGCCGGTCGGCGTTGCGGGAACAACATTACATGACCTGCGCCGTGAGGCGAAATCCATTGCCCGTAGCACCTCTGACCTGCGGAAACGTGCTTGTGGGGGTGTTTCGCGGGTTACTCGGGCCAGGGGGAGTCCTCGATGATGCGGACGAAGTTCGGGCGGGTGTAGCCCTCTTCGAAGCGGTCCAGGACATCGGCCTTCACATTGCCGAAGGTGGTCGCGGGGCGGTGCGCCAGGCCGGCGTGGAAGGCGTGGAGGATGCGGCGCTTGAAGTCGGGGCGCGGGTGGGCCGCGACGACGGCCTCGCGGGTCGCCGTGGGGAGGGTGTCGTAGCCGATGCCGAGGACGTCGAGTTCGACGCCGGCGCTGACGAGGGCGATCTCCGGGGCCATGTGGTGCGGGATCTCCGGGGTGGTGTGCAGGGCGATGGCCTCCCACGCCAGGCGGGCGCGGTCCTCGGGGATGCCGCGGGCGGTCAGGAAGGCGCGGGCCTCGTCGGCACCGTCGAGCTCGAAGCGCTGCTGGGAGGTGCGGAACTTCCCGGTGAGGCCGAGGTCGTGGAAGAGGGCGCCCACGTAGAGCAGCTCCGGGTCGAAGTCCAGGCCCTGGTGGTGGCCGTGGTGGGCGCCGAAGAGGTAGACGCGGCGGGAGTGGTGGTAGAGCAGGTCGTCGGTGACGTCGCGGATGAGTTCGGTCGCCTCCCGGGCCAGGGTGCTGTCGGGGACGGGGATACCGCCGATGGCGGGGCCGGACGGGGAGGCGGGCCGGCGGTTCGGGGTCGTCATGGGTTCAGGGTGGCGCGGTTCGGCCCCGGGCGCCCAGTGCGCGTGCGGGGCGGGCCACCCGTAGATGATCCGATTCGGCTGGATGATCCGATGCAGCTGGACGATCCAATTCAGCTGGATGATCCGTTTCCGCTGGATGGTCCGTTTCCGCTGGATGATCCGTTCCGGCCGACTGCTTGCCGCGTCGTCGGGTCGCCGGTTGCCCGGGTGGCCCGAGAGGTCGTCGGTTACCCCGGGCGCCCGGGAGGTCGTCGGTTGCCCCAGGTGGCCGAGAGGTCGTCGGCGGCCCCGGGGGTCGGGGGGTCGCGTGTTGCCCGCCCGGCCGGGAGCCAGCCGGGCGCGGCAGTCAGCAGTCAGGAGCCAGCCGGGTGCGGCAGTCGGGCGGCAGCCAGAACGTGATCATCGCGGCGGTAGCCGGTCCCACCATCCGGACCCGCCAAGCCCCGCCGAGCCCCACCCGGACCCGCGCTGTCCCGCCCAGCCCGGCCACCAGGCCCTACCCCGCCCGGAAAAGCCTTCGGGCCCCGGTCTTGAAGACCGGGGCCCGAACGGAGAGCGGAGGCGGAGGGATTTGAACCCTCGATGGGGGGTAAACCCCAAACCGCATTAGCAGTGCGGCGCCATAGACCGGACTAGGCGACGCCTCCACACACCCCACGCGCGCAGATGCGCGCTGTGGCGTGTCCAGATAATGGCACAGCTCCAAGGGCTGTCACCAATCGCCCCCTACGGTACTAGCCGCGCGGGCCGCCCGGCAAAGACGTTCCTGCGGCGCAACGTCGGGGGCGGCAGCGCGTTAGGTGTGTGGGGCCGTCGCGACGTCGTTGTCGTGCGCCCCCGGCGTGTACGCACCCCGTGCCGCCCCGCACTCGCCCTCTGGAGCCTGTGATGCCGCACTACCGGACGTCATCCCTTTTCTCCGCATTCGTCGGCCTCGTCGGCCTCGTCGGCGGTGCCGCCGCGCTCGCCCTGGCAGGGCCCGCCGCGGCCGCCCCGATCCCGCTGCCGCACCACTGGTCCGAGGCCGGCCTGGTCGGCGCCGGCCACCACGTCGCCGACCCCCGCACGCCCGGCGGACCCGCCCTCACTCCCGACAGCACGCCGAGCCGGGCGCCGTGGCCCGCCCTCGCGACCGGCCCCCGGTCGGCGGCGGACCTGGCGGGCCGCGACCACCTCACCGTCACCGTCCACCAGTCCGGCTCGGCGCGGACCGACGGCACCTTCGAGCTGTACTGCCACCCCGGAGGCGGCAACCACCCCCACGTCAAGGCCGCGTGCGCGAAGCTGGACGGGATGGCGCGGTGGGGCCGGGACCCGTTCGCCCCGGTGCCGCAGGGGGCGAACTGCACGATGATGTACGGCGGGCCGGCCCTCGCCCACGTCACCGGCACCTGGGCCGGGCGCCCCGTCAACGCGGACTTCCGGCGCACCAATGGGTGTGAGATCAGCCGCTGGGGCCACTTCGAACCCCTGCTCCCCTCGACCCGTTCATGACCCGGTTCGTGCCGTAGTAGCGCGGCAGGTCAGGACGAGGGGCACATGTCGGTCGTGCGGCGAGTCGCACAACCCCGTGGCACTACCTCCTCGTCATCCGCCTCCGCGTCCCGGGCAAGTGCCCGTAGACTCCATCCCAGCGGTCCACCGCGGTGGATCCGGCAAGGTGCGGTAACAGGGAGGAAGCGTCGTCGTGAGCAGCAGGCCATCCCGAGGCGCTGCTCGCCTCGCAGCCATACTCGACGCCCTCCCCGACGCCCTGTTGCTGGTGAACTGCAACGGCACGGTCGTCAACGCCAACACCATCGCGCTGGAGACCTTCGAGGCGCCGGGCACGGCCCTGGTGGGGCGCGGGCTGCTCGATCTGCTGCCGTCCTTCGACTCCAAGCGGATCCCGGGCTCCATGCGGCGCCTGGACGAGGAGGAGGAGCGCACCCGCACGAAGCCGACGCGGATGGTCGCGCGGCGTACCGACGGGACCGAGCTGCTGGTCGAGGTGACCAGCGCCAATCTGGAGGACGGCCGCACGCCGTACGAGTCGGCGTTCGAGGCCGCGTACGCCGATCACCGCAACGGCTACACGGGCAACGAGCTGCTGATGCTGGTGGTCCGCGATCTGACCGGGACGCTGGACACCGAGACCGAGCTGGCCCGCCAGCAGCGGCAGACCGAGATGATCCTGCGGGCCGCGGCCGAGGGTGTGGTCGGGGTCGACGCCGAGGGCAAGGTCGTGCTCGTCAATCCGTCCGCGGCGCAGATCCTGGGCTACCGGGCGAGTGAGCTGGGCGGCAAGGAGCTGCATCCGCTCATCCACCACTCCCGGACGGACGGCTCGACGCTGCCGTGGGAGGACACCCCGCTGGCCGACACGCTCAAGTCGGGGCGCAAGCACCGGGTGCGCGGGCAGGCGCTGTGGGCGAAGGACGGGCGCGCGGTGTCCGTCGATCTGACGACGGCGCCGGTGCGGGACGGCGATCAGCTCGTCGGCGCGGTGATGACCTTCACCGACCGCCGCGCCTTCGACGCGCTGGCGGCCCGGCACACCCAGCTGCTGGCGGTGCTCGACCAGGCGCTGCGCGGGCCGTTGGAAGAGCTGAAGGGCGAGCTGGGCACGCTCGCCTCGGACCCGGCCGGGCAGCTGTGGCCCGAGGCGAACCAGATCCTGCACCACCTCGCGGCCGGCCACGCCCGGATGACGACGCTGGTGGACAACGTCCTCAGCTTCCAGCGGCTGGACTCCGGCAAGGAGAAGCTGCACCGCACCACGGTGTCCATGGACGCGGTGGTCGCGGCGGGTGTGGAGGGCGCGATCGAGCTGATCGGGCCGGGCCGCGCGCAGTTCGCGGTGCACGCGCCGCCGATAGAGGCGACGGTCGACGCGGAGCGGATCGCGCAGGCGCTGTCGCATCTGATCGCGGATGTCGCCGGGGTGGACTCGACGGGCCGGATGCCGGCCGGCGAGACCGCCATGGGCGGGCGTTCGGGGCCGATCCCGGGCGATTCGACGATCGTGGTGGCGGCGGCCAAGCGCGGCGATGTCGTACGGATCGAGGTGCGCGGGCCGTTCGGCGGCGGCGACCCGGTCCATGAGCCCATCGTGCGCGGCATCGTGCGGCAGCACGGCGGGCTGCTGCAGACCCACGACGTGCCGGGGGCGCCCGGCGGTGGGCCCGGTGCGGGCGGCAGCGCGTATGTGCTGGAGCTGCCGGTGGCGGCGGACGGCGCGGCGCCGGACGCCGGGGCGGACCGCGGTGGCGAGCCGACCGGCAACGAGACGACGGTGATGCCCGTGCCGGCCGCGCGGGCGCGGGGCACCCAGAACGCGGCGGACTCCGCGGCCGGCGAGCGGCCGGACGACGAGGGGGACGCGGGCGGCGAGGGCCGCCCCGGTGGTGACGGCGGGCCCGGCGGGCCGGGTGGCACCGGCGGGCCCGGGCAGCCGCTCGGCGGCGGCGGTGCGGGTCGCGGCGTTGTTCCGGCCCAGGCGGGCGGTGCGCAGCCGACCGGTCGCCGGCGGGCGCGGCACTCGGGTGCGGAGCAGGGCGGACCGGCCGCGGCGGGTGGCCCGCACGCAGCCGGCCCGCACGGTGCCGTGGGCGACGGTGCTCAGGGCGGTACGGGCTCCGCCGGGACCGACGGCGGCCGGGGCGCGCACCCGCAGCACGGTGACGGTACGCAGGGTGCGGGGCTGCCGCCGGGCATGGCGGGGGCCGAGGCCGTGCCGCCGAGCGGACGGCGCCGGGCCCGGCAGGGGGCGACGGAGGGCGGCGGCCTGCCCGCGCTGCGCGCCGGTGCGCCCATGGCGGCCGAGGCGCCCGCGCGCCCGCAGATTCCGGGGCAGGCACCGGCGCCGGATCAGGCCGCGCCCCCCGGCCAGGCCCACATTCCCGGCCAGTCCGCGGGCCCGCAGGGGCTCGCGCCCGTACCTCAGAACGGCCGGCGGGCGGGCCGGGCGCTGGCCGAGGCGCGGGAGCGTCCCGCGCAGGGCGACGGCCGGGCGGCCGGCGGCGCGCAGGCGTCCGGTGCCCGCACGGCCTTCGCGCTGCCGCCCGCCGCGGCGGACCGCACCCCGCAGTCGTCGCCGGAGCTGTCCGCGGCCGCCGACCAGCTGCCCGGCGGGGGCCCGTCCGACGGCAGCGGCACGGGACGCCGTCGGGCGCGCCGTCCGGTGGCCGGCGGTCCGCAGGCCCCGGCGCCCGGTGCGCAGCCGGGCCACGAGCTTGCCGCGGCCGACGGTTCCGCGGCGCCCGACTGGGAGGGCGAGCCGACCGGGAGACGGCGGGCCAGGCGGGCCGCCGCCGAGGAGCGAGCGGCGGCCGCGATGGCCGACTCCGAATCCTCCGGCACCTTCGTGGCGGGCCCGGAGGGGCTCGTGGCACAGCCCTCCGGACCGGCCGAGGCGACGGGCACGGCCACCGGCACGGCGGCCGGCATCGACCCGGCGCCGGAGACCGGCAGCCCCCAGCCGCCGCACGCTCCCGCCGCCCCGCAGCATCCGCAGGCCGACGCGGCCCCCGCCCCCACCGGCCGCCGGCGCGGTCGCCCCAGCCCCGCCGAGGAGGCGGCGGGCCCGGCGCAC
>NZ_BMND01000069.1 GCF_014646275.1 Streptomyces kronopolitis
CGGCACCGGGCCGGCCGTCCCGGCGGGGTGCTCGCCGCGACGGCGAGCACCCCGCGGCGTCCCGGCGGGGTGCTCGCCGCGACGGCCGGCCCGCTCCCGCGCCGGGTCGCCGCCCTGCTGGCCGACGAGCGGGCGACGGGTCACCCGCGGGTACGGTCCGGCTTCCGGGGCCGCCGGCTGATCGCCGCGGCCCTGCTCGCCTGCGTCGCCTTCTCGGCGGCCGCCGCCCTGGACGCCGCGGCCGATCTGCACGAGTCGGTGGAGGTGGCCCAGGGGGAGGCGCCGCGCTGAGGGCGGCGGGAAGCAGCGCGGAAGCGGCGGGAAGCGGCGGGAGGGGGCCGGGGCGTCAGGCGCCGCCGGGCTCGTGCCCCGGGCGTGTGCGGGGGCCGGCGCCGCTCCCCTGCCCCGTGCCGACCGTGAACCCGAGCACGGCGCCGCCGCCCGGGCGGCCGGCAGCGAAGGCATGGCCGCCGTGGGCGGTCGCGATCTCGCGGACGATGGCCAGGCCCAGGCCGGAGCCGGGCAGTCCACGGGCGCCCGCGGAGCGGTAGAAGCGGTCGAAGACCCGGGTGAGGTCCGCCTCGGCGATCCCGGGGCCGCGGTCGAGCACCTCGAAGCGGGCGCCGGTGACCTGGACCTCGATCGGCTCGGTGCCGCCCGCGTCGAACTTGGCGGCGTTCTCCAGCAGATTGGTCAGCGCCCGGTGCAGCGCGGCGGACCGGCCCTCGACCACCGCCGGGGCGGCGGTCCGCACGGTGATCTCGCGCCCGGTGCGGCGGCGGGCGGAGGCGGCCGCCTTCTCGGCGACCTCGGCCAGGCTCACGTCCGACAGCGGATCGTCGTCCCGCTGCCCGGCGGCCAGGTCGACCAGCTCGTTGACCAGATCGCTCAGCTCTCTGGCCTCGCCCGCCAGGTCGGCGAGCAGCTCCTCGCGGGCGTCCGGCGGCAGCTCGTCGAAGCGCTTGAGCAGCGAGATGTTGGTCCGCAGCGAGGTCAGCGGGGTGCGCAGCTCGTGCCCGGCGTCCTGGACGAGGCGCTGCTGGTCCTGGACGGCGCTGGCCAGCCGGCCGAGCATGTCGTCGAAGGCCCGCCCGAGCCGGGCCACCTCGTCCCGCCCCGCCACCGGCACCGGGACGTCCAGCCGCCCGTGCTCCGCCACGCTCTCGGCGACCGAGGTCAGCCGCACCAGCCGGCCGGTGATCCGGCGCGCCAGCCACCAGCCGCCGGCCCCGGAGAGCGCGATGACCGCGGCAGCCAGCAAGGCGGTGCGCTGCTGGAGCGCGGAGAGCAGGTCCTCGGTCTCGCTGAACTTCTGGGCGACCTGGACCGCCCCGCGGCCGCCGCCGAGCGCGACGGTCGCGACGTGGTAGACGTCGTCGCCGATGTCCGCCTCCCGCTCCGCGGTGTGGCCGGCGCGGGCGTCCCGGGCGACCCGCTGCTCCGCGGCGCCGGCCGGCAGGGCCGGGCTGCCGCGTTCCACGATCCGGCCGCCGGCGCCCAGGATCTGCACATCGGTGCGGGTGGGCCGGGTGAGGTCGTCGCGCGGCCCGTCGTGGTCGGGGTCGGACGAGGCGTAGTCGCCGGGCGCCAGCGGCTTCTCCTGCACCTGGGTGCGCAGATCCCCCACGACCTCGGAGAACACCGACTTCTCGTCCACCCGCACCAGCCGGGCCGCCGCGTCGTAGCTGAGGAAGCCGACGAGGACGGTCACCGCGGCGGCGCCGGCGGCGAAGGCCACCGCGAAGGCGGTGCGCAGGCTGGCCGGCTTGCGGGTGCGCAGCCAGGCGGCCTGCCCTCCGCTGCGCCAGGACCGCAGCCGGGAGGCCAGCCGGGCCCGCAGCCGGGCCCGCGGGCCCCGCCCGGTCCGGGCGCCCGGACCGCTGCCGCCGCTGCCGGGCCCGGCCACCTCAGTCCTCCCGCAGGACGTAGCCGACGCCGCGCACGGTGTGGATCAGCGGGCGGCTGCCCGGGACGTCGACCTTGCGGCGCAGATAGCCGACGTACACCGCGAGGTTCTTCGAGCCCGGCCCGAAGTCGTAGCCCCAGATCCGGTCGTAGATCGTCGAATGGTCCAGGACGATGCCGGCATTGCGGGCCAGCAGCTCCAGCAGTTCGAACTCGGTGCGGGTCAGTTCCAGCTCCCGCTCCCCGCGCCAGGCGCGCCGCGAGGGGCCGTCGATGCGCAGGTCCGCCGCCTCCACCACACCGCTGTCCACGGCCCGGGCCTCGTCCGCCTCCCCGCCGCCGTCGGCCCCCGCGGGGCCCTCCGTCCCGGCCGGGGGCGCCGAGGTGCGCCGCAGCAGCGCCCGCAGCCGGGCGAAGACCTCCTCGACCTCGAACGGCTTGACCACGTAGTCGTCCGCCCCGGCGTCCAGCCCGGCGATCCGGTCGGCGGTCTCGACCCGGGCGGTCAGCATGAGGATCGGGGTGCGGTCCTGTTCCGCGCGCAGCACCTGGCACACCTGGAGCCCGTCGATCCCCGGCATCATCACGTCCAGCAGGATCACATCCGGCCGTTCGCGGTGCGCGGCGGCCAGCGCCTGGATCCCGTCCGCGACGGCGGTGACCCGGTAGCCCTCCAGGGTCAGGGCACGCTCCAGCGCGGTGCGGATGGGGCGGTCGTCCTCGGCGAGCAGCACGGAATGGGTCACGCGGGCCAGTGTGCCAAGGGCCCGGTGGTGCGACGGCGGGCGGCCGGTCCGGCAGCGGGTTTCTTACCCGCCTCTCACCCGTGGTTCTTACCGGGCTCTCACCCTGGCCACGCCATGGACTTACCCCTTGCCGCCACGGTTGCCCCCGTGCCGGACGGAACGGCACGACGACCGGGTCGCGAGGGGACCGGACGGTCCACACGACTCGGCACCTCGGGGAGAGCACCGCACCGCATGAAGATCACCCTGCTGCTGCACAACGCGTACGCCATCGGCGGCACCATCCGCACCACCTTCAACCTCGCCGCCGCACTCGCCGACCGGCACGACGTCGAGATCGTCTCGATGCTGCGGCACCGCGAGGTCCCGCGGTTCACCCCGGACCCCCGGGTGCGGCTGGTGCCGCTGGTGGACACCCGCGTCGGCAGCGAGGACATGGCCGACCCCCGCTTCGGCGAGCCCGCGCAGGACTTCCCGCTCTCCGAGAAGCGCCACCACCAGTACAACCGGCTGGTCGACGTGCGCGCCGCGGAGTTCCTGCGGGCCACGGACGCCGACGTGCTGATCGGCACCCGGCCCGGCATCAATGTCTACCTGGCCCGCTTCGGCCCCCGCCGGGCCCTGCGGATCGCCCAGGAGCATCTGAGACACGACGCCCACAGCAAGCGGCTGCGCGCCGAACTCGCCCGCCACTACAGGTCGCTGGACGCCCTGGTCACCACGACGGAGGCGGACGCCGCCGTCTATCGGGCCCGGATGCCGCTGCCGGGGGTACGGGTCCTGGCGGTGCCCAACATCGTGCCCGCGCCGGACGGCCCGCCGTCCGAGGGCACCGCGAAGGTGATCGCGGCGGCCGGCCGGCTGGTCCGCGGCAAGCGCTTCGACCTGCTGATCGAGGCCTTCTCGGCGGTCGCCGCCAAGCACCCGGACTGGCGCCTGCGGATACACGGCGGCGGCGCCGAGCGGGAGCGGCTCCAGGGGCTGATCGACGGCCTCGGGCTGGGCCGGCAGGCGGAGCTGACCGGGCCGCGCTCGCCGATAGAGGCGGAGTTCGCCAAGGCCTCGATCGTCGCCTCGGCCTCGGACGCCGAGTCGTTCGGCATGACCCTCGTCGAGGCGATGCGCTGCGGGGTGCCGGTGGTCAGCACCGACTGCCCGCTGGGCCCCGCCGAGATCATCGACAGCGGCCGGGACGGGCTGCTGGTGCCGCGCGGGGACGGCCAGGCGCTGGCCGGCGCCCTGCTGGAACTCATCGAGGCCCCCGAGCGGCGCCGCGAGATGGCTGGCGCCGCGCGGCAGAGCGCGCACCGCTACGACCCGCAGCCGATCGCCGAGCGCTACGCACTCCTGTTCCAGGACCTGCACTCGACGCGCCTCCGCCGGGCCCGGCAGCGGTTCCTGGGGCGCCTGCGCACCCGTGCGCGGCGGCTGCTGCGGCGGGCCCTGCGCCGCTGAGGCGGCCGCCCGCCGACGCCGCACCGGCGCACTTGACCCGCCCGGTGCGCCGTCAGTTCATCCCGTCCGCACGGAATTTCCCGACCACGATCTGGCGCCTTCCGGTATCGACATGCTGAACTGCTGGAAACTGCTGGAACGAAACTGAATCGCGGAAGACGGAAACGCCGGATCCCGGCCACACCGCATTGCGGGAACACAGCAGTTCGGGATCACAGCGGTTCCCGATCACGGCGGCGGCAACGGACGAGAACACCGGAACACACGTGCGCTGGGGCACAACGGCGCACAAAGGCAGGAACTCCACCACACGCCGCAACACGGTTGCCGCTTCGAGCAGTTGACGCTTCGAATCCGCAGGTCCGATCGGCAGGAGGCCGTTCATGCTGCACGGTGTCGATGTCAGCTCCTACAACTCCTCATATTCCACCGAGGGGTTGGACTTCGTTTTCGTCAAGGCCACCGAAGGCCGTTCCTACATCAATCCGCACCAGTCCGCACAGGCGTCCCAGGCCCGTAAGGCGGGCTGCGTGGTCGGTTTCTACCACTTCCTGTGGCCGGGAAATATCGCCGCCCAAGCGGAATACTTCGTCGAAAAGTGCGCCTCGGTCCAGGGTGATCTCCTGGCCTGCGACTGGGAGCTCACCGGCGACGGGACGTATGCCGGCAATGCGCAGAAGGACCAGTTCCTGCGCGAGGTGAAGCGGCTGCGCCCCACCCACCGCGTGCTGCTCTACTGCAACCGCGAATTCTGGCTGCAGCGCGACACCACGTCCTACGCCGCCGACGGCCTGTGGATCGCCGACTACGTCTCCGCCGGGCACCCGCGGATCAAGGCCGCGTGGCGCATCCACCAGTACACCGGCTCCCCGCTGGACAAGGACGTCGCGAACTTCACGAGCAAGGCCGCCCTCAAGACGTGGGCGCACCCGGCATAAGGTTTTCCTACCGGCACGCCCCTTCGCGCCCCCCGGGAGGCGCACGCACGCGGCTCACGCACGCTGCGTACGCCTCGCGGAACAGCGTGTCACACGGGAGCGCGCCACCGGCACCGTGCGTCACGACAACGGCACGACGCACCACGAGAGACAGAGGAGCAGCCGTGACCGACCCGGCGTCCAAGGCCCTGCAGCAGGAGATCGCCCGGGATCTCCAGGTGACCGCGTCCTTCGACGCCGAGCAGGAGATCGAGCGCCGGGTGGCCTTCCTCACCGCCCGGCTGACCTCCACGGGGCTGCGCGCCCTGGTCCTGGGGATCAGCGGCGGCGTCGACTCCACCACCACCGGGCGGCTCTGCCAGCTCGCCGTGGAGCGGGCCCGCGCCGCCGGGCACGACGCGGCCTTCTACGCGATGCGGCTGCCGTACGGCGTCCAGGCGGACGAGAAGGACGCCCGGCGGGCGCTGGAGTTCATCCGCGCCGACCGGGAGCTGACCGTCGACGTCCGCCCGGCGAGCGACGCGGCGCTGGCGGCCGCCGTGGAGGGCGGGCTGGTCTTCCGCGACGCCCACCACCAGGACTTCGTGCACGGCAACATCAAGGCCCGCCAGCGCATGATCGCGCAGTACGCGGTCGCCGGTGCCCACGGCGGCCTGGTCGTGGGCACCGACCACGCGGCCGAGGCGGTCTCCGGCTTCTTCACGAAGTTCGGTGACGGCGCGGCGGACGTGGTGCCGCTCACCGGCCTGACCAAGCGCCGGGTGCGCGCCGTCGCGGCGGCGCTGGGCGCCCCGGCGGAGCTGGTCCACAAGGTGCCGACCGCCGATCTGGAGACGCTCGACCCGGGCAAGCCGGACGAGGACGCGCTCGGCGTGAGCTACGACCGGATCGACGACTTCCTGGAGGGCGAGCCGGTCGACGCCGCGGCCGCCGAGGCCATCGTCCGCCGCTACCGGCTGACCGAGCACAAGCGGGCGCTGCCGATCGCGCCGTGAGGCCCCGGCGGCGGGGGCGGAGGGGCTGACGCGGCGGGGCGCCGTGCGGCCCCGCCCCCGCCCGTCATGCCCTGGCCAGGGGATCGTCACCGTCCCGGTGCTACATCGTGGGCCGGAGCGGGCATGCATGCGGCCATGGGAAGCCGCGAAGTGCGATCGGAAGATCAACTGTCAGTGGGGCCGCCTACGCTCCGGGGCATGGGTGACGCAAACCTGCGCGAACTCCAGACCGCGCTGACCACCGCCTCCGACCTGGCCTCGGCCCTGCGGTCCGCGCCGAACCGGCGCGACGCCGACCAACTCGTGCACGTCCTGCGGCAGGCGCTGACCGCCGCCGGCTCGCTGGGCGCGCAGACCGGCCCGACCGGCTGCGCCCTACACCCGCACGGCGCGGTCGACCCGCTGTACGGCGACCCCGAGGACCCCCTGCCGCCGGGCTACGGCAAGTGCCTGCTGTGCAACGACCGCCGGCGCCGGGCCGACGCCCACCCCCTGCACGCCCGCCCGCACGCCCGGCTCCCCCCGCGCTGGCGGCGCCGGATGAACGCCTGAGCGACCGCCGGCGGGCCCCGGCCCGGCCCGCCGGACTACCATCCGCGCATGCGACCTGCCAGATACAGCGATGAGGACCTCGAACAGCACTCCCTGCGGCGGCGGGTGTCCGACGACGGGCAGCGCTCCGGGTTCGAGCACGACGTCGACCGGATCCTGTACTCCACGCAGTGGCGGGCGCTGGCCGGCAAGAGCCAGGTGGTGGCGAGCGCCGAGCTGGGCGCCTACCACACCCGGCTGACGCACTCGATGAAGGTGGCGCAGCTCGGCCGGCGGATGGCGGAGCGGCTGGAGCGGCGGTACGGCGGCCCGAACCCGGCGCTCGTCGAAGCGGCGTGCATGGCCCACGACATCGGCCATCCGCCCTTCGGGCACGCCGGTGAGCTGGCGCTGCGCGCCACGATGGACGAACTGCACCGCGCCGACGGCGTGCTGGACAGCTTCGAGGGCAACGCGCAGACCCTGCGGGTGCTGACCTTCCTCGCCGCCCACAAGTACCCGGGCCACCGCGGGCTGCACCTGACCCGCGCCTGCCTGGACGCCGCCACCAAGTACCCCTGGGAGCGCGCGCCGGCCGACCGGGATCCGGCGCGCCATGTGAAGTGGGGGGTCTACGTCGCCGACCGGGAGGCGTTCTCCTGGGTGCGGGCCGGCCGTACGGACACCGCCGTACCGGTCGAGGAGCAGGTCATGGACTGGGCCGACGACGTCACCTACGCCTGCCACGACGTCGAGGACTTCTACCGCACGGGCCTGATCCCGCTGGCCGCGCTGTTCCCGCCGGACGGCGCCGCGGGCGGCGAGACCGAGCGGGAGACCGTGCGCTTCCTGGACTACGTGCAGGCCAAGCGGGCGCGCGCGGGCGAGGCCTTCGACCGGGACGCGGCGCTGGTGATGATGGCGGACCTCGGCAAGCGGCTGGCGGTGCCCGCGCCGTACAGCGGCAGCCACGAGGACGCGGTCGCGGTCAACCGCCGCACCGCCGATCTGATCTCGTACTTCACCCGCGGGATCGAGCTGGAGGTGGGCGGCGCGGCCGCGATCCGCTACGGGGCGCGGCTGCTGATCCCGGCGGAGCGGCGGGCCGCCTGCGATCTGCTCAAGGAGCTGGTGTGGTGCTACGTCATCGACCGCCCCGCCCTGGCCACCCAGCAGCACGGCAAGCGGCGGGTGGTCGGCGAGCTGCTGCGCTGGAGCCATGACGCGCCCGAGCTGCTGCCGCCGGACCGCGCGGAGGAGCTGGCGCTCCACGGCGACCTGCTGCGGGCGGCCGCGGACCATGTCGCCTCGCTGACCGAGGACCAGGCCCTGGCGCTGCACCGCCGGCTGTCCGGCACGGGCCTGGGGTCGGTCAACGACAACGTGTGGCTGTGAGACCGGAGCGGCCCGGGCCGGTACCGCCGTGCGGCGGCCCGGCCCGGTGGCCGCGCGGCGGCTAGTCGCCGCCGCCCTCCCGCTGACCGGCCCCGCTCCGCGGCCGCTCCGCCCCGTCCTGCGGCGGCGGCTGCTTCTCCGGGCGCAGCGCGATCCGGCCCAGCACCGCCGCGACGAGCAGCGCGGCCGCCGCGACCAGCGCGTAGTCCGGTACGGCGTTGCCGAGCCGCCGGGCCCACTCCTCGACCCGGAACTCGGCGTCCGCGTCCAGGATTCCGGGCAGCGCGCTGGTCCCGTTGAAGCGCAGGAACAGCACGCCGATGCCGATGAAGAACGCCCCGGACAGCACCGAGGTGGTGTGCAGCCGCAGCCTGCCCAGGGTGAACTCGCGGCCCCGCAGCCAGCCCCGGGTGCCGAGCTTGCAGCGGTCCCACAGCAGGGCCAGCACGAACAGCGGCAGCGCCATGCCCAGGGCGTAGACGGCGAGCATCGAGGCGCCGTACACCGGTGAGCCGCTGACCGCGGTGACGGTCAGCACCGCACCGAGGATCGGCCCGGCGCAGAAGCCGGCCAGGCCGTAGACGCAGCCGAGCAGGAACGTGGAGACGGCGGAGCGGGGGGTGATCCGCGCGGCCGCGGCCTGCGCGCGGCGGGAGGCGAAGCCCAGGCCGAGGATCTGCGCCACGCCCAGGGCGATGACGATCCAGCCGCCGAGGGCGATCAGCAGCTCCCGGTGGCCGTTGAACAGCCGGCTGGCCGCCGTGGAGGCCGCGCCGAGCGGCACCAGCGTCGTGGCCAGCCCCAGATAGAACACTCCGGTACGGGCGACCAGCCGGCCGGGGGTCGAGAGGGAGTAGGCGAAGAACGCCGGCAGCAGCAGGGCGCTGCACGGGCTGAGCAGCGCCAGCGCCCCGCCGAGGAACGCCGCGAGGTAGCCGATGTCGCTCACTTGCCGGCCCCCTTGGCCGCGGGGTGGTCCTTGGCCGCCCGTGCGGCCTCGTCGACGGCCTGGGAGAAGACCTCCAGGGGCTGGGCGCCGGCCACCGGGCGGCCGTTGACCAGGAAGGACGGGGTGGACTGGACGCCCAGCTGGTAGCCCTCGTCCTGATCCTTCTTCAGCGCCTTGTCGGCGTCCGCGCTCTTCATGTCCGCGCGGAAGCGGTCGATGTCCTTGACGCCGCTGTCGCGGGCCAGGCCGACGAGCTTGTCCTCGGCGAGCGCGGAGCCCTTGCGGGTCTTGGCGTACAGCTGGTCGTGCAGCTGCCAGAACCTGCCCTGCTGTCCCGCGGCCCAGGAGGCGCGGGCGGCCCGCTCGGAGTCGGCGCCGAAGACGGTGAAGTTGCGGAACTCGATGCGCAGGGTGCCCGCGTCGACATACTTCTTGATCAGCTCGGGCTGGGTCTCGCGGGTGAACCGGCCGCAGAACGAGCACTGGTAGTCGGCGTACTCGACCAGCACCACCGGGGCGTCCTTCTTGCCGACGGCCAGCGGGTCGCCGTCCGCGCGGCGGGTGGTCCGCCGGGCGAGGTCGTCGAACATCTTCTGCTGGGCCGGGTCCTCCCCGGCCTCGGGCGAGGAGGAGGCCCCGGGCGCGGCCCCGGACGCGGTCTCGTTGCCGCTCTGTGTGGACTTGGCGATGACGACGCCGATGGCGATCACGGCGACGACGAGTGCGAGGACCGCGCCGACGGCGGCCAGTTTGCGGGTGCGGGAAGCGGATGCGGGCATGCGGAAGCTCCAGACGTACGGAGGGGGAATTCAGGCCGGGTGCGTCGGGGCGGCGGCCTATATCCGCAGTACGGGCAGGAGCGAGGTGTCGTCGACGGCGGGGGCGGCGTCCGTCGGTGGCCGGGCGAGCGCGTGCCGCGCCGGGAGGTCGGCGGCCCGCGGTCCGGAGCCGGCGGTGGCGGGGGCGAGGGGTTCACCGCGGTGCGGGGTGGGCAGCGGGGCGGACTCGTCGGTCCCCGGGGCGTGCCGGTTGGAGCAGCGCTTGGGCGCGGCGGCGACGGCGAGCGGCGCGCGGTCGTCGAGCCGCGGACCGCCGTGGGCGGCGGCCCGCCGCGGCGTGCCGGCCGGGTCCGCCGCGAT
>NZ_BMND01000070.1 GCF_014646275.1 Streptomyces kronopolitis
CCGCCGGTGCCGTCCGCGGCCGCCGGGCCCGCCGCCGGCCGGCCGCCGCGCAGCGGACGCTCCCACCGCAGCCGGGCGAGCACGGCCGAGGCCGGTACGGACGCCCCCGGCGGCAGGGAGGCGAGCAGGGCCAGGGCGCGGCGGCGGACCTCGGGGGCGGGGGAGCGGTCGAGGTGCGGGCCGAGGGCGGCCAGGGCGCGGCCCTTGGCGTCGGCGGTGCCGACGACGCCCGGTGTGCGGGTCGCGGTGAGCCAGCCGGCGACGAGTGCGGCCCAGCGCTCGGGGTCGGGCAGCTGGAGCCACTCCTCGGCGGCCGGGGTGGCCGCGAACCGCTCGTCGGCCTCGCCGTCGGAGGCGATCAGCCCCGCCGCGTAGGCGAGTTCGAGCCAGAAGGCGGCGAGCTGCTCGGTGGTGTCCAGGGCGGTGGCGGTCCGCTTGAGGTCGCGCACGCTCATCCCGCCGGCGCGCAGCACCGCCGGGCCGCCCAGGTCCCACTCCTTGAGCAGCTCCTCGACGGTCGCGAGCGCGGTGAACGCCTGGCTCGCGGCGGCGTTGTCCACAAGCTGTGGATCACGTTCCGTCGTCGGCGACAGGTCGGGTGCGGCCGGCTCGGTGGTGTGGTGGGCGCGTCCGCCGCGCAGATGCAGCGCCACCTCCCGGGGCAGCACGACATTGCGGGCGCCCGCCGGGAGCAGCAGCCCCCGGTCCAGCAGCCACCGCAGATGCGGGGCCGGCCGGTCGGTGACCCCGCCGTACGGCGGGCCCCACAGCAGCTTGTCGAGCACGGCGACCGATTCGGCGGGCGCGGTGTCCAGCAGCGCCGCCATCCGCGCGCGGTCGCCGAACAGCGCGCCGAGCGCGGCGGCCGCGGTGACCGGGTCGTGGGTGGTGGGCAGCCCGGCCGCGGCGATGATCTCCTGCAGCAGCCCCGGCGACATCCCCGCCACGGCCTCGGCGACGGTCGGGCCCAGGCCGGTCGGCGAGGGGTGCACGGCGCTGGGCGTCAGCAGCTCACGGGCCGTACGCACCAGCCGCAGCCGGTCGTCCGGGCCCCACACCAGCGCCTGCGCCCGCAGCTCCGCGAGCGCCCGCGGCAGCGCGGCGGCGACCGCCGGATCCCCCGCGTCCCCGCCCATCAGCGCGCCCAGCGTCCCGTACGGACACGGGTCGGGCGCCACCGCCAGCGCCTCCGCGGTCTGCAGCACGAAGCGGTCCAGCCGCTCCACGGCGCGCACCACCGACGCCCGCGTCCCGGCCCGGGTCGCGAGCTGGGTGACATCGCCCGGCACCGGGCTGAGCAGATCGGGCCGGGCCCGCAGCAGCCCGACGAGCCCGCCGTCCGGGCGGGTCCTGAGCTCCTCGGCGAGGGTGCGGGGTGTACCGGTCATTCGTCCTACGTTAGCGGGGCGGGGGAGGACGGGGGACCGGGTGGCGGCGCGGTTTCGTGCTGCACCGCTCCGGGGCCGCCGCCGCGCCGCCGTGTCGGGCGCCGCGCCCTCCGGCCCGGCCGCCGGCCGACGGGGTACCGTCGGGGGAGCAACCAGCGGACGCCGCAGGGGATTTCGTGGGGATCGAGAGTGATCAGCTCGTCTTTGACTATCTGAGCCGGGTCGGTGACCTGGCTCAGCAGCGGGGCCTGCCGTCCGGCACCCGGATGCGGCTGGTGAGCGGGCTGCGGGCCGAGATAGACGGACAGCGGGCCGACTCGGTGTCCGGTGTGCAGCGGATCCTGGCGCGGCTGGGGACCCCGGAAGCGGTGGTCGCGGCCGCGGGGGGCGACGCGGGCCGGACGCCGGACGCCCCCCGCGGCGGCTTTTCCGGTACGGCGCAGGGCCCGGCGGCCGGCTCCGTCCAGCGGAGCGACGGCCCCGCCGTGCCGTTCGGCCCGCTGTCCGGCGGGCCGTCGCGGCCGGAGCCGGCGCGGCCCTCCGCCCGCGAGCGGCTGACCGGCCTGGCCCGGCGCAGCGGGCTGACGGGCCGCACCCCCCTCGGCGGCAAGGCGTCCGCCGACGGCGCGGCCTCCGGGAGCGGCACGGTCCCCGGCCCGCGGGGCGACGCCGCACCCTCCGTCGGCCTGCCGCCGCATCTGGCCGGGGCGGACGAGCTGGGCGACGGCTCGGCGCCCGACTGGTGGCGGGTGGAGCCCGGGCCGTTCGGCCCCGGGGAGACCGTGCCGGGCTTCGTCGGCGGGATCGAGATCCCCGAGATGTGGGACCGCCCGGAGCGCGACCGCCCGCTGTCGCTGCGCAAGGACGGCGAGCCGGAAGCCGACGAGGACGGGACGGGGGCGGACGGCGACGCCGCGGACCGGCGGGGACGCCCGCTGCCCCGGCTGCTGCGGCGGGCGCTCGGCTGCCCGCCCGCCCCGGTGGCCGCACCGGCCGGCGACGGCGGGGAGGAGGCGGTGGCGCTCCCGGCGCGCCCGCCGCTCAGCCCGGTCCTGTCGCTCGCGGTGCTGCTGCTGGTGGCCGGCGCGGCGCTGGGCTCGTGGCTGGCGCTGGCGGGCGGCTGGGGGCTGGCCTACGCCTCGCGGCGGCTGACCCGTCCCGAGGCCAAGTTCGCGGCGCTCGGCGTGCCGGGCATCGTCGTGGGTGGCCTGGTGGTGTGGCTGTGGGGCCGCTTCGCGGGGCGGTGGGGCGCGCCGATCGCCCACGGCCGGCTGGGACCGGAGATGCTCGACGGGCTGCCGGGAATGATCCGGGTGGCGGCCGTCGCCTCGGCCCTGTTCCTGGTGTGGCGGATGCGCCGGGTGCCGCGCTGAGCCGCGCCCCCGGCCCGGGCGTTACCGGGGTCCGACCGGTGCGCCCCGGCCCGTCCGGCCCGGGCCCCGGCCGCCTCCGGGCCCCCTTGCCGCCGCGGGCACAATGGCAGGCATGGCTGCGCACCCCCTGACGGTCGGATTCGACCTCGACATGACGCTGATCGACTCCCGCCCCGGCATCAAGGCCGCCTACCAGGAGCTGTCCGCCCGGACCGGCACCTTCGTCGACGCCGACGCCGCGGTGACCCGGCTGGGCCCGCCGCTGGAGCAGGAGGTCCGCCGCTGGTTCCCCGAGGAGCGGGTCGCGGAGATCAGCGCGCTCTACCGGGAGCTCTACCCGCAGCACGCCATCGCGGCCACCACGGCCCTGCCCGGCGCCCGCGAGGCCCTCGCCGCGGTGCGCGCGGCAGGGGGCCGGGCGATCGTGGTGACCGCCAAATACGAACCCAACGCCCAGCTGCACATGGCCCATCTCGATCTCGCGCCGGACGCCGTGATCGGCTCCCTGTGGGCGGAGGCCAAGGCCGAGGCGCTGCGGGCGCACGGGGCGCAGATCTACGTCGGCGACCACACCGGGGACGTCCGGGGCGCGCACACCGCCGGTGCGCTGTCCGTGGCCGTCGCCACCGGCCCGTGCGACGCGCAGGAGCTGCGGGCGGCCGGCGCGGAGGTGCTGCTCGGCGATCTGACGGAATTCCCGTCGTGGCTGGATCGCTACGTCGCGGAAGGGGCCGATGGGGCGGGCGGGGCCGACGCGTCGGCGGAGGCCTGCGCCTGACGGCGCTGCGCGACCGCGGAGCGGATCACTCCGGCCGCGGCGACCAGGAAGCCGGCGCCCATCAGCATGCACAGCCAGTAGAAAGCGGACGGCAGCGGATGGGTTCCGAGGAACAGCGGCGTCACCGTGGCGAGAGTGGCCACTGCGCCAACTAGGAACATGATCGCGCCGATTCGGACCAGCAGATCCCCGGCCTGGGGAGTTTCGTCAGACACCTGACCAGGGTAAGTCCGGGCGAGAAGCACGGAGGATCCACCCGGCGGCGTCTTGTCACCGGCCCGGGGACCATTAGCCTTGATGGTGGCGGGTCCTGCGGCCCGCTGCAGTGCTATCCGGACCCCTTTTTTGCCTTTTTCCCCTATTTTTCCCACGAGTACGAGGACGAGGACAGACGTGCCTACCGGCAAGGTCAAGTGGTTCAACAGTGAGAAGGGCTTCGGCTTTCTCTCCCGCGATGACGGCGGTGACGTCTTCGTCCACTCGTCGGTCCTGCCCGACGGCGTGGCCGCACTCAAGCCCGGCCAGCGCGTCGAATTCGGCGTCGTCGCCGGCCAGCGCGGCGACCAGGCGCTGACCGTGACCCTGCTCGACCCCGCGCCCTCCGTGGCCGCGGCCCAGCGCCGCAAGCCCGATGAACTCGCCTCGATCGTCCAGGACCTCACCACCCTGCTGGAGAACGTCACCCAGCAGCTGGAACGCGGCCGTTACCCCGACAAGGTCCACGGCGCCAAGATCGCCGGCATGCTGCGCGCCGTCGCCGACCAGCTGGACGTCTGAGACCGGCGCCCCGCGCCGCCGGCCCGTCCGGCAGCCGTCACACGAAGCGCAGCGCATCGCGGCCGAGGGGAGGTACGAGCCCCTCGGCCGCGGCGCGGGTGAGCAGCCCGCGCACCGCGGCGTAGCCGTCCTCGCCGAGGTCGGCGGTGAACTCGTTGACGTACAGCCCGATGTGCTGGTCGGCGACCTTCGGATCCATCTCCTGGGCGTGCTCCAGGACGTACGGCCGCGACGCCTCGGGATCGTCCCAGGCCATCCGGACCGAGCCGCGGATCGCCGCGGCCAGATCGCGCAGCGCCGGCTCGCCCAGCGACCGCTTGGCGATGATCGCGCCGAGCGGGATCGGCAGGCCGGTGGTCAGCTCCCAGTGCTCGCCCATGTCGGCCAGGCTGACCAGCCCGTAGTCCTGGTAGGTGAAGCGCGCCTCGTGGATGACCAGGCCCGCGTCGACCTTGCCGTCGCGCACCGCCGGCATGATCTCGTGGAACGGCAGCACCACGATCTCCCCGACGCCGCCCGGCACCTCGGCCGCCGCCCACAGCCGGAACAGCAGATACGCCGTCGAGCGCTCGCTGGGCACCGCGACCGTCCGGCCGGCCAGATCCGCGGCCGCGCCCCGCTCCCGGGTCAGCACCAGCGGCCCGCAGCCGCGCCCCAGCGCCCCGCCGCAGGGCAGCAGCGCGTAGTCCTCCAGCACCCACGGCAGCACCGCGTAGGACACCTTCAGCACATCGAACTCACCGCGCTCGGCCATGCCGTTGGTGACGTCGATGTCGGCGAAGGTGACCGCCAGCTCCGGCGCGTCCGGGACGCGGCCGTGCGCCAGCGCGTCGAAGACGAAGGTGTCATTCGGACAGGGCGAGTACGCGATGTTCAGCGGCCGGCTCACGGGGTCCTCCTCAGCTGGGACGGTGCGACCCGCCGGCCGCTTCGGCGGCGGCCGCCAGGGCCCCGGGAAGCGTACGGAAGGCATCGGTCAAGGCGGCCAGGGCGGCGCCGATCCGCCAGGCGCCGCGGTCCCGGGGGCCGACGGCGTTCGAGATCGTACGGATCTCCAGCACCGGCACCCCGTGCGCGGCGGCCGCCTCGGCGACCCCGAAGCCCTCCATCGCCTCGGCCAGCACGCCCGGGTGACGGGCCGCCAGCTCGGCGGTGCGAGCGGCGCTGCCGGTGACCGTCGAGACGGTGACGACGGGGCCGGTGGCAGCGCCGGACGCCGCGGCGACGGCCCGCACCAGCGCCGCCTCGGGGCGGTGCAGCACCGTGCCGAAACCGAGTTCGGTGACCGGGGCGAAGCCGTCGGGGGTCTCCGCGCCCAGATCGGCCGCGACGATCGCGTCCGCGACCACCACCGACCCCACGGGCGCGCCGGACGAGGGCGCCTGCGGTGCGGCACCGGGCGGGAAGCCGCCGCCGATCCCGGCCGAGACGACCAGGTCGTAAGGGGCTCCGGCGAGCGCGGCGGCGGTCAGCGCGGTGGCCGTGCCGGCCGCCGCGGCCGCCGGACCGACACCGGCGGCCAGCGCCTCGATCGCCACCGGCGCGCCGGACAGCCGCCGCAGCGGGTAGCCGCCCGGCAGCGCCGACTCCTCGCACGACTCCGCCGCGGCGCACACCGCGTCGCGTTCGGCGGCGACCGCCGTGACGACCAGGACCCGCATCACACGGCCCTCCGGCTCAGTTCTCCTGCTTCAGGGTGAAGTGCCACATGGCCTTCGGGCCTTCGCCCGAGTTCAGCTCGGCGACCTGGAGGGTCACGTCCTTGCTGTACGAGGTCTGCCCGGTCTGCGGGTTCTGCTGCATGAACAGCGTGTCCGCGTCGAAGCTGCGGTAGGTCTGCTTGCTGGGCTCGCGCATGACGGGACCGGCGCCGATGACGATCCAGCCGGACTTCGCGACCTGCGGGTCGACGCCCACGCGCACCTTCTCACCGGGGTGCACGGTGATCGTCTTGTCGCCCTTCTTGGTCAGGCAGGCCGAGATCTCCTTCTTGGAGAGGACCTTGCCGTCCCCGTCGCAGCCGGGGGTGGCTTCGGCCTGCACCGTCGTCGATCCGACGGTCACGGTCGAGAGCGCGGTCGGCTTCTCGCAGGCGGAGAGGGTGATGAGACCCAGGGACACGGCACCGATGGCGGCAGCGGCACGGCGGCCCTTGCCCCAGGAGATCAACGCAGCGGTCATACGGGCAGGCTATCGGGCGCCCCGGCACACGCCACGCCCGGGTACGGCGTGCCGCGCGCCCGCGGGAGGTCAGGCCACCCGAGGGGTCGTCGTGCCGCCGCGCCGGGCCGCGCTCAGCAGCCCCCGCACGGCCAGCGCCACCCCCAGCAGCACCAGCCCCGCGGCCACCGCCATCCCCAGCGTCCCGATCAGCGGCAGCGAGATCCCGATCGCGCCGCCCACCACCCACGACATCTGCAGCGCCGTCTCGGACCGGGCGAACGCGGAGGTGCGCACCCCCTCCGGCACATCGCGCTGGATCATCGCGTCCAGCGACAGCTTCGCCAGCGCCTGGCACAGCCCCGCGACGGCCGCCGCCGCGGTCACCACGACCACCGCCACCACCTGGTAGAACACCGCCGCCAGCACCGTCGCGCAGAGCGCCAGCCCCAGCACCGCCGCGATGATCGCCTCCGGCCCGCGGGCCTTCAGCCAGGCGCCGACCGCCGTCCCCAGCGCATTGCCCGCCCCGGCCGCCACCGCCACCAGCCCCAGCGAGGCCGCCGCGCCCAGCCCGTCCAGCGGGCGCTCCCGCAGCAGGAACGCCAGGAAGAACGTCAGGAAACCCGAGAGCGCCCGCAGACAGGCGTTGGCCTGCAGCCCGTGCAGCACCGACGGCCCGACGGTGCGCAGCCCGGGCTTGCGGCCGCCGCGCGCCGCGGCCCGCGCGGACGCCTCCCGGGACGTCAGCCGGGCCCGGACCTCGCCCTTCGCCGAGTCGACCTTGTGCGGCAGCGAGAACGACAGGTACGCACCGGCCGCGAACACCACGCACGCCCCGTACAGCGGCCAGCCGGGCCCGATCAGATGCAGCCCGGCGCCGATCGGCGCCGCCACCCCGGTCGCCAGCAAGCCCGCCAGCGTCACCCGCGAATTGGCCTTGACCAGCGAGATCCGCGGTGGCAGCAGCCGCGGCACCACCGCGCTGCGGATCACCCCGTAGGCCTTCGACGACACCAGCACCCCCAGCGCCGCCGGGTACAGCTGGAGGCCGCCGGTCGCCACCGCGCCCGACATCGTCAGCGCCAGCAGCGCCCGCGCCAGCATCGAGCCCGCCATCGCCGCCCGCCGGCCGTGCGGCACCCGGTCCAGCAGCGGGCCGATCACCGGCGCCAGCAGCGCGAACGGCGCCATGGTGACCGCCAGATACAGCGCCACCCGGCCCCGCGCCTCGTTCGTCGGCACCGAGAAGAACACCGTCGAGGCCAGCGCGACCGTGATCATCATGTCGCCGGCGGAGTTCACCGCGTGCAGCTCGATCAGCTTGCCCAGACCCGATTCGCCCGCGCCCTGCGCATGCGTGGCGCGCCGCAGTCCGCGCGCCGCGCCGGTGAACGGGCGGTGCAGCGCCCGGCCCAGAGCGCGCCCCGCCCGGCGCGCCCGGCCGCCCCCGTATCCGCTCCGCGTAGAGGCGCGCGACCCCCCGGACGGCGTCCGTGCCGACGTCCGGGAGGTCCTCAACACCTTCGACACCCTTGCGGAAGCCACCCGGCCATACTGCCCCAACTCGCCCACGAGGGGGCACTTTCTCCGCGCTGGCGCGCGAGGCGCACCGCCCGGCGACCGCCCCCGCGGACATTTGCCACTCCCGCCGAGGGGTCGTACACCGCTGAAGGGGTAGCGTGTGTAGCGCGCCACCGGCGGTCGTTTTTGGCCGCGTGCCTCCTCGCGATCCCGCAGAATGGGACGTGAGAGGCGCGCTCGACCGGAACGACCGGGCGCGGACGTCGACGCGGTCCCCAGGTCCGCTCCGCCCGCCCCGGCACCGCCGGTCGTCCGGACAGGACAAGGACAGCTCCGGCTGGCGCGCTCGTGAGACGGCGTAGAAGAGAGAATCGATTCTTGTGAGTGCTGCGATGCGAAGCCGTACCCCTGACCGCCTGTGCGCCGAGGCGGTCGACCTCGCCCGGGAGGCGGCGGAGGATGCCGCGCTGCCCGGCATGGTCGGCGACCACATCGATGCCGTCGCCGACGGAGACCGCGTCGTCACCCACCTCTTCGCCTGCAACGAGCCCGGCTACCGCGGCTGGCGCTGGGCCGTGACGGTCGCCCGGGCCTCCCGCGCCAAGGTCGTCACGCTCGACGAGACGGTGCTGCTGCCCGGCCCCGACGCGCTGCTCGCGCCGGAGTGGGTCCCGTGGAGCGAGCGGCTGCGCCCCGGCGACATGGGCCCCGGCGATCTGCTGCCCACCGAGGCCGACGACCTGCGGCTGGAGCCCGGCTTCACCGGTGACGACGTCCCGCCGCCGAACTCCGTCGTCGCCGAGGGCATGGCCGCCGAGATCGCGGACACCGAGGACGCGGCCGTCCTGCCCGACGCGCCCGCGATCCAGCCCGCCCCCGAACGCGGCGGCATCGCGGCCGTCGCCGAGGAGCTGGGCATGCGCCGCGCCCGGGTCCTGTCCCGCTACGGCCTGCACACCGCGGCCGACCGCTGGGAGGACGCCTACGGAGCGAAGTCCGCCATGGCCCAGGCGGCCCCCGCAACCTGTGTGACCTGCGGCTTCCTCACCCCGCTCACCGGCTCCCTGCGCCAGGCCTTCGGCGTCTGCGCCAATGAGTTCGCCCCCGCCGACGGCCGGGTCGTCTCCCTCGCGTACGGCTGCGGGGCGCACTCCGAGGCCGCCGTCATGCCGAAACCGGCGCGGCCGGCCGCGCCGGTCGTGGACGAGACCGTCGTCGAACCGCTGGCGTTGCGTCCCGAGCGGGACGGCGGCTCGGTGGAGGAGACGGGGCCGGCGGAGGAACTCGGCCATAGCTGAGCCGTTCCGCCTTCGGCGGGGTGGGTTGTGTTTGGGCGGGGGCGCCTTTGGTGTGTGGTGGGTGCCGGTGGTGGACCTCCGGGGCCTGTGTTGTGGACTGCTTCGCTTTACGTCCACAACACAGGCCCCTCCGGCCCACCCCCTCCCGTCCGGATCGGCACCCCCGCCCGGTGGGGGGATGGGTCAAAAAGCCAGAAGCTCGGCCGCGACATACTCCGGCCGAGCTTCTGGTTTTTGTTTTTGACACTCCTCCCACCGGGGTGGGGCCCCACAACTACGGGAGGGGGCAGGGGCGGAGGGGTGGGTGTGTGGACGTAAAGCGAAGCAGTCCACACA
>NZ_BMND01000071.1 GCF_014646275.1 Streptomyces kronopolitis
GGCGGCGGGCTCGGGGGCGGCCGGCGCGGAGCCGGTGCCGGCGGGGCCGGGGGCCGGATCCACCGCGGTCGCCTGCCCGCCCGCCTGCCCGTCCGCCGCGGCCTCCGGCTCGTCCGGCCGCGCCCCGTCCGGCTCGTCCCGTGCCCCGGAGCCCGGCTCCGACGGCGACTGCTGCCCCGGCCGCGAGGAGGGTTTCGACGCCACGGCGTACGTCTGCAAGGACACCCCGTCGCAGTAGCACCAGCGCTCGTGCCGGGCGTCGTACAGCCAGACCGCGTCGCCGTCGACGACCACGCCCAGCCGGTTGCCCCGGGTGCGCCGGGCGAACGACTCGCCGTCCAGCTGCCCGGCGGCCAGCTCCTCCACCAGGTGCCGGTAGCGGGCCAGTTCGCCCTCGACGGCGCCCAGCAGCGGCCGCGGGTCCGCGGTCCGGGCGGCGGGCTGTGCGGCGGCCGGCGGCTCGCGCGGGACGGACAGCAGCAGCCGGCCGTCCACCCAGGTCGACCAGCCGTTGGAGCACAGCGCCAGCGCCCAGTCGCCCCGGCGGTCGATGACCTGGACGGGGAGCAGCGGGTCGAGCGGCGAGGCCGGGCGGGTGGTGTCCGGAGCCGACCAGGTCGCCATCCCCTCCGGTGGGACGACATGGCTGGGGAGGAAATCGGGCGAGGTCATCGGCGGCTCCCGGGCGCTACTCACGCATGATCTCGGGCTCGTGCCGCCGCAGCAGCCGGAGCACCACGAAGCCGAGGACCAGCGAGAGCACGACCATCATGCCCATGTTCAACAGCCAGATCCCCAGGGAGTGCTGGAACAGCGGGTCGGCGGTCCCCTGCGGTACGAGGCGGTGCAGATCGATGGTGCCCGCCATGGCGCCGAGCGCCCACCGGGACGGCACCAGCCAGGCCAGCTGCTCCAGCACCGGCACACCGGTCAGCTTCAGCAGCGCACCGCAGAACACGACCTGGACGATCGCGAGGAGGACCAGCAGCGGCATGGTGACCTCCTCCTTGCGCACCAGGGCGGACACGAAGAGGCCGAGCATCATGGCGGTGAAGGCCAACAGGGCGACCGCCAGGGTGATTTCGAGCAGGGGTGGCAGCAACACGCCCTTGCCGCCCGGGGCGTGCAGCTGGACGCCGAACAGCGCCACCAGGGTCAGCACCACGGCCTGGACGACCGTGATCACGCCCAGTACCAGCACCTTGGACATCAGATACGCCGAGCGGGACAGGCCGACGGCTCTCTCCCGCTGGTAGATCGTCCGCTCCTTGACCAGCTCCCGTACCGCGTTGGCGGCGCCGGTCAGCACCGCGCCGACGCACAGGATCAGCAGCGCGTTGATCGCGGCCGACCCCTTGGCGAGCGAGGACCCGGCCAGGGCGTGTGCCATCGCGCCCATCACGAACGGCAGCGCCACCATGATGACCAGGAAGGTCCGGTCGGCGGTCAGTGCCGCCGCATAGCGCCGCACCAGCGTGTTCAGCTGCTTGCCCCAGCTCTGCGCCTTGGGCGCGGCCACCGGACCGCGCGGCGCCTCGGGGGCGCGGGGCGGCTGGTGGGACTCCATGGCGATGTGCCGCCGGTGCTCCGGCGAGGCGCGGAACTCGCCCGCCCAGTCGCGGTCCTTGTCGTTCTCGAAGGCCTCGAACGCCTCCGGCCACTGCGCGTACCCGAAGTAGGGCAGCGCCTCCTCCGGCGGTCCGTAGTAGGCGATCGTGCCGCCCGGCGCCAGGATGAGCAGCCGGTCGCAGACATCGAGGCTCAGCACGCTGTGGGTGACGACGATGACCGTGCGGCCGTCGTCGGCCAGGCCGCGCAGCATATGCATGACGGAGCGGTCCATTCCGGGGTCGAGCCCGGAGGTCGGTTCGTCGAGGAAGAGCAGCGACGGCTTCGTCAGCAGCTCCAGCGCGACGCTCACCCGCTTGCGCTGGCCGCCCGAGAGGCTGTGGATCGGCTGGTCCACCCGCTCTTCGAGGCCGAGTTCACGGATCACCTCGTCGACCCGCGCCTGCCGTTCGGCCTTCGCGGTGTCCTCGGGGAAGCGCAGCTCGGCGGCGTAGCCCAGCGCCCGGCGCACGGTCAGCTGGAGGTGCAGGATGTCGTCCTGCGGGACCAGCCCGATGCGCTGCCGCAGCTCGGCGTAGTCGCGGTAGAGGTCGCGGCCGTCGTAGAGCACCGTGCCCTCGTCCGCGGGGCGCAGCCCGGTCAGCGCGTTGAGCAGCGTCGACTTGCCCGCGCCGCTCGGTCCGACCACGGCGAGCAGCGACTTCTCGCCCACCGGGAAGGACACCTGGTCCAGCAGCGTCTTGCGGCCCTTGTCGACGCGCACGGCGAGGTCCTGGACGTCCAGCGACACCTCGCCGGTGTCGAGGAACTCCTGGAGCTCGTCGCCGACCAGGGCGAACGCGGCGTGCCCGATGCCGACGATGTCGCCGGGGATCATCGGGGCGCGGTCCACCGGCTGGCCGTTGAGGTAGGTGCCGTTGTGGCTGTCCAGGTCGACGATCTCGAAGCCGTCCGGGCCCGCGCGCAGCTCGGCGTGCCGACGGGAGACCGTCAGGTCGTCGACGACCAGGTCGTTGTCGGGGCCGCGGCCGATCCGGGTGGTGCGGGCGGCCGGCAGCGGCATCACCGCGCTGGGGCGGCGGAAGGTACTGGTGCCCGCGGGGTGGGAGACGGAGGAGGGCCGCTCGACCGGGGCCGGCCGGGGGACCACGGAGAGCACCGCGCACGGCCCGTCCGCGGGGTTGCCGAACCGGATCACACTGCCCGGCCCGACGCCGGACTCGTGCACCCGACGCCCGTCGGTGTAGGTGCCGTTGGTGCTGTCCTCGTCCTCCACGGTCCAGTGCCCGGCCTCGGCGCGGAGCACCGCGTGGTGCCAGGAGACCCGGGCGTCGCTCAGCACGACCTCGCCCTCGGGGTCCCGTCCGACGTGGTAGACGCGGCGGGGGTCCATCACCTGGGTGCTGCCGCCGGACTCGACGACGAGTTCCGGCGCGGTGGACGCATCCTGCCGCTCGGACATACCAGAATTTTACGGCGGAGGGCTCTGCTCCGCCTCTTCGCGCGGCCCGCCGCGGCCCGTAAAGACCCTTCCCAAAGCGGCATTTCGCGGCATGGTCACGTTTATCCGAGCGAATACGACCGGTTACTCGCGAGAAAGGCCACAGGTCAACTAGGGTGAGCGATCCGATTGGCCGCACCCGCGAATTCCATGGAAATGCCGGAATGTGTTGCGTTGATCGAAGGACGTCCTGCCGAACCAGGACGACAAGTACAGCGCAGGGCTGCGTGGTGCCGGCAACACCGCAGAGCGTCGGCTTTGTAGGACCCGGCCGGCCCGTCCGCCCTCCGTGGTGCGGCGGCGCCGGTCCCTTCTTATTCACCTACCTCCTGAAGGCAAGGCAGAGATGGCACGAGTCGCCCGACAAGACCCCGAGCAGTTCTCCCGTGAAGGCACGCACCCGGTCGACGAGGTGCTCCCGGCGGGCAAGCTCACGCTCTACGGATTCCAGCACGTTCTCGCCTTTTACGCGGGCGCGGTGATCGTCCCGATCGTCGTCGGGAACGCCTTGGGCCTCTCCCATGAAGAGCTGGTCTATCTGATCAATGCGGACCTGCTGACCTGCGGTATCGCCACGATCATCCAGGCCCTGGGCGTCTGGAAGATCGGTGCCAGGCTGCCGCTGGTCCAGGGTGTCACCTTCACCGCCGTCTCCCCGATGATCGCGATCGGCCTGGGCGCCGGCGGCGGCACCGCGGGACTGCTCGTCGTCTACGGCGCGGTGATCACGGCGGGCATAGCGACCTTCCTCTTCGCGCCGTTCTTCAGCAAGCTGGTGAAGTTCTTCCCGCCGGTCGTCATCGGCACGATCCTCACCATCATCGGCCTCACCCTGATCCCGCAGGGCCTCCAGGACGCGGCCGGCGGGGCGAAGCTGATCGGGCACCCCGGGTACGGCGACCTCAAGAACCTCGGATACGCCCTGGGCACCCTGCTGTTCATCCTGGCCGTGGTCCGCCTGGGCAAGCCCTACCTGAGCAGCCTCGCCGTCCTGCTCGGCCTGGTCGCGGGCACCGGCGTCGCCTGGTGCCTGGGCGACGCGGACTTCGGCGCGGTGAACAACGCCGACTGGTTCGGCGTCAGCACGCCGTTCCACTACGGCATGCCGAAGTTCGAACTCTTCCCGATCATCGCCATGGTCGTCGTCATGCTGATCACCATGGTGGAGACCACCGGAGACGTCTACGCCATCGGGGAGATCACCCGCAAGCGGGTCGACAACGCCACCGTCGCCAGCGCCCTGCGCGCGGACGGCGTCGCCACCGTGCTCGGCGGCGTGCTCAACTCCTTTCCGTACGTGGCGTTCGCCGAGAACATCGGCCTGGTGCGGATGTCGAAGGTGATGAGCCGGTTCGTGGTGGTCGCGGCCGGCTGCTTCATGATCGTGATGGGGCTGCTGCCCAAGGCGGGCAGTGTGGTGGCCGCGATTCCGCATCCGGTGCTCGGCGGCGCGTCGATCGCGATGTTCGGCATGGTCGCCACGGTCGGCGTCCAGATCCTGGGCAAGGTGGACCTGCGCGAGGAGCGCAACGCGCTGATCCTGGCCGTCAGTTTCGCCGCCGCGCTGCTGCCCAACGCGGTCGAGCCGTTCTTCCAGCGGATGCCGGAGGACCTCCGGGCGGTCCTCGACAGCGGGATCACCCTGGGCAGCCTGACGGCCGTGCTCCTGAACCTCTTCTTCAACGTCTTCACCCGCCGCCGGACGATGGAGATCGACTGGGACGAGATCGAGGCCGACGAGCCGGACGAGGCCCCCCGGCCCATGGACGCCTATCCGCCCGCCGACCCGTACACCCCGGCCGCCCCGTACGGCGCCTCCGGTCAGCCGACCCAGCCCGGCGTCCCCGGCGCGCACCCGAAGCCCGGCGCCCCGGGTCCGCACGCCCCGCAGCAGCCGCACGCCCCGCAGCACCCGCAGCAGCCGCAGGGCCCCCAGTGGGGGCCGCCCGGGCACTGAGGCCGCCGGGTCCGCCAACGGCCGCGGGCGGGGCGGGACTTGTCACCAGGTCCCGCCCCGCCCGTTTCCGTGCGCGTCCGCCGCTCCGTACCCCTGTCGTGCCCGCCGGGCCCCGTCCCGTCAGTGCGTGGGCACGGTGTGGAACGGCGGTGCCTCGCCCGCGTCCCCGATCAGCTCCCAGAAGTGGTCGACCAGCCGGCGCAGATACGCCGAACGCTCGGCGGCGACCTGCTTGAGGCGGGAGTCGTCGTTCCGCGCCACCACATGCCCCATGTACCGCTCGGAGAACTCCGCGAACTCCGCGTGCATCGTGCGCAGCGCGTCGCCCACCCGGGTCTTGTTCAGCGTGGTGATCTTGGCGACCGGGCCGACGTGCGACTTCCAGCGCCCGTCGATGGCCGTCCGCAGGTGCCCGGCCAGCTCGTCGTTGTGCCCCATCACGCCGATCAGCTTGCGCAGCGACAGCCCGAGCGCGTCCACCAGCGCCTTGGTCTGCCGGTAGTCGCCGGTCCACTGCTGCGCCGCCTCGGCCGCGCGGTAGTGGGCCGGGTCCATGCCGATCACCTGCGACAGCCGCTCCACGCTCAGCTGGCGGGCCATCCGGTGTTCGGCGAGCGTCCGCGGCTCGACACCCATCAGCACCGTCGGCGGGCACCACAGGACATCGGCCAGGGCGAACAGCTGGGGTTCGGTCGGGAACTGGGAGCCGTACTCCCAGGCCTCGACCAGCTCGGGACGCACCGGCGCTCCGCACGCCGTCATGGCCTGGGCCACCTGAGCCGTGCTCAGGCCCACCCGGGCCCGCGCGGATCTGGCCTCGGCGGGGGAGAAGGGAGTGCTGTACACGTGCGGGACACCTCGCTGCACCCGGCGGACGAAGGGCGCTTGGGGGGGACTGGAGCTGGAGGAACATCCAGGAGCGGGCAGATTAACAGATGGTCCATACGTACGAATCTCCAGTTCGCCCTTCGGATTGAAGGCGTGCGGGGCCCTGGAGACCGCGGTGCGGGGGATGTGCACTATCTGTCCGATGTCACGCCTCAACTCGCTTACCGGGTATAGCCGATGGCTCGGCATTTACCGGGCGGTAGCGATTCTTGGGACCGGGTGGTCGTCAGGACGTGACGGGAGCGTGATGCGGGCGCCGGGCGCCGCCGCTCAAGGGGGCGGGCCGCGCCGGCCGTCTCCGGGCGGGGCGAGGCGGGGCGCACATGGCACGGCGCCGCCCCCGGCAACTGCCGGGGACGGCGCCGAAGAAGCCGGGCTCAGAACGCGGAGTGGGCGAACCAGCGCGCCGGCAGCTCCTTGTCGCCCGCGAGGCGGACGGTGTCCGCGTCGCTGCCGAGGCGGCCGTACAGCAGGAGCAGCAGGTCCGCGGCGGGCGCCTCGACTGAGGCGTCGGCGGAGCCTGCTCCGTCCCGCGGGACGAGGCCGAAGCCGTCGGGCGCCAGCCGGACCAGCCAGTCGCCGGCGGTGTCCGTGCACCGGAAGCGGAGCGTCTCGCCGTTGCCGCGCAGCTGTGCCACGCCCGGGGCGAAGGAGCCCGCGAACGGCAGATTGACCAGGAACTCGTCCACGCCGTCGGCCGCGAGCACGGGATCGACCACCGGGCGGAGGCCGAGGGCGTGTTCGGCGTCGGTGCGGTGCACCAGCGTCTCGAACAGCATCCGCCGCATCCAGAAGCGGGCGTGCTGGTCGACGCCCCAGGCCCACATCGCGGAGTCCGGATCGATCCCGTCGAAGGCGTCGGCCGCCACCGCCGCGCTCGCCGCCAGCCAGTCCGCCCAGCCGCGGGCGTCCGTGCCGTCGGCGGGCAGCCGCCAGTCCACCTCGCGGCTGCGCGGCGGCTCCTGGACGCGGCGGCGCAGCAGGCCCGAGAACATCCGCTGCACGTTGCCGGTGTGACCGACGAGGTCCACCAGCGTCCAGCCGGGGCAGCCCGGCACCGGGACCGACAGGTCGGCGCCGTCCAGTGCCGCCGCGAACCGCGCCGTCTCCGCCGCGACGGCCGCGCGGTGCGCGGCAGGGGTGACGGCCGTCCGGCCCGGGGTGTCCGAGGTGTTCATGGTGCCGCTCTTCCGCTCCGTGCGGCCCGGCGACCTTGCCGGCCGGGCCCTTGCGGGCAGCCTGCCACAGCCGTCCGCGGGTCCCTGCCGGCCGCCCGGGTCAGCCGACGTGCACCCGCGGGCGCCGGGCCGGGTCGGGCTCGGCGCGGCGCAGCACCTCCCGGGTGACCGGCGCGACCTCGCCGTCGCCGAAGACCAGGAAGCGCAGCAGATGGCTGAACGGGTGGCCCTCGGTCCAGTTGAAGTAGGCGTGCGGGACCTGGCCGGAGTACGCGCGCAGCCGCATCAGGACGGCGGCGATGGTGTTGGCCACACCGGCGCCCTCGACGCGCAGGATCTGCGCCCCGTACCGCTCCTCGCCCCGCACGTGCAGATCCGTGGTGAAGTCCGAGGAGTCCCGGACGGTGACCTCCAGGAACAGCACCGGCCGGCCGTCGGGGATGTGGGTCTCCTCGCGCTGGCTGTACTCCTTCTCCCGGTACTCCGCCGCGTCCCGCTCGTCGGGCTCGTTGGCGATGACCCGCAGCGGCCCGGCCGCCATCGCGGCGCCGATCAGCCGCTCGGCCGTCTCGTCGAAGTCGACGTGCACGGCGCGCAGTTCGAAGGCCCGGTGGACACGCGAGGCGAACGAGGTCAGCAGGATGCCGAGGATGAACAGCAGCGCGATCTTCAGGCCGTCGGGCCGCTCGATGACGTTGGTGACCAGCGTGTAGCCGAAGACCAGGGTGATCGCGCCGAACCCGAGGGTGGCCGCGCGCAGGCGGCGGTGGCGGGCGGCGACGGTGGAGGCGAAGGACGCCGAGAGCATCAGCACCAGCACGCCGGTGGCGTAGGCGCCGCTCTGCGCGTCGACGTCGGCGTCGAAGAAGACGGTGATGCCGAAGGCCGTCGCCAGGAAGATCAGCACCAGCGGGCGCACCGCCCGGGCCCACTCCGGTGCCATGCCGTAGCGCGGCAGATAGCGCGGTACGAGGTTGAGCAGTCCGGCCATCGCCGAGGCACCGGCGAACCACAGGATGGCGATGGTGGAGAGGTCGTAGACGGTGCCGAAGGCCTCGCCGAGGTTGTGGTGCGCCAGATAGGCCAGCGCACGCCCGTTGGCCGAGCCGCCGGGCGCGAACTCCCGCTGCGGGATGAGCAGTGTGGTCGCCAGGCTCGACAGCAGCAGGAAGCCGCTCATGACCAGCGCCGCGGTGGTCAGCAGCCGGCGGGTGCCGCGGATCCGGCCGGCCGGGCGCGCGGGGGTGTCGGCGGCGTCGCCCTGGATCTGCGGCATGACGGCGACACCGGTCTCGAAGCCGGACATGCCCAGCGCCAGCTTGGGGAAGACCAGCAGCGCCACCCCGACGATCGCCAGCGGCGAGGAGTGCGCGGCGGTCATGGCGCCCCACCAGTTGTCGATCACCACCGGGTGCGACAGCACCTGCCAGGCCGAGGTGGCCAGGACGACGACGTTCAGCACCAGATAGGTCCCGACCAGGCCGACGGCTATGCCGATCGCCTCACGGAAGCCCTTGAGGAACACCGCGCCCAGGGCGGCCAGCAGCACCAGGGTGATCCACAGGTTCGCGCCGTGCAGCAGCGGAGGGGCGAACGGGTTCTCCACGACGTGCGCCGAGGCGTCCGCGGCCGACAGCGTCATCGTGATGATGAAGTCGGTGGCGGCGAACCCCAGCAGCACCAGCACCAGCAGCTTGCCCGCCCACCACGGCAGCAGCCGCTCCAGCATGGCGATCGAACCCTCGCCGTTCGGGCTCTCCTTGGCGACCCGGCGGTAGACGGGCAGGGCGCCGAACAGGGTCAGCGCGATCAGGACGAGGGTGGCGAACGGCGAGAGCAGCCCGGCCGCCAGCGCGGCGATGCCCGGCTGGTAGCCCAGCGTCGAGAAGTAGTCGACACCGGTCAGGCACATGACCCGCCACCACGAGTGCCCCTTGTGCTCGGCCGGCGGGGTGCCGTGCGGGCCGGGGTGGCGGGCGGCCTGGCTGCTCAGTCCGTCCAGGAGCCAGGCGCGCCACCGCCGGGAGGTGGTGGCGGGAGGCGTGGGGTCCGCCTGGGCAGTGGTGGTCATCTGGGTACGTCCTGCCGGTCTTCGGTCATCGGTTCGGGCAACGAGCAGCGAGTATGCATCACCGTGCGAACCGTGCCGCGGCCCGCCCCGCGCCGGACGACATCGGCCCGCGCCGCGCAGGGCGTCGGCGGCGCGTCAGCACGGCGTCAGGAAGCGTCCGCCGCCCGTACGCACGGCGTTAAGGACCGGGCCGCGGCGTCCGCACGCGCCCCGCGGCGCGCACGCTGGCGGCAAGGGCCCACCGCGGGGCCGACGGGACCGTCCCGGTCCGCCGCGGGGGCCGCAGCAGGAGGTGTTCCCCGTGGCCGTTCTCCACCGGCCGGTGCCCGCGCACCGCCCCCGCTTCCACCCGCCGCGCCGGCGGGCGCCGCCCCGCGCCCGCCCACGAGCTGGCCCTGCC
>NZ_BMND01000072.1 GCF_014646275.1 Streptomyces kronopolitis
CCCGCGGCGGGTGGGGCGCCCCGGCCCGGTGTGCCCGCGCCGAGCGCCGCGACGCCCGGCGAGGGGCCGCTTCCGGGGCCCGCCGAGTTCGTCGGCCGCTTCTGCGACCAGGCGGTCGCGGCCCTGCGGCCCGGCTGGCCCGAGGAGGAGCTGCCCGCATTGGGCAGCGCCTGCGAGACCGCGGCGCGGCTGACCCTGTCCTGGGTGCTCGCCCCGCCGGCCGCGGGGGCGGCGGCCGCACCGGAGCGCGTACCGCGGCGGCGGCCGCGCCGGGAGCCGGACACCGAGGCGGTGTCCCACCTCGTACGCAGTGCCTTCCTCCGGATGACGGCGGACGGGCGGCCGGCCGACGGGGGGTGACGAGGCGTCAGGGAAGGGGTGGGCGGGCCCGGCCGGCGGGGCGACGGCTCAGTGTGCCGAGCCCGACAGCTGCAGCCCGATCACGCCGATGATGACCAGGCTGATGGAGACGAGCTTGAGGGTCGAGACCAGGTCGCCGAGGAAGACCATGCCGTAGATCGCCGTGCCGGCCGCGCCGATCCCGGTCCACACCGCGTACGCCGGGCCGACGTCGAGCTTGCGCAGCGCCAGCGTCAGCAGACCGAAGCTGCCGAGGGCGAAGGCCGCGAAGGCGATGGTGGGGAAGAGGCGGGTGAAGCCGTGCGACAGCTTGAGGCACACGGCGAAGCCGGTCTCCAGGATCCCCGCCACCACGACCAGCAGCCACGCCATGTCCGCATGCCTCCGTCAGTTGGGTGGGCGGCGCCGGGGCGTCGGAATCACTCGTTCGGGTCCCGTCCGGGCGAGCGGCCGGAACGGCCCCCGTGCCGGCCTCGGTGTGATTATGCCTTTACCGTGCGCGGCCGGCGGCAAACGTCGGCGGTCAGTCGCCCTCGCGTCGCTCCCGGGTGGCCAGCAGGCGCCGCAGGGAGTACAGGCGAGCCGGGTCGGCGTGGCCGTCGGTGACCCACTCGTCCAGCGCACAGTCCGGCTCGTCGTGGCTGCAGGCGCGCGGGCAGCCGGCGGTGCCCGGCTCCAGGTCCGGGAAGGCGTGGATGACCCGGGACGGGTCGACGTGGTGCAGCCCGAAGGACCGCACGCCCGGGGTGTCGATGACCCAGCCCGAGTCGCCGGGCAGCGCCAGCGCCAGCGCGGAGGTGGTGGTGTGCCGGCCGCGGCCGGTGACCGCGTTGACATGGCCCGTCGCCCGGCGGTGCTCCGGGACCAGGGCGTTGACCAGGGTGGTCTTGCCCACGCCGGAGTGCCCGACGAACGCCGTCATCCGGCCCGCCAGACCGGCCCGGATCCGGTCGGCGGCGCTGCCGTCGGCGAGTTCGTCGCGGTTGGTGACGATGTAGGGGACACCGAGGGCGCCGTAGGACTCCAGCAGGCTGTCGGCGGACGCCAGATCGGACTTGGTCAGCACCAGCAGCGGGTCCAGGCCCGCGTCGTAGGCGGCGACCAGGCAGCGGTCGATGAGGCGGGGGCGCGGCTCGGGGTCGGCGAGCGCGGTGACGATGGCGAGCTGGTCGGCGTTGGCGACCACGACCCGCTCGAACGGGTCGTCGTCGTCGGCCGTACGGCGCAGCGTCGAGGTGCGCGGCTCGACCCGGACGATCCGGGCGAGGGTGTCCTTGGCGCCGGTCAGATCGCCGACGACGGCGACCCGGTCGCCGACCACCGCGCTCTTGCGGCC
Source organism: Streptomyces kronopolitis (assembly GCF_014646275.1). GTDB lineage: Bacteria > Actinomycetota > Actinomycetes > Streptomycetales > Streptomycetaceae > Streptomyces > Streptomyces kronopolitis. Next base: position 1,697 of record NZ_BMND01000072.1, read on the forward strand.
CAGTTCGCGGGCCTTCATCGCGGTGACCGTGCGGCCGTCGATGAGGCAGGTCAGCCGGCCGCGGTCGACGGTGAGGACCAGGCCCTCGCCGGCGTCGGCGTGCTTGGGGCGGATGTTGGTACGGGGGCGGTTGCCTTTGGGGTTGGGCCGGACGCGGATGTCGTCCTCGTCGGGGTTCTTGCCGTAGCGGCGCATGGCGGCCGGACCTCAGACTCTCCGGGCGGGGACGTCCGCCGGATCGAGCATGTCCGTCCACATCGCGGGGAAGTCCGGCAGGGTCTTGGCGGTGGTGGCGACGTTCTCCACCTCCACGCCCTCGACGGCCAGGCCGATGACCGCCGCGGCGGTGGCCAGCCGGTGGTCCTCGTAGGTGTGGAAGATCCCGCCGTGCAGGGGGCGGGGCCGGATGTGCAGGCCGTCCGCGGTCTCGGTGACATCGCCGCCGAGTTCGTTCAGCTCCTTGGTGAGCGCGGCCAGCCGGTCGGTCTCGTGCAGCCGCAGATGGGCCACCCCGCGCAGCGTGGAGGGGGAGTCGGCCAGCGCGGCGACCGCGGCGATGCCCGGGGTCAGCTCGCCGACCTCGCTCAGGTCGACGTCGATGCCGTGGATCCGGCCGCCGCCGGTGAAGGTCAGCCCCCGGTCGGTCAGTTCGCAGGAGCCGCCCATGGTGGTGAAGATCTCGCGCAGCGCGTCGCCGGGCTGGGTGGTGTGCGCGGGCCAGTCCGGGACGGTCACCCGGCCGCCGGTGACCAGCGCCGCGGCCAGGAACGGCTGGGCGTTGGACAGATCCGGTTCGACGACCAGATCGCGGCCGAGCAGGGCGCCGGGGGTGACCCGCCAGACGTTCGGCTCGCCGCCCGCCTCCGGGGTGTCCACCTGCGCGCCGACGCTGCGCAGCATGTCCACGGTCATCCGGATGTGCGGCATGGAGGGCAGCGCCGCGCCCACGTGCCGGACCTCGACGCCCTGGTTGAAGCGCGGCGCGGACAGCAGCAGGGCGCTGACGAACTGGGAGGAGGAGGACGCGTCGATCTCGACCGGGCCGCCGTCCAGGCCGCCGCTGCCGAAGACCGTCATCGGCAGCGCGCCGCGGTTGTCGTCGTCGATCCGGGCGCCCAGGGTGCGCAGCGCCTCGATCACGCCGCCGAGCGGGCGCTCGTAGGAGCGGGGGTCGCCGTCGAAGCGGATCGGGCCGTCGGCGAGGGCGGCGACCGGGGGCAGGAAGCGCATGACCGTGCCGGCGTTGCCGACGTCGACGGTTGCCGGGCCGTGCAGCCCCGCGGGGATGACCCGCCAGGCCTCACCGCCGCCGGGCCCGCCCGCGGCGCCGGCGGAGCTGGAGGACGCGGTCTCCTCGATGCCGACGCCGAGGGTGCGCAGTGCCTCGGCCATCAGCAGGGTGTCCCGGGAGCGCAGCGGGCGGCGCAGCCAGCCGGGCTCGGAGGAGAGGGCGGCCAGCACCAGGCCGCGGTTGGTGACCGATTTGGAGCCGGGGACGGTGACGGTGGCGTCGACGGCACCGGTTGCGAGGGGGGCGGGCCACAGGGCGGGGTGTGCGGGGCTCTCGGTCATGCCTTTACTTTAATGGCTGGGCAGGGGTGCCGATCTTGATCAAAAGCGGCGCAACCCCTGCGAAACACGGCACTGGTAAGGCGGCCGTCCACAGGGTGGGACGGGGGCCGCCGGATCGCCCGGCGCGGCGCCGGGCCGGACACCCGCCGCCGGGGTCACAGGCCCAGCAGCCAGCGCCCGCCCCCGATCAGGGAGCACAGCGTCACCACGTGGAAGAGGCCGAGCCAGACGGCGGCCGGGACGTGCGTCAGGCGTGCCAGCTGGTCGGGGTCGGAGTCCGGCGCGCCGCCCCGGCGCCGCTTGCCCATCAGCTCGAACGGCGGCCGCACCCCGCCGAGCAGCAGGAACCACACGACCACGTACGCGAACGCCGCCTGCACCTGGGGCGTCGTCAGCCAGGAGACCAGCACGAACGCGGCACCGGCCAGGACGACGGTGAGCACGCCGTAGGCGTTGCGGATCATGACCAGCATCGCCAGCAGCAGCAGGGTGGCGCCCCACAGCAGCGCCGTGATGTGCCCGGCGGCCAGCAGCGCGGCGCCGGCCAGGCCCAGCAGGGAGGGGGCGAGGTAGCCGGCCGCGGCGGTGAGCACCATGCCCAGGCCGGTGGGCTTGCCCCGCGAGACGGTCAGACCCGAGGTGTCCGAGTGCAGCCGGATGCCGTCGAGGCGGCGGCCGGTCAGCAGCGCGATCAGCCCGTGCCCGCCCTCGTGCGCGATGGTGACGGCGTTGCGCGCCAGCCGCCAGGCGGTGTGCGGGACGACCGCGCCCAGCGCCAGCACCGCCGTGATGATCACGAGCCAGAGGGAGGGGGCGGGCTGGGTCCCGAAGACCCGGCTCCATATGTCGGTGAGGTGGTCGGTGTCCATGTCTCCCCTTCGTGTGGCATGGCAGTGTGGCATGCATGTGCGGTAGGTATGCGGCGAGCCGTCGCCCCGAGGACCTGGTGGGAATATTCGGCGTCCAGCAGTGGGAGCCGACGGAGACCCTGGCGCCCAGCTGGAACGTGGCGCCGACGGACCCGGTGCACGCGGTGCTGGAGCGCCCCCTCAAGGGCACGGCCGCCGAGGCGTTCCCTCCGGGCGCCCCGGTGCGCCAGCTGCGGGCGCTGAAGTGGGGCCTGGTGCCGTCGTGGTCGAAATCACCCGCGGCCGCCGCGAAGATGATCAATGCCCGGGCCGAGACGGTGCACGAGAAGCCGTCCTTCCGGCAGGCCTTCGCGGCCCGCCGCTGCCTGCTCCCCGGGGACGGCTACTTCGAGTGGGTCACCGACCCCGCGGAGCGGCAGCTGGAGGAGCAGGGCAAGAAGAAGCGGCCCCGCAAGCAGCCGTACTTCGTGACCCCGGCGGACGGCTCGGTGATGGCGCTGGCCGGTCTGTACGAGTTCTGGCGGGACGCGACCCTGCCCGGCGACCACCCGCTGGCCTGGTGGGTGACCTGCACGGTCGTCACCACCGAGGCCGAGACCACCCCGCTGGCCGGGGCGGGCGGCGGCGAGGGGCCGCAGGCGCTGGCCGACATCCACCCCCGGATGCCGCTGGTGCTGCCCCCGGACCGCTGGGACGCCTGGCTGGACCCGGCCCGGACCGACCCCGACGAGCTGCGGGCGCTGCTGGCACCGCCGCCGGCCGGGATGATGCGCGCCTATCCGGTGCCGACCGAGGTCAGCAACGTCCGCAACAACGGGCCCGAGCTGGTCACCGAGCTGGACGGCCCGGAGGTCGGCACGCTGTTCTGAGCCGCCGGCGGGCGTGCTGCGGTGCCGTCCGGGCGGTGGCGCGGGCAGGATGGGCGGTGAGCGGCGCGGCGCCCGGGACCCCGGGCGGACGGTGCGCGCCGGGTGACGGCACGGTCCAGTGAGGCGAGGTTCCGGGATGAGCACAGCGGAGAGGGAGACCGAGACGGTCGGGACGCCGGCGGGCGACGCCCGGATCACCTGGCACCGCGAGGCGGAGCCGGCCCGGGCCGTGGTGGCGCTCGGCCACGGGGCCGGCGGCGGCATCGAGGCACGCGACCTGCGGGCCCTGGCGGCCGCGCTGCCGGCCCGCGGCTACACCGTGGCGCTGGTCGAGCAGCCGTGGCGGGTGGCGGGCCGGAAGGTGGCGCCCGCGCCGAAGACCCTCGACACCGGGTGGACCGCGCTGTGGCCGGCGCTGGAGAAGCCGGGGCTGCCGGTGGTCGCCGGCGGCCGCAGTGCCGGTGCCCGGGTGGCCTGCCGTACGGCGCGGGACCTGGGCGCGCAGGCAGTCCTGGCGCTGAGCTTCCCGCTGCACCCTCCGGGCCGGCCGGAGAAGTCGCGGGCAGACGAGCTGACCGGTGCCGGGGTGCCGACGCTGGTCGTCCAGGGCGGCCGGGACCCGTTCGGACGGCCCGAGGAGTTCCCGCCGGGCACCGAGCTGACCGAGATCGCCCACGGGGACCACGGGTTCGCGGTCCCGAAGCGGGCGGGCGTCGGCGAGGCGGAGTCGATGGGCCGGCTCACGGACGCGGTGGTCTCCTGGCTGGACGGCATGTTCGGCTGACGCCCGGCGGCGCCCGGCGGGTCAGTCGTCGCCCCGCCCGCGCGGACGGGCCCGGATGTGCATCCGCTCGCCCTGGCTGCCGAACAGGCTCAGCAGCTCCACGGACGCGTCGCCGGCGGGCCCGAACCAGTGCGGCAGCCGGGTGTCGAACTCCGCGGCCTCCCCGGCCCGCAGCTCCACCTCCCGGTCGGCCAGCAGCAGCCGCAGCCGCCCGGACAGCACGTACAACCACTCGTACCCCTCGTGCGTGCGCTGCTCGGGCGGGCCCGCGACCGGGTCGATGACCAGCTTGAACGCCTGGAGTCCGCCCGGCTGGCGGGTCAGCGGCACCGCGGTCAGGTGCGCCCGCCGCACCGGTGCGGCGCGCACCCGCGGATCGCCCACCTCCGGCGCCCCCACCAGCTCGTCCAGCGGCACCTGATGGGCCTGGGCCAGGGGCAGCAGCAGTTCGAGGGTGGCCTTGCGGCCGCCGGACTCCAGCCGCGACAGGGTGCTCACCGAGATGCCGGTCGCCTTGGACAGCGCGGTCAGGGTCACCCCGCGCTCCTGGCGCAGCCGCCGCAGCCGGGGGCCCACCGCGGCGAGCACGTGCGTGTACGCGTCATCGGTCACCTCTCCATTGCCGAAGCGGCAAGCGGTTTTGTCAAGCCCTGGGGAGCGGGCAGGGGGCGGCTGGGTACGCGTCGGGCCCGGGAACGCGGCGGGAACGCGGCCGGAAAGCGCTGCCCGCGGGCCGGGAATGCCGCGGCGGGCAGGGCTGTTGTGCCTGTCGTAGCCCGAGTACGTCCGGCCAAGCATGAGGAATGGGAGTCCGCCGCATGGGAATCGCTTGCCCCGCCCGCCCGGCCGCCGATCTGTCGTGGTCGCAGATGCAGGTGACGCAGCCCGCCCTTGCCCGAGCGGCGGCGGCACCGGATCGTCGTCTATTCTCCGAATCGGGTGGGTCCGCATCCGGGGCCACGACGCTGTTGGAGGAGGTGGGTCCGGTCACCGGTACCGACGCAGGGACCGACGGCACGGCCGATGAGCGGGCTCAGGAGAGCACCGCCGAGCGCAACGCGCGCTTCGAGCGGGACGCGCTGACCTTCCTGGACCAGATGTACTCCGCCGCGCTGCGGATGACGCGCAACCCGGCCGACGCCGAAGACCTGGTGCAGGAGACGTACGCCAAGGCGTACGCGTCCTTCCACCAGTTCCGCGAGGGCACCAATCTCAAGGCCTGGCTGTACCGCATCCTGACCAACACCTTCATCAACTCCTACCGCAAGAAGCAGCGCGAGCCGCAGCGCAGCGCCGCCGAGGAGATCGAGGACTGGCAGCTGGCGCGCGCCGAGTCGCACATGTCGACGGGGCTGCGCTCGGCCGAGTCGCAGGCGCTGGACCACCTCCCCGACTCCGATGTGAAGGCCGCCCTCCAGGCCATCCCCGAGGAGTTCCGGATCGCGGTCTACCTCGCGGATGTCGAGGGGTTTGCCTACAAGGAGATCGCGGACATCATGGGGACACCCATCGGCACGGTGATGTCCCGACTGCACCGCGGCCGCCGCCAACTGCGCGGCATGCTGGAGGATTACGCCCGTGAGCGCGGGCTGGTCCCGGCCGGGGCGGGGGCTGCGGACCCGCAGGCCGCGCGGACGTCGGAGTCGCACGACCGGAAAGGCTCGGGATCATGAGCTGCGGAGAGCCGCACGAGAAGGACTGCTCCGAGGTCCTCGACCACCTCTACGAGTATCTCGACCGGGAGATGCCGGAGGGGGAGTGCGCGGATTTCCAGGTGCACCTCGACGAGTGCTCGCCGTGCCTGGAGAAGTACGGCCTGGAGCAGGCCGTCAAGAAGCTCGTCAAGCGCTGCTGCGGCCATGACGACGTCCCCAGCGACCTGCGGTCCAAGGTCATGGGCCGGATCGACCTCATCCGGGCCGGGGAGACCGTGCCCGAGGTGAGCGTGCTCGAACAGGCCAAGCGGGAACAGGCGCAGCGCGAGCAGGCGGACGCCGGGGCCGGCGGCGCCGGTTCCGCCGAGGCCGGTCCGGCCGATGCACGGACCGAGGCCGCGCGGAGCGAATAACCGCGGCACGTCACCCTAAGGGGTGAGGGGCGGGGCGATTCGTCCCGCTCGATTTCCCGATGCCCCTTCCGGGCCCCTCCAGCCCGTCTATTCTCACCGACCCGAGCGCACCGCTGAGACGGCGCGCGGGGACCGTCCCGGCTCCTTCGGAGCGCGGGCGCCACCGGTGGGTTGGGAGGAGGGCGCGATGCGGGGACTTCCGGCGGCCGCGCGAGGCTATATCGGCGCCGTCGCACTGGCCGCGGCGCTGTGCGCCGCCCCCGCGATACGCCTGGGCGCCGACGCCCCCTGGAGCAGCACCCTGGCCCTGGCCCTGCTGTACGCGCTGTGCGAACAGGTGCGCCGCTGCCCGACGGTGGGCGGCCGGGCGCCCACCGCCGCGGGACCCGCCACGGGGTCCGCGAGCTTCCCCGCCGGCTGGGCCAGCCCCGTCCTGCTCGCCGGGGTCTGCCTGCTGCCGCCGCCGCTGGCCGCGCTGACCGCCGTCCCCGGGGCGCTCACCGGCCCGGTCGAGGCCCGCCGGGCCGGCGCCCGCAGGATCTGGCACGCCGCCGCACTCGCGCCGGCGTGCTGGGCGGCCGCCGAGGTCTTCCGGCTCACCGGCGGCCACCCTCCGCTGTCCGCACCGCAGTTCCCCCTCCTGCTGCTGCCCGCCGCGGCCGCCGCGGCGGCCTTCTGCGCGGTGCTGGCGGCGCTCGACGGCGGGGTGCTGGTCGCCGCCGAGCGGCACCCCGTGCGCACCGCCTGGCGCGGGCTGCTGACCCGCTCCCTGGGGCCGCATCTGGTGCACGGGCTGGCCGGGTTGATGATGGCGGTGCTGTGGCGCAGCTCGTACGGGCCGCCGGCGGCGCTGCTGGTGCTGCTGCCGATGTGCCTGTCCTGCTGGGTCTTCGCCCGGTGCCACCGCGAACGCGCCGCCCACCAGGCCACCCTGCGGGCCCTCGTGCAGGCCGTCGACATCAAGGACCGCTACACCCGCGGCCACAGCGAACGGGTCGGGCGCGCCTCGGTGATGATCGCGCGGGAGCTGGGCATGGCGGAGGACCGCGTGGAGGTGCTGCGGTTCGCCGGGATCCTGCACGACGTCGGCAAACTCGGCGTCCCCACCCGGCTGTTGCGCAAGGAGGGCCCGCTGACGCCGCAGGAGCGCCGGATCATCGAGCTGCACCCCGAGTACGGGCACGAGATCGTGCGCGGCATCGGCTTCCTGGGGGAGGCGCGGTCGGCCATCCTGCACCACCACGAGCGGCTGGACGGCCGCGGCTACCCGTACGGGCTGAGGGGGCATCACATCCCGGAGTACGCGCGGGTGGTGGCGGTCGCCGACGCCTTCGACGCGATGACCTCGACCCGTTCCTACCGGCGGGCCCGGCCGGTGCCGGCGGCCGTCGAGGAGCTGCGCAAGTGCGCCGGGGCGCAGTTCGACCCGCGGATGGTCCGGGCGCTGGTGGCCTCCCTGGAGCGGCACGGCTGGCACCCGGAGCTGGTGACGGCGGCCGAGGCGGAGCCCGGCGCCCCGCGGGACGGCGACGGCGTGCCGCGGCACGGCGGGGAGCCGGGGAGCGGTGGTCGGCGCGCGACGGTGCCGCCCGGGCCGCGGCCCGAAGGGGCCGGACGGGACGGCGCCCGGTGAGCGGCGCCCG
>NZ_BMND01000073.1 GCF_014646275.1 Streptomyces kronopolitis
TCTGCGAGGTTTTCGATGCCAGCAGCACGGCCCCGCATCTGCGCCGTGCCCGTACCTTCGACCCCGGAGTGCCGCACGCGGCCGGTCCCGGTGTGCCCCCGCCGGGGGTGCCCACGGCGCCGCCCAGGCCCGCGCCGCCCCCGCACGGTGCGCAGGGCGCGGGCGGACCGGTCCCCGGCCAGGGTGCCGGCGGCCCGGGGGCGTACGGCTACCCGCCGGCGCCCGGCGGTCAGCCGACCGTCGGCCCCGGCTACATGGCCGTCCTGAGCTACCGCGCCCCGGACGGCTCCGAGCAGAAGATCGTCCGCCGCTCGGCGCCCGGGACGCCGCACCCCGAGTGGCAGCTGCTGCACGAGCTGCGCGGGATGAACGTGCCGCCGCAGCAGGTGCTGGAGCTGCACACCGAGCTGGAGTGCTGCGATCTGCCGGGCGGCTACTGCGCCCGGATGATCCGGGACAACTGGCCGCAGGTGCGGATCAGCCACACCGCCGCGTACGGCCGCGACCACGCCTCGCGCCAGCAGGGCGTACGGCACCTCGTCGAGCACCAGGGCGAGCTGCACCAGGTCGCGGACGGTCCGGCACGGCCGGCCCCGGTGCGGGTGCCGCTGCCGCACCCCTCGCAGGTGCAGCCGATACCGCCGGTGCCGCCGCAGCTGATCGGGCAGGAGCTGGAGCAGGCCTTCGGGCCGCAGGGGATCTTCCGTTTCGAGCAGCGGGCGGTCTCCCGCCACGGGGTGCCCGACGTGGTGGCCCAGATGCTGGTGTGGGCCGGGCTGCCGGTCGACTTCGGGCCGTTCTTCTGGGCACAGGCGGCACCGGCCCGTCCGGTGCCGACGCTGGCGGAGCTGGCGGCCGAGCGCAGGGTGCAGCCGGCCCCGGACGCCGGCTCGTATCTGGTGATGGGCAACGACTTCGGCCGCCAGCTGTGTGTGCAGTACGGGAGCGCGCACATCGTGGCGCTGCCGCTGGCGGCCGGGCCGGGCGGGGCGCCCGCGACCCCGCAGTTCGTCAACTCCGGGCTGCCGGAGTTCGTGCGGGCGCTGGCGATGCTGGGGCGGATGTGGCGGCTGCGGTACGGGCTGACCCCGGAGCAGGCGGGCCGCTGGACCGTCGACTTCCAGGCGCAGCTGGTCGCGCTGGACCCGCCCGCGCTGGGCTCGCCGGAGACCTGGTGGTCGGTGCTGCTGGAGCAGATGTGGGACGGGTTGCTGTAGGGGCTGCCGTTCGGGTCATGGCGGGGTCGAACGACACCCCCTAGGGGCGGCCGGGCGCGGATCCGCGCCGCGGTCCGGGGCCCGGGTGAGCGGCGCCGGCGGGTCGGGGCCGCCGCGTTCGCACTGCGGTCCGGGCCGGGTGCCCCGACCATGCGTATATGGGCCGTCCGATACCCCCGCTCTCCGCCTCGTCGTCCTCGCCGACGGGGTACCGGGCGGAGCGCGCGCGGTGGTGGCACCGCCGGCGGGCGGGAAAGCCCCCGGGCCTGCCGGGGCCGCGCCGCCGCCGGTGGTCGTGGCTCCCCACGACGCTGGTGTCCCTGCTGGTGCTGGTGCTCCTGGTGGTCGCGGCCGGGGCCTGGCTGTACCTCTGGGCGGCGGGCAATCTGCGGCACGTCTCCGCGCTGGGCGGGTACGCCGGGCGGCCGGCCGCGGGCAAGGGCACGAACTGGCTGCTGGTCGGCTCGGACAGCCGCAGTGAGCTGACCCCGCGGCAGCGCAGGGATCTGCACGTCGGCAACGGCCGGGTACAGAACACCGACACGATCATGGTGCTGCACTCCGGCGCGCACGGCCCCACGCTGGTCAGCCTGCCGCGGGACAGCTACGTACCGATACCGGGCCACGGCAGCCGGAAGATCAACGAGGCCTACGCCGACGGCGGCCCGCAGCTGCTCACCCGAACGGTGGAGCAGGCGACCGGGCTGCGCATCGACCACTACGCCGAGGTGAACTTCCTGGGCTTCGTGCAGATCGTGGACGCGCTGGACGGGGTGCGGCTGTGCCTGGACAAGCCGCTGAAGGACGAGATGTCGGGGGCGGACTTCCCGGCCGGCTGCCGGCGGATGAACGGCACCGAGGCGCTGGCGTACGTCCGCGCCCGGTACACCGATCCCGAGGGGGACCTCGGACGGGTGAAGCGCCAGCGGCAGCTGATGGGCGCGGTGGCGGACGGGATGGCGTCCTCGGACGTGTACCTCGACCCGTCCCGGTCCAAGCGGGTCCTGGACGCCTCGCTGGCGGCGCTGCGCGTGGACGACGACGCCGATGTGGCGCAGTTGCTGGGTATGGGCAGGTCGATGCGGCAGATCTCGTCGGGCGCGGGGACGGCGACGACGGTGCCGGTGCGGCGGCCCGGAGTGATGGTCAGCGGTGTCGGCTCGGTGCTGCCGTGGAAGGAGAACGGGGCGAGCCGGTTGTTCCAGGCCCTGCGTAACGACGAGCGGATTCCGACTTCTGCCGATAAATGACGCATCCTGTGGGGTGGGTCGGGTAAGGCGGACTGTCGTGAGAGCGCGCTTCGCACCGATTCCCAGGAGAAGTGCGGGTCATTGCGCGGAGAGGGGCTTGAAGGATGAGTGCATCGGTTTCGCCTCACGGGTTCGAGACCGTACGGGGACGCGGGTACCGGCCGGAGGACGTGGACCGCCGCGTGGAGGGGCTCTCGGTCGACCGCGACTCCTGCTGGGAGCGCGCGGCACGGCTCACCGTCCTGGCCAACGAGATGGAGGCCGAACTCACCGAGCTGCGCGCCCAGGTGGCGCAGCTGCCGCCGCAGACCTTCGAGTCCCTCGGCAGCGAGGCCCGGCTGATCTTCACGACCGCGCAGTCCGAGGGGGCGCGGCTGCGGGCCGGGGCGGAGCGGGAGGCCCGGAAGCTCGGCGACGAGGCCGCCGCCTACTCCGACGAGGTCCGGGACGCGGCCGAGCGCGCGGGGTACGCCCTGCGCACCGAGGCGGAGGAGTGGGGCCGGCGGACCGAGGAGGCGTCGCGCGGCGAGGCCGCCGAGCTGGCGGTCACGGCGGCCCAGGAGGCCGCGGAGCTGCGGGACGACGCGGCCGAGGCGCTGGCGCAGGTGCGCGCGCGGACCGCGCAGCTGCTGTGCGACCAGGAGAAGCGGCAGTCCCAGGAGTGGGACGCGGCCGGGCAGGACATCGCCGAGCAGGAGGCGGAGACCGACCGGCTGCTGATCGACCTCGACGCCCGGGGGAAGGACGCCCGGGCCGACGCCCAGCGGCGGTACGCGGAGGCCGAGGAGGAGGCCCGGCACCGCCAGGAGGACGCCGACGGCCGCGCCGCCGGCATGCTGGCGCAGGCCCGCGCCGAGGTGGAACGCATCGAGCGGGCCACGGAGCGGATCGTGGCCGGGCACGACGCCGAGCGGGCCGAGGTCCGGGTCCACATGGCGCACGTCCGCACCAGCCTGGCGGCGCTCACCGGGAAGCCGCAGGCGGCCGAGGAGCACGGTGCGGACGCGGCGCAGAGCGGGCCCGGCGCCCGCCCCGGCCGGACCGGCCGGTCCACGGGTCCCGACGCGGAGGACACCGTCGAGACCCAGGTGCCCCGCAGCCGCGGCAGCGCGGACTCCTGACCCCGGCGCCGGGCCGTCAGGCGCCGCCCTCGCCCTCGCCGGCGGAGCGGACGTCGGCGTGCACCGGGAAGCGCCGCGGCGCCAGCACCAGCAGCGCGGTCAGCGCGAGCGCGGCGGCCGCGGCGGCGCCCAGGTAGACGTGGTCGACGGTGGTGTCGACGGCGCGGCGGAGGTAGTCGGTGGCCTGCGCGGTGAGCGCGCCGGGGTGGGCCAGCGCGCGGGAGACCGCGTCGAGGTCGTCGGGCAGACCGCCGCGGATGCCCGAAGGGGCCTCGGCGAGGCGGGCGTTGAGGGTGGCGTTGGCCAGCGCGCCGAAGAGCGCGGCGCCCAGCGACTGCCCGACCTGGCGGCAGAAGAGTATGGAGGCGGTGGCGGTGCCGCGTTCCCGGTAGCCGACGGAGGACTGGATGCCGATGATCAGCGGGAGCTGGAAGAGGCCGAGGGCGGCGCCCAGCGCCAGCATGATCAGGGCCGGCTGCCAGGCCGCGCCGGGGTAGGGCAGCAGCGGGAAGGCCAGCAGGATCGCGCCGGCCGCGGCGATGCCGAGCACCGCGCAGTTGCGGATGCCGAGCCGGGTGTAGACCCGGCTGCTCAGGGCGGCCGAGACCGGCCAGCTCAGGGTCATCACGGACAGCACGAAGCCGGCCGCGGTCGGGCCCAGGCCCAGGACCGCCTGCGCGTAGGTCGGCAGGAACACCGTCGGCGCGACCATCAGCAGCCCCAGGGCGCCCAGCGCGAGATTGACGGCGCACAGGGGGCGGCGGCGCCACACCCAGCCCGGAATGATCGGCTCCGCGGCCCGCCGTTCGATGAGGACGGTGAGCGCCGCGCAGCCCGCGCTGCCGGCGAACAGCAGCAGCGACGGCACGGAGAGCCAGCCCCAGGCCACCCCGCCCTGCACCAGGGCGGTCAGCAGCAGCCCGCCGGACGCGAAGATCGCCAGCGCGCCGGGCCAGTCGATGCGGGAGCGGCGGTCAAGGGCGCGGCCCGCACCGCGCTGCGGCTCGGTGAAGTGCCGCACGATCAGCCACAGGGCCACCGCCCCCACCGGCAGATTGATCAGGAAGATCCACCGCCACCCGACGCCGGCGGCCAGCACCCCGCCCAGCGCGGGCCCGGCGACCGACGAGGCCGCCCAGACGCTGGAGAGCCGGGCCTGGATCCGGGGCCGGTCCCGCATCGGGTAGAGGTCGGCGGCGATGGTCTGCACGGTGCCCTGGAGCGCGCCGCCGCCCAGCCCCTGCACCACCCGGAAGGCGATCAGCGCGGCCATGTTCCAGGCGGCCGCGCAGGCCAGCGACCCCGCGAGGAAGAGTGCGATGCCGGTGAGCAGGACGGGCTTGCGGCCGAAGGTGTCGGAGAGCTTGCCGTAGACGGGCAGGGTGACGGTGACGGCCAGCAGGTAGCCGGAGAACAGCCAGGAGAAGACCGCGAAGCCGCCGAGGTCGCCGACGATCTGCGGGACGGCGGTGGCGATGATCGTCGAGTCGAGCGCGGCCAGCGCCATCCCGAGCATGAGGGCGGCGACGACCGGGCGGGGCGGTGGTCCCGCGGGCGGCGGGCCCGCCGTGCGCAGGGCCTCTGGTCCGCCGTGGCCGGTATGCCGGGTGCTTCCGCTCACCGTTCGTTCCCCCTCCGATGTCGTTGTACCGTGCACCCTTCCATGCGGGCGCCGGGGGAGGGAACCGCGCCCGGGCCCGCGGGGAGGCGGGCGCCCGGGGGCGCCGGGCTGTCCCGGTTCGGGTCCGGCCGGGTGGCGGGCGGGCGTACTCTTGGCAACCCCGGCCCGTGCGACGTGTCGGGCTGCTGCGTTGTTCGCCTCGCTGGGACGGAACCTTTTTCATGAGCCTGACTGGTCTGCTCGACGCCGTCGCACAGGACCCGGCGCTCGCCGAAGCGGTGCAGGCCGCGGCCGACGGAAACCGGCCGCACGTGGACCTCGTGGGGCCGCCGGCCGCCCGCCCGCTGGCCATCGCCGCGCTCGCCCGGCGGTCCGGCCGCCCGGTGCTCGCGGTGACCGCCACCGGCCGGGAGGCGGAGGACCTCGCCGCCGCCCTGCGCAGCCTGATGCCGGCCGGCGAGGACAACTCCGTCGTCGAGTTCCCGTCCTGGGAGACGCTGCCGCACGAGCGGCTCTCGCCGCGCTCGGACACCGTCGGCCGGCGCCTGGCGGTGCTGCGCCGACTGGCCCACCCGCGCGCCGACGACCCGACGGCCGGCCCGGTCTCCGTCGTCGTCGCCCCCGTCCGCTCGGTGCTCCAGCCGCAGGTCAAGGGGCTGGGCGAGCTGGAGCCGGTCAGTCTGCGGTCGGGGCAGAGCGCCGATCTCGCGGAGATCGTCGACGGGCTGGCGGCGGCCGCCTACGCCCGCGTGGAGCTGGTCGAGAAGCGCGGCGAGTTCGCGGTCCGCGGCGGCATCCTGGACGTCTTCCCGCCGACCGAGGAGCACCCGCTGCGGGTGGAGTTCTGGGGCGACGACGTCGAGGAGATCCGCTACTTCAAGGTCGCCGACCAGCGGTCCCTGGAGGTCGCCGAGCACGGCCTGTGGGCGCCGCCGTGCCGCGAGCTGCTGCTGACCGAGGACGTCCGTGCCCGGGCGGCCGCCCTCGCCGAGGACCACCCCGAGCTGGGCGAACTCCTCGGCAAGATCGCCGAGGGCATCGCGGTGGAGGGCATGGAGTCGCTCGCCCCGGTGCTCGTCGACGAGATGGAACTGGTGCTGGACGTGCTGCCGAAGGGGAGCATGGCGGTGGTCTGCGACCCGGAGCGGGTACGGACCCGGGCCGCCGACCTGGTGGCGACGAGCCTGGAGTTCCTCCAGGCGTCGTGGGCGGCCAGTGCCGGCGGCGGAGCGGCGCCGATCGATGTCGGCGCGGCGTCCCTGTGGGGCATCGCGGACGTCCGCGACCGGGCCCGCGAGCTGGGCATGATGTGGTGGTCGGTCTCCCCCTTCGCGGCCGACGAGGACCTGTCGGCGGACGGCGACAGCCTCAAGCTGGGCATGCACGCCCCCGACACCTACCGCGGCGACACCCAGCGCGCGCTGGCCGACACCAAGCAGTGGCTGGCCGACGGCTGGCGCACCGTCTATGTCACCGAGGCGCACGGCCCCGCGGCCCGCACGGTCGAGGTCCTGGGCGGGGAGGGCATCGCCGCCCGCCTGGACGCCGACCTCCCGCAGATCTCCCCCTCCGTCGTCCACGTCTCCTGCGGCTCGCTCGACAACGGCCTCGTCGACCCGGGGCTCAAGCTCGCCGTGCTGACCGAGACCGACCTCTCCGGCCAGAAGGCGGCCGGCAAGGACGGCACCCGGATGCCGGCCCGCCGCCGCAAGACCATCGACCCGCTGACCCTCGAGGTTGGCGACTTCATCGTGCACGAACAGCACGGTGTGGGCCGCTACATCGAGATGGTGCAGCGCACGGTCCAGGGCGCCACCCGCGAATACCTCCTCGTCGAGTACGCCCCCGCCAAGCGCGGCCAGCCCGGCGACCGCCTCTACATCCCCACCGACCAGCTGGAGCAGGTCACCAAGTACGTCGGCGGCGAGGCGCCCACCCTGCACCGGCTCGGCGGCGCCGACTGGACCAAGACCAAGGCGCGCGCCAAGAAGGCCGTCAAGGAGATCGCCGCCGACCTGATCAAGCTGTACAGCGCGCGGATGGCGGCGCCCGGCCACACCTTCGGCCCGGACACCCCCTGGCAGCGCGAGCTGGAGGACGCCTTCCCGTACGCGGAGACCCCCGACCAGCTCACCACCATCGCCGAGGTCAAGGAGGACATGGAGAAGTCGGTCCCGATGGACCGGCTGATCTGCGGCGACGTCGGCTACGGCAAGACCGAGATCGCGGTCCGCGCCGCCTTCAAGGCCGTCCAGGACGGCAAGCAGGTCGCCGTCCTCGTCCCGACCACGCTGCTCGTCCAGCAGCACCTGGGCACCTTCACCGAGCGCTACGGCCAGTTCCCGGTCAACGTCCGGGCGCTGTCCCGCTTCCAGACCGACACCGAGGCCAAGGCCGTCCTCGAAGGGCTGCGGGAAGGCTCCGTCGACCTCGTCATCGGCACCCACCGGCTGTTCTCCTCCGAGACCAAGTTCAAGGACCTCGGCCTGGTCATCGTCGACGAGGAGCAGCGCTTCGGCGTCGAGCACAAGGAGCAGCTGAAGAAGCTGCGCGCCAACGTCGACGTCCTGACGATGTCCGCCACCCCCATCCCGCGCACCCTGGAGATGGCCGTCACCGGCATCCGCGAGATGTCGACGATCACCACCCCGCCCGAGGAGCGCCACCCGGTCCTGACCTTCGTCGGCCCCTACGAGCAGAAGCAGATCGGCGCCGCCATCCGCCGTGAACTCCTGCGCGAGGGCCAGGTCTTCTACATCCACAACCGCGTCGAGTCGATCGACCGCGCCGCCGCCCGGCTGCGCGAGATCGTCCCCGAGGCCCGCATCCAGACCGCGCACGGGCAGATGGGCGAGTCCCAGCTGGAGCAGGTCGTCGTCGACTTCTGGGAGAAGAAGTTCGACGTCCTGGTCTCCACCACGATCGTCGAGTCCGGCATCGACATCTCCAACGCCAACACCCTGATCGTCGAGCGCGGCGACAACTTCGGCCTCTCCCAGCTCCACCAGCTGCGCGGCCGGGTGGGCCGCGGCCGCGAGCGCGGCTACGCCTACTTCCTCTACCCGCCGGAGAAGCCGCTCACCGAGACCGCCCACGAGCGACTGGCGACCATCGCCCAGCACACCGAGATGGGCGCGGGCATGTACGTCGCCATGAAGGACCTGGAGATCCGCGGCGCGGGCAACCTCCTGGGCGGCGAGCAGTCCGGCCACATCGCCGGCGTCGGCTTCGACCTCTACGTCCGGATGGTGGGCGAGGCGGTCGCCGACTACCGCGCCTCCCTGGAGGGCGGCGTGGAGGAGGAGCCCCCGCTCGAGGTCAAGATCGAACTCCCGGTGGACGCCCACGTCCCGCACGACTACGCGCCCGGCGAGCGGCTGCGCCTCCAGGCCTACCGCGCCATCGCCTCCGCCTCCTCGGAGGAGGACATCGCGGCCGTCCGCGAGGAGCTGGCCGACCGCTACGGCAAGCTCCCCGAGCCGGTCGAGAACCTGCTGCTGGTCGCCGGCCTGCGGATGCTCGCCCGCGCCTGCGGGGTCGCCGACATCACGCTCCAGGGCACCAACGTCCGCTTCGGCCCCGTGGAGTTGCGCGAGTCCCAGGAGCTGCGCCTGAAGCGGTTGTACCCCCGTACGGTGCTCAAGCCGGCCACCCGCCAGGTGCTGGTGCCGAGGCCGACCACGGGGAAGGTCGGCGGCAAGCCGGTGGTTGGGCGCGAGCTGCTCGCGTGGGTAGGAGAGTTCCTCTCCACGGTTTTGGGCTCGTAGCCCGCTTCCCACGTTTCGCCTCCGGCGGGGGTGGGTTGTGGTTGGGCGGGGGCGCCTTTGGTGTGTGGTGGGTGGCGGTGGTGGGCCTGCGGGGCCTGTGTTGTGGACTGCTTCGCTTTACGTCCACACACAGGCCCCTCCGGCCCACCCCCTCCCGTCCGGATCGGCGCCCCCGTCCGGTGGGGGGAGTGGTCAAAAAGCCAGAAGCTCGGCCTCCTCATGGATGGGCCGAGCTTCTGGTTTTTGTCTTTGACTCTTCCCCCCCCACCGGGGTGGGGCCCCACAACTACGGGAGGGGGCAGGGGCGGAGGGGTGTGTTGTCGGACGTAAAGCGAAGCAGTCCGACAACACACCCC
>NZ_BMND01000074.1 GCF_014646275.1 Streptomyces kronopolitis
ACCGCCTCCGCGGCGGCCGGAGCGGGCACCGCGGCGGACTGGCCGCCACGGGTCCGGCGGCGCCGGCGCGGCTGCCGCGGCTCGGCGGCCTCCGTGCTCACGTCGTCCGCGGCCGGCTGCGTCTGGGGGGCGGCGGAGTCGTCCGGCGCCGCGCCGCCACGGGTGCGGCGCCGCCGCCGCGGGGTGCGGGTGCGCAGGGGGCGCTCCTCCTCGACGGCGGTTCCCCGGCGCGGCCCGCGGCCGCGGCCGCCGGTCTCGCCCAGGTCCTCGACCTCTTCGGCGGCCAGCCCCGCACGGGTCCGCTCGGCGCGCGGCAGCACGCCCTTGGTGCCCGCGGGGATGCTGAGCTGCTCGTAGAGGTGCGCGGAGGTGGAGTAGGTCTCCTCCGGCTCGTCGAACGCCAGGTCCAGCGCCTTGTTGATCAGCTTCCAGCGCGGGATGTCGTCCCAGTCGACGAGGGTGACCGCGGTGCCCTTGGCGCCCGCGCGGCCGGTACGGCCGATGCGGTGCAGGTAGGTCTTCTCGTCCTCGGGCGACTGGTAGTTGATGACGTGCGTCACACCCTCGACGTCGATGCCGCGGGCGGCGACGTCGGTGCAGACCAGGACGTCGACCTTGCCGTTGCGGAACGCGCGCAGCGCCTGCTCACGGGCGCCCTGTCCGAGGTCGCCGTGGACCGCGCCGGAGGCGAAGCCGCGGCGCGCGAGCTGGTCGGCGATGTCGGCGGCGGTCCGCTTGGTACGGCAGAACACCATCGCCAGGCCGCGGCCCTCGGCCTGGAGGATGCGGGCGACCATCTCCGGCTTGTCCATGGAGTGGGCCCGGAAGACGTGCTGGGCGGTGTTGGCGACGGTCTGGCCCTCGTCGTCCGGCGCGGTGGCGCGGATGTGCGTGGGCTGCGACATGTAGCGGCGGGCCAGGGAGATGACCTGGCCGGGCATGGTCGCGGAGAACAGCATGGTCTGGCGCTTGGCCGGCAGCAGCTGGATGATCTTCTCGACGTCGGGCAGGAAGCCCAGGTCGAGCATCTCGTCGGCCTCGTCCAGGACCAGGCTCTTGACCTGGGAGAGGTCCAGCTTGCGCTGGCCCGCGAGGTCGAGCAGCCGGCCGGGCGTGCCGACGACGACGTCGACGCCCTTCTTCAGCGCCTCGACCTGCGGCTCGTAGGCCCGGCCGCCGTAGATGGCCAGCACCCGGACGTTGCGCACCTTGCCGGCGGTGAGCAGGTCGTTGGTGACCTGCTGGCACAGCTCGCGGGTGGGCACGACGACCAGGGCCTGCGGCGCCTCGGTCAGCTGATCGGGACGCGCCCGGCCGACCTCGACGTCCACGGGGACCGTGACGCGCTCCAGCAGCGGCAGGCCGAAGCCCAGCGTCTTGCCGGTGCCGGTCTTGGCCTGGCCGATGACGTCGTTGCCGGAGAGGGCGACGGGGAGCGTCAGCTCCTGGATGGGAAAGGGGGAGATGATGCCGACGGCTTCAAGGGCCTCGGCCGTCTCGGGGAAAATCCCGAGGTCTCGGAACGTAGACAGAATCTTGCCTCTTCTGTGAGACGCGGCGTGAGGCGGCGAAGGGGGTCGTACCGCACCGTCGTACGGGTTCGTACGGGGCCGGCCTTGAGACGGCCGGTGGGGCGGGACCACTGCCAACGCTCAGGCACTCCTGCCGCGAGCGGTGTCCCTCCTGCGCTGCGCACCATTCGTACGCGCCGCGTCAGAGGGCGGTCGGGTTGGAGCCGATCGGGCCACCGACCGGGCATCCGCTTCGTGGAACGACCCACCGATACTCGGCAGGTCTGCATACCACTGTACCCCGGATATGGCGCGTCCATCCGAAGGCTTGTATGAGTGAGGAAAACATCACGGCCCGGCGGGGCCCCGGGAGCCGGTGGCGGCCGTCGTTCGTACGAGGGAACGGCCGTGGCTGACCAGCCCCTTCCCCCGGCCGCCGAGCGGGCTATTGTGCCGGTCATGGGAACGCCTGACAACGCCGCGGCCAACGCGCAAGAACACACCGGGATCGCCGCCCAGGACTGGGCGAAGGCATCCGTCGACCCGCAGTACCGGGCCGCCGTGATCGATCTGCTCGGCGCGCTCGCCTACGGCGAGCTGTCCGCCTTCGAGCGCCTGGCGGAGGACGCGAAGCTCGCGCCGACGATGGACGACAAGGCCGAACTCGCCAAGATGGCCTCGGCGGAGTTCCACCACTTCGAGCGGCTGCGGGACCGGCTCGCGCAGATCGAGGCGGAGCCGAACGAGGCGATGGAGCCGTTCGCCGCCGCCCTCGACGAGTTCCACCGCCAGACCGCCCCCTCCGACTGGCTGGAGGGCCTGGTCAAGGCCTATGTCGGCGACTCGATCGCCAGTGACTTCTACCGCGAGGTCGCGGCCCGGCTGGACTCCGACACCCGCGGTCTGGTGCTGGCCGTGCTGGACGACACCGGGCACGCGTCGTTCGCCGTGGAGAAGGTGCGCGCGGCCATCGAGGCCGAGCCGCGGGTCGGCGGACGCCTCGCGCTGTGGGCCCGCCGGCTGATGGGCGAGGCGCTCTCGCAGGCGCAGCGGGTCGTCGCGGACCGCGACGCGCTGTCCACGATGCTGGTGGGCGGCGTGGCCGACGGGTTCGACCTGGCCGAGGTCGGCCGGATGTTCTCGCGGATCACCGAGGCGCACACCAAGCGGATGGCGGCCCTGGGGCTCGCGGCCTGACGCGGGGGCGGCGCCGGGCGGTTTCAGGCCGTCCGGTGCCCCTTCAGTGTGGTGGTGGGCCGCCGAAGACGGCGGTGCGGCGGACGGGCCAGGACCGACAGCAGGGCCGCACCGACGGCGCACGCGGCGATCATCACCTGAACGGGATGGCCGGGGCCGAGGATCGAGCGGGTCAGCAGCGCGCCGAGCAGCGCCGCGACCGGTCCCGTGGCGAGCGTGAGGGTGCGCTCGGGGAAGCGGTCCGGCAGCCAGTGCGTCGCGGACAGGGCGATGGCGAAGCCGATGAGCACGGCACCGAGCGCTTCGAAGATCATGCTGTTCCCTCCCGCGAGACGAGACCGACCGTCGAACAAATCGGTCGTTGCGGTCGTACCCACGGGGCACCGGCAGCAACCCTCCGCGCACCGGTCCCCTGCCCGATCAGCTCAGCCGCACCGACTCGAACGGCCTGATCTGCGCAAAGTCGGCGGAACGGGCCCCGGGGCGGACCCGGAAAAGGGGCGGCGGCCCGGAGTGCACCCCCGGGCCGCCGCCCCTGCTGCCTCCGGCTGACGCCTCGGGCTCGTGCTGCTAGAGCGTGCCGAAACCGACCTTGCGGGCGGTCGGCTCGCCGAGCTCCACATAGGCCAGCCGGTCCGCCGGGACCAGCACCTTGCGACCGTGGTCGTCCACCAGGGTCAGCAACTGAGACGTGCCGCTCAGCGCCTCGGACACCGCGCTCTCCACCTCTTCGGCAGACTGCCCGCTCTCCAGAATGATCTCGCGGGGCGCGTGCTGCACGCCGATCTTGACCTCCACGGCTTTTGTCCCTCCGACGGTCACTTGGGTGCGCGGCCATCCGCGCCGTACGCAGCACACATTAGCCCGGTACGGGGAAGCGCAGGGCGCCATGGTCCACGCCCGCAGCGAACAGGGCTCAGTGCGCGTCGCTGCCGTGGAGCGGGAAGCCGGCGATGCCCTTCCAGGCGAGCGAGGTCAGCAGCTGCACCGCGGTGTCGCGCGGGACCTTGCTCTCCGACGACAGCCAGTAGCGCGCCACCACCTGCGAGACACCGCCCAGGCCCACGGCGAGCAGCATCGACTCGTCCCGCGACAGTCCGGTGTCCTCGGCGATCACCGCGCTTATGGCCTCGGCGCACTCCAGGGACACCTTGTCCACCCGCTCGCGGACCGCCGGCTCGTTGGTGAGGTCCGACTCGAACACCAGCCGGAAGGCGCCGCCCGGGTCCTCCACGTACGCGAAGTAGGCGTCCATCGTCGCCGCGACCCGCTGCTTGTTGTCGGTCGTCGACGCCAGCGCCGAACGCACCGAGTGCAGCAGCGCCTCGCAGTGCTGGTCGAGCAGGGCGAGGTAGAGGTCGAGCTTGCCCGGGAAGTGCTGGTACAGGACGGGCTTGCTGACGCCCGCCCGCTCGGCGATGTCATCCATCGCGGCCGCGTGGTAGCCCTGCGCGACGAAGACTTCCTGGGCGGCGCCCAGAAGCTGGTTGCGCCGCGCTCGACGTGGCAGGCGTGTGCCCCGCGGGCGCGTCGCCTCGGTCTGCTCGATGGCGCTCACGCTGCCTCCCAGAGATTGGTTCGTACGCGGTCCGTACAAGGTGGTGCACCGCGCCCGCCATCGTACTTTTGGGTAACCCGGCTGTGCGCGGTCCCGGTCGGTTTTTTCTGCCCGACCCCCTTACCGGAAGCCGACATAACGTCCCAGGTCATCGGTATTCGTCTTCGTTCAGCTCCACGACCCGGGCCTGTTCGGCGCGATCCGCCTCGTTCGCCTCGTCGGGGCCGGGGCCGGTCAGCGGTTCGTCGCGCCGGGGTGCGAGGTCGGCGTGCTGCTCGGCGGCGTCCGCTTCCGGTGCTTCGGCGTCGAGGCCGGTGGCGTCGCTCTCGTCCACGAAGGTCTCCGGATCTGTCGGGTCGACGCGCATGGTGGCTCCCTTTCCGCGTGCTCGCTTCTTCCGCGTGCTCGTTCCGTCGGCTGACGTCTGGCATGAAAGCAGGGGCCGGGGCGGCTGCCCTCGCCTACGAGCGTAGGAGAGTGGCCGCGGCAGCGCGATGCGGTGTGTGACGGCGGGCACACGATCGGGGGCGTGATCGTCTCGTAACATCGACGCATGTCTTCGACCGAGTCGCCGGACACCGCGACCGCCGCCCTCCCGGTACCCCCGGCCGGGAGCAGCCGGCGCGGGGCGGAGACGGTGCGCACCGTGACCCTGCCCGGTCTGACGCTGGCCCTGCGGTCGCCGGACGGACCTCCCGCGGGGCGCACCGCCCCGGGCGCGGCGGACGGCGGCGCCACCCGCCCGCGCGAGCCCGCCCTCTACGTCCACGGCCTCGGCGGCTCCTCGCAGAACTGGTCGGACCTGATGCCGCTGCTCGCCGACCGGCTGGACGGCGAGGCGATCGACCTGCCCGGCTTCGGGCTGTCACCGCCGCCGGACGACGGCAACTATTCCGTCTCGGCGCAGGCCCGCGCGCTCATCCGCCACCTCGACGCGGCCGGGCGCGGCCCCGTCCACCTCCTCGGCAACTCCATGGGCGGCGCGGCGGCGACCCGGGTGGCGGCGGTGCGCCCCGACCTCGTGCGCACCCTGACGCTGATCTCCCCGGCGCTGCCCGAACTGCGGCCGCAGCGCACGGCGGTGCCCACCGCGCTGCTCGCGGTCCCCGGCATCGCCCGGCTGTTCAGCCGGCTCACCCACGACTGGACGCCCGAGCGCCGCACCCGCGAGGTGCTGGCGCTGTGCTACGGCGACCCCGGCCGGGTCAGCCCGGAAGGGTTCAACTCCGCGGCCGACGAATACGCGCGGCGCCTGGAACTCCCGTATTTCTGGGAGGTGATGGAGCGCTCGGCCCGCGGCCTGGTGAACGCCTACACGCTGGGCGGACAGCATAATTTGTGGCGTCAGGCAGAGCGCGTACTCGCCCCCACACTTCTCGTCTACGGTGGTCGCGACCGCCTGGTGTCCTTCCGGATGGCGCGGCGGGCGGCCGCGGCGTTCCGCGGTGCGCGGATGCTGACGCTTCCGGAGGCGGGGCATGTGGCGATGATGGAGTACCCGGAGGCGGTGGCGCGCGCCGTGCGCGAACTGCTGGACAGTGAAGAGACCGATGCGACCGCGGACGCGGGCAGGAGCTGACACGCAGCGTGGGACGTCATAGCCGCCGAGGCCGGCCCGAGACCGTTGCGGACAGCGCACCGACGGCCGGTCCGCCCGGCAAGAGCCCCACGGAGGGCGGCTCCTCCGTACCCGGCCCCGGGCGCCGCAGACGCGAGTCGCTCCAGGGCGACCCGGTCCGCGGCGGCCACCCCGAACAGCACGAGCCGGGCGGTGGCTGGGGCGCGCTCCCCGGCCCGGCGCCGTCCTCGTCCCTGTCCGCACCGGGCACGCCGAGGATTCCCCGGCCGCGCACGGAGCGGCCCGGCGGGCCGTCGCCGACCGCACCGGGCGACGCCCCGGGACCGCGGCGCGACTACGTCGAGGCCTTCGACGCCCGCTCCTTCCCGGACGCCCCGGGTGCGGTGGAGGACCCCGACGACGATGTGTTCCGGGCCGGCGCACCCCGCCCGGCGGGCCCCACGGCCGGCGGATACGGATCCGCCCCGGGCGCGATGACCGCCGGCGGCCGGCCCACCGGGCGGTCGGTGGTCTTCGAGCGGGAGGCGGCCGACCGGGCCCAGGAGCCGGACGAGGCCGGCGCGGAGGGCTCCGGTCCGCACGGTCCCCACGACGGGGAGCCGGGCGGCGAGGAAGGCCCGGAGGAGTCGCGGCACGGTATCCGCAAGGGCGGCAAGGGCCGGACGTTCACCGGCGCCGCGGCCGCGGCCGTGACCACCGTGCTCGCCGTGGTCATCGCGGGTCAGGTCGCCCAGCAGCACAAGGCCGGCGCCGGACCGCAGCCGCGCAGCGGGCCCGACCGCGGCGACGACACCGGCGACGAGGCCTCCCGGTCCCGCGCCCGCGTCACCCAGGACGCCAAGCACCTCGGCTACGACGCGCAGATGGCGAAGGCCTTCCCGCTGGCCGCGGATCTGACCGCCGGCGGGAAGTTCACCCCGGTCCCCGGCGCCGCCAAGGCCCCCGGGCACGGCAAGCTGCTGCGCTACCGCGTGGACATCGAGCAGGGACTGCCGCTGGACGGCAGGCTCTTCGCCGAGGCGGTGCACAAGACCCTGAACGACGACCGGAGCTGGGCGCACGGCGGGAAGATGGCCTTCGAGCGGGTGTCCTCCGGCCACGCCGACTTCGTGATCACGCTGGCGAGCCCGGGGACCACCTCCGCGTGGTGCGCCAAGTCGGGTCTCGACACCCGCGAGGAGAACGTCTCCTGCGACTCGGCGGCGACCGACCGCGTCATGATCAACGCCTACCGGTGGGCGCAGGGCTCCAAGACCTACGGCCACGACAAGATGCTGACCTACCGTCAGATGCTCATCAACCACGAGGTCGGCCACCGCCTCGGGCACAACCACGAGGCCTGCCCCCGGCAGGGCGCCCTGGCCCCCGTGATGATGCAGCAGACCAAGTTCCTGACGACGGACGGCGTGACCTGCCGCCCCAACCCCTGGCCGTTCCCCACCGAGCACTGACTCAGCCTGCGGCCGCGGGCGCCCCCGGACGCGGATCCGGGGCGGGCCTCCAGGGAGGCGCCGCCGAGTGCCGCGCACCCCCGGAGACCGCATAGCGCGTCGAAACGCCCTCGCGGGCGGAAAGTTACGTGGTTTCACCCCTTCCGGTGGCGCGATGGACAACCGTCCATCGCGCCACCGGCCGTTCTGCATAGCTTCTTCCTGCAGGTGGCGGCCGTGCCGCTGGGACACCAGGGGCGCCGATATGGGAGGACGGGGGTGCGTTCGTGCGAATTGGACTGCTCACCGAGGGTGGTTATCCGTATGCGCACGGCGAGTCGCATGCCTGGTGCGACCGGCTCGTGCGTGGGCTCACCGGCCACGACTTCGAGGTCTACGCCCTGCACACCGACGCCCGCCAGGAGGCGCGGGGCCCGGTCGAACTCCCCGGACACGTACGGCTGGTGCGCAGCGCGCCGCTGTGGGGCGACTTCCCCGCCGGGCACCGCCGGGCCGCCGAGCAGCGCCGGGGCCGCGGCCCGGGCCGTCGTGAACGGCGCCGCTTCGCCGGGCACTTCGGCGACCTGGTGGCCGCCTTCGCCACCCTGCCGCCCGGCGCCGAGCAGGCCGTGATCGGGGGCGTCGCCGCCGACGACGACGCCCCCGATCCCCCCGTGACCAGCAAGGCGGACCGTTTCGCCACCGGCCTCTACGGGCTCGCCGAACTCGCCGGGGAGCACGGCGGGCTGCCCGCCCTGCTGCGCTCCGAGGAGGCCGTACGCATCCTGGAGGCCGCCTGCCACGGCCCCCGCGCCCTGCCCGCCGCCCACGGTGCCCAGGTCAAGGACCTGCTGGCGGTCACCACCCGGCTCGAACGCGCGCTGCGGCCGCTGTCCCTGGACTGGTACGGCGACCGGCGCGCACCCGGGCTCGGCGGGGTGGACCTGTGCCATGCCACCTCCGCCGGCGCGGCCGCCCTCCCCGGACTGCTGGCCGGCCACTTCTTCGGCACCCCGCTGCTGGTCACCGAGTACGGCGTCCGGCTGCGCGAGCACTACCTCGCGGGCGCCGCGTCGCCGCTGAGCGCCCCGGTGCGCGCGCTGCTGGCCGCCTTCCAGGGCGCCCTGGCCGCCGAGGCCTACGCCCGCGCCGCGCTGATCACCCCCGGCAACACCCACGCCCGGCGCTGGCAGGAGCGCTGCGGCGCCGACCGGGCCCGGCTGCGCACGGTCTACCCGGGCATGGACGCCGGCCCCTTCGGCGCCGTCGCGGACGCCGCGGCCGACGACTCCAAGACGCTGGTGTGGGTCGGCGCCGTCGAGCCCGCCAAGGACCTGATCGCGCTGCTGCACGCCTTCGCCGGGATCCGCCGGACCGAGCCGCGGGCCACCCTGCGGATCATCGGCGGGCCCGGCCGCGACCCGCAGGCGCCCGGATACCTCGCGCACTGCCGGACGCTGGCCGCCCAGCTCTTCCCCGACGAGGCCGCCGACGCCCGCACCGTCGGCGAGAGTCCGGTGAGCTTTGAGGAGATCGGCAGCCCCGAGGTGCCGACCCTCCAGGACGCCTACGCCGCCGGCGCGGTGGTGGTGCTCTCCAGCGTCGTCGAGGGCTTTCCGCGCTCCCTGGTGGAGGCGATGTTCTGCGGCCGCGCCACGGTGTCGACGGAGGTCGGCGCGGTCTGCGAGGTCATCGGCGGCACCGGGCTGGTGGTCCCGCCGCGCAACCCCCGGGCCCTCGCCGAGGCCTGCGGGGCGCTGCTCGCCGACCCGGACCGCAGGGCCAGGCTGGGCGCGGCGGCCCGGGCCCGGGCGCTGGAGCTGTTCACCGTCGAGCAGAACGTCGCGGCATTTCGTGGCATCTATCTGGAGCTGATCTCGCATGCCCCGGCCCGCCCGGCCGCCGGGCGCGCCCGGGACGCCCGCGGCCTCCCGCAGCCCTTCGCCCGCCCCGCCGAGTCCCATGTCCCGGGCCGCTGGGCGGTGACCGGCGCCGCTGCCCGCGCGGCCGCGCC
>NZ_BMND01000075.1 GCF_014646275.1 Streptomyces kronopolitis
GCCGCCGCGTCGCCCGCACCGCCGGCCCCGGCGTCACCCGCGCCGCCCGCGGCCTGCCCGGCGTCGCCGCCGGCCGCGCTCCCCGCCTCCCCACCGTCGTACCGCTTGAACTCACCCTGCGACCGCTTCACGGTGACCATGCCGGCACCCATGCCGCCGGTGGTCTTGCTCAGCCGGGCCATCTTCGCGCCGGTGACCGTTCTGTCGGCGACCACCACGATCTTGTTGGTCTTCGGGTCGATCGACCACGCGGTGCCGGGGATCGAGGCGTTGGTGCGCAGCGTCTTCGCGCCGGCCTTCAGCGCGGTCATGCTGTTCTGCACGACCTTGGCGACCGCGCCCTGCGCCGTGACGCTCGCGGCGTCGTCCTTCGACAGGACGTTCATGACCAGATGGCCGTTGGCGTCGTCCAGGTACCACCCGGCGGACTGGTCGCCGAGATCCGCCTTCAGGGACGCGGCCAGCGCGGTGGCCGAGTGGGCGCTGAGCGTCTTCGGGGCCGCCGGCTGATCCGTGCTCGCGTGGGCGTTGGGGAGCAGGATCGCTGCGCCCGCGATTGCGGCCGCAGCGGCGCCGGCGATGGCACCGGTCCGCTTGTTCACATGTCGGTGGCTCAATTCACTGACCTCCAGGGACGCACAGGAACCAGGCACACGGGGGCCGGGGTGCGTCGCATCGGCGCCCATGTGGTTGCACTCAGTCCTACGTAGCGCCGTGCGCCCCCGTCTCACGGCCACTCACGCTGTGATGAATTCCGACGCTTGCGGGGGCGAACGTTTACACTCCCGGGCGCCGCGCGCCCGACCGGCGTCGCGCGCCCGCCGGACATCCGCCCCGCCGCCCGCCGCCGACCCGCCGCCCTCCGCCCGCCCGGCCGTCCGGAGCAGTCCGACCCCCGCCGTCCGGGTGGTTCCGGAGCGGGGCCGGGCCGACCCCGGTCGGGCCGGTGACCGGTGCGACCGCAACCTTCTGACCTGTACATGACGATTTCGACGGCCGATTTCCTGCGGTTTCCCGAGCCCCTGGGACCCCTGTGACCCCTGGAAACAGCGGGGCGTAAAGGGCAGCTGTGACCGCGCTTAAGAAAACCTCGATGGACCCGGCGGCCCGCGTAGGGAAGATTTCCTGACGAAGATCGGGCGGCCGCGGCGGGCCCCCGGCAGGTCACACTTACGTACGGGAGCCGATCCGTGAAGGCGCTGGTCAAGCAGAAAGCAGAGCCGGGGCTCTGGCTCATGGACGTGCCGGAACCGGTCATCGGCCCGGGCGAGGTGTTGATAAAGGTCCTGCGCACCGGCATCTGCGGCACGGATCTGCACATCCGCGCCTGGGACGGCTGGGCCCAGAAGTCCATCGACACCCCGCTGACGATCGGCCACGAGTTCGTCGGCGAGGTGGTGGAGACCGGCCGCGACGTGGCCGACATCAAGACCGGCGACCTGGTCAGCGGCGAGGGCCATCTGGTCTGCGGGAAGTGCCGCAACTGCCTGGCCGGCCGCCGCCACCTGTGCCGCTCCACCATCGGCCTCGGTGTCGGCCGCGACGGCGCGTTCGCCGAGCTGGTGGCGCTGCCCGCCGGCAACGTCTGGGTGCACCGCGTCCCCGTCGACCTCGACATCGCCGCCGTCTTCGACCCGTTCGGCAACGCCGTGCACACCGCGCTGTCGTTCCCGCTGGTCGGCGAGGACGTGCTGATCACCGGCGCCGGCCCGATCGGCATCATGGCCGCGGCCGTCGCCCGGCACGCCGGCGCCCGCAACGTCATGATCACGGACGTCAGCGAGCCGCGCCTGGCCCTGGCCCGCAAGGTCGGCGTCAGCCTGGCCCTCAACGTCGCCGACACCACCATCGCCGAGGGCCAGCGCGCGCTCGGCCTGCGCGAGGGCTTCGACATCGGACTGGAGATGTCCGGCCGGCCCGAGGCGATGCGCGACATGATCGCCAACATGACGCACGGCGGCCGGATCGCCGTTCTCGGCCTGCCCGCCGAGCAGTTCCCGGTCGACTGGGCCCGGATCGTCACCTCCATGATCACGATCAAGGGCATCTACGGCCGGGAGATGTTCGAGACCTGGTACGCGATGTCCGTGCTGCTCGAAGGCGGTCTCGACCTCGCGCCCGTGATCACCGGCCGCTACCCGTACCAGGACTTCGACGCCGCCTTCGACGACGCCGCCAGCGGCCAGAGCGGCAAGATCATCCTCGACTGGACCAGCTGACCCGCCTCACCGGCCCGCCCGTCCCACCCCAACTCCAGGAGAAATCCCTGATGTTCGACTCCGTACGCGAGGAACTGCGCGGCACCCTCGAGGAGATCCGCGCCGCCGGACTGCACAAGCCCGAGCGCGTCATCGGCACCCCGCAGTCCGCCACCGTGGCGGTCACCGAGGGAGGCAACCCCGGCGAGGTCCTCAACTTCTGCGCCAACAACTACCTCGGCCTCGCCGACCACCCCGAGATCGTCGCGGCCGCGCACGAGGCGCTCGACCGCTGGGGCTACGGCCTCGCCTCGGTCCGCTTCATCTGCGGCACCCAGGAGGTCCACAAGGAGCTGGAACAGCGGCTCTCCGGCTTCCTCGGCCAGGAGGACACGATCCTCTACTCCTCCTGCTTCGACGCCAACGGCGGGGTGTTCGAGACCCTGCTCGGCCCGGACGACGCGGTCATCTCCGACGCCCTCAACCACGCCTCGATCATCGACGGCATCCGCCTGTCCAAGGCCCGCCGCTTCCGCTACGCCAACCGCGACATGGCCGACCTGGAGCGCCAGCTGAAGGAGGCCGGCAGCGCCGGCCGCAAGCTGGTCGTCACCGACGGCGTCTTCTCCATGGACGGCTATGTGGCCCCGCTGCGCGAGATCTGCGACCTGGCCGAGCAGTACGGCGCGATGGTGATGGTCGACGACTCGCACGCCGTCGGCTTCGTCGGCCCCGGCGGCCGCGGCACCCCCGAACTCCACGACGTGATGGACCGCGTCGACATCATCACCGGCACCCTCGGCAAGGCCCTCGGCGGTGCCTCCGGCGGCTATGTCGCGGCCCGCGCCGAGATCGTCGCCCTGCTGCGCCAGCGCTCGCGCCCGTACCTCTTCTCCAACTCGCTCGCCCCGGTGATCGCCGCCGCCTCGCTGAAGGTCCTGGACCTGCTGGAGTCGGCGGGTGAGCTGCGCGATCGGCTGCGCGAGAACACCGCGCTGTTCCGCTCCCGGATGACCGCGGAGGGCTTCGACGTCCTCCCCGGCGACCACGCCATCGCCCCCGTCATGATCGGCGACGCGGCCGAGGCGGCCCGGATGGCGGAGCTGCTCCTGGAGCGCGGGGTGTACGTCATCGGCTTCTCCTACCCCGTGGTCCCGCAGGGCCAGGCCCGGATCCGGGTCCAGCTGTCCGCCGCGCACTCCACCGAGGACGTCAACCGCGCGGTCGACGCGTTCGTGGACGCGAGGGCCGCGCTCGGCGGCTGAGGCGGCCCCCGGTCAGCTCCTGCGAGACTGGAAGCATGATCGAAGCACGACGGCTGCACATCCTGCGTGCGGTGGCCGACCACCGCACGGTCACCGCCGCGGCCGCCGCGCTCTACCTCACCCCCTCGGCGGTCTCCCAGCAGCTGGCCGCCCTGGAGCAGGAGACCGGCCACCGACTGGTGGAGCGCAGCGCCCGCGGCGTCCGGCTGACCGCCGCGGGCGACATCCTGCTCACCCACGCCAACGCCGTCCTCGCCCAGCTGGAGCGTGCCGAGTCCGAGCTCGCCGCCTACGGCTCGGGCGAGGCCGGCACGGTGACCGTCGCGGCCTTCGCCACCGGCATCGGCCTGGTCGTCGCGCCCGCCCTGACCGAGCTGGCCCGTACCGCTCCCGGCATCCGGGTCCGCGTCCAGGACGCCGAGGGCGACGCCAGCCTGCTGATGGTCCTCGACCGGCAGGTCGATGTGGCGGTGGCCGTGGAGTACCGGGGCGCGCCCCGCGCCGACGACCCGCGGCTGACCCGCGTCCCGCTCTACGCCGAGCCGTTCGACGCGGTCCTGCCGCCCGGCCACCGGCTCGCCGACGAGGCGCAGGTGGCCGTGGCCGACCTGGCGGGCGACGACTGGATCGGCCCCTACCCGGGCAACCCCTGCCATGACGTGGTCGTCCTGGCCTGCGAGTACGCCGGTTTCGAGCCACGGCTGGAGCACTCCTCCGACGACTTCCGCGCGGTCGTCTCGCTCGCTTCGGCCGCGGCGGGGGTGGCCCTCGTCCCCCGCTCGGCCCTGCGGGACATGGACCTCACGGGCGTGGTGGTCCGGCCCGTCGACGGCGTGGCCCCCACCCGGCGGGTCTTCGCCGCGGTACGCCGCGGAGCCGGCGAGCATCCGCTGCTCCGCCCGGTCCTGGCCGCCCTGCGGGAGGCGGCGGAGGCGCAGGGCTGACGGCGCCGCCGCCGCGCCTGTGCGCCCGCCGCACGCCCCGGACCCCGCCCGGCCCGGAACCGTCCGGCCCGAAACCCGCCCGGCCGCGCCGGAGATGCCGGCCCCCGCCCGCCGTGGCAGGCTCGTCTCGGCGGCGGCCCGGGCGGGCGCCGGGGCAGCCCCGGTTCCGAGGAGGCGAGGCGCATGTCGGTCGGTCCGACCGGCCCAGCGGCCACTGCGCCGCAGGATCCGTACGCGCCGGTGCGCGACCGCGGATACCTCAAGCTCCTGCTGGTGGCGGCGGTGGTGGGCTTCCCGGTCTGCGCGGTCGCCTTCGGCTTCCTCGCGCTGGTCCACGCCCTGGAACCGCTGCTCTACACCGACCTCCCGCGCGCGCTGGGCTTCGCCGGCACACCGATCTGGTGGCCCGTCCCGCTGCTGGTGCTGGCCGGCCTGCTCGTCGGGCTGACCATCCGTCATCTGCCGGGCCAGGGCGGTCACGAGCCGGCCGACGGGCTGGCGCTGAGCGGCGCGCCCCCGCTCTCCGCGCTCCCCGGTGTCGTGCTCGCCGCCCTGGCCTCGCTCAGCTTCGGCGCGGTGCTCGGCCCGGAGGCGCCGCTGATCGCCCTCGGCGGCGGCCTGGCCCTGGGCGCCGTACGGCTGCTGAACCGGGGGATGCCCGAGCGGGCGGCCGCCGCGGTGGGTGCCGCCGGCAGCTTCGCGGCGGTCAGCGCACTGCTCGGCTCCCCGCTGCTGGGCGCGTTCCTCCTGATGGAGGTGTCGGGGCTGGGCGGTCCGATGCTGGGGATCGTGCTGGTGCCCGGGCTGCTCGCGGCCGGCATCGGCGCGCTCGTCTTCACCGGGCTGGGGGACTGGACCGGCCTGGGGACGTACTCGCTGGCGCTGCACGACGTCCCCAAGGCCGCCGGGCCGACGCTCCCGGAGTTCGGCTGGGCGCTGGTCATCGGGGTGCTCGCGGCGTTCGCGGCGACCGGCGTCCGGCGGCTCGCCACGTTCCTCCAGGGCCGTGTGGTCCGCCACCGGGTGCCGATGACGATGCTGATGGGGCTGGTGGTGGGCGCCCTGGCGGTGGCGTTCGCCGCGGCCACCGGCAAGTCGGCCACCGAGATGCTCTATTCGGGCGAGTCGGCGCTGGGCTCGCTGTTCCGGGACAGCACCGGCTACACGGTGGCGGCACTGCTGCTGCTGATCCTGTGCAAGGGCCTGGCGTACTGCGTGTCGCTGAGCGCCTTCCGGGGCGGCCCGATCTTTCCCGCGCTCTTCCTGGGCGCGGCGGGCGGGGTGGCGCTCTCCCATCTGCCCGGCCTGTCGCTGACCGCGGCCTTCGCGATGGGCGTCGGGGCGATGGGGGTCGCGATGCTCAAGCTCCCGATGACCTCGGTGCTGCTGGCCACCCTGCTGCTGGGCGGCAGCGGACTGACCGTGATGCCGCTGGTCATCGTCGCCGTGGTCGTCGCCTATGTCGTGGCGCTGCGGCTCACTCCGGCCGCGGCCGAGCCGCCCGCGAAGCCCGCCGCCGCGCCTCCCGCGAAGCCCGCGTCCGGGCCTCCTGACCCCGCGTCGGCCTGACCCCGCGTCCGCTCACCGGTGCGGGGTGCGGCCGGTCCGGGTCCAGGTGGCGAGTTGGTGCTCCGTCCACGTGGTGATGATCCGGTCCGCCGGGACGCCGCACTCCTCGGCGCGGGCGCAGCCGTAGATCTGCCAGTCCAGCTGGCCGGGGGCGTGCGCGTCGCTGTCGATCGCGAACAGGCAGCCCGCCGCCAGCGCCTGGCGGAGCAGCCGGCGCGGGGGATCGAAGCGGTCGGGGCGGCAGTTGATCTCCACCGCGGTGCGGTGCTCGGCACAGGCCGCGAAGACCTCCCCGGCGTCGAAGCGGGACTCCGGGCGCGGCTTGCCGGTGATCTGCCGCCCGGTGCAGTGGCCGAGGACGTCCACCAGGGGATTGCGGACCGCGGCGAGCAGCCGCTCGGTCATCGGGCCCTGGTCCATCCGCAGCTTGGAGTGGACCGAGGCGACCACGACATCGAGCTGCGCCAGCAACTCCGGCTCCTGGTCGAGCGAGCCGTCGTCGAGGATGTCGCACTCGATCCCGGTCAGCAGCCGGAACGGCGCCAGGTGCTCGTTCACCTCCGCCACCAGCGCCAGCTGCGCGCGCAGCCGCTCCGCGGTCAGCCCGCGGGCGACGGTGAGCCGGGGGGAGTGGTCGGTCAGCACACACCACTCGTGGCCGAGGTCGCGGGCGGTACGGGCCATCGCCTCGATGGGGCTGCCGCCGTCCGACCAGTCCGAGTGCAGATGGCAGTCGCCGCGCAGGGCCCGCCGCAGCCGCTGCCCCAGCTCCCCGTCGACGAGCGGACCGCCCGCCTCCTCCAGGCCTGACAGGTACTCGGGCCGCACGCCCGCGAGCGCCTCCTCGACCACCCGGGTGGTCTTGGGGCCCAGCCCCTTGACCCGCCCCAGCGCGCCGCCGCGGGCGCGCCGCCGGACCTCGTCGGGCGGCAGCGCGCCGATGACCGCCGCGGCCGTGCGGAACGCCTGGACGCGATAGGGCACCGCCCCCTGCCGCTCCAGCAGGAACGCGATCCGCTCCAGCGCCTCGACGGGCTCCACGCACGGCTCCTTCCCGGGGCGCCGGCCCCGCAGCGTCCTTTCACGGTGCCCCAGCCCCCGGGCGGCTGCCACCGGGGTGGGCACAGGTGACGGCGGGACAGGGGGACGGCCGCCGCTTCGATGCCGCACCGTTATGCGGTTATGTCCGTTCTCCGGTCACTCGATCCATTTCCATGCGAATAGCATGGGGAGAGTGCGGATGATTCCCTTCCATACGTTCCGCACGCGCAATACCGCTCAACAAGTCCGGGCGAATCGGGCGCAGTTCATGCCGGTGCAACATTCACGCCGGCTCGCCGGTACCGCGCGCACACGTTCTGCGGCGCCGTCGCGGCCGCGTGCCGTAAAAACTGGCGGGTCTTCAAGGAATCTGCACAGCGAATGCGCAGTCGGCGCAGCCTCTCCTGGGCCGCGTCACCACGCTGACCTGCGCATAAGCGGGTTGGGGCGGTAATGTCCCGTTCGTCGAACGAGCAAATGTCCGGACGTCGGAAAGAAAACCGGCGAGGATGTGAAGAAGCTGCCACCAAGTCATGGACGCGCGTGCACGTCAGGTAATTCAACGGAGCGTCAGCGTCCGGATCTGCGGTCCGCCGATTAGCTGCGCAACCGGCCCGCGTGCTTTGATCCTTCGCACTGCGGGAGTCACACCATCGGTTCCCGATTTCGGGAACCCGACTACCGCTGCCGCGCCCGGACCACCCCACCGGACGGTACGGACGCAGCTTTTTTTAGAGTTATTCATCCGAAGGGAAACATCATGAACTCCACCCCCCAGGTTCAGACCCAGGAAATCTCCGACAGCGACCTGGACAACGTGTCCGGTGGCCTCCTCGGCGGCGTGGTCGGCACCGCCACCAGCACCGTTGACCACATCGCCCCGGTCTCCGGCACCGTCGGCTCCGTGACCGGCCTGGTCGACGGCGCCACCGGCGTCAACACCTCCGGCGTTGTGGGCACCGCGACCGGCCTGGTCTCGGGTCTCTGAGCCCCTTCTGTGCCGCTAGCGGCACAGCCGGCTCAAGGTGACAACGGCAGGTCGGCGTCCCCTCCTTGCCGACATGCCGCGACGGGTGCCCCGGAACCGCCAGGCTCAGCCCGGCCCCGGGGCACCCGGCAGTCGCCGTCTGACAGTCCGTTGCAGTTGAGGGAAGAGTGTCGTGCAGTTCCGCCAACAGGCCCTTTCCAAGCTGCAGTCGCCCGAGGACATCGATCTCCCGGTGCGATTCGCCCGGCCCCAGGGCTGGCTCGTGCTGACGGTCACGGTCCTCTTCGTGCTCGCCGCCTCCCTGTGGGCGGTGACCGGCACCGTGTCGTCCACCCTGAACGCCCCCGGCATCCTCACCCACGGCCAGGGCAGCTACGTCCTGCAGAGCCCGGTCGCCGGCCAGGTGACCGCCGTGCTCGCCCGGGAGGGCTCCCGGGTGGCCCCCCGCACCCCCGTGCTGAAGGTCCGCACCGCGCGGGGCACCGTCGTCGTGCGCGCCCTCGCCGCCGGCCGGCTGACCTCGCTGTCCGCCACGGTCGGCGCCGTCGTCACGACCGGCGCCGAGGTGGCCGCCGTCGAGCGCGTCGCCCATGACCGCGACCCCCTGACGGCCATGCTCTACGTACCGGCCGAGAGCGGCGCCACGGTGCCCGTCGGCGCCTCCGTCGACCTCACCGTCCAGTCCGTGCCGAGCCAGCAGTACGGCGTGCTGCGCGGCCGGGTCCAGGCCGTCGGCCGCACCGCGCAGAGCCGCCAGCGGATCAGCACCTTCCTCGGCAGCAGCCAGCTCGGCGAGCAGTTCTCCCGGCACGGCCAGCCGGTGGCGGTCCTCGTACGGCTCGACCCCGCCCCGCACAACAAGTCCGGCTACGCCTGGTCCACCTCCGACGGCCCCCCGTACGCCGTCGGCTCCATGACCCTGACCGACGGCGCGGTCCACCTGGCCGCACAGCACCCGATCGATTGGCTGCTGCCGTGACCGCCCCGCACGACTCCGCCGCCCCGCAGCCGCAGCTGCCGCCGCCCGGCCGCGGCCGCCACCGCCCCGAGGCCGCCCCCGGCCCCGGCCGCACCC
>NZ_BMND01000076.1 GCF_014646275.1 Streptomyces kronopolitis
AGCGCTCCGAGGCCCGCATCCGCGAACTGCGCAAGGAAGCCGGCACCGTCTTCCTGGTCAGCCACAACAACAAGTCCATCCGCGACACCTGCGACCGCGTCCTGTGGCTGGAGCGCGGCGAACTGCTCATGGACGGCCCCACCGACGAGGTCATCAAGGCGTACGAGAAGGAGACGGGCAAGTAAGCCCCTCCTCCCACGCCTGAAGGGGCGCACCCGTTGGCGGGTGCGCCCCTTCAGGCATGTTCAGGCGTGTGCACGCCGGTCCGGCCGCGCGCGGCCGGACACCGGTCAGCTGTGCGCGCGCAGCAGCGTACGCATCGTCCGCATGGCCACCGACAGGTTCGCCAGGTCGAAGCCCTCCGAGCCGTGGATCTCCTCCAGCGTCGCCCGGGCCCGGCTCAGGATCGCCGCGTTGGCCTGCTCCCAGGCCTTGAACCGCTGCTCCGGCGTCGAGGCGCCGTTGCCCTCCGACAGCACATCGGCGGTCACCGCCGCATGGGCCGCGAAGAGGTCCTCACGGATCGAGGCACGGGCCATCGACTGCCAGCGGTCGTTGCGCGGCAGCTCCAGGATGCGGTCCAGGAGCTGGTTGATCCGCAGCCGCTCGCCCAGGTCGTAGTAGACCTCGGCGACATCCAGCGGCTGCTTGCCGGTGCGGTCGGCGATGGCGACGATGTCCAGCGCCGGGAAGACCGAGGAGAACCCGGACACCTGGACGGCCAGCGGCTCGGGCACGCCCGCGGCGGTCAGCTCGTCCAGGATCGTCTGGTACCAGCCCTGGTCGGTGCCCTGGAGCAGCTTGGGCAGCTCCTCCCAGACCTCGGCGACCCGCTGCGCGAAGAAGTCGATGGTCTCCGACAGCTCCAGCGGCTGCGGGCGGTTGTTGAGCAGCCAGCGGGTGCCGCGCTCGACCAGCCGGCGCGAGTGCAGCCGGATGCGGGTCTGGACGTCGGCCGCGACGACATTGTCGAGCGCCTCGACGTCGTCCCAGACCTGGGCCAGCCGGAAGATCGCCCGGGCCGCGGTGTGTGCCCGCACGACCTCTTCGAGGGAGGCCCCGGTCTCCTCCCGCATCCGGTGCAGGAAGCTGGTGCCGCCGGTGTTGACGGTGTCGTTGACCAGGACCGTGGTGACGATCTCGCGGCGCAGCGCGTGCCCGTCGACCTGCTCGGCGAAGCGCTCGTGCAGCGCCGAGGGGAAGTAGGCGTGCAGCAGCCGCTGCAGATACGCGTCGTCCGGCAGGTCGGTCCCGATCAGCGACTCGGCGACCGTGATCTTGGTGTACGCCAGGAGCACCGCCGTCTCCGGCTGGGTCAGCCCGCGCCCGGCGTTCAGCCGCTCGCGGATCTGCCGGTCGGTGGGCAGGAACTCCAGCGCCCGGTCGAGATCGCCGTCGCGCACCAGGCGGCGCATGAAGCGCTGCTGGGCGTTGAGCATGCTGGAGGACTGGGCGAGGGCCAGCGCCAGCGCGGTGTTCTGCGCGTAGTTGTTGCGCAGCACCAGCGCGCCGACCTCGTCGGTCATCTCGGCCAGCAGCTTGTTGCGCTGCTTGACCGTCATGTCGCCGTCCGCGACCACGGCGTTGAGCAGGATCTTGATGTTCACCTCGTGGTCGGAGGTGTCCACACCGGCGCTGTTGTCGATCGCATCGGTGTTGATCTTGCCGCCGGTCGAGGCGAACTCGATCCGCCCCAGCTGGGTCAGGCCCAGGTTGCCGCCCTCGCCGACGACCTTGACCCGCAGGTCCTCGCCGTTGACGCGGATGGCGTCGTTGGACTTGTCGCCCACATCGGCGTCGGTCTCCGCCGAGGACTTCACGTACGTGCCGATGCCGCCGTTCCACAGCAGGTCGACCGGCGCCTTGAGGATGGCCCGCATCAGATCGGCGGGGGTCATCTTCTTGATGCCGGCCTCGATGCCGAGCGCGGCCCGCACCTGCGCGTTGATCGGGATGGACTTGGCGGAGCGGGGGTGGATGCCGCCGCCCTGCGAGAGCAGCTCGGTGTGGTAGTCCGCCCAGGAGGAGCGGGGCAGCTCGAAGAGCCGGCGGCGCTCGGCGTAGGAGGACGCCGCATCCGGGTCGGGGTCGATGAAGATGTGCCGGTGGTCGAAGGCGGCGACCAGCCGGATGTGCTCGCTGAGCAGCATGCCGTTGCCGAAGACGTCACCGGACATGTCGCCGACGCCGACCGTGGTGAAGTCCTCGGTCTGGCTGTCGTGGCCCAGCTCGCGGAAGTGCCGCTTGACCGACTCCCAGGCGCCGCGGGCGGTGATGCCCATGCCCTTGTGGTCGTAGCCGGCGCTGCCGCCGGAGGCGAAGGCGTCACCGAGCCAGAAGCCGTAGGACTCGGCGACCTCGTTGGCGATGTCGGAGAACGTCGCGGTGCCCTTGTCGGCGGCGACGACCAGGTAGGTGTCGTCCTCGTCGTGCCGGACGACGTTCTGCGGGTGGACGACCTCGCCGCCGACGAGATTGTCGGTGATGTCCAGCAGACCGGAGATGAAGGTCTTGTAGCAGGCGATGCCCTCGGCCAGCCAGGCGTCGCGGTCCTGCGACGGGTCGGGCAGCTGCTTGCCGACGAAGCCGCCCTTCGCGCCCACCGGCACGATGACGGTGTTCTTGACCATCTGCGCCTTGACCAGGCCGAGGATCTCGGTGCGGAAGTCCTCCCGGCGGTCCGACCAGCGCAGACCGCCGCGCGCGACCTTGCCGAACCGCAGGTGGACGCCCTCGACCTTCGGGGAGTACACCCAGATCTCGTACGCCGGGCGGGGCGCCGGCAGGTCGGGGATGGCCTGCGGGTCCAGCTTCATGGACAGGTAGGCGTGCGGCCGGCCCTGGCTGTCCTTCTGGTAGTGGTTGGTGCGCAGCGTCGCCTTGATGACGGTGAGGAAGGACCGCAGGATCCGGTCCTCGTCCAGGGAGGCGACCTGGTCGAGCGCGCCGTCCAGCTCCTCCAGCAGCCCGTCCGTCAGCTCCGTGCCGGCCCGCTGCCGGTCGGGGGACATCCGCGCCTCGAAGAGGGAGACCAGCAGCCGGGTGGTGTGGACGTTGTGGGAGAGGGTGTCCTCCATGTACGTCTGGCTGAAGGTGGAGCCGGCCTGCCGCAGGTACTTGGCGTAGGCCCGCAGCACCATCGCCTGGCGCCAGTTGAGCCCGGCCTCCAGCACCAGGGTGTTGAAGTTGTCGCTCTCGGCCTCGCCCGTCCACACCGCCG
This sequence comes from Streptomyces kronopolitis, assembly GCF_014646275.1. Taxonomy (GTDB): domain Bacteria; phylum Actinomycetota; class Actinomycetes; order Streptomycetales; family Streptomycetaceae; genus Streptomyces; species Streptomyces kronopolitis. The sequence goes on from NZ_BMND01000076.1 coordinate 3,221, forward strand.
TGAAGGCGTCCTGGAAGCGCTCGCGGGCGTCGTCGCCCTTGACGTGCTCGGGCATCCGCAGCCCGAAGTCGTAGACCCAGGCGATGGTGGAGTCGGCGCAGCGCAGCTCGTGCGGGCGCTCGTCGACGACCTCGACGCCCAGGCGGTTCAGGCCGGGCAGCACCCGGGACAGCGAGACCGGCTCGCCCCGGCGGTAGATCTTGAAGCGGCGCTCGCCCGGGCCCGCGTCGACCGGCTCGTAGAGGCTGACCGAGAAGTCCTTGCCCGGCTCACCGGTGAGCTTCTCCAGATGCTGGAGGTCGGCGACGGCGCTGCGCGGGCTGTTGTCGGCCTTGTAGCCCTCGGGGAAGGCGTGGCCGTAGCGGCGCAGGAGCTCGGCGGCGCGCTCCTCGCCGACCTCGGCGGTCAGCGCCTCGCCGAAGCCGTCGGCCCACGAGCGGGCGGCCTCCACCAGCCGGCTCTCCAGGCGGTCGGCGTCGGCGTCGGTCAGCTCGGGCAGGCTGGCGCCGGGCTCGACCCGGATGACGAAGTGCAGCCGGGAGAGGATCGACTCGGTGTTCCAGGCGGTGAAGTCGACGCTGGTGCCGCCCAGCTCCTCCTTGAGGATGTCGATCAGGCGCAGCCGCACGCCGGTGGTGTAGCGGTCGCGCGGGAGGTAGACCAGCGCGGAGTAGTAGCGGCCGTACTCGTCCTGGCGGAGGTAGAGCCGCAGCCGGCGGCGCTCTTGCAGGTAGAGCACGCTGGTGGCGATGGAGCGCAGCTCGTCGACCGGGGTCTGGAACAGCTCGTCGCGCGGGTAGGTCTCCAGGATCTGGAGCAGGTCGCGGCCGTCGTGGCTGTCCGGGCTGAAGCCCGCGCCCTCCAGCACCTCGGCGACCTTGCGGCGGATGACCGGCACCCGGCGCACCGACTCGGTGTACGCGGCCGAGGAGAACAGGCCCAGGAAGCGCCGCTCACCGATGACATTGCCCTTGGCGTCGAACTTCTTGACGCCGACGTAGTCGAGGTAGGAGGGGCGGTGCACGGTGGCGCGGCTGTTGGCCTTGGTCAGGACGAGCAGCTTGTGCTCACGGGCCTTGGCGCGGGCGTCCGCGGGCAGCCGGTTGAAGGACGGCGAGACGGGGTGGCCGGCGGCGGTCTCGCGGTGCGGCGGGTCGGCCCGCAGGATGCCCAGGCCGGTACCGGGCACCGCGGTCAGCACGTCCTCCTCGGCGTCGCCCTCACCGGGGACCGAGGACAGCTCGTACTCGCGGTACCCCAGGAAGGTGAAGTGATCGGCGGCCAGCCACCGCAGCAGCTCCTGGGCCTCCTCGATCTCCTGGTCGCGCAGGTCGTCGGCGGTCGGCTCGGTACCCAGCTCGTCGGCGAGGCGGCCGGCGGCGCCGCGCATCTTCTCCCAGTCCTCGACGGCCTCGCGGACGTCGGACAGCACCCGCAGCAGATCCGCGGTGATCTGCTTGAGGTCCTCGCGGTCGGTCTCGCGGTCCATCTCGACATGGATCCAGGACTCGGTCACCGCGTCGTGCGGCAGCTCGGTCGCCTTGCCCTTGCCGGTGCGGCCGTGGGCGTCGCAGTTGGAGTCGAAGACCTCGATGAGCTTGCCGGTGACATCACGGCGGACGATCACCTGCGGGTGGATCACGACATGGATGCCGCGCCCCTGCCGGGAGAGTTCATTGGTGACCGAGTCGACCAGGAACGGCATGTCGTCGGTGACCACCTCGACGACGGAGTGGCTGCAGGTCCAGCCGTTCTCCTCGACGGTCGGGGTGTGCACCCGGACGTTCGCGGTGCCCTGAGGACGCACCTCCGCGAGGCGGTAGTGCGAGAGCGCGGCGCCGAAGACGTCGACCGGGTCGCGGTCGGCGAGGTCCTCGGGGGCGGTGTGCAGGTAGTAGCGCTGGAGGTATCCCGCCAGAGCGTCCGGGTCGAGACCCCGTACCGGGTGCTTGCTCCCGGCCGGGCTGCTTTCAACGACCCGGGCGGCCCTGGTGAGCAGCTCGGTCTTGGCTTCGTCCAGCTTGGTCTGCATGTCCTCTGGCTCCTGTCGCGCGCCGTTGCGTGACGTTGTGGAAGAACGTGATGGAAGCCGCACAACGCCGCCGTGACGCGAGGTGTTCCGTCGCTGTCGACGCTATGCCGCGGTGAGAGAGGGCCGGGTCGCCATCGACTGCTTTTGACAAAGTCGACAGGGAATATTGGCCGCAACGACCAGCGATCGCCCGGTCACTGTCGTGTCCCGGGCGCAGGGCAGGGGCTTCGATGCCCCCGCGGAATATCGCGCTGATCACGGTGCAAGGCTATCGCTCCCCCCACGGGTGCCGTCATGGGCCTGGTAGGTACAAAACCTTGGCGTGAACTTAGACCTTCCGGACAACGCACGGCCGAGGCGGTGTGTGCGTGCCGCCCTGCCGCCCGCTCCCCCGGCGGCCGCGCCCCGCGGCGGCGCCTGGACACCGCCGCCCGGACGCCCGCACGGGCGTACGGGCCCCACGGCGGATCCCGGGCCCTCCTCGCGGGCATGTCCGCAACGTCACACTCTCCGGAGGCGAGTGCTCCGGCTAGAGGGCGAGCGCTCCGGCCAGCTCGACGGCCTCGGCGAGCGTGTCCACCACCGGCACCCCGGCGGTCTCCAGGCTCCCGCGGCTGTGCGAACCGCCCGTGTAGAGCACCGCGTGCGCACCCGCGTCCCGGGCGGCCACCGCGTCGTCCACGGCGTCACCGATCACGACCGTGCACGCCGGCTCGACCTGCTCCATGGCCGCCAGGTGCCGGACCATGTGGGCGCTCTTCGAGCCGCCGGACGGCCCGGTCCGGCCGTCCACCCGCACGAACCGCGACTCGATGCCGAAGCCGCGGACGATCGGTATCAGATCGTCGTGGCCGTACATGCTCAGGATCGACTGGCTGCGCCCGGCCGACTGCCAGCCCTCCAGGAGCAGATCCACGCCCTCGGCGAGCTCGCAGCCCAGGCGGTGGGTGCTGTAGTGCCGGTGGAAGGCCTCGTCCATCACCAGCCACTCGGCGTCCGTGGGCAGCCGTCCCATCAGCCGCTCGTAGAACCGCGGCACGGGCACGCAGTACAGCTCGCGGTACGTCTCCAGGGTGATCGGCGCCATCCCGATCTCCGCGAAGGCGGAGTTCGTCGCACCGATGACGGCGTCGATGTCGTGGAACAGGGTGCCGTTCCAGTCCCAGACGATGTGCGTCGCGTGCTTCCCCATGCCGTTCCCCAGGTCGTTCCCCGTGCGCTTCCCCATGAGGAAAAAGTACCCGCACCCGCCGACAGCGCGCCCGGCCTGTGGAAAACCCTGCTGACTATCCGAGCAGGTGGGGAATCTCCTGCACCCCGAACCACATCAGGTCGTGGTCCTCGGCGCCGTCGACCGTGAACTGCGCGTCGTCATCGCCCTGGTCCGCCGCGCCGAGCGCCGCCGCGGCCGCCGCGACGTCGGTCTCCGCCTCCGCGGCGTCCACGTGCACCGCCGCGGCCTTCGCCAGCGGCACCGGCCCGGCCAGGCGCACCTCGCCCAGCGACGACTGCTCGAGGCCCACGTCCGGATCCGCCACGGCCGCGCCGTCCGGCACGTCCAGGGCCACCACCACCCGCCGCCGGGCCTCCGCGGGATGCCCGGCCAGCATCCGCAGCGACGCCTGGGCGGCCCGGTTGAGCGCCGCGTACTCCAGCTCCTCGATGTCGTCCGAGACGTACCACTCGCGCAGCGCGGGCGTGACGGCGTACGCACCCAGGGAGCCGGAGTCCAGGCCACCGTTCCTGTGCGCCGCTGCGAGACCGGAAAGGGTCAGGGGGACATAGACGCGCATGGCAGCCGCTTCCGCTCGATTCGCTCGACTCTCGGGATGATCCCGCCAGCATACGGGCGTGAGTCCCCCATCGTGCCGCCCCCGCCCGCCCCGCGCCGCCCGTCCGGAGTCCGCCCACCACCCCGTCCCTGAGGCCTCGTTGCGGGCCCGCGCCACGGACGGGTGAACTCCGTGCGCCGCCCGCTCCGCGCTCGTCGCGGCTTGCTGCCGCCGCGGTCCCGTCGATAGAAGATCCCCACCACAAAAGCTACCGCCCGGTAATTCACGGGCCCGGCACCACGGGGGCGATCACCAGCATGACCGGCACCAACAGCACCGCGGCCCACACCCCACCCACCGCTTCCGGACGCCCCGCGCCCGGGGCCACCGGAAGCGCGGCCCCGGCCGCGGGTGCCGCCGGGACCGGAATCCCGCGGCCCGCCGTCCCCGCTTCCCCCGCCGGTGCCGCCGCCGACCGCGTCCCGCGTCCGCGCTCCGGCGGCGCCCCCCGGCCGGCCCGGTCCGTCCCCCGGCCCCGCCGCTCCCCCGCCGACCGCCGTCCCCTCGGGCCCACCGGCAGCGG
>NZ_BMND01000077.1 GCF_014646275.1 Streptomyces kronopolitis
CAGGGCCGGCCCGGCGTGGTCGGCCAGGTGGACCCGCACCCGCGGGGGCTCGGCGAAGGGACCGCCGGGGCGCGGCACGGCGGCCGGCCCGGGCGCGGACTCCCCCGCCCCGGCGCGCGGCAGCCCGTGCGGCGCCCGGCCGGTCGCGGCGGGCGGCCCGTCCGACGGCAGCAGACGGCGCAGCAGATCCATCCGGTCCGCGTCCGGCAGCGCCAGCCGCTCCCAGAACCACGGGCCGAACTCCGGCAGGCCGGTGCGGGCGAAGCCGCCGGCCCGCAGCGACCGTTCGGTGATCCGGTCGGCGAGCAGCCGCAGCACGCCCGTGTAGGGCCTCGCGTCGGGCACCCGGAGCAGGACGCCGGTCAGCAGCCGGGCGGCCCAGCGGCGGGCGTCCACGGCCCGTGCGGCCCCCTCCCCGGGGCCGGGCGCGGTCGCTGCCGGCACCAACTCCGCCAGCCGGAACGTCAGTTGCACCGTCCCCTCGCGCCGGGCGAGCAGCAGCAGCGCCTGGACGAGCGGTCCGGTGCGCCGGCCGGGGGCGGGCCGCAGGCCGGGGTCGGCGTGCGCGCCCTGCAGCCACTCCGCGAATTCCTCGTGCGCGAAGCGGTATCCGCCGCCGGCCGCGACCAGCAGCCCCTCGGCGAGCACCGCGGCGGCCCAGCCGGACTCGGGCGGGAAGAGCTCCTCGAAGGACACCGGGTCCAGCCCGCCCGGCCCGGGGCGCAGGCAGCGGCGGGCCGCCTCGTGCACCTGTCCGGCGACCCGGGAGGCCAGGCGGCGCACGGCGGTGCCGCGCGGCGCGGGCCGGCGGGCGGCGGCCAGGCGCCCGGCGATCCGCAGGCACACCAGGTCCAGATGGGCTTCGAAGATCTGATGGCGGTCGGGGGTGCCCAGGTCGGCCGCCTCGTCCTTGGGGAGCGCGGCCAGGACCTCCGCCAGCAGCCGCAGCGCCAGCGGATGGCGGGCGTCGGCGGCGGCCGGCAGTCCCGGTGGCAGGCGGTAGCGGCCGCGGGCCCGCTCGGCGGCCTCCTCCGTCAGGTCGCCCAGCCCCGTGCAGGCGGGCAGCGCGGGCAGCGGATGGCGCGGGGTGTGCAGCAGCCCGGGCGGGAAGAGCGCCCCGGCCCGCTCCCAGAACTCGGGGCGGCAGGCGATCACCAGCCGCACCCCGGCCGCGTCCAGCCAGTCGGCCGTCGCCCGGGTCCAGTCGGCCAGCCGCCGCTCCAGCGTCGCCGGCATCTCCTCGGGGCCGTCGAGGAGCACCAGCAGCCCGCGTCCGGCCGCGGCCGCCGCCCGGGCCAGGCCCTGGGAAGTGGTGTCGCTGGGATCGCCGGCCGTGCGGCCCGAGGCGGCGACGATCCGGCCGGCGGAGCGCAGCGCGCGCTCCACGGCCGTGCGCACCCCGTCGTCGCCGGCCCGCAGCTCCGCGCCGCGCAGCCGCACGGTCGGCGCCGGAACTGGACCCCGCGCCCGGCGGGCGGCCAGCGCGGCCAGCTCCGTGCTCCGCCCGGTCCCCGCCTCCCCCACCAGGCCCAGCACCCGCGCGCCCGCCCCGCCGTCCTCGAAACGGGCGAACTCCGCGGCCACCTCCGGCCGTTCGACCGGCTCCTGCCACCGCTGCGGCCGCTCGGGACCGCCCGCCGACGCCTCCGTCAGCTGCCGGGCGCCGGCCGGGTTCAGCTCGCTGCCGTAGGCGGGGACGGTGGCGGCGTTGCGCTCCAGCAGCGCGGCCAGCACGCCGCCCGGCGCGGCCTCGGCGACGGCGCGCAGCGGGATCGCGTAGCCGCCGGCCCGGCGGCCGGAGTGCAGTGCGGTGCCGAGCACGCCGAGCACCGCGCCGGTCCGCGCGTCCAGCACCGGTCCGCCGACCGCGGGGCCGCCCAGCCGCAGCGCCTCCCGGCCGCCCGCGCAGAGGTGGAGCTCCAGCGTCTCGTCGAGGAGGTGGACGCGGGTGGCGGCCGTGTACATCACCCCGGAGCCCGGTCCGACGACCGTGCCGTCCAGCCAGCCGCCCGCCCAGAGCCGGGCGCCGGTGCCCGCCGCCGGCCGGGCCGCGGCGATGGGCAGCGGCAGCAGCCGGTGCGGTCCGAAGCCGTCGGTGCGGACGAGGGCGAGCCCGTCCTCCGGCAGCGCCGTCACGGCGTCGGCGGCCACCAGGCAGGTCCATCCGCCGCCGCCCGCCGCGCCGCCGCCCGCCCCGTCCGCCATGGGCTGGAGCACCAGCTGCGCCGCCCCGTCCACCGCTTCATGGCTGGTGACCACCGTGCCGTCGGGGTCCGCGAGGAACCCCGTGCCACGGGTGCGACCTGCCAGATCGCGGATGCGCACCAGTGCCGCGCCCACATCGGCGTCCAGCAGTGCCATTGCCGATCCTCTCGCCCGTCCGGTCCCCGAACGGTAAGCAGGCGATGATCGTCAGGACAGGGAGCCGATCCAACGCGCCCCCCTCCACGCCTTGATTCACGTCGAGCGCCTCACCGAATGAGTGAAGGGCCCGGGCCCACGGGAGAGCCGGGTACGCCCACACGAAGGCCGGGCCCGCAGCGTCTCTCCCGCTGCGGGCCCGGCCTCGGTGCACGGCAACCCCGGGAACCGGCCCCGGGTGCCTCAGATCGCGAACACCGCCAGGCTCTTGGCCTTCCCGCCCTGGTTGTCCACCAGCGCCAGGAACTGGCCGTCCGGCCCGAACGCCGCCACCGGGCCGTCGCCCTCGAACCGCGGCATCGGGATCCGCGCGCCGTTCAGCAGCAGCCGCGCCTGCGCCTCGGGGACGTCCCAGCGGGTGAACGCCGCGGCGGCCGCGTCACCGAGCGGCATGACCGGCAGGCCCTCCCCCTCGGTGTCGTCCACGGCGGCCTGGAGCTGTTCGAGGGTGCGCGCCCGGTCCAGCTTGTACGGGCCGACGCGGGTACGGCGCAGCGCGGTCAGATGGCCGCCGACCCCGAGCCCGGCGCCCAGGTCGCGGGCCAGGGCCCGGATGTAGGTGCCCGACGAGCACTCGACGGAGACCAGCAGATCGGTCACCGGGGTGCCGTCCTCGGCCTCGGACTCGTGCGCGGAGTGCACCACGAACGAGGAGACGGTCACCGGCCGGGCCGGGATCTCCACCTCCTCGCCGTCACGGACCCGTGAGTACGAGCGCTTGCCGTCGATCTTGATGGCGCTGACCTTCGACGGGACCTGCATGATCGCGCCGGACAGCTCGGCGACCCCGGCGTCGATGTCCTCGCGGGCGAGGCCGTGCGCCGCCTTCGACGCGGTGATCTCGCCCTCGGCGTCATCGGTGACCGTCGTCTGGCCGAGCCGGATCGTGCCGACGTACTCCTTCTCCGTCAGCGCGAGATGGCCCAGCAGCTTGGTGGCCCGCTCGATGCCCAGGACGAGCACGCCGGTCGCCATCGGGTCGAGGGTGCCGGCGTGCCCGACCCGGCGGGTGCGTGCCATGCCGCGCATCTTCGCCACCACGTCGTGCGAGGTGAAACCGGCCGGCTTGTCGACGATGACCAGGCCCGCCGGCCGCTCGCCGCCCCGGCCCGACGGCGCGCCGCGCTCGCCCTTCCCGCGGGGCCTGTTGCTCTCACGCTTCATTCTGCCGCGGTGCCCTCGTCGTCCTCGTCCTCGCCCGGCTTGCGGTACGGGTCCGCCTCACCGGCGTACTCGGCGCCCGAGGACACCTCGCGCACCTTGGCGTCCGAGGCCCGTGCCTTGTCGAGCAGGTCCTCGATCGTCTTGGCGGTCTCGGGCAGGGCGTCCGCCACGAACGCCAGGGTCGGCGTGAACTTCGTGCCGGCCGCGGCGCCGACCGCGGAGCGCAGGATGCCCTTGGCGCTCTCCAGTCCGGCGGCGGCGCTGGCCCGCTCCTCGTCGTCACCGTAGACCGTGTAGAAGACCGTAGCCTCCCGCAGGTCGCCGGTGACCCGGGTGTCCGTGATGGTCACGTGCGAACCGAGCCGCGGGTCCTTGATGCCGCGCTGCAGCTTCTGGGCGACCACCTCCCGGATGAGGTCCGCCAGCTTCTTCGCCCGCGCATTGTCGGCCACTGGTCCGTCTCCTTCTTTCTTCCACAATTGTGCTTCCACCGGCGGCGCGCTGCCCGGCCCTTCAGGTCAGTCGTCGTCGCCGTGCAGCCGCCGGTGTACCGACAGCAGCTCCACTTCGGGCCGTGCGGCGACCATGCGCTCGCAGCGGTCCATGACATCGGTGAGATGCCCCGCGTCCCCGGAGACCACCGCCAGGCCGATGACGGCCCTGCGGTGCAGATCCTGGTCCCCGACCTCCGCGACGCTCACCGCGAATTTGCGGTGCAGCTCGGCGACGATCGGGCGGACGACGGAGCGCTTCTCCTTCAGCGACCGAACGTCGCCGAGAAGCAGGTCGAAGGACAGCGTCCCTACGTACATGCGATGCGGGTCAAGCCGACCCGTGAGGCCTCGTATGCGGTGAGCCCTGCCGATATTCGGCAAGAACACAAGAACGGTACACGCAACATCGGACACCGCTCGACGGGATTACGTTCCGTGGAACGCACGGTCCGGTGGGTGAGCGCCACCGGCCCGGGAGCCCGACCCCCGCAAACGGCCGGGGCCGGCCGGCGGAGCAGAACTCCGCCGGACCGGCCCCGGGAGGTGCGTGATCAGCCGCGCGGCTTCTCCCGCATCTCGTACGTCGCGATGACGTCGTCGATCTTGATGTCGTTGAAGTTTCCGAGGTTGATACCGCCCTCGAAGCCTTCGCGGATCTCGGTGACGTCGTCCTTGAAGCGGCGCAGACCCTGGATGTTGAGGTCCTCCGCGACCACCTTGCCGTCGCGGATGAGGCGCGCCTTGGTGTTGCGCTTGACCTCGCCGGAGCGGATGAGCACACCGGCGATGTTGCCGAGCTTGGACGAGCGGAAGATCTCGCGGATCTCGGCCGTACCGAGCTCGACCTCCTCGTACTCCGGCTTGAGCATGCCCTTGAGGGCCGCCTCGATCTCCTCGATCGCCTGGTAGATGACCGAGTAGTACCGGACGTCGACGCCCTCGCGCTCGGCCATCTGCGTGGCACGGCCTTCGGCGCGCACGTTGAAGCCGATGACGATCGCGTCGGAGCCGGACGCCAGGTTGATGTCGGTCTCCGTGACCGCACCGACGCCGCGGTGCAGCACCCGGATGTCGACCTCTTCGCCGACGTCGAGCTGGAGCAGCGAGGACTCCAGGGCCTCGACGGAACCGGAAGCGTCACCCTTGATGATGAGGTTGAGCTGCTGGACCTCGCCGGCCTTGAGCACCTTGTCCAGGTCCTCGAGGGACACCCGGCGGGTGCGCTTGGCGAAGGCGGCGTTGCGCTCGCGCGCCGCGCGCTTCTCGGCGATCTGACGGGCCGTACGGTCCTCGTCGACGACCAGGAAGTTGTCGCCGGCGCCCGGGACGTTGGTCAGACCCAGGACCAGGACGGGGGTCGACGGACCCGCTTCCTCGACGTTGTTGCCCTTGTCGTCGAACATCGCCCGCACGCGGCCGTACGCGTCGCCGGCCACCATCGTGTCACCGACGCGGAGGGTACCGCGCTGGACCAGGACGGTCGCCACGGCACCGCGGCCGCGGTCGAGGTGCGCCTCGATCGCGAGACCCTGGGCGTCCTGCTCGGCGTTGGCCCGCAGGTCCAGCGCCGCGTCCGCGGTGAGGACCACGGCCTCCAGCAGGGACTCGATGTTCTCGCCCTGCTTGGCGGAGATGTCGACGAACATGGTGTCGCCGCCGTACTCCTCGGCCACCAGGCCGTACTCGGTCAGCTGACCGCGCACCTTGGTCGGGTCGGCACCCTCGACGTCGATCTTGTTGACCGCGACCACGATCGGGACCTCGGCCGCCTTGGCGTGGTTGAGGGCCTCGATGGTCTGCGGCATGACACCGTCGTTGGCCGCCACCACGAGGATCGCGATGTCGGTCGACTTGGCACCACGGGCACGCATGGCGGTGAACGCCTCGTGACCGGGGGTGTCGATGAAGGTGATGCGCCGCTCTTCGTCGTTGACCTCGGTCGCGACCTGGTAGGCACCGATGTGCTGGGTGATGCCGCCGGCCTCGCCCGCGATGACGTTCGTCTTGCGGATCGCGTCGAGCAGTCGGGTCTTACCGTGGTCGACGTGACCCATGACGGTCACCACCGGCGGACGCGCGACGAGCATGTCCTCGCCGCCCTCGTTCTCACCGAAGTCGATGTCGAAGGACTCGAGCAGCTCGCGGTCCTCCTCCTCCGGGCTGACGATCTCGACGACGTAGTTCATCTCGTCGGCGAGCAGCTGGAGGGTCTCGTCGGAGACCGACTGGGTCGCGGTGACCATCTCGCCGAGGTTCAGCATGACCTGGACCAGCGACGCCGGGTTGGCGTTGATCTTCTCCGCGAAGTCCGTCAGCGAGGCACCACGCGACAGGCGAACCGTCGCGCCGTTGCCGCGCGGCAGCATGATGCCGCCGACCGACGGGGCCTGCATGGCCTCGTACTCCTGGCGCCTCTGCCGCTTCGACTTGCGGCCACGACGCGCCGGACCGCCGGGACGGCCGAACGCACCCTGCGTGCCACCACGGCCACCGGGGCCGCCGGGACGACCGGCGAAGCCGGGACGACCGCCAAAGCCGCCGCCACCACCGGGGCCACCGCCACCGGGACGACCGGCGAAACCGCCGCCGCCACCCGGACGACCGCCGCCACCACCGGGACGACCGGCGAAGCCGCCGCCGCCACCGGGACGACCGCCGCCGCCACCGGGACGACCGGCACCGCCGGGACCGCGACCGCCGCCGCCACCGGGACCCGGACGCGGGCCGGCCGCGGGACGCTGCGGCATCATGCCCGGGTTCGGACGGTTACCGCCGCCACCGGGACGCGGACCGCCGGCACCGGCGCCGGGAGCGGCACCCTGCGGACGGGGCATGCCACCGGGGGTCGGACGCGCGCCGCCCTGGCCCTGGGGACGGGGGCCGCCCTGGCCGCCGCCCTGCGGACGCGGGCCGCCGGGACCACCCTGGCCACCGGGGCGCGGGGCGCCACCGGGACGGGGGGCCTGCGGACGGGCCATGCCCGTGGAGCCACCGGAGGTGAAGGGGTTGTTGCCCGGACGGGGGCCGGACGGACGGGCGCCGGGACGCGGGCCCGGACGCTCGCCACCGGGACGCGGAGCGTTACCGCGGCCCTGACCGCCCTGGCCGCCCTGACCCTGGCCCTGGCCCTGGCCGCCCTGACCGGACGCCGGACGGGCCGGACGCGGGCCGGGGGTGGCACCGGGACGGGAAGCCGACTGGCCGGCGGCGGGAGCCGCCGGCGCGGACGGCGGAGCCTGAAACTCGGGCTGCGCGGGGGCGGCCGGAGCGGGCTTGGGTGCCGCGGGGCGCGCCGGTGCGGGGCGCGGGCCCGGGGTGGGGCCGGCGGCGGGAGTGCTCTTGGGTTCCGCGGGGGCCTGCGGCGCCTCGGCGGCGGCGGCCGGGGCGGGAGCCGGAGCCGCGGG
>NZ_BMND01000078.1 GCF_014646275.1 Streptomyces kronopolitis
GGGGCCGGGCGGCTCGCGCTCGCCGGCGGCGCTCCCTGCGGCCGCCGCCCGGCGCCCGCGGGCCGGTGCCGGGAGACCGGCTGGGCCGGTTCCCCGGCGCCCTTGGCGCTCAGCCGGATCAGCGGGGCGCCGTTGACGTACTGCACCTCGTGCCAGATGTCGCCGCGGGCCGCGATCCACTCCAGCAGCGCGTGCTGGAACGGTTCGGGGTCGCCCCAGGTCCCGTAGAACTTGGTGCCGGTGAGGCAGATCGGGCGCAGTCCCTCGTTCGCGACGGCCTGCCAGGTGGCGGCGGCGACCCCGGGGCAGTGCTCGGCGCGGTAGTCGTCCAGCACCACGACGCCGTGCGCGGTGAGCAGCGTGCGCACCGCGAGGATGTCGCCGTGCACATGGGCGTGCAGATGCGAGGCGTCGATATGGGCGAAGCGCACCGAGCCCTCCTCGACATGGTCGGTGACGACCGAGCTGAGGCCCTGCACGATGGTGGGCAACTCCTCATGGAACGCGCGGTAGTTCGCCTCGAAGGCGCGCCGCGTCAGCGTGGCGTAGGACTTCTGCATCTCCCGGGAGTTGGAGGCGTCCTCGGCGGGGGAGTCGAAGAGATCGCAGACCGTGAAGCGCTCGCCGGCCCGCAGCCGCGCTCCCAGGAAGATCGCGCTCTTGCCCATGTACGCGCCCAGTTCGAGCAGGTCCCCCGGTGCGGACCGCTCCTGCTGGTGTGCCAGGAACCAGTCGAACATCAGCTGGTCGGCGGTGAAGAACCAGCCCTTGACCTCGGACAACCGGGTGGGGCGGGGAAGTGCGGCGCTCTCTGCGAGGGGGGCAGTCATGCGGTCCGTCTCCAGACGGTCGGGAACGTAGGACGTGATGCGACGCGTGGGGGGAGGGGTTCGAGCGGTATGTTCCGGCGCGGTCGGCCGTGGATGTGCTCGGTGCCGCCCGCGGTGGGGCGGCGGCTCCGCGGTCCGGGGCGCACCCGGTGTCGCGGCCCGCTGCGCACGGGCGCGGCCCTGCCGGGCCGGGGGAGGGCGCCACTGCTCGGTTCGAGAGCCGTTTCGGCGCCGCTCAGGCAGTCTCCCCGACGGAGCCGGGTCGCACCATGCGCTTCACGGGACCCGCATCGTAGGGGGAGGAAAATGAACAGCAGGTGGCGTGCGCTCCGGCACTCCGTCGCCGTGCGGTCTCATTTCACCGCGCCGGCCATCACCCCGGAGACGAACTGGCGCTGGAAGGCGAAGAAGACGATCAGCGGGACCACCATCGACAGGAACGCGCCCGGCGCCAGCACATCGATGTTGTTGCCGAACTGCCGGACCTCCTGCTGGAGCGCCACGGTGATCGGCGGACGGCCGCTGTCCGCGAAGATCAGCGCGATCAGCATGTCGTTCCACACCCACAGGAACTGGAAGATCCCCAGCGAGGCGATCGCCGGACCGCCCAGCGGCAGCACCACCCGGGTGAACAGCCGCAGCTCGCCCGCCCCGTCCAGCCGGGCCGCCTCCAGCAGCTCGCGCGGGATCTCGGCGAAGAAGTTCCGCAGCAGGAACACCGCGAACGGCAGCCCGAAGGCCGTGTGGAAGAGGATCACCCCGGCCGTCGTCTCGAAGAGTCCCACCGCGCCGAACAGCCCGGCCACCGGGATCAGCGCCACCTGCACCGGCACCACCAGCAGCCCGACGACCACCAGGAACAGGCCGTCGCGGCCGGGGAAGTCCAGCCAGGCGAAGGCGTAGCCGGCCAGCGACCCGAGGGCGACGACCAGCAGCGTGGCCGGCACCGTGATCTCCGCCGTGGTCAGCAGCGACCCGGTCACCTTGCCGTCGGACAGCAGCCGGGCGTAGTTGTCCCAGGTGAGCTGGGCCGGCTCGGTGAACACCTGCCACCAGCCGGACGAGGCGATGCGCTGCGGGCCGCGCAGCGAGGACAGCAGCAGCCCCACCGAGGGCATCAGCCAGAACAGCGCGACCAGGACCAGGAAGATCCGCAGCGCCCCGCCGCCGGCCCGGGCCGCGATCCGGGCGGTGAGCGGCCGCCGGGCACCTCCCGCACCGGCCGCCCGGGGCCGCCCGGCCGCCGCGGTGTGCTCCACGGTCGTCATCGGCGACGCTCCTTCCGGATGCGCCGGAGATTGACGTACATCACCGGCAGCACGAGCAGCAGCAGGAAGACGGCGATCGCGCTGCCCAGCCCCTGGTCGACATCCGTGCCGAACGAGGACCGGAAGAGCTGGAGCGCCAGCACATTGGCGGACCGGAGGCTGGAGCCCGGCGCGATGACATAGACCAGATCGAAGATCTTCAGCACGTTGATCATGAGGGTGACCAGCACGACCACCAGGACCGGGGCCAGCAGCGGCACCGTGATCCGGCGGAAGACCTGCCACTCCCCGGCGCCGTCCACCCGCGCCGCCTCCAGCAGCTCGCGCGGCACGCCCGCCAGCCCCGCCGCGATCAGCACCATCGCGAAGCCGGCCCACATCCAGACGTAGGAGCCGATGATGGCCGGGGTGACCAGCGCCGGGCCGAGCCAGTCGACGCCGCGGTAGGCCTCGGCGAAGTCGGCCGCGGGCAGCCGGAGCCGGGCGCCCGCGGCCCGGTCGCCGGGCAGCGCGAAGGTGCCGTCGGCCGCCGTCGTCGCCGAGGCGACCACCCGGCCGCCCCTGACGGCCTCGACCCGCAGCCCGGCCAGCGCCTTCTCGCCGCGGTCCAGGACGTCCGGGCGGCCGCCGCCCCCGCGGGTGAAGTCCAGCCACACGGTGCCGGTCACCGCGCCCGGCCGGGCGGCGGCCTCGGCCGCGGGCCGGGCGCCGCGCAGGTCGTCCGGCCGGACGGCGATCAGCGGCAGCTCCACCGGCGACCCCGCCCGGACCGCCGCACGCGTGCTGAACGCCCCGCCGCCGGACGGCGCGAGGGCGGCCCGGGGCCGCGGCCGGGCACCGGGGAACGGCGCCGGGTCGGCGAAGGTGTCATGGACGGCCACCCACACCGCGTCGGCGACCCCGCGCTGCGGATCCTGGTCGTAGACCAGCCGGAAGATGATGCCGGCCGCCAGCATCGAGATCGCCATCGGCATGAACACGATCAGCTTGAAGGCGGTGCCCCAGCGGATCCGCTCGGTCAGCACCGCGAAGACCAGCCCCAGCACGGTCGAGACCGCCGGCGCCACCACGACCCACACGACGGTGTTCCGCAGCGCGGTACGGATGCCGTCGTCCGAGAACATCGCGCCGTAGTTGTCCAGCCCCACGAAGCCCGTGCCGGCGGCGTCGAACAGGCTGCGGCGGACGGAGAAGGCGATGGGGTAGACGACCAGCGCCCCGAGCAGCAGCAGCGCCGGCAGCAGGAACCCCGCGGCCAGCCGGCGGCTGCCCGGGACCCGGCGCCGGACGCGCCCGCCGCGCCTCCTGACCTCGCTGACCTGTACGGCGCTCATCGTGGTCGTCCCCCGGTCCCGGTCGAGGTGGTCGGCGGCGGGTGCTCAGTGCCCGAACGACGTCGCGGCGTCCTTCTCCAGCCGGGCCTGGACGCCCGTGACGTCCCTCGGGTCCTTCAGGAAGTCCTGGAGGTCCTTCCACTCGCCCTGGCCGGGCTTGCCGCCGAACGAGGCGGGCGCCTGGTCGGACATGTCGAAGCGGAAGTCGTCGCCCGCCGCGATCAGCGCCCGGGCGATCGTGCGCATCACGCCGTCGGTGTAGGCGGCTTGGTCGAGCTTCCTGTTGGGCGAGAGGAAGCCGCCGGCCTGGGCCCAGATCTTCGCGGCGTCCGTCGACGCCAGGAACGTCAGCAGCGCCTGTGCGGCCTTGGTGTCCTTGAGGGCCACCGCTACATCGCCGCCGGTCACCACCGGGGACTTCGCGCCCACCGCGGGGAACGGGAAGACCTTGGCGTCCGTGCCGATCTTCGCCTTGGTCTGGCCGATGGTGGCGGCGGCGAAGTCGGCCGAGGAGACCATCGCGGCCTTGGGGGTGCCGCCGCCGAAGGTCTGGGTCACCGAGGTCGGGAAGTCCGTCTGCAGGGCGCCGGAGGTGCCGCCGGCGAGCAGGTCCGTGCGGCCGAAGAGCCCGCCGAGCGTGGTCAGCGCCTGCTTGACGGAGGGGTCGGTCCACTTGAGGTCGTGCCGCGCGAGCCGGTCGTACTTCTCGGGCCCCGCCTGGGAGAGGTAGATGTTCTCGAACCAGTCGGTCAGCGTCCAGCCGTCCGCGCCGCCCACCGAGACCGGCGCGACGCCCGAGTCGGAGAGCGTCCGCGCCGTCGTGAGGAACTCCGGCCAGGTCTTCGGCACCTTGGCGCCGGCGTCGTCGAACGCCCGGGCGTTGTACCAGACCAGCGACTTGTTGCTGGCCTTGAAGTAGACGCCGTACGGGGTGCCCTGATGGGCGCCGAGGTCCCGCCAGCCCCGGGAGTAGTTCCTGGCGAGCTGCGCCCTGGCGTCCGCGCCGAGCGGCTTGATCCAGCCCTTCTTCGCGAACTCGTGCAGCACGCCGACCTGTTGGAGCATCGCGACGTCCGGCGGCCCGCCACCGGCGATCTTGGAGCCGACGAAACCGGCCATGTCGTCGCCGCTGGGCACGAAGTCGACCGTGGCGCCGGTGCGCTTTTCGAATTCGTCCAGCACTTTGACGAAGTTCGCCCGCTCCGGCCCCGTCCAGACCGCGGTGACCTGCACCTTCTGGCCCGCGAGGTGGGGCAGGCGCACGGTGGGGGCGGTGCCGCCGCCCGTGCCGCCGCCGTCCGCCTGGTCCGTGCCGCCGCCGCTGCCGCCGCAGGCGCCCAGCGCCAGGGCGAGCGCCGCGGCGGCCGCCACCGCGGTCGTGGTGCGAAGCGCCGTCCGGTCGAGTCGTCTGCGCATCCCCGTAGCCCCTTGTCGCTGCGCCTGCCGTGCCGGGTGCGAGGGGAGAGCCGTGCCACGTCGTGCCGCGGCGCCCCTGCCGTGCCGTTCGCGTCGTGCGGTGCGGTGCGGTTGCGCTGCGCCTCGTCGTGCGGGTCGGTGTGCGACAGTCCTACGCCCCGGCCGCGGGGTCCGCAATACCGCCTGCCGCCTCAACTGGCCTTTCGTGACGGTGCTGTTACGGGCGGCACCCGGGGCTCAGAGCAGGGGTGGGGCGGCTGTGGCGCCCGAGGACTGAGCGGCCCGCTGGAGCGCACTGGCCAGCAGCGCCAGGTCCGTCGGGCCGTTGCCCAGCTCGCGCAGCGGCCGCCGGGCCGGCGGATCGCCCATCCGCGCCCACTCCAGGGGGACCACCGTCGGCCGGAGGGTGGACGTCCGGGGTATCCGCCCGGTCACCCGGCCCGCCTGGAACGGCGTCGAGGAGCCGTCCGCCGTGCGGTACAGCCGGCCGCGGCCCGGGGGCTCCGGTTCGGACGCACCGGCGGCGGCGCCCAACCGCACCCGCAGACCGGCCCGTTCGCTCGCGGCGGTCTCGGCCGTACGGTCCGGATGGCCGCTCGCGGCTATCAGATGCACCCCGAGCGCCGCGCCCTCCCGGGCCACCGCCTCCAGGGCCCGCACCACGGAACCGGCGGCCGGCCGGCCCATGCTGCCCAGCGCCGGAGCCACCAGCGCGTCGAAGTCGTCGACCAGCACGAACAGCCGCGGCATCGGCACCACCGGCGCCGTACCGTCGGCCGCGGCCGCCCCGCTGCGGGCCCGCAGCCGCAGCGTCCCGGTCGTCGACGGATCCAGGTCACCGCCCGACGGGCCGCCGCCCTCGGACGCCCGCCGCGGGGCGATGATCCGCGGCGCCGGCAGATGCCTGCTGCGCCACTCGGCGAACGGGATGCCGTCGAGTATTTCGGTGCGCCGCTTCAGCTCCGAGGACAGCGCCTGGGCGAACTCCCGCATCCGCAGCGGCTCCGAGGCCGCCAGATACGTCGTGACATGCGGCAGGTCCGTGCACACCCGCAGCCCCTCGCCGCGCTCGCTGCCCCCGCCGTCCACCAGCACCAGCGACAGCAGATCGGGACGGTCGGCGGCGGCCAGCGAGGCGGCCAGCGCGCGCAGCAGCTCGGTCTTGCCGGTGGCCGCCGCGCCCTCCAGGAACAGATGCGCGCCGTCGGCGGCGAGATCGGCGCACAGCGGGCCGTGCGGACCGGCGCCGAGCACCGCGGCGGCGCCCGCCCGGTCGCCGTCCAGGGCGGCGGCCCAACGGGCCATCAGGGACGCCGGGGTGGCGCGGGCCAGCCCCAGCTCGTCCAGCAGCCGCGTCGCCTCCGGCAGCGGGACGGCCGGGCGGGGGACCGCGCCGCCGGCCGGTGCGTCGGCCTCGCGCAGCGGCGCCAGCGCCCGCGCGAACCGCTCGGCCCAGGCGCCGGAGACCGCGTCCACCGTCGCGACCGTGCCCTGGGGGCCGGTGCCCGGCTGGACGACGCGCAGCGCCGTGGCGACATCGCCGCTGAGCACCGCGACCGCCCCGCACTCCCCGAAGGCGGGGGAGGCGGCCCGGGCCGCCTCGTACGTCGCGGACAGCGGGAACGAGGGGGAGGAGGCCGGCGTCTCGGCCAGGCACAGCAGATGGATACCGGCCGCCGGACCGCCCGACGCGAGCCGCGCGGTGGTCTCGCGCAGCGCGGCGGAGCCGGGGTCGCCGTCCACGATCACCAGGGTGTACGGCCCCCGGTGACGGGCCGCGGCGGCGGAGATCTCCGCACGATCGGCATCCGCCCAGCCCGGGCCCAGCGGGCCGTCGTCGAGCCGGCGCACCAGCTCGGACGTACGGGCCGCGGCCTGCTCCTGGTCGTAGGCCAGCAGCAGCCGGCAGTCCTGGCCGTGGGCGGGGCGGACCTGCGGCAGCCAGCCGAGCCAGGACCACTCGGCCACCCGCTCCTCGGCGGGGCGCGCCCGGTCCGCGCTGATCAGCACGAGGTCGAGGGTGCCGGGGGAGTGCAGCGCGGCGAGCTGGGCGAGCGCCCAGCGGGCCAGGCCGGCCAGCCGGGCCCGCGGTCCG
>NZ_BMND01000079.1 GCF_014646275.1 Streptomyces kronopolitis
CGAGGGAGTCGCACGCTGTGCGGGCCGGTGGAGGGGTGTGTTGTCGGACGTAAAGCGAAGCAGTCCGACAACACACCCCGGAGCCCCTGCCCCCGCCACCACCACGCAGCAACCGGACCCCACCCCACAACCAACCCCGCCCCGCCGAAGGCGAAAAAAACGAACAGAAACAAAAACGGCGGATCACCCGGCAACGTGGGAAGCAACAAGCTCCGCACACGCGGCGGGAGATGTAGAGGTCGTGTTGACCTCAAGGTCGTAGTCGACGCCCTGGTGAACAAGGGCGGCTTGCGTGGTGGCCATGCCCACCACTCTGTCGCCGCGGGCGAGTTCGCGGGCGGCCGCCGTGGCGGGGTCGCAGTGCACGCCGACCCACAGGACCGTCAGGCCGTCCAGTGCCCGGCTCCAGCGGGCCTGGCCGGCGGCGCCGCTCAGGAGGACCTCGTCGAGGATGATGCCGGCGCCGGTGCGGGCCATCGCGGCGATGCCGTGCAGCCAGGCGGTCTCCAGTGTGCGGAACGCGGGGCCGACCGAGACCGTGCCGTCGGGGGCGAGCACCAGGCCGTCGGGGCTGTCCGTCAGGGCGGGCGGGAGGGCGGCGACGAAGGTGTCGACGCCGAAGGCCAGCCAGGGGCGGGGGAGGGTCTCCTGGAGGGCCCGGGCCAGGGTGGAAGTGCCCGCGCTGGAGCCGCCGTTCAGGACGATCACGTGGGTGGTCATCGCGGCACCGTACGCGTTCAGCGGGCGGATGTCCTGTGGAATACGAGCAGGCCTCCGGCCGAGCCGAACAGGACGTACGTGGAGCGGGGATGGCGGGCCATGGCGTCCGCCAGGGCCTGGTGCGGGGTGCGGTCGGCGGGCAGCTGGACGGCGACGTAGTCGGGCGCCAGGCCCCCGGTGTCGCCGGTCCAGAAGACCCGGGTGCGGCCGGTGAGCCGGCTCAGCGGCCGGATGTCGGACTCCACGCTCGCGCCGTCGGGTATCCGCGCCAGCAGCTTCTCGGCGGCGACGGCGTCCGGCGGGGTGCGGTAGGTGGCGGACTCGGTGAGGCGGGCCAACGGCAGGGTGGTGGTCAGCGCCAGGGAGGCGGCCAGTACGGCGGCCGGCAGATGGTGGGCGTAGGAGCGCAGCCGGGGGCGGGTGGAGACCCGGATCCGCGGCAGCGCGTCGACCAGCGCCAGGAAGACCACCGGCATCAGCACGGCGCTGTAGTGCCAGTCGGTGCCCCAGTAGTGGGGCTCGTGCGACAGGAAGCGCCAGCCCAGGGTGGGCAGTGCGACCAGCAGCAGCGGGGAGCGCAGGGCGAGCAGGCCGGTGGTGGGCAGCAGGACCCACAGGGTGGTGCGGAGCGCGGTGGCCAGGGGGATCGCCGCGCCGCCGCCCTCGGCGCCGAACTTGCTCCAGTAGTCGTAGGAGCCGGAGCCGTTGAAGCCGGGTATCAGCACGCCGAGGGTGACGGCGGTGGCGCTGAGGCCGAAGGCGACCAGTCCGATGGCCAGCGGGCCGGCCCGCCGGGTGCGGATCAGGGCGAGCGCACCGATGGTGGCCGCGGTCACCCCGAGGTCCTCCTTGACCAGCACCAGCGGCGCGGCCCAGCACACCGCCGCGGTCCACCGCCCGCGCAGCACCGCCTCCAGCGCGAAGGCGATCAGCGGCATCGCGAAGGCGATCTCGTGGAAGTCGAAGTCGACGGCCTTCTGCACGCCCCACGACAGCCCGTACGCGATGCCGATGGCCAGGCCGGGGAGGCGGCCCAGGGAACGGGCGGCGGCGCGGGCGACCGGGAGCACGGACAGCGCGAACAGCGCGGCCTGCGCGAGCAGCAGGGTCAGCGAGGACGGGAACAGCCGGTAGAGGGGGGCGAGTACGACTAGGACGGGGCTGAAGTGGTCCCCGAGGATGTTGGTGCCCGGCCCCTTGAGGTCCACGATCGGCGCGCCGAAGTGGGCGTAGCCCCGTATCGCCTGCTCGAAGATGCCCAGGTCCCAGGAGGACGTGGACAGGGTGCGGAAGCGCCAGAGCGCCAGTACCGCGTAGGCGACGAAGAAGAGCGCGGCGGTCCAGTACGGGTCGAGGCGCGGGCGGCGCAGCGGAGCGGTCCGCGTGCGCAGCCGGTGCGCGGCGCTCCGCAGCCGGTCCCGCGGCCCCCGCGGTCCGCCGTCACCGGCGTGCGTGGCCGGCGGCGCGTCCGGTGACTCCGTCCGCTGCGGCGGTACGACGACACCGGTGCGGCCATCGCGGCCCGGTATCCGACCCGGGGCATCCCCAGCCGTTGCTGCGGCCGTGTTCATGCGGACCCTCACTCTCCCCCAGCTCGAAAGATACTCGAACCCGCGCCCTGCCCCCGCCCGGCCGCAAGCCCTCGCGCCCGCCGCCCCGGGTGCCAGTGACTCAGACGCCGGGGCGGACGGGTCCGTTCCCGGGTGCGGCCCCTTCCCGCCGGGGGGCCGGGCGGTGCGCGGCCGAGAAACCCACCCCGCTCCAGATCGTTGCCCGAAGCAGTGGCTCAGGCCACGCCGACTCCATAGCATCGATCCACCAAGGTCGAGACTTCGTCGCACGATCTGCCGGGAGGCCATGTGTTCCGCCGTAGGACAGCGCTCTCCGTATCTGCCACCGCCGCGCTGCTGGTCGCGGCTCCTCTGCTCGCCGCCTGCGGTGACGCCGCGCATCCCGGTGCCGCGGCCATCGTGGACGGGAAGCGGATCACCGTCTCGCAATTGCAGGCGAAGGTGAAGGACGTGCGCGCCGCCCAGGCCGAGACCCCGCAGGGCGGTCAGCTCGTCAGGAACACCGGCCGGCTGAGCCTGGCCACCCTCAACGGCATGATCTTCGACCGGGTGCTGGCGCGCAGCGCGCAGGACGCCGGGGTGACGGCCGACCGCGCGGACGTCCAGCGGTGGCGGGCCGCGGCCGAGCGGCAGGCCGGCGGCGCCGGGCGGCTGCGGGAGATGTGGCTCCAGCAGGGCATCGCGCCCGACGAGATCGACGGCATGGTCCGCAACCAGCTGCTGCTCGACGGCGTCGCCCGGCACCTCGGCGTGGACCGGGGCACGCCGCAGGGCCAGCAGCGGCTCGCCCGGGCGCTGGCCAAGACCTCCCGCTCCCTGGGGATCGACGTCAATCCGCGGTTCGGCAAGTGGGACGACCAGCAGGTCATCCTGGGGCAGACGAAGGACCCGTGGATCACCCCGGCGTCCGCCGCGGAGCAGGCCTGACCGCAGGACGTACCGCGGGGGCCGGGCGTCCGCCGGGGCCTTCGGCGGGCGGCGCCGGGCGTTGTCGGTGGGGTGCGTTACGTTCGAGGCGTGAACGCTGACGCCTCCGCCGCCGACACCGGCGCCGCCGCCCGCCCCGAGGGCACCGGCACCGGCCGCCTGGTCCTGCTCACCACCAGCCACCGGGTCGCGCCCGGCCTGCTGTCCTGGCCCGCGTGGCAGGTCCTGCGCGAGGCCGGGCGGGTGCTGTGCGCCGACCCCGGCCATCCGCAGCTGCCGTATCTGCGGGAGGCCGGCATCGAGGTGGAGACCGCGTCCCCCGGCGCCCGCGAGCTGGTCGACCACTGCGTGTCCGGGGCGCGCACCGCCGTCGTCCTGACCTCCGCGGACGGCGAGAGCGCGCTGACCGACGGCCTGGCCCGGCTGGCCGGCTCCGGCCGCGAGACCATGCCCGACCTGGAGCTGCTGCCCGGCTCCTACGACCTGCCGGGCGCCCGCCTCCTCGATGTCGTCCAGGTCATGGACCGGATCCGCGCCGAGTGCCCGTGGAGCAGCATCCGTACGCACGAGGACCTCGCCAAGTACGGCCTGGAGGAGGCCTACGAGATGGTCGAGGCCATCGAGTCGGGCGACCGCGCGGAGCTGCGCGAGGAGCTGGGGGACGTGCTCCTCCAGGTCGTCTTCCACGCCCGGATCGCCCAGGACGATCCCGACGAGCCGTTCTCCGTCGACGATGTCGCGGGCACGATCGTGGAGAAGCTGATCCACCGCCACCCCCATGTCTTCGGGGAGGAGGCCGCCGAGACCCCGGAGGACGTGCGGGCGCACTGGATGCGGACGAAGGCCGAGGAGAAGCAGCGGGAGTCGGTGACCGAGGGGGTGCCGCTGGCCCAGCCCGGTCTCGCCCTCGCGGCGAAGCTCGCCTCGCGGGCGCGGTCGGCGGGGCTCGCGGTCGCCGTGCCGACCGGCCCCGGCATCGGCTACGAGCTGCTGGCGATGGCGATACGGGCCGAGGCCGACGGCGTCGACCCCGAGGCGGCACTGCGGGCGGCCGCCCGCGCCTACCGGGACGCGGTGCTGGCCGCGGAGCGCGGCACCGCGTGAGGACCGTCAACCGCCGCTGAGCCGGGGGGCGCGGCGCCGCAGCAGATCCGCGGCCCAGACCAGCACGGTCATCGCGGCGAGTGCCGCGCCCAGGATGCACACTCCGCTCCAGCCCGATGTGCCCCAGACCACCGAGGTCAGCGCCGAGCCCGCCGCGCCGCCGGCGAAGTAGCTGGTCATGTAGACGGAGTTGAGGCGGTTGCGCGCCTCGGGGCGGACCCCGAAGACCATGTTCTGGTTGCTGATGTGCACCGCCTGGACCGCCAGATCCAGCACGATCACCCCGGCCAGCAGCGCCGCCAGTGACCAGCCGCCGCCCGCCCCGCCGGCCGCCAGCAGGCCCCAGGACCCCAGCAGCAGGAACGCCCCGGCGCCGGTGACGTGGTGCACCAGACCGCGGTCCGCGAGCCGGCCGGCGGCCGACGCGGACAGCGAACCGGCCGCGCCCACCAGCCCCAGCAGCCCGATGGCCGACTCCTGCCAGCCGTAGGACGGACCGGACATCAAGAACGCCAGCGCCGTCCACAGCACGCTGAACCCCGCGAAGATCAGCGCACCGAGCGCCGCCCGCCGCCGCAGCACCGGCTCCTGGACGAACAGCCCCAGCATGGAGCGCAGCAGCGCCGGGTACCGCAGCCCGGCCGGGGTGCGCAGCGTGGGCAGCTTGAGCCGCAGCAGCACCGCCATGATCAGCATCAGCGCCGCGTTGACCCAGTACACGGTGCGCCAGCTGCCGACGTCGGCCAGCAGCCCGGCGGCGGTGCGGGCCAGCAATATGCCCAGCAGCAGCCCGGTCATGACGGTGCCGACGGTCCGGCCGCGTTCGGCGGGGGCCGCGAGGGTCGCCGCATAGGGCACCACGACCATGGCGGCGACCGAGGTCAGGCCGGTCAGCGCGGTGCCGGTCAGCAGCAGGGCGGCGTTCGGGGCGCTCGCCGTGACGGTCAGGAAGACGGCGGTGGCCGCGGTCAGGGTGACGGCGAGCCGGCGCCGCTCCACCAGATCGCCGAGCGG
Organism: Streptomyces kronopolitis; assembly: GCF_014646275.1. Taxonomy (GTDB): domain Bacteria; phylum Actinomycetota; class Actinomycetes; order Streptomycetales; family Streptomycetaceae; genus Streptomyces; species Streptomyces kronopolitis. The sequence continues at coordinate 5,337 of NZ_BMND01000079.1, forward strand.
CACCAGCAGCAGCAGACCGAGCGCGTAGCCGACCTGCGCGACGGTGACCACCAGCGCGGCGGTGGAGGTGGACAGCCCCAGATCGTGGCCGATGACGTTCAGCAGCGGCTGGGCGAAGTAGTTGCCGGCGACGGACAGGCCGGTGGCGACCGACATCAGCAGCAGCGTGCCGCGCCCCAGCCCCGGCCCGGTCGCCGAGGTGTCCCCGGCGACCGGCTCCGCTCGCTGCGTGGTCTCCACGATGCGACCTCCCCTGTCTCCCCTGCCGCCACGATGGCCACGGGCACCTTCCACCCTGGGCGACGCAGGACGATGAGTCCAACACATCGTTTTCATGGGAACCATCGCGAAATAAGATGGATGTCGTCTAAGGTCGGTAAGTGTGGAACTGCAGCAGATGCGCTATGTGGTGGCGGTGGCCGAGACCGGCGGATTCACCCGCGCCGCCGAGCGCTGCCGGGTGGTGCAGTCCGCGCTCAGCCATCAGATCGCCCGGCTGGAGAAGGACCTCGGCGCCCGGCTCTTCGAGCGGACCAGCCGCAGCGTCCGGCTGACCGCCGCCGGTGAGGCCTTCCTCCCGGTCGCCCGGCAGGCGCTGCAGACCGTCGAGCGGGCCCGCGCCGAGGTGGCGGCGGCCACCGGCGAGGTGCGCGGCCGGCTGGTGGTGGGGGCGATCTCCACGGTCTCGGCCGTCGATCTCGCCCGGGTGCTGGGCGAATTCCGCAGCCGCTATCCCCGGGTGCAGATCCGTCTGCAGATGGAGATGACCGAGACCCTCGTGGACAAGGTGCGCGACGCCGTGTTGGACGTCGCCTTCATCGGGATGGTGCCCGGTGCGCGCAACCCCGGTGTGGCGGAGAGGGAGCTGGCACGCAACGAGCTGGTCGCGGTGGTGCCGCCGGGGCATCCGCTGGCCGAGCGGGAGTGGACCACCCTGGCGCGGGTGGCGCGGGAGACCTTCGTCGACTTCACGGCGGGATCGGCCGCCCGCCGGCAGCGCGAGGACGCGTTCCGCGCGGCGGGCCTGGACTCCGAGGTGGCGTACGAGGTGACCACGGTCGAGTTCCTGGCGAAGCTGGTGCGGGCCGGGCTGGGCATCGGCATGGTGCCGGCGCCCATGGCCGCCGGCCTGCCCGGGCTGCACGCGGTGCGGGTCCGGCCGGCGCCCGAGCGGACCGAGCGGGTGGTGTGGAGCGCCCGGGGGCCCTCGCCGGCGGCGCTGGCGTTCCTGTCGACGCTGGGGGTGGACCCGGAGTAGGGGAGAGGCCGCCGGGCCCCGGCCGGTGCGCGGGCGCGGCGTGGTGCGCCCACCGGTTACGGTCGGAAGGTGCCCCATGAGCCCCACCAGCCCCATATCGCCGACGCTCCCGCCGAGGGCCCCGCCGGCGCCCCCGGCGACGCGACGCCCGCCGCGACGCCCGCCGCGGCGGCCGGCGCCCCCGCCCGCTGC
>NZ_BMND01000080.1 GCF_014646275.1 Streptomyces kronopolitis
GGTCCGCCCGAGCCCGCCACGGCCTCGGCGGCGCGGCCCACGCCCCGGCCGCGCCCTGGCTCGCCCGCACCGCGCTCGGGGGCCCGGCCGGACCGCAGATAGCCGCGCAGCATCCGCTCCGTCTCGGCCAGGCCCAGCCGGCGCCGCGGATCGCGCTCCAGCAGGCCGTCGACGACGGCCCGTAACGGGCGGGCGGCCTCGGGGAGTTGGATCTCCTCGTGCACGACGGCCCGCAGCACGGCGCCCAGCGAGTCGCGGCGGAAGGGGGAGGCGCCGCTCAGCGCGGCGCACAGCAGCACCCCCAGCGACCAGAGGTCGCCCTCGGGCCCCGTGCCGCCGCCGGCCATCCGCTCCGGCGCGGTGTATTCGGGCGAGCCGACGAAGCCGCCGGCGTCGGTCAGCGTCGTCACGCCGGAGACCTGCGCGACGCCGAAGTCGGTGAGCACGACCCGGCCGGTGCCCCGCTCCATCAGGACGTTGGCGGGCTTGAGGTCGCGGTGCAGCACCCCGCGGGTGTGCGCGGCGCGCAGCGCGCCCAGCAGCGCGACGCCGATCCGGGCCGCCTCGCGGGGCGCGACCGGCCCCCCGCTCCGCAGCCGGCCGGCCAACGACGGCCCCTCGACCAGCTCCATCACGATCCACGGCCGGCCGTCCTGCTCGACGACATCGTGCACCACGATCACACCGGGGTGCCGGATCCGGGCGACGGTCCGCGCCTCGCGCATCGCCCGCGCACGCTGCACCCGCGCCTCGGGCTCGTCCGCACCGAAGTGCAGCTCCTTCACGGCGACCCGGCGGCTCAACAGCTCGTCATGGGCGCGCCAGACGGTCCCCATCCCGCCCCGGCCCAGCCGGACCTCCAGCCGGTAGCGGCCGCCGATCAGTCTGCCCTCGCCACCGACGATCCCCATGGCCCCATCTTGCCGCACCACTTCCCGGCCGGCAGGGGTCGCGCCGCACGGACCGGCCGGGGCGCGCGCACCCTGCCGCCGGCCCGGCACGCTGTGATCCACTGCCCCCATGGAGGCAGTTGTGGCAAGCGTGGTGGCCGTCGTCGGCACCCTGCTGGGTTCCGGGATCACCCATTATTTCCAGAGCCGGGCGACCGACCGCAACGAGCGGTTCGCCCGCGCGGAGCGGCTGCGGCAGGAGCGGATCGACGCGTACTGCGCCTACGCGGGGGCGCTGCTGGACTACCGGCGGATCCTCGTCCACCGCTGGTTCGTGGTCCACGAGGGCGACCGCTGCGCCGAGGACACCCCCGCACTGCGCGAGGAGGTCTACAAGAACCGCTACGCGGCCCAAGAGGCCATGTTCCGGGCGCAGATGGTGACCGAGGACGCGGAGATACTCGACCGCAGCGAGCGGGTCATGGCGGCGGTCACCGAGCTGCACTGGGCACCGGACCGCGAAGCCCTCACCACCCTGCGGACCTCCACCCGCCAGGGCATCCGGGACTACATCGCGGCCACCTCCCGCCATGTGCGCTGATCCCGCGGAACGGGAACCACCCGACACACGGGGTGGAACCTCCACCGGCTCTCCCGCCGTCCTTGACACAGTGAGGCTGTCGTCCGGGAAGGGCCGGTGCGACGCTGCGGGCGGCGGAGCGGGGGTCGGTCATGGTGATGCAGGACGGAGGAACGGTGGACGTCCGTCCGGGCCCCGACCCGGGCCGGGCCGCTCCGGAGCACCGCGACGCCTATCTCCTCACCGGCCTGTGCCTGGCCCTCTACGCGGGCGCGCTGCTCGCCTGGACGGTCTGCGGCATCGCCCAAGGTGACGGCAGCATCTGGGACTTCGCGGAGAGCCTGTTCAACCCCGGTTCCGCCGCCACGCCGCAGCTGCTGGGTCCGTACGAGTGGGCCTTCACCGCCGCGTTCCTGGTGATCGCCGCGCTGGCGCTGGCGCGGCGCCGGCTGGCCCGCTCCGCCGCCCTGCTGTCCGGCTTCCTGCTGCTGGCCGCCTCGCTGCGGGAGGGCGTGGGCCTGTGCCACGCCACCTACCGCCACCAGTACAGCAACGACCCGCTGGGCAGCTGGGCGCTGGCCACCCGCGGCCTGGGGCTGGTGGTGGCGCTGGTGGTGCTGTGCGTGATGTTCCCGGCGAGCGAGCGGTGGCGCGAGTCCCGCAGGGACCGCCGCCTCGCGCCGGCCCCGGAGGCCGGCTGGCACCGCTCGTCGGCGATCTGCGGGGTGCTGTTCCTGCTGATGGGACTGGCCCGGCTGGGCTGGGTGGTGGCCGATCTGACGGCCGCCGAGGCGGACGCGCTGCGCTATCTGCACGGCGCGGTCGACGGTTCGGTGCTGGGCACCCTCGACCTGACGGCGTCCGCCGAGTTCGCCACCCTGGGCTCGGTGCTCGTGCTGCTGGTCCTGGGCGTGCTGGCGGTCCGCGGCCGGCACGAAGTCCGCGGCGCGCTGCTGGTCTTCGCGGCGATGCAGCTGTATCTGACCGTGCGCACGGTGGTGTGGCTGACCGTGACGGACTTCTTCCACCAGTCCTTCGAGACGACCACGGGCGCCCTGTCCGTGGCGACGACGGCGTACGGCCTGGCCGCCATGACCTCGGTCGTCGTCCTGGCCACCGGGCACGGCTTCGGACCGTACGGCGGCCCGCGCACGGAGGGCCTGCGGGCGGCGGCGGTGGGACGCCACGGCGGGCTCTAGGCACCGGCCGCCGACCTCGTCCCAACTGGGCTTCCCTGCCTTCCCTTTCGGCTCTTCTGTGGCCTCTTTTCCCTGCTCAGCGCCGTGTTAGCCGGACGTTAGCGGGGCGGCAGCCCTGCGATAGCGGCCCCGGACAGAGTGGTGGACGTACCGAGGAAACACCGACACCGACTGCCTCCGGGGGACCCGACATGCGCTCCATCACCACCGCCCGCACCGCCCGCCGCCGCACCCTGCGCGTGGCCGCCGCGGCACTGACCGCGGCCGCCGCCCTCAGCCTGACCGCCTGCTCCGGCGCGGACGCCGCCGGCTCGAAGCCCGCCGGCCAGTCCGGCTCGGGCGCGGCCGCCGCGACCTCCGGTGGCGCGGGCAGCGACGCCGCGGCGCCGGGCTCGGACACGCAGGCGGCCCCCGGGGCCAACGCCGACGCCAAGACGGGCGCCATGGCGGGCCCCGCGGGCAAGCAGTCGGGGAGCGCGCCGGCCGCCAACGCCGGCACGTCGGGCTCGGGCCTGGAGCGCTGCCACACCTCCGGGCTGAAGGCGGCGTTCGCCACGGGCGGCGACGCGGCGCCGGACCCGAACGCGAGCGGCTCGACGACCACCAGCATCGTGCTGACCAACAAGGGCAGCCGCGCCTGCAAGATCGGCGGCTTCGCGGGGGTGGACCTCAAGTCCGAGAACGGCGGCGAGCGCTGGTCGCTGACCCGCTCGACGGCCAAGCACGGCTCGATCACCCTGCAGCCCGGCGACAGCACCGACTTCACCATCAATGTGCTGCTGACCAAGGAGGACACGGGCTTCTACCAGCCCGCCTACGCGGACGTCACCCCGCCGAACGAGACCTCGTCGCTCACCATCGCGTGGCCCTGGGGCACCCTCGTCGACCAGCGCGGCGCCACCCACCCGGGCACCTTCGTCAACCCCATCGGCTGACCCGGCCTCGGCGTCGGCGGGGAGGCGTCCCGCCGACGCCGTACGGGAACGCCCGCCGCCCTGGTGTATGCACCGGGGCGGCGGGCGTTCCCGTTCACGGGGGTGTGCGGGGTCGCACCTTCGGGGGGGGCGGCCGCACCCTGCCCCGCTGTGCGCCGGGCACGGGCGTAGCGTGGTCGGTACGTCCTTCTCGCGGGGGTGGCCATGGAGTTGTTCCACGAGGAACCCGGCATCGGTGAGCGCATCGCACGGCTGCGCGCACGCCGGAAGCTGACGCAGGAGGGCCTCGCCGAGCGGGCGGGCCTGAGCGTCGACATCGTCCGCAAGCTCGAACAGGGCGTGCGCCGGACGGCCCGGCTGACCACGCTCAACGCGCTGGCCAGGGCCCTGGATGTGGAGCCGTCGGCGCTCGTCGGGCAGCCCGCCACCTTCGAGGTGCGCAGCGAGGGCGAGCAGCCCTCCGTCCTGGCACTGCGGCAGGCCGTCTCGCCGGTGTCCGACCTGCTGGGCGACGAACCGGATCCCGAGGATCCGCCCGGTGTCGTGGCGCTGCGGGCCTCGCTGCGTTCGACGGAACGCATCCGCCGCGACGGGCGGATGGGCGAAATCGGCGTGCTGCTGCCGCAGTTGATCAGGGACGCCAGGGCGGTGGCCCGGGACACCACGGGGAGCGAGGCCGCCGCGGCGCACTCCGTCCTGGCCGAGGCCTACCAGGTCGCCGCGACGACCCTGACGGCGCTGGGCAAGGAGGACGCCGCCTTCACCGCCCTCGAACGGTCGATGGCGGCGGCGGCCAGAGGGGACGACCCGCATCTGGAGACCGTCGGCTTCTCCAGCCTCGCCTGGGTCCTCACCAAGCAGGGGCGGCTGGCCGACGCCGAGCGCGTCGCGCTGAAGGCCGCCGAGCGCATCGAACCGGGCTTCCGCTCGCCGCCGGTCGAACTGGCCCTGTGGGGCATCCTGCTGCTGCGCGCGGCCACCGCCGCGGTCCGCCTGGAGCGGCGGGAGACGGTGCGTGAGCTGCTCACCATGGCGAGCGCCGCGGCGGCCGGGATCGGCACGGACCGGCTCGACTACGCCACGCCGTTCGGCCCGACCAACGTGGGCGTGGCCAAGGTCAACTTCCTGGTGGAGATGGAGGAGAGCGCGGAGGCCCTGCGCAACGCACGCACCGTCCCCGCCCTGCACACGCTGCCGCCGACGTGGCGTGCGCGCTTCCACGTGGACCGTGCGCTGGCCTTCGCCGATCTGCACCGGGACGACGGCGCGCTGACGGCGCTGCTCACCGCCGAGCGCACCGCCCCGGAGTGGATGCGCTACCACTCCACGTCCCGCCGCCTGGTGGCCGATCTGCGCGGCCGCGAACGGCGGCGCACCTCACCGCTGACGGCGTTGGCCGACCGGCTCGACCTCGACGGGTAGGACAGGGCGTCCCAGCGGCCCCGCAAAGTGGCACAACACGTCCCTGTCCGGGCCGCGGACGCCTGCCTAGCGTGGCAGCGCCGTCCGCAGCGACGGCCCCCCGCGGCTGCGAACGGCCGCCGGGCGGAACCGCCCACGAGGAACAGGTCGACATGGACCACCACATCCCCACCCCCCGCCTCCTCCCCTGGACGGCCCCCGGTGGCAAACCCTGCTACCTGATCAGCGATCACGACGGCGGGCCCGTCGCGGAGCGGGCCGACGAGATCGAGGGGCTGCAACTCGACATGGGCGACGAGCTGCTGGGGCACGCGGCGGCGCTGCTCGGCGATCCGCGGGCGGGGGCGCGGGAGGTGCGCTATCTGGCGGCGCAGCTCACCACCGCGCTCGGGGACGCGTTACGGGTCGCCCGCAGCCGGGGTGCGCGCCTGGGTGCGAAAGATGCCCCCTCTGCGTAACACCGCGGCAAAAGCCCTGGTTGTGCGGGGGAGATCCCCCTCCGAACCGCCCCCGCACAGCCAACGACGGCCGTCGCGTGTGGGGGTCGCGGCGGCCGCCGATGTGAACTGCAACGCGTCCTGGGCTTGTGGCCTCTTCAGTGGTGCAGCATAAGGACCACTCTGCCAACGGGGGCTTCCCCGGGGCATCCTCCCGAGGTCGCGGGCTGACCCCCGCCGCTCGGCGGGGGTACGGGGCCGCCGCGGGGCGGACCCGGGCGGCAGGGGACGGAGTCGCGCAGCGCCGGGCGGTTCCGCGGGCTCGGACGGTGCGGAGGAGAAAGGGGCGGCCGGTGATCCGTGTCGCTGTGGTGGACGACGAGCGGCTGGTCAGATCGGGACTGAGGATGATTCTGGGGACCGCCCCGGACATCGAGATGGTCGCGGACTGCAGTGGCGCCCAGGCCGTCGAGACCGTGCTGGGGTGCGCGGCCGAGGTCGTGCTGCTCGACATCCGGATGCCGGACGTGGACGGGCTGACCGTGCTGCGCCGGCTGCGCGCCGCCCCCGAACCGCCCGCCGTGGCGATGCTGACCACCTTCGACGCCCAGGAGTACCTGACCGCCGCGCTGCGCGAGGGCGCGGCCGGGTTCCTGCTCAAGGACTCCGACCCCGAGCAACTCGTCCGCGCCGTACGGACCCTGGCGGACGGCGGCAGCGTGCTGGATCCGGGCGTGACGCGGGCGGTGATCGGCGGCTATCTGACCGCCGAGGACCAGAACGCGGCGGCCCGGGCGGTGCGCGGGCTGACGCCGCGGGAGTCGGAGGTGCTCGCCCTGCTCGGCGAGGGCCTGGGCAACGCCCAGATAGCCGACCGGATGGGGCTGGCCCCCAGTACGGTCAAGGACCATGTCCGCGCCCTGCTGGGCAAATTGGGCGGCATCAACCGCGTCCAGGCGGCCATCGTCGCCGACCGCGCGGGCCTGGTGAGCGGCGACCCGCGGGGCGCGTGGTGAGCGCCGGCGACGGGCGGGCGCGCCGCCGGGGGCCCGCCGGGGCGGCGGCCGCC
>NZ_BMND01000081.1 GCF_014646275.1 Streptomyces kronopolitis
CCGCCCGCCGCCGCAGCGCCGCCGCCACCGCCCCGGACGCGCCGGCGTCCGCGTGTGCCCGCCGGCGCCCCAACCCGTCCCCGCCGCACAGGACTTCGCAGGCCGGGCGGAGCCGGTGCAGGCTACCGCCGCGTCCGCCGATATGGCTGATTCCACCCCCTCATGCACCCTTGTACGGACCACCTCCTGGGGGAAGGCTGCGAAGTGACGCCGACGGGCCCCGGCGCGGCACCGCACCTTCCGCACACCGCAACTCCGCTGTGATCGCATCGAGTTGAGGAGGCGAACCGGACCGTGTCAGCGCGGCGCCGGACCCGTTCCGTACGGGGCGAAGGCCCGCCCGCCGGGCCGCGCCACCCGCGCGCCGCCGCACCGGCCACCGCCCGGCGGACCTCCCCGCCCCCGCGCGGGAGGGCTCACCAGGAGTGCCGTGGGACCCCGGCGGCACCCCCGCACCTCGGATCCACCGGGGGAACCACCGGCCACGGACGGCCGGAGAGCATCACCCCGCACCGCCGTGCCATCCGCCAACCGAGTGAAAGCGGACAGGAGCGCCCATGCTCGGACCCGTTCCCCATACCGAAAAGCGGATAGAAAGGGCAAAACCCAAAAAATACAGCAAACACGGCAAAGCTCCACAAAGCCAGGTGAGCCCATGATCGGTCGCATTCCTGTTCTGGACATCCGCCCGCAGATCGATTGCGGCCGCCGCCCGGCGAAGGCCGTGGTGGGCGAGACCTTCGAGGTCTCGGCCACCGTTTTCCGCGAAGGGCACGACGCGGTCGCGGCGAATGTGGTGCTGCGCAATCCGGCCGGCCGCTGCGGCCCCTGGACCCCGATGCGGGAACGGCAGCCCGGCACCGACCGGTGGAGCGCCGAGGTCACCCCCGCCGTCGAGGGCCGCTGGTCGTTCACCGTCGAGGCCTGGTCCGACCCCGTGCGCACCTGGCGCCGGCACGCCGGCATCAAGATCCCCGCGGGCATCGACACCGAGCTGGTGCTCGCCGAGGGCGCCGAACTCCACGAGCGGGCGGCGGCCGAGGTCCCCAAGAGCGAGGGGCGCGAGGCGGTGCTCGCCGCCGTGGACGCGCTGCGCGAGACGGCCCTGCCCGCCGCGACCCGGCTCGCCGCCGCCCTCGCCCCGCAGGTCACCGAGGTGCTGGCGCGCCATCCGCTGCGCGAACTGCTCACCGTCTCGCGCCCGATGCCGCTGGTCGTCGAGCGCCGAAGGGCCCTGTACGGCTCGTGGTACGAGCTGTTCCCGCGCTCCGAGGGCGCCGCCGTCACCCCGGACGGCACGACCGTCGGCGGCACCCTGCGCACCGCCGCCGAGCGGCTGCCGGCTGTCGCCGCGATGGGCTTCGACGTGGTCTACCTCCCGCCGGTCCACCCCATCGGCACCGCCTTCCGCAAGGGCCCCAACAACGCGCTGTCGGCCGGCCCGGACGATGTCGGCTCGCCCTGGGCGATCGGCTCGGCGGCCGGCGGCCACGACGCCCTGCACCCCGCCCTGGGCACCTTCGAGGACTTCGAGCACTTCGTGCGCACGGCCCGGGAGCTGCGGATGGAGGTGGCCCTGGACTTCGCGCTGCAGTGCTCCCCCGACCACCCCTGGGTCACCCTGCACCCCCAGTGGTTCCACCACCGCGCCGACGGCTCCATCGCCTACGCCGAGAACCCGCCGAAGAAGTACCAGGACATCTACCCCCTGGCCTTCGACGCCGACTTCCGCGGGCTGGTCCGCGAGACCGAGCGGCTGCTGCGCTTCTGGATGGCCAAGGGCGTGCGGATCTTCCGCGTGGACAACCCCCACACCAAGCCGGTGGCCCTCTGGGAGAAGGTGATCGGCGAGATCAACCGCACCGATCCGGACGTGCTCTTCCTCGCCGAGGCGTTCACCCGCCCGGCCATGCTGCACACCCTCGCCCAGGTCGGCTTCCACCAGTCGTACACCTACTTCACCTGGCGCAATACCAAGCGGGAGCTGACCGAGTACCTCACCGAGCTGTCCGGGGAGTCGGCGTCCTATCTGCGGCCCAACTTCTTCGTGAACACCCCCGACATCCTGCACGCCTACCTCCAGGAGGGCGGCCGCCCCGCCTTCGAGGTGCGCGCCGTGCTGGCCGCGACCCTGTCCCCCACCTGGGGCGTCTACGCCGGCTACGAGCTGTGCGAGGCGACGCCCGCGCGACCCGGCAGCGAGGAGTACCTCGACTCGGAGAAGTACCAGCTCAGACCGCGCGACTGGGCGGCGGCGGCACGTCAGGGGCAGACCATCGCCCCCCTGATCACCACGCTCAACCGCATCCGCCGCCGCCACCCCGCCCTGCAGCAGCTGCGCAATCTGCACTTCCACCGGGTCGACAACGACGCCGTCCTCGCCTACTCCAAGCGCGAGGGGCACGGCGAGCGGACCGACACCGTGCTCACGGTGGTCAACCTCGACCCGCACCACACCCACGAGGCGACGGTGTCGTTGGACATGCCGGAACTCGGCCTCGGCCGAAACGAGTCCTTCCCGGTGCGCGACGAGCTCACCGGCGACACCTACCACTGGGGCAGGGACAACTATGTGCGCCTGGAGCCGGGCAGCTCTCCGGCGCCCGCCCATGTGCTGTCGCTGCGACCGTCCTCACCGATCGGAGGGTCACCCAATTGATCGTCAATGAGCCCGTCCCCGACACCTTCGAGGACACCCCGGCCAAGGACCGCGATCCCGACTGGTTCAAACGGGCCGTCTTCTACGAAGTCCTGGTGCGCTCGTTCCAGGACAGCAACGGCGACGGCATCGGCGACCTCAAGGGCATCACGGCCAAGCTCGACTATCTGCAATGGCTGGGGGTGGACTGCCTCTGGCTGCCGCCGTTCTTCACCTCACCGCTGCGGGACGGCGGGTACGACGTCGCCGACTACACCGCGGTGCTCCCCGAATTCGGGGACCTGGCGGATTTCGTGGAATTCGTCGACGCCGCCCACCACCGCGGCATGCGGGTCATCATCGACATGGTGATGAACCACACCAGTGATCAGCACCCGTGGTTCCAGGAGTCCCGTGCCGATCCCGAGGGGCCGTACGGCGACTATTACATGTGGGCCGACGACGACAAGCAGTACGCCGACGCCCGCATCATCTTCGTCGACACCGAGGCCTCCAACTGGACCTTCGACCCGGTGCGCAAGCAGTACTACTGGCACCGGTTCTTCTCCCACCAGCCGGACCTCAACTACGAGAACCCGGCGGTCCAGGAGGAGATGATCTCCGCCCTGCGCTTCTGGCTGGACCTGGGGATCGACGGCTTCCGGCTGGACGCGGTGCCCTACCTCTACGCCGAGGAGGGCACCAACTGCGAGAACCTGCCCGCCTCGCACGCCTTCCTCAAGCGGGTGCGCGCGGAGATCGACGCGCATTATCCGGACACGGTGCTGCTGGCCGAGGCCAACCAGTGGCCGGAGGACGTCGTCGACTACTTCGGCGATTACGGCGTCGGCGGCGACGAATGCCATATGGCGTTCCATTTCCCGGTCATGCCGCGGATCTTCATGGCGGTCCGCCGCGAATCGCGCTATCCGGTGTCGGAGATCCTCGCCAAGACCCCGGCGATTCCCTCCGGCTGCCAGTGGGGCATCTTCCTGCGCAACCACGACGAGCTGACCCTCGAAATGGTCACGGACGAAGAACGCGACTACATGTACGCGGAATACGCCAAGGACCCGCGGATGCGCGCCAATATCGGCATCCGCCGGCGGCTGGCCCCGCTGCTGGACAACGACCGCAACCAGATCGAGCTGTTCACCGCCCTGCTGCTGTCACTGCCCGGCTCGCCGATCCTCTACTACGGCGACGAGATCGGGATGGGCGACAACATCTGGCTCGGCGACCGGGACGCGGTGCGCACCCCGATGCAGTGGACGCCGGACCGCAACGCCGGCTTCTCCTCCTGCGACCCCGGCCGGCTCTTCCTGCCGACCATCATGGATCCGGTCTACGGCTACCAGGTCACCAACGTCGAGGCCGCGATGAGTTCGCCCTCCTCGCTGCTGCACTGGACCCGCCGGATGATCGAGATCCGCAAGCAGAACCCGGCGTTCGGGCTGGGCAGCTACACCGAGCTGCCCTCCAGCAACCCGGCGGTGCTGGCCTTCCTGCGGGAGGCGCCGGGCACCGGCGGCGCGGACGACGACCTGGTGCTGTGCGTGCACAACTTCTCGCGCTTCGCCCAGCCCACGGAGCTGGATCTGCGGGCGTTCAGCGGCCGCCATCCGGTGGAACTCATCGGCGGGGTGCGCTTCCCGGCCATCGGGGAGCTGCCGTATCTGCTGACCCTCGCCGGCCACGGCTTCTACTGGTTCCGGCTGCGCAGAAACTCCGGGTGACGCCCCTGCCCCGACCGGGCACGGGTGCCGGGAACCACGCCCGTACGCGGCCACATGGCGCGTACGGGCGTTTTTTGACCTTTCGCTCGGGCAGTCTCCCTACTATCGCGCGGGCCGGATGAGCCCCGTCGGTCCCCCGGTCCGGGGGGACACCGCGCAGCGGAGCAGCACGGGCCCACCATCCGCTGCCGTACGGACGCTCTCGCACGACGGCCTCCCGGACTCCGTCTGGGGGTACCCCCACCGCGCCGCCGCACAGTCAAGGCCGCATTCCGGGACACTTGGCCCTATATGTCGTGTGCCCGGGGAAAGGACGCGACGCCATGTCGGACACCGCCTCGACCCGTGCCACCCGCAACACCCCTGACCGCCGCCCGCTCGCCGCCGCACCGGATCTGCTCTCCTCGCTGGCCGCCCTGCTCACCGCATGGGTGCCCCGCCAGCGCTGGTTCGCCGGCAAGGGACGGATGGTCACCGGCTTCTCGCTGCTCTCGGCGACCGAACTGCTGCCGTGCACCGCCGACGGCGGCACGCCGGGCCTGCTGCATCTGCTCGTCCGCGCCCAGCAGAGCGCCCCGCCGAGCCGCACCCCGGCCGGCGGCGACTGCTACCAGCTGCTGCTCGGGGTGCACCCGGCGCCGCCGCCGCAACTGGCGCCCGCGGCGATCGGCCGCCCCGCCGGCGGCCCGCTCGCCGGCCGCACGGTCTACGACGCGCTGCTCGACCAGCGGCTGTGCGGGCTGCTGCTGGAGCGGCTGCGGGTACCGGGCCGGCTCGGCGCGCTGCGCTTCTGCCGCGAGCCGGACGCCGTCATCCCCTCCGGGCTGACCGGCCGGCCGATCGCCGTCGAGCAGTCCAACTCCTCGATCGTGTACGGCGATTCGTTCATCCTGAAGGTCTTCCGGCGGATCGAGCCGGGCATCAACCCGGATCTGGAGCTGCCCCGGGCGCTGGCGGACGCCAAGTGCGCGCGGGTGCCGGCGCCCGCCGCGTGGTTCGAGGCGCCGGCCGCGGAGGAGGGCGGCGAGGCGACCACCCTGGGCGTGCTGCAGCCGTTCCTGCCGGGCTCGGCGGACGGCTGGCAGCTGGCGCTCAACGCGCTGGCGGTGCGGGCCGACTTCAGCGGCTCGGCGCGGGCGCTGGGCCATGCCACGGCGGAGGTGCACACCGCGCTCGCCCAGACGCTGCCGGTCTGCGAGCTGCGCCAGCCGCAGCTGGAGACGATCGCCACCCGGATGAACGAGCGGCTGACCGCCACCGCCCGCGCCGTGCCCGTGCTCCAGCCCTACCGCGCCCGGCTGCGCACCGCCTTCGACGCGCTGGCCGCGCTCGGCCGCGACGGCCGCGGCTGGGCCGCCCAGCGCATCCACGGCGATCTGCATCTGGGCCAGACGCTGCGCTCCGCCGACGAGGGGCGCTGGTCGCTGATCGATTTCGAGGGGGAGCCGGCCCGCCCGCTGGCCGAGCGGCGGCGGCTGGAGCCGGCGGTGCGCGATGTCGCGGCGATGCTGCGCTCCTTCGACTACGCGGCGCGCAGCGGACCGGCCGGCGGCGACCCCTGGTCGCTGGACTGGGCGCGCCGCACCCGCGACGCCTACTGCCTGGGCTACGCGGAGGCCGGCGGGCTCGATCCGCGCTCCGCGCCCGAACTGATGCGCGCCTACGAGACCGACAAGGCCGTCTACGAGGTGCTCTACGAGGCCCGGCACCGGCCCGACTGGCTGTCCGTCCCGATGGCCGCCATCCGGCGGCTGGCCGCGGGCGGGGAGCCGGCCGTGGGGGCGGACGGGTCCGGCGCGTCCCGGTCCGCCGGGCCCGACGGCCGGGGGTGAGGGGCCGCCGACGAACCGCACCGCCGCCCGTACGCCCCGCCGAGATCCGACCGCTGCCCCGCCCGAGGAGGCCCTCCCGTGACCGCCCGCCCGCCGTCCGCTCCGCACTCCCCCGACCCCGCGCCCGCCCGGGGCGCGACCGACGACCGCACGGCGGGGCTCTCCGGCCGCCCGGCGACGGCCCGGCCGCCGGCCGCCGAAGGCCTGAACTCCCCGCGGGACACGGCCGGCGGCGCTCCCGCCGCCCGGCCGCCGCTGGCCCCCCGCCCCGCCCC
>NZ_BMND01000082.1 GCF_014646275.1 Streptomyces kronopolitis
TGGTCGGCCGGGGCTGTCAGGACCGCCTACGCAGCCGAGGTGGCCAGTCGATCATGACCCTATTCCGCACCAGTGAATATCCGAACCTGCCGATACTCGCAGACAAGGCGGGCAAGGGCGGCTACATCAAATACGCCACCATCGTCCGCAAGGTCGGCGGTGAGGACCCCGAGACCGTCCAGGACGACACCGGGCCCGGCACTGCGCACATGGAGGTGGACCAGGCGGCCCACCGCGCGATTGGCGTCGTCGCGGCCCTGGTCACCGCCTGGATCACCCTGCGCAAGGGCGGCCGCCGATGACCGCCGCCTACCCGCTGGCCGGCGCCACGGGCTTCACCAACCTCCATGGCACACAGGTCGTGGCGATCGACGAGGACTGCGGCACCCTGCTCATGCTCGGCCACCCGGACGACCGCACCGTCCTGGCCGTCACGAACGCCCAGTACCGCGTCTTATACGGCCAGCGCATCCGGCCCGGCCGAGCACTCGGCGCCCTGACCCTCCACGGCGTACGCCGCACCTGGGCACGAGCAGTCCCGGGCGGCGGCGACTGCCCCTGGCACACCGAGGTGACCGCCCCGGACGCGCAGCATGCCGGGCCCGTCACGCTGGTCGACGTGGACTCGCTGGACGCGGAGGACATCGCGATCCAGGAACAGTGCCCTGCCTGCGGCCGGGCCAGTCGCACCAGTGACATCGCCTGCTCTCCCGGCCGCACCGGATACTCCCGGGTGCACAACTGCCACTTCTGCGGCACCCAGTGGCCGAGCGCGGACGCATACCGCGTCTGCCTCTTCAAGGTCCGCACACGCAGCGGAGGCGACCCGAGCGGTTGCTTCGGCTGTGGCTGCACCGCCACCTGGCCGTGCGCGGCCGGCTGCCGGCTGGTCGGCGGCGGCCGGCCCATCGCGCAGCCGCTGTGCACCACTTGCCTCGCCCAGCACACCCCCGAGACCTGGCAGGCCCTCACCGCCGCCGGGTACGCCGCAGCCGAATCGGACGAGCAGCGCGACCGCTGGCTCTACACCGAGGCCCTGCGCGGTACCGAGCCCGCGACCGCGGCCGGCGAGTGGAGCGAGCGCCGAGCCCTGACCCGGCAACGCGCTCTAGTGACTCACCAGCGCGACGCTCAGCCCCAAGGCCTCCAGGACGAAGCCCCCGAGGGCCGCGCCGACATGGAGGGCCAGTACGCGGACGCGGTCCGCGCATGAGCCGCGCCGCCTGCAGGCCGCACCCCCACCCGCTCACCCCGGCCGAACTCCCCGACGGCGACGACTGGTTCCACGGCTGCCCGAACTGCCACCTGCCCATCCAGGGCGGCAGCGCCGGCCTCGCCGCCCACCGCCGCACCGTCCACAACCCCCGCCGCGACTGCGGCGACCGCCGCATCCCCACCACGATCCGGCTCGACTTCTGACAGGAGACGCCGCATGGCCGTCCAGACCAAGAACGACACCTTCGCCGCGCTCCGCGACTGCTTCGCCACCGACCTCGCCGCTCTCATCGCCGACCAGGCGCCGCGCGGAAACACCCCGAACGCCTTCATCGACCTGGTCGAAGAGGTCCGCGACGTCCTCGCGTCATCCAGCATCGGCGCCTGGCAGGACGCCAGCGAGGAACTGGACCGCGCCGCCGGCTACCTCACCGACGCACTGACCGGCCCGGACGGCGACCAGCGCTCGCTGCTGGCCTGGGCACGCACCCACCTGCGCGACGGCATCGCGACAGCCAGCTGATCCCCCGCCCCGAGTTGAGCGCACTCGGTGCCGCCCCAGACCCGCACCCGCCGGGCCGGGCCGGTCGCAGTGGCCCATCAACCGAGCGCACGAGAGGACCTGGCCACCGACCAGTTCCTGGTCATCACCGAGACCACCAAGTAGCACCCGACGCCACCGACCGCCGCACGCCCCTCCGGCCGGGCGGCGCTCCGGCGTCTCCATCCCTTCGAGACTGGAGTGCCCCGTGCCCGACGTGTTCATCGACTCCTACGGCGCCCGCTGGCAGGACCCGCCGCCGCCCCGCTACCGCGCTGCCGTCCTCGGCATCAACCTGACCAATGCCCTGCTGAACCCGCCCGACGACCCGGCCCTCGCCGACGTCGTCGCCCGCCAGACCGGACAAAACGCGGCCGTACGCGACTACGTCCTGAATACCCCGGGCGCGGCCCGCATCATCAACGACGCCGTGCACGAACTCACCGCGCTGCGCACCGCCGCACACGGCCGTCCCGTCCAACTCCTGGTGAACTGCTGGTACGGACGTCACCGCGCCCCCGCAATCGCCGAGGCCATCGGGAACCGGATGCGGGAGGCCGGCGCCCACGTGCAGCTCACCCACCACCACATCAACCGGCCGCCGGTCCCCCGCAAGCACCCGCGCCTCGACTGCCCGTTCTGCCGGATCATCCACGAGGGCGCCCCGGCGACGATCGTCCACGAGTGGACCGACGCCCTCGCGATCGTCCCCCGCAGCGGCGGCTGCGCCGACGGCCACCTCCTGGTCCTGCCCCGCGGTCACGTCCAGGACTTCACGACCGACCCTGTCGTCTCCGCCACCGTGCAGCTGCGCGCCGCCGAACTCGCCGCGCAGATCGGCGGCCAGTGGAACTACCTCACCTCCTGCGGCCCGGACGCCACACAGACCGTGTTCCACCTGCACGCACACCTCGTACCCCGCACCGCCGACGACGGTCTCGCCCTGCCCTGGACCCACCCCGCCCGCGAAGCCGGTTGACGCCCGCCTCGACCGGACAAGAGTCCTTGCCGTCACGTGGTGAAGCCGTCCGGCCAGCCCCGCGACCCACAGTCCCCCTGTACGGGCCGGATCGCGTACGCGGTCGTGTGCAGTGAGCACGGCGACGTCGGCGCACCCCACCACCTCCGGGCCCTCGCCGACCCCGCGGCCACCGCGCACCGCCAGGAGCACCACGCCACGCGCTGACTCACCAGACCCTGCTCGGTGGCCCGCACTGGTGGCAGCCTCGCCGCGGACACCGAGTCGAAGTCGTCTCCCCTGATGTTCAGTGCTCTGACACGACCGGCGCATCAAAGGCCCGTACCCACCGCGTGCTTGCGGTGGGTACGGGCCTTTTGTCGTTTCGGGCCGCCTTGCGCGTCTGGGAAGTTCTTGACGAAGCCAGCCGACTGTGAGCGCCGACCAAGGTGGGCTACTGATGCCCGATGTGCCGCTCGGCCTGGGTCCGGTGTCATCGTTTCCAGTGGAAACGGACCAGCCTGGTTGTTCAGCCGCTCTCATAGAGGCATCGTGTGCGTGTTCCGCCCGTACCTCGACGTGGCGAATCACGGCGGCTAGGCCGCCCGTTCGCGAGTTTGGCAGGGGAGAGAGGAGCGGCGTTTCCACTGGAAACGCTAGTCTCGCCCCATACTGACCGGCAGTTCTGGAGATTCCATGGCAGGCACGCTCCCGCGGCCCAAGCGTAAAAGCACACAGTCCAAGCCCGAGGTGGCCCCCGAAGAGGTCCTCTACACCGACACGGACCGCAGCGGGGACACCCTCGACCTGGAGCTGGCGTCCCTCTGCCCCAACCCGTTTAACAAACGGGAGAAGAAGGGGGTTCCTGAACTCGCCGCCACGATCAAGGAAGTCGGCCTTCTCCAGAACATCGCCCACATCACGGCCGAAGTCTGGCTGGCGACCTACCCGGAGACTCGGGGCCAGATCACCGCGCCCAACGTCATCCTGTTCGGCGAGCACCGCTGGCTCGCCTGCCAGGAACTCGGCTGGGAGACCATCCCCAGCGTGCTGCGCGACGACAAGGTGGAGGACGCGCGCCTCATCACCCTGATCGAGAACCTGCGTCGCGCCCAGCTCAGCCCTCTGGAAGAAGCCGAGCACTACCAGGCCCTGCGGGAAGCCGGCCTCTCTTACGAACAGATCGCGGAGAAGGTCGGGGAGACCGCCAACGGTGCCGTCTCCAAGGGAACCATCTGGAAGCGGGTCAAACTGCTCGAACTCGCTCCTGAAGTGCAGCAGGCGCTCCGCAACGGCACGCTCAAAGTCAGCGCCGCCGAGAAGGCACAGCAACTGGACCACGAAGACCAGCAGGCCTACCTCGGCCTCGTACGTGGCGGTGCCCGCCCAGCCGAGGCTCAGGCGCAGATCCTCGCCCGGCAGCGACAGGGCGATGCCGCAGAGGAAGAGTGCACCGTTTCCAATGGAAACGGTGACGAGCAGCAAAGCTCGGAGGCTGGAGGCGCCGAGGGCGCGTCCAGTGGAAACGGTGCGTCCCCCGCCCCTCCAGCCCAGCGTAAGCCGAAGCAGACGAAGAAGGCTCCGACCCGCGACAAGCACGAAGATGACCGCCGCGCGGCAGCAGCCGCTCGGGACATCTCCTGTCGCGCCCTGCTGGAGTCCACCGACGTGACCAACCCCTCGAACGGTGACCTTGTCCTGTCCGTGTTGACCGCCGCGGTGCTGGCACCCCAGCAGCAATCTGCCGCGCAACAGCGAGCCTTCACGTGGCTCAAGGGAATCGCGAGCCATGGTCTGGAGGCTGCTGACGCCGCGACGTACTTCACCGCCGTGCAGGACTCACACGACGAAGCAGCGCAGCGCCTCGCCGCCTTTGCCGCCGCCCTGGCGGCAGCGGAACTCCGTACCGGGGCCCGTCGGCAGTCCTGGGGGCCCCGTGAACGCAACTACGTCCGAGTTCTCCAGAAGTACGCGGACTACAAGCCACAGACCGAGTGGGAGAGGGAACAGCTCGGGCTGGTCGCTGCAGGAGGAGCCCAATGAAGACCAGCAGCATCACCGTTGACCCCCGCTTCCGCCCCAAGCGCCGGAACTGGCCCCTCATCTGGGCCTACATCATTGAATGCGGCGGGTCGACCAAGTCCACCAGCGCCACCTCCATGGCCGTCACCGCCGCCCTGCGCGGCTACCCCAGCGTCGTCTACGACCTGGACAGCAACATGTCATCGACAACCGTCCTCGGGTACGACGAGACCAGCCTCAAGGGTAAGAAGACCGCAATTGACCTGCTCTACGGTCAAGCCACCCTGGACGAAGTCGCGCTACCCGCGCGCTATCGCATCGGCGACGGCTACGACGATGAGGACTTCGCGCCCATCCCTAACCTGCGCATCGTGCCCAGCAGTCCCACCATGGCCGGCGCCGACACCGCCATCGCGGAGGACGCGGACCGCAACGACTGGTTCGCCGAGATCCTGCGCTCCTACGAGGGCGACGACACGGTCTTCTACCTTGATTTCCCCGCGAGCTACGGCAAAATGCCCTATTCCGTGCTCCGCATGATGGACGAGGACGACTCTGTCATCCCATCGATCAAGGCTGACCCCAAGGATGTGAAGCTGGTCAAGCGGCTCAGGGACGAGCTTGAGCGTGTGCGGGACAAGAACCGTGGGCGCCGGTCCGTCCCCGGCAGGCCAACGCTTAATCACCTGCTGCTCACCGGCACGCCGACGCCGACATACAACGAGGCGGCGGCCCGGCGCGCCACGGCTGCTGCCGAGGCGAAGTACGGCTCCGTGCTGCTGCCCTACGTCCGGTACTCAGCCGATGCGAAGAAGCTCTACGAGGATGAGGTCCCTCTGCCGATCCTTCTGCCGAATTCCGTGCCCGCCGTGGACTACCGGAAGGTGATGACGCACCTAGGCTTCGTCGACCAGGCGGCCTGAGCGTTTCCATTGGAAACGACGGCGGCCCAGCATCTCGGCGGCCCACCCCCTCAAGGGGGTGGGCCGCCGAGTGCGTGGTCGCAGGTCCAGCCGCAGATCACTTTTAGCTGACGATCCCTGACGTAATCCCACCGGAAGAGACCGCCGCCCAGCAGTCGTGAGAATGTGAAGGTCGCTCGCAAAACGCACGACAGAAGGGGAGCGGTCAGAGTGACTGAGGGAACGGGGAGGCCACCAGAGCTCAGTCGGGCTCACCGGATCCTGATCGGCACGGTGATCGCTGGGGCGGTGGTGATCGCCGGCATCGGCTTCGCCGGTTCCTACACGGCCGTGCGGGAGCTCGCCCTCAAGAAGGGCTTCGGCACCTTCGCGTACTTCTTCCCGCTCG
>NZ_BMND01000083.1 GCF_014646275.1 Streptomyces kronopolitis
TGCGCGCGGCCGCCCCGGCCGCGGCCGCCGGCGTCGCGGTGGGCGTCCTGGTGGCCGCCCCGGACGGCCGTCCCGACCGGCCGCCGCCTGCCCGGCCGCCGAGCCCGGTGAGCCCCGCCCCCTCCACCGGCTCCGACCGGACGCCGTCCCCGGTCCCCTCCCCGAGCCGGCCGCCGGCCACCCCCCACCACGACAACGGCCCCTCCGGCGCGCCCTCCGGCACCGCACGGCCGCACCCTCCGGGCACCGCCACGACCGGGGCGAGCGCACGGCCGGGCGACGGCCCCTCCGGCACCCCGGATCCGCCCTCCACACCCCCGCCGACCACCCCCACCCCGGAGAGCACCGGCACCCCGGAAACCCCTGCGTCCCCCTCAACTCGGCCCGTACATTGAATGATTGATGCATACTCCATCGATCCGTCCGCCACCCCCGCACCGGGACCACGACGGCCCTCGGCCCCGGCACCGGCCCGCGTTAGCCGCGCGTTAGCCGATCGCCAGCACCCACGCCGAAGGTCGTGTTCACGCCACCGTCCCGGGGGAGCTCCCTATGCCGTTCACCGCCACCACCGGCCGGGCCGCCGCCGCGGGTCTCCTCGCCGCCGCCGCGCTGGCACTGGCGACGGCCTGCCACGGCTACGGCGGCCGGGCCGACGGCCCCGTCACCGCCATCTCACCGGCCCCCGACCGCCCCTCCCCGGGAGACGGCCGGAATCCGCCCCCCGCCCCCGGCGGACCGTCGTCCTGCACTCCCGAGATGCTCAAGTTCCACGCCGGCGCGATGCCGCGACGCCACCACCGGATGCTGCTGACCGTCACCAACATCTCCGACCGGACCTGCGACTTCGCCGCCCAGCGCTACCCCCTGCTGCGGTTCGGCGACGGCCGGCGGCCCGCCCTCCCGGCGATCCCCGGCAGCCGCCCGTACTCCCCGGTCGCCCTGGCCCCCGACGCCACCGCCTACGCCATGGTCGTCACCCGCGACGGCGGCGGGAACGGCCCGGGGCACCACCGGATCTCCCAGTTCGGTGTCGCGCTGGCCGCCCGCACCGGCCCCGTCCAGGTCGGCCTGGACGGCGCCCCGGTCCGGGTCGACCCGCGCACCGCCGCCGTCACGTACTGGCAGCCGAGCCGGGCGGCCGCCCGGCAGTGGTGATCCCCGCACCGCGGCGCGGGCCGGCCGAGCCGCCGCATCGCGCCAGGCGGTAGGCCGTTCGGGTCGCTTCCGGCCATATCCTCCGGGCCACCGCTCCCCAATGATCCAAATTTGCCACCAATGATCCTTTTGCACTGCTGCGGCATGGCTGCGCCCGGTGCCGCTCGCCCGGTAGGCTTTCCGTGTGATCTTCAAGCGCATCGGAAACGGCCGGCCGTACCCGGACCACGGCCGGGAGAGCACCCGCCAGTGGGCGGACGTCGCCCCGCGCCCGGTACGCCTCGACCAGTTGGTGACGACCAAGCAGCAGCTCGATCTGGAGACGCTGCTCGCCGAGGACTCGACGTTCTACGGCGACCTCTTCGCGCATGTCGTGAAGTGGGAGGGCGACCTCTATCTGGAGGACGGGCTGCACCGCGCGGTCCGCGCGGCCCTCCAGCAGCGCCAGGTGCTGCACGCCCGCGTGCTCGAACTCGGCTAACCCGCGGCGCCCCGCCGCCCAACAGGCCAAAAATCCCCTCGTACCGCCCGTCGGCACCCAAGCCGCCCTGTCCGTATTGACCCTTTTGGGTTGGGTCTCGCGCCACGCGTTGATCATCTAGTAGGCACGGACGGCCGCCCGCACTACGCTGCGCCCATGAGCATGCTGACGCCCCCGGGCATGGGCGGGAAGTACCGCATCACGGGCGACAGGTATCCGCGGATGCGCCGCCCCCGCCACCGCCGCCGGATCGTCCTTTCCCTCGCCGCAACGGCCTGCGTCCTCGGCCTGGCCGCCTGGGGCTCCCTGCAGCTCATCGACGTGTTCGGGGGCCGGTCCGACACCGCCCACGCCGCCCCGGGTGAGCGCCGCTGCACCGCGAGCGCCAAGGCCGGGACGGCGCAGGCCCACGACGCGGCGCGCAAGCTGCCCGCGCCCGGCGCGCTGACCGTGAACGTCTTCAACGCCACCCCGCGCTCCGGGCTCGCCAAGCGCACCGCGGACGAGCTGGAGAAGCGCGGCTTCAAGATCGGCAAGGTGGGCAACGCCCCGGCCGCCTACGACAAGAAGGTCAAGGGCGCCGGGATACTGCTCGGCCCCGCGGCCGCGGTCCAGGGCCCGATGAAGGTGCTCTCCACCCAGCTCGCCGGCGCGCAGCAGAAGACCGACGCCCGCAAGGGCGCCGACCTCGACCTGATCATCGGCGACACCTTCAAGGACCTCACCGCCCCGCAGGCCGCCGCGAAGTCCCTGGCCCTGCTGACCCATCCGTCCCCGGCCCCCTCGGACGACGCCAAGTGCTGACCGCACACGGACGGGCCCCGCACCAACAGGGGTGCGGGGCCCGGACAGTTATCGGGTGAGCGGGGCGCGGTCGGCTCAGCCGGCCGTTCCGTACATGCGGTCGCCCGCGTCGCCCAGGCCCGGCACGATGTAGCGGTCCTCGTTGAGCCGCTCGTCGACCGCCGCGGTGACCACCGTCACCGGCGCGCCGGCCAGCTCCTTCTCCATGACCGCCACGCCCTCCGGCGCGGCCAGCAGGCAGATCGCGGTGACATCGTCCGCGCCGCGCTGGATCAGCTCGCGGATCGCCGCGACCAGCGTGCCGCCGGTGGCCAGCATCGGGTCGACGACATAGACCTGACGGCCCGAGAGATCGTCGGGCATCCGCGTGGCGTAGGTGTGCGCCTCGTACGTCTCCTCGTTGCGGACCATGCCCATGAAGCCGACCTCGGCGGTGGGCAGCAGCCGGACCATGCCCTCCAGCATGCCCAGACCGGCCCGCAGGATCGGGACGACCAGGGGGCGCGGGTGCGACATCCGCACGCCGGTGGTCGCCGTCACCGGGGTCTCGATGTCGACCTGCTCGGTGCGCACATCACGGGTGGCCTCGTAGGCGAGCAGGGTGACCAGCTCATCGGCGAGCCGCCGGAAAGTCGGGGAGTCGGTGCGCTTGTCGCGCAGCGTGGTGAGTTTGTGCGCCACCAGCGGGTGGTCGACGACGTGGATCCGCATGACATCGACAGTAACCGAGCCGGAAGGCCCCGGCGCCCGCCGTGCGGTACCCGGCCGACCGGCGCAACCGAGGCACGTGGTGGGCATCAAACCACCGAAAGGAGGGAAAGTGGGCACGTACGCCCGATCGGCTCTCCTGTCAGAGGGCGAGGATTTTGCCCGAGGTGGTGTACGCGTGCTCGACCGCAAGCGGACCGACGACCCGAACGACACCGTCCCCGGCGGCCGGGACCCGGCCCCGGACGAGGGGACGGAAGCGGCGCGCCGACGGCGCCGTGCCCAATTTCTGCGGGACCTGCACGAGGCCAAGGAGCTGCGCGACCGCGTCCAGCCGCGCCGCGTCCGGGCCGAACGCATGCGCCAGGCTGTGCGGATGCGTACATTCCGCTGGTAGCGGAACACCCCCGCGCACCCGTCTGCGCTGCGGCACGTGAGCGACATCTCTCACAACCTCCGCACGACGCAGCACCGAAGACCCCGCGCGGCGGCGTTGTTTCTGCCACGATTCCGAAAGGGGCGGGACCAACGGCGTGCAGCGCCGCCCCGCCCGGCCCGGCACGCCTATGACCAGTGGGAGAGTCACGGTGTACTTCGCCGCACTGCTCGCGCGCACCGAAGACGGGTGGGAAGCGAGCGATACGGAGCTCGACGATGTGGAGACGCTGACCGATCTGGCCGATCTGGCCCGAGAGGCGGCGGTCGACGACGACACGGTGGTGGCCTTCATCGAGCAGGAGGACGCCTGGTTCGGCGTCATCCGGGTCGACGGGGAGGACGACCCGCGGGTCTTCCTGTCCAACGCCGCCGCCGCCGCCAAAAGCTCGTACGGCGCGATGCTGACCGACGAGCTGCTCGGCCGCGAGGAGGACGACGCGGCCGACGACCTGGACAGCCTCGACCTGGACGGCACGGAGGACGGCGAACCCGACCCCGACGACAACAACGACCACGACCACGCACCCGACGAATCCCTGGACGCGGTGAACGGCTCGGACGGCCCGCCCCGCGGTCCGCTCGGCGACGCCGCCCTGCTGGCCGACCTGGGCGTCAGCGAGCAGGAACTGCTGGCCCTGGACGGCGATGCGCTGAGCACCATCGCCGACTCGCTGGGCTGCACGGAAGTCCTCGAAGCCGTGCGCTGAGCGGCCCCGGCCGGGCCCCCGCCCCCAGGGGCGGGTCCGGCCCCCGGTCGCGTCCCCGACACTGGGGGCATGACCGTCCCCCCTTCCGCCTCTCTCCCCTCCCCCGCGCCCGACCCGCTGCGTGATCCGTGGATCGCACCGATGCGGCAGGCGCTGGACGAGGCCGCCCGCGCCCCCGGGACCGGTGACGTCCCGGTGGGCGCCGTCGTGCTGGCCGCGGACGGCACGGTCCTCGGCACCGGCCGCAACGCCCGCGAGGCCACCGGCGACCCGACCGCGCACGCCGAGGTCCTCGCGCTGCGCGCGGCGGCCTTTCGCACCGGGGAGTGGCGGCTGACCGGCTGCACGCTCGTCGTCACCCTCGAACCGTGCACGATGTGCGCGGGCGCGCTCGTGCTCTCCCGGGTCGACCGGGTCGTCTACGGCGCCCGCGACGCCAAGGCGGGGGCGGCCGGCTCCCTGTGGGACGTCGTCCGTGACCGCCGTCTCAACCATCGCCCCGAGGTCATCACCGGGGTCCTCGAAGCCGAGTGCGCCGGGCTGCTCACGGCCTTCTTCCGGGAGCGCTGAGCGCACCCCGGTCCGCCGGCGGCCGCTTCCCGGAATCCGATTTCGGCGCACGGCCACCCGTGGGCTAAGCTCTCTCTCGGTAGCGTGTCCGAGCGGCCGAAGGAGCGCGCCTCGAAAGCGCGTGAGGGGGCAACTCCTCCGTGGGTTCAAATCCCACCGCTACCGCTCGAGGCGAAGGCCCCGATCCATCGAGGATCGGGGCCTTCGCCGTGTCCGGGCCCGCCCGCCCCGGGCCGCCGGCGGCCCGGCGCCGCGGCGGCCGGGGAGCGGGTCCTAGGCGTTGCGCCGGTTGCGGCCCGCGCGGCGGAAGAAGCGCACGATCAGCCAGATCACCAGGGCCACGAAGACGAGGAAGAGGACGAAGAGCACGACCAGGAAGATGCCGAGCTTCTTGAAGAAGCCGCCCTTCTTCTTGGTCTTCGACTTCCACTTCGACTTCTTGACCTTGAAGGCCGAGGTGAGCCGCGCGGAGTCGCGGTGGGCGGTGGCGGCGCGCGCCGGGGCGGCCGCGGGCCGCACCGAGGCGGCGTGGCCGTGGGCCGGGGCGCTCGCGGTGGTCACCACCCGCGCGGTGTCGGTCGCGCCGCGGCC
>NZ_BMND01000084.1 GCF_014646275.1 Streptomyces kronopolitis
CCATCGGCACCCATGTGGTGCGGATGGCACACACAGCGAGGACGCTGTGAACGACCGGACCTATTCCGTCTGGTTGTTCCGCTCTCGTGTGTGTTTCACCCGATTACGGGTAAACATTCACGGAGAGTTTGATCCTGGCTCAGGACGAACGCTGGCGGCGTGCTTAACACATGCAAGTCGAACGATGAACCTCCTTCGGGAGGGGATTAGTGGCGAACGGGTGAGTAACACGTGGGCAATCTGCCCTTCACTCTGGGACAAGCCCTGGAAACGGGGTCTAATACCGGATACGACACGGGGTCGCATGACCTCCGTGTGGAAAGCTCCGGCGGTGAAGGATGAGCCCGCGGCCTATCAGCTTGTTGGTGGGGTGATGGCCTACCAAGGCGACGACGGGTAGCCGGCCTGAGAGGGCGACCGGCCACACTGGGACTGAGACACGGCCCAGACTCCTACGGGAGGCAGCAGTGGGGAATATTGCACAATGGGCGAAAGCCTGATGCAGCGACGCCGCGTGAGGGATGACGGCCTTCGGGTTGTAAACCTCTTTCAGCAGGGAAGAAGCGAGAGTGACGGTACCTGCAGAAGAAGCGCCGGCTAACTACGTGCCAGCAGCCGCGGTAATACGTAGGGCGCAAGCGTTGTCCGGAATTATTGGGCGTAAAGAGCTCGTAGGCGGCTTGTCGCGTCGGATGTGAAAGCCCGGGGCTTAACCCCGGGTCTGCATTCGATACGGGCAGGCTAGAGTTCGGTAGGGGAGATCGGAATTCCTGGTGTAGCGGTGAAATGCGCAGATATCAGGAGGAACACCGGTGGCGAAGGCGGATCTCTGGGCCGATACTGACGCTGAGGAGCGAAAGCGTGGGGAGCGAACAGGATTAGATACCCTGGTAGTCCACGCCGTAAACGTTGGGAACTAGGTGTGGGCGACATTCCACGTCGTCCGTGCCGCAGCTAACGCATTAAGTTCCCCGCCTGGGGAGTACGGCCGCAAGGCTAAAACTCAAAGGAATTGACGGGGGCCCGCACAAGCAGCGGAGCATGTGGCTTAATTCGACGCAACGCGAAGAACCTTACCAAGGCTTGACATACACCGGAAACGTCTGGAGACAGGCGCCCCCTTGTGGTCGGTGTACAGGTGGTGCATGGCTGTCGTCAGCTCGTGTCGTGAGATGTTGGGTTAAGTCCCGCAACGAGCGCAACCCTTGTTCTGTGTTGCCAGCATGCCCTTCGGGGTGATGGGGACTCACAGGAGACTGCCGGGGTCAACTCGGAGGAAGGTGGGGACGACGTCAAGTCATCATGCCCCTTATGTCTTGGGCTGCACACGTGCTACAATGGCCGGTACAATGAGCTGCGATACCGCGAGGTGGAGCGAATCTCAAAAAGCCGGTCTCAGTTCGGATTGGGGTCTGCAACTCGACCCCATGAAGTCGGAGTTGCTAGTAATCGCAGATCAGCATTGCTGCGGTGAATACGTTCCCGGGCCTTGTACACACCGCCCGTCA
Organism: Streptomyces kronopolitis; assembly: GCF_014646275.1. Taxonomy (GTDB): domain Bacteria; phylum Actinomycetota; class Actinomycetes; order Streptomycetales; family Streptomycetaceae; genus Streptomyces; species Streptomyces kronopolitis. The sequence goes on from NZ_BMND01000084.1 coordinate 1,509, forward strand.
CGTCACGAAAGTCGGTAACACCCGAAGCCGGTGGCCCAACCCCTTGTGGGAGGGAATCGTCGAAGGTGGGACTGGCGATTGGGACGAAGTCGTAACAAGGTAGCCGTACCGGAAGGTGCGGCTGGATCACCTCCTTTCTAAGGAGCACTTCTTACCAACCTCGGTTGGTCAGAGGCCAGTACATCGGCGAATGTTCGATGCTGGTTGCTCATGGGTGGAACGTTGACTATTCGGCACATTCGGTTGGTTGTCATTAGTACTGCTTCGGCGTGGAACGTGGGGATTGATCGGGTGGGCCGGGCGCGCTGTTGGGTATCTGAGGGTACGGACTGTGAGTCCGACCTTCGCGATGCCGGCCCCAGTGAACTCAGCCTTCGGGTTGGGGTGGTGGGTGGCTGGTCGTTGCTTGAGAACTGCACAGTGGACGCGAGCATCTGTGGCCAAGTTTTTAAGGGCGCACGGTGGATGCCTTGGCACCAGGAACCGATGAAGGACGTGGGAGGCCACGATAGGCCCCGGGGAGCTGTCAACCGAGCTTTGATCCGGGGGTGTCCGAATGGGGAAACCCGGCAGTCGTCATGGGCTGTCACCCGCTGCTGAACACATAGGCAGTGTGGAGGGAACGCGGGGAAGTGAAACATCTCAGTACCCGCAGGAAGAGAAAACAACCGTGATTCCGGGAGTAGTGGCGAGCGAAACCGGATGAGGCCAAACCAGTCACGTGTGATACCCGGCAGGGGTTGCGTGGTTGGGGTTGTGGGAGTTCTCTTTTGCAGTCTGCCGGCTGTGAGACGAGTCAGAAACCGTTGATGTAGGCGAAGGACATGCGAAAGGTCCGGCGTAGAGGGTAAGACCCCCGTAGCTGAAACATTAGCGGCTCGTTTGAGAACCACCCAAGTAGCACGGGGCCCGAGAAATCCCGTGTGAATCTGGCGGGACCACCCGTTAAGCCTAAATATTCCCTGGTGACCGATAGCGGATAGTACCGTGAGGGAATGGTGAAAAGTACCGCGGGAGCGGAGTGAAATAGTACCTGAAACCGTGTGCCTACAAGCCGTGGGAGCGTCGCGCATCGAGCTTGCTCGGTGCGTCGTGACTGCGTGCCTTTTGAAGAATGAGCCTGCGAGTTTGCGGTATGTTGCGAGGTTAACCCGTGTGGGGAAGCCGTAGCGAAAGCGAGTCCGAATAGGGCGTTGAGTAGCGTGCCCAAGACCCGAAGCGGAGTGATCTAGCCATGGGCAGGTTGAAGCGGAGGTAAGACTTCGTGGAGGACCGAACCCACCAGGGTTGAAAACCTGGGGGATGACCTGTGGTTAGGGGTGAAAGGCCAATCAAACTCCGTGATAGCTGGTTCTCCCCGAAATGCATTTAGGTGCAGCGTCGTGTGTTTCTTGCCGGAGGTAGAGCACTGGATAGGCGATGGGCCCTACCGGGTTACTGACCTTAGCCAAACTCCGAATGCCGGTAAGTGAGAGCGCGGCAGTGAGACTGTGGGGGATAAGCTCCATGGTCGAGAGGGAAACAGCCCAGAGCATCGACTAAGGCCCCTAAGCGTGTGCTAAGTGGGAAAGGATGTGGAGTCGCAGAGACAACCAGGAGGTTGGCTTAGAAGCAGCCACCCTTGAAAGAGTGCGTAATAGCTCACTGGTCAAGTGATTCCGCGCCGACAATGTAGCGGGGCTCAAGCACACCGCCGAAGTCGTGTCATTGCAACATGTGGACCAACGTCCGTTGTGATGGGTAGGGGAGCGTCGTGTGCCGGGTGAAGCAGCCGTGGAAACGAGTTGTGGACGGTTCACGAGTGAGAATGCAGGCATGAGTAGCGATACACACGTGGGAAACGTGTGCGCCGATTGACTAAGGGTTCCTGGGTCAAGCTGATCTGCCCAGGGTAAGTCGGGACCTAAGGCGAGGCCGACAGGCGTAGTCGATGGACAACCGGTTGATATTCCGGTACCCGCTTTGAAACGCCCAGTATCGAATCCATTAATGCTAAGGCCGTGAAGCCGGCCTGGAGTCTTCGGACAAAGGGACGTGGTGGAGCCGCCGATCCAAGGTGGTAGTAGGTAAGCGATGGGGTGACGCAGGAAGGTAGTCCAGCCCGGGCGGTGGTTGTCCCGGGGTAAGGGTGTAGGGCGCTGTCTAGGCAAATCCGGACAGCTTGAAGCCTGAGACCTGATGCCGAGCCGATTGTGGTGAAGTGGATGATCCTATGCTGTCGAGAAAAGCCTCTAGCGAGTTTCATGGCGGCCCGTACCCTAAACCGACTCAGGTGGTCAGGTAGAGAATACCGAGGCGTTCGGGTGAACTATGGTTAAGGAACTCGGCAAAATGCCCCCGTAACTTCGGGAGAAGGGGGGCCATTGCTGGTGATGGAATTTACTTCCTGAGCTGGTGGTGGCCGCAGAGACCAGCGAGAAGCGACTGTTTACTAAAAACACAGGTCCGTGCGAAGCCGTAAGGCGATGTATACGGACTGACGCCTGCCCGGTGCTGGAACGTTAAGGGGACCGGTTAGTCATGATTCGTCATGGCGAAGCTGAGAACTTAAGCGCCAGTAAACGGCGGTGGTAACTATAACCATCCTAAGGTAGCGAAATTCCTTGTCGGGTAAGTTCCGACCTGCACGAATGGCGTAACGACTTCTCGACTGTCTCAACCATAGGCCCGGTGAAATTGCATTACGAGTAAAGATGCTCGTTTCGCGCAGCAGGACGGAAAGACCCCGGGACCTTTACTATAGCTTGATATTGGTGTTCGGTTCGGCTTGTGTAGGATAGGTGGGAGACTTTGAAGCTGTGACGCCAGTCATGGTGGAGTCATTGTTGAAATACCACTCTGGTCGTGCTGGATGTCTAACCTGGGTCCGTGATCCGGATCAGGGACAGTGTCTGGTGGGTAGTTTAACTGGGGCGGTTGCCTCCTAAAGGGTAACGGAGGCGCCCAAAGGTTCCCTCAGCCTGGTTGGTAATCAGGTGTTGAGTGTAAGTGCACAAGGGAGCTTGACTGTGAGACTGACGGGTCGAGCAGGTACGAAAGTAGGGACTAGTGATCCGGCGGTGGCTTGTGGAAGCGCCGTCGCTCAACGGATAAAAGGTACCCCGGGGATAACAGGCTGATCTTCCCCAAGAGTCCATATCGACGGGATGGTTTGGCACCTCGATGTCGGCTCGTCGCATCCTGGGGCTGGAGTCGGTCCCAAGGGTTGGGCTGTTCGCCCATTAAAGCGGTACGCGAGCTGGGTTTAGAACGTCGTGAGACAGTTCGGTCCCTATCCGCTGTGCGCGTAGGAGTCTTGAGAAGGGCTGTCCCTAGTACGAGAGGACCGGGACGGACGAACCTCTGGTGTGCCAGTTGTCCTGCCAAGGGCATGGCTGGTTGGCTACGTTCGGAAAGGATAACCGCTGAAAGCATCTAAGCGGGAAGCCTGCTTCGAGATGAGGACTCCCACCCCCTTTGAGGGGTTAAGGCTCCCAGTAGACGACTGGGTTGATAGGCCAGATATGGAAGC
>NZ_BMND01000085.1 GCF_014646275.1 Streptomyces kronopolitis
CCGTTTCATCAGGCGTGTCCTGGGTCCACCACCCTGCGACCGCACCTTCGATGGCGGGATCAGCGGCTTCGCGATCTCCCACAGACCGTCCGGAACCGTCCAACTCCACGTACCCCGCCCCATACACAGGCCAACGTCCGCCTCACCATAGGACACGGTCTTACTCCCATCTGTACTGCTCTGGCAGCAGAGTTGCTCCGAGGGCGAGGCCGTGCCTTTGTTCTTCCCAGAGGCCCCCTGTGTGCAGCCGCTCGATGTTGCAGACAACGTGCTCGCCAGCTGGATCGCGGAGCTTCTATCCGATCTCGATGCGGGCCTGTCCCACAGGTCGGGCAGGATGCGCCCGCTGCCGTCCGCCTCTAGGGGGTTGAAGACCTCGCGCCACAGCGCACCCGTATCGATCCATTGGTCGTAGTACGCGTCGGGGTACTCGGGCCCGAATTCGTACCAGAGCGAGGCGGGTCGCAGGAAGCCGCCCGTCCCGACGGTCTGCACCGAGCGTCCGCGGATCCGCAGCACATCCGCCAAGCGCGCCGCCAGCCCTTCCGGATGGGCGGTCGGCGCCCCGTCGATCGCGACGGGCAGCCACGGACCGCCGTCCGCCGGCCGTCAGCTTTCCGATCCGGTCAGCGCGCGCATCGGTCAGCCGCTCCCAGGAGATCGCTTCCAGCCGCACCCCTCCATCATGCCCGGGCACTGCCGTACGGTGCCGGGTGGGCGCCCGTGGCCGAGCGGCGTCAGCTCCTCGGGTAGCGCCCGGGGGCGAAGAACGACTCGTTGTACGGCTGGTGGGTGAGGGGGTGGAACGCCGCCGAGAAGTCGTCGGCCAGCTCGGTGATCGTGCCACGGCCCTCGACGGCGGTGAGCCAGGACGGGGGGAGGGCGAGGTCGCCGTGGTGGGCGCCGAGGAGGTTGCCGCAGATGGATCCCGTGGAGTCGCTGTCACCGGAGTGGTTGACGGAGAGCAGGAAAGCTGACTCAACGCGCGTGCGCCGGGGTGCCGGGTCGGCGGGGCGGGCGAGGGCACAGTAGACGGCGATGGCCAGGGCCTCCTCGGCGATCCAGCCTCCGCCGAGGGTTTCGACCTTCTCGGGGGTCGCTGTGCCGTCGGCAGCCAGGTCGACCGCCTTGCGGAGGGCGGCCGTCGTCTCCTCGTGGCCGGGATAGCGGGCGAGGAGTTCCATCGAGCGCAGCACGGCGCCTTCGAGGGAGTCGCCGTCCAGTAGGTGTCCGATCATGGCGGCGAAGGCACCGGCCGCGTAGTAGCCGGTGGGATGGCCATGGGTGATCTGGGCGCAGCGGGCAGCAAATTCGAAGGCTCGGCGAACGGGCATGCCGGTGAGGCCGAAGGGAGCCGAGCGCATGACCGTGCCGCAGCCCTTGGAGTCGGGGTTGACCGGCCCCGGCGCTCCGAGCTCGCCGAGCTTGTCGGGGATGTGCTCGTAGCGGAGGCCGGAGACGCAGGCGTTGCCGGGGGCACGGCGGGCGTAGAGCCAGGTCTGCTGGCGCAGCCAGCCGTTGCGGTCGTAGGCGAGTTCGGCCGGCGGCGGGGGCGCGGGGTGGTTCTGGGTGTCGAGCCAGCGCAGATAGGCGTTCCGCACGAGGACGGGCCCGGCGGAGCTGATGCCGTCGTGGGTGGCGGGGCCGTAGCGGGCGTAGGCGCGGATGAGGCCTTCCGCGGTGAAGAGGGTCATCTGGGTGTCATCGGAAACCTGGCCGAGGACGACGCCGCCGACCGGCAGGAAGCCGGTGATCCCGGACGGCCCGTAGCCGTTGCGGATCGAGGCCAGCGAATGGAACTCGATCGGGTATCCCAGGGCGTCGCCTATCGCCCCGCCCAGAAGACAGCCACGGACACGGGCACGGCGGGCGACGATGTCGCCCCACGACTGACTGTTCAAGCCGGTTCCCTCACTTGATGGTTGTGCTCATGGTCATTGCGTCGATCGGTCGCGTGGTCGGAGCCTTCCGGCTCAGAAGATCCAGGCCAGGTAGAGGCTGAGCGCCGCACCACCGGCGCCGCCCAGGACCAGCCGCTTCATCCAGGCACTCGCGCGGGTTCCGGCGATCAACCGGCCCACGGCCACGGCCTGTCCCCTGCTCGGCAGGATGCCGGTCGCGGCGAACGGGATCCCCAGCGCGGCGATGATCCAGCCGAGAAAGAACAGCGCGCACCAGCGCCAGATCTGGCCGAAGCCGGTGGCGAGGTAGCCGCTCACGGTCTGCTGGACGGGGATGCGGTCGCCCCGTTCGCGGTCTGCCGTGATGGTCGCCTCGTGATCGACGGTCGCTCCGTCGTCTGCGCGGAAGGTGCCGGCGCACACCGTCCTGTCGCTGTGGTGACGGCTTCCGTGGTCGATCCAGCAGCGCTCGACCGTGAGCGTGCCGTGACGACCGACGAGGCCCGCTGCGTGCGTCGAGTTGTACAGCGAGAAGCCGGCGCAGAGGAGCGCCAGAAAGAAGAAGAGGCCGCCGAAGAGACGCCCTTTCACACTCGGCGCGGGCATCGAGACGAACGGATCCGGCGTCCCCAGTCCTGGCTCCAGCATGGCGCTACCACCCCCTCCACTCCGTCTGCTCCCGTGATCGCTCACCTTACTCAGCCGGTGCGTCGGCCCCACTGGCAGTGCCATGCCCTAGGTCGTGTCCGCAAAGTCGTTGGTTCGTTGGTCTGTTCGTGGTGCGTCGTCATGAGCTGACTGATGAGTCGTGGGCGGTGATCGAGCCGTTGTTCGCGCCGTCGCGGATGGGGCGGCCGGTGCGGGACCGCCGCCAGGTGGTCAACGGGGTTCTGTGGAAGCTGTCCACCGGGGCCGCCTGGCGGGACCTGCCCGAACGCTACGGACCGTGGAAGACGGTCTACGAACGCTTCCGCCGCTGGTCGGCCGACGGCACCTGGGACCGCGTGCTGGCCCACGTCCAGCAGCATTCCGACGCCGTCGGCACAGTCGACTGGTCCATCATGTGCATCGACTCCACGACCGTGCGGGCTCATCAGCACACGGCCGGGGCCCGAAAAAGGGGCAGGACTGGCCGGGCGAGGCCATCGGCAGATCCCGCGGCGGACTGACCACCAAGATCCACCTCGCCTGCGACGGACACGGCCGGCCCCTGGCCTTCACCCTCACCGCCGGAAACGTCAACGACTGCACCCAGTTCGAAGCCGTGATGGCAGCCGTCCGCATCCAGCGATGCGGACCCGGCCGCCCACGGACCAGACCTGACCGCGTGGTCGCGGACAAGGGCTACTCGTCCACCAAAATCCGCACCTACCTGCGCAGACGCGGGATCAAAGCCGCGATCCCGGAACGGATCGACCAGATCAACGGCCGCATCCGCAGAGGCGAGAGCCTCTGCCGCCTAGACCGGACCGCCTACCGCCGCCGCAACGTCGTCGAACGCTGCTTCAACAAGCTCAAGCACCACAAAGCCCTCGCCACCCGCTACGACAAACGCGCCCGCCACTACAAAGCCATGGTCACCCTCGCCTGCCTACAACTCTGGCTCCCCTGACTTTGCGGACACGACCTAGGCCAGGATTCGCCGAAGAAGTACTGCGCGCCTATGCCTTCGCGTGTGCGATGTGCGGGTACGACGGGACATTGGGACGGAACCCGGTCGGGACGAACCGCCCTATCTCCCCCGCCGCCAGTCGGAGTTCATGCCCGCCCAAGCCGATCGAAGGATCACGTTCGGTAAGCGGTTAACGTCTCAGGGTCAGCCGAAAGGGCTCACCGCCACCTTGGAAGCCGCAATGTCGAGGCATGCCGCGCTCCCCTCGTCGATCTCGATGTCGAGATTAATCATGCGACCCGCCACCTCCGCGGCGCTCATCCAGCAGCAATGCTCCCCGCCCTGCGGTGCGTGGCGCGCTCCGGTGTACATCAGCAAGAATGGACGCTCTCCGGGGCCGCGCTCCCGGAGGCGCGGCGTACTGCCGTCGTCCTCCACGGGGACCAGGACCTGAGCGGAGCGCAGCTCCTTCAGAAGTTCGTCCTCCGTAATGCGGCGGAGCAGCCTGAGCTGGACGGCCCGCTCCACCGTGTTCTCTGCCCGAAGCATTCCGACCGCCGTTGGGGTGGGGCGGTAGTGCCGGTTACGGACGAAGTCGCCGAACCCGCCGTCCTGGTCGTCTGCCAGTCCCCGACGATCCCTTCGAGGGGAACGCCGCTGAAGAGTGGGTACTCCGGATCGATGGCGATCATCCGCTTGCCCGGAGCGAGGACAGTCGACTTCCGCATGTCGTCGGTGATCTTCGGTACGAGCAGCCTTTGCCGTCCGTCCGATTCGACAGTCCGCCCCGAATAGGAGTGAGTGCGCAGATACGGCGGCTCCTTGACCTCCGGGAACGACTTGATCCGGGTCCGAAGCGCCTCCAGACTCTCCATCTCTCCTCCGGACCTGCGCGACACCCGGCCCGGGAAAGGCATACCTCCCACCTGGGAGTCCAACAGCCAGGTCAGCGCCTGCTCTGGCGTCAAACCGCGTGCCTTCGCCTCCCGCATGCGCTCGATCCAGAAGCCCCGCGCGTTGATGGCGCGATACCCGTGCTCTGGGCTCGGAATGGAACCGGCATTGTCAGAGCCGTCCGCCGCCATCCACAGATAACCGATAGCGCCCGCGGGATTGCAGTACGCGATGTACCGAACGGGTCCGGCTGGACTCCTGCCGTATTCCTCGGGGCCGCCCACAAGCGTGAGGTGCACGTCCTCCGACAATGGGCCTTGGGGAGTCCCACCGTCTTTCGACGGGCGATCGCCACTCATGATATCTCTCCGTAAATGTGGTACTTAT
>NZ_BMND01000086.1 GCF_014646275.1 Streptomyces kronopolitis
GACCCCGGGGAATTGCATCTGATGCACGTTCGGGTGTTGGCCGCTGGCCCTGAACTGCGGGAAGTGTACCGACTGGCTGCCTGACGTCCAGCGAAGCTCATAGCGCCCTTGACCTGCTGGTTTTACAGGTGTCATTCATTAGATGCATGATTCCATCCTCTGGTGAGAGAGGGTGGGGAGTGTCTGACGGTACGAGGGAAGTGCATGGGGCCGCGGTGCTGGAGCTGGTCTCGGGTGTGCATCTGCTGCACCCCGAGGACGCCGTGCTCGACGCGATGCTGTCGGGCTGGGGGCGGCAGCAACTGGGTGGCCGGGGGCTCCAGCCGGACACCGTGGAGGGTCGCCGCCGGGTCATCGAGACCTTCCAGGAGTTCACGAACGAGTACCCGTGGCACTGGACGGCCGCCCACATCGACGAGTGGATGGCGGACCTGGTGATGCGGCACAACCGTGCCAAGTCGACGCTCCGCAACTACCAGGGGGCCATCAGCCTGTTCATGGACTACCTCCTCAACCCGGTCTACGGGTGGGTGGAGGTCTGTCTGGAACGGTTCGGCACGCACCCGACGCCGATCCTCCATGACGGCAACCGGCGTGAACACCTCGTGGACTACGAGGGCGGCGAAGAGCGCCGGCCGATGACGCGGGAGGAGTGCCAGCTCCTGTTCGACCACATCGACGACCGGGTGGACCGGATGATCAAGCGAGGCCGCAAGGGCGCCCTGACCGCCTACAGGGACTCCACCTTGTTCAAGACGATCTACGGCTGGGGCCTGCGGGCCTCGGAGGCGTCCGGCCTGGACGTGGTGGACCTCTACCGGAACGCGAAGGCTCCGCAGTTCGGCCGGTACGGCATGGTGCACGTCCGCAAGGCCAAGGGCACCAAGGGCTCGGGGCCGCGGCGGCGGAACGTCGCCAGCATCATGCCCTGGGCCGTGGAGGCCCTGGAGGACTACGTCGTCAACGTCCGTCCCCGCTACGGCTTCTCGACGCACCCCGCCTTGTGGTTGACCGAACGCGGCGGCCGGCTCCGCACGCGCGAGATCGAGGACCGGTTCGCTCTCTACCGCGAGGAACTGGGCCTCCCGGAGGAACTGGTGCCGCACTGCCTGCGGCATTCGTACGTCACGCACAACATCGAGGACGGCGTCGATCCGAAGTTCATCCAGGAACAGGTCGGCCACCTCTATGCGTCCACGACCGCCCTCTACACCGCGGTCAGCGACGACTTCGCCAACACGATGATGCTCAAGGCCATCGACCTGGCCTTCGACAACGACCCCGGACAGCGGGTCCTGGAACGGAGTGGACGACGATGACGGCGAAGCTCGACTACAAGTGGCACCTGCGCGAGGTCATGGCCACGAAGGGCATGTTCTCCACCACCGACCTGCGGCCTCTGCTGGCCGAGCGGGGCATCGACCTGTCCGCCAGCCAGATCTACCGGCTCGTGGTGGAGGTTCCGGAACGGCTCAACCTCAAGGTCCTGATGGCCCTGCTGGACATCCTCGACTGTTCGATGGACGACCTGATCGAGCCGGTCGCCGCGGGCAGGCCGCGGGCGAAGAAGACTGCGGACGGCACCGAGGCCACCGGCGTCGGCGACTTCCGGCCCAAGCGGGCTCGGATCACCCGGTCATGACCGCGGCTTCCCGGATCGCCGCCGATCCGCACGCGGTGATCGGCGAGCTGGTCGCCGGGTTCGAACCGGATCTGTCCGCGGAGACCGTCCGCACGGCGATAGGCCAGGCGGTTCGGTCCAAGTCGGCCGCCGTCCGCCTGGCCCAGGCCCTCGAAGGTGATCCCGGGCTGCTGACGTCGGGCCGGGCCGAAGGCCCGGCCTCGGTCGAACGCTTCATCCGTGCCCTCACCGAGCTCGGAGCCGGCCACGTCGTCCGGCCGCCCTGTTCGCGCTGCGGCAAGCTGCGGTCTCTCATGAACACCGACGGCTCCGGTCGCCGGGTCTGTTCCTCATGCAGCGGCTTCAACAGCCGGAAGGCTGCGGGGTCGGGCTGGGCCTGCATGAGCTGCGGCAACGACGAGACCCCGAACTATGGCCTCGACCGCACCGGCCGCGAGGTCTGCCGCTACTGCTTCAAGGCCCAGTGCACCGAGGACCCGGCCTCTGACCTGCTCGGCTACCTCGACGGCCCTGCCCTCGGACTCGACGAGGCCGTGCTGCGGGCGATGATCGCCGAGGTCACCGGAGGGAACTTGTCGGTCACCCGCCGCCTGCTCTGGGATCTCCAGAACCAGCCCGGCCTGCTGGTCGGCCAGGCTCACCACCACGGACCCAAGACCGTCCTCCTGGTCAACCGGCTCCGCGAGGCCGGGGCCCGCGGCGTCCCTGCCCCGAAGTGTCCGCACTGCGACCGCGCGGTCCGGCTGAGCCACTCGATCAACCGGCTGCGGGTCTGCGGAACCTGCTACAACCACGCCAGGGCCGAGCCCTGCAAGTGGTGCGGACGCAACCGCCCCGTCGCGGGACGCGACGACACCGGAGCCCCGATCTGCAACACCTGCCGCAACAAGGAACCCTCCTACCAGGAGAAATGCGTTGTCTGCGATCGAGTTGAAGGCGTCGGCGCCCGCACGGCCGACGGGCCGATATGCGCCGTCTGCCGCAAACCGCCTGTCGTTGAGTGCGGTTCCTGCGGCAAGGTCCGGGCTTGCCTCTTCGCCGGGACCGACTCACCCCGCTGCCGGACGTGCTCGCGCAAGCTGGAACCCTGCACCGACTGCGGGCGCCCCTCGCGCGTCGTCGCCCGGACAGCACGCGGTCCCATCTGCGAGAACTGCTGGGAGAAGGCCCCGGAGGCGCACAAGCCCTGCAAGCAGTGCGGCACGGTCGAGCGGCTGTTCCACTTCGGTCTCTGTCGGCGATGCGCCGCCGACCGCCAGCTGCGGAAGCTGCTGACGTCGCCGGACGGCAAGCACCGTCCCGAGCTCGGCAAGGTCGCCGATGCCCTGTTGAACCTCAACCCCCGCAGGACCCTGCTCTATCTGCGGGAATCACCTGCGGCCACCCGTCTGGTCACCGACCTGGCCGCCGGGACATGCGAGCTCACTCACGAGGCCCTGGACACTCGCATGACCAGCCAGAAGGACATGGCCGTCGACTACTTCCGGGCCGTCCTGGTCTCCGCCGGCGTCCTGCCGGTCCGCGATGAGTACATGGTCCGGCTGGAGCGATGGATCGAGCACAAGGCCGCGGCCATCGACGATCCCGAAGACCGCCGCCTGATCATCGCCTACGCCCGCTGGGACCGCATCGCCCACATCCGGCGACGGGCCCGCGGCAAGCCGATCTCCGCCAACACCGGCGAAATCGCCCAGACCCAGATAGCCAAGGCCATCACCTTCCTGGCCTGGATCAAGGACCAGGGGGAGACCCTGGCGACCTGCCGACAGTCCCTCGTCGACGTCTGGCTCACTTCGGAGAACCACCAAGGCCCTTACTCGGCAAGGCCGTTCGTCCGATGGGCGGTCCGCGGCAAGTTCGCCTCCGGCATCAGCATCCCGGCCCGGCCGCGGCGGATCTTCCACCGCCCGCTCGACGCCGACGAACGTTGGGCGACCGCCCGGCGGCTCTTGAACGACGACTCCTTCGAGACCAGGGACCGCGTCGCTGGGCTGATGGTCCTGCTCTATGGCCAGTTCCCTGCGAGGACCTGCCGTCTGACCACGGCGCACGTCATCCACGACGAGACCGGCGTCGCCCTCCGCCTCAACAAGACCCCGCTGAAACTGCCACCGCCCCTCGACGGCCTGGTCCTCCAGCTCGTCGACATCGCCCACGACCACGAACGCACGGTGATGTTGAACGAGCACAACGCACCCTGGCTCTTCCCGTCGTTGCAGATGCCCGGTCGGCCGGTGACCAGCAAGCAACTCGCCCGGCGCCTACGTGACATCGGACTTCCCACCGAAGCCGGACGATGCGCGGCCCTGCTCGACCTCTGCACACAGATGCCCGCAGCTGTTCTTCAGCGCCTGCTCGGGATCAGCCCATCGGCTGCCGAGCGCTGGTCGGCCGGGGCTGTCAGGACCGCCTACGCAGCCGAGGTGGCCAGTCGATCATGACCCTATTCCGCACCAGTGAATATCCGAACCTGCCGATAC
>NZ_BMND01000087.1 GCF_014646275.1 Streptomyces kronopolitis
TGACGTCGGCGAACGGGCAGGCCGCGGCCAGCTCCAGATCCGTCTCGAAGCCGGAGTGGGACAGCACCATCCAGGCATCGACATGGTGATGGTGCTCCAGCAGCAGTTCCCGCAGAGCCCGGGCAGGGTCGATGACGTGCTGGCCGCGACGCTGGGCGGCGGGGATGGCCTCGAATGCCTGCCGGCCGATGACGGCGGTGACGGCGACCCGGCGTCCGGCGATGTCGAGGATGCGTATGCGGCCGAACAGCGGCCTGCCGTCGATGTCGCTCCGCGCGTTCGCGCACACGGTGAGCTGGTGCAGGCCGGGTTCGAAGTAGTGCGGCCAGCCGTGGTTGCCGGGGGCGAGGACGTCGTAGAGCGTGGTGAGGATCTCCCGTTCGAGCCGGCCGCGGCCGAGTTGGTAGTAGCCGGTGCCCTCGAAGAAGTCGCCGCAGTCGACGATGAGCGAGGTGGGCCGCAGGTCGTGCAGGTGGGCCAGCATGCCGCTGGCGTCGGCGAGGGCGGAGTGGACGTCGGTGGTGGCCACGATCCGCGCGAGGGTCCGGGTCATCGCGGCACCTCGGTGATGTCGGCGCCGAGCGAGCGGAGTTTGGCGGGCAGGTTCGCGTGTCCGCGGCGCAGCTGGTCCAGGCCCGTGACCGTCGTGGTGCCGTGAGCTGCCAGGGCAGCGACCAGGAGGGCGGAGCCAGCGCGGATGTCCGTGGCGTTCACCTGCGCTCCCGTCAGCCACTGGGGGCCCGTCACCCGGCACTGGGTGGGTGAGAGGGCGTCGATCCGGGCACCGAGCTGGGCGAGTTGGGGAAGGAGGTTGCCGTGGCGGCCGGGGTTGATGGAGTCGGCGAACAGGTGGGTGCCGGGCAGGCCGAGGGCCAGCGCGATCAGGGCGGGTTCGAAGTCGGCGTCCAGGCCGTCCGGCGCCAGCGACGCGACCGCCCGCAGCGGACGCCCGCTGATCGGCCGGCCCTGGTGGACGGTGACCGCGTCGGCGGCGACAGTGACGGGGATGCCGGTCCAGTCCAGCAGCTGAGCCAGGGCCCGTAAGTCGGAGCCGTTCACGCCTTCGATGCGACCCGTTCCGCCGGTGGCCGCGATGGCACAGGCCAGGGTGCCGGCTTCGACCTTGTCGCCGGGGACCGTCCAGGACACCGTTCCCGCCGGCGCGCCGGGCGGAGGGGCCAGGGTGATCTTGTCCTCGCTGGCGTGGGCCTGCCACCCGGCCGCCTGCAGGGCCGCGAGCACGCTGGTGGTCTCCGGCGACAGGTTCGGGTTGCCCAGCTCCAGACGGCAGTTGCCGACGACCGTACGCAGGATCGCGGCGATGCTCGCACCCCGTGAACGGAACGGCAGGTTCACGGCGACCAGGCTCGCGGAACTGCCGGCGATCACCTGGTATCCCGCGTCGTCGAAGAGCACGGTGTCCCCGAACTGTTCGTAGACCTTGAAGTGCTGTTCCATGCCGCGGTCCCCGATCTGGCAGCCTCCCGGCCACGGAAGCGAGGCCTTGCCGAAGGCGGACAGCAGCGGTGGCACCAGGTAGTACGAGGCCCGGATGCGGGCAGCGTCCGCCAGCACTGGAAGTTCGCGGCTGTGAGCGCCGGGCAGGACGACGACGGCTGCCGGTTCGGTGACCGGGTGGACGACGCGGTAGCCGCACCTCTCCAGGAGGGTGAGCATCCGCGACACGTCCGTGCTGGCCGGGACGCCGGACAGGTGGACGCCGCGGCGAAGGGATGCGGCAGCAGCCAGCAACGGCAGGGCAGCGTTCTTCGAACCGTCCGCCCGCACAGTCCCGGACAGCGGGCGGGCGGGACGGACGGTGACGGTACCGACGCTGGTCACACGGGTCACCTCAAGCGACATCGAGAGTCTCCAAACGCGGTGGGGCGTAGGGCATATCCAGCAGCACGGGAGGGCTCCGGCCGCAGCGCAGCGGGCCGGCCCACTGGGGTGCTGAGTGGGACGCTCTCAGCATGCCGAGACCCTTGCGCGAGGCGCAAGGTTGCGCCTTAAGGTTGCGCCTATCGGGTCAACATTGGCATATGACGCGGAAGTTGAGGTCTGTAGAGTCACCGGCGACGAGGAGGAGGAAACCGGATGTCAGAGGCCCAGCCGACCATGATGCGCCGGCGCCTGGGCGGTGCCCTCAAGATCCTGCGGCAACGCACCGGCCTGAACCTCGACGATGCCGCCGCCCGGATCGGTCTGCCCAGCGGCACCACCCTGAGTAAAGTCGAGAACGCCAAGCGGCTCGTGGCCGTCACCGCCTTGGACGCGTACTTCACCGCCTACGGCGTCGGCGAAAGCGACGCCCGCCGCGACGAGATCCGTAAGCTCGCCGCGCTCGCCGCCTCCCCCCGGCGCACCAATCTCCTGCGGCAGTACGGCGATGCGGTACCCGACTCCTTCGCTGACTACCTCGAACTCGAAGAGCTCGCTGCCCAGGCGGACATCTACGCCTCCCAGGTCATCCCCGGCATCCTCCAGACCCACGACTACGCCCACGCCGTCATCGACGGCAGCCGACGCTGGAGAACGGAACGGGAGGTCAAGACGTTCGCCGAACTGCGCATGCAACGCGCGTCCGTACTGACCCGCGAGAACCCCCTGCCCGTCTGGTGCGTACTCGACGAATCCGCACTGCGCCGGGCCATGGGCGGGCCGACGACCCTGGCCGAACAGCTGGGCCACCTCCTGGACCTCCACGAACGACTCCCCCACGTACAGATCCAGGTGCTCCCCTTCGCTGCCGGAGCGCACCCTGCGATGGACGGTACCCACACCATTTTCCGGTTCGATGCTGGCGGTCCTGTCGTGGTGGTGGAGCCCATGACCACTTCGCTTTACCTCGAAGAGGACGCTGACATCGGCCAGTACGACGTCAACTTCAACCACCTGCGCAGCCAGGCCCTCGACACCAAGCACTCCCGCAACTTCATCCGCGATGTGATCAAGGAGATCCGTTGAGCACCAACCCCCGCACCGAGCCCGCCTGGCGCAAGAGCAGCTACAGCAGCGGAGGCGGCAACTGCGTAGAGGTCGCCTCCGTCGGCCCAGGCACCGTCGCCGTACGCGACTCGAAGAACGCGGCCCAGACCCCGTTGCGCTTCTCCAGCGCGACGTTCACCGCCTTCCTGCGCATGGTGAACAGTCACACGGAGTCCTAGGCCCCCTTCCTCGCGCCGCTGCCCTCTAGGGCAGCGGCGCCGTCCGTTCTCAGAGGGCCGGGGCATGGGCGGGTGCGGGCGCAGGTGCTGCGTCGTGGAGCCCGTCCAGGCGCTCGTACAGTGCGCGAAGCAGGCGAGCCCGGTTCTGGCAGCACCGCACAGAGTCCTGCACCGGAGCCGGCAGACGCCTGGAGGCCTCCCCGAGAATTGCTTCGGCCAGCGCCCGCCGGCCGCTTCCTGCAGAGAGGCTGGACGCCTGGAGTTGGACGGCCGCGGCGACGAGGCGGGCGTGCCCGGTCAGCTGAAGTGCGATCAGCGTGCAGTCGGCGGGCTGGGTGTTACTGGTTTCTGTCCACGCCAGCACTGCCCTGGCCAGCTTCTCGTGGGGTTCCCGGTCGAGGGGCAGGTCCTCGATCCGGCCGTCGGGGTCATACAGCACGGTGTACGTCATGAGGCTGTCGCCTTCTCCTTCTCGACGGGGCTTGTCGGAAACGTTGCCGGAAACCCCAGGGGGTCGCCCGAGCCGCTTCGGCAAGCGTGCTGGTCAGACGACGTGCACACGCCCGGTGGAGAT
>NZ_BMND01000088.1 GCF_014646275.1 Streptomyces kronopolitis
GGCCGGCCGCGAGCCCGGCGGCCGCGGACGGCGCCGGCGAGGGCGCGGCCCCGGCCGGTCCGGCCCCCGCACCGGCCGACGACCTGCGCTCGCGGCTGGCCCAATGGGCGCTGGCCGAGGCCGAGTTGCTCGGGGTGACCGGGCGCGGCGCGCTCGCCGCCCACGCCCGCGGCCTGCTCGACACCCCGCCGGACGGCGCCGAGCCCACCCCCGACGACACCGCCGCCGCGGCGGCCCGCGCGGCCACGCAGTTGGCGCCCCTGCTGCCCGAACCCCTCGACCACGTCCTGCTCCAGGCGGACCTGACCGCCGTCGCCCCGGGGCCGCTGCACCGTCCGCTCGCCGAGGCGCTGGGCGTCCTTGCCGACATCGAGTCCAAGGGCGGCGCGACGGTCTACCGCTTCACCCCCGGCTCCGTACGGCGCGCCCTGGACGCCGGCCGCTCCGCCGCCGAACTGCAGGAGTTCCTCACCCGCCACTCCCGCACCCCGGTCCCCCAGCCGCTCGCCTACCTCATCGACGATGTGGCCCGCCGGCACGGCCATCTGCGGATCGGCGCGGCGACCGCCTACGTCCGCTGCGACGACGACGCGCTGCTGTCCGAGATCCTCGCCGACCGCCGCGCCGCGCCGCTGCGGCTGCGCCGGCTCGCCCCGACCGTGCTCGCCGCCCAGACCTCGCCCGACCAACTCCTCGACGGGCTGCGGGCGATGGGCTATGCCCCGGCCGCCGAGTCCGCCGCCGGCGACGTGCTGATCGCCCGCGCCGACTCCTACCGCACCCCGCCGCGCACCGCCCCCGCCCCGGTCCCCGACGGCCCGCCGTCCCCCGACCCCACCCTGCTCGCGGCGGCGGTACGCGCCATCCGCGCCGGCGATCTCGCCGCCACCGCCGAGCGCAAGCCGGTGCACGCCCCCGCCCCGGCCCCCGGCTCGCTGCCCCGCACCACCTCCGCCGAGACCCTCGCCACCATGCAGGCCGCGGTGCTGACCCACTCCGCGCTCTGGATCGGCTACGTCAACGCCGACGGCGCCGCCAGCCAGCGCGTGATCGCCCCGGTGCGGGTCGAGGGCGGCTTCGTGACGGCCTACGACCACACCGCCGACGAGGTCCGCACGTATCCGCTGCACCGGATCACGGGCGTGGCGGAACTGGCGGACGACTCGGTCTGAGCCGGCCCGCCGCATCCCGGGCCCTTGCCGGACCGGGGGCCCGCCGTCCTCCCTGACGCCCGCCGCGCGGATGCGGCACACTGGACGTTTGGCCGCATCCGTGGCCGATGCCCGCGGTGGTGATCCACCGGCCGGGCGCAGGCGGCCGACGGCCGGGAAGCGAAAGGCGAGGCGCGTGAACGGACCTCTCATCGTCCAGAGCGACAAGACGCTGCTCCTGGAGGTGGACCACGAGCTGGCGGACGTCTGCCGCCGGGCCATCGCCCCCTTCGCCGAGCTGGAGCGGGCGCCCGAGCACATCCACACCTACCGGGTGACGCCGCTGGGGCTGTGGAACGCGCGGGCCGCCGGGCACGACGCCGAGCAGGTCGTCGACGCGCTGGTGCAGTTCTCGCGGTATCCGGTGCCGCACGCCCTGCTGGTCGACATCGCGGAGACGATGTCCCGCTACGGGCGGCTCACGCTGACCAAGCACCCGGCCCACGGGCTCGTGCTGACCTGCACCGACCGCCCGGTGCTGGAGGAGATCCTGCGGTCGAAGAAGGTGCAGCCGCTGGTCGGGGCGCGGCTGGACCCCGACACCGTCGTCGTCCACCCCTCCGAGCGCGGGCAGATCAAGCAGACGCTGCTCAAGCTGGGCTGGCCGGCCGAGGACCTGGCGGGCTACGTCGACGGCGAGGCGCACCCGATCGAGCTGCACGAGGACGGCTGGGCGCTGCGGCCCTATCAGCAGCAGGCCGTCGAGGGCTTCTGGCACGGCGGCTCGGGTGTCGTCGTGCTGCCCTGTGGCGCGGGGAAGACGCTGGTGGGGGCCGGTGCCATGGCCCAGGCCAAGGCGACCACGCTGATCCTGGTGACGAACACCGTCTCGGCCCGGCAGTGGAAGCACGAGCTGGTGAAGCGGACCTCGCTGACCGAGGACGAGATCGGCGAGTACAGCGGGACGAAGAAGGAGATCCGGCCGGTCACCATCGCCACGTACCAGGTGCTGACGACCAAGCGGAAGGGCGTCTACCCGCACCTGGAGCTGTTCGACTCCCGGGACTGGGGCCTGGTGATCTACGACGAGGTGCATCTGCTGCCCGCGCCGGTCTTCAAGTTCACCGCCGACCTCCAGGCCAGGCGGCGGCTGGGGCTCACCGCGACGCTGGTGCGCGAGGACGGCCGGGAGTCGGACGTCTTCTCGCTCATCGGCCCGAAGCGGTTCGACGCCCCGTGGAAGGAGATCGAGGCGCAGGGGTACATCGCCCCGGCCGACTGCGTCGAGGTGCGGGTCAATCTGACCGAGACGGAGCGGCTGGCGTACGCGACGGCCGAGACCGAGGAGAAGTACCGCTACTGCGCGACGACCGCGAGCAAGCAGTACGTGACCGAGGCGCTGGTCCGCCGGCACCAGGGCGAGCAGACCCTGGTCATCGGGCAGTACATCGACCAGCTGGACGAGCTGGGCGAGCATCTGGACGCACCGGTGATCAAGGGCGAGACCACCAACGCCCAGCGCGAGAAGCTCTTCGACGCGTTCCGGCAGGGCGAGCTGTCGGTGCTCGTGGTCTCCAAGGTCGCGAACTTCTCCATCGACCTGCCCGAGGCGACCGTCGCGATCCAGGTGTCCGGCACCTTCGGCTCCCGCCAGGAGGAGGCCCAGCGCCTGGGCCGGGTGCTGCGCCCCAAGGCGGACGGCCACGAGGCGCGGTTCTACTCGGTCGTCGCGCGCGACACCATCGACCAGGACTTCGCGGCGCACCGCCAGCGCTTCCTGGCCGAGCAGGGCTACGCGTACCGGATCGTGGACGCGGACGAGCTGCTGGCGGCGGACGAGGACGTCTGAGCCACCGGCGGCCGGGCGGGCCGGCGGACGGCGCGGGCGGCCCGGTGGCCGGGGCCCGGCCGGGCGCCGGGGCTCAGGCCGCCGGGGAGC
>NZ_BMND01000089.1 GCF_014646275.1 Streptomyces kronopolitis
TTCCAATTGTAGGGGTTGAAAGGGTTTTTTGATTGTTTTGAGCGGGTGAGGCGCTGTTTTGTTTGGGTTCGTTTTCTTTTTCTTGCTCTTGTTTGGTTTCTTGTTCATTCTCTTGTTTGCTTGTGAGCTTTCGTTTTTTGCGTTTTTAGTTGCAGGTGGTATCAATAGTCGGTTTTTTGTTTTAAATTGGTTGTAGGGCAAATGAAGCGCAAGAATTGGCTAAAAAATCTGAGTGTTGGAAAAAATTCAAAAAGTCATGATCACTTTTTCAAGCCATTAGCGTTGGAAGAAAAAAACTTTTTGACTGACAGCGCTGAAAAAATTTAATGCAATCTGACTGACTTCAAAAAACTTTATTTGCGTTTTTAGTTGCTTACACAAGATAGCGCAAACCTGGCGTTAGCACAAAGAATTTGAAAAATTCTTGCGGTGTTTAGGGCGTTTTGTGGCGCGTGCTCCCCTTGTTTAACAAATATCTTGTTTATTAATAATATCTTGTTTACGCAGGATCGAACATCGTAAAATAGGGGTGTGCAGAGAGAGAAAACAGAGGTTTTTAATGTTTGCCCATCTCAAAAACAGAGGTTTTTAATGTTAAAAAATAGCCCAAAACAGAGGTTTTTAATGTTAAAAAATAGCCCAAAACAGAGGTTTAATTATTTTATTCTCTGTTTTTTATGCTATAATAACAATGTAGGCGGTATGCATGGCAGTGTCTTTTTTGTGTCAAATTTGGAGCAATTAGCTTGATTTTTGAGTTAATGGGTGGGGAGTGCAGTGGGTGGCACTCTGTTAGGAGACACACCATGAAGTTCATTATCGTTGTGATAGTTTTATTAGTTGTAGTGGTTCTTTTGACACAGCCACTACACTAAAAATACCCCTAGAGTTACCGCTCTAGGGGGTTTGGCTATCGCTACGATCATATCGTCTTTTGCCTTTGAATAAACTAAATAAGGATTTAAAATGCCTAAAGTCAATAACGAACCCAAACCCAATAAGCAACCTAAAAAATTCAAACGCCCAAGCGTTAAAAAATCCCAAAAATACCTGATCACCCAAGACAACCGCTTCATTTACGCTAAATACGGCGATACGACCGCTAACGAATTGAAGTTCTTTTATTATGTGATCAGCAAGCTCAACTCCATCAGCGATAAAGACTTTGAACTCCATGAAGTGCCTATCAGTGAGATTTTAGGGGGGGTGTTAAGTCATGAGAGCGAAGACAACTACACCTACATTAAAAATCTATGCAGAAGCCTATCTAAACGAATACTTGAAGATGAAAGCTTAGTTTATGACCCTGTAACCAAAAAAGAAGAGGAGATGTTTGAAGTTATGGCAATTTTCAAAAGAATACAATACTTGAAAAGAAAAGCTGTAATCTGTTACCAACTCAACGACTGCCTAAAACCCTACTTGCTAGGGCTTAGGAAGAATTTCACACAGATCCCCTTACAACACATTTTGCCCATAAGAAGCGGTTATGCGATCCGCATTTATCAAATGCTTTTGAGCGAACTCAAGCAAAACCGCAACGAATTGACAAGACCTCTGACCCAACTCCAAGATATATTGTGCGTGCCAAAAAGTTTTTATGCGTGGATAGACTTCAAACGCAATGTTTTGGAACCGAGCATCAAAGAAATCAACGCCACCACCGACATTATAGCCAGTTATAGGACGAAAAAAGAACGCCAAAAGATCACTCAAATCGTGTTTGAAATCTGTTACAAAGACCTTCAAAAGCGTAAAGATCAAGCTAAAGACAAAGAACAGCAACGCATTCAAATTGAAGTCATCAAACCGCTAACTGAACTCAAAGACAAAACCCTAGCTTACCCCACCGATCCTCTAGATGAAAACGCTATCATCGCATTAGTGTATCGTGGAATGCATGAAGTCAAAGAAGTGAAAGGCAAGCTACAAGTGGTATTGACTTTAGAAGAAGCCAACAACCCAAGAAAAAAACAGCCACTCACTATATCTAACGCTCATCAAATTGAAAAACTCAAAGCCATGCATGAAAACTATGAAAAAAAGTTTTTCACTCAAAACGTCTCTAAAATCCTCAAAAACAAAGATGGCAGTGGTTTAGCCTTTAGCCAACAAATCCAAGAAAATCTCAAAAAAAGAAAAGAAGAAGACAAGCCAAAGACAACACCAAACACTAAAGCAATGGCTATCATAGAAAAAATCAAGAAACGCAATGTAGCTGATCTTTTTAGCAACAACACACAAGAAGATCCACCTAATCAATGAAATTTTTTTCATTGATCTCAATTGAAAGGACATGCATGCCAGCTAATTCTTTTCTAAATAGCGTATTTGAAAGTCTAGGAAAAAATTTCATGAAGTCTTAGACTTCACTTCTTTTGATCACTAAAAAACTTCAATTTTTTTCTTTCTAACCAACTTTTTGAAAAAAACACGATCCAAAAAAAAATCAGTATTGCGCGCATTCTTGAAATTTTAGCGGCACAAAATCATTTTTAAGTTTTTTTTGATTAAGTTTGATTTAAGAATATCTTAAAAGTGCGTTTTTTAGCCACCTATAAGGTCAAATTGACTTCAATTTTTACGGAATTGAAGTGTTATCCTGCACTTTTTTTTGGTTCTAAAAAATCAAGGAAAAATGAGATTTTTTTAGTCGTTTTTTTGATCTTTCTTGTTTGCTTGTGAGCTTTCGTTTTT
>NZ_BMND01000090.1 GCF_014646275.1 Streptomyces kronopolitis
GCGGACGGGCTTGGCGGCCTGGATCTCCAGGGTCCAGCGGATCGCATGGCCTTGGTGGCCGAGCGGGGCGGAGACGTGCACCCAGATGCCGAGGGAGCCGGTCGTGCGGTCGCCGTTGAGCAGCTGCGCGAACCGTTCGGAGCCGGTCCGCTCGTGGGTGACGCCGAGGTAGAGCACACGGGGCTGAAGCACGAACCCCGCGGCGGGGATGGTGGTTTCGGTGAAGCCGGTGGGGGCGGCGGCGTCCAGGTCGCCGTCGCAGACCCGCAGCGTGGTGCCCAGGCGCCAGTCGTAGGCGTTCGGGGAGATGCGCGACGGCTCGTAGGGGTCGATGGTGATCTCGCCGCGGGTGATGGCTGCGGCGATTGCGGGGCCGGTGAGGATCACGAGGCCACCGCCCGCACCGTGGCGATGTCGCGCCAGTATCCGGATGCCTGCGGGCCTGCGGCGGCCTGGTACTTGCCCGCGTACAGGTCGATGTCGCCGGTGGAGACGAAGAACATGATCTGCCCGATCTTCATCCCCGCGTATACCCGCAGCGGCCGGATCGCGGAGAGCATCAGCGTCCACTGGCCGTGGAAGCCGATGTCGCCGATCGGGGCGGTGATCTCGACGAACAGGCCGAGTCGGCCGACCGAGGAGCGGCCGAACAGCAGCGGCACGAAGACGTCGGAGCCCACTTCTTCGAGGGTGTGGCCGAGGTAGAGCTCGCCCGGTTCGAGGACGTATCCGTCGTCGCTGATCTCGAACGACCGGGTGGGGTTGGGGTGGTGGGCGTCGATGACCTCGGCGGTGTAGGTCAGCAGGGTGGAGCCGAGGCGGACGTTGTAGCTGTTGGGGTTGACCTGGTCCGCCTCGAAGGGGTGGATGCGTAAGCGTCCGTCGTCGGCGGCGGTGGTGATCTCCGGGCCGGTGAGGATCATCTTCGGTCTCCGTCGGCTGATGGTGCGGTGGAAAGGACGTGGCGGGCGGCCTGGCCGAGCTGCACCCCGGCCTGGTGGGTGCGGCCGCCCAGGTAGGTGTCGGCGAGGTAGCTGGTGGTCAGCACGCTGCGGATCCCCGCGGCGAGCGGGTGCGGTGCGGTGACCAGCGGTCCGGACCGCTCGGTCAGGTAGTCCAGGAGGCCGTCCAGGTCGGTCAGGTGCTCGTCGGGGAGGAAGGCGTGGACGAGCTGGTTGCCGAACGGCTCGATGGCCAGCAGGTCCCCGAGCGTGAGCACGTCGCCGAGCCGTACGGTCCGCAGGGCGGTTTCGTTGAGGATCACCGCGGCGACCCCGAGCCCGGTGTGGAGCCGGGAGGTCACCTCGGTCAGCAGCAGCCTGCGGTCCAGCACGTTGTTGCGGTACGGGTCGTTGACGGTGCCCAACGAGGTGGCCAGCCTCTGGCCGGTGGCCGCGATCTTCTCCCCGAGGGCCGCAAGGCCGTCGGGAAGGCCGGTGGTCTGGGGGAAGCGGTGGGTGTGGGCGGCCCAGCCGGACCCGACGGGTTCGGCCGCGGCGTATCCGGCGGCGAGCTCGGCGCCCTTGACCACCAGGGTGTCGCCCACGTGTGCGGGTGCGTAGAACTCGCTGTGGCAGTGCCCGGCGAAGATGACGTCGGCGAACGGGCAGGCCGCGGCCAGCTCCAGATCCGTCTCGAAGCCGGAGTGGGACAGCACCATCCAGGCATCGACATGGTGATGGTGCTC
>NZ_BMND01000091.1 GCF_014646275.1 Streptomyces kronopolitis
CTCCCTCGGCATCTGGGTGCACGTCTCCGCCCCGCTCGGCCACCAAGGCCATGCGATCCGCTGGACCCTGGAGATCCAGGCCGCCAAGCCCGTCCGCGTCTATCCGGGCATGACCTTCGGCAAGCTCGTCTTCATCGCCGCCCACGGCACCGCGGACAGCTACCAGCACCAGGCGGCGAAGTACGCGGCCACCGACGGCATCGACATCTCCCGCCTCTACGAAGAGATCCGCGGGGTCCGCCCATGAACGCCGTGCCCGGCCCGATGGTCGCCACCTGCCTGGACCTGCCCGCCGGCAGCCCCGGCGGCAGCGTCGAACTGTTCCTCGACCTCTACACCGGCGACCAGCCCCGCATCCCGGCCAGGGCTTTCATGCTCGCCCCCGCCGGCCGCCGCCCGATCCTGCCGCCCGGCCTCGATCTGCTGCCCGTCGCGGGCAAGTCCCTCGAAGGCCCCGCCTTCACCCGCTACGTCACCGACCTGCGCCGGGCACTGAGAGCGGCGCTCGACCCGCACGCGATCGGTGTCCTGCACCTGCACCACCTGGCCTTCGGCGCTACCCCCGCCCTGCTGCGGGCCCTGCCCGGACCGGCACGAATCGCCCTGGTCCACGGCACCGACCTGCTGTTCGCCGAAGCCCACCGCGACCAGCTGCAGATCCTGCGCGAGAGTGCCCGCTCCGCCGACGCCATCGTCGTTCCCACCGCCGCGATGGCCGACCGCCTCCTCAAGCTGGCTCCCCACACCGACCGGAGCAAGATCGAGCACATCCCGTGGGGCATCCCCGACCACCTCATCACCGCCCGCCTGCCCCGGCGCGCCCGCACCAACGGCAGTCATCTGCGGCTGATCTACGCGGGCCGGCTGACCCCGGAGAAGGGAGGCCAGACCCTCGTCCGGGCCCTGGCCGGCGCCTCGGGCATCGAGTTGAGCATCGCCGCCCCCAGGGCCCAGGTCCACGCGCTCGCCCCGCTGCTGCGAAAGGCCGAGATCCGGTCCCGCTACCTGGGATGGCTGAGCCGCCCGCAGCTGTGGAGAGCCTTCGCCGAGCACGACGCGCTCGTCATGCCCTCGACCACGCTGGAGGCAATGGGCCTGGTCGCGCTCGAAGCCCAGGCATGCGGGCTGCCCGTGCTCTACCAGCCCGTTCCGGGCCTGCGTGATGCTCTCGGCGCCACCGCACTGGCCACCGACTTCACCCAGCCCGCCACGGTGGCCCGGCACCTGGACCGGCTGCGGAGGTCCACCGGTGTACTGCCCGCCTTGCGGGAGGCGGGGTATGCCAATGCCGCCCGCTACCCGCTCTCGGCCACCGCCCGCGCACTGCACACCCTCGGCCGGCGGCTCACACGCTGAGCCTGTGCTGCGCCAGCAATCAACCCGCCCGCGTCACTACGCTGACCGGCGGGACAGCCACAGCGAACAGGGAGCCCATGATCAACCGCATCGAAGCACTCCTGGACGAAGGCGTCCGCGACAAGGTCTACCCCGGCGCCGTCTGGGCCGTCGGCGACAG
>NZ_BMND01000092.1 GCF_014646275.1 Streptomyces kronopolitis
CTCCCTCGGCATCTGGGTGCACGTCTCCGCCCCGCTCGGCCACCAAGGCCATGCGATCCGCTGGACCCTGGAGATCCAGGCCGCCAAGCCCGTCCGCATCTATCCGGGCATGACCTTCGGCAAGCTCGTCTTCATCGCCGCCCACGGCACCACGGACAGCTACCAGCACCAGGCGGCGAAGTACGCGGCCACCGACGGCATCGACATCTCCCGCCTCTACGAAGAGATCCGCGGAGTCCGCCCATGAACGCCGTACCCGGACCGATGGTCGCCACCTGCCTGGACCTGCCCGCCGGCAGCCCCGGCGGCAGCGTCGAACTGTTCCTCGACCTCTACACCGGCGACCAGCCCCGCCTCCCGGCCAGGCCTTTATGCTCGCCCCCGCCGGCCGCCGCCCGATCCTGCCGCCCGGCCTCGACCTGCTGCCCATCGCGGGCAAGTCCCTCGAAGGCCCCGCCTTCACCCGCTACGTCACCGACCTGCGCCGGGCGCTGAAAGCGGCCCTCGACCCGCACGCGATCGGTGTCCTGCACCTGCACCACCTGGCCTTCGGCGCTACCCCCGCCCTGCTGCGGGCCCTGCCAGGCCCGGCACGGATCGCCCTGGTCCACGGCACCGACCTGCTGTTCGCCGAAGCCCACCGCGACCAACTGCAGATCCTGCGCGAGAGCGCCCGCTCCGCCGACGCCATCGTCGTACCCACCGCCGCGATGGCCGACCACCTCCTCAAGCTGTCCCCCCACACCGACCGGAGCAAGATCGAGCACATCCCCTGGGGCATCCCCGACCACCTCATCACCGCCCGCCTGCCCCGGCCCGCCCGCACCAACAGCAGCCATCTGCGGCTGCTCTACGCGGGCCGGCTGACCCCGGAGAAGGGAGGCCAGACCCTCGTCCGGGCCCTGGCCGGCGCCTCGGGCATCGAGCTGAGCATCGCCGCCCCCAGGACCCAGGTCCACGCGCTCGCCCCGCTGCTGCAAAAGGCCAAGATCCGGTCCCGCTACCTGGGATGGCTGAGCCGCCCGCAGCTGTGGAGAGCCTTCGCCGAGCACGACGCGCTCGTCATGCCCTCAACCACGCTGGAGGCAATGGGCCTGGTCGCGCTCGAAGCCCAGGCATGCGGGCTACCCGTGCTCTACCAGCCCGTTCCGGGCCTGCGTGATGCTCTCGGCGCCACCGCGCTGGCCACCGACTTCACCCAGCCCGCCACGGTGGCCCGGCACCTCGACCGGCTGCGGACGTCCACCGGTGTACTGCCCGCCTTGCGGGAGGCGGGATATGCCAATGCCGCCCGCTACCCGCTCTCAGCCACCGCCCGCGCACTGCACACCCTCGGCCGACGGCTCACACGCTGAGCCTGTGCCGCACCAGCAACCAACCCGCCCGCGTCACTACGCTGACCGGCGGGACAGCCACACGAACAGGGAGCCCATGATCAACCGCATCGAAGCACTCCTGGACGAAGGCGTCCGCGACAAGGTCTACCCCGGCGCCGTCTGGGCCGTCGGCGACAG
>NZ_BMND01000093.1 GCF_014646275.1 Streptomyces kronopolitis
ACCGGCGGCCGGCACCGCGCCGGCGGACGGGGCGACGGCCCCCACCGCCTAGCGCGCGGGCCGCCGGTCGGGCCCGCGCGGTGCGCCCGGCGGCCCGGCGGTCCAGTCCGTGAACGGGGTCTTGCGGACCGCCCCCCGTTCTTGGACGATCGTCCGAATCGCTCGATGGCCGTCCCCCATCGGCCGGCCGGGAAGAGCCCTTCCCTGCCGACCCATGACCAGGGAGGCACTCGATGAAGCTGCTGCGTGTCGGCACGGCGGGGGCGGAGCGCCCGGCGCTGCTCGACGGGGCCGGGGTCCTGCGGGACCTGTCGGGCCTGGTCCCGGACATCGACGGAACACTGCTCGCCGACGAACGGAAACTGGCGGCCGTCCGCGCCGCCGCCGCGTTCGGCGAACTGCCGCGGCTGGACGCGGACGGGCTGCGCACCGGCCCGCCGCTGGCCCGGATCGGCAAGATCGTCTGCATCGGCCTGAACTACCACGACCACGCCCGGGAGACGGGGGCCGCGCCCCCCGCGGAGCCGATCCTCTTCCTGAAGGCTCCGGACACCGTCGTCGGCCCCGACGACCCCGTGCTGCTGCCGCGCGGCAGCGTGAAGACCGACTGGGAGGTGGAGCTGGCGGTCGTCATCGGCCGCACGGCCCGCTACCTGGAGACCGACGCGCAGGCACTGGCGGCGGTCGCCGGCTACGCGGTGGCCCACGACGTCTCCGAGCGCGCGTTCCAGCTCGAACGCGGCGGCCAGTGGGACAAGGGCAAGAACTGCGAGACGTTCAACCCGCTGGGCCCCTGGCTGGTCACCGCCGACGAGGTACCCGACCCGCAGGCCCTCGGCCTGCGGCTGTGGGTCAACGGCGAACTGAAACAGCACGGCAC
Organism: Streptomyces kronopolitis; assembly: GCF_014646275.1. Taxonomy (GTDB): domain Bacteria; phylum Actinomycetota; class Actinomycetes; order Streptomycetales; family Streptomycetaceae; genus Streptomyces; species Streptomyces kronopolitis. The sequence goes on from NZ_BMND01000093.1 coordinate 881, forward strand.
GACCGCCGACCAGATCTTCCCGGTGGCCGAAGTGGTCCGCTACGTCAGCCACTTCATGACCCTCCACCCCGGCGACATCCTCAACACCGGCACCCCCGCCGGCGTAGCCATGGGCCACCCCGACCCCAAGCCGTACCTGCGGGGCGGGGATGTGGTGGAGCTGGAGATCGACGGGTTGGGTTGCCAGCGGCAGGTTTTTCTTCCCACGTAGTCGGCTTTCCCGCCGTGCGGGTTGCTCGCCGTTTTGCGCCCGCTTCGCGGTGCGCCCGCCGTTGTCTTTCCGCTGCGCGGGGCTGTTTTCTGCGTTGTTTTCTGCGGCGGCGCGGTGGTTTTTCGCCGTTGCGCCTGCGGCGGGCGGGTGGGTGTTGGGTGCGGTGACGGTCCTGCGGGGGTGGGTGTTCGGACTGCTTCGCTTTACGTCCGAACACCCACCCCCTCCGGCCCGTCCCCTCCC
>NZ_BMND01000094.1 GCF_014646275.1 Streptomyces kronopolitis
CGAACAGGGAGCCCATGATCAACCGCATCGAAGCACTCCTGGACGAAGGCGTCCGCGACAAGGTCTACCCCGGCGCCGTCTGGGCCGTCGGCGACAGCGGCGGCATCCGAGCCAGCGGCGCCACCGGGGTCCTGGACCCGGACGAGCCCGAGGACCGGATGCAGCCCGACACCGTCTTCGACGCCGCGAGCCTCACCAAGATCCTCGCGGTCTGGTCTTCCATCGGAGCCCTCTGGGAGGACGGCGTCCTCGACCTCGACCAGCCACTGGGCACCTTTTGGCGCGAAGTGGAAGGCCGCCCGCTCGGGCAGGTCACCGCCCGGCAGCTGCTGACCCACACTGCGGGAGTTCCCCTGCGGGCCCAGCTGAAGAACCTCTACGGCACCGACCCGCAGGCCATCCGCCGCGGGGTCCTGCACGAGGAACTGCACCGGCCGCCCGGCGAGGCCGTCGAGTACACCGACCGGGCCGCCCTCATCCTCGGCTACCTCACCGAACACCTCTCCGGCCAGCGCCTGGACCAAGTCGCCGCCGCCCGGACCTGGCAGCCGCTCGGCATGGAATCGACCTGCTTCGGCCCGCTGCCCGCCCCGATCGCCGTCCGCTGTGCGCCCACCGAACTCGACCAGGAGAGCGGCACCCACCTCAAGGGCACAGCCCACGACTTCTCCGCCCGCCTGCTGGGCGGCGTATGCGGCATCGCCGGCGCCTTCACCGTCCTCGACGACCTCACCGCCTTCCTGCGGTACATGCTGGACCCGGCCACAGCCCCAGCGGCGGCCGGCTTCGGGCCCAGGTGGACCTCCCATTCCCTGACCGTGCAGACCAACGGCCTGGAGCCCGCACGCGGCCTGTTCTGGCACCCCGCACCCGAAACGAACGACGGCCAGGACACCTGGGTGCACTACGGGTTCACCGGCACCGGCATGTGGATCTCACCCGCCACCGACCGCTGGGCGATCCTGCTGACCAACAAGCTCTACTACACCCGCGACCGCCAGCCCCTGACGGACATCCGCAACACCTTCCGCGAACTGGCCTTCGCCTAAA
>NZ_BMND01000095.1 GCF_014646275.1 Streptomyces kronopolitis
AGCGTCATCGCGGGGGCGACGGTGATCGAGTCGCCGGTGTGCACACCCATCGGGTCGAAGTTCTCGATGGAGCACACGACCACGACGTTGTCGTTCTTGTCGCGCATCAGCTCCAGCTCGTACTCCTTCCACCCCAGGATCGACTCCTCCAGGAGCACCTCGGTGGTGGGGGAGAGCGTCAGGCCCTGGCCGGCGATGCGGCGCAGCTCCTCCTCGTTGTGGGCGAAGCCGGAGCCGGCACCGCCCATGGTGAAGGAGGGCCGCACGACGACGGGGTAGCCGCCGAGCTCCTCGACACCGGCCAGGACGTCGTCCATGGAGTGGCAGATGTAGGAGCGGGCGGACTCGCCGTGGCCGATCTTCTTGCGGACCTCCTCCACGACCACCTTGAACAGGTCGCGGTCCTCGCCCTTGTTGATCGCCTCGACGTTCGCGCCGATCAGCTCGACGCCGTACTTGTCGAGGGTGCCGGAGGCGTGCAGCGAGATCGCGGTGTTCAGCGCGGTCTGGCCGCCCAAGGTGGGCAGGAGCGCGTCGGGGCGCTCCTTGGCGATGATCTTCTCGACGAAGTCCGGGGTGATCGGCTCGACGTAGGTGGCGTCGGCGATCTCCGGGTCGGTCATGATCGTCGCCGGGTTGGAGTTGACCAGGATGACCCGCAGGCCCTCGGCCTTCAACACCCGGCAGGCCTGGGTGCCGGAGTAGTCGAACTCGGCGGCCTGGCCGATGACGATCGGACCGGAGCCGATGACCAGGACGGACTGGATATCGGAGCGCTTAGGCACGCTGGCCCTCCATCAGGGAAACGAAGCGGTCGAAGAGGTACGCGGCGTCATGCGGACCCGCGGCGGCTTCGGGGTGGTACTGCACACTGAACGCCGGCTGGTCAAGGAGGTGCAGACCCTCCACCACGTCATCGTTCAGACA
>NZ_BMND01000096.1 GCF_014646275.1 Streptomyces kronopolitis
TAAAGTTTGACCCCACTTTTATAATCCACCCTAAACATGTCAAAGGGCGCTTTGCTAGGGATGTAAAAAAGCGTTGTGTATTCTAAAGAGCCTTCCACTTTATTATGGATATAGCTCAAAGGTTCGCTGTTATCATGTGCAAACGATTGGTAAAACTCTTTGTAATCTTTGTCTTTTAACTCGCTCTTATTCATTTTCCATAAAGCGTTCGCTTGATTGATCTGATCGCATTTCTCTTCTTTAATTTCTTTTTGATTATCCCCTTCGCCCTCGTATTTCGTATCGGTGTAAGTTAAAAAAATAGGGAAAGGGATATGCTCAGAATACTTTTTAACAACGCTATCAATCTCCCAACGGCTCGCAAAATGAGAATCTTCATCTTTTAAAAAGAGGGTGATTTCTGTGCCTTGCTCCTCCTTGACGCACTCGCTGATTTCAAACTTGCCCTTACCATCGCTCACCCATGCATAAGCCTGATCGCTATTTACCTTTTTGGTTTGAACGACAATCTTGCTCGCTACCATAAACGCTGAATAAAAGCCCACGCCAAATTGGCCAATCAGTGTGCTATCTTTTTTCTTATCCCCACTCAAAGCGCTTAAAAAACTCTTCGTGCCTGATTTAGCGATCGTGCCTAGATGTTCAATGAGATCGTTTTTATCCATGCCTATACCATTATCTTTGATCGTTAAGGTTTTTTTCTGGCTATCAAAACTCAAATGAATGCTAGGCGTGATATTCAGCCCTTTTAATTTCTCATCAGTCAGCATTAAATAATTCAGCTTGTCCAAAGCGTCGCTCGCGTTAGAAATCAATTCTCTTAAAAAAATCTCTTTATTAGAATACAAAGAGTGAATCATCAAATCCAAAAGCTGGTTGATTTCAGTTTGGAAGGTGTATTCTTGATTAGACATTGATCTTTTC
>NZ_BMND01000097.1 GCF_014646275.1 Streptomyces kronopolitis
GCAGACGGCGCCGGGCAGCAGCTGGAGCGCCGCGCGCACGCCGCGGGAGGGCCGGGCGGGGGCGGGCGGCCGCCCGGCCGCAGCGGCGGTGTCCCGGTCGGCGCGCGGCACCCGGGCGTAGAGCTCCTCGGCCAGGGAGAAGACGTCGCGGTGCCGGAAGCGTGCGGCCGTGCGGTCGGTGACGCCGTGCGCCTCCAGCCCGGCGGCGATCTCCAGCGCGTCGACGGCGCGGGCGCACAGCTCCTGGTGGCGGTGCATCAGGGTCCGGACGGGGTCGGCGGGGCCGCGGCGCGGCGGCGCGGGCCGGTCCGCGGCTCGGTCTGCGGCTCGGTCGGCGGGCGGCGCGGGCCGCTCGGTGGGTGGCGCGACGGCGTGGGGGACGGCGCCCTCGGGGGTGCTCATGTCCGGGGCCCCCGCTCCCGGCTCCGCGCGCAGCCGCCGTGATCCCGGCCGCCGTCGATGCCGCGGTCGGGGTGCCGCCGGAGCGGGCGTCCGCGGCCGTCCGGGGAGGTGCGCCGGACGGGCAGCGGGCTGCCCGGACGGGCGCTGCGGGCCCCCTTCGCCCCGACGGTCACCAGGGCCGCACCCATCGCGCACAGCGCGCACAACACGTCGAGCACACCCGTCACCATTGCCCGCTCCCTCGCGTCGGCCGGGGCTGTCCGGTCGCGGGCTCGTCCCGTCTCACCGGCTGTCTCATTCCTCGGGCGCCGGCCGCTCCCCCGCCGCAGCCGGCGGCCGGCACCGGCGCCGCGGCGGGGCGCTCCCCGTCCGGCACCGCCCAGCTCGGGGTGCGGCCGGCC
>NZ_BMND01000098.1 GCF_014646275.1 Streptomyces kronopolitis
TGTGGGGGTTGTTGGTTGGGGGTGGGGATGGTGTGGTGCCGTTCCCGGTGGATCGTGGTTGGGATGTTGAGGGGTTGTATGACCCTGAGCCGGGTGTGCCGGGGAAGGTGTCGACGCGTGAGGGTGGGTTTTTGCCGGGGGTTGATGGTTTCGATCCTGGGTTCTTTGGGATTTCGCCGCGTGAGGCGGTGGCGATGGATCCGCAGCAGCGTTTGTTGTTGGAGGCGTCGTGGGAGGCGTTTGAGCGGGCGGGGATTGTTCCTGGGTCGTTGCGTGGTTCGCGTACGGGGGTTTTTGCGGGGACGAATGGTCAGGATTACACGGGGTTGTTGGTGGCGTCGGGTGAGGAGGATTTGGGGGGTTATATCGGTACGGGTAATGCGGCGAGTGTGGTGTCGGGGCGGTTGTCGTACACGTTTGGTCTTGAGGGTCCTGCGGTGACGGTGGATACGGCGTGTTCGGCGTCGTTGGTGGCGTTGCATTTGGCGGTGCAGTCGTTGCGTGCGGGTGAGTGTGATGTGGCGTTGGCGGGTGGTGTGACGGTGATGTCGACGCCGGGGTTGTTTGTGGATTTCAGTCGGCAGCGTGGGTTGGCTGCTGATGGTCGGTGCAAGGCGTTCTCGGATGCTGCGGATGGTGCGGGGTTCTCCGAGGGTGTGGGTGTGTTGGTGGTGGAGCGCCTGTCGGATGCGCGGCGTAATGGGCATCAGGTGTTGGCTGTGGTGGCGGGTTCTGCGGTGAATCAGGATGGTGCGTCGAATGGTTTGACGGCGCCGAATGGTCCCTCGCAGCAGCGGGTGAT
>NZ_BMND01000099.1 GCF_014646275.1 Streptomyces kronopolitis
CTTTAGGGCTTCTTTTAAGGCGTTTTGGCTTTCTTTATCCCTTAAAGGAGGGGCGATTTTAAATCTGGGCTCATAATATTCATACACGCTCTCATCTAAGATTAAATGGCTTAAGGGCGTTTGGGCTTGCAGGTGCGCTCCTAAATTGTTAAAGGCTTTGATGAGTTTGAGCGTGGCGGTGCTACTCACTTTATCTAAAAGCATAGGGATTTGTAACGCTCTAGAAACTTCCATAAAACGCACCAAGTGCGTGTTTTCAAACGCATTTTCTACAAAATTTTGCCCCAATTCATAGGCTAATGCCCCACTATTTAGGGCTTCAAAAGAATTTTCTAAAGAAATTAAAAGAGGCAAGTTGTAGGATTTGGCGTAATGGCTGATGAGTTCTAAAAAAGCGTCAGATTGCGCGATTAAAATTTCCCCTCCTTTATTTTTAAGCGTAACGATGTCGGCTAGTTGGTTGTTTTTAACCGCCATAATATTTTTAATGCCGCTTTGATCACAATTAAAAACATTGAGTAACCCTACCCCCCCTTTAAAAGCCTTTTGTTTTAAATTTTCATAACCCTCCAAACCAGTAACGCTCAAATCAATGAAGCTTGGTAGCACGAATAAATCTGCGCACTCAATCACTTCTTCATTTTTAATAGGGCTTAAGTTTTCTTTAATCTCTGCGATGAGAGAATCTTTTAAGCGAATATCCGCTCTTTTTAAAACCTCACAATCATAAAACGAAGCGTTTTTTAACAGCATCAAACCCTCCTA
>NZ_BMND01000100.1 GCF_014646275.1 Streptomyces kronopolitis
AAACCCTAATTACCGCATGAAAGCTCAAAGATAAAGTGCTGCAACCCCGCTTAAAGGAAAGCTCAAGGATAAAGCACTATAATACCATTCAGAAAAGGGCATAAAAATGAGATTGAAAAAATACTCTCCTGTGCCAAAGAGATATAAATTTTTACAAATTGTTAATGAAGCAGAAGCTACAAGTCTGGCTAGACAAAATAGGCCTAGATTCAGAGTAAAAGACAATTTATTTTCAGATAGTAGTGATGGGGGAGTTAGGGGTTATGGCTCTATTGGAAGTCGTATTGAAGCGATATATCGTATTTATAGGATTTCTCACACAGCCCGCATTACTTTCTCTTTGGACGAGATAGAAAGGTGGGAAAAAGAACATTTAGAGCAAGGACTGGGAAACAGCTTTAAACTAAAAAAGAAAAAGAAAACAAAAGCAAAAAGGAAAAAGTGAGTAAGACACTATTAGCTAAAGCGCTTGCTAACACCACAGACACCGATGCAAGCTATTGCTTTATCTCAGATTTAGCGGCACAACTTGATAATATCAGCATTAGAGTATCTAAAAGCATCATAACCGCTATAGAGCGAGCAGAGGGCGTTAGACTGACTCATGCGTTAATTGACAGGGTTTTGTATAACTCGCTCCACAATATTTTAAGCTTCATTTTTGATAATGTGAAGTTACCACAAATTAAAAATGCATTGACAGCTCAAATCTTTGATGGGGCGTATCAGTTTAAAAATTAAACCATGCTCTTT
>NZ_BMND01000101.1 GCF_014646275.1 Streptomyces kronopolitis
AAGGGAATGATAACTGCTCGTCAAACATCACAGGTGTAAGTGACCAAAACGGCGGAAGCAAGACTGAAACCAAAACCATAGACGGCAAAAGCGTGAGCACCACGATCAGTTCAAAAGTGGTTGATAGCGGAGCACCAGGTAATACACGACATGTCTCCTACACCGAAATCACTAACGACTTAAGAGATGTGCCTGATAGCGCTCAATTCTTGTTAGCGCAAGCGAGCACGCTCATTAACACCATCAACACGGCATGCCCGTATTTTAGTGTAGCTAATCAAAGTGGTGGCCCACAGATGAAACCGACTAGTGGGAAGTTGTGCGGTTTTACAGATGAAATCAGCGCGATCCAAAAGATGATCGCAGACGCGCAAGAGCTTGTCAATCAAACGAGTGTGATTAACAGCAATGAACAAACGACTCAAGTGGGAGGCAGTAATGGCAAGCCTTTCAACCCTTTCACAGACGCTAGCTTTGCGCAAGGCATGCTCGCTAACGCTAGCGCGCAAGCCAAAATGCTCAATTTGAGCGAACAAGTGGGGCAAACCCTTAACCCTGAAAGGCTTACCGGGAATTTTCAAAATTTTGTTAAAAACTTTTTAGCCACATGCAACAACCCTTCAACAGCTGGCACTGGCGGCACACAAGGTTCAGCTCCTGGCACAGTGACCACTCAAACTTTCGCTTCCGGTTGCGCCTATGTGGAACAAACCATAACGAATTTAAGCAACT
>NZ_BMND01000102.1 GCF_014646275.1 Streptomyces kronopolitis
TAAGCAAAAAGAAAAATGGAAAAATTATGTTGATAACCTACAAACAAAAGCTCTACACCAATGATAAGACTAAGCATATAGACACACTATTAAGTCGTTATGGTGTGCTGTATAATCATTGTATCGCCTTGCACAAACGCTATTACAGGCTTTTCAAAAAGTATCTAAAACTTTACGATCTGCAAAAACACATCACCAAGCTAAAAAAGACCCATCGTTATGCTTTTTTAAAAACCCTAGGCTCACAAACCCTGCAAGATTTGACTGAGAGGATAGACAAAGCGTTCAAAAAATTCTTTAACAAACAAGCCAAACTGCCACGATTCAAAAAAGTAGCCAATTACAAGTCTTTCACTTTTAAGAGCAAAATTGACAAAAAGACAGGATTGAATAAGGGAGTGGGGTTTGAGATAAAAGACAATGTTGTTTCTTTTAATGGTTATAGCTACAAGTTCATCAAAACTTATGCGTTTATAGGAAAAATAAAAACTTTAACCATTAAGAGAGGCAACACAGGCGATTATTTCTTGTGTCTAGTCTGTGAATTAGAAAACAATCCTAACAAGCAAACCGCATGCGATAAGAGCGTGGGTTTTGACTTTGGATTAAAGACTTTTTTGACAGGATCTGATCACACTAAGATAGAATCGCCTTTGTTTTTCTCTAAATACTTGCCTTTAATCAAACGACTTAGTAGAAACCTTAGTAAAAAATTAAGGGTTCTAAT
>NZ_BMND01000103.1 GCF_014646275.1 Streptomyces kronopolitis
AATGAAGTCGCTTTGAAATTGAATTACCATCCAGCTAGCGAGAAAGTTCAAGCGTTAGATGAAAAGATTCTACTTTTAAGGCCGGCTTTTCAATACAGCGATAATATTGCTAAAGAGTATGAAAACAAATTCAAGAATCAAACTGCGCTCAAGGTTGAACAGATTTTGCAAAATCAGGGCTATAAGGTTATTAATGTAGATAGCAGTGATAAAGACGATCTTTCTTTTGCGCAAAAAAAAGAAGGGTATTTGGCCGTCGCTATGAGTGGCGAAATTGTTTTACGCCCCGATCCTAAAAGAACCATACAGAAAAAATCAGAACCTGGGTTATTATTCTCCACTGGTTTGGATAAAATGGAAGGGGTTTTAATCCCGGCTGGGTTTATCAAGGTTACCATATTAGAGCCTATGAGTGGGGAATCTTTGGATTCTTTTACGATGGATTTGAGCGAGTTGGACATCCAGGAAAAATTCTTAAAAACCACCCATTCAAGCCATAGCGGGGGGTTAGTTAGCACTATGGTTAAGGGAACGGATAATTCTAATGATGCGATTAAGAGTGCTTTGAATAAGATTTTTGCAAATATCATGCAAGAAATAGACAAAAAACTCACTCAAAAGAATTTAGAATCTTATCAAAAAGACGCCAAGGAATTGAAGAACAAGAGAAACCGATAAAAACAAATACGTGCAAGAGAACGCTTGAACAAACTGCTT
>NZ_BMND01000104.1 GCF_014646275.1 Streptomyces kronopolitis
CATGCCCCAGCTTTGCGCCATTTTGGGCGTTACAACGCCCACATTTTCCAAGCGCATCCGCCAAATGCGATTCTTATCCAATAAGCCTTGAATGAGTTTTTTGCATTCCCTCATTTCGCCTAAAAACTTTTTTAAGCCTTCTAACCAATTAGGGGGTAAATCCAAAGGCACGCCCCCAATCCTTATAGCGTTATGCGTGAGCCTAGCCCCGCAATAATCCTCCATCAAATCCAAGCCGTATTCCCTCGTTTTAAACGCATACAAAAACACGCTCATCGCTCCCACATCTAAAGCATGCACGCTGATAAAAAAGATGTGTGAGATCATGCGGTTAAGCTCTAGTAAAATCGTGCGGATCACTTGCGCTCGGCGTGGGATTTCTAAATTGAGCAAGGTTTCTACCGCATAAGCGTAAGCGTAATTATTGCTGGTAGAAGAAGTGTAATCCAATCTGTCGGTGGTGGGCATGTATTCGTTATAGGTCATGTTTTCGCCTAACTTTTCACAGCCTCTATGCAAGTAGCCAATTTCAGGGGTAGCCTTAATGATTTTTTCGCCCTCTAATTCCAAAATCAAGCGCAATTGCCCATGACTGCTGGGGTGTTGGGGGCCAAAGTTTAAAATCATTTGGTTGTCGTCATGTTCAAAAATGATGTTTTCAAACTGAGGGTTGAGTTTCGTGAAATTTTGAGCCATTTTATAGCCTCTTTTT
>NZ_BMND01000105.1 GCF_014646275.1 Streptomyces kronopolitis
ATGAAAGCGCAAGCGATCTTGAAGCGCTAGAAGCCTTTAGTTTGTTGTGCCAAAAAGAAGGCATTATCCCGGCGCTAGAAAGCTCACACGCTTTAGCGTATGCTTTAAAACTCGCTCAAAAATGCGAAGAAGAAAGCATTATTGTAGTGAATTTAAGCGGTCGAGGGGATAAGGATTTAAGTACCGTTTATAACGCTTTAAAAGGGGGTTTAAAATGAGGTATAAAAACATGTTTGAAACCTTAAAAAAACAAGAAAAAATGGCGTTTATCCCGTTTGTAACCTTGGGCGATCCTAATTATGAATGGAGTTTTGAAATCATTAAAACCTTAATCACTAGCGGGGTGAGTGCTTTAGAGTTGGGTTTTGCTTTTTCAGATCCGGTAGCGGATGGCGTTACCATACAAGCGAGCCATTTAAGGGCGTTAAAACATGCTACTATGGAAAAAAATTTCCAGATTTTAAGGGCGATCAGAGATTACAATCCCCACATTCCCATAGGGCTTTTAGTGTATGCGAATCTCATTTTTTCTTATGGCGTGGATAATTTTTATGCCCAAATCAAAGAATGCGGCGTGGATAGCGTTTTAATAGCGGATATACCCCTAATAGAAAAAGAATTAGTCCTAAAATCCGCTCAAAAAACACCAAATTAAACAAATCTTTATCGCTAGCCCTAATGCGAGTGAT
>NZ_BMND01000106.1 GCF_014646275.1 Streptomyces kronopolitis
AAACCAAGTGCTAGCCCCTATATCCATGCCAATCACAAGCCCTGAAGATTTTCTAAATACGTGCCTTGATACCTTTTTTAATGTATTAGCGTCTAGCGTTCTGCCGGTCATGTCTTTGTAAAATATAGAGAGCCCTTTTACCCTTCGTTCAACATCTTCTTGGGACGCTCGCTTATCGTTAGTCCAATTAATGAGTAAATCCGTATTGAAACCATAGGGTAAAAAAACGATTAAACCGCTGCCAGGAACAGAACCAACGCCACCAAGTTGGTAACCGAAAAAAAGAGAGTGCCTAAACCCTATAATCCTTTTTTTACCCAAAAAATATTTATACCCAAAGCTGAGTTCATTGAAAAGACCGCCCGATCCACCATTTCCTGCGAATCGGTTAGCGATTTTTGTTGAATCTTTCACTTTGTTTAAGGCGTTTTGCGCATCTCTTATGGCTTTTGTATTTTGTTTGGGGAATAATGAATTTTTTGCGTTATTGATCGCTTGATTTAAGGCGTTTTCTGCTGAAGCTTTTTCGCCGATGCTGCCTTGTCCTTTAATATAGCTTCCTTCTGCAAAATTTAAACCTAAATAAAATCCATTCCTTTCAGCGTGGAGCCAAAACGAGAAAAAGAGAGTTAGTAAGAGAGCTTTTTTCATGGTTTTTCTTTGGTTTAAGATT
>NZ_BMND01000107.1 GCF_014646275.1 Streptomyces kronopolitis
CTTACTCTGGCTTTTTGGGGCGTGTTTTTAAGCATCTTCCCTAACATGTTTAACATGCATGATAGCCAAACTTTCCGCTACAATTTATTCGCTCTAAACATGTCCTTAACTTATGCTTGCGGGGCGTTATGCTTGCTTTTTGCCAGTTGTTTAAGAATCAAATTGAATCAAAAAATCCTTTTTTACAGCATGGCTGTTGCCAATTTCATCAACGGCTTGCTTTCATTGGTGCAAAAAATTTATTTTAACATGCCCAGAGCACAAGGGTTTAGCACGGTTAAGGAGTATGTGGTTTTAGTGAGCGTTTCCATTTTAGGCTGTTATATTTATGCGCTTTATTCGTGTAATCAAAAAGAGAAACTTTTTTTCACGCTTTCTGTTTTTGTGGGGTTTTTAGTCGTTATTTTAAGCGCCACAAGGAGTGCGACAATCGCCTTTGTAGCTACTTTTTTAATCCTTTCTTGCTTTATTTTATACGCTAAAAAATCGCTCAAACCATTGGGTTATATGGTGGTTGTGAGTCTTATTTTGAGTGCTTTGTATATGGGGAGTAGTGCTTTAGAAAAAAAGGGGGCAATAGAGCAATCTAGGGTTCAAAACCAAAGCTTTGAAGAAGATTTGAAACGCTACGCTAAAAAAGACGCTGATAGCAGTATCGGGTGGCGTTT
>NZ_BMND01000108.1 GCF_014646275.1 Streptomyces kronopolitis
GTTTGGAATTTTTAGAAAAATTAGTGATCCGCTATCTTTTAGAAGACAGAAGCTTGTTGGATTTGGCGGTGGGTTATATCCATAGTGGGGTATTCTTGCATAAAAAACAAGAATTTGACGCTTTGTGTCAAGAAAAATTGGACGACCCTAAATTAGTTGCGTTATTATTAGATGCGAATTTGCCCTTAAAAAAAGGGGGTTTTGAAAAGGAATTGCGTTTGTTGATTTTGCGCTATTTTGAGCGGCAACTCAAAGAAATCCCTAAAAGCTCGCTCCCTTTTAGCCAAAAAATGATCTTTTTAAAAAAGGCTCGCCAGGCCATTATGAAATTAAAACAAGGAGAATTAGTCGCCATATGAAACCAATAAAAGCTTTAGCCTTATTTAGTGGGGGGTTGGATAGTTTGTTGTCTATGAAATTACTCATTGATCAAGGTATTGAAGTGAGCGCTTTACACTTCAATATAGGGTTTGGGGGGAATAAAGATAAAAGAGAGTATTTTGAAAACGCCACCGCACAAATCGGGGCTAAGCTCTTGGTGTGCGATATTAGAGAGCAATTTTTTAACGATGTGTTGTTCAAGCCCAAATACGGCTATGGGAAATATTTCAACCCTTGCATTGATTGCCATGCCAATATGTTTAGGAACGCT
>NZ_BMND01000109.1 GCF_014646275.1 Streptomyces kronopolitis
GAATCATCTTTTACAAGTCTTGCATTCTTTAGTAGCGTTAGGCAATTCCATGATAGTGATTGAGCATAATTTAGACATCATCAAAAACGCTGACTACATTATAGACATGGGGCCTGATGGGGGGGATAAGGGCGGGAAAATCATTGCGAGCGGCACGCCTTTAGAGGTGGCTAAAAATTGTGAAAAAACCCAAAGCTATACGGGAAAATTTTTAGCTTTGGAATTGAAATAGCTTGCATGGGGTTTGTTTGTTAAAGAAATGAACTACCAAGTCTATTTATAACTCCATTACAAGAGGTAGGTTTGCAAACCCCTAAACCCACTATTTTTAGTCCTACACAAAAAGTATTAATAAGACTTTATCATCATTAAGGGTTAATCATAAATTATAAAAAATATTGAAAAGCATTTTTTATAATCAATAGTAAAAAGCTTGATTTTAATGGTGCAATAATTTTTGTAGCGCGGTCTTAGGGTTAAAAATGACTTTTAGTAACTCCATGAAATGATACTACCTTTCCAAAAACAAATCTTTTTCTTGGATTTCTGCTCCTTCGCTTAAAATCGCCGCTCTCTCCACGACGCCTAAAAGCTCTCGCACATTCCCATGCCAAGAATATTCTAAAAGGCGTTTT
>NZ_BMND01000110.1 GCF_014646275.1 Streptomyces kronopolitis
ATCCCTTTCCCTAGAGAGCTTAACACACCCCCTGTAACGAATATAAATTTGGCTCTATCCATAAATTATTGCGTTCCTTTGATTTTTACTTCTCGCATTGTAGTCTAAAAAGGGTTAAAAAGCTTTAAAAGAGGGCAAAAATTAAAGCGATTTCAAAAAAAAAAAAAAAAAACAATTTCAGTTTCTTATTAGCTAGGTTTGATTAGAATAAAAAGATTTTATGTGTTTAAACTTCATTGTCTTAAAACTTTTAAGAGCAATTTTAAAGTTCGTTGGCGTATAATATCAAGTTTGAATGAACTAACTAAAAGGGTTTTAATAATGGCTGAAAATTCTTTCAAAAATGTTTCTGCACAACCCAAAGTATTTTTCTTATTACCAGTTAAAACCTTGTTTCTTTTAGGGGGTGTTTTTAGCGCGTTTTTTATCCTTATGGTTGGCTTGGTTTTTTTTGATTACGCTCATTCAATGGACAATGCCATTTTTAGCTTGATGCGTTCAAACTCTTCTAACCCTATTTTAGATCAAACGCTCCAACGCATTGTTTTTTTAGGCTCTTCTCAATTCGTGTTGCCTTTGAGTTTGTTAGTGGGGGTGTTTTTAAGCCTTTATCGCAGAAACTTAGCGCTTGGG
>NZ_BMND01000111.1 GCF_014646275.1 Streptomyces kronopolitis
GATGCCGGGAAAACCACCACTTCTGAAAGGATTTTATTCTATACAGGCGTGAGCCATAAGATTGGTGAAGTGCATGACGGCGCGGCGACAATGGATTGGATGGAGCAAGAAAAAGAAAGAGGGATCACCATCACTTCTGCGGCAACGACTTGCTTTTGGAAGGATCACCAAATCAATTTGATTGACACTCCAGGGCATGTGGATTTCACTATTGAAGTGGAGCGATCCATGCGCGTGCTAGATGGCGCGGTTTCGGTGTTTTGCTCGGTTGGGGGCGTGCAACCTCAAAGCGAGACCGTGTGGCGTCAAGCGAATAAATACGGCGTGCCTAGGATTGTTTTTGTTAATAAAATGGATAGGATTGGGGCGAATTTCTATAATGTAGAAAACCAGATTAAGCTTCGCTTGAAAGCTAACCCTGTGCCTATTAATATCCCTATTGGGGCTGAAGACACTTTCATTGGCGTGATTGATTTGGTCCAAATGAAAGCGATTGTTTGGAATAATGAAACCATGGGAGCCAAATACGATGTGGAAGAAATCCCTAGCGATTTGTTAGAAAAGGCTAAACAATACCGAGAAAAGCTTGTAGAAGCCGTAGCCGAGCAAGAT
>NZ_BMND01000112.1 GCF_014646275.1 Streptomyces kronopolitis
AATAGGCATAAAAAACTCACACTAAAAAATAAAACACCCCACACACGACTAAGCCTACAAAAATTAAAGTTAAAACGCAATAGCCCATAATATCTTTAGCGCCCAAACCTGCAATGGCTAAAGCGGGCAAAGCCCAAAAAGGCTGTATCATATTCGTCCAAGCGTCTCCCCAAGCGATAGCCATAGAAACCACGCCCGGATCCACCCCCAAGCTTGGCCCTGCAGGGAGCATGATAGGAGCTTGAATCGCCCATTGCCCTCCGCCAGACGGGATGAAAATATTGACAATCCCTGCGCTCAAAAAAGTCATGAGCGCGAAAGTTTTTTCATTAGCGATGTGCGTGAAGGCTAAAGAAAGCATTTGCGCTAAAGAATGACCCCCCACGCTATGGCTTGTCATCATCCCCATAATCCCGGCATAAAAAGGGAATTGCAATAAAATCCCAGCCACGCTCCTAGCGGAATGATTGATCGCTTTCACATAAGCTAAAGGGGTTTTATGGAGCAAAATCCCTAAAAAAAGGAAAATCGTATTGACGATGTTTAAACTAAGCCCTCCTCCTTTAAAAAAATAAATACCAAGATACCCAAAACCCAAAAAA
>NZ_BMND01000113.1:0-280 GCF_014646275.1 Streptomyces kronopolitis
AAGGCTGACCACTCAAATTGCCGAAACCTTTGATGAAATCATAGAGCCAAGGGGCGTGATTGTGGTTTGCGAAGCCAAGCATTTGTGCATGAGCATGCAAGGGGTGCAAAAGCAAAATGCGATCATTAGAACAAGCGTTCTAAAAGGCCTCTTTAAAAAAGACCCTAAAACCAGAGCTGAATTTATACAACTCTTAAAATCTTAGGTTATAATTCTATGCATGAATAACCCTAATTTATCCTTTTACTATAATGAGTGCGAGCGTTTTGAAAGCTTTTTA
>NZ_BMND01000113.1:290-600 GCF_014646275.1 Streptomyces kronopolitis
CTTCCACCCTTATTTGGAAAAAGCCTTTTTTGAAATGGTGCTTAATGGGGGTAAAAGGTTCCGCCCTAAGCTTTTTTTAGCCGTGCTTTGTGCGTTAGTGGGTAAAAAAGATTATTCTAACCAGCAAACAGAATATTTTAAAATCGCTTTAAGCATTGAATGCTTGCACACTTATTCGCTCATCCATGACGATTTACCATGCATGGATAATGCCGCTTTAAGGAGAAACCACCCCACTTTACACGCTAAATACGATGAAACCACAGCCGTTTTAATCGGCGATGCGCTCAACACTTACTCTTTTGAATTG
>NZ_BMND01000114.1 GCF_014646275.1 Streptomyces kronopolitis
GTATCCATCAAGGTTTTTGATAAATTGAGCGCATTTTTCTTCTTGAAAGGATCCTTTAAAATCCCTGCATTTTTTAACGATTTGTTTGACTTATTCGGTGTCCGTTTTCCATTCAGCCATAAACTATCCTTAATAATCTTCTTCTAAAACCCTAATCCTCTCTTTAAGCCATGCGATTTGCTCTTGCGCGGCTTCATCAAACTCGTTGAAAGTGCTTTTCAAGTTGTCTAACACCTCGCTAAATTTGTCCCTCCTAGCGTCTTGCCATGAATCCAAATTATTTGGCTGCTCAAGCCATTCACTTCATCGTTCAATAACTCTTTAAAGCGTTCTAAATGATTCACAAACTCCCTAACCTCTTCGGTATCCATTTGCGCTTTACTCATCTGTTGTCCTTTCTTTTAAAAATTTTCTTCATTAGAATCAGGCTTTTTATCGCCGCTGATTCTAATGCTTCCACCCCCATAGATAGGGGGTGTCTCCGCTCGCGCTTCTTTTACTTGGCCTCTTTCTCTTTTGTATTTTTCTTACTGGCTTTGGTGGTATGTTTTCATGCTGTCTATCACGATTTTTGATGAGAACTCTCTAAATCAGCGTTG
>NZ_BMND01000115.1 GCF_014646275.1 Streptomyces kronopolitis
GCATCGTTTTCTTTGAGAGGTTTTTTAAATTCCTCCTTAAAGGCTTGGCTGAGATTCAAATGAGCGATCGCATAAGGAGCGATCAAGTATTCAAACCCATAAAATTGCTTTAAGAGGTTTTGGTATTTATCCTCTTTAGTGGAGATGCCCCCATCGCTTGTTTTCCTCATTTCTAGCGCTTTTCTGAACGCTTCTAATAAAAAAGTGCCTGTGCCGGTGGCAAAATCTAAAAGCTTGATATTTTCGTTATCCAAAGCGCTTTTTAAGCCTAAGGGAGCGTCTTTGAAATGCGTTTTAAGCAAACTATCCAAAGCGTCAATGATGAATTTCACCACAGAATCTGGGGTGTAATACACGCCCTTACTCTCTCGCAATTTAGGGTCATAAGCGCTTAAAAAGGTTTCATAAAAGTGCAAATAAGGGTCTTTATCGTCATTCAAATCTTTAAGGATAGAATCCATATCAACATGATTTATCGAGCTTAAAATTTCATTTAAAAGCCATTGGATTTCTTTAATTCCATCAAGTTTCTTTAAAAAATCCGCCATTTCTCTGATCACAGCGAAATTTTCAGGAATGGAACTCCTC
>NZ_BMND01000116.1 GCF_014646275.1 Streptomyces kronopolitis
TTTTAACAGATTTTCGGTAAGACCTGCACAGCTTAAGCCATATTTATTGATACCGCCATCGCATAAGAGTTGCGCCACAAACAACGCCTCTTTTTCATCTTTGGGTAAGACTTTAGAAAAAAGGTCATCTAATATTATCTCCCTTTTTTCATCATTGGCATATGCAACGATAAGATTACAGAATGAGCGAATATCCTCTCTGTCCATATCATCAAAGCTATCCCAATAACACTCATCAACATTGCGACTCTTAATCATTTGTAACCACTCCGCATCGCTATGCTTGTTTAATTTTTGAGCACAAGTAAGAGCGTGGACAATAATCATACTCGCTTGAAACCCTTGACCCTCAGACACTGTCGACACAAACAAAACACTTAAGTGTCCTTCTCTCTCGGTATTAGCATACAAGCTCGCAGCGGATAGAAACGCGCTAATCTCCTCATCTTTTTTCTCACCATAGAAATCAAAGTCCAACTTATATCTGCTTTCTTTCTCTTTAGGAGTAGTAGTCCTTTCCTTAACACTCGGACCGCTAGTTACGATTTTAAGATCCTCTAAAATGTCTTTTTTACCATTTT
>NZ_BMND01000117.1 GCF_014646275.1 Streptomyces kronopolitis
AGCACCTCATCTCTCAAACGTAACACGCTCTTGCCATCAACGGTGTAGATTTCATCCTGACTGATGCGCACGGTTTCTAACACTGAAGAAAGCGGGATAGCGTAATATTCTTCTTGAACGCCCACGAGTAAAGCTTGAATGATAGCCAGAGTGAGAGGGATTTTAAGCTTTTGAGTCGTGCCTACCCCCACTTCTGAATCAATTTCAATGATCCCGTTGAGCTTTTCAATATTGGTTTTCACCACATCCATGCCCACGCCTCTGCCTGAAACATTGGAAACGACTTTTGCGGTAGAAAAACCTGGCTTGAAAATGAGGTTAAACGCTTCCCTATCGCTCATGCCTTCAGCGTCTCTTTCGCTAATCACCCCTTTTTCAATCGCTTTTTCTTTAAGCATCACAGGGTCTAACCCCTTGCCGTCATCAGAGATTTTAATCACAATGTGGTTACCCTCATTATACGCGCTCAATTGCACTTTACCGGTTTCAGGCTTGTTAAGCCTTCTTCTTTCTTCTAAAGGCTCAATCCCATGATCGCATGAGTTGCGGATGATGTGAATGAGCGGATCGCCAATCT
>NZ_BMND01000118.1 GCF_014646275.1 Streptomyces kronopolitis
ATGCTATAAGGCGAGATAAAACCATTTATGAGAAACCACCATGCACCAATAAAACGCGCTCCATAAAGCTATAAAAACAAGGCTAGGCTTTAAACTTGTATCGTTTTTCTTTAACGGCTTATGTTATACTAATAAAATACAGATTCAATTGAAGGCATTAAACAACTGCATGGTATTTTTTCATAAGAAAATTATTTTAAATTTTATCTATTCTTTAATGGTTGCTTTTTTATCCCATGGGGTTCTTTTAAAAGCCGATGAAATGGCTAAAAAGCAAACTTTATTGGTGGGTGAAAGGCTTGTGTGGGATAAGCTCACGCTGTTAGGGTTTTTAGAAAAATACCATATCCCTCAAAAACTCTACTACAACCTAAGCTCTCAAGATAAAGAATTGAGTGCTGAAATTCAAAGCAATGTTACCTACTACACCTTAAGAGATACTAACAACACGCTCATTCAAGCCCTTATCCCTATAAGTCAGGATTTACAAATTCATATTTATAAAAAAGGAGAGGATTATTTTTTAGACTTTATCCCCATTATCTTCACTCGTAAAGAAAAAACCCTCCTTCTTTC
>NZ_BMND01000119.1 GCF_014646275.1 Streptomyces kronopolitis
TCAGTGGTGAGCGGTCAAGAGTTCAATTACGATGAGGATATTGTGGATTTGCTTTATGATAAGGGGACTTTATACGTGCTCACGCTAGATGGGCAGATCTTGCAAATGGATAAGAGTTTGAGGGAATTAAACAGCGTGAAACTGCCCTTTGCTTCGCTCAATACCATTGTATTAAACCATAATAAATTGTATTCTTTAGAAAAACGAGGGTATGTGATAGAAGTGGATTTGAATGATTTTAATTCGTATAATGTCTATAAAACGCCAACTATAGGCAGTTTTAAGTTTTTTTCATCCAATCGTTTGGATAAAGGGGTGTTTTATGATAAAAATCGGGTGTATTATGATCGCTACTATTTAGATTATAATAATTTTAAACCCAAGCTTTATCCCGTTGTGGAAAAACCTGCATCTGAAAAATCTCAAAAAGGCGAAAAAGGGAACGCTCCTATTTATTTGCAAGAAAGGCATAAAGTTAAAGAAAACAAACAACCTTTAGAGGAAAAAATCAAACCAACTCAAGGGAATAGCGGATTTGAAGAAGAAGAAGTTAAAACCAATCAACGCGGTATG
>NZ_BMND01000120.1 GCF_014646275.1 Streptomyces kronopolitis
GCGACTTTTAAATGATCAAACCCACGACTCGCTCTATAGCTAATCGCTCTATCGGTAAAAAGCGACGCTAAACAGGATTTGATATAGTGGATCAATTCTGTTTTACCCTTAATGTTTAAATAAGTGTCTTGCTGCCCGGCAAAAGAAGCGTCCGGCAAATCTTCTGCGGTAGCGGAGCTCCTTACGGCCACATCGGCTTCTTTCATGTGGTATTGCTGGCTTAAAATTTCATAAGCTTGAAAGATCTCATCTCTTAAATCGCTAGGAAAAGGCGTGCCAAAAATAAGCTCTCTGATTTGTTTGGAGCGGATTTTTAACACGTCAATTTCCGTGGCATCAACATTTTCTAAAAGCTCTATGATTTTTTGTTTAGCCCCCCCTTGCTCTAAAAGATACCAATACGCTTCGCTTGTGATCGCAAAGCCATCAGGCACTTTAATGCCAATAGGCACTAATTCTTGAAACATTTCACCAATGCTAGCGTTCTTGCCCCCAACCAGATTCACATTCTTATTGTTCAACTCTTTGAAAAACTTGATATATCGCACAAAACTCCCTTAAAATTATCATT
>NZ_BMND01000121.1 GCF_014646275.1 Streptomyces kronopolitis
TTACATCAAATACATTCAAGGCATCGCTGGTTTGAATGCGATAAAATCTGCGGGCAATAATTCCCTTATGTGGCTGAATGCGCTTTTTGTGGCTAAGGGGGGTAATCCCTTGTTCGCTCCTTATTATTTGCAAGACAATTCCACTGAACACATTGTTACTTTAATGAAAGATATTACCAGCACTTTAGGCATGCTTTCTAAATCTAATCTTAAAAACAATTCCACCGATGTTTTACAGCTCAACACTTACACGCAACAAATGGGGCGTTTAGCCAAGCTTTCTAGTTTCGCTTCTTTTGACTCAACGGATTTTAGCGAACGCTTGAGCAGCCTTAAAAACCAAAGATTTGCTGACGCAATCCCTAACGCGATGGATGTGATTTTAAAATACTCTCAAAGGGATAAATTAAAAAACAACCTTTGGGCAACCGGCGTTGGGGGCGTGAGCTTTGTGGAAAATGGCACAGGAACGCTCTATGGTATCAATGTGGGCTATGACAGATTCATTAAGGGTGTGATTGTTGGAGGGTATGCGGCTTATGGGTATAGCGGGTTTTATGAACGC
>NZ_BMND01000122.1 GCF_014646275.1 Streptomyces kronopolitis
AATTGAACGAGAGCGCTTTAAACGGCTTTCAAACATTTTACCAATCCTATGATCTTAAAAGGGGCTTTTCCACTTCCAGCACTTGCGAGATCGGTTTGAGTGAAAAAACCCACTTTTCTTGGCAGCATATCGCTTATTTAGTGGATGCTTGCACGCTTTAAATGGTGTATAATTGAAGTATTTCTTTAAAGGGTAAAGGCATTGGATAACACTCTCAAACATCTTGCCATTATTATGGATGGTAATGGCAGGTGGGCTAAATTAAAGAATAAAGCTAGGGCTTATGGGCATAAAAAGGGCATAAAAACCCTTAAAGACATCACGATCTGGTGCGCTAATCATAAGCTAGAATGCTTGACTTTATACGCTTTTTCTACAGAAAATTGGAAACGCCCTAAAAGTGAAGTGGATTTTTTAATGAAAATGCTTAAAAAATACCTTAAAGATGAGCGATCCACTTATTTGGATAATCACATACGCTTTAAAGCGATAGGGGATTTAGAGGGCTTTTCTAAAGAATTGAGAGACACGATCTTAAAGCTTGAAAACGATACTGGGCATTTT
>NZ_BMND01000123.1 GCF_014646275.1 Streptomyces kronopolitis
AGCCGCTTTAAAAGCCCTAAACTCCAAAGAAATGAACTCTTCTAAAGAAGAAACTTTTGCTAGCCCTTCCATAGATTTAAAAGCAAACACAACCCCCCCTAAAAAAGACTTTTCTCTAAAGCAATTAGATTTACTAGCCTCTCGCATCACCCCTTTCAAACAAAGCCCTAAAAATTACGAAGAAAACCTGATTTTCCCCATGGATAACCCTAAAGGGATCGATGGTTTTACCAACCTTAAAGAAAAAGACATCGCTACCAATGAAAACAAGCTTTTACGCACCATTACAGCCGATAAAATGATACCCGCCTTTTTGATCACGCCTATTTCTAGCCAGATTGCCGGTAAAGTCATCGCGCAAGTGGAGAGCGATATTTTTGCAAGCATGGGCAAGGCCGTCTTAATCCCTAAAGGCTCTAAAGTCATAGGCTATTACAGCAACAATAACAAAATGGGCGAATACCGCTTGGATATTGTATGGAGCCGCATCATCACCCCCCATGGCATCAATATCATGCTCACTAACGCTAAAGGGGCGGACATTAAAGGCTATA
>NZ_BMND01000124.1 GCF_014646275.1 Streptomyces kronopolitis
TTAGCATAACCAACACTATATCTAAAGAGATCTTTTTTTATTTATAAATGTAATTTTATATTTTTACTCCAACGCCAAGTCAATCAAAATTTGCCAATTCTCTTTATAGTGTTGGAGTTGCGACAAACTCTTTGTGTTGCCCCATTCTTGTATGTCTTCAATAGGGATAATATAGCATTCGCTTGTGCGAGTGTCTATCCCTAAAATCAAATCGCAATCCTTTTTGGTGTATTTGTAAGTGCGTTTAGGAGCATTCCTATCAATTTGAACCCCACTCCTATAGCCCCCTGTAAAATTCAAAGCTATTTTATTTGCCCTATTAAGTGGTATTCTAAAATGCTTTTTTGCTTTCTCTCGCATGCCTTAAACTCTAAATGCTTTAAGGGGTTAGCAATGGATAAAAGATGGGGTTTTTCACTTAAATTCAATACCACCACAAGCACATAATCATGGCTATAAGTTTGTGCTTGCTCATATTCTTTTTGAGTCAATCTCAATGGCCCTTACTTTTCCCTAATCCCCTTAACTTCCACTAAAAACGCTCGCTTGTT
>NZ_BMND01000125.1 GCF_014646275.1 Streptomyces kronopolitis
CTTATGAATCAGCGATCGTAGCGGCTAAAGAAATGCGTAAAAAAGGCATTAAGGCCGGCGTGGCGACTATCCATTCCTTGCGCCCCTTCCCTTATGAAAGATTAGGGCAGGATTTGAAAAACCTTAAAGCTTTAGCGATTTTAGACAAGAGCTCTCCAGCGGGTGCTATGGGGGCGATGTTTAATGAAGTAACGAGCACGGTGTATCAAACGCAAGGGACTAAACACCCCGTGGTGTCTAACTATATCTATGGTTTAGGCGAAAGGGATATGACAATCGCGCATTTATGCGAAATTTTTGAAGAAATCAATGAAGACGCTCTTAAAGGAACGCTCACGCACCCTACCCAACAATTCGTAGGCTTGCGTGGCCCTAAAATGAGCTTTTTTTAAAAAGGAAATATCATGGTAAAAGAAGTCAAAACACTCAAAGGTTTTAGCCAAAGCGCTGAAAAATTCCAAGGCTCGCACTTGCTTTGTCCGGGTTGCGGGCATGGCATTATTGTGCGCGAAGTTTTAAACGCTGTAGATGGGCCTATTGTTTTAGGCAAT
>NZ_BMND01000126.1 GCF_014646275.1 Streptomyces kronopolitis
AGCGGCATCAGGGACTCCACGGGGGCCTTGCGGCGCCAGGCCCGTCCGAACCGGGAACGCAGGCGGGCCTGGTACACCAGCCGCTCCTGCTCCAGCTTGATCACCGCGTCGTACGACCGCAGCTCCCACAGCTTCATCCGCCGCCACAACAGGAAGGTCGGCAGGGGCGACAGCAGCCAGCGGGTGAGGCGCACGCCCTCCATGTGCTTGTCCGCCGTGATGTCGGCGATCCGCCCGACGGCGTGCCGGGCGGCCTCGACGGTGACGACGAACAGCACGGGGATGACGGCGTGCATGCCCATGCCCAGGAGGTCGGACGCCGCCGCGGCGTTGAAGGCCACCGTCGCGACCGTCAGCAGCCATGCCGCCTGCCGCAACAGCGGGAAGGGCATGCGGATCCAGGTGAGCAGCAGATCCAGGGCGAGCAGGACGCAGATGCCCGCGTCGATGCCGAGCGGGAAGAAGTACGCGAAGGTGCCGAAGCCCTTCTTGAGGGCGAGCTCCCGCACGGCCGTGTAGGAACCGGCGAAGCCGATGCCGGCGATCAC
>NZ_BMND01000127.1 GCF_014646275.1 Streptomyces kronopolitis
TTAAGAATGCTTTTTTCATCAATGAGTTTGGCTAAGGGCAGAACTTCTCCGCTCGCTAATCTTTTCGCGCTCTCTTCTACTAAAACCTTCCGTAAGGGGTTGTTAGGGTTGATAAAACTAGAATTAGCCACATGCAACCCCATAAACTCCATCATCATTTGATTAGAATTAGCCGTGCCATAAAAAGTGCAAGTGCCCACATCATGATAGCTTTGCATTTCCACTCTTAAAAGCTCTTCTCTGTTGATCTTTCCCATTGCAAAATCTTGGCGCGCTTTGGCTTTTTTATAATTTTCTATCCCGCTCACCATAGGCCCGCTTGGCACAAACACGCTCGCTAAATTCCCAAAGCTTAACGCTCCTATGAGTAAGCCTGGCACGATTTTATCGCACACGCCCAAAAAAAACGCCCCGTCAAAAACATTATGGCTTAATCCCACGGCGGTGCTTAAGGCGATCACATCTCTACTGAATAAGCTCAATTCCATGCCATCATAACCTTGCGTGATACCATCACACATCGCTGGCACCCCACTAGCGACGCTC
>NZ_BMND01000128.1 GCF_014646275.1 Streptomyces kronopolitis
AACCACATTCTTTTAGCGGTGGTGATGTTGGTTAATAGCGCGGTGGCTGCGTTTTATTATTTCCGTTGGCTCGTGGCGATGTTTTTCAATAAGCCCTTACAAAGCTACGCTCAAAACGATATTTACACCCAAAACGCTACCATGCCCATTTATGCGGTCATTATTGCCATGGCGTTGGCGTGCTTGTTCTCTGTTTTTATGATGCGAGGGCTTTTAGAGTTTGTGGCTTAAGTCAAAGATCTTTCTTTTAATGGGCGTGAGTTTGCTCTCCCATTCTCTCAACGCCTTAAGCCTCACGCTCACGCAAGGCAAGGAAGGGGGGGAAGATTTTTCTGTTTTAACCTTACGACACAACAAGGCGTTTTCTTGTTTTTATGCTAATGAAAAACCGCCAAGCGGGATTGAAGCGTCTTTATCCATTATACGCGCTAAACGCCCCATAGAATGCGTGATAGACTCTATCCCTAAGGAGGGCTTTACCCCTTTAGACAACGCTTTTTTCCATATCACCTATTCTATGCGCCAACAACAATTCAT
>NZ_BMND01000129.1 GCF_014646275.1 Streptomyces kronopolitis
TTTGGGTGCAGGACGAATCTTTTTGACACGCAAGTGATGGGCGAGAATTTGAAGGATTTTAGCGCGACCTTAGAAGAACAAGAAGCCGATATTATTATCATCAATTCTTGCACCGTAACCAATGGGGCCGATAGCGCAGTAAGGAGTTACGCTAAAAAAATGGCGCGATTGGATAAGGAAGTGCTATTTACTGGCTGTGGGGTGAAAACCCAAGGCAAGGAGCTTTTTGAAAAAGGGCTTTTAAAGGGCGTTTTTGGGCATGACAATAAAGAAAAGATTAACGCGCTTTTGCAAGAAAAAAAGCGTTTTTTTATAGACGACAATTTAGAAAACAAGCACTTAGACACCACAATGGTGAGCGAGTTTGTGGGAAAAACTAGGGCGTTTATCAAGATTCAAGAAGGCTGTGATTTTGATTGCAATTATTGCATTATCCCAAGCGTGAGAGGGAGGGCCAGGAGCTTTGAAGAGAGGAAAATTTTAGAGCAAGTGGGCCTTTTATGCTCTAAAGGGGTTCAAGAAGTGGTTTTAACCG
>NZ_BMND01000130.1 GCF_014646275.1 Streptomyces kronopolitis
GGCAGGGCGTAACCGCCACAGAGGCATTCGCCCACAAACTCGTGGTAGCGCTATGAACCCAGTGGATCACCCGCATGGTGGGGGTGAGGGTAAAACAGGGACAAGCGGTCATCCTGTATCGCCTTGGGGCACTCCAGCTAAGGGCTATAAGACTAGAAAGAAAAAAGTTAGCGACAAGCTCATCATTTCCAGAAAGAAACATAAATAAAGGGTTAAAGAATGTCTAGGTCAATTAAAAAGGGTCCTTTTATAGACGACCACTTGATGAAAAAAACGCTCAAGGCAAAAGAGGGCAAGGATAACCGCCCGATTAAAACATGGTCTAGAAGAAGCACCATTTTGCCTGAAATGATTGGTTTTACTTATAATGTGCATAACGGAAGGGTTTTTGTCCCTGTGTATATCACAGAAAACCATGTGGGTTATAAGTTAGGGGAATTCGCTCCTACAAGAACTTTTAAAGGGCACAAAGGCAGTGTCCAAAAAAAGATTGGCAAGTAAGGGGATAGAATGAGTAAAGCGTTATTAAGATTTG
>NZ_BMND01000131.1 GCF_014646275.1 Streptomyces kronopolitis
CGCATTCAACCCCACATAAACGGCCGTGAAAAACAAACTGATCAAAAAAATAGGGCTTAAAATCTGGCATTTGGAAAAGCCAATGGAGAGCAGGGCGGTGTATTGGTTGGATTTAATGAAGGCGATATAAAATAAAACCATCGCCAAAAGCAAGGAAATGGGCAAGGTGTAATTGAGAGCAAATAGGATGTCATAGGTGAAAAATAAAATAATCATGTTCGCAGAATCGGGCATTTTATCGGCGTATTTTAAGCTGTCAATGCCTACAAAAAACAATTCTAAAGCTAAAAGCACGATTAAAAAGTATTTGAAATAATACCACCCCACAAATCTAAACAAACGCATTTTAAGCCCTTATTCAAACCACGATAAAAACTTGAAATTTTTGATAGAGCGCATTTAACTTTCTATTTTTAAAGGTTTTTTAAGCGTGAAACGATTTTGCATGGCGTTAAAATCATGGCTTTCTATAAAAAATTTTAAGGCGTTTTTGGCATGTTCAAACACAGCGTTTTTTAAAGGCTCTTCG
>NZ_BMND01000132.1 GCF_014646275.1 Streptomyces kronopolitis
ATCTTCACACCTTTTTCTAATAAAGATCTAATTATAGAATCACTATACTTGTAATTCAATAAAAATTCTAATTCTTCTAAAGAACCCTCTTTTTTAAAACGCTCCATTTTAGCGCTCAAACCCACTTCTAGATAAAAGTTATCCATGTAGCTTTGCGGGTCTTTTTGAAACGAAGAAAGCTGCAAGCGTTTGAACGCCAAACTCTTATGCGCTAACATGCAAGGCGAAAACAATAACAAAGAATTGATGCGGCGCTGTTGTAAGATTTCATTATAAGCGTATTCTATCGCCTTAATCGCCCCCATAGAAAAGCCTGACACATCATAAGCCCCTTTTAAAAGCCACTCTTCAAACAAAACGCTTTCATTAATGAACCCAAAACCACTAAAAAAACGCATTTTCACCCGTTCAACCAATCATACAAATTAGAATGTTCTAAATATTCTTGCTCCAATAATAGAGCGCTCAAGCGCTTGCAAGCTGCAATTTGCGGCTTTAAAAACTCCAGTTGCTCTTCATAAAGAACGCT
>NZ_BMND01000133.1 GCF_014646275.1 Streptomyces kronopolitis
AAAAACCCCAAAGGCTAAAAATTTCTTATTCAAGTCCCTAATATTAGCAGCGGTGTTGGGCGTGAGATCATAAGCTAGAATGGTATAGCCTTTCGTATTGATGGCGTCTTTTAAGGAATTTTTAGGGATATTGCTATAAATAGAAAGGAAATCAATGAAAAAATCTTCTTTATCCGGGTTTAAAAACCTTGTGTCAAAGCCCAGTTTGAAAAGGGTTTGCGAAGTGGCTAGGCTGTAGTTGTCTTGACTATAGATAGTCCCCCTAGTCGCAGTGTCTTGTTTGCTCATCACCAGAGTGGGCATGTTGGTTTGGGCAAAAAAAGCTTTTTTAAAAGCCACCATTAAAAAAACAATAAAAAGCAACAAAAAGATTAAAGCCGTAACTATAACCTTGTATTTTTGGGTTTCTAAAAATCGCTCTGGGTTGAAGTTGGGATCAATGTTTTTATTATCCATGAACGCTCACTTGAAAATGGCGTAGCGTTGGATTTTCACAACGCATGAGAACATGAATTTTTGATTGTAAAG
>NZ_BMND01000134.1 GCF_014646275.1 Streptomyces kronopolitis
AAGAATAAAAAGAGCGGCTTTTTTAAGCTACCTTAAAAGCGTTTTGCCTTTAAAAAATATTGAAATCATTAAAAAGCGTTTAGAAGATTATCAAAATCTTTTACAAGTGGATTTAATCACTTCTAGAGCGGTCGCTAGCTCTTCTTTTTTGATAGAAAAAAGCCAACGCTTCCTAAAAGATAAGGGGTATTTTTTATTCTATAAAGGCGAGCAGTTAAAAGATGAAATCGCTTGTAAAGACACTGAATGCTTTATGCATCAAAAGCGTATTTATTTTTACAAATCAAAGGAAAGTTTATGTTAAGAATTTTAATCCCCCTACTCATTATTGTGTGGGTTTTATGGCGTTTGTTTTTAAAGCAAAAACCCCTTAAAGGCAACCATAAAGACAGCCACTCTTATACGCAACAAACCCCTAAAGAATTAGAAGATCACATGATTGTATGCTCTAAATGCCAAACCTATGTTTCTAGCAAAGACGCTATTTACAGCGGAGCGGTGGCGTATTGCAGTGAAACTTGTTT
>NZ_BMND01000135.1 GCF_014646275.1 Streptomyces kronopolitis
GTT
The DNA here is from genome assembly GCF_014646275.1 of Streptomyces kronopolitis. Taxonomy (GTDB): domain Bacteria; phylum Actinomycetota; class Actinomycetes; order Streptomycetales; family Streptomycetaceae; genus Streptomyces; species Streptomyces kronopolitis. The sequence continues at coordinate 4 of NZ_BMND01000135.1, forward strand.
ATTTTTGCTCTGACTTCCATTGTGCATAAACGATTGATTCAAGCGATTAAAAAGGGGGTTAAACAATTCAGCTTCCGCCCCTTTGGTTACACCAACCTTTTTGATTTGCACCAGTATGGCTATGTGGGCATAGGCATGAGCGCAGCGAACATGGCGTATGAATTAGTGGTGCATTCTCGTTTCAAAAGATGCGTGTTTATCGGGCAAGATTTAAGCTTCTCACAAAGCGGTAACAGCCACGCTAGTGGGGCGATTTATGGCGATAGAGAGATCAAGCCTAAAAAAGATAAAGACAAGATCTTTACAGAAAAATATGGGGGTAACGGGGAAGTAGAAACCACTTTAGTGTGGAAACTTTTCTTAGAATTTTTTGAAAAAGATATTTTTAACACGCCCTATAAACTGGAAGTCATTAACGCTACTGAAGGGGGGGCTAGGATTAAAGGGACTAAAGAAATGCCTTTTAAAGAAGCGTGCGAAAAAATAGACAAATCTAAGCCAAAGCCTCCTATCAAT
>NZ_BMND01000136.1 GCF_014646275.1 Streptomyces kronopolitis
CAAAAAGCGCATTCGCAATCGCATAGGCTAAACCCACGCCAAGCGCTCGCACATGTTCAGGGAATAATTCTGCTTTAATGACCCCAGCAATGCAAGTGTAAAAACTCATCGCGCTCAATGCAAGCATTTCATAAAATAGGGCTTCATACACGCCACTAGCATGCTTGATACCATAAAAGACAACGGGCGTTACAATAAGACCTGCGATAGCAAAAACCATCAGCATTTGGGTGCGCTTGATTTTATCAGCCAGCATCCCACATAAGGGTTGCAACAAAATAAAATAAGAGAGCGCTAAAAGCATGATAAAACTGCTTTCTTTAGGGCTGAATGATGAGCTGTTGGTTAAAAAGATTTTTAAATACACCGTAAAAGTATAAAAACACAAACTCCCTCCCATAGTTAGCCCAAAGACTATCATTAAGGCTTTTTTATGGTTGAGTAATTCCTTCAAACTGCCTCTTTGGGTTTTTTCTTTAATAGTGGTTTTAAAAGTTGTTTGACCATCCATAGTTTCT
>NZ_BMND01000137.1 GCF_014646275.1 Streptomyces kronopolitis
GCGATTTTTTAAATGAAGTGTCTCTTAATTTAGAAAAGCAAATCGCCTCTTTTAAAGACTTACTGGATTTTTCTAACACGCAAAAACAAAGAAACAAAGGGCATGCCTTAAGCATTGTTGGCAAACCCAATGCTGGCAAAAGCTCCCTATTAAACGCCATGCTTTTAGAAGAAAGGGCTTTAGTGAGCGATATTAAAGGCACAACAAGAGACACCATAGAAGAAGTCATTGAATTGCAAGGGCATAAGGTGCGCTTGATTGATACAGCTGGCATTAGAGAGAGTGCGGATAAAATAGAACGATTAGGGATTGAAAAAAGCCTTAAAAGTTTAGAAAATTGCGACATCGTTTTAGGCGTGTTTGATCTTTCTAAACCCCTAGAACAAGAAGATTTTAACCTTATTGACACCCTCAATCGCGCCAAAAAGCCTTGCATTGTTGTTTTGAATAAAAACGATTTAGTGCCTAAATTGGAGCTTGAAATTTTAAAATCTTATCTTAAAATCCCTTATTCTTT
>NZ_BMND01000138.1 GCF_014646275.1 Streptomyces kronopolitis
CTTACCATCCCCTAAAGCGTATTTTAAAAATTCGCTATAAAGTTCGCCCATGATGTCTAAATGACCGGTATTGTCGCTTTCATTAATGGGCTTATGGACAAATTCATAAAGAAAGGTAAAAATTTGCTTAGTGATACTTGAATCTTTTTTTAAAAGCATGCTTATGGCTTTATCAAGGCTCGTTTCTTTATCGTGCTGCGGGTCTTTACTGATTTCTTTAAAACTGGCAAGCATTAGATCTCGTTTTTCTTCGCTCAAGTTTTTGGTTTTCAAAAATTCGCTAATTTGGTTAAACACTAAAACACCATCACGGCTAGTATCGGTCAATTCGCCTTTTAAATCGCTTGGTTTTAAGCCCTCTTTTTTGCCTTTAATTTCTTGCATGGATAAAAGCATGCCACTCACATATAGCACGCGCTGAGGCGCTGTGATGTTGTGGTTATGCATAAGGCGGTTGAGTTTTTTAGCGGTTTCGTTTAGATCGGCTTTGGTTTTGATTAAGATAAAATGTTTT
>NZ_BMND01000139.1 GCF_014646275.1 Streptomyces kronopolitis
TAGGGTTTAAGTAATCGCTCTCAAACGCCCCCTCATTAGAACAAAGATAGGCTAAATCGCTTATCGCATCTTGAACATTCACGCTTTGAGAAGGCTCTAAAAGATTAAAATCAAAACTAAAATGACTAGCCCCCACAATAAAAGCCCTCTCTCTGTTTTGAGGCACGCCATAATCTTTAGCGTTTAGGATTTGAGAGCTTAATTGATACCCTAAAGCGTTCAATCTTTCTTTAATTTCTTCTAAGAAATAGCCTTTAGCGCAAGAGATGAGGTTTTTCACATTTTCAATGATAAAAATTTTTGGTTTTAAGGCTTTTATTATTTCTATATATTCTAAGAATAAAAAATTCCTAGGGTCTTTTAGCCCTAAATTTTTCCCTTTATTAGAAAAGCCTTGACAGGGAGGCCCGCCAATGATCATGTTAATTCCTAATGTTTGGGCTAGTTTGATGACTTTTTCTTTAATTTCAATTTGAGTGATGTCCCCACAAACACCTATAGCGTTTTTAT
>NZ_BMND01000140.1 GCF_014646275.1 Streptomyces kronopolitis
GAGACTAAAGAGCCTTAAAAACGCATGGCGTCTCTTGCCTTTATCCAAGCTTTTTTGGAGTCTTTTAAGGGCTTTTTAAGCCAAGCGACTTTAATTAGCGTTTTAATAGCGAGCGTTTTAATCCTTTTTTGCGCGATTTTGCTCCTTTTGGCTTTGCTTTTAAGAAACCGCTTGGCAAGATATATAGCGGCAGTAGCTTTTTTGGGCGCGTTTTTAAGCATGCCTTTTGTTTTGAATGTTTTACTCACTCAAGCGATTTACCCCATAGAAACACGCATCTTACACGCTAACCCTTTAAGTTATAGCAACGCTTTTTCTTTGCAAGTGGGAGTCAAAAACAATTCCAAATTCAGTTTAAACAAATGCGTTTTACGCCTAGAAGTGCTTAAAAACCCTCACAATTTTGTAGAAGAGCATGCGTTTAAATGGTTTGTCAAAAAAAGCTATGAAAAAACCTTTAAAGAAAAGATTTTGCCTAAAGAATCCAAGGTCTTTTCATTCT
>NZ_BMND01000141.1 GCF_014646275.1 Streptomyces kronopolitis
GGCTCCCTGTTGGGGCGTAGCTGTCGTTTTTGGAATTTTGAATAATCAAAATAATGATAACTTGCAAGCGCCTGGCTAAGTCGGCTAAAGTAGTGAACTTAATTGTTTCTACTTCTTCAATCGTCCTACCTACGATCGGCGCTTGGATCTTCATTTGACTATCAATTACAAAAAGTTTATGCCCTTCTTTAGCTAATCCTCTAATCTGTGAAACTAGTTCGTTAATTTCGCAACTTGTATCATCAATAAAATAATTTTCTTTGTTTATTTTGAAATCTTTAGAGTTTAAGGTTTCAATATGCTTCCTAACGCTAAACTCAAAACCAAAATAAGTTACCTTGTGCTGTTGTTGCGCATTGGTAATGTATTGGATACCTAAAAGCGTTTTACCGGCTTCGGGATCTCCGCTAAGTAAAATCAACTGCCCGACTTCAAAACCGCCGTCGCTGATTTTGTCTAAAAAATTAATTCCTGTGTGTATTTTTTCTATTTTAGGTTTTG